>JANQSS010000038.1 GCA_028279185.1 Saprospiraceae bacterium | reverse complement strand
ACTTCTGGTAATTATATATCAAATAAAATAAGCTTAGTTTTGCTGGAGATAGCGCTGGGAGTGGTACAGCCTTCAGAAGATCGTTCTCCTTTTTTTCGTTCACATCCACAAATAGCTGCCACTTCTGAGAAAACCTCTGAGGTTTCTCTTGTGGGGTTTTAACGTAATTCGATCAAAAGTCGAACACTGCTATCCCCTGTGATTGTCTTCAGTTTATTTTCGAAAATATGGAGAAGACTTTGGTCCAGGGAACATCTTATTTGCCTCCTGGACTCTCGAAATTCCAGCAGCACAGAGGATGACGTTTTGCCACGAGGTATAAAACCATATGCGCATGCGCATAAAATTTAGTATCATTATTGGCGCAAACTACAGTAATTATTTGCTCAAACTATCCTCGTGTGAATAAGATGGTCATATCATCGGTATGGTATGCAGATGTGATGTCATTATTATTAAAAAATTGATTTCCTACGTGATCGTGAAGTACGGTACCGAAGATTCAGATTCGTTGGGAACATAGACGTCGTGACGTGGACTTCATGACATGACGGGATGGACGTCGTGACGTGCGGGATGGACATCGTGACGTAAGATGGACGTATGTCGTGACGCGCTGGGAGGCCTTTTCCGCGTCAAATTAGCGCGTCGTATATTTTGTTACAGGTGGCGTGCCATAGGCACGCCATCTGTAACAAAGTACATTACGTCAGCCTACCCGTTTTTTCGCGTGTGTATTAAATTTCACGCTTCATGTACCTACGACCTAGGCGTAACTTCACGCAAGGCTTCACGTCAAAACGCTACGACGTCAATTACCATCACGTCTACGACGCGACGGCAGCTTGTTATAGCCCTCTGTTTGGTCTAGACTCAGCTCGCAGGCATGCTAATTAGAATTCGTGCGAGCGGATTAACGGTCGTATTCGTCGACAAAGACATACCTTTTGAGTGCTAAGATGGCAATGTTCGGGCCTTTGTTCGACTCCGCCCTTATTGCAACAATAATTGAACGCAGGTATGCGTATAGTATACAGATGCACTCTACGCAACGGTTAAATTCTGGAATTTTTATGTTGGTAGCGCGAGCGTATAAAAAGCGCTCTATCAGGAAGGTGAAGCCCACGATCAGTCTCAAAATTGGGAGAAGGTTAGTTCTGTGGTAGCAAATAGAGTAAGGGAGGGTATTTCCAGACGGAGGCAGTTACCGGACATTTCACACATAATTATGTGTGAAATGT
>JANQSS010000036.1 GCA_028279185.1 Saprospiraceae bacterium | reverse complement strand
GGATCTCAAATCGCTGAATACAAGTTAGGTGTGAAAACTCCTCTCTGCAGGCGGGTACCTCTAGTCCCGGGGCGGTGTAGCCATTACTGAACTCTATTCAGGGCACATAGCGCGACCTCTAGTCGTTGGATCTCGAATCCATTTTATCGTGACCTCGAGTCACTTTAGAGTAATACACCTCTAATGTGTAAGAGTTAATTCACATCTCGAATGTGAGTCCGTTAACAGTCTGGTGTAGCATTCTCAAAATGTATCCTTTAAAGTTCGTGATGTGAACAGAGACTTCCTAGTTGGGGATGTCCATTAACTTCCGAAAGTTCGTGATGTAAACAGAGATTTCTTATTTGGGGGATCTCCATTAAATCCTTAAATCCCTTCCAAGGCTGGGAAGAAATGACGGCGCGTTAGTCCTTATTCGTAATCCGGGTAATTATCGTGAGATTTTTATGTCCGTTGTTGTTATGCCGTTTTTGTATGGAGTTGACGCAGGTGTGTCAGTCGTGTTCGCGTGCCGGCGCTCCTTTTTGTTGTGTCATGCACTGAACCACCGCTAGACGGCAGTTGCTGCAGGTAAGGCGGCATCTTCAAAGCGTATTTTTATTGAAGCTGTTTTCGACTCATTGCTAATCTGTAAAGATATTAAACAACTGTAAACAACTGTAATCCTCAAGGGCTTTATTAGGGTCTTATTTTGGGAAAATTTTGTGGGTTGTCATCACGTAAAATTGCCAGTACAGGTGATTTTTATATTGGGGTAAAATTTTACGCGAATTTTATGCTAATGAGTATATGTTTATCTCTTTTTCCTCGAATTGTTCCTGTGTATGTCGCGATGTGATGTTGGTCCTGGTGTGTTTCCTAGACAAAATGGAGAGTTTAACGTGCAAGTTGTTAGTATCTCATGATATATTTGCAATAATTTGTTTAGTTAAATTTTGCCGGTGCTGTGTAAGGAAAAGCCGGTTGCTGTCCTTTCTACTTAAACCGTGGCTAATTAAAGTGATTTTAATGCTTTGTCTTTCAGATTTACGCTGGTCCTAGTTGCAGGCTTCGTGTTCTTCGTCGGGGGTGGGGTTGGGTCAATTGTGTGGCCAGAGTAAGTATTCAACATCTTATCTTACTGCATTGTATGTGTCGTCGTTATTACCGTAGTGTGTTATCGTATCTGTAATACTTAGTGTATCTATGATTAATCGTTACGATGCGTTTTTATATGTAGCCATAAAGCTGTCTTACAAGTTTTTATGTAGTAGGTATTTTTAAATTTATGTGAGCAGATTAAAATCGTTAAATGTTACTTTAATATAGTGTTTTATTTGCTAAAAAAAATGTTTTACACTCTAGCCTCAAATATTGAATGTAAGCTTTGCTTCGTTACAGGTTGTTTTATCCAATTGTTGCATGTT
>JANQSS010000021.1 GCA_028279185.1 Saprospiraceae bacterium | reverse complement strand
TGGTGAGCAGTTACCTTTAATTTACAGGCTGCCTTTTGCGCGTTCTTCTGAACGCACTGGACAAGCCTCATTGACTAATCTGGGTAAATATACGTTTAGCTTGACAACTAATTGGGATAACGAATTTAGTCTAGGTAAATCAATACGCTCCTCCATTTTTCCGCAATCTGGATTTAATGAACCGACATTTGGTCGTATTAATCAAATGAATATTCGTTTGAACAATTATATCGGCCATCAAGTCAGTATGACTTGTCAATATGCACAGGAAGGTACCGGACTAGTAGGCTTGCCGCCGCAACGCGATGATGCCGGTGGGCGATTATGATAAGTGGGTGGCGTATACAAGCGTTTATTAATCTTTGAGTGAAAAACTGATTAAAATAAAAAATTCAGTTTGTCTCTGAATGTATTGTACTATTGGACTCAAATTAAGATTATTTAATATAAACTATGTTTGAGTTGTTGTTTGACCTTGTGTCAATGATAGTGAAGTGGGTTAACTTTGTTCCAGATTTGTTGGTAAGGGGTTTGCTAAAACTGTTAGGAATTAATCCGGGCAGTGAAAATGGCTCCATGATTTATATTCTTTTGCTAATGATATTTTGGGGATGTATTGGTGTGATTATCTTAACAGCGCTGGATATCACATAAGGCGATTAAAGTGGAAAGATTATTTTCAGCTGTAATCGCAATATTTTGTTGGTCCTTTTTTTGTCAATCGATAAGTTATGCTGGATCAATCTCTTTTAAAAATACAACTATTGAAGAACTGACCCGCTTTTGCTACCAGGCTCCCGATGATTTATATCTGCGATCTTATGTGGAAGAGGAGAATTACTACAATGCATGTACTACCTTAGTTAATCGCTCTGACGATCGCTATGAACATGCTATTAAGTACTTATGGGTCATGAGTGAAACTGGCAATGTCAATCCGCTTACCAAGAACAAGCAAGATTTATTCGACTATGTTCAGAGCCAAGCCGAAAAGAAAAATCCTGATGCAATGGCCTTGATGGGAGTGCTATATAAACGTGGGCAATTTGTTGAAAGAAATATCGAATTAGCAAAATCCTACTATGAGCGGGCATTTTCTTTACATCGCCAGTCTCAAAACGAGCCTTTTTATTACTATATATCCAGACTTGGTCGTCTTTATGAATCTGATAAAGTTAAAACTGATGATGGCAATCAGAATATTGACAAAGCCAGAGAGTATTATGAGTTTTGTGCTTCCAAGTACCTGATTGAGTGCCAACATGAGCTGGCTCGATTTTATAAAGAAGGAAAAGCAGGCTACCCAAAGGATATTGAAAAAGCAGTCGTTATCCTTGAAGAATTAGTACATAAACATAATGCACCAGGTCCCTTGCACTCTTTGATTGAATGGCATATGGATGAAGAGCATGCAATTTATAATCCCAAGGTTGCTGGTTATTGGTATTGTCGACTGCAAGAAAGCCTAATCAAAGCTATTGTAGACTTTAGATTCCCGGACTTGAAAAATTATTGTGTATAAAACGGAGCACAAAAAATGGCCCAAGAATCTAACTCTATTTTGGATAAAGCGCTAATAGAAGCGATTAATGCGCGCATCGAAGCCGAACTTATACGAATCAAAGCAGAGCAAGGTATTCAGAATATTTCCCATGTCGTTGATGTGTTAATGGGTAGCAGCGACCTCGAGCTAGCGGCAAAGGAGATA
>JANQSS010000180.1 GCA_028279185.1 Saprospiraceae bacterium | reverse complement strand
ATAGGATATAAAGGATAATTTGTTGTATGTCCTTTTAATATAAATTGTAGGACATGTCTGGAGTCATAGTGGCAGAAGAGGTAAGTATATCAAAACAAACAGTGGAGGAATTCAAAGAAGAAGGAAAAGCCTCTCCAAAGGTACAAAGATGGCTCCTCAGGGAAGGCCAACGAAAAGAAACTTACAGGATCCCCAAACAATGCCACCCAAAGCGAAGAGAGCGAAAAGAACACACAACTTAAAAGTTCTCTTTAACACTACCTAGGTATTACATGTTTCCACTGTTGAATTCATCCTTACTTGTATGAGTCTGCTGCATTTTTGGCTAACTTTATATATTCTCGTTGAAATGATGACCATGACACGCAATTTGTTTTCTCGAGCTTGACTATACCCCAGCCTATCATCATTTAATACTACACTTATCAACCTTATTGAGTACAGAAAAAGTTAAAGTGACCTTTGACCTCCTAACTGCGCCCAAAATCAAAAATCGCGTGTAATCCATGCAGCAATGACGGAAAACAGTCATTAGAAAAAGCATGCTGGACAGAAAATTACTGTGCTTGTGTCCTCCTATATATCAGTGAAAGTAAGCTGGTACTTAGACAAGCCAGAACTGTTCATGCCCAATCTTTGGTAATTTAGGCCATTTCGTCTTCCTTGGTAGATCAATCCTTTGGTAGGTTGCGACATGCCTATGCGGGTAATGTTTTGATGAGGTTTACACTGTACTCATTTACATTGAGCGAAGCCGCTCATCTTCCTATAATATTATCTTGTGCTGGGAGTTGTCGATAGGCGTGGCCAGTATTATCGCTCGTGGCGTGTGCCTAGCGCAGAAAGAAGATAGTTTTTCGCTGATTTGATCGCACTTAGGGACCACCTCGATATCTGGTTTGACGATTTTCGTGGACCGATTGCTTTACCCCTTGCGCATGCGCGCGGGGTAAATACACAAAATTCCGCCGTTCGTCAGATAGCAATCGCGAAAAGCGCAATTGCGTGAACGCGGGAATGGTCACATGACTTTTACGTATCGACAATGTGAATACTAGTGACATGCAGGGTCAGGTTTGGGGCCAGCCTAAGTTAACGACTTTGATGTGGAAAACATTACAGCAGGAAGTTTTAAGTATGCAACATGGAGGAATGGAAATTCTTAGTGTTCTGTTTGTAGGTGACTAAGCATATCAACAGCGCCTACATTCTTCCCTTCTGTCTCCGCAGCTAGTGCACTTTAGGTTAGCCTGGCCTTTTGATACAGCTCGCTGATGAACGAGGAGCTCTTCTTTAAATCTCTATTGTAGCAATGCCGCGAAGTTCGTGCGGCCTGCAGCACCCTTGCACGTGACACACAGAAGTTCTTACATGCGGCCTCTAAGCTGGTGTTGGAATATATTGCACACTCCGTACAATGTATATAGCGGCGCGGACGTGCCATAATAATATGTGTATATGAACTAGTGACATGCAGGGCCTGCGAGCCTGAGCTTGCGCATGTGTATGACCTTGATGTGGAAAACGAAGAACAGGAGTATGCAACATGGCAACTCCTTAGTCATTCCTTAGCTAACGTTGCACGAGAAAATGAAGGAGACGTGAGTGGTGGAACCAACTTGTTTAAACCAAGTCAAGTAGGCTTCGTTATTCTCTTGCAGCGTCAAAAAGCTGGGAGGAACCTGTTCCCTCTAACAGCTCCTCGGCTTTGGTTGCCAATCCTGGCCTCTCTTTTGCTGCTTCATATTCTCTCTCTACGTAGCGATTTCCAACCTCTGATTTTTAAAACTATCAAAATATCGGGATGTATCTTAAACTCTTAAGTCCTCCAAAAAATTGGTAAAATAGGGCAATGAATGGCGATAATTTTGGCGTTTGTTTCGGCAATGTAGCTCCGGAGTTATGCACGCGGAAAGTTTCATTCAAAACACCATACAAAACATATTATGGGGATAAATTTTTTTCCAAAAAATGTATTGCGTTTGTGGCACCGCGTATATTTCCGCGCGAATTTAATTTCCGCGAGAGCGTATGGTGTGCAAAAGTCGTTCGACCGTT
>JANQSS010000012.1 GCA_028279185.1 Saprospiraceae bacterium | reverse complement strand
TAGCTAAACGTGCACGCTGCAACTGGTATATATCACCTAAAACTTACCGTCACTCATGACTTCTTCACCGCCACATGGAGAGCTCGCAGATCCCTGGGGCACTGGATCCTGGCTTTGGCACTCAATTGAAAGTAGATTTTGAGCCTGAAGAGTCATGAAACACTCGCTTGTCATTACTCAATGCTTTGGATTTATGCTGATAGAATGTTCTTTTAGATACTTCTTCATCACAATACCCACATCAGACTAGCTTATGACTCCCTCGTGAACGTCATTCTGCCATTATGCTCTACGCTTGTGGCCTTGACATCATGTGATAATCGCGCTACCATACTAGTCTACAACACAGGTGACAGACATTTGAATTGGCTTGCTTGTGGAAGATATGATCCTCGTGGATCTGGGTTTTATTCTGGTCCAACGTCCGAAAGAGATGAAGTAACGGAACTTGCTGCACAAGGAGACGAATTTAACCCATTTTGCCCCCAACACAATCGAAATCGTGGCACTGAGAATATGTTCTCTGGTCAACCAAATGTGACCGGATTTGAGAAACGGGGGCACTTTGCGCTGAACGCTAATTTTTGGTAATTTTCAACCTCAAAGGTACCAAGAGCCTTAGGCTTTATTCTTGGTTTATAGGCACCCCAACGTTATAAAGTGTAGTTATGTTCCTACCTGAAATGGCAGAGCTTGAAGGTGAGGATAAACGGCCGATTTTCGATTGTGTGCGATACCGGTGATCGCCACGCCCCAGCTGGAAATGGGCGGGGCGCTAATTTTTCAGCAAGCGTAGTGCAATGATTGCTACGCTTGCTGAATAATAGCCACATTAAAGCTATGCGCGATTAAAAACAAAAATTCGGCCACAGCGCGAAGTTCCCCCTTTTCTCAAATCTGGTCACAAATAATATTATGATGGTGAATGTCGTAGGCTGACAATGGAGAGGAGCGGCATGGATATGAGTCAGCAAAGTTTTACATATGAAGAAGTGAGAGGAACTTCGGTATTCACACAACGCTTAAACTGTCCTCACATAGTCACACATGCATGTCTACTAAAAGTTTGCTGAAAAATTCATCATTTTGTTTTATTGGCTAAATCGTTTATCTTACAACCTTTTTCCAGTGAAAATAATAATTTTGATCTATTTTGCACCGTATCTTTCGAACTTCATATTGATCGTGCGTCAAAACTCTTCCAAAGTGTGAACACTCGCGTATAGAGTGGGGGGTGGAGCCAATAAACAAATTGCATCATAGCCTATTACTTTTTTCCACACGTATTTAGAAAGAGCGCTTTAAATGGAATAAGTCAATGTGTGATAATCGCAATTTGATTGGAGTTAACGTGCGTCATTTTCGAGTC
>JANQSS010000178.1 GCA_028279185.1 Saprospiraceae bacterium | reverse complement strand
GATTGCCTGCCATTGTTCCTCAGTGACAGGATCGATTTTCTCTACACTAGTTTCCTGTATTTTGGTTTCATAAGGTAGGTTTACATCCAAAATCCACCGAGGCGTAAAGTAATATTTGATTCCGATATCAGTACGATATATGTTTAGATTAACGCGATGTCTATGCTTAGGTACTTTTTGTACCACTTGTTCAGCGTCAGGGAATATTCCTTCGTCTTCAAAGTGTCCACCTTGTGCATCAAACCATCGCATCGTGCTAATTGATACTTGGAATTTCTTGTTTTCTGAAGTCAGACTGACTTCACCTATCCCGCCGCGTGGGATTGCGGGATTGCTTCACGCACCTCAACTCTCTTGTGCAATAACGTTATAAACCAATCCAGAAAGTAGAAAAAGAAAAGACAGTATCAGTGTAGTAGTGATTATTCTGTTTTTCATGTTTTTATTTCAGCGGTTTGTTATTTGCTTTATCCTTTAGATGTTTTGCACAATACCTTCGCCAAAAATAGATTTTCTGTTAAATTGCCTGTATGTTGTAGTACAATAGGCGTCAACTTAAGGAAATTAAACTGTTATTGGTGTGTCTTTAGTCCCGTAGGGACGCTATGTTTATAGAAAAACGTTATCCTAACTCTCTTCAGTCCCGTAGGGACGATATGTGTATATTAGACCCACAAGATAAACATATCGTCCCTACGGGACTAAAGAAGTGTTGGTCAATCTTGTTCTATAAACATATCGTCCCTACGGGACTGAAGAGTGGACTCCCAATCACAATGCATATTAATGATAATTAAAAACACTTCAGCAAAAACCTGAAACTATTTTTATTCCTGTAAACCTACAATATCACAGATCAATGGTAGATCAACACTATATTCTCATTCAACTGAAGCATTCAAAAATGGCGAAGGTATTGTAAGCACCAGACCTACTTTCTAATTAATAATTTCCGCGTGGCGGTAAATTCGCCTGCGGTGAGTGTATAAAAATAGATTCCACTTGCAACGCGTTCATCTTGTGCATTTTTGCCATCCC
>JANQSS010000176.1 GCA_028279185.1 Saprospiraceae bacterium | reverse complement strand
CGCAAAGAACAGCAGCAGTTTGCCAAGAAGCAAGCGAAGAAAAATGGAAAGTTCTCCACTGTCAAGTCTAAACAAACCAAGCTATCTTTCAGATGACATTGTAACATTGACTATGTATTTAAATGATTTCACAGACTCCAAAATTGATTTTTATGCCAAGCAATTGCATTGCGATAATACTATTATGGGACCACTTGGGATATTATTTCATCAAAATCGAGTTTTTAGCATGAATAAATACGAAACGTAGCTCTGTTTGTGTAAAATACAATGGTGAAGTTTCGAGAAAAAATAGCCATGCAAGTTATGACTATTTTTATAGACTAGGGTCATAATGGCAATTTTCGGAAAATAGGTGTTAATCAGTGTTTTTTATGTACATTAACTTGTACAGAAAATTAGAAAATTTTTGAAAAATGAAAATTTAAGTGGTCCCTTTTCTTAATTATAGCGTTATATATAGCTATAGCGGCATGGCTTGTCACGTGAGCACATGGTCCGAGTTATAGTTAATTTCGAGACTAGCTAGCTACGATCTGGAGCAAGAAGTGACAGGAGGTTCGATTAATGGTCTATGAATGTGAGTAAATTTACCGATATAATTTGTTATTCATCGTATCTTGTAGTTTAGAAGCCATGGGGGACACGTCAACGTATGTTACGAGTCGCTGCTTACCGTACCCTAGCGGCACTGATCTGAGTAGGTGGCGGGCAATGCATCCGTCTATCTAGCTGCAGCTGTATGGCCGATTATCCGGGATTTATACCGATATCGCTCTGACTATAGCTAATGCATGCATATCCCATACATGCAGCGCTAGCAGCCGCGAAATTACAATTGACAATAGATACAACGAAGTGCACGAACCTTTCCCTGCAGCTATGCGATTCGGGGCGTAGTCTGACAAGTGAGTCTCTAGTCTCTAGAGCTCTTTGAAAGTCTAGGGGAGGCTCTATGCAGTGCTAAGTTATACAGTGCTTTGCAGAACAGCTGCCATGCTCAGCTCTGTGATGGGCGGCAACTCTCAAGTGTTTGTGAGC
>JANQSS010000311.1 GCA_028279185.1 Saprospiraceae bacterium | reverse complement strand
ATACCACAAGGACACTCAAGTTCCTCATAATCTAGAATTATCTATATTGGCATTTGACTAACACTACCATATGTGATCCATTATATATGATAGGAATTTTTATTCAAGGTTTCATTTGCCAGCATCTGTTGATATTTGGTGCAGTGGGGAACCATTTCTTCATCACCTATACAACAATCCTCAATGTTTAGTTTTCCTGTTCTATTTAGCGAGTCTCGTGGAGTAAGTCTTGGGCAGATATGCAGGTTTGTCGACCACTATTTTAATCACACTTGCTCCAGTTTGATTATGATTTTGTCCATAAGTATTTAGCATATAATGAAAATGTCATGATATCTGGAGGAGGTGGCTGATGAAGCAAAAAAATTAACTCATGGATATTTGACTGTGTGGTTGATTGAAAAGTTGGACCTTGTGTTAAAAATATATGCTTACTAGGAAAAATGGTTTGAATGACATCCTTGAATGAGTTTTGTTGCATGATTGTATCTGGCCACAGGGATTACACAAAGCTAGTGGTAGAGGGAATGTTTGCTTTGGGTTCAACAGATTTTTGTATGCACTTGACAATAACGTAGCTTGATTTAATTTAGTGGTGATTTTTTGCAGAGTCATGTTTTAAGCTTCTGTCTTTCTCCGTTTTTGCTTTAATTCAGTACTAATGTATATTGCCTTACATAAGAAAGCATAAAATATGTTTGTCATCAACTAAAGTAAACGGAATATTTGTGACTGGATTTGCGAAAACCCGCCATATCACGAGCATTGCGCAATCATAAGTCATAAAATCGCGAAATCAACAATTTTGCAGATATGAACGATTTGTCCTTAGTACTACCTTCTACCACCGACTTACCTGAGCACCATAAGCCTGAACTTTCAAGTGCGTCGATCGTTCAAGTCAGGCAGCTGCAAGTACGTTGCTATGGGCGTTAATTGGAATTCCCAGCAACTCGAGCCCAACGTTGAAAGACGAAGGAACTGTTCTTACATAGGGCATCTTTGCGTCGAGTCGCTCGCTTGTTTCATTTTTTTTGGACGGCTCCACCCAATGTCGTCCAGATTCAATTAACGAATACACATAGTATACGGAGACTCCGGTGCATAGCAACGTCTTTCAAACATAATTTCTCCCAAGTAATAGTTCGAGCAAGCGCACGCAAAAAGCCGTGTATCTCAGAAACGGAGCGGGCAATCGGCATCAATAGCACTATCTAGATTTTCGTGGAAATAGCAATATGGCGGGTTTTGCCAAATCAGGTTCTTATTGAAAACTTTCTCTTTTTTCATTTTAAATGCATGCGAGTCTAATCCAGTAACAACCTCATCTAAGTAAGCCATGAAGTCAGCCATCTCCACCATTCTAAAATGAGATGGTCTGGTAGTAATTTGTTTCAATTTTCTGTTTACAATACACTCCTGGGCTTCGTTTAAGGCTAAGCTGTGGAACCTTTATAACTTATAGCTGTTCTCAAAATTTTCCAGGACTTCTGTAAGGCATATTTATCCCTACTATATGCAAAGAAAATTTCAGTTAGTACTCTTAAGCATGAATTTCGAAGTATCCAATTTCCTGAACGAACAGAAAAAAAACAAGCCAATGTAGATAAATCAACATTTGAGACCATATTTCATCGTCACTACTCTTACTCAAGCGTTTTATCTATTCCCAAAACTCCTCATCCCTGTCTGCTGATTTAAACTCTAGTACTGCTGATTTTAAAAAGCCTCATAGTCTTGCCATTGACTAACCTTTGTGACCACATTTATCTGCAAACACCTTAAAACCTCCATCATTTATAACACCCTTGATTACCTCAGCAGCAGTTTTCATAATATGCCAGTCTCCTGGTATGGGATACTGATCAGGATATTTATTTTTTAGATTTGTCATTATTGCATATGTTTGTTGGTCACCCACCCACAAGGACTTATTTAGGATAACCACCACTTCATCTGAACATTCTGGAGTCCAATGCGGCATGGGTTTCTCTAACCTGCTGAGTTTGTAAGTGAACTGGGAAAACATTCAGGGTTGTCAGTATCTAACTTAAAATGTTCTTCTGTGAGATCGTTTACACTCATTGTCATTAAATGGTTTATTAGAAAGTTATGTTAATAAATGTAACATTCACTTTAATTGACCACCACCTGAAATTTTTTGGCCAACTGAAATCGAGATTGTCAAAGGTAGCTCACCAAAAAGCCATAGGATTGAGTTTTTTCACTGCTGACCTCACCTTTGCCCAAAAACTGCCATGCCATCTAACGTGAAATATGCTGCTAGTAATGCCAAAAGAATCTAATAATTTCATACCTCTATCTCGGAGGCCTTGAGCATAACATGCTAGTCCTATCTTGTTTAACAACTTATACACTAGTCCAAGGCTTTTTTTCCCCAGTAACTATCAAGGGATTATTATAATACATGGTACCAGATTTCTTGGATGGACAATAACTATTGTAACCTTTGGCTTCAATGTTCATTTTTAATATTTGCTTGTAATTCTTGTATTC
>JANQSS010000308.1 GCA_028279185.1 Saprospiraceae bacterium | reverse complement strand
GGGAACAACATTGGGCAAGGACGGGAAAATACGATTCAGTACTTGGCCGATAACCCAGAATTTGCCGAGGAGATAGAGCAACAGGTGCGCCAGAAGCTGGAAATAGGCTCTGAGGTCCCAACCCCTTCAATCCCACCTAGTGAAGAAGCGGAAATAAGTTTAGGGGAAGTTAATGCGGCTTGATTGGGATTGTTTTAAACGTAATGTTTCTCCTTAATCCAAATGGAGTCCATTTCTTCAGAGAAGACAAACATCGAGCGATAAGCACCTCATGCCGAGATAGAGCAATTTTTTCTCACAGGATCGGCAGAACCTATATATGGCATGGCTTTTGGTGTCTCAAAATAAAGAATATATACTTTGCAACAACACGATCTTAAATACAATTACCCTGAAAGCTTTTCACAGTAATACTTCCAGGCCATAAGCCAATCAAAGCTGCGCTTAAAAATTGCTCTTCTTGAGTACATTTACTTGCTTAAAAGCATCAATCCTCAGTTTACAGACCCAGAGTATTTATAATACTCAAGACTTTACTCAAGTACTTGCATACAGCTAGTAAAGTTGCTATATAAAATAATACGTAAAATATTGATTTAGATAAATACAATAAATACTATTTACTGAACTGTTTAGCACTATTTAAATGAACCTATACATTATCGATTTTCTACAAGTTAATTATAATTATACTCTTAGTTCACTTAAGCACATAGTGCTAAAAGCTATATATCATGATATTTTCAGAGCTAATTCATGAGAGTGAATGAGAGAATTATTCAAAAAAAATTTATTGGTATTTGGATAAAAATATCTAAAGTCTAGATAAAAATAGTTAGATGAGCAAGCTTATTAGAATGACTTTTGAATACTTCATAGTAAGCATATTGATAAACAAAGTATAGTTTATTCGGCAGCATATAAACTATACTTTTAGACATATTATTTTGGTGTAATTCCGCTCCAGTACCTGGTGAATGCTAGACATGCAATCTTCAATAACTACGGATGGTGTGTGATTTGAAGAATTTCGAGTTTTGAACTATCAAAATCATTGCTATATAAAGCTTTTAGCGATCCTGTGAGAAAAAATTGCTCTATCTCGGCATGAGGTGAAGCTGTTGCAGTTGGCCTATTGGTTAAAGGCATTTAGTGTGTTGAGTTATGGGTAAGGAAACAGCTGTTGACGAACACTAAGTCAAACTTCTCAATAGATTGGATCTCCATCCTCCCCATCTGAATCAAATCACCGACGTACCCAAAACCCCAATATTAGATTTTGGCCACAACTAAAGTCTGGTCCTCAGAATATCCTCGAAAAAGTGGGCAAATATTACACTAAATCATCACAAGCTTTAGACCTTTGGGATTCGCTCAAA
>JANQSS010000171.1 GCA_028279185.1 Saprospiraceae bacterium | reverse complement strand
CACCTTTATTTCCATCCCCCCCCCCCCCCCAACACCAACCACATGTATAACACTTTCGTAACCTGGCAACTCATAGACTCACATAAAAGCATCCAATTTACTGTCCTACATTTATTTTTTTGTATATGCAAGTCTTTAATATACCTTTTGGTCAAAATCTCCCTTCATTTCTGGTCATTTTGGCGCAAGAATATACGTCAAGCAGTTGCCGAGATATATGATTTTACAAAAGCACGTGCTTCTTGCCGGAATACACGAAAGGTGCGCATGGGCGTGCCTACCAAAATTTTTATGTAAAATTAGCGAAATTTTTTTGCGCGATATAGAGTCAAAAAAATTGCAATATCTCGCAAACCACTTGGCCGTTTCCATCCGAACAAAAGCCATTCGACTTGTAAGAGGCTGTAGAATCCATACTTTGGAGTTCAACAACCTACAGAAAGAAGATAAAAATCGTCCAGAATCGCTAACTGTAGTAGCATGTGCTCTTTTGTGGTTTTATATCTCGATTATCTGTACTGCCCCATGAAAATAACTAGATAGTAGTTTTTAGCCAAACCTGTTACTTTTTAGAGTCACTTTTTTCCGGGCCAGCAATTATGGCCATTATTAGCGATTTCAGACCTTCACCGATTTTTCCGCGTATTATTTTTAATTAATTGGAATATCACTGTTCGAGTATCAGAAGATAGCTCTCCACGAGCTCTATCCATATATTTATAGTCAAGTGAAGTCAAGAACTGGCTAAGAACAGTGATATTATATACAATTTTATCACAGAATTAGCATGCATTTTCAAGACATTCGGCCAGTTTTTGGTGTGTGGCCAAGTAGTCTGAGGATCTCACGCTCCTGCC
The DNA here is from genome assembly GCA_028279185.1 of Saprospiraceae bacterium. GTDB lineage: Bacteria > Bacteroidota > Bacteroidia > Chitinophagales > Saprospiraceae > JANQSS01. Next base: position 340 of record JANQSS010000171.1, on the reverse strand, counting down.
AGCAAAAGAGGTTGGCATCTCTGATGATTATTTGGTGTGTACCTATAGTAGCTAGATGTCCTCCTGCTTTTCTTCTGCTCAGATTTCTAAGCTCTATACTGATCCAGGCGCGCATTAACGTTACACTGCATGGGAGAGCAGGCGCTCCGCAGTGTAACGATGACCGTCGGGCTATTTTTTTGGCGTGCTCTCCGACGTAGATACACAATGCTCATGCTATAAAAGAAGTGCGTGGGAGGTCGAAATGGGAAATGAGAAAATGGTATTTAAAATACACCTACACGACGGAATTAAGGTAGAGCAGCCAACAAATTGCCAGTACTAGCCTTGTCCCCAGGCC
>JANQSS010000284.1 GCA_028279185.1 Saprospiraceae bacterium | reverse complement strand
CGTATACGATCGAGGACGTACGGGTAGGAAGTACGAAAGAAAGCATGGACATGATCGGAGATTAATTTGAGCTTGCTCGTCGCCGACGTTTCGGCTGCATTTTATAATGAGATTCATAGTAATACATAATACATAATACACCGCCCGCCCGCATCCTGTTTGCAATTACTGTGGACGGGAAACTAAAGTCTCGTTTGGGGTGGCCTTAAATTACTACCTTAAACTAACCACTCTTACTAACCTAGGCCAGTCCTCTAAGGGTTAAGTACGTCTTGTAGTCCCAAACGTTCAAACATAGCATACGTATACGCGTAATTTTATCTGCTTTATGTAAAGCATTTTTTTGGCCCTCTGTATATATGAGAAGCCATAAAATTGTAACGATCCAACATTGTAAGGCCATACCTATTTGAATATATGTTTCTCGGATCCGGCGGGTCACGTTTTCAAAAAAAAAAAGGAGGTGTGGTCAAGTGTTTTCCATAATAAACGCGGTATTCGCAAGGCGCATAATTTATTATATACGCATAGGTGCTGGCCTACGTAAGCGATAGTGCATGTGCAGCCTAAAGCAGCAGATCTCTTGTTCTCGAGCTAGCTACAGCTGCTCTTGTGTACATATCATATGTGTAGCACATCAGGGAAATGGATGCGTCGTCTGCGAAGCGTCGTAAAATGTTTCAACTTCGCATTGTAGATTCGCATTTTTTTTTCTCCCCCTGCCACCCGGGTCTCCTTTGATTGTATGCCCGTCCGAGAAACGTATATTCAAATAGGTATGGCCTAATAATCAAAATTTGACCAGACCTAGTCTATTAGCTATGAAGCAAAATGTGGGTATGAAAGTTCAGTGTGTTGAAAGCTTAGGATACAGAAAATAATACGCAGTTTTTTTTGTATTTCCCAATCTCTCGTCATCCCCAGAGTAGTCACTATAAGTATGAGCATTGCAGTCAGTTGAAGGAAAATTCTTGTCATTAAAGTCATAATTAGAGATTTTACAGTTTAGTTAATAAGCATAGATAAGCACTATCCACCTCAAGAGCTCAGGAGTGAAACAATGGACTATAATGCCAACTAGAAACTTATGGTGAGCCAAACGTTTCAAAAATTCAACCTTCAATATACGTTCAAGACTAACAGCTTTATACCAGTTCATGGGAGATGCCTGAAAGAAATTCTTG
>JANQSS010000280.1 GCA_028279185.1 Saprospiraceae bacterium | reverse complement strand
TGCCATAGTAACACCAAGGAGCTCTGTTAAGTTCTTTATTGCACCCCCAAATATTGGTGTAACCCTAACCCTAACCCTAACAACACCATAAAGTGACTTTCTTACTTTGAATTCAGGATAGAACAACACTTTTCAAACATCTTTTTGTATGCCAAACCATACCATTTAGCTCCCTCTTTGTCAAGACGCACACGTGCAACAACAACCCATTCCATTAAAGGCTTATTTATTATTTATTATTAATTCAAATTTGATGTTATAGTCCTTCAGATTATCTCTATTATTATTCGAACCTTGTAACTTACATTACTCCTTCAGTATTACAATGTTCCATATTAATTTTATGATAGCAATTTAAGTCACTCATTCACGATGACTTAAAAAGCTGCCATAATAATTAATGAAGAAGATTAATGAAGGAAATACATATACAATGAATCGATAAATGTCTCTGTCATCCTTTGCTTTCTCAATCGCTCTTCTTTTTCGGCTGCCGTTTCTGATGCTCGATGAGCACGCTCTCTCTGCGACGCTGAAGCTTTCATTCCTTTTATGGACTACGTTGGGGTCGCTTGGATGCAGGACTGGAATCCATCCTTGCTTTACGAGCAACATTTCATGAAGTACTATTAAACTGCTTGTCATTGCTTACTTCCACATTAAGCTATGGGCGCGGGCATGGTCTGTTCGTGCATTGACTGATATTGAGTATACGCTGGTGAAATTTTGGGATGTCGCAAATTTGGACCATACACATATACGGTGCGGAAGATCGTACAACAGAAATATACAGAAAAATATCGATTGACATCTCTAGTGTGGGCCTCGCTCCGGCTCGTCCCAATTACCCAAAGGCGTGAAGAAAATATATGTGACTGGATTTCAGAAAACCCTCCGTAAGGAATGTTTCGCGAAAATCTAGTTTGCAACACTTTTCATAAGTACCTTAGAACTTATCTTTGTCCAAGTTTGAGCCTGATCGTGCGCTTGGTTGTGGAGATAGAGCGCTTGTTGTACGATCGTTGCTACGTACGCGCGTGGCGTTTCCGAATACTTTGCATATAGGGTATGTCCGCTATATCTTGGACGCATCCATATACTGGACAATACAAACTATAAAAATCGCACTCGCAAAAAGTACGCAAGCAAAAATTCCGCGAAAATTTCCTATTAAAGCACCGACTATCTGCTTCACGTGCAAAGAGTTTGAGGGTAACCACGCTGACAGTTTTCATACTATGGCTCATTGCAAAAGTAAGGTTTGTTTACATTATGGGGAATATTTCGCAATCTGAAGGGAT
>JANQSS010000279.1 GCA_028279185.1 Saprospiraceae bacterium | reverse complement strand
ATGCCTACTGCATTTAATTCGCGGATGGTGTGCATTTATTTTTATATAATCTGTTCGATTTAAAAAAACGAAGTGATGTTTAAAAATTTATTGTGAAATGTTTCTAGGAAATTAACTATACGTGCATGCAGGCATCTTATTCAACCTCATACCAGATAATACCAGTTTATACCAGGAAAAAATTAATATTCATATTGTCACGGTGCGAGCTAAATATTCATAATTATTCATAGTCATAACATACCGTGACATAGAATTTCTGGTAACTCCCTACCCGAATAAGGCAATGTTATTGTAAGTACCTACATTGCATGACTTCCATTCGTCACAGATTAGAAAATCTGTTGCATTTTGCATATTGCAGCTGCATTGTCAAATCACTACAATCGTAAACCAGTGTACATAAATAGATTACATCATGTTGGCACCCCTTTCGCCCCACTCATCATTGGACAGCGATTACCTCATTGCGACAAAATGTTGAACTTTGTAACGCGTCTCCCTATAAAATGTGGTTGTAGTAGTGGGCAATCACCAAAAGTATTCAAAATGGCAAGTTGGAGGAAAGCAGCTGATAATTGTTCTGAACAGACTAAACAGACTGACTGGTTCAAGAAGACGTGCCAGTCCCTCGCAAGTGGGGTGGCTGACAAGCCAATCGAGCGACCCAAGGAAGACCCCAGGGTGTTAGTGATGGAAATACAACGTTCAATCTAATCGTGACATAGGAAATAAGCTGCATGCGCTGAACTAATCCTGTTCTAATGTTTACATGTTATGTGTTCCGTTCATTGCTTTATATAGTTAAGTATTTGAAAATTAGTTTGAAACATATAGAATGTAGGTGGTACAGGCATGAGTTGTAAAAATACCAAATGTCAAAAAGTTTTACATTTAAATTTGCCGAAAATATTTTTGGTACGCATCCGTTTAATATTTAACACGGATGATCAATCACATTTCATTGCTTCAAACTTTATAACCATAATATCCAGCTTGTCACGGCTCAACTAATGCTGAATTTAATTCCAAAATCTTTTCAACACAAAATATATTTCTTGTGCAAATAACATTTCAGTAAGTCATCTACGGCAACAGATTATGGCGTACGCCTAAAACAGACAACGAATGATCTACACTTCCTTAGATTGCCCAATGATGAACGCCGTAGGGACAAGAA
>JANQSS010000276.1 GCA_028279185.1 Saprospiraceae bacterium | reverse complement strand
AAGATGAGCTATTACATTTTACACTGTCTGTATCACAATATCTCATTTACACTGGTCGAAGGCTTGCCCCACTTGATGATATCATCTTCCTAGTAATTTCTTTATGTGGCCTTATCCAGGAAATAAGCTGAAAACTGGTGAAAATTTAGTAAATTTGAAATTAACTATATCTGTAAAGCAACTAACGTATTTCCTTGAAATCTCGCCTAATTTTGAGGTGCTGTTCTATGCGGTGACAATTTGAGGCCGGCTAGATTTCGAGGGCAGCATCTATACCTTGGAGCTTACCACCACCTACGTCCTGTGCATGTGCAGAACACTACAGAGAAGCATAAACGTAGGCTAGCTCTTCCAAAGACTGATAGGGTAGCTTACTATTGACAATTGCCTGCTTATATTTTGAGTTTGTCGTCCTTAGAATCACTCGTGTGGTCGAGTGTTATCATTACGACTACTTTAAACTTGATCGATCCTTTACCATGTGGCATCATTTCGAGGGTGGCATTTATTGCACCCATCAACCGAAATGTGCAGCATGATTTTGAGGGCGGCGATAATCGGCAACCATTTTCAATCCATTTCTTCATATCCCATTTCCTCATTTGCCATTCCTCCTTTTACAAGTATACATTGTGTGTTGTATACCGTTTAGTCGGAAAACGTTCGAGGGAGAAAAGTTTCGAGAAACAATGAATAAAGTAGATTTTGCAGAGAAAACTTTCGTGGAGCGGTACTATGTGGAACATACGCATACGCACGTGTGAGTAGTTTGTCACTAACTGTGGCCATCAATTTAACATCACCATGCCCATGTGGTCTACTGTATATGTTCTAATAAAAGCGCCACCCTAATTTAGGCGCCCTTTCAGGCATGCACAGTTTTTTTTCCACTCTAAATAGAAGCGCCTTTTAAGGAAGCTAATTACTTTGGGCAGTGCCTATTTCATTAGAACTGAAATTGCCAAGTGTGAAGATCGAAGGGGTGAATCAGCCGTTTGAGGAGTCTATTTCAAGCTATACGCTAGGCAG
>JANQSS010000226.1 GCA_028279185.1 Saprospiraceae bacterium | reverse complement strand
TTTTTTTAGCAGCAGCTTTCTTCGGTCTACCTGGTCCGCGCTTCGCTGTGGTTTTTTTAGCAGCAGCTTTCTTCGGTCTGCCCGGTCCGCGTTTTGCTGTGGTTTTTTTGGCAGCAGCTTTCTTCGGTCTACCTGGTTTACGTTTTGTGGCAGCTTTAGCTGCTTTTTTCTCATCATTTTTAGCCTGAGTGAGTTTCTTTTTTGCATCTCTCAAGGCTTTTTTTGCAGCTTTGTGCTCACGTTCCATTTTTTTGATGGCACTTTCTTGCTTTTTTACTTCTTTCGCAAGTTGAGCTGCAGTCATCTTTTTTCTTGCCATAATAAAAATTAGTTAGATTATTTCCTGCAAATTTAAATGATACAATTCAATAAATGTGCATAATTCATTAAGAAACAGTACTTTCGGTCGAAAATCCGGTTTTTGAAGGATTCAATAAAAATACATTAAATAAATTAATAAATTGATTATCAGTTCTTTATGAATAATTTCGAGAAAATATATACTTAAAGGAAAATCAAAAAAAAAATTGCTTTTTTTCTGTCAAAAGTTGTAATTCCGACGAATTTTACCTTAAAATCTTTAAAATCACTTAAAACTGTTCAAAAATGAGCCTAATAGATGGTCGAAAAACTGCCGAAATAATCAAAAATCAACTCAAAGTAGAAATTGAGGAATGGGTGAAATCAGGCCATAAAAAACCACATTTAGCGGCCGTACTTGTTGGAGATAATGTTGCGAGCCGGTCATATATACGAACGAAGATTAAATCTTGTGAAGAGGTCGGAATGGCATCATCATTTATTCATTTTGATGCGCAAATATCAGAAGATCAGTTACTTGTCGAAATTGATAAATTAAATAGCAATCCGGATATAGATGGTTTTATCGTTCAACTACCCGTTCCAGATCATATTGATGAGCATAAAATAATTCAACGTATAGATCCTAAAAAAGATGTTGATGGATTTCATCCTGTTAATTTGGGTAAAATGATGCTTGGACTTCCGGCTTTATTACCAGCTACACCATATGGTATCCTCGAATTACTGCGCCATCATAATATTGAAACTTCTGGGAAACACTGTGTAGTACTGGGTCGTAGCAATATAGTTGGGACACCGGTAAGCATTCTTTTATCACGAAAAAGTGATGTTGGAAATTGTACGGTAACGCTGGCGCATAGCCGAACAAAAAACTTAAAAGAAATAACATTGCTTGCCGATATTTTGATCGTTGCATTGGGAATTCCCGAGTTTGTTAGCCCGGATATGATCAAAGAAGACTGCGTAATTATCGACGTTGGAATTAATAGGAAAGATGACCCTACACGTAAACGAGGATATCGATTGGTTGGTGATGTAGACTATGAACAGGTTGTCGATAAAGCCTCGCACATTACACCTGTGCCAGGGGGTGTAGGCCCAATGACCGTCACATGTTTAATTTTGAATACGTTCAAAACTGTAAAATGGAATGCCGGCGCAGAATAATTGGATTATTCATGAAATAATTTGGAATTTGGATGATAATCCAAATATTCTTATCGCCTACCTATCAGATTTCGAAATAAACGGCATAGAAGAATTGCATGATCGCCTTCGAATTGTATACAATGCTCCCAATGTTACAGAGAAAATAAAGAATATATGCACCATTCTATATCCTTCTGCGCCAAATCATGTCATTAATTACCAAGAGGAAAAGAATTGGAATCAGATATGGGAATCCTCTTTTGATCCGATTTATATTGATGACTTTGTCGTGATTCACGCACCCTTCCACACAATAAACGGATCGGCATATGACCATACAATCGAAATAAACCCTAAAATGTCCTTCGGCACAGGGCACCATCCCACTACTCGAATGATGGTGAAACAAATGCAGCAAATAGACATGGAGAATAAATCAGTATTTGATTTTGGTACCGGAACAGGCATCTTAGCTATACTTGCAGAAAAACTTGGCGCAGTAAGGATTCTGGGAACGGATAAGGATACAATTGCTATAGAAAACAGCTCGGATAATGCGTCCAAAAACGGTTGCAAACAGATATCATTTAAGCAAGCGAATCGTGTTGATCACACAAATCATTTCGACATCATATTGGTTAATATCGTCCGTCAAGTAATTCTCGATAATTTTGACGCAATAGCAGCTCGTTTGCTTAAACAAGGAATACTCGTATTGTCAGGATACCTACAACACGATAAAGAAAGAATTCATTTTGAGGCGAAAAACAGAGGCTTTCGATTAATTCGAGAATTAGAAGAAGATAATTGGGTTTCTCAGGCTTTTGAAAAGTTGGAAAGCAGTTGATACACTTTATTCGTTGGCAACCCCATAATGTTACTGTAACTACCTGTTATACTTTTAATCTTTGCCCAACCAATCCAATCCTGAATTCCATATGCACCAGCCTTGTCCAGTACTTCATAATTTTCAATGTAATACATTATTTCATCCTCTGAAAGCCTATCGACTTGTACTGTGGTTGCGACGCTCGACGATATAGTTTTGACACCGTCAGAAAGATAAACACCGGTAATCACTTGATGAATTTCATCTGACAGCTGCATTAATATATTCCTAGCTTCATAGTGCGAAGCGGGTTTACCCAATATTTTATTCCTGTGGATTACAACTGTATCGGCAGCTAGGAGAATTTCATCTGATTCGAGCAAATGCATGCATGCTTCACCCTTTAATTTGGCCAAATAGGCTGGTGCCTCATTTCCCGACATATCCGGTGGAATAATTTCTTCTACATTAGACGAAGCGACTCGAAATGTAACGTCAAGCATATCTAGTAAATAGGATCTTCGTGGAGACGCTGATGCGAGCAATATTTTATAGTTCATATGGAAAAAGCAATATTAACAAGTGAAAGCAAGCCAAATATCATCAAAACTTTCAACCAACGTTGACTCAATGCGACCTTTTCGATCCAAAAGTTTCGTATAAAACAAGCAAAAGGGAACAAAACAAAAATACCAAGGGCCAAAAGCTGATAGATAGTTTGCTGACTTTTTATTAAATAAATACTAACTACAAGGGAAAGCAGAAGTCCAATTGACAATGCAAAAACGAGCGTTCTGGATCGTTGAAGGCCGTTCGAAACAACAAATGTATTACAACCGACTTGCCGATCCCCATTGATGTCCTCCATATCCTTTACGATTTCACGTATTAATGTTACCAAAAAGGCAAATCCAGCGAATGACGCAATATAGATTCTATAATATTCGACCTCCTTACCGATGCCACCCCATGACGAACATGTAAGGAATAAAGGCGCCAGTACCACGCAGCTGCAGAATATTGACACGCTTAGGTTACCTATAAGAGATAGACATTTTAACCATTTGTTGTAAACAAATAGCCATAATGCAAATAACATGTAGTATAAACCGAAGGACCAATTTTTATAAAGGCTTGATAAAAGAAGTGCACTTGTAAACCCAAGAATAAAAAAGATCATTAGCCACACCTTTGTCTGCGTAAGTGGCATGATGCGACCTACAATTACCTTGTGCTTTTTATTGATCCAGTCGGACGTGCGATCACAAATATCATTGTGGATATTTCCGGCAGCGACAATTCCAACAAATGCTATTACTAACAGAATATATGATGTATAAAAGGCCTCATTGCAATTCGTTGCGTCCGGTGGTAGTATACACAACAATACCGTCAATGTCATGACTATTATGGCAATATTTTGCCACCTTATGAGATTCAATAAAACCAGTGGATCAACATTTTAAATCTGAATCTAAACAAATCAGATTGAGAACAAACGTTCTCGCATTATCTGAAACGGAATAGAATATGGGTTATTGATTATCCCGCCATTCATAAACCCATAAGGCCTGAATTTGCTCCAAGTGTCCTTCACTGCAATCCTCACGCTTCCCTACGAAATGTGGAATTTCTAAAATCCAATCTAATAAGTCCGTAAATCGAATGCGATAAATATTTGACTCACCGAATTCGTCCCCAAATCGTTCATAAAGCGCAATAGCTATGTCCTCATGATCAGGCCACTCAATTGGCAAGTTATTTATATCATCAAAACTCATATTCTCCTTAACATTTACAATTCCAAGATATTAAATACCACGTTAATGCTCGTGGCCAATGATGAGGCGCTGATCGGGAATGGTAATCTCAATTTCAGCATCTTCTTCCAATATTATTGATTGACAACCAAGACGAGATTCAAGTCGAGGGTTAATTGCTCTATCGATAAAATCTTCTTCTTTATCCGATATTTCTTCTAAATACTCCCCACCTCGCTCAACATATATATGACAGGTACTACAGGCACAAACTCCACCGCAATTATGATTGAGATGAATATCATTGTCTTCTGCCACATCCAGAATCGACTCATCGACATCAGCATTCAAGACAGTTACCGGCTTTAGGTCTTCCTGTTCAAACTTAAATACAACTTTCGCCATTCACACTAAAAATTAGATTTGACTCTGCAACACTAATGGGTCACATTTGGTTCGTTTTTGGAATAAACAAATAGGTACAATTCAACACTGTCTTTCATTTGGATCGGCAAACATATTAAGTTAATCGTTAGTACACTAATCAAAATATTACAACGTGAACAAACAGAGAAATCAGCTTTGCCTCATCGCAATCATTTCCATATCCTTTTTAACTGGGTGCCAAGACGGACCAAGTGACCAAGACCGAGCATTTATAGTAGACGAAGCTGAAGTTTTGACTCAGGCCCTTCTGACAACCAGTTACGCATACGAAGCCCATTTTAATAGATATGACGCATTGTGGGCTCAATATTGGGCCTGGGGACCTGGTGTTAGCTCTGGCGATTGGTGTCGCTTTAGAGAGCGTCCAAAACAATACAACCGAGCATGGGAGCAAGTGTATCGGTTTACCTTGCCAAAAATTAATATCATAAAAAATAGTGAAAACGCAACCTATCGAGCCGTAGGAGGTATACTGGAAGCATTTACGTTTCAGTACATGGTGGATCACTTTGGAGATTTACCGTACAGCTCGATCATTCAAGAAAATTCGAACGGAAGCCAACGCGACGCTGTGTACGACGATGATGCCTTCATATATAAACAGCTCATATCTTCTTTAGATGCTGCCATTATCAATCTGCAAGTTGGGGATCCTATGGAAGAAGAAGACATACTGTTTGATGGAAATGTAAAACAATGGGCAAAATTTGCAAATTCGCTTAAACTGCGCATGCTTATGAGAATTACTGATGTGGAAGATGTACAAGCAAATGTCATTGCCATCGTCCATCACGACAACTTCTTAGAAATGAATCAGGCTGAAATCCAATATTCAGGAACACCTGGAAATGAGAATCCAATGTATGCCTACAATCAAACGGGCATTGGTCAATTCTTAAAGGCTGCAACAACAGTTATAGATATTTTGGATGAAACACAGGACCCCAGGCTCCATCAATTGTATGATGAAGAAAGAAATCATCCAGGTCAAGTAATTGGCTTAGGTCAAAACGAAGTTTTCCTCATAGATTTTCCCAGTAGGCAGGATTATAGCGATCCGTCTTCGATTACCTACGCCGCTGATGTACCTGTTATTTTTATGAGTACATGGGAATCGTATTTTCTGAGAGCTGAAGCGGCCTTAAAATTCAATACGGGAGAGAACACTGAATTCTTGTTCAATCAAGCCATCCATGCTGTATTTGATTATCTCAACACGGAAGGTGCAGCAGAATTTATTGCTGGCTTAAATTTTGGCTCTTGCAATTTGGAAAAGCAACTGAAGCTTATTGCCATACAAAAATGGATATCCATGACCGGATTGCAAGAGGCAGAAGGTTGGACTGAAGCCAGGCGTTTCGATACCCCGGCGACACCATACTTTACATCAGTCGAAGGTGTATTCCAGACTCCTGTAGACGTTGCACTGCCGGCACGAGTATTTCCAACGCGTTGGTTGTATCCGGAATCAGAAGAAAGGCTTAATCCAAATTTTCCTGGTCAAGTATCACTTACGGATAAGGTATTTTGGGACAGGTAGCCTTATTGTTGTCGATGCTAGAGTTGTGCTTGTAATTAATTTTGATCCCTGATTATTGCCATGATCAAAATAGACTGTATCGGATAAATTGAGTGTAACAGGTCAAAATAAAAACGCGTCACATATTCAACCGCGTCAGCGATTTGGAATCACATGCATAAATAAAGAGCAACTAAAACAATCTTGACCGATAGTAATGAAGTCGCCACGACATTGCCAGTAAAACTTGATCCGGTTATCCCTTCTAAATTCCAACAACCATTTTTGCTCATACCAATCGCAGTATTTCATCAACTTGTACGCGTTCTCCAAAAAATATCGTAGTATAGCATAATATTAGTCTAAGTATGCATCGTTAGGAAGGTTTATGGAAGGAGAAGAAACGCAAATATCGCCCCTACCTTATAAATTTAGAGAGTTAAAGGTTTATTCAAGTACGGAATGGCTTGCAGACAATAAGAAAAAGTATCGTCAGGTCTTTGACCGGCATGAGACGACGTTCGTGTATGCTGAATTGTCATTCTACAATAAATTATTCGATGAACGCGCATGGGACGTAACCATAACCTTAAAATGCTATAGTCTAGGTCGTACAAAGAAAGAAGTGTGCAACCTGGAATTAAAAAAGAAAATAAGTAAATACGATCACACGGTCTATGTGCGTGAAGGCTGGGGAAATAAAAAACAAGGATCATTTTGGGCTAGAGGCACATATTATTGGGAAGCCTGGATGGACGACAAAAAAATTGCCACAAAATATTTCTATATCGAGGAAGTCGAAGAAATGGAAGAGGAAGAAATCGCTCCTTACCTCGAATTAAAGTCAATTCGCCTTTATGAAGGTAAGTATGACGACGTTTCGCCAGAAGACAGAAAATACTTTAAGGCCTTCGCCGTCGGAGATACACGTTATATATACGCCGAAATAAAATGTGAAAATTTAAATATTTATGCCAATTGGCAATGTGAGTTGTTCGTCAAGTTTTTTAATCAATCCCGAGAACTTAAAGGACAGGTAATCCGGCTCAATCAGGTTAAAGAAAGCGATGACATGATTGATGTTACGGCTGGTTGGGGTGCAAATATCAAAGGAAGTTGGCGTAAAGGTCAGTACACGGTTGAAGTTGTTTTTATGGATCGTGTTTTGGGTGTTATGCCGTTTGAAGTGGGTGACGATTTTGTAGAAGGTGTGGGACATGTTCAGCTACCAAATCGGATGAAGCCGCTATATCTGGAAAACGATGAGGACGCTGCACTGTCGCTTGATGATATCATGGCAAGGCTCAATGCTCTAATCGGTTTACATCCTATAAAGAAGCAAGTAAGCGAGCACGCTCAATACTTGAAGTTTATTCAATTACGTCGTGACAAGGGATATAAAGAAGAATCCGAATTATCCATTCATGCTGTATTCACCGGAAATCCCGGTACCGGAAAAACCACCGTGGCCAAAATGATGGGTAAACTCTATCGCAAAATGGGTTTGTTGTCAAGGGGGCATGTTCATGAAGTTGATCGGGTAAACCTTGTTGGCGAATATATTGGACAAACGGCACCCAAGGTAAAAGAGGCAATTGAAAAGGCTCGAGGTGGCATACTTTTCATCGACGAAGCTTATTCCCTCGCGCGCACCAACGACGACACAAAAGATTTTGGACGCGAGGTGATTGAAATTCTAGTCAAAGAAATGAGTGACGGGGAAGGTGATTTAGCGGTCATAGTCGCCGGCTATCCGAAGGAAATGAATCATTTTCTCGAGTCAAACCCGGGTCTCCGCTCTCGTTTTAAATTGTACTACGATTTTGCCGACTACAAGCCAAATGAGCTTTGGGAAATTGTCAATTATGCAGCAGAGGAAATGGAACTGGAATTTGTACCAGAGGCCCAAGACTTGTTAAACAAAATTATCATTCGCGCTTACCGAAATCGTGATCGAACATTCGGTAATGCTCGCTACATTTACGATCTTGTCGAAAAAGCAAAGATTAATTTGGGACTTCGCATCATGGCAGATGAGAATCCGGAAGGTCGACCTGCTTCGGACTTAAAACTAATCACCCCTGCTGACGTCATTCAATTAGATACGACAATTGTAAAAGACTTACCGGATATTCCAATTGACGATGAACTGTTACACATTGCTTTAGAAGAATTAGATGAATTGGTTGGCATGAAGTCTGTAAAGCGTGAGGTAAAAGATCTCATCAGTCTGGTAAAGTACTATCAGTCCATCGGTGTGAATCCGTTGAATAAACTGTTTCTGCATACACTTTTCATTGGCAATCCAGGTACGGGAAAAACGACGGTCGCTCGTATACTTGCCAAAATATTCCGTGCGCTGGGAATTCTTGAACGAGGACATATTGTTGAAACAGATCGTCAGGGTCTCGTCGCAGGATTTGTGGGTCAAACAGCAATTAAGACCTCAGAAAAAATCGATCAAGCTATCGGCGGCGTGCTTTTCATCGATGAAGCTTATGCACTCACAGGGGCTGCGGGATTATATGCAGATTACGGACATGAAGCGATACAAACGATTTTAAAGCGTATGGAAGATGATCGCGGTACCTTTTTCGTATTTGCTGCCGGTTATCCTGACAACATGGAGAAGTTTTTAAAATCAAATCCTGGGCTTCGATCACGTTTCGATAAAATCTTGAAATTTGACGATTACAGCCCTTTAGATTTATTCGAAATAGGCAAGCAAATGTTGGCAACGGAAAATCTAAAGCTTTCAAAAGCGGCTTCCGACTACTTGCAACAAATCATTTTCCAAATGCATCGGGCTCGCGACAAATTTTTTGGCAATGCCAGATCCGTGCGTCAATTGGTTAATGCCATCATTAAAAATCAACACTTACGCATGTCCGACGCAACCGACTCTTCGGCTCGTGAAATGCACAATGTCCTAGTCGAAGATATCCGCAAAGTTGAAATGCAAGATGAGAATAAAATCTTCGACAAAAACAAAATTGGCTTTAGGTAAGTAGGGAATTAACCACTTCGAGCATGAATTGTCTTAGGGGAGTTATTACAGTTCATTTAATGTGTTTAATCCTTCTGACTAGTTACAAGCTAGAAGCATTCAGAATACAACATCTAGTTTTCGACCTTGAGTCAATTAATGATTTAATAACAACGAATAAGATCGAAGTTGAAGCTTCTTTTGGATTGAGTATATTGAAAGTACCGATAATCAAAAGATAAAACAACTCGTTCTTAATTTGAAGTCAAACTATGAACTGTGGGCTATTCGATATTACCCGAATATTGACATCTTGTATTTATTCAAATGCGAAAATGACAGTTGAGATAATTTCATCGATGATGCCGGACAATATTATTTGATCAAGATACTGAATAAAAAAAGAGAAGAAGAATTTATAAATTTCGAACAATTTACTGACTACAGAACCAAACTAAAAAAGCTGAATTAAGGCTGGTAGTTCATCAGAAATGATATATACTATGACTAACCTTCCATCAAATTCATAGTATTAAATAAGTGAGACTGGCCTTTCTTGAAGTATGTTAATAAAACGTGATAGATAACAAAAAAAGATGAAATCATTTAAAAAAGAACTGTGGTTCAACATACCGACACGTAGGGGATTTGTGCATATCACACACGATATCCAAGATTTAATCAGCGAAAGTGGTATTCAAGAGGGCCTATGTCTTGTCAATGCCATGCACATAACGGCCAGTGTTTTTATCAACGATAATGAATCCGGACTTCATCAGGATTATGAGAAATGGCTCGAAAAATTAGCCCCGGAAAAACCATATAGCCAATATGCACATAATGGATATGAAGACAATGCAGACGCCCATCTCAAACGTACCATCATGGGTCGAGAAGTAGTGGTCGCCATAACAGAAGGCCGGCTTGATTTAGGTCCATGGGAAGCTATTTTTTACGGCGAATTCGATGGGAAACGGGACAAGCGCGTTCTCTTAAAAATTATTGGCGAATAAAAAAACCTCCACCAATGGTATGTTATTTGGTGAAGGCTTTCTATATGCCGGCTTACGTATGACCTGGATTCCCAAACCGAAGTAACATCGGTATTTTTCGCACCGTTACATTTCGGGATGGACGTGAAATTCAATTTCCTCCATCGCTTCGCTGACACCGGGGCCATCACCCCAAACTTTTGCCTCTAATATCCAGTCGGAGTGTTCCATAAACCCGTTTTCCTGCGACAGTACCAACTCTTGACTAAACTCAAACTCACCGCTTGTGGCATGAACGTGGGCATCATTGGGTTCATTAAAAACCTCAGCATTTGTCACTTTATTATAAATACGCACTTTTACATGATGTACGGTTTCACCTGTATGACTCTCGAAGTTTACGCGAATTTGAATCGTGTCTTTTAAATGCTTGGCAGCATTATTAGGAGAATAGATGTGGGCATGATATTCAAACATATCGGTTACCTCTTCGTCATCATTACATCCAACAGAAAACAATCCAATAATACATAAGATAAACAGAAATATATTTTTCATAATAAATTCTTTTTTAAAATAAATAGGTTAATTGTGTGGAAAAAGTGTTTTCAATATTTGTTTCCGGCGTTGTCCCTCCATCGTAAATCGGTATACCGATTGAAGTAGAAACAATAATAGAATCAAATCTAACTATCAAGCCAATAATACCGTTGCCTGACTTAATATCCGTACTACGCACTTTCCGACCATTGGCATAGTGGTCAAACCCTTTGATACTATATAAAATGCCCAAATTAGGTTCTAAGCGAACACGTGCCTTAAAGACATCGATCGCTTTATAGCCTAAAATCGATTGGCTAAGTTGATGGCCGTATCTATACCCTCCCGGAGAAGCCGTATTTAAAAGGAAATCAGAGGAATAGAGTATTCCGAATCTTTCCTTATAAAATCCAATTGTAGGATTGATTTTAACTCCAATCGCTCCAGTACCAGCGTTAAAGCTCATAGGTACATCGTCGTCATAAATGTTGGCCTTGAATCTGCCGGTTGGAATATTAATCCCTGCCGCCATATCGATGAACATCTTTCCTTGCTTTTTAGATGCAAACAAATCCGACACATTGTAGCCAAAAAGTAGAGATATGTCAGAAAAACCTGACTTCCTAATTGAGGCAGCATCACTTCTTCTCACATTCTTGACGAATGGCAAAGCCCCTCGTGCATACCATTTATCGGAAATAGAATATCTCGCTGCGATAGTCAATTTTTCGAAGCGATCCATTACTTTAAATGGATAGAAATCATGCTCGAAGGAAGAATGTTGATAATGAGTGGTTAAATGATTGCTTCTATACTGTGACAATAGGCCCAAATTGGACATATTTAATCCGCCACCACAAACATTGCAGGCCAGAACATTGTACAGACTGAAACCGATTAAAATACCTGTCAGAATTACGTTTTTCATTTTTTTAATTTATACGACTTATTGATGATGAAGCCCAGCCATCTGCCCGGCACATAATAATGTACCAAGGGGCTTTCATCGTATATCACCCGACATACACGATGCTAAATGCAATGTATCGCCTGAGTGAAGTGAGTAATAAAATTAAATTCAGAAAAAGACTAGGTGCGGGGTGGCTTGAATACTTCCTTTATAGAAAGATATTTGTACAATTGATCATCCAAAAGAGGAAGCAATTGTTCTTCATCGCAAATTAAAGCTATTGCGGACTTCTCTGTCGATGTGATAATTTGCCAATTCTGTTTCACCTCGAAGGTAATTTTCTTTGGCAATTCATCAGATTCCCCCTGTTGCTCAAAAGTTTGACGTAGATAACATACGCCTTCACAGGTGGATTGAGAGCTAAATCGATTGATGCACAGATTCTTCACGATATAGGCCTTATTCCAGGCATAGGAGATCAGAAGGTTCACATCTTTCGTTTGTGACATGATGATTCCCAGTAAAGACAATATGATTAAAAATCGTTTCACTTAAATTAAAGGTACACGAATTAGAAATGAAGCGGCCAACAATTAAATTAATTAGATTAAATCTAGATAATACAAGAAATTGTCGTATGGTACTGACTGCAGGTAATGAAAGAACAGAGCGCGACGGCTCATAAAATCTATATCTTTGGAATTGTATCATCATGGTCGCTAATAAACTGAGTTAAAGTAGCTAAATGAAGCCTATCTGATGGTGGACTTCCCACACATTGAACTACCCAGGTCACGATTGAAAATATAATTTATATGAGCGTCAATTCACTTGTTTTGTCCTTGTTTTTATTCCTACCCTTTTTCATACTAGGACAATCGGCATCATTGGGCGTACAACCGGTATATCCTTGCCATCCTGATTGGTTTAAGGCCTTGCCTAAAGTGAATGATAAAACGCCTCAATGGGCAATGGTCATGTATTCCGATTGCGAAAATTTTATTCGAATCACTACACTCTATCAGGAATATTTCAAACTTCATCCATTTGAAAAAAATATTCATACACAAAATTTTAAGCATTGGTACAAACAAGTTGTAGATTACGTCGACGACAATGGCATGGTCAACAAACCGATGGAGCATGAATTGGTCAGGCAATATGCTCCGGAAGAATCGATAAATAACTCGGGCAGAAATAGCTCTTCAACTTGGTCGAACATCGGTCCAAATCGTACGTATAAATCATCTGGAAATTCACAACATTCATTACACCAAGCAAACATCTATTGCATAGGCCTGGCGCCATCGAATGACTCCATTTTATATGCAAGTACAGAAACTGGAAGTCTGTTTAAGTCAATAAATAAAGGACATGAATGGACGCCAATAGCACGAAATTATGCCTTTGGTGCAGCACGCGATCTTAAGGTCGACCCATTCGATGAAAATACTGTGTATATGGCCATGGGATCTGCGATATATAAAACCACAAATGGAGGTTCGACATGGACTGAGATATACATAGCCGGTTCCACTGTAGAACAATTTTATTTGCATTCGACAAATTCACAAATCGTTTATGCTGCTACAAACACTAATTTATTGAAATCAACGAATGGAGGTATAACCTGGAATTCATCATTCAGCGGGTATGTATTCGACATCGAGGCTATGCCCGGAACTAATGATACATTGTTCATTTCAGTTAAAAATGATGTGTCAAAACGACCAGAAATTTATAAATCAGTAGATGGCGGTGCAAATTGGGCACTAAAAGACAATGGGTATTATGTGCCATCCGATCTTAACGTTGCGCAAGTGTTTGGATGTAAAATTGGTGTTTCCCCCGCGAACCCAAATCGCGTTTATGCCGGAATAATTGCCGATGGAAAAGCAGGTGACCAAGGTTGGATTGGTGTTTATTATAGCAATGACGGGGGAGAAACATGGCAGGAAGATAGTGGTTTTGATGGGGGACCATATGCACCAGGTAATGACGTGGATTCAAATTGGTACGTAGCTGGATACTCCAGTGGCTACCACCAGGGTTGGTACAATTTTGATTTAGATGTCTCGCACAACGATGCAGATAAATTCTGGGTAGGGACGATATGGTTTTGCGAATCGGCTAATAAAGGCGGCAATTTCGACTATATAAGAGGTTCCCGATCGCTGGACATGCATGCTGATATTCAAGATATTGACATCTCTGGAAATGACATTTGGATTTGTTCAGACGGCGGAATTAATTATTCCAACGACGAATGCCAAACAACAGAAATTCGAATGAACGGTATAACATCAACACATATGTGGGGATTTGCCCAAGGTTGGAATGAGGATGTTTGGGTCGGCGGTCGATATCATAACGGAGACGTAGCCTGGCATGAAAACTATGGCGAGGGAAATTCTATATTTCTCGGCGGCGCCGAATCAGCCACCGGTTACATAAACCCCATGTTTAATAAGCGCTCACATTTTAGCGACATTGGAGACAAATTACTTCCGGACAGTCTGCATGAACCAAGTCAGGGTATACCAAACCTTGATCGATACCCAACGCAGAGTTACTTTCATTTTTCGTACAGTGAAATAGAATGGCATCCGATTCACGCCAACGTGTCCTACTTAGGCAGCGAAAATATTTTATATAAGTCCATCGACGGTGGAATTAATTTCGATACCCTATATACATTTGAGGGATCCGTCCGTCGGTTCGAAATAAGTAGAGATGATCCAAATTCTATTTACGCAATAATTAATGTCAGCTATTGGGTTTGGAAAATATTCAAGTCAACTGATGGAGGATATACTTTCATCGAGCTTCCGACACCACCATACGCAAGTGGTAGTTGGCGCAATTTGTCTCTTACATTAAATCCATTTGATAAAAATGAACTGTGGGTAGCATCAAACTCATCTTCAAATGGAAATAAA
This sequence comes from Saprospiraceae bacterium, assembly GCA_028279185.1. GTDB lineage: Bacteria > Bacteroidota > Bacteroidia > Chitinophagales > Saprospiraceae > JANQSS01. The sequence continues at coordinate 130,421 of JANQSS010000226.1, read as the reverse complement.
ATCTTCAGTTCGACGAATGGTGGAACATCCTGGACAAATCATTATTCTTCGGTGATTTCGGATGAAAATATCAAGGATTTGATATATCATGCGAGCGATGCTGGTGATGTCATCTATGCGCTTACAAATAGTCGCTTTTTTTATTATGACAAAACACCAGGAACCTGGCACACCTACGACGAAGGGCTTCCTGCGCTGCATACGGGATTTAAAATACTCCCCTTTTACCGTGATGAAAAAATTCGAATGGCTACCAGCAAAGGTATTTGGGAGGCCCCCACATTGCGTCCTAATAAGATTCAACTTATGCCATATGTTCAACAGGACACCATTTATTGCCAACGAGACACAATTTCACTTGAATGTCATTCCATTATAAATCATGAAGGAGTCGCCTGGAATTGGACCATTTCACCAATGCCATTATTTATCAGTGACGCAAATATTCGAAACCCAAAAATTGTCTTAGGTCAAGAAGGAAGTTATTCGATAATATTAACTATTGACCAAGGAGGAATTGTGCACACGGATACTTTTGAGAACTTAATCTATTCATTTCAAAATTGTAGCCCAGATACAATCCCCGGTCATACATTAAAAACATTCGACAATGGCGATTATTTAGTCGCGCAAGACGCCAATTTATCTGACATTTCACACTTTACGGTCACAGGCTGGTGGAAACCAGACGGAGGCCAGCAGGGGTTTGCAGCTTTATTTTCCAGTGGAGACTGGTGCGCCCATTGTGATTATACAGAAGGCCTCATTGTAAGTTACTTTGGAGATAAATTATGGTATAAATGGCCTGGAAATGCCGCGAATTGGGGTGGCAATAGTGGGATAACTATACCGCTGGATGAATGGAGTTATGTCGCATTGGTTATAGAACCACATCAAGCTACGCTCTATTTAAATGAAGAAAAGTTTGTTCATTCTATTGAACTATCCCCTGGCGAATTCAATAATATTTATGTAGGCTATGGTCATTATAGTAAATCATTTCAGGGTGAAATTGACGAGGTAACGCTTTGGAGGCGTGCGTTAAATCAGGATGAAATTCGTCTTCTTCGCCACATTACGAAAGAGGACGCCATCCAGTCCGACCCTGACTTAATTGCCTATTATCAATTCAACAATTTAATTCAAGAGCAAATTATTCTTGATAAAGCAAATTCGCATCATGGCCACCTAGTCAATACAGCGACAATAGTTCCAAGTACGGTTCCTGTTGGACGTGGAGCCAGTGCAAAAGCCGATGCTATTGGTCCGGGAGAACTGCAATTTCCAGGAACTGGTATTGCTATAACTTTGCCATCAACGGGTCCTTACCCAGACGGCGAACTCGTTGTAACACGTATTAATCAACTACCAGACAGCATTCCTTACGGAGGAGCATCGGATCATGTATATTATGTTATCAATAATTATGGAAATAATCAAACTTTCAATTCGATCGTGGCCTTGTCAATTGTCGATTTAGGTTTTTCATGCATACAACCGGAAAATGTAGAGTTACTGTCACGAAATGAAAATGAGCATTTAAATACCTGGCAAATCGTCGACACCGAAGGTGATAGTCTTGATATGATAAATAAAGCCATAATATTTGATCAAAACTTGTCAATAACAAGTGGTGGTCAGTTTATTTTCAGTCGTGACTTTGTTTGGACCGGCGAGGTGGATACCGATTGGGAGAATCCCCTCAACTGGTCGACTCAAATTGTTCCTAACGCAGCTTCTCACGTCCTCATTCCAAAAAACAAAGTCAATTATCCTGTTGTCGACGAAAATGTAACGATTAAAACATTGCATGTAGAGGTTAATGCCCAACTCTATGTGCAGGATGGAATATTATTCGATGTTTTGTCAAACTAATTGAAATAGGTTAATAGGGCATGGCTAAATACTCCATTTTTTCGAGCGCCGTATCATGATATGTCGTATTGCGAAATGTTGTAGGCAATGACCCGCATGATTCTAATTGCAGGCAGGGTCCAATTTGAAAATGTAGATGTGGTATTTGACTAGCCCCTGAATTACCACTTAAAGCTATGGTGTCACCTTGACGAATCATTTGATCAACAACAACTAGCGCTCCATTTTGTGTTAAATGACCGTATCCGGAAAACAACCCATTGTCGTGTTCGATTACGATTGCATTCCCACTTTCAAGACCTTTATCATCATCACTATTTCTTTCTTCGACATATCGCACCACCCCAGCCGCAGGTGCCGTAATAATGGTTCCGATTGGCATCAAAAAATCGTAGGCATATTGCCAGGGTGTGCCTTCTTGATGACTATTCCATAAGTCTGATACGTGAGAACAATTTCCTTGAATGACTTCATATGAACTCCCAACGGGATAGGGCAAAACGAAGTCAGAATTTGTCGAGGCAATATAACCCATGCAATTATGGTTACTCATCTCATCATCAGACAATTGACAAGACCACAAATAAACCAAAGCAATTAATAAAATAAAGTAATCAGCACGCATAACAACTTTAATTGATAATGAAACGCGCTACCGAGGCTTTTTGTCCATCCTCTATTCGTAAGAAGTATGTGCCACTCAATAAATTGAGATTAAAAGTTAGCTGCCCACTTCGAATTTGCTTTCTGCCATTGTAAACCTGTCGACCGGTAATATCAACTATTCGAATTTTTGCATCTTCTGAATTAAAATTCGAAACAACACACCCGAATACCCCTTTATTTGGATTAGGCACAATTTGAATATTGGGAAGAGATAATTCTTGGTTAGTACTACTCGAAAGCACAGCTAAATCACTTGCCCATATTCCACGACCGAAAGTTGACGCATATAACAAATCATTTGTCACATCGATCACTAAATCTGACACTATGACATTGGGAAGTCCCTGACTAAATAGTTGCCAATCGTTCGTCACATCACTTCGAACGTAAACACCGATATCAGTAGCAATATACATTTCATTAGTCTCAGAATTTGGTCTTAGTTCGATTGAATTAATTGGAATATTTGGTAAATTTCCTGAAATATTTTCCCACGTTAATCCAGCATCGACCGACTTAAACACCTTGGATCCATCTTCAAAACCTCCGACTGTAACGATGACATAGGTATCAAATAATTCATGTACAGCTGTGCTCGTAATAAATAATGAGCTGGGTAATCCAGCCGTACGATTTATCATATTACCTCCGCCATTAGCAGTTGTCCAAAGTTCTCCAGGAAGGCTAAACGCGGGATAGGGTCGTTTGGCCACATAAAAACGATTTGGATTACTCGGAGCAATAGTCAAACTAGACCCAGGCAGGATAAAATCACTTCCCGGCACCGGGCTAAAGTCAGTCAATTGCGTCCAATCATCTCCCCTATTTGAGCTGTACCACACATTTCCGAAAGCGGCATATATTCCATCCGAATTATGTGGATCACTTTCAAACGGAGTCGTCCAACCACCTGTTTCTATTGATCGAATATCACTTGTTAATCCACCAATAAAAGAGTCGCCGCGGTCATTTGTTCGCCTTAAATTTCCACCTTGTGTTGAAACGTAGGCAATATTTCCGTTCGACGGGTGAAAAAAACAATCCATGCCATCACCTAATACAACGTTAAGCCACTGCGTGTCCCGTTTAATAAAATTTGAATTATCCTGAGATCCCGCTACAACATCGCCCACGTGAATTTTAGATACATCCATTCGATAAAATGATGTGATTTCCATTCCTGCGCTGATATCTTCCCATTGTGTTTCAAATGAAAAACCTGGAACATCCATTTCGGTCTGGGTATATAAAAATATTTCCTTCGTACGATTTATACCTCCATCATGACAGGCATAATAATATTCATCCAAGGGATTGTATTTATAAAAATGATGATCCGCATGCAAACTTGATCCGTACTGAGGTAGCCAGAAACTGGCACGCTTCCAATTAATACCACCATCTTCACTTCCCCACATATTGATACCGCCAGTATAAATTAAATCCGCGTTATCAGCGTCGACCATTATTGCTAAGTCATAAGTACCTTGGCCACCACCACTTGTTCCACCATACCAATGTAAAATATTCGGCTCACTGGACTGAAGCGTCCAGGTCAGGCCAGCATTTGAGGACCTGTAGAGTCCAAAAAAACCTCCAGCTGAATTGGCGACTAGTGCATAAACGACTTGATTATTTGAAGGAGCAATTGCTAATTCAACGCGTTGTGCATTTGTTCCCGTAAAATTAATATTTAATTGAGTCCAAGTCCCTCCAAAATCCGTAGTTTTCCAAATGGCTGACTGTCCAATGTCAAGCACATTGACGCGAAAACTGGACGCATAGATAATATTTCCATTAATTTCATCTTGCTCAAAATCCGACATGACTTGATCAAGAGTTTTATCCCATGTATTCCCACCGTCTAAAGATCGAAATACACCGCTTATTCCCGCGGCCAGGAGTTCTTCATTATTATTTGGATTAATAAATACACGTCGCATAAGTGAAGCATCCCGATCCAATTGGTCAAACGTCAATCCTGTTGGCTCCCATGTCAAACCACCATCAGTTGTCTTATAAATACCTAATCCATAATGTGTATTTCGTTTTCTTGAGTCTGTTTCCAGTGAAGCTCCAACATAAGCATAATCACCTACGCAAACGTACATGATATCAGGATCAGTCGGATCAATTGCGATATCATTTATGCGAATGACAGGTAAGTCATCAGTTAGTGGCATCCAGGTCTGACCACTATTTGTCGATTTCCAAACACCGCCTTGTGCTACCCCTACAAAAATAGTGTTAGGGTCCGTGGGGTGAAAAGCTACTGTATTTATCCTTCCCATGCCCCGAAATAAATTACCACCTGGAATTGTCGGAAATGTCGATGGCCCCACAGGCATCCAGGTACCAGCACTTCTGGATTGACTTGTTTTTGTTTTACTTAGTTCTACCGCTTCCTTCAGGTAATTCGTTCTATGCGGCCACCCTTTATGTAATGTGCTATTTCTTAACTCTTCTTCCAGCCAGCGCTGATACCATTTCCACCCTTTTGTTTCGTCGAGATTAACGTCTTGGGACCACAAGCGATAGGCTCGTTCCAAATCTACTAGTTCCAATGCGTTTCGATTCGCATCTGTCGGAATAAAATCTTGTCCTAGTGACACGCATGTAGATACAAGCACAAACAGTGCTACTGTGTAAAACCGAATTATAGTATGAGATTTCATTTTTGCTTTAATTAACTACTAAAGATAACCCTTATGGGTATACACTGGAATAACGTGTAAATGAACAAAGATGCTTTGTCCAAACGGTAACATTGGGCGGCAATTCTATGTTGTTTGTCTACAGCAAACCCAACTAAGCTGGTTGATTTTCGCTCCAATTCATTAGCTTTCTAAAAAGTCTCCGCATGTATTTTTCAAATTCGTGTATGATTATGCTTTGTATCTTGGGCGGAAAAACTCCTAACCTATAATGACTTATTCTGTGTTTTTCCCCCTTTAAAGAAAAGCAAGATGTCCAATAAATTCACAAAGACTATAAGATCGGTACTGGCCCAATGGATTGAGGCTTCATAGAACCTCGACGCACGTTCAATTGCACTCTTCAGGATAATAGTTGGCCTTAATGTTATTCACAACATAATTTTTTACAGAATTTTAGATGAAAATCAATTTTATGCAATAGACGGGTTTTTATCGAGATCAATGTTCCTTGAATTTTATGGCGCCCCATTTTCTCTTTTGACAAGTTTTGATTCGAATTGGCAATTTGATTTATATATATATTTCACGTTAGTCGTTGCCATATTATATACCCTAGGCATCGGTAGTCGTCTACTTTCAATCCCGTTACTCATTCTATTTGCGAGCCTTACAAACTTCATACCCCCTTTATCTCATGGTGTTGAGTTTTTAATAGAAGTTTCTTTATTCTGGGGGGGGGGTTCCTTCCGCTTGAACATCGATTGGCATTCCGATCAAGGTTTTCAGGGAAGATTAAGCGGCATATTTCACTCATTTTTAACTTCGGCATCCTATTTCAAATAGCCATCATTTATTTCACCAGCGCAATTACGAAAACCGGTGAATTTTGGCGGTCAGGAAAGACCGTACTGAGTCTTACCCAAGATTATACGCATACAATAGGACTAGGTCACATGCTAATGGAAGCACCTGCGGTGTGCACACTGTTAACCTATGCGACCTTAGTATTCGAATTCGCGATACCCTTATTGATTTTTATTCCCATTAAAACCAAATCAGCAAAACTTCTTGCCGGCATCCTGATTTTTCTTATTCATTGGGGATTAGCTACTACGATATATGTTGGGCCGTTTAATTTCATTTCCCTTGCCTTTACAGCAATTCTACTTCCAGATTATTTTTATAAAAAAATACGTGTTTTAAATCAAAAAAACAAAGAATCCTTTACACTCTTTCACAAGAGAAATATAGCTTCTATTGCTCTACTTGTTGTCCTACTAATCTTTTGTGCACATATATTTTTGGTAAACCTTCAAAATGGAAAACCAATAGCTACATAAAACCCATTATAGCACAATCGGCCATAATATCAAAATTGGCCGAATTCCAAATAATTTCGGGCTCAGCGGTCACCGGACTAATTCGGCAACCCTGGTGGTTGTTTGCACCTGATCCCGTAAAAGATATGGGATCAATTTGCATATATGGTCAATCGCCAGATAATGAAACAATAAATCTCCTGACAAATGAAGTGGTGCAAATTAAAACGGATGAAACGAAAGGTCAACCGGTATTGGACCCTCCTCCCTACAACAATTTTACACGTGGGCGATTCGTTTTATCATTTTACGCCCGAAAGTACATAAATACCTGGCCCCAGACATTATTTGAAGAATGGACCAGATATGAGTACAAACGTTGGAAGAAGGCGCATCCCCATGACCGATTATTACAAGTAAGTATGATGTATTATTCCAACGATACATCATTGCGTCAAAATGATCTGGTTCGAAGAAAAAACTTAATTACCCTCTACAACTATAAACCAACAGATTAATAACCGATTAAAAAAATAACCTATGAAATTAATCTTATCTTCTTTTCTTTTTGCAGTCATCCTCTTTTCTTGCAATTCAGAAAAAGAACAACCCAGCCTTAGCCCCTCAAAAAGCAAAGAAGAAGTCATCACGAGGTATAGAGCTGTTGACATAAAGGAAATTAATTTTAAGACATCGGATGATATTCTAATTTACGGTGACCTGTACGAATCAGACAAAAACGATCCATTAATAGTATTATTTCATCAAGCGCGAGGAAGTGCCCGTGGTGAATACCAAGATATTATACCTCGGCTTACAAAGCAAGGGTACAACGTATTAGCCATCGACCAAAGAAGTGGAGGCGACGCTTTCAAAAAACCAAATAGGACAGTCAATAATCTGGAGAATAAACAAATTGGGTATTGCGATGCATATCCTGATTTGGAAGCCGCACTGGTATATGCGCGTGCAATGGGATTTAATTCATCAATATTTGTATGGGGAAGCAGTTATAGCGCGGCATTGGCAATTAATTTAGGATATCAACACATGGACAAGGTAGCTGGTGTTCTTGCTTTCTCTCCGGCTTCAGGAGGGCCCATGGCAGATTGCAATCCACAAAAGGCAATCGAGTCAATCAAAGTTCCTTTGATGATATTACGACCAAAAAAAGAAATGGAAGTACCATCAGTGGCTCAGCAATTTGAACTAGCAAAATCCAAAGGACATGTCACTTTCATCGCCGAAAATGGCGTCCACGGTTCTTCGATGCTAGTCGAAAGTCGAACAAATTCAAGCACAGAACCTACTTGGTCCGCGGTATTCGAATTTATTGAAAATGCAACGCATTGATTTCCTAATTGAAAAAAAATTGGCTTGATAAAGATGGATAACTCAGGTCTTAGTAGTTAAAGCGTTCATTATGTATTTGCTCGATGAAAATCCCAGGATCGTATAAATTTTCACCCTTTACTTAGCGTTACCAATTTGTGCACTTTACTTTTAATAAAAAACCTACGGATTGCTTCACTTTTTCAGAATTTTTGCAATTGGTATTTTATTCATCATCCCACTTTGTGCTTTGGCACAATCAATAAATTTTAATCTCAATTCGATACCTGATGACGACGATTACGGAAAACAACTGGTTTTACCCACTGGCTTTGGGTCAGGAGAATTTACGCTTCAACTTTGGATCAGGCCGGATACATCGTTCCCAATTGGACCAACCAACCCAGGAATAAATCAAATAACCAACTGGTATGATGGAGACATATTTCCATATAACTTCGGTGGGTGGTGGTTTGAAGGAAATTTTTTACTAGACGGGCACAATAATGGCACTTTTTATCAAGGTACTTTTAGCCTGCAATTTTATGGAGGTGGTCGCGTGCGCTGGCACTTTGGCGATGGAATCGATGTCTCTGAAGGGGATCCATGGATCATACAGGCTTTTCCTGCAAGCAGCACACCCAGCCTATTAGATGGTAATTGGCATCTTGTTAGTTGCGTACGTCGATGGATTGGAGCAGGTAATGCTGCCTTAGAACTATGGGTCGATGAAAATCTAGTAGCTGATACGGTAACTCCCTCGCGAACAGATATGACCACTTTCTGGGATAGTTGGCCCGGATATCCTCAAGGTGGTTGGTTTTATGGTGCCGAAAAACAAGCCGCGGAAAACCTTGGTCCTATTCAATATGAAGATTACAAGGGATTAATAGATGAAATTAGATTCTACAATCGAGCTAAGACGGCATCGGAGATAATTACCGATGCAATGCAATCAGGTTGCGGTTCTGATAGTCTGCTTGCTGGTTCTTACGACTTTTCCGAAGGAAGCGGTTTATTCGTGACCAATCAAATGAATAATGCTGATTCAATACATTTTTTTGACTTGCAAGCCAACGCATGGACCGCATCGAATGCACCTTGTGCAAATCCTAGACTTGCTGGTGTTTATTACATAAATGACACTATTCCTTCCAATGACACAACTTTCAAAAGTTTTTCTGACTTCTTCATGCACCTGCAAAATGTTGGCATGGATGACACGATCACAGTTGAAGTTGCACCCATTGCACCTTTTTATATCGATAGTTTAATTGTGTCTGACGTGCCAGGCAATACAACAAATAGGCCGATAATTATTCGCGGCAATGGAGCGATGGTAAATCCAATATTAAGCACAACAAAATTAATCCTGGATCCGTCAGGATCAATAATTATTCATGATATTGAAATTTTAGATTAATCTCGCGGCTCGCCACATTCATAAATATTGACCACATTTAATTGAAAATGTAGCCAATATTCAATTCCTACAACTAACAATTTTCTAAAACACTATTTATTTATCATCGCATACGTCGACATCTTATGGTCGTTCGATTTTTACGATCGTCCAAACCACCTCACCTTCCGATTGGAGGGAAACAACGTAGAGGCCGTTGACTGCTGAATTAAAATTAAATAATTCAGAAATTAAACCCGCTCCATTTCCTTGGCGATTTTCAACAGCTGTTCCATCAAGTCGATACGCATTTAAATAATATGGAGCCGTTTGGGCTAAATCAAATTCAGCACTAAATATGCCTGTCGATGGATTCGGTGTTATTCTAAAGGAGAGAATTTGCTTATCGCCAGTACTTTGTGGTATTTCAAAAGTTGACGAATCCTGATGCACTACAATGGACTTGGTCACCGAAGACGTACAGCCCGTCAATTCTGCAATCAATTCTATGTCAAACTCCCCTACATACGGAAATGTAAATAACCATTGATTTTGTGCCTGGGCCACAAACATAATACTGTCCGCATCGTAAGTCCAAGACACGTTTGTCGGGACCGGCCAGGATGTTTCAAGCGCCACTATGGTATCATCTACCAATACTTGAGTAGGTATAATGAATTGGCTTTGTAAAACGCTGTTAGTGTTTTGAACAAATACAGACGCTGTATCGCTGCAAATCGAAACTATCGCTGTCAACGAATACTGCCCAGCAGCACCAACGGAAATAATAGAATCGGTATTGGCATATCCGTTCGGCCCAGTCCAAGAATAAGTTGCACCTGGAAAACTATTCGCTACAATGTTAATTATTTGCCCCTGACAAATCATTGTATCCGTAAATGCCAATTCTAAGTCCAAATCGTCCACGTCATTAATATTAAATGCTGTGTCCAATTCACATCCCAAAACGTCTGAAATTGTAACCGAATAAACTCCCGGCAATAAATCTTCATTTATACTACCGGTTACGCCGTTCGACCAATCGTAATTTAAGTCGCCAGCACCACCAGATCCCATAATGGAAATCAACCCATTATCTGCACCAACACAGGATGGCAACATAAATTCTTCCACTGCGAATAATAGCTCAGCGCTTTGATCGATCAAGACCGGTGAAATGACTAACGAACAATTATTATTATCAATTACAGTGACAGAATAAGAACCTGCCCCGATATTGGAAACCTGGCTTAGACTGTCCGAGAAAGGAGCTACCCAAGAATAATCGTACGGTGATGTTCCACCAGAAGGAAGTACAGATATTGATCCATTTTCATCTCCAAAACATAAAGGATCTATGACCAACTCGGAGGCTTCAAGCAGATTCGGCTCTGTTATTTCTAAAAAATGAGTTGCGTGACATCCCATCTCATCTCGAATTTCCAAATTAAATATTCCAGCGTATAAATTAGTAAGTGAATCACCTAAATCAATCCCTAATTCTAACCAATCAAATTCATATGGAGTCGTACCTCCGGTAACATTAACTTTGGCCACTGCATTAGAATCTCCAAAACAAAGGACCTGTTGCCATATTTGATGCGTTACCATAATCTCTTCAGGCTGTTGTAATGCGACTGTATCACGGGTTGGACAGGTCCCATCTCCATTCGAAACAAAAACAATGTATTCACCCGCGGTTAGACCGATAGCCGTGGAGTCTGTCTGTAAGGCCGGGTCATTCCATAAATAAACGTAATCATTATTTCCACCTTCAACAGAAATGGATACGGAGCCATTTTGATCACCAAAACAACTTGGTTGAACGACATTGATCACATCGATCAATAATTCTGATAATCCCGTAATCTCGAAAGAGGCAGAATTTTGGCAATTATTTTCATCCGCAACAATAACCGTATAGATGCCTGAATCTAAATTAAACGCTGTCGAAGTAATTTGATTAAAATCATCGTCCCATAGATACATATAGCCCCCTGTTCCTCCCGATGCCTCAATAGAAATTTGTCCCATTTGAGCTCCAGAACAATTCGCATCAACAAGATCGATTAGTGTAATGCGAACGGAGTCGGGCTCGTGCAAAATCACTTCGATGGTATCCCTGCAATCATTGGCATCTTGAATCTCTGCTTGGTAGGTTCCGCCCATCAAATTGCCGATACTATCTCCTGCCGTTCCTGTTGTTAACCAGAATATGTCATATGGCGCTACACCACCTTGTACGTCTACTTTTGCAAATGCATCATGCGCTCCATTACATGTAACACCTTGTGAATCCACTACGACAAAAGAAATGGGCGCAGGCTGTGTCAGTCCTGTTTCTGCAGAAACGATGCAACCATTTATATCTGTGACGGTTACAGCGTATGTGCCAATGTCTAAGTTTATGGCCGTGTCTGACATTTGCGACTGGTCATCATTCCATTGATAGGACAGATTCCCAGTACCACCAGAGGCAAAGACTGCCGCCAACCCGGTGGACCCTCCAAAACAGGACACATCCATTACTTGGAATGAATCGATAACAAGGGCAGCCGGATCAGTCAATTCGAATGTATCCCTATTGATACAACCCAGGTCTATATCCGTCACCCGCACTATGTACGACCCTGCAGTCAGACTAACAGCTCGCGCCGTCATTTGAAAGTTCGAGTCGTCCCATAAGTAGGCATAATTACCTGAGCCCCCACTGACTACAACTTCTATTTCTCCATTGGCCTCATCTGCGCAAACCGGTGCCTGAATCTCGTTTAATAAAATCGCCACTCCTGGTGTTTCCGGTACTTCCATCGAAAGGGTATCCATACAACCAGCTTGATCCGCTACGTAAGCCATATAGACACCAGGCTGCAGATCAAGAGCCGTTGAGCCTTCCTGCATCAAAGCATCGTTCCAAACGATAGTATAAGGTGGTTGTCCGCCAATAACATTGACCGTCAGTGAGCCACCTTGACTTAAATCACAAGCAGGTGGTTCGACTTCTCCAGCACTGATCGTGATGTCATCTATCGTTGGCACTTCGATCAAATAAGACTGAGAGCATCCGGTTGAATCCTCAATATACAAATCATATACTCCAGCCGTGATATTCGACAATGTCTGGCCGCCAACACCTTCATTGGGCCATAGGTAAATGAATGGTCCGACCCCGCCTTCCGCATCTACAAAAATGCTAGCTCCGTCAGGAGACTGACAACCCGGAGGAATAATGAATGTATCAATAACAACCTCTGCCGGTTGTCCTATCTCAGCCGAATCCACCAGGGTGCACCCGTTGGCATCGGTAATCGTTACGTGATACAAGCCTTCCGCAAGTGGTGAAATAGTGGAAGTGGCTGTTTGATTTGCGTCATCCCATTGATATTGGAATGGGGAAGTACCTCCGGCAGTAACTGAAATAGAGGCCAATCCATTATCGGCATCAAAACATGTCTCATCTATCGCTATCACTAAAGCCGACATGTCCTCTATATCTTGTAAAATGAACGAAGTCAAATCTGTACAGCCGTCACCATCAGCTGCCATAACTACATACTCACCTGCGCTCAGATTATCCAACATTACACCTGATCCAATTATAGCAGTTATATCGTCAGCATTATACCATTCTATGTCATAAGGCCCATTTCCTCCAGAAATGGAGATAAGAATAAAACCATTGGTCATCTCACAGGCTGGCCTTTGTGCAGAATCCAGTGCAATTGCTATACCCGATGAACTCGTAACAACGACAACATCGGAAATCATGCAGTTGCGCGCATCTCGAATTGTATACAAATACAAACCAGCATCCAAATTGTCAGCAATTGGTCCAGTGAGCGTAGGATCGTGAGACCACTCGATCGAATAAGGAGGCAAACCACCACTTATGTTGAGTTGAATCGATCCAGTGGCGCCGTCGCAAACAGCCGGGCTAATAACTACGTCTGCCGCAACCGGGCCTTCAAATTGGGGCACTTCAACCTGCAGTACTTCCAAACATCCAACGGCATCAGTAACCGACACATCATAAATTTCCGCCACCAGGTTGTTAGCAATATTGCTGTTCAAGTTCGCATCATGGCCCCATGTGAATGTATAAGGTAAAACCCCACCCATCGCCAAAACCGATATTGACCCAGTACCCGGGAAGCAGGCCGATGAATCAACTTGATCGACTTGAAATGAAAGAGGCGCGCTATCACCAATCGAATGTTCTAGCGTATCGTGACAGCCATTTGCGTCCTCGATGATGACTACATATGTACCTCCTGTGAGATTATTCGCTATAGAATCATTCAACGTGGCGTCATGAGACCATTGATAGGTTAATGGCGGAATTCCATTTATCACCGTTAGAATGATTTGCCCATTTGACATAGAGCAGGTATTGTCAGAGGATGACTGCACGGCTGTCGTGATTTCGTCAGTGCCCATTAAGGATGTTAAAATTGTATCTCGACACCCGAAGGCATCTATGCCAACAATCAAATACGACCCCGCCGTCAAGCCAGTAGCCACCGAATCGGTTAATGTAGCATCATGGTTCCAGCTATAAAGAATGGGGTGCGATCCACTTTGAGTCGTAATTCTCAAAAGACCGTTTTGACTACCACAGTCTTCGTCGACTGCTTCGACGATAGTCATCATTACTTCAGGACTACCACCAATAGAAAATGAAAGAACATCAATGCATCCATTCCCATCGGTCACCGTGACGGTATACATACCTTCACCTAAATCAGTGGCGATAGAGTCCGACAGCGTTACATCATGGTCCCAAGCATAGATATACGGTTGTGCACCCCCTACACTTGAGATTACTGCACTACCATTATTCAAACCGCACATACTCGATGCAGATTGAACGAGTGATAATGTCGGTGAATTTGATTGCATGACCTCTGTATCTAAAATTTCAAAACAGCCTCTGTCGTCGGTAACGGTTACCACGTAAAGTCCCGCCCCAAGATTTGAGGCAACCGAATCCGTTTCATTCACATCATGACTCCATGCATAGGTATACGGATAGCTTCCACCGCTTCCGCTTAAAACTATCTCTCCTGTAGAAGTCTGACAGCCTGTCTGATTGACAGATAATATGTTAAAATCAAATTCGAATTGGTTCAAAACCGTTTCTGAATGGACATATACGCATCCAATATCATCCGTAACAGTCACATGATAGACACCTTCCAACAGATTCATTGCCGAATCTGCATTTAAATTTGCATCATGAGACCATGAATAGGAAAGAGGTGGTGATGATGTTGAGAACGAAACTTGTATGAAACCGTTCGGACTCGAACACGAATTAGACAGCACGGTAACTGAATCGAGTTGAGGCCCATCTGCATTAGACAGGTCAATGCTGATGGTGTCTGTGCAGTTATAAAAGTCTGTGGCAGTCACAAAATATGTTCGGGCTGCCAAATTTAGAGCCACACTATCATTCAGGGTCGCATCGTGACTCCAGGTATATGAAATTGGAACGCTGCCTCCGGTAGACGTAAGGATAATACTTCCATTTGACGCGCCACATGTTTCATGAATGACGTTCGCGATGGAAAGGTCAATCGATGGTGTTCCTTCCACAACGACATGTAGTGTGTCCGAACAGGCGTTTGCGTCCACTACAGTTACGTTATACGTGTCGGCGGAAAGACCGACTACCACTGAATCCGACGCATTGATGTCGTGGCCCCACGCAAACGTATAAGGCCCTTGACCACCCGAAGCTATGACCGAAATCATTCCATTACTTAATTCACAACTACTGTGAACCACTTGATCCAGATTTAGAATAGGCGGATTAGTCTCAAATATTTCAGTTGATAACAGCACTTGACACCCTCGTGCATCCGTAACGGTAATCGAATAGGATCCTGTGGCAAGGGCAGTCGCGATAGAATCAGTCAAATTAGTATCATGACTCCATTCATACGTATATGGGTATCGGCCTCCATCTCCGGATAAAACAATTGACCCAGATGACATACCACAAGCAGTCATACTCGTTGATTCAATAATAAAATCAAGAATGGGTGCAGTTTCTATTGTATCCGTTGCAATTGCTATACATTGATTCGCGTCTGTGATCGTCACAGAATATGCACCCGCGGATAGATTTGTTGCTATAGAATCGTGTAGCAAAGTATCATGCGACCACTCGTACGTGTACATCGGAGTGCCTCCGGTGACAGCCACCGACATTTGTCCGTTGGCTTGGGAGCAGCTATTGTCTTCAACGTCCATTGCAACTGCAGCAGGCCCTGGTGTATTCGACAGAACGATCATCGCCGTATCCCTGCATCCAACCATGTCTGTTCCTATGACCGTATATGAACCCGCTGACAAATTCACGGCCAATGAATCCATAACCGACCCATCATGGCTCCAGATATAGGAAACTGGACGGCTGCCATTTAAGGCCGTCAAAGAGATAGATCCGTTCGCAGCAGAGCATGTTTCATTTATACTATCTACGACAGTTATTCCCAATTCAGGGCTTCCATCTACTGCAATGCTAAGTTGGTCTGTACAAAAATTGGCATCCGTAACCGTTACGAAATATATGCCTTCTGCAAGACTAATTGCAAGAGAGTCGACGAGCATAGTATCATGGCTCCAGGTGTAAGCATATGGTGGTGTTCCATTGAGCCCTTCCACGACAGCCATGCCATTCTCTAAATCGCACGTGCTATGCAGCATGGAAACCAATGATATAGAAGGTCCATCTGTTGTCATGACTTCAGCCACTAACACTTCAAAGCATCCTCGATTATCTGAGACCGTAACTGTGTACATTCCGGCAGCCAAATTTTCTGCAACCGAATCCGTTTCAGTTAGATCATGACTCCATGCATATTGATAAGGATAAATCCCGCCCCCTCCTGAAATCGTCACAATACCATTGCTTGATGTGCAACCCGTCGAAACAACTGATGAAACGGTGAAATCCAAAACATTCAAATCCTGTATCGTATCAACTCCTATAGTGGAGCATTGGTTATCGTCGGTTATTGTTACGATGTATTCACCTGCTGGTAAATTTGATGCAATTGAATCATTCAACATCATGTTATGCGACCAGCTATATGAATAATTCGGTGTACCATCGGCCACCTGGATGGTAATTTGGCCATTGTCCTGTGTACAAGAATTGTCCACGGATGAAATATTTGTAATAACTGGACCGGGAGTATTCGTCAATGTAATTTGTACCGAATCCTGACAACCCATATTGTCGGATCCCATCACCCTATAGATGCCAGCAGTTAAGTTGGTAGCAACAGAATCCATGAGTGATCCATCGTGGCTCCAAGCGTATGTAGTCGGTCGGCTGCCCTGAATGGATGATAAGGAAATATAGCCATCCGATGAACTGCACATTTCATTCTGGCTATCAACAACAGTCAACAGCAAGGCTGGACTGCCGCCAATAATAATATTCAGTTGATCTGAGCAGGCATTTAGATCAGTGACCGTTACTGTGTATGTTCCCTCTCCGAGTTGTACAGCGATAGAATCGGTCAATGTTCCATCATGACTCCAAGCGAATGTATATGGCGATTGGCCGTTGATTCCTCGCACAATGGCAGAGCCATTTTCCAGTTCACAACTGCTAGACGTCATATCGATTAACTCCGCAGTTGGTCCATCGGTTGTAGTAACTTCGGTCATTAATATTTCCTCGCATCCTCGATTATCAGTGACAGTTACAGAATAAAATCCTGATCCTAAGTTATCAGCAATCGAGTCCGTCTCAGTAGGGTCATGGTTCCAGACATAGCTGTATGGATAGATTCCACCACTTCCAGCAATCACAATTAAACCATCATTGGCACCGCAAGTCGTTTGAACAATGGAGGCAAGATTAAAATCGAAAATAGCCAAATCGATGATGGTCTCCGTCAATGTTACCTCACAGCCATTGAAATCTGTGACGGTCACAACATAATTCCCGGCCGGTAAGTCAGTAGCCATAGAATCAGTCAGAGTATTATCATGAGACCAAGCATAACTATACGGAGGCAGACCTCCAATTGATGTTACAATTAGTTCACCATTCGATTGGCTACAACTATTGTCCTGTTTGGAGTCAAGGGTAATGCTCGGGCCTTCAACATTAGAGATAGACAGCATCAATGTATCTGAACACCCATTTTGACCACGTACCGCTACCTCATAAAACCCCGCACCTAATCCCAAAGCCACACTATCATTGAGTAGCGTATCGTGACTCCATCTATACGAATAGGGTGTGAGTCCTCCCGAAGCCGAAATTGTTAGTGACCCATTACCGAGACCACATGTCTCTTGTACGGAATCAACAGGAATGACTACAATTGGTGGACTGCCTCCGACATTTATCGTTAGTGTATCGGTGCATAAGTTAATATCGGTGACCGTTACATTGTAGGAGCCCTCAGTAAGGTTTATCGCAATGGAATCTATCAAAGTTGTGTCGTGGCTCCACGCATAAGTGTATGGGGCCAATCCTCCTGTTGCTTGAACAATTGCCCGACCATTATCGGCATCGCATGTGCTCGGTTCGATCAATAGTAAAGAGAGGTCCGGACTTTGTGCTTCCGCAATGGTAGTATCGATCTCGATAGCACAACCACTCAGATCAGATATGGTGATAGAATAATGACCAGCGGCAAGTTCGGTGGCGAATGAGTCAATTACCGTTCCATCATGACTCCAGTTGTAAAAGTATGGAGGACGCCCTAGAGACGATTGTATCGAAATGGCCCCTGTAGCCATCACACATTCTGTTTCTGTAACTGCCATGAAAGAGGACGAAAGTAATTCTTCATCCATTATATTTTCCATCAAGGTGTCCCTACAATTATTGGCATCTATGACCACCACGGTGTAGGATCCCTGATTCAGTTCCATTGCCACACTGTCCGTCAAAAGTCCATCATGACTCCACTGATAGGCATATGGTCTTGATCCGTTCATCCCTGAAACTGATATCAGACCATTCGATCCTGTTGGACAATTATTGGATAAGCTCTGTTCGAGCTGAAGAACTGGGCTTTCTTCATTGAATATTTGAATTTGCGCCGAAGTCATATCACCGAAAGCATCCGTTACCGTGACTTCATACATGCCTGCTTGTAGGTCTTCTACGACATTGGTATCCAAGGTATTATCATGACTCCATAAAAAGGAATATGGACTCGTTCCACCAACAATTTGGATACTGACCGACCCATTCGATAACCCGCAAGTTTCATTAGATGTGTCTGTCACAATTATAGCAAGAGCAGTGAAGCAAGGTAATGTAATTTGTAATGTGTCCACACAACCAAAGGCATCCGTAACCGTAACGCTGTAGTCATCATCCATAAGGTTGGAGGCCAGGGAGTCTGTTAAGCTACCGTCATGCGACCATGCATAGGTGTAAGGTCTACCTCCTCCTGCACCTGTGACTGCGATTGATCCATCGTTCAGGCCGCACGTATTAGGAATCGTAGATACAATGTTTAACATTGGTGTATCAGCATGAGGAACCATAGATTGCAATGTATCCGCACAACCCAAAGCGTCCCCAACGATGGCCGTGTACGATCCGCTCATGAGTCCCGTTGCGACCGTGTCATTTAACGTTACGTCATGTGACCATTCAAATGAAAACGGTGCAAGTCCACCTATTGTCGAGGTTGAAATACTTCCGTCCAGTCCATTGCAACTCTCAGGTATGATGTTGAGCAAGGATATGTCAAGCGCTTGATCGTTCGTTAATTCAACAGAAGCTGTATCGATGCATAAGGATGCATCGGAAACTGTTATTTGATATGAGCCTCCTGACAGGCCTGTGGCTATAGGCGCATCCAGATTAATGTCATGCGACCATTGAAATAGAAAAGGAGCGGTTCCACTCAATACGTTCAATTGGATAAATCCATTTTGTTGTTCACATGAATTATTCTGCATTAAATCCACTTGAAGTACGGGTGCCGCAATACTATCAATATTAACTTGAATGGTATCAAAACACCCAACTGCGTCCGTAGCGGTAACAAAATATGTTCCTGAAGAAAGATTTTGTGCAATACTTGTGGACAGCGTATTGTCGTGACTCCATTCATAAGTCACTGTTCCAAAACCACCCGTGTAATTAAGAATGACCGTCCCGTTGTCAAGTGCACATGTTTCGTGGGTAAAACTGTCGATTAACAAGTCTACAGGGTTCGTTTCATCAATGAGAAACTGGACGTCGTCCGTACAGTTATTTTGATCGCGAACAAGGACACTGATGCCACCTCCAGGTAGATCCGAGGCAAATGAATCAGTTAATGCCGGATTATGATTCCATTCAAACGTGTACGGTCCAGTACCTCCGCTGGCCGTGACAATCGCCGCGCCCATATTGGGTCCGCAATAGCTGTTGGTACTCGCCAAAAGCGATATTGTCGGCCCGGCAGCTGTGGATATCGTCGTATCTATTACAATTTCGCAACCAAGTGCGTCTGTCACGGTGACTTGATAGAATCCTGCCGCCAGCGAATCAACATAGTTGGTGTTGGCTGTACCGTCATGACTCCAGGTATACAGATATGGCGATTCTCCCCCTATCATATTGAGTAAGATCGTACCCGAAGCAGTGTCACAACCACTTTGGGTGGCACTCAAAATGCTACCCGAAAAGACATTTTCATCAGCAATGGATTGTGTTATCGTATCGGTGCACGCATTGCCATCGGATACGGTCACACTATAAAGTCCAGCGAGTAGATCAGTCGCAATAGAGTCACCCAGTAGTCCATCATGACTCCATTGATATGTATACGGCGCTGTGCCATTGACCGGCTGCAAATTGATTTGGCCGTTTCCCGATGAGCAGGTGCTGTTAGTTACTTCTGCAATGCTCAAGGTGGGACCTGCTACATTGGATATATTGACACTTATTGTATCAGTGCAATTGTTCCCGTCCGTAACTGTTATACGATAATTCCCTTCAGCAAGATTATTTGCGGCGGAATCTAAAGTGCCTGTATTATGACTCCAGGTGTAAATAAATGGTGGATGAGTGCTCGTGACAGTCAATCGAATCAGTCCGTTCATGTCCCCACAAGTAGCATCTTGTACCGATTCTACACTTAGGCTCGGAGCTATATTCTCAAAAATTTCGACTTGCAGAGTGTCTTTACATGAGTTTTGATCCGTTACGACAACAGCGTATAATGCTGGAGGAAGATCCATGGCGGAAGGACCTGTGATGGCGTTATCATGACTCCATTCAAAGGTGAACCCGGGAGCACCTCCATTGACCGCAACAGTAGCCATTCCGTTATCCATTCCACAAGAACTATTGACAACGAGCAACGGTGAAAGTGTGGGTGATGGGGTTTCTGAAATGTGAATCATGGTGGACGTAAAACACATACGTGCATCGGTAATCGTGACGAAATAATCTCCTTCAGCGAGATTGACGGCAGTGGCGCTGTTGAGCATTGTATCATGCGACCACCGATATGAATAAGGCGGGGTGCCGTCTGCGATTGTTAAAGATATTGATCCATTGTCTCCAGCGCATGTGGTTTGGATAGTATCAATCTCAGTGAGTCGAGGGCCTGAAATGCTATCAATTGTTACGTCGATAGTATCTCGGCAGCCGATGTTATCGATCGCGATGACTTCGTATTGATCTGCAGGCAATCCGGTGAAATATCCGGATTGGTTTGTCATGCCGTTGGCACTATACATATATGGACTTCGACCATTACTGGCATTGACTAAAAAGCTACCATCAGACATATCGCACGCTTCAGCTGTGTCGGCTAAAATGCTTAAGGTAGGGTTGTCCGGCATATTGAGTTGAATGGTGTCCGATTTAATACAACCATTGTCATCCGTTATCTGGATGATGTGTTGCCCTGAACCGACTGCTTGAAGCGTATCTGTCGTCGATTGGCCACTGTTCCAACTATAGGTGTAGTTAGGCGTTCCGCCATTCACATCCGCCACCAATTTCGCAGGCTGCAGGCAAGTCAAAGAATCGACTATGGAAATGTTGATCGAAATTTCACTGGGTGCTCCGATGACGAGATTCAACGTATCTCTTGAACATAGGTTGGCATCTCTAACCGTGATAAAATAGTTACCTGCAGACAGTCCTTGAAAATCTCCAGAAGCCTGAAATGCTCCACCATCCAATGCATAGGACAAAGGGGCCTGACCTCCACCGGCCGTTACCGAAATACTGCCATTGCTCCCATCGAAGCAACTGACGTCTTCTAGCACGACTGATGTAAAATCAATTTCGGCAGGTTCTGTTAGGTGATAATGCACGGAGTCAAAACACCCATTTCCATCCTGCACAATAACCGTATACGTACCTGCAGCCAAATTGGTAAATAAGGTATCCGTTTGATAGGACATTCCGTTATCTATACTGTATTGTAAAGGAGCTGTACCGCCGATAGCCTTGACGGAAATGACGCCATTTGAGCCCGCATTACAACTGGGGTTTAGCGAGTCTCGTTTGAGAATTGATAACACGGGTGGGCCTGCGACATCAAATGTCAAGGTGTCTACACAAGAATTTGCATCACTAACTACTGCCTGGTAAGTCGTGACAGGCAAGTTGTTTAAAATTGTAGATTCACCTGCATTTAATACTTGTGGACTGGTCACCTGAACCCAAACATCGGCTTCGTCCGTGTACCAGGTCCAGTTGTATGGTAAACTTCCGCCACCGTTTATAGTGACACTAATTTGTCCGGTGGAATCGGTACCACACCCGGCTACTGCTGTATTGGATATCGTGTAATCATAAGGGTACAACCGCTTGAGTGAATCTACAACTGCGTACAGGCAGCCAAATGAGTCCTCGACGGTCATTAAATAAAGGCCGGCCGCCATATTGCTAAACGTAACGGTATAAGGGGTATCCGTGATTACTTGTGAGAAGGAGTTGTTAAGCGTGACAGTAAAAGGAGGTGCCAAGTTCCAGTCGTTGTAATCTCCTAAAATGAACGCACTGTCAACAATATTGTACGTCACCGATCCGTCGGATTCTCCCAGACAACTAATGCCAGTTGAACTTTCTTTCTCCAGCTTAGGTAAGCGATTTTTAAATGGTACGTACAGCGTGAAAACCTTAGAGCACGATGCACTGTCCAAAATGCGAATTTGTATTTCATTGCATCCAAAAGGTATGTCATTTGGATTTGGATTTTCAATGACAATGTGATTGGCGCTGAAGGACCTGATGATGATTTGATTGTCTCGATCATCCTCTGTTTGGCTCCGCGGTCCTTCGCCTCCAGAGCAAAAATAGCCTATGGATTGGATATCATAACCGTCTGTAACTCCGGTCAAAACAACTGAGTCAACACGCGGCGTGCATTCCGATCCTTCGCTGATTGATATAACATCAACTTGAATAGGATTTGGTGCATTACTGATATACATATTGTCACTATCTGTGCATCCGTAGGCATCACGGACATAGACATCAGTAGAGTTGTCAGTGCTGTTCACAATGTTCGATGATTGCCAATTAACATTATCCACTGAATATTCATAGGGCGGAGTGCCACCTGTGGCAATTACCTCAATTATTCCATTGTCCTTTGTACAATTAAGATCGGGACCAATATTATTCAAGGTGATATTCACAACATCCGGCGCATAGAGGTTTGTAGGCTCGCTTGCTCCTGGCATATAAAATCGATCAGACGTTCGAGCAGCGCAGCTCAAATTATTCGCTTCACGCACCCAAACACTATAGCCTCCACCCCATTGATTTCCTGTTGGAGAATCGTCCGGCACGGAATAATCAAGACCTCTAAAGACTATTGTATCTTCATATGTTTCCAGGATAGTTTCAACATGAAGAGGATAAAATGAATTGACTTGAATTAACTTTTCAAGAACTACTGTATACGGCTTTTGACCTCCGATGATTTCTACTGCAATTTCGCCATCATTGTTGTATCTGCAAGTTGCGCTATCCACCCAAAGAATCCTGGCCTTTAAGGTATCCGGTAAAGGAATATCGAATGCATACGTGCCTTCAACCGGGCAGCCCAGATCGTCCTCTGCGGTGAATGTTCCAGTTGGATTATCTGGGGTAAAACGATAAGTAGAATACGAACCATAGTCATCAAATTCAGTCAAGGATTGACTTGTACCTCCGTCAATCGAGATGAAAACGTTCGTCGTAAAGTTCGATCCATCGGCCCGTCCTACGAGATCGAACTCGACACGTGTCAACGGATCATCAAAACAATCTGGTTCGGTTTCACGCACGGCAATGATTTGTGGTACGACCAAATCTTCAATATCAAGTGTAGTTTCAGCCGTACATCCATCAACATCAGTCAATCGTACGAGGTAGGTAGAATCGACGAATCCATTGAAAACAGAGGTGTTGCTGGAAGTAGACAATGTGCGTATTGGGCTAGCCTGATTCGACTCATAAAAAACTTCGATCAGATAGTCTCCTGATGTGTTTCCACCTGACTGTGTTGTCGTTAATTGGGCCATGGAACTGTCAGCACAAGTGGGAGCCGTTTCCTCAACCGAGAGCATAAGATTCGTTGTCGAGGTCAATGTATTCCAATCAGAAGCCTTACAAAAATCCGCATCACGAACTCTAATTCTCTTGTTACCGGGGAGCAGGTTGAAAAAGGTGTCTGATGCCTGCCAATTCTGTCCATCAATTTTATACTGGTACGGTGGTGTCCCACTGCTTGCAGTAGCCACAATTATGCCTTCCGGCATGCATGAAGTACCATTAAAAGCTTCTGTGTGCAGTGTAACATGTGGTGGTGGAGCCATCACTTCGATGTCCCGCAGCGTATCGCGACATCCACGACTGTCGCGATACATGATATTATAAGTTCCTGGTAGAAGATGGTAGGTATACGAATCGGTAAATGCAATATTTCCTTGGTATATACTATCGGTCAGCAACCTGAGAAGGTAATCATAGTTGGAATTTGAAGAAAACGGTCTTCCTCCACTCACATCGGTGACCGTGATTTTTCCATGACTTGTAAAGCAAGTGGCATCCTCTGTGGTGTACGTCGCCGAAAGGTCCTCCGTTAGCGGCTCTACAATGAATGTAGTCGTGGATACACAATTCTCAGGCAAATTCGTAGCTGTCGCTGTATATGTTCCGGGGGGTAAATCGAAAAAACCACCGCTGCCATACCCCAATGGAATGGACTGTGTTCCACTTACAGGTCCGCTAATGGAAACTTCATCGCAGGAGGAGCAATAGACATAGGCATACCCATCATCTTGACCAAAACAACGCTGATCTTCGACGCTTATAGAAATAGCTGGAAAATTAACTGCTCGTAAGATAATATTTTCGCGTAGTCTTGAGCACTCCAGACCATTATCAGATTCTCGTGTCAGGATCACACCATAATTGCCTGCAGAACGATTGAAAGTTACCGGATAATTTGTGCCAATTTCAGTAATCGGCAATCCATCTGGCACATATATTCCATTAACCAACTTCAGGAGCGTAGCTTTTACATCGCTGGGGTCAGAACCGGACCCGCTGTAATTTACCTCTATAGTCCCGTTGGATTGTCCTGCACATGCTCTGAATAAATTCACCTGTGGAAAAGGCGCTTTGCGAAGAACATTCCATGTTCCTTGCGTCTCCTGCCAATTTGAATTATTTTCTCCTAGGCATACCGTATTTGAGTAGCTCCTGACTCTATAATCATAACCGGGGAATTCCGCTTGAACACTAAGTTGGTCAAGCGACCAACCTTCATTAACAAACTCCCACGATCCGCCAGTAACAGGTCTTCGTTCCCATCGTAAAAATTTAACATCCCCGTCCCAAATTGGGTAGTCCACAATACCAACTTTGTAAATGTCACCATCACAAATTTCATCACCTAAAGGATCTCCATTCGTAAATGTGCGCTCAACGGCCGCATTTTCCAAGACGTCAATCGTATACCTGAATCGAACCCGAACTTTATAATCATTATCCAATGTGCTAAAAACACGGTAATTATCCTGGTTTGCATTTGGGCAAATACCGGTGAACGAAATATTGCTAATCGTTACACCTGAAAAGTGGTCATCCCGCCAGCCTTGTGTACAATCATCACCATCATCATTTTCCCAACAATCGAATGTGACTTTCATCCTTAAAGGACTACCGCATAGCTCATCGAAAGGGATGGATGTTGTATTTAGCGGTGCTGAAGTATAACTTCTGTTTATCCAACCACCTTGGTATTCGGGTTGATGAATACAATCTTCATTCAGGGTTCTAATGACGCCATTGGCACTAGTTAATAGCTCAATTTTCACTTGCCATGTGATGTCGGCATTTCCCGCCCCGGGTCCGTCTCCTGTATGCGTCGACCATAACTCGACGATTTCGGCAGTATAGCTAAACGATTGACCATGGCCATAACGAATACAAATAACCAGTAAACAAATTAATATGGGCAAGTACAGCCTTTTCATGGTCAATAATTAATTGAGATAATTTGACTCATAGGGGATTGCGAACCATCGGAACATTTGGCTTTTATACGATAGCTGTAATTGGTATTCATACCTGGGTTTCGATCCACAAATTGATATGTGGCGAATTTTTTCTTTTTATTTAATGTAGTAAGTGCATCTTGGTATGTAATCATATCATATGTAACCGGCGTACCATTTTCGTATGATCGATATATTTGAAAATATTCCAGATTTTCGGTGAGCGGATATATCCAGGAAATTTTCACTTGTTTATTTCTACGATCAATTTCGGCTGTTTTTATTTCAATGGAATCCAAAACAAAATCATGGATCATTTGGACCTGAACAGTATTTGAAGATGCCATTAATTCCATCTCATCTACTGCGGTAATCTTGTACTCATATTTAACCTTGGTTACTGTAGTTGTATCGAAATAGTTATCGACGGACGCATCTGCCGGAAAAATAAAAGTCTTGGCTAGGATCCAATCTTCTTGCCCTAATTCACTTCTATAAATATCCTGTCGCTCGACATCGGTACTGGAGCTATTAATCCATGCTAAATGAATTCCGGAAGTCGTGCTTTCATAGCCAATGATTCGAGGAGCTGAAGGCGCTATAGTATCGGGTCGGCTTATTTTTACAATTTCGGAGAAGGCCGACGTGTTGTGATGATAGTCCAATGACGTCACTTGGATATATACATTCTCCGTCAACGTATTCAATGTGACTTTATCAATGAAATATCCTTCTGTAACCGGCTCACGCGTTATTTGGCTAAATTCTGCATCGGGATGGTTTCCAAGAAAGACACGATTTCCAAAGAAATCAGGTTCGATATTTTTGTCCCAGACAATTACCAATTCCCCTTTATTTGTAATGCGTCCGCGTACGTTTAAAGGCGCAGCTGGTGGGGTTTCATCATGTAATTGCACATAGGCTGCAAATGACTCAACCGGCCTTCCATAATTGTCGATTCCAGTTATTTTATAATAATTAATTTTATTCGGAAAGGAATCCGTAAAAAATCGAACTGAAGGTGGAATTAAATTCGTGTTAATGCGTTCATACGTCCCGTCAATCGTCTCAGATCGTAATACATTAAAACCCCGAATTTTATCTTCCTCGGATTCATTAAATACCCATTGTACATCGATGTGGCCTAGCTCATTTTCTACTACACCTTTTATTTCTGGGAAAAAGCTTGGTAGAGGACCTTTTCCACTCCCTTGGACAACATCCGAATAAGGGCCATGCGCATCAAAGATCGTTTTGCCCTGTACTCTATAAAATATCGGTTGGTTGTTATAGGGAAGTGTATCTGCAAAAAATGCGTGATGACTTTCTGCCTTGTTTAATAAAGGAACAAATGGAGCAGAATTTCGTATTTGCCAGGATACGCCGTCGAGTGATTGCTCAATATTATAGCTTGTGTAAAATTGTTGTCCAACTTCAATATCCCAATTGAGCATGACGGCGAGATTGGAGAATTCAGCTTTTAAGTCAATTACTTTTGGTAAAAAGACGCGCTCCCCCGTTCGCACGTAAGAAAACCCTGTATCCGTGGGCATGCCAATGTCCAAAGCTGGAAACACCTTGTAGACGTAGTTTTCATTGTTTTTAATGGTTGAATCGATCATTGCGAGCCCCATTGCCCGGGCTACTTCGAAAGATTGATCAGCGGCGAATAATCCGAAATTAAATCGATTAACATCTTCAAGTTGCGCGTTAATCATGGTTTCATTCAACGTTTGGTCATCCGCCATTTCTACGGTAAAACTCTCTCCATATAATGCTTGTGCAGCTACGCCTGCCGCCTCGATCCGATCCATGAGTGCCACCCATTGCTCCTCATCTTTCATCGGCTTAATGGGTTCGGATCTCAAGATGGTTGGACTGAGTCGTTCGTCAAATTTCGTCACCCGTCCATTACGCATAACCGTTGTACGCGTGATGACATACCCTACTTCATTGCACCGATTCCAAACACTTGATATTGTTGGCGCCCAACGCAGCATGACCGTACCTTCGTTTTGCATCGACTGCAATCGCAGACCAGGCGCTACTTCTGTACTCGATTCAGCATTTAATTCTTGTGCCCGAGCATTTTGTGAAAAACTCAAAACCAGAGCGAAAAATAAAACAAACCATATAGAAAGATTAATTTGTTGCATTTGTCATCGTTTTGTTCACGGAAGAAGTTGGAGTTGTTTCACCGGGCAATCGATATTGTAATTTTATTTGATAATTCCCGAGTGGAGGGGTCGGATACGACCAATCCATGATGGCTTGCGCCCAATCCGGTATAGTCGGTTGAGATAAATAATAGCTGATGACACGGTGCCTCAACTGATTTCTATCCAATACCGAATAGTATGGAATTTGATATCGGATTGCACTAAATACATCGGTTAACAACACATTATTGCTTAATATGTCGATTTCCGTTAAGGCAGGTGCATCACCTGCCATCATTGCTGTAACCGCTTTTTGTGGTGGAGTTCCAAATACGCGTACATCACGCCAGTCCAATGATATGTCATTATTCGGGACATGGTTGTAAAGTGTGTCCTGAATTCGATTAAACCAATCTGACGGAGTAGCATTTAGCGTCGCCATGGGTGAAACAAGTGGTTGAATATATTGGTCACCGTACAGGTAGCCATTTAATTCAGCATCATCAAATTCTTCGTTTCCTATGATTTCACCTATTAATTCATCAATAGTTAATTGACTCGCTGGATAATCAAAAAACATGGGAACGGTCGATTGATTTGTAAAATCGAAACTGTTTACTTTTTCAGTCCAGGAATTATATGTCGATGTCCGGAAATATCCATCAAAAAATGATTTCGCACGAAGTGGGTCGTCAGAACTTGTTAATTCACTTTGCCGAATTGTTGTTGAAATTGAATCTGTATATGATGGATCCCAATCCCCGTCTACATAGGCTACAAAAACAGAATCGAGCTCGTCATTAATATCTTCTGATGCATTCACCGGAATATTAATTAATTTAAATGCTGTGATTGTTTCATTATCCAGAACACCTTGAGGTAAGCCAAAAGACACGCGCCGTTGTCCGCTGTTGTAATTAATATCGGTCAACTCGACCACTGAACCATTTTGTGACATTCCCATCTTTTGATTCCACAAGCTGGCGTCCAAATCAAATTCCGGCGTATTTTTGAATAAATAAGGTTGCCCCTGTTTTAATTGTATGAAACCGGTATTGGCTTCATTTTGTAAATAATACAGTTGATTCAACACGGGATATGAATATGCAATGTTGCTATGCGGAATAATATCCGGAGCAGGATCAGTACTAAAAATGCCGATTTCTTCGTCATACAGCGTATTCCCATTTTCGTCAACCATAGGTCCCCAATTGTCAAACCAAGAATCTTTCACCTGAAAGTCAACACGTACAGTCAATTTTAATTGACTATTTCCAGGCAGTATATCGAACGGAGTAAATGCGGCGACCGTTTTTAAATCATTATAATTCAATTCGCCTTCAATATTTTGAATATTGGTTGGATTATTAGGTGAGCCTTCAAAGCTTACGACATGAAATTTCGAGACAACAGCGCGATAAAATTTAGTCTCGTCGTTTACATTTGTCCATTCAAACGGATGGTCAACCGCAAAACTAAATGCGGCACGTGGTCGATTAAATACACTGACATTTTCATTACCAGTTTCCGGTGAAATATGATCGATAAAGTCATCTGCTGGAGAACCACCTCCAATTAATATACATTCTTCACCAATTTCAAATTCGAAGTAACAATTTCCTTTTATTAATCCGCCCAATATGCTATAAGAGCCCGTAACCGCCCCTTTCAACCAAATCGGATTTGGAAGTCTGCCTTGTAGAACGGCGGCAGCCCCAATACTTAAAATTTCAAATTTCTTTTCCTTTTTAAATATTTTCACTCGAATACCAACGGCTCCTTTTAGATAGGCATATATCTGACCCGTGGCGTACCAACCATTAATTCCTATTGGTCCATCCGTATCGATGCCATCACATCGGACGGCCGTCCCGTAATCTCGCAACATGGCATCAAATCCGAGTCCGGCATAAAACTCCGCATAAAAGAAAAGGAAATTCAAGTCAGATAATTCAACAGCTAAATGAGCTCCAAATAGCAAACCGCTACCATTGCTAAAATCAGAATTAAAGCGTTGCATGGGTTGGTAACGGCTCCCCAAAATGGACAACAACTCATCCGGTAATGGTGGAAATTCTGGCAAGATGGTTCCTGCATCGAAATACGCAGCCAATAATAATCCAGCCGAACCCATTGACATGGTAGGACCTAGACTATCCGGTCCTGTGTTCAAAAATTCATTAGGCACACCTCCCTGTGAAGAACCCTGACTTTTGTCTTTCATTTTGAATAATTTGGAAATATCCAGTTTGACTTTGACCGGTTTATCAGGTCGACCCAAGTGGATATACCAATCGTGGGGATCAGCATAAATTATGCCTATTCCTGCCAGGTTTGGTGGATTGTCGTACGCACCGCGAATGATTCCGCCAGCGACGGTCACGTATACAGCCAATCGGGCATAGAATGACTTCTCAATGTTGTTGTACACCATGTCGATTTGCGCCCTTAAAGCTGGATCCGGCGCCGGGTTTCCGGCCACGTCAGGAGGCGTTAAAAAGGACAAATCCCCTTGCAACGCAATTGTTGCCAATCCTCCTGAGGAGGTAAAAATGATTTCGAAGGTGACCAAACCGTAAAAAAGTTCTTTCTTGACTGCTCCCAGCGCAATCATCGCCTTCACGCCTATACCTGTTGTGCTATCCGGAATGTATTGTGTGCCGGAAAGGGAATAACCGAGTCGCTCTACGATGGGTATATCACCCGGATCAGCTCCTGGTGGAATAACTGTAAGAGGATTTCCGGATCCCGGGTCAAAGTAATTAACTGGTACGCCATTCGCGAATGGGTCATCATAGGGCGTCTCCGTATCCAAGGTGTCGTTAGGTGGTGGCGTAATGCTTGCATCAGGCAATTGCAGGTCTTGAAAGCCCTCTCGCCTCATTTTATACGATACACCGCCACCAAATCCATACACGGCCATACCTGAGGCTCCCAATGGAATGCCCTGCTGACCAAACGCAACCATGGCGTCAACGAAAAAATATCTAAATCCGTCGACCCTGCCAAACTGCGCTATGGCCTCAACGCCAATTCCAGGTTTGACTTTAAGTTGCAATCCTGCTCTAAAACCGGCTCCGTAATCCGGTATCTTTTCATAGAACAATAGGGCACCTTTCAATTCGAATGCAGCTGTCGAAATGTCGATTGCGAACTTGTCGACCCGTACCCGATCAAAGGTCCATTTTTCCCTACCGGTGTTCGGATCAATGGAAATGTTATTGATTATTCCCATGCGTCCTTCGCAGCCAAATCCGTTTTCTGCTGACGGCTTGAGATTGATGGCTGCATCGACAACAATGGCCACCTTGTCTTTTGAGTGATTTTGGTAAAGTCCGATTTCATTGATCGTCACGGGAAATTTCGCCGCTCCGCCCTGTGTTTCGGACGTCAATGCCCACGTGCCCAATTCTACATACGGCCAAACGGTCATGAATTTGAGATTTTGAAATCGCAGCTTCGGAAGGGCCAAATTGGTCGACGTATCGTTCGGATTTTGACTCATAGGTGCAGTAATCGACGCTTCTCCGACCAAATTACAGGTAGCGCTAAAGTCATCGATCGAATCCGTATATGTCATGGAAATGTATGAGTCACCATACAGCAAGACATTTGCTCGCCAAGCATTAATCGATAGCGTATCTTCAATAGAAATCGTAAAGTCGTATTGGGCTCCGGGCTGAATCAAACATTCATACCCGAGCACAGAGCTGAGCGCCGGTACATCGACTTTTCCTTTGAGATATGCTTTCTTGAAAACGTTGGATTGCACACCAAGCCCCACTGAATCGATGCCAAATCCCCATGTACCCACTCGGCCCTGATCGAGACTCAGAATGTTGGATGCATAGACGTAGAAGGTCACACCAGTTTCATCTACGAGAACGTTCTCGGCGCCAAATTCGAGTTGGTCCTGATTGTATATGCGCGCAACAATTGAATCGATAGCAGCTGAATCCAATTGTGCGGGGGGAGGAGAAGTGGGATTGGTAGCGGATGTATCTGTGGCAATAGAATCCGCAGTTTGGCTGAACTTCTTCGGAAGTCTAATTTTAAGCGCACGTAAATAGAATCCTGTCCAGGCAGGACTCGAACTACCATCACCACCTAGCACATCTGCGTGTGAATAGTCAGATGGAAAAGCAACAGTTGATGGCGTCAATGACTCACTAAAATCAAAAACAGCATTTTCTACGACAAAAGCCCAGTCCTCCAAGCCCGGTACTT
Source organism: Saprospiraceae bacterium (assembly GCA_028279185.1). Classification (GTDB taxonomy): domain Bacteria; phylum Bacteroidota; class Bacteroidia; order Chitinophagales; family Saprospiraceae; genus JANQSS01. The sequence continues at coordinate 98,296 of JANQSS010000226.1, read as the reverse complement.
CGAATGGAGTGATACTTAAATCTGCGACAAACTCGCCCCACTCCGGCATTGTAGCCCGGAAAAATCCTGTGACATAGGACGAAGAATCAATGCCTCGACCAGACCAATCGATCGGTACGAGTACATCACGGCAAACTTGAACATTTCCGGAAACGGACACACCGAGAAAACCATGGCAGTCCCAACTGACGTACGAATCACCTCCCTTATTGAAGGTAACCAGGGACGTTGGACCTAATTTGAAAGAGACGTCACTGTTGAGCACTAGTCGGGATTCACCGAGCAAGCCACCGGGATGAAACTTGACACCTTGCATGCTAAATGCAGCATACTGCGTTCGACCATTTCCTTGAGGAATAGGTAAAGAGGCATAGGCGTTCATGACGGCGCCGCGTGTGGTAAAGGCCATTTTATCAAGCGCGATCGTATATTCTTCACCCGAGACGCCATTGGTGGTCAATCCATAAGGAAGAACCTTAACACCCATTTCATCGCTGAATGGAATGGTAGAGGAAGAGCTATATTGGTTCAGGGCTTCTCCATCGAAGGGATTATCCGCGTCGTAGGGGTTATTTGGATCGGAATAGTCAGTGGGATCATAAGGATTGAAGATATTATAGGGATTCCACAAACTCGTTTCATCGTAGGGATTGTCTGGCGTGTAGGGATTGTTTTCATCCGAATAGTCCGTTGGATCATATGGGTTGCTAGGGTTGTATGGATTGTAGGGATCGTCAGCTCCGTTGGGCACGATAACGTCACCTGCCGTAGGATTCACAACGGCAGCCGACACAGTCGAATCCGTGCGAATCGTGTCTCCGCAAAAATGTAAGGTCGTATCTCCAGCGACGCGAATAGAATCCGGCGACATAAAACCCTGTAAACTTTTGAGTCCGTTGGTTCGACATACGATGTTACCATCATAAACTTCCCGGTCTGTATTTACATAGAGATTTTGAAATTCGGCATAAAACCGTTGCCCCAGCCAATCGACCTTTACATGGCAAGATCCGGAGAAACTTGAAGGTGCATTGCCTGCTTCAATTGTTACAATTTTTGCCTGAAAGCCGCCTATGGTAATCCAATCACCCGGAGCCAAATTGTTGGCTTCGATCGGATTTAAGTTTAAGGGTTGCGGAAAGCTAGCTTCATCACCACAATTGTATTCCGATGGATCAAATTCAAATGAATCCGTTTTAACCTCTATGATGTCGCTGAGTACGCCGGCCGTTGTCCCTCCGCATAGCGTCTGTACTTGAACTTGATATATGGTATTGTCGTCAAGTCCGGTGATGGTATGTTCATCGAGCACTTCTGAGTTTTCGTACCAGTTAGCTCCTTCCCGCTTTTCACGATATCGAATCACATAAGTATTAAATTGTCCATTCGGTGCTTGCCAGGATAGGGCTATTTCGTCCGTGGTAACACCATCTGCAATTACATTTCGCGGAGCAGGACATGGGTGATCATATCCAAAACTTTGAATTTCACTCCATCCGTTGTTTTTGAATTGATAATTCATGGATAAATCCTGTGCTCGTACCCGGATGAGATACCGCTCGCCTCTTTGCAGGGGTGGATCACTAGGCGTGATGTTATATGTATTTGCCGAGGTCACAGTAGTTGTAAAAAATGGAAGGTCGAATTGAACGATTTGATCAGGACTTAACGTGGAAGAATATGGCCATGCGAAAATTTCAATTTCATGCTCCACAGGAATCGAGACATTGTGCATATTCATCCATTGAAGGGGAAGATTTTGTGGTGTTACCGGATTTTCAAGCATACCAATCGGTGCGGTAATAACCGGGGCATCTAATTGAGAAGCGTTGATCACAGTACAAGATGAATTTGAAGCTGCCCCTTCGTCAAACCGAGCGTAATTAAAGGCTTCGACACAAATAGTATAAAAGCCGTCAGGAAGGCCGCCTTCATTTAAATAATCATTAAGAGTATAGCCGATGAAATCAAAAGCGGCTGGATTAAAATACTCTTGTAAATCCAATTCACGTAGTATTTGAGGCGAACCGTAGGTGACTTCAACTGGAGCAAAATTAATGTTGCTTTTTGTCACGAGCGAAATACCATTTCCTTCTATGGTTATTCGCAATCGAACTTGGTGGGATAATTCTTCGGCATCTTGCAAATTCAATACCAAAGCTAGTTTATTCGAACCCACGGCTACGAGGTCGGACAAATTTCCAGAATGGGGTGGTGTAGACTGAATATTTGCCGTGATTGGAAATATTAATTGCCCAAAAACAGGCGATGCTGACACCGAAATAAAAAAAATGCCAACTATATATGAAAAGTAACGAATCATTTATCCTTTCTTTTTCCGGTAATTGGAGCATTAAATTGGTAGCCATATCGCAGACTACCGAATAATTCAGAGAAGGCACTATTTTGTTGGCCGGTGCGATCAGTAAAATTTAATTGTAATGCGAGCCGTTGATTTTTAAAAATGGTCCAACTGTTGTTCCATCCTATGTTGAATATTTGCGACGACGGCATAACATCTGAATCCAATAAGCTGTAGGACAAGTGTAATGTGGACCTGACCTTTCGATCAAAGAAGGATTTATTTACGGATAGACCAGGAGCCAGAGTCGTTGTTTCCATTGAACCAAATTTTGATAAATTATAGTTTATGGAAGCCGTCGTATTCAGCGCAATTGCTTTTAATCGAAGGGTGTACGCCACGTTGACGTTGTCAAACGTGGAGTTGCCACTTTGATTGACCATGTCATTTTGAATGCTTTGAGCATTTTGATGTCCATACGTAAATGAAAGTGATGCGGGGTTCGTTTTATTTTTAAATTGATAAGTAGAAGAAACCGATGCTGATTGCGTCGTCTGCGCCAGAAAGAGGGAATCGACGAATACGGTAGGATCTTCTTTCGCTCTGATTTTCGTTGTATTATCAAAATTTGAATATACCCCATTTAATGACAACCGATTATTTACTTGATAGCCGACATTCAATGAAATAACGGCGCGGTTATTTTTAGGCTTTTGCACATCGGACAAATTTGTTTGTTCCAATCCGCCCCTCAGTCCAACGGTCATTTTTTGTTTAAATAAGGAAGACGTCACCGCGGCCGTATAATGCTGCAAATCATTGTTAAAAAATAGAGCTCCCAGTGATTGAAATCCACGGTCAATTTTTTCTGTACCCAATCTAACAGAGAATATTTTTTTAGTAAATGTTACACCGATGTTATACGCATTTCCATAACTGGCGCTATTGGTTGGTTGAAATAATCCAAAGAATGTATTTGTGGCTCCAGCTAATTCGGTTGATTCGTTACCCGAACGTGTATCGGCATTGTAACCACTTCTCGCGAAGTCTGCATCGACCACCAAGTGACTACCAATTGCCTTACGTCCAGATAAAGAAATAACCATATTGTCAGCGGGTGTTACGAGTGAATTGATGGGCGTCGAAATAGAACCCTCGCGATCATGCGCATGAAAAAGCGCCAGAGTGAACGAATAGTCATCCGCTGAATAACCAGCCAGCATGCCCCAACCAAGACGTTCAAACGCTGGATCTATACTTTGTCTGGCGTTCAAGTCTTCAGCTGATGCTTTTCGTAGTCGGCCATACATTGTTTTAATGGTCCACTTTCCCGGTGTAAGTTCAAGTCCCCCACCTCTGAAGTTAATATTGGATAACGTATATCGATTAAAATACATCGATCTGTCACCAGCATGTAGCGTAGCCCACTTGTACGTAGGGCTTATGCCAGTGAATGAATAAGATGGCAGGTTGAACCGTTGATTACCATCCGAAAAAATGAATGCGAATGGTGCATTAACGCCGGCCACCTGGAAATTCAAATTGGCCATAATCGACCAGGTAAAAGGATCGCGACGAGGAACTATACTATTGGAGGTATAAAACGTAGAATTCAATACTAGACCGCCGCTTATATTCGAGTTAATCGCTTTCCAATTTCTGAGATTTGAACCTATGCTTTCAATATTCTGAGCCGATGTTGATTGACCGAATAGGCTAAGTCCGAAAACGATCAGGAATAAAACAAATCGAATGGCACGACAATACATGGTTTTCAATTGATGAGCGGCTATAGGGGGATAACAGTCTGCTCTTCAGCTTTTGATTTTCTAAAACTAGTTGAAACAGCTTAGAAATTAATGTTGTAATTATTAACCGGTCAAGGAATTTACAGAACGGTAGTGGAATTGAACAAACGGTGACATTTTATCATTCTAAACCGTAGAATAAACTATTATGCGATTAGTTCTGCCCTTTTAGCTAAGCACAAATCCCATTTCATCACCATAGTTTCAATTGAGATTATCTTTATATTGTGAATCCATAGATTTATTTTGGAAATTCGGTTTCCCATATAAGACACATGGCTATACCCCTGTATTTAAAATCTTACCGCATGCGTCTGTTAATTAGCGTTGTTCTAAGTTGTTTCATTTATACTTCACAAGCCCAGTACAGCTCCCGTCTGGATTCACTTTGGCAACATTTTCATGATGAATCCCTATCAGATCGAAACAGGTTTAGCGCTATTGCATCTATAACGATGAGTTATTTGCAAAGCAATCCGGATTCGGCGGAATATTTTGCTGACTTATTGTGTGATCTTGCCATAGATAAAGGCAATAAACGATTACTGACATATGGCAATAATTACAAAGGAATATCGTATGCAAATCGTCTTCGTTATCAGGATGCCATAGATGTATATTCTAAAAATTTAATTATCTGCGAGGAAAATGGTGACAAGGAAATGTTGGCCGGTACGCACAACAATATCAGCAAGATGTATTCGAAATTACGGCACGATGACAAGGCCGCGAAACATGCGAAGCTCGGCATCAAAATGGCTCAAGAAATCGGTGATACTGAATATGAAATGATCGGTCATTTGGGCGTCGGACATGCAATGTATAGACAATCAAAGTACCAAGAATCCATCAGCGCATTTTCAAGGGCAGTACCGTTAGCCGAAAAACTAAATAATACATATGAAATTGCAGGAGCACATATGATGATTGGTAATTGCCTCTACAGTCTTGGCAAACTCGAAAAAAGTATCGATCATTTCAACACGTCTGTATTGTTGTATGAAGAAGTGAATCACTCCAAAAATATCGCTGGTAATTTGGTAAATATAGGACGTAACTACAGAGCTTTAGGCGAATTCGATCTGGCCATCGACTACTTTAACAGGGCCATATTGTTGCTTGAAGAAATGAACAATAAAGATTTTCTTGCGTCTGCCTTAATTAATCAAGCAAGTATTTACCGCGATATTGGTGAATTTCCGAAGGCTATAGAAAACCTAATGCGTTCTAAAGAATTAAAGAACCAACTAGGAGAACAACATGGTATTATCGAAAACTTGCAAAACATAGCCTTACTCTATTCCGACAACGGCGACCTTGATGAGGCATTGGATTTTGCCGAACAAGCCTTCCAATTAAGTCAATCGACTAAATCCAAATCGGCCGAAGCTAACTCTCTTGATATTTTAGCCGCGATAAATCGAAAAAAAGGAGTCATTGAAAATGCTTTGGATCTCTCCAACCAAGCCAAGTTGATTCATCTTGAAATATCCGGTGAAGAAAATCTGGGCAATTATTATGTCAACGTCGGTTCTATATTATTTCAAAAACAAGACTCTGTCAAAGCAAAAGAACATCTCAAAAAGGGAATTGAACTTGCAAGAAATAGAAGTCAACAGCGTATTTTAAGTTACGGGCTCTTAGAGCTAGGTCGTTTGGAGTTAGCGAATGGTAATGTTAAAACCGCAATCCGCCACCTTGAAGAAGCGCTGAGTTTAGCCAAAAATTCTGCTCAAATAAAATCTATTCGTGATATTTCCAATGCCCTTTATTACTGTTATAAAAAGCAAGGACGCTCAAACAAAGCACTTATGGCTCACGAGCAGTATTTATTAATGCGCGACAGCCTGTCTAGCAGGGTAAATCAAAAAGCTGTCATTGCTCAACAAATTCAATTTCAATATGAAAAGCAAAAAGCAATCGATGATGCTGAAGCGGCTAGCCAAATTTTAATCGAAAAAGAAAAAATTAAAAACCAAAAACGATTATCTCTTGCTATTGGATTTGGATTCTTGGCATCATTAATTTTAGCCTGGCTGGCTTACAACCGGATGAAAGTGACACAAAAACAAAAAACTATAATCGAGAAACAAAAAAAACAAGCCGAACAATCTGAAAAATACAAAGAACGATTTCTGGCGAACATGAGTCACGAAATTCGCACACCGATGAATGCCATTAAAGGAATGACGGCCATTTTGAATCGTAATGATCACCTTTCTGATCAAGCTCCTTATTTACGTGCGATGCAAAAAAGCTCAGACAATTTACTAGTTATACTTAATGATATATTAGATTTATCGAAAATAGAAGCTGGAAAATTAACTATACAAAGTACCCCTTTTAAATTAAAATCGACCATACAGCATGCCTACGACTTACTAAAACCAAAAGCGATTGAAAAAGGGCTCTTCTATAATTTTAATTTCGACACGGATCTTCCCGAAAATATCATTGGTGACCCTCAACGGCTCATTCAAATCCTTGTCAATCTTTTAAGTAATGCAATAAAATTTACAAATGATGGAGGTGTTGAATTAAATGTCTCAAAGGCGAATGAAAACCTTCAGGTAACCGTAACCGACACGGGAGTAGGTATCGAAAAAAGTAACTTAGATAGGTTATTTAAGTCATTTGTGCAACTTGGAAACCCTGATCAGAAACAAGGAGGAACAGGTCTTGGCCTAAGTATTTCCCGTCAATTGGCCGAATTGATGAATGGACAAATTTGGGCAGAAAGTGATCTTGAAAAAGGTAGTCGTTTCTTCTTAGAACTTCCCTTACTTGCAACATCCGAATTGCCTGTAAATAATAAAATGACTGATGCTGATATCCTATCATTGGGAAAAAAATTATCTGGAATAAATTTACTACTCGTTGAAGATGACCCATTCAATATTATGGTTGTAAGCAATGACCTTCAGTATTATATACCTAACCTCGATTTGACAATTGCTAAAAACGGAAAAATTGCTTTAGACAAATTGAATGATAAATATTTTGACGGTATATTAATGGATGTAGATATGCCGGAATTAAACGGATACGAAACATCGAAGTTAATTCGCCAAGGTGAGCAAGAATCCAACATCGATAAACCAATGCCAATAATAGCAATGACAGCTAGCCTATTAAATTCGGAAATCCAGGCGTGTTATTCTTCTGGTATGAATGATTACATTCCAAAACCTTATGAAATGGAGCAACTCCTACAAGCGTTGAACCGTTCTATTCCAATCCGACAATAATTTTGATATTAATTGCAATAATCGCGGGCCTTTAGCTCATTTCGTACTCTTCACAGCAATATTATTTCCGTTACTAATTGTTGGTCAGTCTGTAGGTCGAAATACATCAATAAAATGTTTGAATCGTTCGAACAAATCCGGCGAGCAGGCCGTGAAATTGGAGGCACAGGCCTTGGGCCTTGTATCACAAAACAGTTAGTCGAGCTTCAACAAGGACGAATTTGGGTTGACTGTAAGCTTGATGAGGGCAGTGCATTTACCATGGCATTACCGCTCATTATTGCAGCGGATGACACATCAGTTGAGGACTTATCCCACATACAATTAGCAAACATGGCCTTGATACGACTCCAGCATGAACGGATACATCCCAAAACCATAAGACACATACAATTTCATACGTACGATATATCATGTTACAAAAAGCAGTCATTGACAATCAATGAATGACCTGCTTTTCTTCCAGCGGAAGAACTTTCCTTTTTTATTTCAGTCCGTATATTGAGTGCTCAAAAGCGAAGCGGACGTTAGTTTAAAACCAATGAAAAACCAAATCGAACCATTTGACATAACCATCGTTCGTCGACGTTGCCATGGAGATGATTCAGTATTGATCCAATATTTAAAGCAGTTTTATCAGTTAGTTTCTGAGCGATTAATTCTGCTTAACAAAGCACAGAATTTAGGTCGTCGCGATGAAATCAAGCAGCTCATTCACACGATGAGACCTCAAATTCAATTCTTCGGTTTTGTCAAAACATCTACCCAACTGGAAGAACTTGAAAGCAGCGTGTTAACTATGAACTCCATTGAACTTGCGAAGAATCTTAATTCCATTACTGTAGTGCTAAGTAAGCACTTACTTGAAATAAATAATCACATTTCAGAACTGAATTCGACGGCCATAGAATCATGAATAATACATGTTTAATAGTTGATAATGATCCTTTTGCCATTGAACAACTGCGTCATTCACTATCGTTAATAGACGCTCCGATTAAGATTTTAGGAGAGGCAATAAATGGCTCCGAAGGCATTCAACAAATAGAATTACATAATCCGAGTCTTATTTTCCTTGACATTGAGATGCCGGATATGTCAGGCTTCGAGATGTTGACTAAATTATCATCGATTAATTTTCAAACCATATTTATAACATCCTATTCCCATTATGCCATCCGTGCCATTCGATTTAATGCATTGGACTATTTAATGAAACCCATAGACATTGATGAATTGCGAACGGCCATTAGTCGATTTCAGCGCCGTACAATAACTGTTGAAAATATCGAAAATACACGGCGTGCTATTCAAAATTTTTCAGAACCTAAAATTGAAAATAAAAAAATTCTATTGCAACTCCAGGATAGAATTATAAGGCCTGCTTTAAGGGAAATAGTTTATATTCATGGCCATGGAAATTATAGCACTTTTCGTCTTCTTGAACAAAAGGATATTTTAATTTCTAAGACACTAAAATATTTTGAAAACAGGCTAGCCGATAGTGGTTTTTATCGCTGTCATAAGTCGTACATTGTCCACAGGTCACATATCACAGCCTTTACCAATTCATCCTCCGTTATCATGTCAGACAATTCTGAGATTCCTATTTCCAGACGACGAAAGAGCGCCATGAAGAATTGGTACGATGCCTACCAAAATTAAAATTTGAGAAGCACACTTTTTTCTTCGCTACCTCGTTTAACACGTACCGTAACTTCTTGTCCTGGTTCGTGTTGATTAAGTGCTTCCATGTACGAATTAATATCTTCCACAATGTGGTCCCCCATTTGTATGACGATGTCTCCCTTGAGAAGACCGGCACGTTTCGCCGGTCGATCCTCGAGCACACCATCAATACGCATTCCTTTTCCATCGAATAAGTAATCCGGCATGACACCCATTGTCACTTTGAAGGACATACTGGTGCGGTCGATATCCTTAGTTTTTGTGAAGCGCATATCATGGAATTCATCTGCGTTTTCAACAATACCAAGAATTAATTGCGCTACCTTTTCCATCCCATCAAAATTTATCTTTTCGGTGTCATCACTCGGCTTATGATAATCCGCATGTTGTCCTGTAAAAAAATGCAACACGGGAATATCATTGTGATAGAAAGAAGAATGATCAGAAGCACCAGAACCGGATTCGGAACTGACAATTTTTAAATTATCAATATTTGATTCACCAATGACGATATTCCAAATTGGGCTTGTCCCTACTCCATTAATTGCAACACCCCGCATTTCATCGAGTCTACCAACCATGTCCATGTTAATCATGAATTTATACTTGTGGTTTGCTCCGAGAACTGATTTTGTAAAATAATTGGATCCAAGAAGACCATATTCTTCTCCCGAAAAAGCTATGAATAATATATCACTCTGAATCGGAGAATCTTGCAACTTTTCAGCAAGCCATAGCATGACTGCGATACCGCTTGCATTATCATCCGCACCGTTGTGAATTGCTGGTTCTCCAACATGCAAAGACCCGAAACCTCCATGTCCAAGGTGATCATAGTGTCCACCAATTACAATGACAGATTCACCTGGATTGTCCATAAATCCAAGCACATTATAGCCGATTCCAGTTGACGTTTCGTCCTGTGGGACATGCGGGTTGCCGCTAAAATCAAAAGACTGAAGGTAGGACAAGCCTTCTCCAGCCGGTTCAAGTCCTATGCGCCGCATACGTTCTGCAATATACTTGGCGCTTGTTCGCTCTCCTTTGGTGCCTGTCGCCCGGCCTTCTTGATCATCATGAGCAAGAAAAGCAACATCGGTATATAACATAGCGTCGTCCGTGCCACGTTCCTTTTGTTGATATAAATAAAGGGGATTGTAGCAAGCCACCGCCGATAGAAGTAACAGGAGTGTAAATAATCTGTAAAACATCATTTCAATTTAATGGGTTTATGGTGGGTAATGATTTTCTTTGTGGTCGCCAAAGAATAGCACAAATATTGTCTTTTGGCCAACAAATTACCAACTAATGATAAATAAGTTATACATCTCATTTGTTTTCATCCTGCTCACTTTTGGCGCCTGTAAAGTACACCAACCTACAGCAGATCAGGCTTTAGGAGACTTCATTGGGCCAGATGATAAACGATATGAACAGGAAAAACACCTAAAAAACGTTCGTCAACTCACCTTTGGCGGAGATAATGCTGAGGCCTATTGGAGCTTTGACAACAGCAAGCTTGTATTACAAATAACGAATGAGGACTGGGGTATTCCTTGTGATCAAATTTTCTTGTATGATTTGACAAAACCGTTAAGCCCAGATGGAAAACTTCCAATGTTGAGTACCGGCAAAGGGCGTACAACGTGTTCCTATTTTATGCCAGGAAATAAAGAAATCATCTATGCCTCAACACATGCAGAACACGAAACATGTCCGGAGGCACCGCATAGAAGCCCAGATGGAAAATATGTTTGGCCGATCTATCCCGAATTTGATATATACCTGGCAGATTTAAAGGGCAATACGACGAAACGCTTGACGACAACACCTGGATATGATGCCGAACCAACGGTTAGCCCAAATGGAGACCTGATCGTGTTCACGAGCATGCGAACTGGAGATCTGGAGTTGTATACGATGAGATTGGATGGCAGCGACGTGCGCCAGGTAACCTTTGAATTAGGGTATGATGGAGGGGCTTTTTTTAGTCCGGATGGAAAGCAGCTGATATTCCGATCCTCACGCCCAAAGACTGAAGAGGAGCAATCAACATATAAAAACTTATTAAAACAAGGTCTCGTGCAGCCAACTGAAATGGAGCTATATGTGTGCAATGTTGATGGAAGTAATTTACGTAAAATCACTGATTTAGGAAATGCCAATTGGGCGCCATTTTTTCATCCTTCCGGTAAAAAAATAATTTTCTCCTCTAATCACGAAAGTGAACGAGGATTCCCTTTTAACCTATACATGATAAACATAGATGGCTCGGGATTGGAACAGATAACCTATGATGATACCTTTGATTCTTTTCCGATGTTTTCGCCGGACGGTACTAAATTGGTGTTTTCATCAAATCGATTTAATGGTGGAACACGTGCTACAAATGTATTTATTGCGGATTGGGTAGAATAAAGTAGAATTATGGGTATTCCAGTTTGGGTTAGGAAATTACAATTGCGATGGAATGTCAGTCCACGTCAGGTGATTATTATTTTAATCGTTTTTGCTTTGACAGGAACGACTGTTGTTTTTATTAAGAAACCAATTTTACGTGCTCTTTTCCAAGGTGAAGACCCCTCGATGATTTTTTATATACTGTACTACATATTCATTTTACCTGTTTATAATTTATTACTACTCCTTTATGGGTTCATTTTTGGACAATTTAAATTCTTTTGGGAGTTCGAAAAGCGATTCTTTTCTCGAATTTTTGGCCGGAAAAGAAGTTAGCCATCAATGATTGGATAGTCGTACCATAGTCCTAGCTATTAGCTCTGTCATTACATCGTTAACACCTACATTTGCACTTTTAAATACGTTTAGAAATTGATGAAAAACTTGAGAAGTTCAACTCTTTTGATTTGCCTGATTATCGGGACAATGTTTGTAGCGTGCGATGATGATGAAGGTAGTATGTCTTCTGGCACACTGTCACTCCAACTGAGTGGCATAACACAACTCGGAGATGGCTACGTCTATGCACTATGGTTGCGTGAAGGAACATCATACGTCTTATTAGGTGATTTTACAGTTGCTTCAAACGGGATTTTGTCTCAATCACTTTTTGGACTTGAGCGGGAACGATTACTTGCAGGTGATGGCGTTCTGCTAACCTTGGAAGTTGAAGATGCCATTGGGGACGTGCCAAGTAATGTTCGTTTTATGGCCGGCGATTTTGTCAATAAAGGTGCCGTCTTACTTCCTTCCAACAGTGGAGCAATTGATGTTGATTTTTCAAGCTCAAGCGCCTCATATATTCTTTCTACCCCGACGAATGGTCCACTCTCCAACGAGACATCCGGACTATGGTATTTCAATACCTCTACTAGTCAATCGACGCTAGATTTGCCGGCGCTAAATACAAATTGGATGTATGAAACATGGGTTACAGTCGACGACACGACTTTTTCATTGGGCAAATTTTCTGACCCATTGATGGCTGATCTTTCCGATCTATATAGTGGTCCTCAAGCTGGATATAATGCACCCGGAGGTGACTTATTAGAGGGCAATAATCAGTTTCCACCCAATTTGTTAGGCGAACGCGCATTCATTTCAGTAGAACCCGTTCCAGATGATGATGCCTCTGCGGCATTTGGAATCCGTCTGTTTTCACAAGACATTGTTGATGTCATTCCGGTTGAGCCTATTGAAATGGAATTTCAGGAATTGGGCATTCCGCGAGGACTAGTTTCACGACAATAGACTTATTAAGTCGATAATAACACGCTCTCGCTTGGCAATGCTATAAGGCGATTGTATATATCGAGAAAGACTTAAATAATTTATATCTCACCTGCCTTAATTGATACCCTGTAATTTTCCAATATTTTGAATTCCAATCAACCGTAGCGATAGTTCAAGTCTTCATTTTGATACCGAATTCCCAAATACAAATTTTCACGTGTCCAGTTGTAGTTCAACGTATCAGAGTTATTTGCTAGTAAAAAAGGCATTGTGTCTGCCATGAAAGTTGCACTCCCAGAAATTTTCTCCCAGAGTAAATTCGAATTCACAGTATCGTTCAAAGATAACGGCAAGGAGTGCACTGATATTCTATCCGTCTTTTTTTCTGTGATTTTTACGCAGCTTGTTATTGACACTCCGCTCATGTGTGCTTCATGAAGAAGTATTCCAATATTATCTTGACTACAAAGCTCCGCTTCTATACCTTCCACACACCACTCCGTTAAAGCAATATCAAAGCAGTTAAGTTCAATTGTTTGCTCCGTTTCAAATTCAAACCCACAATTAGATAAAAAAATACCCGTAATTGAAAAATCATGCTGTATGATACTGTCATCATTTTGACACCCAAAAATAAATATTGTTACTATCAATATTCTAATTACGTTCATTTTATTCTGATAATTTACAACTTACCTATATTCACACTTCAATCACTAAATTAAAACAAATTGCATACAACATCTAAATTGCCGAATACGGGTACGAGTATATTCGCCGTGATGTCGAAGCTTGCAAACGAAGTAGGTGCCATCAATTTGGCGCAGGGATTTCCAGACTTTTCACCATCGACTACGCTAATGCGACTCGTTAACGAAGCAATGGTCGAAGGTCATAACCAGTATGCACCTATGCCAGGTGTACCGGCTCTGCGACGTTGCTTAAGTGATAAAATTAGCAGATTGTACAACGTAACTTGTGATCCTGATTCGGAAATCACTATTACGGCAGGTGCAACACAGGCACTTTATACCGCTATCACGGCCTTGATAAAAAAGGGGGATGAAATTTTAGTAATTGAGCCCTGCTACGATTCCTATTTACCTGCCATAGAATTGAACGGGGGTATCCCTGTTTTTGTAAAACTGCGTGCTCCTCGTTTCGAGATAGACTGGGATGAGATTGAATCCAAGTTGTCATCACGCACTTCAATGTTCATTATGAATACGCCGCACAATCCTACCGGCGCTTTGTGGACAGCTTCGGATATGGCACAATTGAGTAGACTCGCTGAAAAATATGATTTCATTGTACTTTCAGATGAAGTATACGAACACCTGGTATTCGAGGGGGCGAATCATGAGACCGCGCTAAAATACCCGGCTTTAAAAAAGCGATCGCTTGTTTGTTTTTCATTTGGCAAGGTATTCCATAATACGGGTTGGAAAATGGGCTACTGCGTTGCACCTGAAAAATTAACAGCGGAGTTTAGAAAAGTGCATCAATTTTTAGTGTTCTCTTGCAATACACCCGTCCAACATGCACTTGCGAATTTTCTTGATGACCCGAATGAATATTTATCGCTAAACAATTTTTTTGAAAACAAGCGTGACGTTCTTCTCGAGTCACTGGTGGATTCAAAATTTGATATCATTCCAACTGCTGGAACGTACTTTCAATTATTAAATTATTCATCAATAAGCGACCTAGATGACATGTCATTCTGTGAACGGCTAGCACGAGAACATGGTGTGGCGGCTATCCCTATATCTTATTTTTATCACGACCGACATGACGATCGTTTTATTCGACTTTGCTTTGCAAAATCCGATCAGACATTGCGCGAAGCGGGAAAGTTGTTATCTAATTTATAACGCAAGCATTACATCATGCAAGAATTATCTATTGCCGCTATACAAACAACATTAAGTTGGGAAAATCCAGTTGCCAACCATATCCATTTTGGGCAAAAAATTGACTCAATTGATAGACCGGTAGATATTGTTCTATTACCAGAAATGTTCTCGACTGGGTTTTCCATGACTCCACAGCCGCTTGCCGAAACCATGACGGGTCCTACGATAGAATGGATGCATAAAATGGCCGAGCAGCTTGACTCGGTAGTCGCAGGCAGCGTCATCATTCAAGAAAATAACCAATATTTTAATCGGTTCCTTTTTGTTCGCCCTTCTGGAGAAGTTGAACACTATGACAAGCGGCACCTATTTACGTTGGCAGGTGAGCACAAGCAATATACGGGCGGACATGTAAAAAAGACCGTTGACGTCAACGGCTGGCGTATTCGATTGAATGTATGTTACGACTTGCGGTTTCCGGTTTGGGCGCGCAATGAATCCGACTATGACGTCTTGCTCTATGTTGCCAATTGGCCTATGGCTCGCGTTCAGGCATGGTCTACCCTCTTGCGCGCACGCTCGATCGAAAATCTGTCGTACGTCATTGGCGTGAATAGGATTGGTCAGGACGCAAACAATAATTCATATAACGGTCAATCCGCTATTTTAGATATGGCAGGAACATACCTTGCTCAGGGATTTGACCACGATGAAATAATCTATGCAAAATTATCGTATGAAAAGTTAGTGGATTTTCGCACCAATTTTCCTTTTCATCAAGACGCAGACGACTTCAGTATTTCATGAGTTCTAACGACGTCGTCGAGGTCCAGTAATTTGAAACGCATTATTTTTAAATGTACCTATTGTATAGACGACAGTTGCCATGAAGTACTGTCCAATAGAATTACTTCGAACCTCTTCAATGTAATTTAAGTCCGCATTTTGGCTATAACCAATATTTCGATCAAGTATGTCGAAGGCCGATAGTTTAACTTCTATTTTCTGATTGAACAATAATTTGGAGACATATGCAGTCCAAATGGGAAGCGTCTGATTGGCATCTGAGGCATTGTCTTCATATACGGTCATATTAAAATCGGTTCCAACTGACCACGTACCAATATCCTTTGTAATTTCTGCCCAATACGTTTGATTATTAAAAGTTTGATTAACCAGATTTCCACTTGAATAAGATGTTTTTGAATTGGAATATTCAAACCCAAAAGCCCAATCGATAAGTTCTTTCTTTTTGTTTTCAATTGAAATATTGAATCCACTTGTAAAACGCTCAGTTTCATTTGCCTCACCATTAATAAATGTTTGTCCATCATTGAATGAACCATCAATTGCCAATCGAATTTTTGAATCAATGAAGCGCAATGGTGCAGAAAAGGATGTCCACATGGACGCGCGTAAATTATTGTCGATATTGACCGGTGTTATGGTCCGTGTAAATCGTTCATCGATTGTCGTTGAATTTGCAATCTGATTTTCAGTAATATTAAGGTTTATGTGTCCAAAAAGGCTGGTATTCGAAAACTGGCTAAAATTTCGAAATCGCAAGCGCACGTTATGTCTATATTCTGGCTTTAGGTTTGGATTTCCCATGTAAATATTCAACGGATCTGAGTTATCAACTATCGGCTGTAATTGACGTAAGGTGGGTTGTGTAATATTGGTCGAATAGTTCAGTGAAATACTCTTCGTCCTACTAAAATCGTAATTCCACGATAAACTCGGTAGTACATGCGTAAAATCCGATTCGATGGGTACAGTCTGTCCTACGATATCTCCTGATAATGCTGATCGTTGAATGCCAATTTTAGCATTCACATTCGTTTTATCAAAAAGCCATCTAAATCCAACCTCACCAAGATGGTAAGTAGTTAATTGATCAAAAGCATTACTCAATTCAGCATTGATCGTTTCATTTCCATCCGGATCGACATCAAAAACTTCTTTATCCGCATCATTGTCCGCCCGTGTATATGCGTACGTAAGACCAAGGTATTTGCGTCCACCAAGTGGTTCTGTCCATGTTGTCGACCATTCCACCTCCTGCTCCCGTAACTCTTCATCTTGTACCTGCGAGAATGATTGCAGGCTCGTGCTATCACGATTATAAAATGTATTCTCGGATTCCAGGTCGGCACCTTGATCACTTGGTGAAAGCGCATAAGAAAGCGTGGATGTCACAGAGCGACCATTCTTTTTGAACTTCTTCCGATATGTTAAATTCGCATCGAAGCTATGGTTTTGCCCTTCGGCTTGGTTTGTAACATCACTTGTATTTTGAAGTTTCAAGGTATTTCCATTAAAGCTTCTTGAATTTAATACAGATTCATAGGCAATATCATTGTAAGAATACGCCGTTGTAAATTTTAATGTTTGTGTCGAATCAATTTCATGGTCTATTCTTCCGGAAATTCGATGGCTCTGGTTTTTTGTGTCCGTAGATTCAAATTCTTGCACGTCAAAGGATCCTCGATCTTGGAAGAAATTTCTATTTCGATCTTCTTCGATCAAATTATCCAGGTTGCTATAGAAGTATGTACCGCTTACTTGCGTCTTTTTAGACAACTCGTGATTTAAATTAAATCCTGCCCCTGCTGTCCGGGTATCACCATTTGAAAGTCCGCCGGAAATGGGTATGGCTGAAGTGGCTGAATTTATTCTAACTCGGCCGTTGCGCATGAGATTCGACATGCCCCCCATAAAGTTGATGTATTCGTTAAATGAGAAACCCTGCTCATTTATATTATTGATTTGTCCTAGCGATGACAGCTGCGTTTTTTTATTGAACGAATTAATATTAAACTTTCCATTGTATCGTTCTTCTGTACCTATCCCGCCTGTTATGCTTCCAAAGGCCCCTTTTTTAAACTCATCCTTTAACTTGAGATTTATCGTTTTAGATCTGATTCCATCATCTATTCCGGAGAACTGAGCCATCTCTGATTTTTTATCGAATACCTGAACCTCTTTAATCGCTCTCGCCGGTAGGTTTTTCGTCGCAACTTTTGGGTCACTTCCAAAGAATTCCTTTCCATCAACATATATTTTTTCAACTTCCTCGCCTTCAGCCGTAATGGTTCCATCACTTTCGACTTCAATGCCAGGCATCTTTTTTAATAGGTCTTCTACAACGTCATTAGGCTGCGTTTTAAAAGCATCTGCATTATAAATAATCGTGTCCTTCTTAACTCGGACTGCTATGCGCTCATCTGTAATGGTTGCCCCATCTAGCATTTCCGTAGCGGGGTGCATCAATATTGTTCCTAATGTCATATCCTTTTGATCCCCTGCAACGACAAGGGTCCTATTGATGGGTTCATAGCCAATGTATGTAATTTGGAGCCAATAGTCTCCTGGCGAAACCCGACGAAGTATAAACTTACCGTCGGTATTTGTGATATTAAAAGATGCCATGACCGAATCCGCAGGTTGCATGAGCACGACGGTCGCACTAACCAACGCTTCCTGAGAAATACTATCAGCAAGGTTTCCGGAAATATTGATGAATTTATTGGTTTGGGCTGATGATACATTTACCATCCAGCAACAAAAAGAAAGTAGTGCGAGAATACTAATTCGGTTCATATTTAAATATCTAATTGACCTATACTATAAGTGCTGCATAAAAAAGGAGTTAAATGCTTTTTAACTCTGAAACTATCCAGGTCGCCTTCTGATATGCATACGTGGACCTCCTTGTCCCATTCCGTTTTCCTTCATTTTTTCGCGAACCATTTTACGGAACTCTTCATTTGTCATTTTCTTACCCTTGGTTGGTTTAATAATTTCCTCTGCATCTACATCACGTAATTCAATAGAGGTAGCTGTCAACGTGCGTTCACCTTCATTTATATCGACATGTAGAATTAAACCAGGAAGTTGCCCATATTCACCTGGACCCAGTGGTACTGCTAATTCGGGAACAAACCAAGCCACAATTGACCGCATCGAATCCGAAAACGTTGCCTTGTGAGCTGTGTAGTCTCCGACATTCTTAGTTTCGCTCGTTAATTTCCATGTAAACGTATGCGGCTCTCCCGAAATGAGGAATTTTTTATCAAAAAATTCTCGTTGTTCCAGTCGTTCAAAATTTTGGTAGTCCTGATATAATATTTGGTTAGAACGCATGCCACGCATTCTAATTCGTGGTCCGCCCCGGCCGCTCATATCTACATCTTCATCCTTGACGGCGTCAGGGTTTTCATATTTCTTATAGACAGCTTCTTCCTCATTGAAGATCAAGTGCATCTCTTCCGTTCGAAATTCCGGTATCATTTCTTTCATTTCAGCGCGTTCTTCTGGAATACGCATGTGAAGATTCAATTTTTCCTCATAGATAATTTCGCCTGTCAACTGCGCAAGTAGTGGCATAGACAGAATTGACAATAAAATGGATAAGAAAGTGTATCGTAACATATCTTTTATTTATTTGACCCAAAACTACGAGAATACCCCTGCACGCTAGGTTAATGTCACGAGAATTAAGGTTAATTAAGGTTAACAGTCCCACATAAATTAGAAAAAGCGATCTAATTTTAAGCCCATATTGATGAAACAGCCATTTGCATATCGACGAATAGCCATCCTCATGAGTACAAGTATGATAGGACTGGTTGCCTTTCTGGGGCATTGGTTATATCAATCTTACCAACGTGAGAATCGACAGTTGCAACGTGAAATAGATCACATGATGATGATGTCCGCACGGTCTGTGGAGACTACATTGCTTAATGAATTAGACACCGTTGTTTCGCTTCCTAAATTCCGTCGACGATTCCTGTTTCGGGACGCCGAGCATCATGTTGATCTCGACTCTGTACAAGTAACAATAAAAACATTGAATGATGGTATTCGACGACGCTCTCATTTTCCTGTCTTCAGAAGTAATGAATTAAATAAAATACGGAAAATACCAGGGTCTATAGGCTTATACTTGAATCTGTTTACAGGTGTTGATTCTATGCGCGACCTGAATACGGAATTGTCCGTCTTACTTCAAGGAGCGTTTGATGAATTGGCAAGGGAGCGCTCTGTTCCAGAAAATACGCATATTATTTTCTTAGCTTCCGATAGTTTACCTGTAGAGACCGGAATCACTTCCACGCCGTACGTCGACTTAGCGCTTGGCACTGGAGCGCAAGTAGCGGTTCATGGCTATACAGGTTTTTTATACATGGCTATTTTACCAGAAATATTAATTGCACTGGGATTACTTTTGCTGACTGCATATACCTTTTATCTTCTCTATCGAAATCTAAAACAAGAAAAAATACTGGCAGATGCTCAGTCTGACTTAATTGCAAATATTACACATGAATTAAATACACCAATTACAACGGCAAGCCTTGCCCTTGAAGCAATCCAATCCAAAAAACTTCATACGGATATTCAGCGGTACGCTGGAATCGCAGCCGACCAACTCAATCGCTTGACTCAATTGGTCGAGCGTATTTTGATGGGAGTGAGTAAATCCCAAGCTGATGCATTAAACAAGGTACGTATTGATGTCATTTCCTTTACCTCTAAGGTACTTGACAATTTAAAATTCCTAGCCTCTGAGCATAACGGCAACATTGAATATATCACCGAAATGGATGCCTTCGAAATGGTATTTGACGCTGTCTTATACGAAGGTATGATTACAAACATTGTGGAAAATAGTTTAAAATATGGTCCAGCATCACCGCATGTAATAGTTAATTTACGCCCTCAATCAGATGCCTTGCTAATTGAAATCACAGACAACGGACCTGGCATTCCGGAAGGGCATATTTCGAGAATATTCGACCCATTTTATCGTGTTCCTACAGGGAACATTCATGACGTAAAAGGTCATGGACTAGGTTTAGCATACGTTAAAAAAGTGGTGGATTTGCATAAAGGATCAATATCAGTTTCCAATCAAAAAGCCGGTGGTATGCTGGTTGAAATTTTACTGCCCCGATGAGTATTCGCAAAGCACGTATTCTGTATGTAGAGGACGAAAAAGTGCTCTCTGAATTAGTTACGGAAAGCTTGATTGCGAAAGGTTATAGAGTAGAAACGGGCTCGGACGGCTTGGAAGGGTTTGAGTTGTATGAAAACTCAACTTACGATTTATGCATATTGGATATTATGATGCCAAAAATGGACGGGTATACGTTAGCCAAAAAGATCCGCTCCCTAAATGATCAAATCCCTATCTTATTTTTAACCGCAAAAAATACAGCCAGTGACGTCGTAGAGGGTTTTTCGAGCGGTGGTAATGACTATCTTAAAAAGCCATTTAGCATGCAAGAGCTACATGCTCGAATTGAAAATTTGATTCGCATGACGACGCAAAATGCGACACCGAATATAGTCGAAGAACAGACCATTAACATTGGAAGATTTTCATATTATCCTATAAAACAAGAGTTAGTTCTTGCAGATGAGATCAGGCAGCTATCACATCGCGAACACGAATTATTAGTTCTACTTCTACAATCAAATAAAGGTGTTGTTGATAGGCGGATAATATTGAAAAAAATATGGGGCGACGATTCGTTTTTCCATTCCCGAAACCTCGACGTGTACATTCGAAAACTCCGAAAATATTTTGAACAAGACGACGCTGTTCAGATAATAACACTTAAAGGTGTAGGCTATCGATTTGTCTATTGATTTATTCGTAGATGTGATTTGAGATAAATCTTCATGTCCATTTCGCAAAAAGCATCTTCAAATCTATTGTTGTTAAGTCCTTGCACTTGTAAGCCGATTGTCATGGATGCTGTTGTGTCATTCGGTATATCGAAGTCAAATAAAAAAGAATTGCGTGTAATGGCCACGCCATACCATTTGCACATTCTGTAAACTTTGC
This sequence comes from Saprospiraceae bacterium, assembly GCA_028279185.1. GTDB lineage: Bacteria > Bacteroidota > Bacteroidia > Chitinophagales > Saprospiraceae > JANQSS01. The sequence goes on along the minus strand of JANQSS010000226.1, from coordinate 76,841 downwards.
GTAAAAAAATTAGATGTACAAGATACCGAAACACCCGCAGGCTACTTAATCAAGGTATGAGCGTTTTAATTAAGCTGCCATGGATATGAAAAACTTCTATTCAAAAGTCACATTTAATGAATACAAATCGTAGAGCGACCTACAGATTCATTTTTGTAAGTCAGTTGCAAGAGGTAATTACCTATGGGAATATCGGACAAATTCCAATGATGAAAATTAGCTCCTTGAGCGTATTGTTTTGTCGCAATCAATCTTCCATTAAGCGTGAATATTGACATCCGATCGAATTTCGAAGCGCACTCAACTCGGACATCATCCCAAATAGGATTAGGCGTGCATGCGACGTAGTTGTCAGCGGGTGTTTCAAAGCGTCCATTCAACAATTCAAAAACAGTGACTGTTGTGTTTGTTCGGATCGGATAATTGTAATCAAAGAAAATATCAGCGGTGTTATGTAATTCATCATCTTGTGACAAGGCTGACCCGGACTTTATCTTAAATACAACGTAGGCATCGTTGTGCATATCTTCAAAAGGTAGATCTATGTCGCGAAATATGAACGACGCCACGTTGCCCTCCACTTTCAATTGAACTGGGTGCGAAGCGTCGACAATTTGAATACTACCAATATCAAATGTTGATTCATCAATTTCGTCTCGTATTGTTACATGTGTGGCTTCTGCATTCCCCGTATTTTCGCAACGCAGGAGGTAATGCACATATCCTCCAATTCGGCTAACGTCCAGTACAGAACCTTCGAGGCATGTTTTATCATTCGGATCGAAGGAATTAGTCAACCGAAGTTCAATACTCGAAACATTATTTTCGGAATCCGAATCGTAGCAGTCCGATTCGATCTCCACAGAATATTCAAGAATATCGCCAGCATTCAACGGTGGCGTATCCATGGGTGAATTCAGACGAAAGTAGACGGATATTTTCTCATTTTCAAAAGCCTCTATCATGGGCAAATCCCACGTAATAAAATCACCAGAAACACTTGCTGGAGGCATATCGGCGTGATCATACTGTTGCACATTTGCATTATAATTCAACGTGACTTCGACCGGTGCGGCAATTGACCCTACGTTTTGTACGAGAATATCAAATCGTGTTTCAAACCCCGGAGAAAATCGATCAAATCCGACGACTTGCACACCCATATCGCAATAATCTTCGACCTCAAAACAAAAAGACGTTTGAATCACATCATCACTCACGATATGATGCTCTTCTACGAATTCACTTTGACTTAACGGACTCTGACATTGTGCGGTGATTTCCACATCTCCTTCATAGAACAAAAGTATTTTCGTCGGATTTTCATTTGACGAAAATACATGGCTGAATCCCAATTGATCAATTGACACGTCATACGTGGCAAAAGGAAAAAATTGATGGTTATCACATGAGTCTGCGTTGGTCAGTTTCCAATAACTCGATGCTTCGATAGTAGAAAATCGAGCGGGAGGAGCCAAAGTGCAGGTACTATCCACAACGCAATTAACCAAGTCAAGCGCAATCCGCACATAAAGTTGATGAAAATGAAACAACTCCGGTACAACACAAACATAGGACAGATCGGGGTTATCATTATACCCCATGGTCAAATCATCTTGTCGGGTAAATATGGCCTTTAGCTCATTATTTTCTAGTTCAAAATTTGTAAATCCCTCCACATCAGGTAAAATGAAATATTCGAGCAGATTATCAGACAAATCACAACTTAGATTTACAATGCCCGGGGCATCCGAATATTCAAATGTTGTAAGAAGGTTTTCGCTTAAATCTACCGTCATGTTGGGATGAGCAACCCGTAAGTGAAAATCCTCCAATTTATTATTATGTAGATCAAGCCAAGTCAACTTCCGAACGTCCAAGGCATCTATTTGTAAGGCGTTCATACCAGTATTCCAAATTGCTAAATATTCCAGGGCATTCGATGCGGATGGATTCAAGTTTATGGTTTGTAACTCAGGCGCACCGTAAATTTGAATTTTTCGCAATGATGATACATTTATTAATTTTATTTCCTCAAGTTGTGAAAGAAGTACTTCATCGAGATTTGGAAGATTTATTACATGCAACACATGTCGATTTGTTTGTGATTCAATCTCAGTTACATGAAGGCTATTCTGAATCACCATAAACACATCCTGGTGGAAATGCGCGACATGGATTTTTCCAGTATCAGAGATATTATCCAAAACCAAGGTATCCAAAATTAGTGATGAAATATTTATTTCATCCGACACAGAAAAGGCCAGTCCATCATTGAATTCCAGTTTTTGCAACCTGTGCAAAACCGGATTTTCCAGTTTTGGTAATTGGCGTAATTTCAAGAAACAATACGGGGCATTGCCAACAAGCAATTCTCGTAATTCCGAAATACTGGAAAGGTCAAGTGTTCGTAACGAATCACTAGTTATGCGCAGAACTTCTAATTGGTGATTGTTTTTAATATCGATTGTCCGAACAATACATCGATGTAGATCAATTCGACGCAACATCGGATAATCGTTTGGATCAAAATGCTCAATCTTATTCACTGAACTATCAAAAAACTCCAACTTGGGTACATCGTTCATTTCAAATCGCTCGACATGATTTACTTCAATCCGCAGCCGAGTCAATTTCGGTAAACTGCTAATAGTCAAATGGTGGATATTCCCTTCGCCGATCGTCAATTCTTGAAGGTTTGGCATAGACTCGATCGCGACGTATTGAGATTGTAATTTAAACTCATGCAATGAAATTCCATCAATTCCTTCCAGATGTTGCACAATAAACGAATCTACATTGCCTGTTACTGAAAAATGGTGTAACAATGGAAAATCACTTAAATCAAGAAGTCTGGTTTCTATTTGATTTAAAATTGCGACTTCCAGAGCGGGGAGATTAAACAAATGGACGCTATCACTTCGAAGAACACGTATCAAGTTAGTCTGTGGTGCATTGTCAATAACCATAGTGCCTTCCTCATTGGGTGGAAATCTGTTTTCAATTTGTAAAATATTAAATACATTGCGTAATTCAAAATGTTGGTTCACATTGTCGTTGAGCACTACTAAATCTTGAAATAGGGAATCGACAATCAATGTATCAAGCGCATATGGTGTGTGGAATGGTGTGGAATTAAATTCTACCAATTTTGAAGCATTGCCTATAACAAGCGTTTTTAGCGCATAATTGTCATTAAGATATAAATTGCAAATGTTATTTGCCGGAGGAATTACCAGTCGAAGTAATGGGGATGAGCTCGCATCCAACGTATGGAGGCGTTGCCAATTTTCTATGTGCAATTCTTCGATTTGCGTACCTTTCATATTCAGCACATCTAGTTCAATTGAGGCAGGCAAGTTCAAACGACTTATTGGGTTCTCTGATATGTTTAAAACATCTAAGTTTGCAAATGCTTCGATTCCGGTTAAGTCTTTAATATCTTCATTGCGGATGTTCAATTGATGGACTTGCGACGCTTCGTCTACCGATATTTGTCCATCCATATCGACATCCACAAATCGCTCGATCAAGGCCTGGTAAAACTGCGAATCCGGAATGTGCACGTTTTGCCCATTCAATTCACAGAAAATAACGAAATTAAAAACCAATAATGCTACAGGAGTAATCCGAAAGAAAGCGCTTTTCATAGTTTTAAACAATTAACGATACCCAAAAATACGGACAAAACAAGTAAATATGTATTCAATGTACACGACCGTTGTTGGCTGAAGCTTGTCGAATCTTGTGGGATCTAAGTTGAATGATGGTGAAAGATAAAAGCACATGAGCACCCGTAGCAATCGCAGAATAGAATTAAAGCACGTCTCAAACATCAACCAATAGGATCCATATTCCCTTCTCGATGCTATTCAATACTCAATTCATCGTTTCCCAACGCAGTAATTCATGGAAGCAACCGCCGACATAGGCGTTGACAATCGACAACTTCAATCGAACATCATGCTCAGACATGTACCACACTTCATTGTCGTCCACATAATTGGTTCGAACAACGTTTCCCGATTCATCTTCCATGAATACATTTTCGGCGACTTCAATTTTCATTCTGCCAAGGCTATAATCATCTGTGAAGTTTATTGTGACTTCACCTATTTCTCTTTGAATAGAAGACATAGGGCATGCATGATCTGGATTTAATTCGATTGGAGCAGATTCAGTTTGCTCACATAGAAATAAATCTGCAAAATTAAATTCCCATGCTGGTGATTCGCAAGAAATATAGATGGCTCCAAATTTTAATTCGGAACGTTCTTCTTCAATTTCTTCTAGCACTAAGGAGCGGTGTTGGCAAGAAGAAATACATGCAATTGTCAAAATAGCTAGAACAAGCTTCATAACTAAAAATTAAGTTAACCTACTAACACGCTTATTGTTTCAGCATGTCTTACAGCATATCATTCTAAATATACTAGAATTTCAACGTAAAAGCAACGTTTTTAACATTCCGTAATTGACTGAGTAAGATTCGGTCTCCCTTATAGGTAGGATGATTGTGTCGCAGAAAATAAGATGCTAGTCAAAAATGTAATGACCGCGATGCGTATGATATGGCAATTACTAACCACATTTGACACATTTTCTCCACAAGTCAATTCTACTGACACCTCTTTGAACTGCAGGCGCTTGCAGAATTCAGGTTATTATCCGGAAACAAATACGGCCTTCTGCCCAAACTGCCCCCAATGCCCTGTAAATTTTATTATGTATACACCAGCGGCGAGTCCCTGTACTTTAACTTCTACATCCATTTTTATTGAAGGCTTCACGACTCGTCCAGTCATGTCGAACAACTCGATATAACCCGTTTCGGTCGAAGAGATAAATAAATTGCCCGGTGTTGATCTAATTTCTAAGTTTACTCGGTCATCCGGATTATGCAATCCTGAAATACACTGCGGGGTTGGAATATTAAAGTCCTCACAGCAATTCGGATTATCATTATCACATACTAGAAATTGATCGATTTGAACACCGGTAGGCAGAAAGTCTTCTATAGTAACTGGTAGACTTCCGTAATTATAAAATCCCAGATGGGTTCCATTGGCCCAAATATCAAATCCCAATCCACCCGTACCTTCATACTCAAAATCGAGAATAAAACTATAAGTCGTATCTGAGGTACAAATAATAGAATCAATTTCAATATCGGAAATCGCGCATTCCGGATCACAATCCACCTCGTCGATGAATGTATAATTCAAACAATTTTCATTAATCAAATCTCGAATGATCAAATCAACAAAATCACCGGGTGTGTACGTAAATGATATAAGTACGGGTAAATCGTCATAGTCAAATTCACCATAGTGATAGCCGTTGCCTATAATTTCAAAACCAGCGCTACTACCGCCTTGCACTACAAAATCCACAAAGACGAATACAGAGTCACCTGCGCACTCTGCTACTTCGGCAACAGGGTCCGAAATTTGGCAATCACTGCCATCACCAACCATAAATTCAACTACAACACAACAGTCCATGAAGGTCATGTCACAAACGCGTAATAACTCATATGGTAAATCCCGTGATGGAAATTCTTCTATCGTAATAGGTAAATCAGCATAGGCAAACGTCCCAACGTACATATTTCCAGAAAAAGCATGAAAACTATCAGAAGTATTTTGGTAGTCGAAAGTAAATGTCAACTCAAATGTCGAATCCGTGACTATATCGCCAACTTCAATATCTAATTCGGACAAACCGCATAATAAATTGCTGGCGCAGTCAACATCAAGTTGTGTAAAACGCATACAATCCGGGTTCCCCAAATCCATAACTATAAGTTCGTTGTATACAGCATTCACCGACAAAGGTCCCAATACAATTGGTACATCGTTATAATTAAATATTCCATATTGGCTTCCGTTTCCAACAATTTTAAATGAATCTGAAACATTAACAAAGTCAAAGTCTACTTCCAGATAAAATTCGAAACTATCGCACTCAAATTCCTCAATAGTCAATGGACCAATTTCACAAATGTCACCGCACTGAGGCGTTGACCAATCTTCATCCGCACAACAGTTTGGGTTATCATTGTCACAGACTACAAGAAAGTTCGTCATCCCCGGGCCCAATGGAAAATTATTAATTGTAAGCGGTAAACTGGAATATGAGAAGAAATCAAAAAAGTCACCGTTAGCCCAGAGGTCAAATCCAAGACCTCCGGTATTTTCATGCTCAAAATCTATGGTTATACGGTATGTAGAGTCTGACGTGCATTCGTCGAATTCTACTTCAAGCTCAAAAATAGCGCATGCCCCTATCGTATCGCAATCTACAATACCTAAATCGATAAAATCAGAACAATTTGGAAATCCTAAATCCGTAATAACAAATTCATATTCCGTTTGATTTTCGGCAAGTGGTCCTAGTGTGATCGGAACATCGGTGTACGAAAAATCCCCGTAGTCTATTCCATTGCCCGCAATAGAAAATGAATCACTTGTGTTTTCGTAAATAAAATCAATAATTACAAAAAACTCATCATTTTCGCAATCAACAACTTCAATTTCAATATCTCGAATATCACATTCATCAACACTTCCGCATTGTGGTGTCGGCCACTCGATTTCACCGCAACAGCTTGAGCTATCCGAATCACAGACCATAAATGAATTTGTCATACCTTGCCCAACAGGAAAATTATTGATCGTCAAGGGCAGAAGATCATAAGGAGCAAAGTCAATAAACTCTCCATTGATATAAAAGAAGAAGCCATCGCTATTCGTATTGACAAAATCAAAATCTATAAAAACACGATACGTGGAATCAGATGTACATTCATCAAATTCTACTTCAAGATTAAAAATATCACAGACAACCGTTGTATCGCAATTAACAATTCCCAATTCTATAAAATCAGAACAGTTTGGGAATCCCAAATCGGTGACGACAAATTCATATTGTGTTAGATCTTGCGTTAATGGCCCCAAGGTGACGGGCACATCATTGTATGAATAATCCCCATAGTCTGTTCCGTTACCGCTAATTCTAAATGAATCGGATGTATTTTCATAAATAAAATCAATTATCACAAAAAACTCATCATTTTCGCAATCGACAACTTCAATTTCAATATCACGGATATCACAATCCGCAGAACTCCCGCATTGAGGTGTAGGCCATTCTGCTTCGGTACAGCAATTCAAATTGTCATTATCACAAACGGTTAGAAAATTTACAGTGCCTGGACCTAATGGAAAATTATTAATGGTCAGCGGTAAGCTTGAATACGCGTAAAAATCAAAAAATTCGTCATTCGCCCAAAGATCAAACCCAAGTCCTCCCGTATTATCGTGTTCAAAATCCACAGTTATTCGATAGGTGGAATCGGAGGTACATTCGTCAAATTCAATGGTTAAGTCGAATAAATTGCAAAGGTCCGAACTATCACATTCTACAATGCCAACTTCAACAAAATCGCTGCAATTCATTTCGACCAAATCGACGACGACAAATTCATATTGTGTTTGATTGGCATCCAATGGGCCTAATGTGATGGGAATATCATCGTAAGCAAAATCGCCGTAGTCCGTTCCATTTCCAGCAATACGAAATGAATCACTTGTTCCATCGTGTACAAAGTCGATAATGACGAAAAATTCATCATTTTGACAGTCAACTATTTCAGCCACCATACTGTCAATTACACAATTTTGGCTAAAGCCAACATGACTTAAAAGGAACATGCCAAATGCCATGATCAAAATGGGATTTCTAAGAGCTTTCATACTATTTAGGTTTATCCGTGCTCAAGAGCTGATTGGAAAGTGAAACAATGGTCAATTTACCTAGGAGAGTCTTAAACCGTGTAATTCGCTGCACCAATTTATTCAGAACCGCACTTACTTTTTTACTTTTACCGGCACAAAAGAAAAATATGACAAACAAATTAGGGAATTACGTAATGGGCGCATGGCAGGAGGGAGAAGGAGATGGCAAACTACTATTAAATGCAGTGAATGGTGAACCTATAGCCCATGCTTCCACAGCAGGTCTCGATTTTGCAGAAATATTAGCATATGGGAGGTCGACAGGTGGCGCTGTCCTACGTAAGATGACTTTTCGAGAACGCGGTTTGATGCTCAAAAAGCTAGCCTTGCATTTGTACGCTATGAAGGACAAATATTACCCAATATCTTACCAGACGGGAGCCACAAAAAAGGATAGCTGGATTGATATTGAAGGAGGCATTGGAAACCTATTTGCAAACGCAAGTCTGCGAAGAAAATTTCCAGATACCCCATTTCATGTTGATGGAGAAATGGCCCCATTATCAAAGAATGGAGGATTCATTGGTCATCACATCATGGTACCTAAAGAAGGTATAGCCATTCATATAAATGCTTTTAATTTTCCGATATGGGGTATGCTTGAAAAAGTAGCTGTAAATCTCATGGCGGGTGTTCCGGCATTGGTAAAACCAGCCACCTTAACTTCTTTCTTGACTGAAGCGATGGTGCGAGATATTATTGCATCGAATATTATACCAGAAGGAAGTTTACAATTAATATGTGGTTCAGCAAGAGGTATTTTGGATCATGTCATGTCTCAGGATGTGGTAACATTTACTGGAAGTGCAAGTACCGGACAGATGTTAAAAAGTACATCCAGGCTTGTTGAAGAAAGTGTCCCATTTAATATGGAGGCCGATTCATTAAATTGTATTGTTCTTGGAGAAGATGTTTCGCCCGATAAAGAAGAGTTTAAGCTTTTTATAAAAGAGGTCCGAAATGAAATGACGACTAAGTGTGGCCAAAAATGTACGGCAATCAGACGGATTTTTGTTCCGGAAAATATGGTCGAAGAAGTTCATTTAGCATTGGCAGCTCAATTGCAAAAAACTATTATTGGGGACCCTACCGCTGAAGGTGTTCGTATGGGAGCACTTGCCGGACATGATCAGGTAGCAGAAGTCAAGGCTAATGTTGACGAATTATTAAAATCAAATAAAATATTATTCGGTGACTTAAATGATGTGCAACCTGTGGGTGATGGAACGGACAAGGGAGCATTTGTCTCTCCAATATTAATGGTCAATGATCGACCATTTGACAATTTAGCCGTGCATGAGATCGAAGCTTTTGGACCTGCGAGTACGATCATGCCATATAATGGAGTGGATGAAGCCATAGCGTTGAGCAAATTAGGGAAGGGGTCATTATGTTGTTCGATTGCAACGTTTGATGATAATATTGCTCGTGAATTTGTTTTGGGAGCAGCAAGTTATCATGGCAGAATATTGGTATTAAATCGGGAAAGTGCTCTGGAAAGTACCGGTCACGGTTCGCCCATGCCGCTGTTAATTCATGGTGGCCCAGGTCGAGCAGGTGGCGGCGAGGAGATGGGAGGTATGCGCGGTGTGAAACATTATATGCAGCGATGCGCCATTCAAGGTAGCCCCACCACTTTAACTGAAATTACAAGTCAGTATCAATACGGTGGAAAATATAAAGACCCCGGGAAGCATCCATTTCAAAAACACTTTGAAGAATTAAATGTCGGAGATACGATCGAAACGCATGGTCGAACAATTACAGAAGCAGATATCGTAAATTTTGCAAATGTAAGTTGGGATCATTTTTATGCGCATACCGATGTCACGACATTGGAAGGAACAACATTTGAGCAGCGTGTTGCACATGGGTATTTTATCTTATCTGCAGCGGCGGGATTATTTGTCGATGCAAAAAAAGGGCCGGTTCTTTTGAATTATGGCTTGGAAGAATGTCGATTTACGAAGCCTGTATATGCGGGTATGACTATTGCGGTGCGATTGACCGTTAAGGAAAAAATGGACCAGGAAAAGCGTGATGAGGAAGACATTCCAAAAGGTATCGTTAAATTTTTGGTTGACGTTTTTGATGAAAGTGGGGAAACCGTAACTATAGCGACAATATTGACGATGGTGAAGAAGTTGGGAGAGGAATAGATAGTGCACAGTGGACCGAGTGTTGCAGTGACGTAATGGTGCAGCAGTCGACAGTTAGCAGTTGGCAGTAAATGCACTACGTGTTGGGAACTCAAGACCCAGAACTGTAGACTGGAAACTCTAAAAAAATAAATTAAATTTCAGACGCGAACCTTGCCTACTTTCGAATGGCTATAACCGGATCAAGTCGTGCGGCAAAATAGGCCGGAATAATTCCGGACAGGACGCCGATAATTGTGGATATGAAGATTCCATAAATAATATTCTCGGCAGAAAGGACGAAATTAAAATTATCCATCTGACTTGTCAATAGTTGCATCAAGCCAAAGACTATTATAATGCCCATGAGGCCACCGATGATGCAAAGGATGATGGATTCAATCAAAAATTCTAATAAAATAATATTTGGTTTAGCGCCTAATGCCTTTTTAACACCAATCTGGCTAGTACGCTCTTTGACTGAAACAAACATAATATTTGCCACAGAAAAAGCACCAACAAGTAGGGCAAAACCTCCTATGACTATTCCAATTCCGTTCAATACACCAAAAAATTGGTCCAGAATTCCGGATAGGAGTGACAATTCATTTAAACTAAAGTTATTTTCTTCTTTGGGGCGCTGTTTTCTTCTGGAACGGAGAGCAACAGTTACTTCATCGCGTAACTGGTCCATTTCAATTCCTTTTTTCGCTTTGACATTTAATGTCGTTCCGAAGAATCTATCAGATTTTAAATTGGCTAATTTCTTACCCATATTGTAAGACACGATGACTGCCCAGTCAAACCGAATAGGATTAAACAATGCTTCACCTGTGCTTTCAATTACGCCAACAACTTGGGCCTTTCGTCCCATTAGGCGAACGGTACGTCCAATCGGGTCAATTTTGCCAAATAAATTTTCAGCCACAGAATGTCCAATCACAACTCTGTCACTTCCTGTTTGATGCTCGAACTCCGAAAAAAATCGCCCTTTTTGAAATTCCATGCCGAACATCTCAGCATAATCTTGTGTGGTAGCTACAATTATGGCTCCGTTTACGGCACTCGAACCGTATTTAATCGTTTTCGCCCCAACAAAAACAGAATAGGAAACCAATTCTGCATTCGTCATTTTTTTTCGCAATGAAAGGTAGTCTTCAAATGACGGATTTGGCCTGCGCATATACTTCCAAAAATTTCTGTTCGGATCCTCGAGCCAGGGCATTTTGGAAATATAAATTACATCGTCCCCGAGTTTTTTGAAACTCGTCCGAATATCGCGTTCAAGGCTGTCAACTGCTGAAAAGACAGAAATGATGCAAAATATGCCAATGGTAACACCGAGTAGAGACAGAAACGTACGCGAGCGGTTGGCTTGCAATTGTTGTATTGCCTGTCTGACGCTATCAAGGAATACCCTGTAAATCATTTTCATCGACAACAAAGTAAGGAGATTGATGGAGAATTGTCCATCGGTTTCGATGTGGTGTCATATAAATCAGATGAATGCGTTTCTGATTGCCATTCCGCATTGTTCTTCGAAACCCCTATTCAGAATCGATTCTCAAGACGTCATCTCGTTTTGATGGCTTTTGAATGATGTGTCTAAGTCTCTATTGGATGGCCAACAATCTGTGCATTTTAATCATTACGGGTGTTCAAAGCGCCCTCACCGCCACATTTCTTCTACTACACCATTTGAACTAAAGTACACGCGGAATTTGTTACTTTTGTGCCCGCAAATCAAAGCAGCTGTATGCGTACTAAATTATCACAATTCAACTTCGAACTGCCTGAAAAACTAATTGCTCAATATCCCGCCAAGACGCGTGACGAGGCCAAAATGATGGTCGTACATCGTGAAACGGGTACATTCGAGCACAAGCAATTCAAGGATATCGTCGATTATTTCGATGAAAAGGACGTAATGATCTTTAACAATACGAAGGTATTTCCAGCGCGCCTATATGGTGAAAAGGAGAAGACAAATGCCAGAATTGAGGTATTTCTGCTTCGGGAATTGAATAGCCGATCATACTTGTGGGATGTTCTCGTTGACCCGGCACGAAAAATACGTGTTGGCAATAAATTATATTTCAAAGACAAAAAAGGGGAGGTCGCACTTGTTGCTGAAGTCGTTGATAATACCACGAGTCGTGGAAGAACGATACGATTCTTTTATGATGGCGAATATGAAGATTTTCGGAAACAACTATTCAGTCTTGGCCTAACTCCCCTACCCAAGTACATCAAACGGGAGGTTGAAAAAGTTGACCTGGACAGGTACCAAACCATTTTTGCAAAAGAGATGGGAGCGGTTGCCGCACCTACTGCGGGACTTCATTTCAGTAAAAGTCTAATGAAGCGTCTTGAAATTAAGGGCATTAATTTCGCTGAATTGACACTTCATATCGGCCTTGGTACATTTCGAAACATTGAGGTCGAGGATCTTTCCAAGCATAAAATGGAAGCTGAGTATGTGCGGATTCAATCTGAAGCTGTACGCATTGTGAACGAGGCCAAAACTGCGGGCCGACGTGTTTGCTCAATCGGCACGACTTCCATGCGTACAATCGAATCTGCCGTTTCTGCTAATGACCTGCTTAAAGAGTTAGAGGGTTGGACAAATAAGTTTATCTACCCTCCCTATGAGTTCACGATAGCGGACAGCATGGTTACGAATTTTCACCTTCCAAAGTCTAGCTTATTCATTATGGTGTCGGCTTTTGGCGGTCAGGATTTAATGAGGGAAGCCTATGAAGAAGCAATTAAGAAGAAGTACCGCTTTTATAGCTATGGTGATGCGATGTTGATCTTGTAATTTGCTGATTCGCCTATGACGATACGTGCTATTTAGTTGGCAGTCGTTTTCCTTAATTCAAGTTGGTTTAAGCAAATCGTATTCTTAGAAAACTCGATGTTTTTCTGAAGGAATAGAAGTAGCTAATAAATTTAACCCTATTAACGCTATTAAAATATTGAGAAGTAGCCTTTGTGTTGGGTATGAAAAGTCAGATTTGGGATTGTCAGGTAGGAAAATGATAGTTGAGGGTCGCTTGGATCAATTTACGTAGGACATCACCAACGAAAACACCAAAATCCAAACAACTCAACCCCAGCTTTACAATCTTCTCCGATGTAGTCAACAGCGCGCAGCTTAAGTATGGGCTTGTCTTAAACAACTTTCGTCTAATTTTGCATAGCTTCTTGGCTGGACGATAGCGCTTCTTCTTTTGAGCTTGAACGTATTGTTGATTCGCCAATTTCTTCTTCATTTGCAAAGCCTCTTCTCCATCCTCGAAAACAAATCGTTCATAATTACTTCGAACCTTTCCACCTGTGCGACCTGTTCGAAAGTTTGTAGCCTTTACATAAGTACTCAAGAAAATACGAACCTGATCGGATAGAATCCGCCAGATTTCATTGAAAGCACATGCCTTCTTACACTTCGTAGACTTGGATCGTCGCTCTTTATAAGCTCGCCTAATTACATCAGCTGATTTTGTGGTTACTATCATAGCCCAACCATCACGGTTGTTCTGAAATGCATTGATGCTTAAGTAAGGTTTCAGGAAGCGGTCCGCCAATTCGAGAAATTGCTTGCAATCTGATTCATTTTCAAAAAATGCCGAATTAGCCGTACTTGCTCCTCCAATCATATAGATATGATCAGCTTGAAGTTTTTTTATTTTGTGCATAAAGAATTGAAATAATCTACTTATAAGTGTCGTGAACAAGGAAAATATACCCAAGGGTCTATGCTTTTTTGGAAATTTCCTAAGGTGGTGCGATAGATTATGCCTTCACACAACTTTTGAAACACTTTACCACAGACCGGACCTATTAGCATCCTTAATGGTTTTTAACCGTTCGCTGCCAAAGGTTTAAATCCCTTAGAAAAGAGCGGGAATCAAGGATGTGCCGGGTAGTCATCAACGATCAAGGAAGTGACATAATTGCGATTAATCTAATTATCAACACTGTGATAGCCAATCAGTTATGAAATATTCATGATATTATTCTGGTACGCAGTGAACTTATTTTGAGTGATTCGAATTAAAAAATTGTATATATGCCCGATTTTGCTACATTTGCGGCGTTTTAGGGTAGGATTTAGGACTTTTTAAATTAGAACAAAACATGTATTGGACGTTAGAATTAGCCCACCATTTAGAGGACGCGCCTTGGCCTGCAACTCGCGATGAGTTGATCGACTACGCGATCCGTTCAGGGTCGCCATTGGAAGTGCTAGAGAATCTTCAAGAGATGGAAGACGAAGGTGAGATCTATGAAAACATTGAAGATATTTGGCCTGACTACCCTAGAAAGGATGACTTTCTTTTCAACGAAGACGAATATTAAAACAAAAAAATAATCGACTTTTAAAAAGTCTTACACGGTCTACTGTGTAAGACTTTTTTATTTTGCAGGACTATGCAAAACGGTTACCATCAAATCGCATTAGACGGCTATTCTTCTTGTGGAAAGAGCACCTTAGCCAAGGATTTGGCAGAGGAGCTTGGTTATTTGCACATTGACAGCGGAGCCATGTACCGTGCCGTAAGCTTATTTATTTTGGACCATGACATCCCCTTGCAATATGAACAAGTTGTGGCCTGCATCGTAAATCAGCTCGACATCGATTTTGTCGAACAATCGGGTATGCGGGTTACACGTTTGGATGGAATCGTCGTAGAAGATGCAATTCGCGAACAACGTATTTCAAATATTGTCAGCCAGGTATCAGTAATCGGACCTGTGCGCTCCCGTATGGTCGAATTACAACGCAATCTTAGTCGCAATCAGCATGTCATCATGGATGGCCGCGATATAGGCACTGTTGTCTTCCCAGAAGCGCAAGTAAAGTTCTTTCTTACCGCTGATATCGACATTCGTGTAGAACGCCGCTGGATGGAATTACAGGCAAATGGAAAACTAATTTCAAAAGAAGAGGTGCAAAAAAACTTACTACTGCGCGACCATATTGACTCCAACCGCGACATAGCTCCTCTGCGTCAGGCTGAGGACGCTGTCGTAATTGATAATACCAACATGGATCGTGAGGCACAATTGGCGTTCGCATTAGAAGTAGTGCGGGAGCGACTTGGTGTTTCATCGGTATGAATACCCGTAAAAACAGTTCAAAATATTAAACATAAATGCATGACTCACTCATACAATAGCGGTATAGGTCTCATAAAATAGACATGCTACACTTTTCAATCATTGAATTCATGTTCAGGGTTTATCTTTTATATCAGAACATTTTATTGTCTTATTATTAAATTATTTCGCCTAGCCTCATAAAATTTTGTGTTTTTCCTACTAACACCCCCGAATTTTCTAATCACTTAATCTTTCTTCATCTTGTAATTTTTTAATGGCCTGATACTCCTTGAGTAGTCTAACTAACGGAGGATGCGAATCAATTATAGGCGATAATAGTCGTAATGTTTCGATCGGGGTATTTGTAAAGTAAATAACAGAATCATGAAATCGAGTAATACTCACGATAATAATTTCCTTGTTATGAAACATTCCCGAATCTTTAAACAATCATCAACTTTGACAATTTCCAAATCGCACCAATCATTATCAATAATTTCAATATCTTCTGCGTTGTAATCCTTATTCAATAAATATCTGATAAGCCGAAAAAAACACCGCAATAGACTCACGTTGAAATCCCAAATATTTTTTATTCTCAAAAATGACAATATCTCCTATGTTCGGAAAGAATCTAGACTCTCAATCGGACCTATTTTGAATTTCTTTCAGGACAGATGGATTTAAAAATTAAATTGTATAAACTTCCATCAAAATTCTTTAAAAGGATGCGCTGATACGAAATTTATATCTTTCATCAATAACACGTTGTTCACATTTTTGAATCCGGGTTAAATGGACTTCCATTCGGTTCAAAGAATAAATAATCGTGATTACAAGTTTTAACGTGATTCCTTTTTCTAACAGAACGGTTTTGAATCACATAGATTTAGTAAAGTACTCATAAAAACCTTATTTGAATAGGATATAAAATTAATCTTTAATTCATCCAAGTCTTCTGATATAATACCAAGATGCCTCTATCCTTCTTCGGCTACAGATAACAGATATTCAGACGAAACCTTACCACTCATCGTTCTACTCAGTCTCACACCAACTTCAAACAATCTCTTTTTGTCATCAAAGCAATCAAACTTATTGAAATAACTCGTGGATCTCCAAATTGGAATTCTCTCTACGTATTCACCTGCCCGTTTAATCTCCTCTGTTACTTCATGAATCGTCATAATCCCATTTTAATATCAACAATACAGCAATAGGACCATTTTAACACAAAAATGGAAACAAGAAGATCAATTTCTTTAGTATTACGTCTCAACCTGTCCTTAATGAACTTTTCTAGAAGTATTTTATATTCGAATAATTCATTCAATCCTGTTCCACCGTTGGCCCCATTGTTTAAAACAACCAGCAAAAGCCCATGCAATCTCTCTTAAAAAACATAAATGCGTATCACCTCACCACCGTAATATCTCCCTTCAACACCTCTGTCAGCCCATCCGCAAATGATACGCGAGCCACGAAGGCGTAGACGCCCGGAAGGGCCGGCTGGCCATCAATCATTCCATCCCAGGCATAATTGGCATCAAAGTCGAGACTTACAGGGACCGCTGACCGCTGGAATACCCGCTCACCCCAGCGATCATAAATCTCAAAATTCGAAATCGACTCTACCATAATCGGGTCTGCATAAATATTGATGTATCGATTTTCTAAATTGACACTTTCCGAGCGGATAGCAGTAGGAATAAAAATGCGTTCTTCAAATGTGATAAAAACAGTAACATCATCCGATTCAACACAACCAGTACGATCGGTAATGGATACGGCGATTTGATAAGAACCAATTGGCAGATTTAATTCCTGTTGAACAGACTGCGAATTAATTGTATCGTACAGGGGATTCCAGGTAATAAGCGAACGCAAGGAATCTGGTAAATCTGTATCGGCCAACAAAATTAATTCATCACCTAAAGGGCTAAATATATCTGGGCCTAAATCCACATAAAATTCATACGGTTCAAATAGTTGAACCGTATCAAAATATTCACAATTATTTTGATCACGAACACCGATAACATAAACCCCTGGTGATAGATTATTTCGCTCACTAACAGCACTGAAGGTTTCTCCCCCATCAAAACTGTATTCGTAAAAAGGAATTCCACCTATGACATTTTCTATCTCTATTTCCCCATCACCAATTCCATCGCAGGCAGGCTGTTCTATTTCCAATTCAAGGCCTGATACGATATTCTCGTCCGTTTCAACGAGCACTGAAGACATAGTAAAGCAACCATTTTCTTCATTGGTGACAAAAATCGAATAAAGTCCATCTTCATCCACTTCGATATCTCGCAAAGTGGGGCTACCAACAATATTACCCGTATCAGGACTAATCCAACTGTAGGATATGAACAGACCTACAGATGATCCGTTGCCAGATAGTGAGACTGTTTCAGTATCACAATCAAATATGTCCAATACAGACGCCACAGCCAATGGTGGAATAATATTTTGACCGACCAATACGGACGTGCTCACCTCGCAGTTATCAGCTCGGTCGATAACCGTTAATGTATACCTACCTGATACGTTGATCAGTATGTTTATGGCCGTGTCGTTTGACAATATTCCCGGGCCCGACCACTGGTAACTTATCGATGGCCCCGAGGTCGAATTCGAACCAAAAAGGGTAATCTCTGTATTCCGGCATGTCAGCGTATCCGGTTCCAAAATGATCGCTTCGGGCAAGTCCGGACTGCGTGTGATGTCAATAAAAAGTGATGTGTCACAATCCGCATTGGGATGTCCAATCGTCGCAATATATCGTCCTGGCTGTGTAACCAATAATTCATAGGAAGATGAATCCGTCGGCAGAATTACAGCACCATTTTCCCCTTGCCATTGAATCGCATAGCCTGATGTATCATCTAAAGTCGATATGAATAAATTAATTTCGGGTTGATTACAATTAATCTCTCTACCGTCATTCCCTATTGCAAAATCAATTTTATTGTACCAAACTATTTCCAGGGTATCACTTACCAACAAGCATCTATCGGTTAAATCGACAACATCCGGTATTATTTGGTTTCCAATAACAAGCACAACGTAATACGGTCGGCCCAAATTCATAGTCGACGATTCAAATACAAAATCACCGGAAACATTAGTGTAAAGTGCGCTTCCAACAATATCATTTCTATCTGAAAATAAAATATAATTGCGAATATCATTTCCAACAATAACCTGCCCAGCCGGATTATAAAATGTTGCGGCTGATACAGTATCAGCCGCACAATAGTAAAACGGGCCCTGACTTAATTCGCCGATCGACGAAAAACAGGCACATGTAAACGATCCGGAAATAGTATCGGGAAAACAAATATTCGTATCTGAAACAATAAACTCAAAAGGTTCACCTGATGGTATTGAATCAGATAAAAATATATTTCCGGTTATCGGATTTCCATTGACCGTATAGGTATTTTCGTCACCCCCTTGAATAGTAAATGAAACCGTGTAATATTCACCCGAGGAAAGGCAAACTGTATCCACTGTAACCGGCACAACCTGAGGCGCATCTACAACGGTGACGACGATGGTATCCCGACTAATGCACATGGTTGAAGAAGAAATAAACTGGAACATATAACGACCCGGTGTATTGAATAGTGCAGATGATGTCACCGCGTCGATAGGTGAAAGTGTAACATCAGCATGAGAGGTGGTCCATATTCCTGCTCCGTTTGTACTTTGCCCGGATAATATTGTTTGAAGCGTGCAAATGCTTGTATCGTTACCAGCAAATACCGTTGGTTGACAGTGAAACCGCACCGGTTGTCCAGTGGAAACCTGTAAACAGGGATCATTTAGGTTGATCGTAACACCATTCCAGCTGCCAATGACGGCAGAAACATAATAGATCGAATCACATTCAAAATTACCTTCAGAAAATAATATGGCAGTATCAGACGAAGTTCCGGCAATATTTCCCAGCGTATCATCCATGCGGTCGTGTATGAAAAATAAAATAGTGTCACCCGGTTCCCGTATTTCATTTTCACCGTCGTAAAAAACCCGTAATGTGTCTTGTTGACAACCCTGAACGACAGGTATGCCCATTTCGCCGATTATGGATAGACAATTGCAATCTGTTGTCGTAATAATATGAAGCAATCGACAACCATTATTATCAATAAAAATAAATGTGTCCCTTGTGTTTAAGGAAATATCCATTTCGGTAAATAAGGAATCCGAAAATGATCCGCGACCATTTTCTTCCATGAACGGTGCGGTTCCACCAGATAAAATAATTTCAAGATCAAATCCGGTTTGTGCGGTGTTGCATGCTAACTGCTGGGATGTCACTGAAGCTGTGCAGTGGAATGAAATTTGAATTGTAGTCGAATCCAAACAGCCCGAATTGTTTTCGCTCCACTGTAAATTATACGTCCCACAGGAGTCGGTGTATAATGTAGCATTCGGCAATGTTGCATCATTGATGGAAAGTTTGTCAGTTATCGATGAGATCGACCACGTGCCTTGTCCAACGGAGGGAACAGCTGTTAACCCAACGATATCTGCGCACGTTATCGTGTCTCGTGCCATAGCACGAGGTATCTCATGCCAAATTACAGGCTGCCCTGGCGCTATTCGGCTACAATCAGCAGATAAATCTACTGTGTCCATACCAAAGCCAGCATCTCCGACAACAAGTGATACATAATATGTTTCATCATAATTTAAAGACGTATCCGTAAAGCAAAATAACCCTGAATTATTTCGTGCGATAATATTGTTTACAGCAGAACCGGGCTGATCGTGTAATATAAATTCGGCGATATCATTTGCATCCATCATCGTATCCAGATTAGAAACTGCCTGTATACATAAATCGCCGCATATTTCTAAAGTTGCGGTTGACATTGTTCCCGCATCCGTAATGCAGTCGCAAATAAATGCATTTGCAAAAATGGGAACTTCGCATCCGGCCGCATCCGCTATAGTGGCTAACACAAGTTCGCCACTTGGAACCAAATTCGAAACAAAGGTATCATTGGAAATGGATCCTTCGCCGGAAATTATTGAAAAGGGTTCCTGACCACCGATCAACGGAATACGCACAAAAAAACTATCCTGGCTTCCATTGCAGGTGTATGATTCGATGCCCTGAACAAATGGTGCAATGACGTACACATCGACACAGGCTGGAGGCTCAACCCCACATGCGTTAGTCGGAGCCGCGCAAACCTGAGCATTGCCGGCCGAATTAAATGACAGTCTGTAAAGTTGACCGGTTTCCTGAATGATCGTCGCGCTCAACGGTGCAGTTGACCATGTCGCCTCTGCAGATCCGGCGGTGGACGTAAAAATATAGGTGGCTTCCGTTCCCACACACAATGTATCAGGCCCCGAAACATCTCCGGCCGGAAGAACAAAATCCGCTGCATTTAAAGTAACTGAAAAAGGGCCAAAGGAACAAGGTGGCACAGGTCGGTTATTTAATGATAGCACAATACTTAATTCAAACGTTTCAGTTGGATTATTAAAATCGGCTGTACCAATTTCTAAACACGCTGTCGTATCGCCGACTTGCATGCCATCGGATGTGCGTATCCAACGATATGAAATTTGAAGTCCCGGAGTAGCGCTATCGGGCATGTACATTTCAGTATCAGGACATACCGTTATCATTCCTCCCGAACATGAGGCATCAGCAGAATTAAACGTTAAATCGGCGTCCAAATAAGCTACGGAAGCATCAACCGTCGTATCGCATCCGGCTGCGCTTCCTCCAAATGAAACAAATATGGAGTTTTGAACAGAAGATGAAATTTCTTGTCCAAAAACACTAATATAATTTTGGCCGCAAATAACGGTATCGATAATGGTCGGAGCTTCATCATTTTCATTCGTAACGAATATTTCGACAACGTTCGCTACATTACAATTAAATGTTGTTGGGTCGGGTATATTGACTCCCATCATGTCGACGATATCTTCGGTTAAATTATTATAAGGTCCAACAGTCATTCCCATCCATGTAGTCGTTTCTCCTTCGCATAAAAAAATCGGTGGATCGAACAACGTATCGAGTGCAGCCAGGATTACAGTTTCGCAATACATAAAATTCGAGGTGTCGCAATCATTTCGGCCCCGAACACAAAAATCAAATGTTGCTCCGGGAGTAATGGGAAAGTTATAGACGATTTGCGGATTCGTCGTTATGAAATCAGTTCCTCCGGGCAATGTCCATAGGTAAGATGATGTATTTGGAATCACATTCGTTTCAATAATGACTCCCTCGGCACCAGCACAAATAGTATCCAAATGACCGGCAGCAGGAGTCGCAAAGCCGGCTAACGGAAAAATAATGTCTGTCGCTCCGGGAATTGGCGGCGGCTCTCCACCAGCTATAACCGAAATTCTAATCTGACAGGAATCACCTGCACAACCATCAAAAACCAGGTAATATGTTGAGCCGATTGTTGTGGGAATCCCATTATAAATACGCTGACCTGTGACACAATTACATTCAGGTAAGGTGCCGTGGCTAACAACATCCAATGGTAATAAATACGGATCACACTCAGGAGTCGTGCCGATATCTCCCACGGCTTCGTATAAAGCAAATTGTGCACCGATTGCGCCAACCGTATTTTGGCAACTATCAATATTAATTTCTAATGAAACATTGCTCGTTCCTGCAACAAATCCAAACCAATTTGGATTGTCCAGCACATAATCAATCGGATTACACCCTCCCGGAAAAGCGGAAGTATCACAGTTATTGGGTTGCAACCAAAAACAATATTCATTTAATGCATCAAGTCCTTCACAGAGTAATTGAACCTCATTTACTGTCTGAGCTGGTGGAGGATTACCATCACAGGGTTGACCATATACGACCTGAAAACTGTTTAACAAAAAAAAGAAAGGGATTAAATAAATTGGATAAACCAATTTATCCCGCCAGGGTATTTTAGAATATAAATTTATATTACTCCAGCCCATAAATAAAAGCAAAACTACAACCCTGTTATAATACCAAATAAAAATATTCCATACCAATTTCGGGTATGGAATATTTTCAATTGTACAAAATTATCATTGCGGCAAAACGTCAAGTAGCAGTTTTGTCACAATTCGTTTAGTCGCCTGGCTTTATCGCATCAACGTCACACCGCCACTAATCACTTCTTTAACACCCGTCACGTATTCCAACTCCACAAAATACGTATATACACCTGGCGCCGCATCCTGCCCATCATGTGTTCCATCCCATGCATAGTCGCGCTGTAAAAGTAAGCTTACCGGAACACTTGATCGCTGGAATACGCGATTTCCCCACCTATCGAATATTTCGAAGCGGCTAATGGAAGCCACTGAAGCCGGATTTGCATAAACGTTGAGATAATTATTGTCGTTAGCAAGTCCGCCCGGGTGCATAGCTGACGGAACGTAAACACGTTCTTCAAATCGCACAAAGACGCCTATTCTATCTTCTTGAATACATCCGTTAACATTCGAAACTTCGACGACAATACTGTACTGACCCGCCGCTGGTGTAAATTCTTGAATCAATGCGTCTACATTCAATGTATCGAACAGTGGCCGCCAGACGATTGACTGGCGCAAAGAGTCGGGTAAATTGGTCAAAGCCATCAATGACACCGACTCACCTAATTCGACAATTTGATCCTCTCCTAAGTCCACAAAGAAGTCAAAGGGCGCATTCAACGTAGCGCTATCCATGACCTCACAACCACTTGCATCGCGTACAATTACTGAATATGTTCCCGGTTCGAATTCACCTTGCGTTGGATTGCTACTGAAGGTTAAACCGTTATCAAATGAATACATATATGGTCCGATTCCGCCTTGCGGATCAAAGACGGTTAAGGTGCCATCAGCCACTCCAGCGCATCCGGGGTGACCAGGTTCTATACTGAATCCTCGAATCAGATTACCTTCTTCTTCAACGTCAACCTCCACGGTTGATGAGCATCCGTTGTCCGTATTGAATACAGTGAGCTCATATGTCCCGGCAACGTTTGCCACCATATCGCGTTGGTCCGCACCACTGACAATATTTCCAGTGTCGGATACAACTACCCATGAATATACTATGTTTGATCCCTCTGCTGAGCCAACTCCCGAAACCGTCACCCGATCCGAGTCACAATCAATGCGCTGAGTGGCCGTCGCCATTGCTACTGGATCCACACGGTCCTCGCCCACCGTTTCGTTGCCCGTAATCTCGCAGCCGGTGGACGTATTTATTATTCGTAACGTATAGACACCTATCGCATTCGCTACAATGTCTATACCTGTATTGCTTCCGATAATTCCCGGTCCATTCCATTCGTATTCTATGTCCGGGCCGGTAGACGAGCCCTGTCCCGACACAGTCACTTCATCCACAGCACAGGTGAGCAGATCCGGTATCGCTATTTCAACTACTGGCAAATCATCAGATTGACCAATTACAACACTTCGCATTTCGGCGCACCCTGCTAGTGGGTGGCTTATGGTTAGTGTATATGTGCCAGCCGTATTCACTCTGGCCATAGGCAAGGTTTCATCCCCGGGTTCAATATTACCTCCGGCAGAAGATGTCCATAAAATGTCATACCCAGTCAAATCTTCTCCTGTGAGTATAGAAAGCGTGACTTGAGGATCCTGACACGTTATTTCAGCAGCGGATGTATCAATTTCAAACATGTCTATTCGATCAAACCAAGTCACAGCAAGTGTGCCACTGACAGATAGACAAGGATCGTTGATATCTACCGTATTTGGTGATGTCGGATCGCCTATAATGACTGAAATGTAATACGTGGTTCCAAAAACATATGGGGCATTGAAACCAAATACACCTGTTGTATTTGCTGCCAGAATATTAGAAATAGGATCAGCCTGGTTGTCCGACAAAATATAATTCAATACGTCCTTTGTATCCGTCATTTCATTGGTCGGATCATAAAATATAGAAGCATCAACGGTTTCTTCTTCGCAGAGGTTGAGCGCCTGAGATTGCATATCACCCACGGTAGAAACACATGGGCAAGTATACGACCCGGCTGTATCTGCGCGCAAACAATCAAACTGATCAAAGAATTGAAAATCAAATGGATCACCCGAGGCTATTGGGTTTGATGTGAAATTACCGGATAAGTCGATTGTCCCAAGTCCAATGACGGTATACGTCGATGGGTCACCTCCCGTAATTTGCAGCGAAACGGTGTACATATCGTTGTCACTGTTGCACGAAACAGAAAAACTACCTGGCACAATAGTTGGTGATTCCGGTACGGTCACGGTTACGCGATTGGCAGCTGCGCAAGAACCATTTGACGCCGAAAATTCAAATTCGAATTGTCCTGGACCGGGTAATACAGCAGAACCGGTGAGCGGCCCGGCAGCTGATATAGAAGCGCCGGCTGTAATCGCTGACCATGTACCGTTGCCCGTTGAACTCGTTCCGATTAAGTCAATGTTTAAGTCGCATGTATCAAAATCCGGACCGGCATTCACTATCACTTCGCAATCAAATAATAACGGTTGCCCGATGGAAACATTAAGGCATGGGTCATTTAAATCAATTGTAGTTCCAGTCCAATTTCCTGAAACCGCAGAAACATAAAATATAGAATCACAAACAAAAGGGCCATCAGAAAATCGAAATTCGGGAATGTTGTTAATTGCTATCACCGTTCCTAATGTGTCATCGATGCGTGTGTGGACATAAAACATCGTCGTATCATTTGCATCTTCAACTACGTTGGTTGGATCATGGGACAAGGTTATAACGCCGTCCTGACAATCACTTATGAGTGCAGATGACATGTCACCCGATTCCGTTATGCACGAACAATCACCTATATCTACAGGGACGACTAATTGACACGTATTCGCATCTGTGAAATAGAAAGTATCTGGCGTATTCAATGGTAAGTCTAAAATTGTGAATGTTGAACCTGTAATCGATCCGCGACCAAAATCCTCTGTATACGGCTCGGTTCCGCTTTGTAGTTCTATCGTCAGGTCGATAGCTGTCTGCGTGCCGTTACATGGCGTTTGAATACTCAGCACCTCCGGATTGCATAAGAACTCAACTTCTATTTCAATCGAATCTGCACAACCGTTATTGTCTTCTTTCCACTCGATCATATAGACACCGCACATGTCGGCCCGCACAAATGACGAAGAGTTATTTACGCCTGTAAACGTTAATGTCCCCGGGCCAGCATTTTGAGACCATGTTCCAACACCAACTGAAGGTGTGGCGAGCAGTCCAATACTATCGTTACAGGTCCTGATGTCACTAACAGCCGCTGCTACAGGTATTTCGCGCCAAATAACAGGTTGTCCGGGAGCTACTCTTGTACAGCCTTCGGTCAAGTCTACCATACCTCCACCCGCATCATCTCCAATCACGAGCGAGATATAATAGGTAACATCAAATTGTGTTGTTCCATTTATAAAACAAAACTCGCCCGTCGTATTTCGCGCCAGAACAGTGGTTATGGAAGCTCCTGGTTGGTCGTGAAGGATATATTCGGCCACATCATTTCCATCCATCATGGTATCCAGATTAGATGTTGCCTGATGACAAAATTCCCCACACGATTCTAACAATGTCATGGCCATAGTTCCTCCCTCCGTCTCACACGAGCACTCATGCGGATTAAAGATGAATTCGCTCTGACAACCGGCTGCATCTTCGATGATCACCGAAAAACCATTATTGCTAAGTATTGGGTCGGATGTAAACATATCACCTGTCATACTGCCATTTCCCGTGGCTACAGAATAGGGAGGCAAACCGCCCATCACCGTAAATTCGATGGTGTACTCTGTATTTGTATTGTCGCAATTATAGGTTTCTGATCCGACCATACGAATGCTATCCAGGAAGGTAATGAAGATGTCATCCGAACAATCCGCACCCATGCCCCAGCTGAATTGATAGGTGCCAAATTCATTAACGGTCACTGCAGCATTGGGATCGGTGTCATCACTGAACGTGGCAATCGCGGTTCCGGAAGGAGTGGTGACCGTAGACCACATAGACGCCCCTATTTGTTGCGCAGCAAACGTGTAACTATCGGAACAAGCATTATCGTCCATTCCGGCCTGTGGTCCGGCTATTACATTTACGAAGAAACATGAATCGGCTTCAAAACATGTATTCTGTACTCGCACACAGACTTCGCCCGCGCCGACATCATTAAATTGTATGGTGGCCATGTTTCCTGTTTGATCTACGAGGCTCGCCGTAGGAAAATCTGTATATGTCCAGAAGTATGCATCCGGGTCAACAAATTCTGGTCTGAGTTCGATAGCCGTGAAAACAGCTTGGGCCCCGACACAAACAGTATCCGGTCCTTCAATCACAGGTGTTGAGGGAATATAATCTTTTAGATCTACCATGAGCTCAAATGGTCCAAACGCACAGCTATCAATTTGAGCACCGCGCATATAGAACATCGTGATAAAGAGCTCAAACGTTTCTTCTTCATCCAGGAAATCTGCAATGTTCAGAAAAAAGGCATCATCAGCCGCCGAATAAATTAAGGCATCATCTGATGTTCTAAACCAATCAAAACGCACAGAGGTATTTGGGTCATTAGGACTAGGTTCAAGTGTAATCGAAGAAGGTGTGAACATGAACATACCTGGAAAGGAACAATCAACAGGTGGGTTGGCGTTGTACGTTGCATCCGCGTTTAATGTTACCATCGTTAGCTCAATGAACGAATCACACATCATTGGCATCGTGAGACCCTGAATAGGTTCATCCGTATAATCGCCACTGTACGGGGTTCCAAAAATGTTTATGGATTCGCCTTGACATAGAACCGTGTCTATAATGACCGGATCTTCATCATTCTCATTTGTGATATTTACATTTACCGCCGCTACAAATTCGCAATCAAAGAGGGCCGCATCCATCTGAAAAGCGGTTATGTAATCAGTTGCGTCAGAAGTCAGCATATTGTAAGGCCCTATAGTCACACCACGCCAATTGGTTACATCTCCTTCGCAAAGGTTAATATCAGGATCATAAACCGTATCTAAGGGCGCAATAACAAGTGTCCAACACATACTGTCTGCTGATGCACCACATTCATTTAAAGCCCGAACACAAAAATCAAACTCTTGTCCGTACGAAGTCGGCCCTCCGGGAAAAGTATACAAAAGTTCAGGATCGAACGTTTCGACAGACGACACCATACTTCCGTCATCAATCGTCCACCGATAAAATCCCGCACCAAAAACAGGGTCGAGCGTCATATTGTAATCTATAGCACCGGGACATACAGTATCGATAACAAACCCCGCAGGCGGTAAGATTGGAACACCGGGATCATCAACACTAGGAGGATCACCACCCATGATGATGTCGATATCTATATCACAAATATCGCCTCCGCAACCATCAATCACCACATAATAAGTGAAACCTGGAGTAGTAGGTAAATTGAACCAATCGACCTGAGCCTCAGTACAATTGCATTGTGTAGCCAAAGCGTCCGCAGCCGTAAAAAAAGTTGAAGGATTACAACTTGCACAATCATCATCGGTAACAACCGTTGAAGCTTCATATATGGCGGCCTGAAATCCGGTTCCGCCCATGGCACCGGAACCCTGGCAATTTGAAGGAGTAATCGATAGACTCAATGAGTTCGTACCGGCAACAAATGAAAACCAATTTGGATTATTTAGTACATTTCCACCACATCCTGGAAAGCCATTGAATGGCGTATTGAACGAAGTCATGTTCAAACAATAGTCATCCAACGGGTCCAAGCCGCATATGACTGTGGTTTGACAGGGACATTGCTCAGGAGGAGGATCATTACATGGTGGCGTGGATTGTGCAAAGGAGGTAGCTCCTAACACTATTCCGAGAAAGATAAGAAGTAGACTTTTTCGCATCGGCTTCGAAATTTCGGTTGAAGTTATAGAATTACAATGATACTTAAAGGTGGGTGTCTTTGTTGATTTAGATGCGTTGGAAGGTTGTAGGCGCTGCCTGGATTTTGGTTGCTGTTGGCAGTGTTGCAGTAGACAGTGGGCAGTAGGTAGTAGGTAGTAGGTAGTAGGCAGTTTACTGTAATCCGGAAACTGAAGACTGCGAACTGAAGACTGAAGACATTAAGCAGTAGGCAGTTCGCAGTAGACTTAAAACTGGGGACCGAAGATATTCGGCAGTTGACAGTCGGCATCTTGAGGTAAGCGTCTGTAAATACCTGCAAACTGAAGACTGAAAAAAAAAATCATCTAAATCTTTCAGGTTGCCGCATCATATAGTTGAGTAGCTTTCCTACCTCTTCCGATTTTCTATTCAAATCATTCCATTTTTCTTTGCTTATATATCTACATTCCAAAGCGAAATCTAGCCATACTTGAGTTTCGGAGTTTTCGCTGTCCGCATCACTTAATTTACTAACGAAATGTTTTGGATATTGACGTTTGCGATACGCTTCTCCAAAGTTTGCGCACACAGATCTCGACGATCTTCTTATTTGATCGATCAAGGCGTATTTTTCAATAGCTGGAAATTCTTTCGATATTTCAAAAATTTCCATGGCCAATGAAAAGGATAATTGATAACATTTCAAATCCCTAAAACTCATAATTGAAAGTATATGAATTTTTTGAATTTTGTGTCACAGCGGGTTGTAGCAGTGCGCAGCGTTGCAGTGGACAGTAGACAGTTCGAATTAGACTGAAAGCTGAAAACTGTAGACTGAGAACTAAAGACTAAGAACCGCAATGTTCACCTGATAAGATGAAAATCACCCTGCCGCGAAATAATGCGACCATCTATGAGTTCAACCTGAATTGTATAAACAAAAACACCAGGATTTAAGAACTGACCTCCTGCCCTTCCATTCCAAAAAAGGTTTTCATCATCCGGTAGCACCAACTTGCGTTGATGAATAATTTCACCCCATCGGGTAAAAATGGTAAAATCATGAACCAGTCGTACGTTGCTTCCGAAGTAGGGACCAAATTTATCATTCCGACTATCGCGATTAGGCGAAAATGCATCCGGAATGAACATACTTGGGGTGCTCACAACATTTACAAATATGGAGTCGGCTACCAGGCATCCGTTTGTATCCACAATTGTCAGCGTGTAATATCCCGATATGGTTGGTTGAAAATTTAATCTATCGCAACTATCACATAATAGTTCGCCATTAACAGTCCAATTTTTTGAATGGATTAAGTCGGATGTGAAATTATCAACAGGGTCAACTTGTAAGTATTCTCCTAGTTTTACTATCGTATCACGTTCTATATCGACAAATCGAATAATAATATCATCTATTGAGGCAGAGTCAACCGCTTTACAACCAAATTCGTCAATAGCCTCTATAATAAATAATCCGGTTGGCAGGTTCGAAAATACACCATCAGATGTTGGTATTTCATTGTTAATAGAATATAAAACCTCACCAGACGCCCCTGATATAGATCCGATTTCAATCGATGCAAAATAATTATTATTGCAATGAGGTTGTGTTACAATTAATTCATTAATACGTAACGAATCTATTCCTTCAATGATTTCGATCTCAACCATTTCTTCACACCCATTAATTACGTTCAACACCGAGGCTGAATAAAACCCTACATCTCCGACCGTTATTAAATTGCTGTCACCGCTCACAATAGATCCTCCAGCTGTCGACCAATCAATTTCATAGGTATTGGAAGTCGACAAATTTGACAACAATAATTCAATATTATCACTGGCACATTTTATTTCTCCTATTGGTTCAATGACGGGATTCGGGACCATCGTATCAATTTGAACCTGGAACATAGAATCCCACGTACATCCTCGTGCATTTTCAATGACCACTTGAACATTACCATCAAAAGAAGAGAATAGCGAGTCATTATTTGATGCAAAAATATTTCCTTCATACCAGGAGATTAGCACATTTGGCTCTCTAGTAGTTATAAAATGTACTGCTAAGGGATGATAGCAGTTAATGGAATCGGTAAATAGTTGGATGCTGTCAATTTCATCAAATTCCGTGAGGTTAAATGTATCCTGCCCGATGCAACCATTTGGAGAAAAGGCAATAACAACATATTCGCCCAATTCATCAATAAGAACTTGTTGTCCCATTCCATTATACGAATTAGGCCCTAACCAAATATACTGATCAATTGAATCTGGCGAAATTGCGGTTGCCATCGCGGTGGTGTCATCGCATGAAAATAGATTAGTTTCAACACTGACAGATGGTGCTAATGTATCTCCGACAATTAATATTGAATCCGTTCGCACACAACCATTGGTTCTATTTGTCAATTCCAAAACATAATATCCACCTTGATTGACAAAAGGAATTGAATCGATTGAATTAAAACCATTGGGCCCGGACCATTCGTATTTAATATTCGAAAAACTTGTTTCAAATCGAATTTCCACTTTTGGCATTCCACAAGAAATTGTGTCACCGAATAATGCAATGTCCGGAGCCACCGTATCCAATACAACGTTAAATGAATCAAGATCAAAACATAGACTCGACAGCACTGAGCGCAAGTAATAGGTGCCCGGTTGCGAAACTAAAACAGAATCGACATTGGATTCCATCAGCCCGGGTCCTGTCCATTGTAAATTTGCATCCTGATGGCTGACATCTGAATTCAATTGCGCATTCATACGTCCGCAGGTTATTCGCGCTTGACCGCTAATATCATTGTCAATAGATGCAGTATCCACAATGACTCGAATCGTCGATGAGTCGACACAATCGGTTCTAGTATTCGTTACTACGGCCTTATAAAGGCCAGGTAGGGTTGTCATAAACTGTTCGTTAAAAGAAATCTGTTGATCCGGCCAAGTCCACGTTACTTGCTCTTCTGATGTCAAGTTGGCGTTTAAGGTTGCCGAATTTTGTACGCAATTAATCGTGTCAGTTGTCAAATTAATCGTAGGGGGAGAACGATCAAATGCCACGACGTGATAAGCCGTATCGCGACAAGAATTTGGAGCTTCCACAGTCAATCGGTATTCTCCACTTTCAAAGTTAAGAATGAGCGAATCTGAAAGTGTCGTCTGGTCTGGTAACGTCCATTCGTATTGTAGATTTGACATTGAAGATTGCGCAAATAATAAAATGGAGTCAATTGAACATGTCAGCGCGGGTGTTCCGCCAATGGATATATCGGGGATAGCAAAATCTTCAATTACCACTAGCGAGTCAGTCGATTCGCATCCGTTTTGGCCCGCAACTATGACTGAGAATTGGCCCGGCGACGTTGTACTGGTGGAATCGATTACTGGGTTTGCCACATCAGGACCGCTCCATAAAACCGTCACTAATTCAATATCGCTAGCAAGATTTAATGGCACAGAGTCTCTATTACACCCAAGAATATCAGAGGATATTGAGATTACCGGATGAATCGTATCAACAGGAGGTATAAAAGAAATCAATGTATCACAACCATTGCTACCTCTCAAATAGAGCGAAAACGTGTCCAATCCTGGGAGCGTTACATTCGGAAGGTTTGACATAAAACCATCGCCGCTCCACTCTATAAATGCGGCGTCCGTGCCTAGTGTAACATCGGAGGTTAAATTCAAGCAGGTAATTTCTGTTGCCGTGATCGTATCTGTTGGAACTTCGTAATCCGTTGTCACTTCTCTCGAAAAATAGGAAATACAGCCATTCAGCTTGGTCACCGTAGTATAATACCATCCTGGTTCAGGTGCCCAGGGTCGTTTGCGATTGCTCTGAAAATTATTGGGACCTTCCCAATTGTAGATGTACGCATCTTCATCTTCTGTTACGCGAAACCTGACAGAATCGATTAAGCAATTGAGAATACCTGCCTCTATCTGCACATTGGGCTTAAGCGTATCCAGAGCAACTTCATATTGACCGTCAATTCTACATCCGGTTTTCGTTCTCAATACCAGTGTATACAAGCCATTCTCACGAACGTATGGAGCGATTTCATTTGATAAAAAATTGCCGGGCCCTCGCCACGTATACCGTAAATCTGGTCCAAAGACCGAAGCGGACAACTGAACGGAGTCCGTAGCGCAGTCCAATGTATCGCCACTGATTTGCACAGTTGTAACATTTTGAACCATCGGTGGGGACCATATAGTATCATAGGTACAACCTTCTGCTGTTTCGACCGTGATCGTATAATTTCCTATATCATGAATAAAAACATTGTGCTCCGTTGACCTGAAGTTTTGAGGTCCCGTTATTTCGTACGAGATTTCATTTAAGTTTGAAGAAACACGAATAGGAATAGAATCGGAATAGCAATAAAATGTATCAGAAACTATTTGAAATTCCGGGGTCGTGCCAATGTGAAAAATAGTCATTTCTTCTTGGGCTGTACAACCATTATCGGCGGTAGCATAAAACGTAAAAATTCCGACATCAGCTGTATATAATTCATGTGTTATTACACTATCTCCATTTGGAAGTATCCATAAATAATTATGCGCGGGATTAAATATTCCAGGCGAAAGTAATATGCTATCGTTGAGGCATATTTTATTTATATCGCTTAAAGCAATTGTCGGGGCAATTGTATCAAATGGTAATCGAACAACAGCACTATCACGGCATCCCTGCGGAGAAACCGCAATTACCGTATAATCGTCTTCTAATCGTACAATTTGGTTTCGAGCGGTGTCTTCCTCACCGAATTGATTGCGCCAAATAATCGTGGCACTTGGTAAATTAAAAATTGATCGGACTAAAACGGAATCATTTAAACAGCTAAGCGTGTCGCCAACATAACCCACAAGTACTTCCTGGAAATTATCCGTTAAGGGGATACAAATTGTATCAGAACACGAATTTGATGGACCAAAATTTCTTGTCGTAATAAGACAATATGTCCCTGTACCCACAACATCAACTTGAACTTGATTTGGATTCGTTACGATGCTTCCTCCATCCGGACTATACCAATGGAACGTGACATTATTTCCAAATGTTGCATCATTACCGCGCAGTGTTGATACACTCTGATCGCAGCCAAAAGGAATAATGGTTTCTATAATGGGTTCTGGATCGAGCACGATTAATTCAAGGTGATGATCCCGAAGGCAGCCATTGGCTCCATTGTTTCGAACCAGATAATTACCGCTAACGGATAAATCCAGTCCGCGCCATCTAAAATTTTCACCCTGGCAAATTCGATGTGTTCGAAATGATGGTGGCAATTCAGGCTTTACCAATAAATATGAACAATCAGAACTTAAATCAAAACAAATGTGCAAGTCAAGTAGAAAATTTACGAAACCATCGTAGTCCAAATTAGCTGGAATAGATTTAATTGCATTTGTATCTGCATGCAAAACGGATATACCGCAAATTTCATAAATGCCGGTATCTAAATTAGAATTATCAACTTCACTCGTAACATCAATTACGACACCATTAAATTGAACAAAGTAGAAATAGGCATACTCATCAGGATTTGCTGGGCCATCAGAAAATATGGGTGTTAAAACCAGATCGATGGGCATCCCATTTGCGCATTGTTCAAATGTATCTGGTTCCAATAAGCCGGCGTCCGCCTCACATTCGATACAATTTTGGCCATTCGGATTACAAAAAATTAATTCTATTTCTGAAATAGAGCCAATATCTTGTCCTTGCGCATCTGCGGCTATAAGTGTCCATTGACCCTCGGCGGATCCGGTAAGGTCTTCCAGACAACCGTTAAAAGGATGATAGGAACCGGAGTAGTTTCCTAAGATAGCCCAAGGTTGATCATTGTCCCATTGCGGTGAAAATCCAGGGTCTGGTGTGGGTGCTGCACTACATGCAATAAACGTAATATCAAACACGGAAAGTGAAGTAGAAGACGTCACAACTTGCGGACCTGTTAGTTCAATTATTTGACCTGAAGGAGATTGCAAACTAAGCAACACATCACCTATCAATTGATGCGTAAACCGTATTCGAACGCCACATAATCCTTGACCAGGAGCATCCAAACTTGGCTCAGATAATCCGCTTACATTCATACTGATGGATATTTCGCCATTATCCACCATGTCATAATCGCCCATTAAAACACATTGCCCAACTAAAAATTGAATTGGACAAAAGAATAAAATTATTGCTACTCGTATATATTTAATTATGGGCAATTAAACTATTGTTGATATTTTTTTATTGGGGAAAAACCATCGATATGTTCAAGCCGCATGGCTGAAACGTAAAAAACGTAATTCTGAAATCCGTGTTGAATTTCAGAATTACGTTTAAAGCGAGAAAGAAAAAACCCGTCTTCCAGTCTGCTAGTCGACTAATATGAATTCACCGCTGATCAATTCGGTTTGTCCATCCACATAAGTCACCTCTGCATAAAATGCATAAGTTCCTGGCATCATGCGTTGACCTTCAAACGTTCCGTCCCAGCCGTCAGAGGCTGCATTTATCGCCAAATTTTCTCGCTCATATAGCTTTTCACCCCAACGTGAATATATACGAAATACATTCACATTGGTCACAATTTCCTCATCCCCGTAAAGGTAGAATCGGTCATTGATATTATCGCGTTTGTTGGGGCTAAATGCCGAAGGAGCAAATACATTGAAGTTTTTTCGAACATAAACAATAATATTGTCCGTGGCTGTACATCCGTTTTCATCGGTTATCGTCACACTGACCGGAAACTCTTCAAGTCCTGTCGCACCAACAACGCTATCTATAACCGTCACAAAGTGGTTGTCTGACAACCAATCATAACTACTTATTATGACGTCAGTGGGTGTATGAACCGCTGCAAGCGATGTAGAATCTTTGTAATCGATTATGTTATTTCCAACTATCTGCACCATGAGTACTTCAGGTTGTTCGATCGTATAGACTTCAGATATGAAGCAGCCATTGATATCCCTAACCGTGAAGGTATAATCTCCTGCTCCCAGATTACAAATTTCATTTCCTCCAACAAAGTTTACATCATCAGCCGATATCACATAAGGTCCCTCTCCTCCTGTCACCGAAAGGAATGTCAGGCACCCCGTATTCGCACCGTTACAATTTGGATTATCTATATCTACTATTAAATCGCTCAATTCTGCTATGCTCGATGTCACGATGACCTCATCCATATTCGTACATCCGGATACAGTGTTTTCCACTGTAACTACGTACGTGCCGGGCTCAGAAACTGCCAACGTAGGGGAACTGCCTGAAATTGGCTGATTATCAAGGGTCCATGAAATATTAATATCTGGACCCGTCGATGTGGCAGTGGTGCCAATTTCAGTTGTTTCATCGACGCAATCAATTGCCTTATCTAGCCCTGCATCCGCTACAGGTAAATCGACATCCTCGGTGATGCGAACTTCATCCGTTTGCGAACACATTGTTATTGTATTAATTACCTCAAGCGTATAGACACCGGGCTGATCAACCCTAACCGTTAATTGATCTTCGCCGGAAACAATGTTACCATCAGTTGTCGTCCACTGATATGTGTAATCACCAGCTGGCGCCATGCCGATAATGTCAATGAAAGCCGAGCGGCAATCGAGTTGCTGCTCCAATCCGGCATCAATCGTTGGAAGTGGGTCCACTGTTAAGGAAATGGCGATTATGTCCGAACGACAAGGGCCATCAACAACTTGCGCGTACACCGTATTGGTTCCACTTTCATAATTTGTTTCATTCGCGATCACTGCAGTTCCGTCTGCGTCCTCATACCAAATTACATCGCCGGAACCAAGTGTGTTTATTTCTGCTTCTCTGTCATTCAAGTTGAAAACAAGGCGACCATCACCATCATCGCAAGCAGAAATCGGAATGACTTCAGCCGGCAACTTATCTGTCAATGTCAATTGCACCTCGACAGGTTCGGAATCACAACGACCATCTGTCACCACGGCATACACCGTACCGCCAGCACTGACATAACCTGAGGCCGATGCAATAGCAGTTACAAGCGAAACATCTTCATACCATGATACGGTATGGCTGCCATCTGTTACGATCGAAGATTCAAGTGATACCAGATCAAATGTTCCCGTGCCTGCACCTTCATCACATGTCTCTAAGGACTCTATATTTCCCGTTACAGTTGTCACATCCAATTGAACTTCAACAGGCTCGGACTCGCAGTTCCCATTCGAAAGTACGGCCCACACGCTCACACCAGTAGTAAGGTAGGCGTCGACATTCGTTATTGGCATGGTCAATGCTTGATCGACATACCAAATTACGCTATGGGTTTGCCCATTGTTAATACCGGCTTCTAGCGTAGTCAAATCAAATGTTGCCATTCCGCTTCCTTCATCGCATAAATCATCTGAGGCAGGTGTTGCCATTATTTGCGGAATTAACGAAAGATCAATTTCTACCGGTACGGATTGACAGGGCCCATCAATTGTGATGGCATATACCGTTGCATTTCCGCTTCCAAAAACATCCGGGCCTGTAATTTCATTCGTTAGATTTTGATCTAAATAGAATTCAACATCAAATGGATTGCCACCGCTTATTGTATTTATTAAGAGTTCCAAATTGAATATTCCCATACCTAAACCGTCGTCACATGCTTCAGCAGCGGTCGGGAAGGCAGGTAAGTTATTGTCCGTGTCTAA
This sequence comes from Saprospiraceae bacterium, assembly GCA_028279185.1. GTDB lineage: Bacteria > Bacteroidota > Bacteroidia > Chitinophagales > Saprospiraceae > JANQSS01. The sequence goes on along the minus strand of JANQSS010000226.1, from coordinate 40,200 downwards.
ATGGAAAACCGTAATATCGGATATACAGCCATCTGCATCCGTAACACGTGCATAGACATCACGAGGATTCGTAACAACGGAGGCAGGATTTGCCACAGGGATGGTTCCGGCTGCATCTTCGAACCACATAACGGTACCACCGGCACCCGTTATGAGTGCTTCATAAGATGTTAAATCAAATGTTCCTTGTCCACCACCTTGATCGCATTCTACTGCTGTTTCTTCCGGCGGAAAGACTTCAATTTGCACTTCAAGATCTATTTGAACAATAGGTGAGCGGCATACTCCATCTCGAACGATTGCATAAATTGTCGCATTTCCTGACACGAAATTAGTGGCGTCGGGTACAGGTATTGTTGCACCCGCGTCGGTGTAGTACTCCACAGCCAACCCATCCGGAGATACAGCGATGTCGCTATCTGTAAGATCAAATGCATGTCTGCCGTTTCCTTGATCACATTCCGTAATCGTAATGGGCACACCTGCTAAATCGTTTGTAACGGCTAACTGCACGTCAATCGGCAGGCTGACACACTCACCATCCACTACGCGCGCATAGACAAATTTGGTATCAGAGTCGTAACTCGACGGATTCGAAATGGCCATCGTACCAGCGGCATCTTCAAACCACTCGACTGTCCATCCTGTACCATCGTTTATGACGGCATCTAAAGAGGTTAAATCGAACGTACCAATACCTGTACCCGGATCGCATGTTTTTATCGAATCGATATCAGTAATGTCCAAGTACTCGAGGTTTAGTACAACTTCAATAGGATCAGAGACACATCGATTTGCATCCTCTACGACTGCGTACACTGATGTCTCGCCGGATTCAAAGTCAGTTGGATCTGCAATGGCATTGGTAGCTGCAGCATCACTGTACCAATGGACGGTATTTCCGCCTCCCACGGTTCCGTCACTTGCTGTAAGATCGAATCGGCCCGTATCATCTCCGCGATTGCATTCATCAATGGTTGTTTCATTCCCTGATGCACCTGTCGTCAATGTGAGATCAACTTCAACTACGTTGGCAATACATTGTCCATCACTAACCGTGGCGAACACCGAACTTGCACCAGTCTCATAATTAGTTGGATCAGTGATAGTCACCAAAGGTGGGGTACTATTGGAATACCAAATTACTTGTAAGGGCTGACCGTTAGTAATTGTAGAATTCTGAGTGGTCAGATCAAAAACTCCTGTATTATCAATTGTGCGGCATGTCGAAAGGGAAGCGTCAAAAGCTTCCAGCAGTGTATCTGTAGCCAGGTCAATTTCGGCAAAACCAGAAAAACAGCCATTTTGACCATCAACCTGTGCATAGACAGTTCCTGCTGCAGCTTGATAACTTCCCGGATTCGTAATATTTATTGTTCCATCACTGTCTTCATAAAACTCAACAGGAAGCGCCGTCCCGCCATTTATAACGTCTATCAAAGCCGTCAGATCAAATGTACCCAGGCCACTCGCTTCAAGGCAAACGGTCTGCTCGGCATCTTCCGAGGCTATTTCCGGTGCGAAGGCGAGCGTGACTTCAACGGTTGGTGACGGACAATCAGCCGCATTAAAGACTACAGCATATATTATGCCTGGTGCACTTTGGTAAGCACCGACATCTAAAACACTTATTTGATTCGCAAGATCGATGTCTTCGAAGAAGTCGACATCAAAACCCGTCCCATTATTAATTTGATTTTCAGCTGTTGTTAAGTCGAAAGTACCTGTCCCCGATGCATCATGACATATTTCAATTGTCGCTGGAAATGCTTCAGGTGCTGGTTGAACATCTAATGTCAGCGTAAATGAGTCCGTACAGCCATTATCATCTAATACAATAAGCGTGTAGTCCCCCGGTACATCTGTTTCGAATCCCGGAATTGTGACATCACCGGTAAAGCCGGGTGGTGTAATCCAGGATGTGGTGAAATTGGCCGAACTACCTACCATAACATCTTCGAAAAGTTGTGTTGTAGAGCCCTGACAAATCGCACCTTCAGGAAAAGCAATAATATTGGATTCCGGGTTTTCATTTACTGTGAATTCAAATTCACCCGTGCCTGGGCAATCCCCTGCGTCTTTCACCGTTACGAGGTAGGTTCCAGTTTGATCGGCATCGATCATATCGCCGGCGTTCAGCATTTGAGTTCCGTCTGGTAATTGCCAATCAAATGTCATGAATGGCGATACACCTCCGAGTGGTGTAGCTGTTAACGTTGCGCTTCCTTCAGAAGCACAGATTTGTGTCGGACCATCTATATCCACATCGAAAACGCCAAATATTTCTAAATCGACAATACCAACACCACTGCAACCGACTTCATCTGTGACTGTAACCATGAAAGTGGCGTCAGCATTGACCTGGACTTGTGGATTGTTCGACATCGATCCATTAGACCAAGAATACTCATAAGGGGGTTTTCCTCCATTTACCTGGATATAGTTGCCAAGCGCAAATGTTTGAAGTGCACATCCCATTACGGGTTGATTAATCGGTACTACATCAATTTCCGGATAAACCGTCACGGTAACATCTGCCAAACCCGGACATGATGTTTTTTTACCGATTACAGAGTAAATGACGTCGATAGGGTCCGAGCTATTGTTCGTAAGTGTTTGTGATATTACTGGTCCCGTTCCATCCGATTCTCCAGTAATCGCTGGAGGAGCATCGACTGTCCACTCATAAACCAATGGATCCTGAGGTGATGTCAGTGTTACGACAAACGTCTGACCGCTGCATATCTCAGCATTGTCAGCTTGAATATCTGGCACAGCAGAACAGTCGATAAACGCAGTTATTGGGTCCGGAATTACACCTAAACAAGTCGGATTGTTCCAGCTCCCTGTTTCACCATCTGGAAACGCGACGACACTTACACTGGCTTCATTGTAAGAATCCTGGGCTTCACAATCTGGATGCATGCGCGCAGTAAGCGTAAAACATACTTGCCATGGCCCATCATTGGAATTTCCACAACCTGATCCATCGCCAAATGCCACATCTGGATGATCGTCAGGTGGATTCCCATCCGGAGATACTGCATACCATCCCCCAGGCAATCCGACTCCTGGGGCCAGAGGTGTACCCACACACGAAGGATTTTGAATAGGCGAACACAATGAAAGTCCATGTGCTCCGCTTATAACATGGATATTGGGATTGTTTAAATTGTAGTCTACGTCATCATCCGGATACCAACTCCATTGACCCGCATGAAGGGTGGTCGGCCGTTGAACATTTACAGGCTCTCCGTCAGCACCAAAGGATGAAGGGTCCCAACCATCTCCGAACGACGGAACGATAGCCTGCAACCATTGACATCCAGAGCCAGCCTGGGAGGCATCATACGATAAGATGTCAAAGCAAAATTCAACTTCTTCTCCCGGGCAATATGGGCCACCCACGGGTGAGTCGTCTATTGATGAGGAGACTTCAGCAAGCGAAAACGAGTTGTTACAGGGATTGATTGGGAAAAATGTATTGATACATAGATTAAAACTACCGGAATTTGCATCCAAACTTGTTACAGCTACCCAATAAGACGAACTTGCATTGACGGGAATATCCGTCAAACTCAAATCGGAACCGGTAGCCGCATTACACTGAATCAGCGTGGGGTTCATACAGTCTCCACTAAATACGGCTACACCCGGAAACGTCATTGTTGTCCCGGCTATGTCGATATTCATAAATTGAGCTAGAGGTCCTGTTTGTACTTGAAACCAAACCGTGCTATTGTTTAAGTCAAATCCACAGGTTCCCGCAATTGAATAATCAAATACCGGTGAAGCATTGTCGATACAATAGGTCTCGCAGATGAATGGTGAGAAATTGACCGCTCCGCCGGGAATCACCGGAGCAATTACTGGAACGCCTAGACCACAATCATCCGAATTGTCATTTAATACACAACCGTCTTCACCTCTTTGATTGGGACACAAATTAAATTCGCCTTCATTTTCTTGATTTGTTGCTACTACTAAGAAATATTGTACATCAGGATTCAAACCAAAAAACTCTATTGGCGTGTTTGCGGGTCCACAATAAAAATCAAGAAAGGCAAATCCACCCATACACCCTGATTCAAACTGGCCGACTGATACAAACACATCACCAGTAAGGGGATCCGTACCAGACGGATTGATTTCAACATCAAGAATGTGGTTTTCGGGATCTAAGTCAACGGTATACCATAGTTGGGAGGACCACGCACCAGGGCAAAGCGGTTGAAATAAGATATCCGGGGATGCCAAGATGTTGGACTCCATTAATTCGCAAACTCCCATGGTGAGCGGCACAGACTGACAGGGGTCATTGTTTAATTGCGGATCGCCATTGGTTATGCAAAGCTCAAAAGTTGGCGAAACACTAGCTCCACCCGCATCGGTAAAGGCGACAGATACATAATATGTGTTGCCCGTAACAAGGCCGGTTAAATTATTAATAATGCCGGTTTCGGTGCAAAAGATGTTTGTAAGTGTATTGCATGCATCGGATGGGTCAACCGAATATATGTTGATTATTGCTACCTCTGTTCCGGCAGGGGTGGAAACGTTAAGGTCGAGAATTGATCCCACAGCTACAAACGAATACCACATATTAGGTGGTGATAAATTTGGTCCGCATGCACTTCCTGCAGCATCGTAAGTGTACATATCCGAATCAAAATTCTCACAATATTTGACTACGTCAGTTAACAGCGTTGCATTGCCACAATCGTCATTAACCGGCTGAGCCTGGATCAAATATGAGAATATCGAAAAAATAAAAAGTACGTAAAATCTTTTCATAGGTTAAGCTTGTCAACTCATTGGATTAATGCCAAGAGGGTTGTTATACATTATAATTTAAATGATACACGGAGTCACAGTAATAGTGCACCAAATGAACGCCTTTATGATATCGCGAAAATACAAAACCGCTGCCTGGAAGTCTCTTTTATTTGTCTGATAGAAGATGAACCGATATATTATATCAATCAACGGTATAATTGACGTATATATTAAGAGAGGATTGTTCAATTCCATTGTGGCAGAGACTCGCTGTAGCGCCGGCTAAGTCTATGTTTTCAACCCATCCGCTTTCGTGGTTCCTTCGCTTCTCACACTGTCGTGTTCGACCCTGCGGTATTGCTCCGTCCTGCCTTGAACTTGAACAAACTCTGGAATAATTTTATACGCCATCATACACTTTAATTGGTATTATCTGACGACTACCATTTTTGTCAAATATACTTCGTCGTCTGTCTTAGCCATCAGCATGTATATACCCTCAGCCAAATTGCCAATATGATAGCTGTATCCATTGGCATCTCGAACTGGATTTTCCATCAAAAGTCGTCCATCCATAGAAAGTATGCTGAGATCTACCTTATCCAAAAGCTTACCGAAATCCAATGCGAAAGTGCCGTTGTTTGGGTTTGGCAATACTTTCATTTCATTGATGCGCAGCGGAACATTCGCCGTGGATGAAACCGAGACATTTTGGGTTAGCGAATCAGCGCCACAACTGTTGGCTGCAATGAGCATGATTTCAAATTCTCCTTCAGATGCAAGAACTAAGTCCTCTGTTGTGCCTTCAAGCGTGCCGTCAACGTACCACTCAAAAGAAGTTGCATGTTGTGAGAAGTTTTCCATTACATTATCAATAGGTGTAAAGTCTGCAATTGGATACGTTTCGATTATAACAGTATCCTGCCACAACAGCGTAATTGGCGCTCCATTCTTAGTTAGCGTAAGCTGAACGTCAAAAACCCCACTGCCTACATATTCGATCAATGGGTTTTGTACGTTCGAAGTCGCTGGTGTACCTCCTTCAAATACCCATTCTACCTGAACGAAATCCGTGAATGTTTCTAATTCAAATTGAATCTCGTTATCCATACATACGGGACTAGCCGGTAACGTAAGACCGTAAAGAGGTCCTTCATCAATTGTCAATACAAGTGTGTCAGCTCCGCAGGCATTTCGGACAATGCAGGAGACGTCAATTCCCGAGGAAATATCAATTTCGTATTGGTGTGTTGGGGCATCCTGATTCGATGAATTCCCATCACCGAAAAACCAAATAATTTCATCGTAAGCGTCACCGAAGTATATAAAGTCGTATGTCAAGAAACCATCGCCGGTATACGTAAAGGATCCGTCTGGTGGCCCCTGAACGGTTACCACGTTGGTACGAAATGTCGTATCGCTTCCGAGGCTGTTCGATACAATGAGTTGCACATCATATGATCCCGGAATCGCATACGAGACAGTTACGTTTCTTGAAGTAGAGGTAGCAGGATTGCCCCCTTCAAATGCCCAAAACACATTATCGTTTACCCCGGCTCCAACAGCCTCGAATACAACTTGCAGAGGCGCACAACCTTCCATTACGTCAAGTGTAAAATCAGATGATGGAAATCCACCAACCCCAACAGCCGCAGTGATCGTATCGTCACCACAGTTATTGGATGCAACTAGGATTACATTGTAGGAACCGTCGGTTGCATATTCATGCTCCGGATTTTCATCCATGGACATGTTACCATCTCCAAAGAACCATGTATAACCATCCGCTCCATCACTCTCATTCAAAAAATTAACAGTCCTATCCATAACTGCAAACGAAAAGGCCGCCATTGGCGGTGATTCCATGATCACAACATTTTCATCTAAAAGCGTATCGCTACCACTTCCATTAATCGCTATGAGCGTAACATCAAATGTTCCCGGATTTTCATAGACAACTTGTGGATTGCTTACAGTTGATGAAGCGGGTTCGCCACCTTCGAAAAACCACTGATAATCCGTTGTGTTGGCGCTTGACGTGCTTACAAATTGAATAGTATCCGGCACACAGCCGCTTAATCCAGAATGATCATAGGATGCAGTCGGAGGGGTACCAATCATAATGGTTTGAGAAAACTCACTCATACCACAATCATTGAACACTTGCAAAACGACATCATATGACCCGTCTGCCCCGTATTGATGCACCGGATGCTCATCCATCGATTCAAATCCATCTCCGAAATCCCATAAGTACGTATTTGCGTCGATCGACATATTTGTGAAAGTCACGACATCACCGGTAACCGATGATGAAAATAACGCGACCGGATCTCCTATAGCATGAATGTAAGCGGTCTGCACCGATACGTCAATACCAGACTCATTTTCTACCGTCAACGTGACAGCATATTCTCCTGGTGTTGAATAAATGACTTCAGGATGTTGATCGGTAGATGTTGCAGGTGATCCACCATCAAATTGCCACAACCATTCGATAGGAGAATTTTGAGACTGGTCTGTAAACTGAACGACCAATGGCACGCATCCCTCTAAGGGCTGAGCCGAAAAGTCGGCAATAGGAGGAGGTAAGTTGAAGCAATTCGTTGTGACATAGACGCGGTCTATGTATGTGTTGTTACCACTATTCGTAAAGTTTTCAATTCGAACGATAACATTGCGACTTCCGAGGAAATTAGAAATATCAACATCTATACAAGTTGCACCAAAGCCGCCAAGACCACACCAATCAGTTAGCGACTGCGGGTTAAAAGAATTGCCCGTCGGAAGGGCTGTAGCGAAGTTTCCGGTTCCATTTTCTGAATTGGCAAAAAAACGTTGAAAACTTTGTCCTCCATCCCCTGACACTGCAATTATAAGAGAATCACGCGGCCCAGAAGTAAACGCCGCATGGGCATATTCGACGTGCAATGTCGCCAGTTGATACCCCGCCAGGCTAAATTCTGGAGATACCAGGGCATCCCGACGACCTGTATTGGGATAGGCAAAATTGTTGATGTAGGCCGTCATATTACCTCCCGGAGCAGCCGTTGGTGTGGCCAGTTCCCATGTGACCGAATTATCCGGATTGTCAACTGCCCAGTCCTGAAACCCATTGTCAAAGTCCTGGTACAAGGGAAAAGAAAGTCCGGGGTCACCGACATTAATGACATTTGAAAATGTTTGTGAATTTGTCCCAGCGCCATTAGCCACTTCTAAAAAGACAGAATATGTTCCCGGCACATCATATGTAACAGTTGGATGTTGGCTTGCGGATGCGGAAGGATTTCCGCCGGGAAAACTCCATTGCCATTGTGTCGGGTTATTTGCGCTTCGATCAAAAAATTTGATCGTTTGACCCGGGCAAATGTTATCAGCCAGTACCTCGAAAGCTGGAATCGGGGCATCACCGGCTGGACAGGGAGAAAAACAGCCTCCTTGACCAGCGATAAAGTCAATATAATCTGAAATATCATTGACCGAGTTGCTATGCCAGTCCATCGTATTCGATACTGTTGCCGACATAATAAATCCATTTGATGGTGCATGAATGGCGTCAAAATTGTGTCCTATCTCGTGAGATGCAACCACGCGAAGCAAATTGGCATTACTCGAAAAATCTTGAAGGCAGTGATAACGTAAATTTGTGCATACCTCTCCTACCCAGGCAATTCCTATCGTCGGACCATCAAAATCGCGGTTAGTCCAAAGCTCGCCCAAGTCGTAGTTGGTCATGAAGCCTCCACCTTGTCCCCAGATTGTAAAACTTTGAAGTAAAACACCTGCGTCTGTATCATTGGTCCAAGGATCGCATGAATTACATGTAGAAAACCATTGTGTAACAATCGTAAATTCGATGTCATCATCAAATGCGCCGGTATAGTCTCCTATCACATTGTTGATTACTGCAATGTTGTGGTTCTCGACATCGGTGGTCGAGGAATTGTATTTAACGAACATAGAGTAGTCCGAGGCTATTGCCAATTCGACTTCATAACATTGTCCTAAGCGACTTGCACGACTTTTGGCCTTTCTTGCTCGGCTGCGTAATTCAGCGGCATTCAATTGGCTTTCGGATACACCACATGCTCTATGGTGGTGCGCATGGACATCAGACTCTCGGTAGATGACCACTTTGTCCGATTTCACTTTTTCTTCTTCATAGTACCAGGCTGGCTCAATGTAATAGCGTTCATCAGCTGTCTCGATGTAACCATAGGTGAAGTTATCATCAAGCGTCAAACGTACTTCACCACCCTCATTGGTAAACCCATTTAAGGTTATAGCTGTGCTTCTCCTATTAATTAGTCCATCTTGCGTTCGTGCCTCATACTGATCACTCATGATATCATGTACGACCAGGTCGATTTCTATCGAACCATACTTGCCCAAGTTAAGACTTTGACTCACTTGCTCATTAGCAATGGCCTCGGTTATCATGGATTGATTGTCCAGTGTGACCAGATCAAAGTCGGTCACAGAAGGAATGTTCAATTTGCTTGCCTCCATATCATAATTTAGGTGAGGCAAGAATTCCTTCTGAGCCCAAAGGTTGCCTGGTGCTTGCGACAACAAAAAGATGGACAGCAATACAAAAAGAGGTTGAAATAGCGGAAAGACGACGGCAGAATTAGTAGTCAAACTGTTGTATGTTAATAGGCTTATGAATTAATGCAGGTGGCTCGAAAATGTGGTTGTAAAACTTCGAAGATCTTAACAAGGTACAAGCAAGCTTGAGCTGTCCTCCAATGTAAAAACATAATTTATACCTTTCGACCGTTTATTAAGGATTAGCAACACCTTGTTTCGAGGAAATAAAAGTATACAAAATGTTGAAAAAACTCACACTTATAGTGATTGGACTGATTCTCTGCGTTGCAAGTGCTGATGCACAACGTCGATCAACGACTAAAGACAAAGATGAAAAGTGGACGGAGCGTATCGTTTTTGGAGGTGGTATTGGCGTTGGTTACACAAATGGATGGAATATCAATGTCACACCCAATGTTGGGTATAAAATTACCGATAGGTTTTGGGCGGGAATAGGAGTTGATTATTACTATGTCTCCTTTCGACTAAATTCGAATAACAAAGACAGATTTTCTGTTGTTGGACCTAAAACATATGCTTTGTACTACATCACACCCGAAATTAATTTGGGTACTGAGTTTGCACATTATTTCTACACGCGCAATATTATTACCAATGGGATATCTCAAAAAATTAAAGAAGAGCAAGATTCATGGTTATTGGGTGGTGGATATACACAAAGGCTCGGCGGGCGTGCTGGAATTCGACTAGAGCTATATTATGATGTACTGTATGATGAGACGGATCAGATTCGATTTCGGAATAGCGCTTTCGTCCCGCGGATAAACATTGTCTATGGTTTTTAGTGGCCGCGGATAAATTGAGCGGAATTGTAATCGATCTCGGCATTAGCATTGGAATTCGGCACCAACTTCTAAGGTAAGTGATCGAAGATCATTCCTACGTTATACCAATTAAAGGTATAATTGACGCATATATTAAGAGAGGTTTGCTCAATTTCAGCGTTGCAAAGCCTCGCTGTAGCTCCGGCTACGTCTACGTTTTGCGCCTTGACCTTGAACAAATATCTAGATAATTTTATACGCCATTACACACTTTAATTGGTATTACTGGATTGTAATACAGGTTCTCCTGTCCTTTTTGAGAAGGATTTTGTATTTAGGGCAAAATCAAAAATCTTCGAAAAACCGGAAAGTAACTTTCGAGGATTTTTGATTTTATTTTATCGCCGGGGTCAATCTATTTTCGACTCCAATATGTCAATTTTAGCCTGTTGTTCCTTAATCGCTTCAATGAGCACTGGAATGATCATATTGTAATTAACAAAATGTTCTCCATCTATATTCTGTTGAACCGCTTCTGGAATCACTTCTTTTAATTCCTGCGCCATGACCCCAACGGCAGACTCAACGGCCGCGTTTTTTTCGATTTCTTTTGTATTTCTAACGTAGTCATAAGCATATGCATTTAACTGCAATATTTTATGTAAAGCGTGATCGACCCGAACGACATTTTCTTTTTTATTCTGGTCGCTCACGGTCCAAACGCCGTTAGTTGCGATGTATGCCTTCAATGCGCTGTTGTCGTAGGGATTCGTATTTGCAGTATTGAAAAAATCTTCATCCAGAAAATAGGCCAAAGCGGCTGGTTGCCCACTATTTCCGTCACCGGCGGACCAAAACGCGAGACTATTCCCATCGCCATATACTCCGGCTGACTCTGCACTGCCTTCCCGACTTGCCATACAAAAATGATCTCCCCCATTACCAAAATCCTGGTCACCCGATGAATGCGTCCAGATGTCGTCGTTGATGATGACCATTTCGTCATTCACACTTTGTCGTAATTGGAGATGTCCGTTATCTCGTAGTGTCATTAAATTTTGTTCCGTTCCGTTGGCAGGAACCCATGTCCACTGGAATCCTTTAAGACCCGGTCCAACACGTGTGTCGATTCGCATGAAGCCGCCATCGTAATTTGTATTTCTTGTCCCACCACCGTTGGCCCAGTTGACAGACATATTCATGGTTAATTCGCCGACAACTCCGAATTGCTCTACTTCCACATTGCCATATACACCCAGGTCCGGTTGATATAATCGCAGCCCACCCCCTGAACCGGATGCCGTCTCGATTCTCATATCGCCATTAACTACATCAATCTTCTCTGTGGGAAAAAATGTCCCCAGTCCAAGGAAGTCCGACGCATTGTCATAGTATAAACCAGAGCCATCCACCGAAAGATCTCCTACTGTATTTGCGGCACCGAGTAAATTAATACTACCTCCATAATAATTTAAAAACAATGTGGCTGCTGAACTACTACTTCTTGCCTGTATATCATCACCATCAACTGCCATATGAAATCCCAAATTATCTCCAAATATTGCACGTCCTGTAGTGTTCCCGGTTGCATTCAGTTCACTTCCATTTTCAACGTGTAATCCCTGACCACTTCCTAATTGAGACAGCATTGTTACAAGGCAACATAAAAATATGGGTTGTAAGTAAAGTTTGATTTTTTTCATAATAAAAATAATTAATCAGTTAATTAAATATGACGAAAATCAGAATCAATTATGTGCACATCATCCATGAGCTTATTCAAAATCCGGTGGGAATGTTAAACCAATCATTCAATCTTAAAATAAATTGCAAGCAGCACCTGATTACTGGGTAAATGATCCTTCATTCGTCCATTGAGACTTTAGTGATAAATAGTTCGTGATGAAATATGCTTGCTCCTTTCCACCACATTCACCATGATGTTGCGGTCGCTTATGAAAACGTTACTTTTACAGCGTAACTAATCCATTACATTGATCCTATGAAGTACAGATCTTCAATACAACATACTGATAATAAATGGTTTAGTCACCCAAAATCTTGTTTGTAATGTCAATTGGAAAACCGCGCCTCTTTTTTCTTCAGTAATTTTTCATCCTAGTTGCAATCTACTATAGTTGAATTGACAACATCAGATTGGTTATCCATTTTCTATCAAAAAGTGACTGATGCTGAAATAAGAAAATGTCTCAACGCCTGTGGATAAAAGCCTTGATCATATGTCAAGACATCATCAATAAAATACTTGTATGACCATGCATTTGCACTATATTCATGGCTAAATATATTATTAACCATTGCCTTAATCTCCAACGTTTGTCCAATAACATTATTTAATCTGATCGTCGCACCCGTGTCAAAAACCTGATATGATGGTAGCACATTTTGATGGTCGCCGCTTAAGTCAATGAATTGTTCGCCGACGTATTTTCCTCTAAAGTAAATTTGCAATTGATGTTTTTGACTGTGGACGGGCACACATGTCACTTGACCAAATGCAACATGCTCCGGTGAAAAAGTCAATGGTCTATTTCTTAAGTCAATCTGTTTTTGACCCAGATAATTAAAGCTTTCATCATAATCATCCACATATTGAGTCAATTGTTTAAGTCGGCTCTGACTGAATGCATAATTACCATTAATTCGCCATGGTTCGGCAATCTTCCATTCGAAATCAAGCTCTAGTCCGGTTCGGTAGCTATTATCCACATTAATGCGTGTAGCAGCTCCAACATCATTGATTTGACCATTGAGAACAAGTTGATCTTTATATGTCATTAAATAGACATTTGTGCTTACTTGTGCATTGCCATTTTTATAAATTGCTCCAAATTCTGTATCCCAAAGTCGCTCTGCTTTTGGCCGAGAATTCGGACTTGACTCCGTGTAGTCATTTCGATTAGGCTCTTTTTGAGCCACTCCGGTTTGGAAAAATAATTGTACTTTCTTATCGACTTTATATTTTAATCCAAGTTTCGGATTAGTAAAAAATAATTCGTCTGTCTGATCTGTAAGTCGGCCATCGAGATCCGGTCCCTCGAAATCGTATTTAATGCTACGTAACTGCAAATCGACAAATCCCGCTATATCATTTGAGAATTTTTTGCTATATTTTACATATACGTTGCCGTCATATTTATTTGCATCATTATCGTAGTATTTATTTTCCACGAAAACATCTTGAGCAAATTCCGCCCAAATTATTTCGCCAAAATGTCTACCCGCATAATGATTCCATCCGCCGCCTATAATCATTTCCTCAGTTGCACTAAAATCATGTGAAAAGCTGGCCACTATTCCATAAAAATCATTGTCCAGCCACCTTCGTCGAACTAAATCAGTATTAAAAATTGTATCACTTGGTAGCAGGACTGGATTGAGTCCGTAATCAAGTCGATCTTCATCAGCCTTATATTCTTCGAAAAACCCTTTTCCTGGTGTGTAGTGTAATGAAACACCGAGGTTTGATTTACTGGATACGCTCGTATTAAAGTGAATCTGATGGTGAACTTGTTTGTAGTCGTCCACTTGCTCTCGATAAGGCGCAAAAGCACGTTCTGTACCCGCAGGATTAAATCTTCGGTTTTCGTCCAATTGCCCCTTGGAAATACCATACCACGCCTGATATGTTCGTTCTTTTCCATATAATAAATCGTATCGCAATGAGGATTTATTAAAAATAAAAAGAGGAGATACAGCAATACTGCTTAGGTCTGAAGTTGCGCGTTCTATGTATCCATCAGATTCTATTTTTGAAATTCTTCCGTTTAAATAGAACCCCCTTGTTAATTCACCGGTATGAAAATTAATGCTCGCTTTCTTCGTATCAAAAGAACCATATGAAGCGCTCACCGTGGCACCAGCATTTTCTTGATGCGCATGCGTCTTGACATTTACAGATGCCCCAAAAGATGCTGCCCCATTGCTGGATGTTCCGATTCCACGTTGTATTTGAATACTTTCTGCACTCGCCGCTAAATCAGGAAGATCGACAAAAAAGACATTTTGCGATTCGGCGTCATTAAGTGGAATCCCGTTGATCGTTACGTTTATTCGTGTTTGATCGGTACCACGTATCCGCATACCTGTATATCCGACTCCTGCTCCTGCATCGGATGTTACGACCACTGCCGGTGTATTTTGAATAATATATGGCATGTCCGTAACACCCAATTCTGTAACAATATCATCTCTTGACATTGTTTTTTGGGTGGGATTATTTTTTTGATTAAAACGGACGGAATTTATTATTACTTCATCAATATTAATAGCGTTACTAAAATACAACACCACATTTTCGATCGATTTATCAATCAATATTTCTGTTTCATTGTTTATCCAGCATTCAGGAAGGACAAGCGTATATGTGCCTGTTTTGATGTTTTCGAAAATAAATTTTCCTTCAATATTCGTGATTGCCACTTTATTGCCCGGAGATAGCACGACCGATTGACCCATCATCGGTTCATTTTCTTCACTTATGACTACTCCCTGGATGCTGTGTTGTGAAAATAATACTGTGCAGATACACAGAAACACGCTTACAATTACTATTCGAATAGTTTTCATTCACTTTGGTTTTCACTCGCAGCGGAGTGTGGTTAATAATTATTAAATAAGTAAATGACATCATATCATTTTCCCTTCCCGGCATTACCCGGGCAGGTTCCTGTCGCATGGCGAGCGACAAAGGGTATAATCTCAGCCGTTTCGAAGTACGTTTCTTGTTTGACGTTTTACGAAATGGCACCCCTGAAGAAACCGCTGCAAATATAGTGGTTTATGCGAGCAATGTATTGGAGAGGTAGCGTACAAATGAACTAGTAGGTTCACCGCGTCCTAAGTCGATTGGCCGCCCAAGCTTTTATAAAAAATTGCTAATTATATTGTCATGCTAATATTTTTAGCATATATTTGTGTTATGACCTATATCAACAGCAACATTAAATATCTTCGAAAGCTAAAGGGTTATACGCAGGCTGCTTTAGCGGAGAAGATTGGGCTAAAGCGCTCTCTAGTTGGTGCCTATGAAGAAGGGCGAGCCGAGCCCAAAATCACAACCATTCAAAAGTTGTCTTCACTTTTTCAGATGTCTATTGACGCATTGATCGACAGAGATCTTGGACGTGGCTTGGATGCTGTCACCGACTTAACGGGTAAGGCGTTGCGGGTGTTGCCAATTGTGGTTACGCCAGATGAACAGGAGCGGATCAGCGTTGTACCGGTAAAAGCTGAAGCGGGCTATGCGGCGAGTTTTGCCGACCCAGAATACGTCGGATCACTACCTCAGTTTTCATTGCCGTTAGAAGAATTCTATCCAGATCAGACAAGCCGTCTTTTTCAAATATCAGGTGATAGTATGTTGCCGATTCAGCCTGGTAGTTATATCATCGCCACATATGTTGAAGATTGGTATTCGATAAAAAATCGTCAGTGCTACATAGTGGTTACGCGCGACGAAGGGGTCGTGTATAAACGACTTGAAAATCAGCTGCATCAGGATACACTCATATTGCATTCGGATAACCCTGTTTACAAGCCTTATCGATTAAAACCTCAGGATATAGCTGAAGTTTGGGAAGCAAAGGGGTATATCAGTTTTGACTTACCAAAAGAGGGCGAGCAGGGAAAATTTAGTGAAATCAAGGACATGATGATAGGTTTAAGTGAGAAATTGGAGGAACTCAGTGGACAAATGAATAGCGAGTAAAAGTTCAACTATGTATAGATAATCATGAACGATGGAGGACTTTAGACGGTTAATCGAACGTATTTCTGTAACTCATTATGAATTGCAGAAAAAAAGCGTCAACGCTATCAATCAAGCGTTGACAGTTCGGAATTGGCTTATTGGTTTTTATATTGTCGAATATCAACAATCCGGTGAAGATCGTGCTATTTACGGCGGGCGACTTCTGGTCCAACTTGCCTCACAAATCAAAATAAAGGGGCTGACGCCTTCGGAGTTGTCAAGATGCAGACAGTTTTATAGTTGCTATCCCTACTTCGCTGAGGCATTGACCCATGCATCTGCGCAATTTCTCCCCAGCTCAATTCTTGGGGCACTGACCCAAGAATTCGTAAACCGCGAAAATTCGGACTCGTTACGTGTTGCGGCAAAAACCCTTCTAGCCAGGCTTTCGTATACGCACTTTACTCATCTTGTCAAAATAACCGACAATCTTAAACGTGCTTTCTATGAAATTGAATGCATTAAAAGCTCATGGAGTGTTCGTGAGCTTAAGCGACAAATCGCGAGCTTGTATTATGAACGTAGTGGTTTATCGGTTGACCCAGAAAAATTACATCATATGACTCAAGTCAACGCAAGTCCGCGGAAAGCCTCAGATGTCATTAAAAACATATATGCTTTCGAGTTTTTGGACATATACGCTAATGAAGCTGTCGAAGAGTCTGACCTTGAATCGGCATTACTTAGCAATTTACAATCTTTTATTTCTGAATTGGGCCATGGTTTCTGTTTTGAAGCTAGGCAAAAAAGACTCCTTATCGGCGACAACTATTACTTCGTTGACTTAGTTTTCTATCATCGAATACTCAAATCACATATCCTTCTTGAATTGAAAATCGGTGAATTTCAACATGGTGACATTGGTCAATTGAATACGTACATCAATTATTTCAAAGAAGAAATAAGTGAACCCAGCGACAACCTACCCGTAGGTATCTTACTCGTAGCAGAAAAAGACAGCGCATTGGTCAAGTATGCCACCGCTGGCATGGATAAGAATTTATTTGTAAAACAATACCTAGTCAATCTACCTGATAAAGCGAAACCAGAAGAATACGTAAACAAACAATTGAATTATTTATAACCTATGAAAATTATCCACAGAACAGATTTATATATTGAAAAAAAGCGCTATTAAATTAATGCTAGACATTCATAAAAAAAGTAAAATTGGTGCACCCGTTATTATCCTTTTGTTTATTTTATCTTCCTGCAAAGAAGCCTATACAACTGATAAATCGCTTATGGAAACGAGTAACATGACTTCATTATTTAATGCCTATGACAGTTCACCCATGCATACATTTGGTCGATTAAATCCGGATGCACCAATACAAACCCAACAATTTGATTTTATGATCGGCATCTATCAATGTCAAGATTCATTACTAGTGAATGGTGCCTGGCAACATTCCGAAGCCACCTGGGAATCACACTACATATTAAATGGCTATGCGATAAAAGATACATATCGAAATAGTTCATATGCGGGTACGAGTATTAGGCTATTTAACACTACCAAAAATAAATGGGAGGTCCATTTCTTCGGTATGCCCGGTGAGCATACAGGACTGTGGGAAGGCGAAGAAGTAGATGGAAAGATGATTATGCGACAACAGCGTACTGGACCAAAGGGTGAAAAGATAGAAAGTCGCCTTACGTTTCATTCAATCACCAATTCTTCATTTGAATGGCGCGGTGAGTTGTGGAACCTCGACGATAAAACAGTAACTGTTAACTGGAAAATACGCGCACAAAAGAAATTGTAATGAAAGTAGTATGAGGACATAAAATATATGACACCGCACTAGAAAAAAACATTTAGCTACATTTAGCTGCTGACACAATTAGTTAAGAAAACATGGATTCAGATACTACACTCATCATACTCGTTGCGTTTGGGGCTTTGGGCCTTGGTCTTCTCCTAACTTATCTCTTCATGAGGGCCGCTACTGTCCGGCGCACGCTCTACGATAAGGCCAAAGACCAGTTGGCAAAGGCACAAAATACCCTCGATACGAAGACCGCACTTGAGCAAGAGCTTCGACAGCATCTCAGCACGCTCAACACGGAATTATCAGAAGAAAAAATTAAAAATAAAGATCAGGAAAAAGAGATAGCTCAACTTCAAGCAGATGCGCGAAATATACAAAGTCGATTTTCAGAAGAACGTGAAACGAATATAAAGCAACAAGAAAGTATTGAATTCAATAACAACCAAATTCTTGGGCTCAAATCACAATTAGCAGAAGTTTCCACGCATAACAAAAACCTACAGGAGAAACTTGACAAGCAAAACACAGATTTTGAAGCACAACGGCAAAAATCACTTTTGGAATTTGAAAAAATAGCCAATAAATTATTCGATGAAAAGTCAGACCGTTTTTCGCAAACCAGCAAAGAGAAAATTGAACAACTCCTTGACCCTTTGAAAGAAAACATTAATGAATTTAAAAAGAAGGTTGAAGAGACATACGATAAAGAGTCCAAGCAACGGTTCTCACTTGAAGATAAAATAAAAGAGCTGGTCGCGCTTAATCAACAAATCAGTCAAGACGCTACCAATCTTACCAATGCACTCAAGGGGCAAGCGAAGACACAGGGTAATTGGGGCGAAATGATTTTGGAAAACATCCTCGAACAATCAGGCTTGGTAAAAGATCGCGAATACTTTACACAGTCTGCATTTAAGGATGAAAACGGGCGATCCAAACAACCCGACGTAATAGTGAAGTATCCTGATGACCGATACGTCATCATCGACTCAAAAGTATCCCTTACAGCCTACGAGCGATTTGCCAACTCCAACGATCAGGACGAGCAAAAGATTCACCTGAGTAATCACATGCAGTCGATAAAAAATCACGTTGACAATCTGAGCTCCAAGGAATATGACCAATTTAAAAAAGGGCTTGATTTCGTATTCTTATTTATTCCGATTGAGCCTGCATTTTTAACAGCCATTCAGTACGATACAAATCTATGGCAATATGCTTACCGCAAACGAATTGTCTTAATGAGTCCAACAAATTTAATTGCCACTCTAAAACTAGTACAAGACATTTGGAAGCGCGAGCTTCAAAACCGAAATGCTCTTGAAATTGCCACTCGTGGTGGTCAATTGTATGACAAGTTTGTCGGTTTTATTGCTGACATGGAAGAAATTGGTAATAGTCTTGAAAAAACAGCAAAAAAATATGACGCCGCTTTCGGCAAACTCTCAAAAGGCAGCGGCAACCTTATTGGACAAGTTGAAAAATTAAAAAAACTCGGTGCACAATCGAAAAAACGAATATCGGAGAAGTACTTGGATGACTCCCCCCAATTGTCCGAACAGGATTCTTAAGATTAAAATGATACACGTGACGCGTGTGCAAAATATAAATCAGCTAATTCGTCAAATAATGAGATGAATTTATTTGGAACTATTTTAGGTAACAATTCATTCCCGCTGTTATGTTGACTGATGGTGTTAATTTTAGAAACCTGCATTATCATACCATGAATGATGTGCTTAACTCACCGGACGTGGAATTTCTCTTGAACAATATAAAGGCTATTATCGCTTTTCTTGCATCTACGTCAGAATACATGCCTGCTACCTGGATGTATCTTCCATTCTAGTTGTGTCGGGCAACAGGAACACAACCTGAGATCTCTCATTTCTATTATACCTATTCCGTCCCATACAAACTCTAACTCCTAATCGGTGATGACGACCTATTGAAAGCGAAAAAACTGTTCATTTTTACGGTAGGCGGAAATTTTATCAAAAGTATTGACCTTATTGGTTTCATAAAATCAGGAAAAGCAATTTCAACGAATGGGACAGTTTCAGAACAATATATCACCAATATACATATGAGCGATAAAACTATTAATGGTAAATTTATGATAAATGACTAAAGAAGAAGTCAACGAGGCGCACCGATTGTGTTAACAAAAAATTCTTCAAATAATTTTTTGTCCTGCGACTTAATTCTATCAACTTATTTTACTAATTTGACTCCATTTCAATATGTTCCGACATCCTTCTATATTACTTACACTATGGTTGATACCGTTAACGGTTTGCATAAACGCTCAGGTTGCGGCATGTTATGACATTGTCGGACCAGCAGATAATGAGCAATTGACACCTAACTTAGATAGTCTCTTAGGTAGCCAACTGCTAATTAGTAGAAAGGCCATTGCCATCGACACACAATTGGCAACCATCGAGCATTCAGAGACCAAATACTTTTCGGAGCGGGAGGCCCTCCTAAAATTCTACTCTTGCTTGTACAAATTTCCCAGCTTACCAAAATATGGTACCTTCCGCATAGATATCTATAGCATGGTAAATCAGAATATTGGGAATGAGTTTCACATTATTAATTTCGGACAAGATACAAGCGCCCAACATATTTTATTTGCACGAGGACATTTTTTTAATCTTTTGCCCTGCGGATTAGATGGTCAGTGCATGGAGTCCCAATACATCAATTCACGAACAACCCAAATATCTAAGGTATTCAATGTGGAACCTGACTCATCAGTGTACGCCTATTATCCAGGTCATCAGGAGATTAAAACTGAAACAGTGTTAGTCAAAGAAGCATCAAATAAAATAACCGTCACACCTGCCCGCGTTAAAAAAGTTGAAACAGTTGTGCATACAGGTGAAATTTGTACATGCGCGGGATACACGCCTGAATATGATACACTTTACCGGCAAATAATAGTCAAAGATGAAATCCAACATGTTACTGTGGACACCGCCATATTTGAACGTGTCACAGAAATTGCATTAGTAAAGGAGGCAACGTTGCAAATTGACACGATCGCGATTGCTAATCGCATGGTAATCGATTCTCCTTTGGTTATTATTCCCGAGCATAAAATATGGAATCTAGAAGCGGTTGATACTTCTTGCATTTCCATTAATCCATTCGATTGTCTGCAGTGGAATTGGCATACCATTTCTGAAAAAAGTGAAAATCTGACATTTTATGATCAGGTGTGCCCAGATGGTTACACTGCGATGGGACTACAATGTATTCGTGAATTGGAAATACCTGCTGAGTATGAACAGCGTTGGTTCTATCGCCTATCCGTGCCAGCTTCCACACAAATTACTGTCGTGCCCGCTGAATACAAAAGTTACGAGTATCAGTATATTCTGAATCGAGATGACATACCAGACACATGCATCGACTCAACATTTCATATTATACATAGAGTCAAAATAATTCAACCGACCACTGTCAATGCGGAAGAAGTACCCGCTGAATACGAATCACGATCTTATCATAAAACAGTTGCTATACCTAGAATTGAACAGGTAATCTCGAATCCAGGGAAAACAAAACGGATCATCCAGACTAAAATAGTAGAAGCCGGGTGCTCGACTGAAATTAACCCAGTTGTTTGTGACTTGTTTCTCACACCTGCACTAATTGGCGAAATTCATCAAACGTTAATCGACAAAGGATATTCAAATGGGCCCCTCTCCAATGAAATGACTGCACTGTTTCATGCTGGAATAATTAACTATCAATTAATTCATAATCTTCCAATTGGCCGAATAGATGATAATATTATGCGAAGCCTCGGAATAAATTATTAATCATCGTATGCATATCATGACATCATATCGGCAAACCATCAAAATATTGTTGTTGATTGGAGTAATGTGCACCACCGGTATTTCTTGCCTGGCGCAAGATCATCTCATATTTGATCAAGTTGTTTATAATTCTGCTTCTGTGCCGGTATACCTCGGTAATCACCTTAATACAGAACAAATTGAAGTCGTCAATCTTTTTCGATGGGATTGCAGTCCGTGCCGTAGAGAATTGGCTGACTGGGCTCCTCATTATGATAATTGGAGGAGTAAATACAATATGCGTATCACACTTATAAATGTTCGACCTGTTACCGATGATCCAGAGTACACATTCTCTACGCTCCAGAATAATGGCTGGACCTATCAAGCATTTATTGCAAACGAATCTATTACAGAAAACCTCCAACGACATATACAACCCACTACATTGTTTATTTTAAATAGCCGTGTGTTAAAAGTTCATAAAGGAAGTATGACAGTGGAAAAAATGGAACAAACATTACAAGAGCTAAAATCAAACAATGCACCCTCGCCTATAATTCATCTAACGGCCATGCAAAGATTCGCCATGGGGTTTGCATGTGATTCACCTCGTATCCAAGCAAGTCGATACATTAATAGGGAATTAACAATTGGCGGTCTGCAATACTATGAATTGGTCGAAACGCATCAGGGAAATTCACAATACAAGGGATACATTCGCGAAAGTGAAAATCATAAAAAAGTATTTTACAAGAAATCAATCGATGCACCAGAACATCTGATTATTGATGTGGGCTTAGGAATGTGTGACACTTTTACTATATCCCACTTTGATAATGTAGAACCTTTTGATATCGTTGTTCAGGATTACTATTATGAAAATGGGCTAAAACATATTGTTTTCGATATCTCAACGGATTTATGTCTCCCTGATGCAAGGACAGAACAATTTGAGTTTATTGAGGAAATTGGAACCAATGCCGGATGGGTATATTCTGGTATGCAGGATGAGATAAATGACTACCTACTTTGTGGATATCTAAATGGTGATGAAATATATCGTAACAAGCTTTTCAATGGAGAATGTTCACCAATCTATTCATCAACCTATGATGATGACCTTGCTCAATTGAACTTAGACGTTACACCTAATCCATTTAGTCACCAGATATCTATTGCGGGTAGTACTAAATTGAATGAGCCAAATAAGCTTGAATTGTTCGACTTAAACGGAAGATGCCTCTTGTCTCTACCAAGTGTTCCGCCAAAATTGAATTTGACCTTTCTGCTGCCAGGAACGTATTTAATTCGAATTATTTCACCTAATGGTGTATTAAACAAAACGATTGCGAAGCAATGCTCTGATTAATTACTCAGCCTTTTTCCAGTCATTTCCTATAAAGAGAATATCGAATGATACTTCATCTTCTGCAATGAAGTCTTCCCACTCTTTGGTCAGACCACCCCAATCTGGGCTCGTCATACAATTTTGATGGTCTTCAACGGTTTTCCACTTAAATATGGTTAAGGTACCTCCTTCGTTGAGATCTCTTTTTACATCCATTGACATAAATCCCTTTTGTCTGGAAAATACCATCATAGAACGGTCAGTCAAATCTTCCATTCTTTCAATGAATGAAGGTGGAAATTGAGTTCTTGTGATAACTGTAATCATAACAAAAAAATTAATTCGATTATTACTAAATGCGTATGATCCGTGCTAAATTATGCATCAGTCGTTAACGATGCCCCAATATACTCACGATTTAATCGTGCGATATTTTCCAACGAAATTTCCTTGGGGCACTCCGCCTCACATGCACCTGTATTAGAGCAGTTTCCAAAACCTTCTTTGTCGTGCTGACGAACCATGTTCAATGCTCGTTGTTTTGATTCAGGTTGACCTTGAGGTAGTAAGGCAAATTGAGAAACCTTGGCAGAAACGAAGAGCATAGCCGAAGCATTTTTGCATGCCGCCACACATGCACCACAACCAATACATGCTGCGGCATCAAAGGCCTTATCAGCATCCTCCTTATTAATTGGAATATTATTCGCATCCTGAGTATTACCGGACGTGTTCACAGAAATAAAACCGCCAGCTGACATAATACGGTCAAAAGCGGATCGATCGACCATTAAATCCTTAATTACGGGAAATGACTTTGCCCGCCAAGGTTCGATGTGGATAGTATCGCCATCCTTAAACCTGCGCATATGAAGTTGGCATGTCGTTACGCCTCTATCTGGTCCATGTGGTTGCCCATTAATGTATAACGAACAGGTACCACAAATTCCTTCTCGACAATCATGATCAAAAACGACCGGCTCTTTTTTATCATTGATTAATCGCTCATTTAATTGATCGAGCATTTCCAAAAATGAACTATTTGGTGAAACTTCGTCAAGTTGATACGATTCAAATTTACCTTTTGAATGTTCATCCTTTTGTCTCCAGATTTTTAATGTTAGCTTCATTTCGACATGCTGTTTAATAAAATTATATCCGTGATTTGCTTACCCATGATATCGCCATGTTTCTTTATGGATATGATTAAAAAGTCACACGCTATTTATAGCTTCGAGTTTTTAATTCTACATTTTCAAACTTTAGCTCTTCCTTGTGCAACATTTCATTTTTTATATCCTCTCCGTGATATTCCCATGCCGCTACAAAAGTATAGTGCTCATCATCACGTTTCGCTTCACCCTCGTCAGACCTATATTCTTCCCTAAAATGACCTCCACAGGATTCGTTTCGATTCAGGGCATCCATGGCCATCAATTGCCCTAACTCCAGAAAATCGGCAACACGTCCTGCTTTTTCCAATTCTTGATTCATGCCATCATCTGATCCTGGAACGAATACATCTTTCCAGAATTCTGAGCGTAATTCATCTATTTCCGATATGGCCTCCTTCAAGTCATGCTCATTTCGGGCCATACCCACTTTATTCCACATTATGAGGCCGAGTCGTTTATGAAAGTGATCAACGCTTTTATTTCCGCCATTGTTAATTAACTTATTGAGACGGGTTTTGACGTTATTTTCAACTTCATCAAATTCCGGTAGTTGAGTCGATATTTTTCCCGTGCGAATGTCATCGGCCAAATAGTCTGCTATGGTGTATGGCAAAACAAAGTAACCGTCAGCCAATCCTTGCATTAGTGCAGAGGCGCCAAGGCGATTAGCTCCGTGATCAGAAAAGTTTGCCTCACCGATTACAAAACACCCAGGAATTGTCGACATCAAATTATAATCGACCCACACTCCTCCCATTGTATAATGAACGGCGGGGTAAATTTTCATTGGGACCTTGTACGGGTTATCATCTGTGATTTGCTGGTACATTTGAAACAAATTACCATACTTAGCTTCAATCCATTTTTCCCCTAATTTGCGAATTTGATCAGCTGTAGGATTTGAAATACCCTGTTCGAAAGCTGCCTCTCTTCCCTTCTTTCGAATTTCTGTGCTAAAGTCGAGAAATACGCCTTCATTCGTTTCGTTATTTTCAATACCGTAACCGGAATCGCAACGCTCCTTAGCCGCACGCGATGCAACATCTCGCGGAACCAAGTTTCCAAAAGCCGGATATCTTCTCTCCAAGTAATAATCGCGGTCTTCCTCTGGAATATCACTACCTTTTTTACGTCCTTCACGAATTGCTTTGGCGTCTTCGATATTTTTTGGTACCCATATCCGTCCAGAATTTCGCAATGACTCGGACATAAGGGTTAGTTTACTTTGATTCGTTCCGTGTACTGGAATGCATGTCGGATGAATTTGAACATAACATGGATTTGCAAAATACGCCCCACGCTTATGAATTTTCCATGCGGCGGTCACATTCGACCCCATGGCATTAGTAGATAAAAAATAAACATTTCCATACCCCCCGGAGGCGATAACAACAGCATGAGCCGAATGCCTTTCTATCTCCCCAGTAATTAAATTACGCGCAATAATGCCTCTGGCCTTCCCATCGACAATGACTAGATCAAGCATTTCATGCCGGTTGTACATTTTTATTTTACCCTTTCCGATCTGCCTTGACATCGCTGAATAACAGCCTAATAATAGTTGCTGTCCAGTCTGGCCTTTGGCATAAAATGTTCGAGACACCTGCACACCTCCAAAGGATCGATTATCTAATAAGCCACCATAATCCCGACCAAAGGGAACACCCTGGGCAACACATTGATCAATAATGTTGGCCGAAACTTCAGCAAGACGATAAACATTGGACTCACGTGATCTATAATCGCCCCCTTTGATCGTATCATAAAAAAGCCGATAGACGGAGTCATTATCTCCTTGATAATTTTTTGCTGCATTTATTCCTCCTTGCGCGGCAATCGAATGAGCTCGCCTCGGAGAATCCTGATAGCAAAATGCCTTGACGTTGTATCCTTGTTCAGCCAAGGTAGCCGCAGCCGACCCACCTGCCAAACCTGTTCCTACGATGATTACATCGATACGGTCACGATTATTTGGGGCGACCAGACGAATGTTTGATTTATGATTTCTCCATTTTTGTTCAAGTGGTCCTTCTGGAGTTTTTGATTGAAAAGTCATACGATCAAATAATATTAGTAGTCAACAAAATTAGGTGAGGCTTCGAAAGTACATGACAACAGCAATTGCTGTAAACCCCAATGACATGAGTAAAAAATAAGCCTTTCCAAGCCCCTTAATAATGGGTGTATATTTACTATGAGCGGCTCCGGAAGATTGAAATGCAGACTGAAACCCATGGCTAAGATGCAAGCCCAATAGAATAAAGGCTACAATATAAATTATAACAAAAACGGGATTACTGAACTTCGCTGCAACCAATTCGTAATTATCGTCGACAAGACCTAATTTCATCGGTACCAGAAAATCACGAAGGTGAAGGAGAATAAAAAGTAAAATAAGAATTCCGGAGTGTATCATGGTTCTTGAGCTGAGCGGCGCACTACCCCCTTTTTTAACCGCGTATTGAACTCCCCTTGCGCGTCGATTCTGAATGGTCAATATAATTCCATAGACGATATGAACAATAAATCCAATTGCCAGAATCCATTGCATAGATTGAATTATCCAATTCGTTTCCATAAAATGTGAAGCGGCATTAAAAAGATCCTTACTCCAAATCATCGTGATATTGACTCCTAAGTGCACCAGGAGAAATGAGATTAAAAACAGACCGGACAAGCTCATTATCAGCTTTTTACCGATAGATGAACGGAGAAATGAGGATAACCAAGCCATAGCTTTCCAAAGATTAAGTGGTAACTAACAAATCTACAATACAGGCCTATGAAAGATGCATCAAGCTTCTTATTTAGAATAATTCTACGCATTGCAATTTTTCATCACTACAAAGTAAACTAACGGCGATCTTTCGTTATGTTCGGGTATCGATTCCCCTTTTTACCTTTACCCGTCAATGGCTTAAGACGTCACTAGAATCATTCAAGATGAACCTAACAACATTTCTTAAAAAATTTCCTCTATTGCAACCCCCTCTGACAATAACCGAGGATTCCATCTTTGCATTCTCGAAGAAAAATGACATGATAAACTTAGAGACAGCTAATAATATAATGTCTCAGTATGAACCAGACTATGATGAAGAAATGGATCGTGAATACGTTCCCTGTTTTCAATTAAAGCTAGGGGATGAGTTCTACTCCCTTGTTTACTGGCGGGCCAGTGCTTTAAACTATGAATACTACCTTGTAAATATCGATAAAAAAGGAAAGTTACTTGACCGTAGGCTTATCGCTGGTTTGATCGCCGAAAACAATTCAATCGTACGCATGTTTGTCTCTATCGACATTAATAATATATTTTATATTGCTGCTAACCTCGTAAGTGATAAGGAAGATTTTTCCGAATCCAAAGATGCGCAGACATATAGTCTTGAAATCTTGTCCGACGGCAGTATCATTTCATCATAAAACAGTTTCATTAAGGTGAAAAAGAAAAAAAACAAATCCAATAAACATAAATTAAAGAAAAAGATTCAAAATATTTTTTTGCATGATCCATCTAAGGAAATTACAATTAAATCCATAGCCAAAAAACTAAAATACAAAGGCCCATCTTCACAATTGTATCATATCTTAAAAGAACTTGAAAAGTCTAAAACAATTTATGAGATCAGACGTGGCAAGTATACAGGCCGCCGGGTAAAGCATCAAGAGAAGAAAAAGGGGTCTTATCATCGGTTGACTGGCCGCGTTGACCAAAATCGGAGCGGAGCTGCATACATCATTGTGGACGGATTGGAACGTGATGTATACATACCAGCAAAACATCTCCGAGGAGCGATGAGTAATGACATTGTAGACATCGAAATTACAAATACGAAGCGCAGCGGTAAACAAGAAGGGCGTGTTGTCCGTATAAAAGAAAGATTTGTGCAGGATGTAGTGGCAAGACTTTATCGTATTTCGCACATAGCTTACGCACAACCTTTACGCCATATCGGTATAAAAGAAATCAATATTCGACTTGATGATATCAACGAAGCCGAAGAAGGAGATATCGTTTTATTGAAAATTACGAAATGGCCAGAAAAGCCCAATCAATCACCAATAGGTAGCGTAACTAAAATCGTAAATGACTTCGCTGAGCATGAGTTAGCCGAATTAAATATATTAACGAAGAACGGATTCAATCAATTCTTCCCTGCGGAAATCGAACCTGAATTAGCAAGCATCGAGAAAAAAGGAATTCAATACAATATTGATCATCGCGAGGATTATAGAGACGTGACGACTTTCACAATTGATCCCGCTGATGCCAAAGATTTTGATGATGCATTGTCATATGACGAATATGACAATGGCGATGTCGAAATTGGTGTGCACATTGCAGATGTTACACATTATTTGCAAAACGATAGCATACTTGACAAGGAAGCTCGTAAACGATCGACGTCTGTCTACCTTGTAGGCCGTGTATGTCCAATGCTTCCAGAAACGCTATCTAATGACCTTTGTTCACTTGTTCAAGGAAAAGAGCGGCTTACATTTGCCGTAACATTTCGAATAACACCAGAAAATAAGATTGCGCAATATTGGATTCGTAAAACGGTAATTAAATCAAATCGGCGATTTAGTTATGAGGAGGCACAAGAAATCATCGAAGGAAAGCGCAATAAATTTCGAAAGCCCTTATTACGTATAAAGGAATTTGCAGATCACCTCAGAGCAGATCGAAATCGTAAAGGTGCCATCAATTTCGAAAGCGAGGAAATTAGGTTTCTCCTTGATGAAAAAAAATACCCAACTGACATTTATATAAAGGAACGAAAGGATACACATTTGTTGGTCGAGGATCTCATGCTCCTTGCTAATAAAACTGTCGCCCGCTATATATATGAAAAAGGAAATGGCCGGATACCTCTGCCCTATCGCGTACATGATGAGCCGGATCTTGACAAAATTGCAGACCTGGCATTAATGGGGAAAGTATTGGGTTTTAATTTTGAATTTGACAATACAAACCAAATTCGAAAGTCCTTCAATCGCCTTTATGATGCTGCTCAAAAGAATGACGCATTCCAAGTATTAGAAAAATTAGGTGTCCGTTCGATGGCCAAAGCAATGTATACGACCGACAATATTGGGCATTTTGGATTAGCTTTCCCATTTTATGCACACTTTACCAGTCCCATAAGACGGTACGCAGATGTCCTTGTTCACCGTGTTGTACATGCATATCTTCAAAGCGAGCCAGTGCCTTACTCAAAGAGTAAATTAGAAGCCATGTGCGCTTATATCTCCCGTCGCGAGCGATTAGCTCTTGACGCTGAACGTGAATCGATAAAACTCAAGCAGGCCGAATACATGGAACAATTTGAAGGAGAAAGGTTTATTGGCAAAATTAGCGGAATGATTGATCGAGGCATATTTGTGAGCTTGGATAATGGCATAGGTGAAGGCATGGTTCCTTTTAATACTTTTTTAGAACCGTTTGACTTGCACCGAAATGGGTTCTCTGCTCGTGGTCTTGCCTCTGGCAAAATATTCGCTCTAGGTGATCGTGTCCAGGTTCGAGTTGTAGAAGTGGATATTGAAAATCGCAAAATTAATTTGGAAATGGTCGAATAGTGCATGGGTATCCTTTGGAGGCGTTCCATGATGTTTTGAAATAGCTCTCCATAAAATGGACAACAATTATCCTCATTGTTACGAAACCCAAAAGTTTTAACTACATTTGAATAAATTCTTTGCCTGAAGCTATTCAAAAGTCTGTATTTAATTAAACCAACCGTCTATTGCTTAGCGTTAGCATATTTCTTGTCCTGAAAATTCTGCACTATTTAGATTCCAGAGGATTTTCTAAAACCCAAATTTGCCAAGATATTGGTTTAGAATATGACAAACTTATATCAAACCAAATTCAACCGACAGAATCTCAATTGGAGGCATTTTGGAAAAGATGCTGTGAGTTAACTCATTCGGATGAATTCGGATTTCATCTGGGACAGCAATTATCACTTGATCATTTAGGGGCTTTTGGCCTTATGTTACGTCATTCTGAAACGCTTGGCGAATCGATAGAATATGCTTCTCAGTATGCACCTTTAATTTCAAGTGTTTTCGATATTAAGAAGGAAATACAGGGTGATGAGTTGGCCATTTATTTAATTCCAAACAGTGATTTTATATCAAAGTACCCAATCCGGGCCAAACAAGCGTCTCTGCTAGCCGTAAGTCTATTGATAAAATCATATGCTGACCTGACGCATAAGAAGCCTGTTTTAACTCATGCCGCTTTTCCAGGCTATGTAAAAAACAGAACTCTACTTGCATTTTGCTTCGATGGCATAATCGAGGAGTCGTCCGATTACTTTCTACTAAGATTTGAAATACGAACGCTTGCCTTTCCAATTTTATATGCAGATGACCGTCTTAAATCCCAGGCAGTAGAAATTGCCTCAGCACAATTCCAACAAAATCCAACATTATGGTCCAACCGAGTCCAAGGTTATCTGTCCACTCATTTTGATGCTACTACCACAAATTTAAATAGCGTTGCGCAGCATTTTGGCATGAGTCCACGAAGTCTGCAAAGAAAACTTAAAATTGAAGAATCTAATTTCAATTCATTACTCGTTAAGCATAAATTGAACTTAGCCAAATTATTGTTGAATAAATCTAATAGCACGAAACAAGTTGCTAGTCAATTAGGGTTTTCAGATGTTAGTGGCCTATATAAATTTTTTAAGAAATGGACGGGAATGACCATTACTTCCTACCTAAATCAACATCGCGGGAAAGTATAATTATGATATTAATAATAAAATCCCGATAGTTAAAAACTACCGGGACCTATTTGACTTTGTAATAAAGTCCGGTGCCGGGGTTATGCATCGTTAATGTTGTCAAATTTAGACGCAAATTAGACATTGTTTTGTGTTGGATTACGCCATTTATAGCCTTAATTGCGACACTTTGTCGTCATCTTACAGGATGAATTTTTGATGTTAAATAATATTCCTTAGGTTATCGTAGAAAGCTCAACATACTGATCTTGTAATAATTGTTAATTCTGAGAGCTAGCGAATTGTCAATAATTATCAAAAAAACACCCCGTACAATTACATGCACGAGGTGTTAAGGATTCTAATATGATCTCGTTGATTTTTATCTATTCAACCAAGATCATTTTCTTCGTTGCTAAATATCCGTCTGCTTGCAATTGATAATACACAACACTGTGCGTACTTGCAGGCAGTACTTTTCTGTCGATGGTAAGTTCATTATACCCTTTTCGACCGTCTACATTTATCAATCCTAATTCTTTACCAGCTGCGTCAAATAAGTACAACTTCGCTGGTCCATCTTTTGGAAGTATGTATCCTATCGATGTTTGACCTTTGAACGGATTAGGTGTATTCTGGAATAATGCAAAGGCATCTCCCAAAGTCTCACCATTTGGCGTAATGAATTCGAATGACACACCAATTCGGCCAGTGACATCGCTAAATGCCAAGGCCTCTGTAACTGATGACCCTACACTTAATGCTGCACTCAACGTACCTTGTCGTTTAGCTTTAAACGTCAGGATGAATAGGGTCTCATCCTCATCGATAAGCTGAGCATCGGCATTATACCATGCAGTTGTCACTATACCTCTATCAGCATATTGGGTGCCGAAATTACCTTCATCGACCTCCAATGCTCCTCTTTGTCCTCCGACAAAGTCTAGCGCATCGGCATCAAATCCAAGGGTAAATTGATAAGCGGTCATTTCATCGAAATTATCTGCGCTAATCGGAATTCGTACAATATCTCCTGCTTTGAAACTTTGTTCCTGTGCTTGGAATGTCAAGTCTCTATTTCCACTTCGTGTCTCTCCTTCCATGTAACTATTCGGGACAGCATCTTCATCAACGTCTCCAATTTTCACTGCTATGAAATCCGTACCTAGATGACTACTATTCACATTATTGTATAGAATTTCACCAGCTGCATACGCTCCTGATGGTAAAGTATAAGGAGTCATTCCATCAAAATCATAATTCGCGTCAATCAACCGCCAAGCGTCATTTCCGGGTAATTCGGTAATTAGGCCCAGCAACAATTTACGCAAGTCAAGTACGTCACGAATGTCAATATCACGATCTCCATTTGCATCAGCGGCAACGAGTTTATAGTCACTGTCTAACAATTCAATGCCAGCAATATGACGCTTAATCAAACTCAAATCTTGCGCTGTGACACCATTGAGGTAAGCATCTTCTTTACTTCCCGTAATTGACCAATCATATCCCGGATCTATTGCAAATGTAAATTCACCTTGCTCATCCACTTCCTGACTTCGATCATCCTGGCCGAACTGACCACCGATGATTCTTATATCTGCTCCGTCAACTATCTCATCTAATTCGTTTCGGACTTTACCGGCAATTCGAATTGACGGATCATCCGGGCAAACATTGTCATTATCATCAATTGTAATCGTCATGGTACAGTAATCCCAATTTCCATAATCATCCACAACATACAGTTCAACAGTGGTGTATGTTGTACTTATTCCACTGCCAAGCGCTTCACAATAGAAGATCGCTCCTGTTGGAAGACTATTTAGTACATCATCGCCAGAACTAGTCGACGTTGGTCGCTGCCAATCTATTGATTGATCTGGATAGTTGGTCGAATCCATATATGGATAGTAGACCCGGTAGTCAAGTTCTGTATCGCAATTATCGAAGCTTGACGCATCAAGGTCGATAGCCCAGATGGTAATCTGCCCACTTGCTGGCATCACTACACTACTCAATCCATTTATACACACCGGACTCGGTTTCTTACAATCTTCAACTTCGAATGTATACTCTGTCGTCGATCGATTTCCGCACATATCTTCTATGACCCATAAAATGCGGTGTACACCGTAAGGATAGTTTCCACTTGGATCCATAGTTGTACCCTCGAAGTCAAACCCTCCAGGCAACGTTCCGATGCCATCGTTGTAGGCATCAATTCTCCACCAGTAAACCAAATGATCTGCAGGTGTACAATCAAGTACTTCAGGTTTCAAATTCGTGTAACCCGAGCAGTCCGCTGCATTTTCATCACAACCAGGATCAGCTGGAGTTACGATAGGCCCTTCATCGTCGATCACCTTAATCGTTTGCGTATAATCCCAACGCAGTGGAAGTCCAGTGTTTGGATCAATTTGACACCAATCAATAATACTCCAATGTCTCAATATCTTGAAACAGGCATCCGGTACAATTTCGAAAACCTCATCAATAAACGTATCTGCCACCAGACTGCATTTGTCATCTTGATATTCCGGTATTCCTGTGAACATGGGATCTGTGCCCGCACCGCTGCATCCATCTAATGTGATATCACAAGGCCATTCGACGTCATCAGTAGTTGTATAAATACCTCCGCGATCACGGCAACGACTATCCGTATCTACTATGTAGAACGGATCACAGTTGATCACGCTTATGCGTTGAATCGCACTTGCAGTACGTCCACCACCATCAACAGCCGTAAATATTCGCGTGATTGTGCCAGAACCACATGTCAAGTTAATATTGGCAATTTCGGATACCGAAACATCACAATTGTCAACGGCGTATCCGTCGATTCCAACTACAGTTGGTCCAACGTAAATCTGTCCAAGGCAATCCTCAATGTAATCAGGATCATCGATTACAATGCTTTGTCTCGCGTTTGGATCTAACACTACGGTACCAAAAACGCTGAGGTTGTTCAAGTCAAATTTGAAGTCGCAACTGATTGAAATATCATCTGGAGCAACAATGACAGGATTGAGTTTGTCTTCGACGAAGACATTCACCCAGCATGTATTAAAGTTTCCATAAATGTCCCAAACACCTAGCTCCACTTCAACAGGAATCTGATTTCCATCCTGATCGAAAGCAATGTCTTCACAGCAGAACTCTTCATAATCCTTCCAGAACGTATCATCAGAATTGTTGGCACATGGTCCAATAATCTTTCTTCTAACCTGGAGACGATCGATATAACAATTATCATAAGAACCGTCATCAAATGTTTCGGCATCAATCCGCGCTGTGCCATCTGACCCTAGGCTCACTTGCGTATTTACATCACAAATTGCCACAGGTTCTACGTCATCTATTACGGTTATCGTGAAAGAACACGTTGTTCTATTTCGACACGCATCTTGTACGTGATAAGTCACCGTGTGATCACCAACCTGTAAGTTGGAGACATACCAGACATCATCGAATGGATTGTACAAGGCACCACTAGAAACTTCAACTCTGAAGTCCGTAATCTGAGCGCAGTCATCTGAAACAACCGGTGCAGGAAGATCTACTGTTGCATAGCAATCATTGAATCCTGTTCTGACGATCATATCTGATGGACATGTCACATCAGGAGCATTTCTGTCAGATACCTTAATGCGTTGAATATGTCTTCTAGGATTGACTCCCGGAATAATATCCAGACACTCATCTAATACAACCCAGTTACGCAACAGCGTATATGCAGTTGGGCAATTAGCATCGATTAAGTGCTCATCCCAGTATCCAACATCCACTTCGCAGTAGTGATTGCCAAAGATGTACTGACCGTTGATTGTTGGCCATCCAGTATTTGACGGATCGGTCAAGGTCGGATCCGCGGCTACGTCTTCACAAGAAAAGGCTTGTGCATGGATGTAGTCTTGTGGGAATCCTATTTGATCTAAATCAAACTTCTCAACTTCTATATACTGAACACAATTCGCTGTATTTCCAACATCATTCGTAACGGTCCAAGTTCTCCATATACGAGCCACAACCGAGTCACACGTGGTGTATTCGGCAATAGAATCGATCCATGT
The DNA here is from genome assembly GCA_028279185.1 of Saprospiraceae bacterium. GTDB lineage: Bacteria > Bacteroidota > Bacteroidia > Chitinophagales > Saprospiraceae > JANQSS01. The sequence goes on along the minus strand of JANQSS010000226.1, from coordinate 5,344 downwards.
AATGCTCGTACTTGTTTCACAAGTCAGAATCTCTGGAACACCCGTAATAGATGTATCTGTACCTATGTTACACGAAACAATCGTGTCAGCAGGACATTCAATTTCGGGAATGATTTTCTGCTCAACGCAAACCGTTCCCCAACATGTAGTACCTGAGTTGAGGCAATCAGTTATCGTTACGGTATAACAATTTCCAACATGATCGAGGGTGAATATGTTATCTGGAACGATATTGCCCAAACTATCCGTAATCTCTATGCAATAATCATCGTAACAATAGTAATCATCTCCTTCAAGAATCATGTCTGCGTTCACCTCAAACATACATTCAGCATTCAAAGAAACATTAATCTGATCATTACAAGCCATATCATGAACGGTCGGTACATATGGTATTAACTCGACATTGAAGAAGCAGGTATCCATGTTTCCGCTTGCGTCGGTTGCAATAACAATGACGGTTGTAACACCTTGTTCGAATTCACTACCTGACGCAGGATAAGATACTATCGAGTCAATGGAGCAATTATCCACCGCGTCGAGGTTAAAGTTGACGAACTTGCTACATTCTCCGCCAGTCAAGCTGATTGTTATATCATCTGGGCAGATAACTGTAGGATTCTCAACATCCTCGACTGTTACAAGGAAACTACATGTACTTGTATTTCCAGATTTGTCTGTTAATGTGTAGATCACTTCAGTCGTTCCAACAACGAAAAACTCCGTTATCAATCCACCTGGAATTACTGTTCCTCCTGTGGGCACTGTAATGCTATCCAATGTTTCGTATGAAACGACGATTGTGCCTGTCATGCAATTGTCAATTAGATAAGGATGACGCCAAGTAAATGGCGCAAAACAGAATCCTTGCATGTTAGCAATTGTCGTATCCATCTGTGTGTATGGCACTCGCTCTGAAAGTTCTAACTCCCAGTTTGTCAATGCGCCATCATCTGCTGCCGTTGCATCTGCAATAGTCAATATCCAAGTACCAAACGCCGGCTCACCATTGAATACCGTTAGTTCATTTTCTGGCCCATATATTCCACCTTGTCCAAGTGGGTTACATGGTGCAGTTGCAATAGATGTCAAGCTGTCACTATCAACACTGAAATCAAAATCTGCGTCAAGCGGACATAATCCTGAAGCAATTACAACTTCTGTACCAGAAGGACTCATTATCTTGAAAGTCAAGTCACCCACATTGGCATGCGTGCCAAGGATATTGATAACATTCACATCTCCGATTATGAAGTTGTCGGAAACATTAATTTCAGATGTGAGAACGCCTCCTGAAATAGTAGATCCAAGATTCGAAGCCCCTCCATATATCGTTTGAAGCAATGATCCACAAGTAGGTAACTCATCGTCAGTAGTAGTAACCGTAAATGAGCATTCAACAGTATTTGCCGCAAGCGATTGCAGAGCAGTAATGCCTCCGGTCGCAGGGCTGGTTGTCAAGCCTTCATTCAACGTTCCAATACTGCCACCGTCACAGGCGCTTGTTGGCAAGAAGTCTTGCTCAGAATTACTATCCCAAGCCCATCTTCTAAATGCACCAGAACCTCCATCAAAGCCCTGAGAAGGCCCCGTCCAGTCTTCCGCTGTAACGATAGACATGACGCCAACACCAATTGGATTCATTCCATTAACCACCAATACATCAATCACAACGCCTTCATAGCTCATTACATATACCGCTCCATCCGTGATAGTCAGATCTTCTGCAGGAACATTGAAGAATAGTGATGCCGGATCATCTGTGCCATCACCATAGTGTATGGTTAACACCTCTCCTGCTGGCAGCACCGTTCGGGCTGGCACTGTAAATGAATTCACTGAATCACCATAAAATCGTTCTATTATCAAACAGCTGAGGTCAAAGTCCAGCGGACCAAAGTTTGTTATTTCAATATAGTCATCTCCGGAAGTCGTAATGAACGATGCGGGTAATGGATTCGTCCCGCCATTTACACTATTGACATCATGTGTAACTTCTGAGAATACGAGAACTGGAACATCTGTAACTCTATATGTAACCGTGCTGGTGCCGCAGCCAAACTTAATGCCACTTGCATCATCAACTCCTCCTGCTACTATTACAGCTGGGTCATCTTCAGAGACAACACTGTACGTCACGGTTGCCAAACATGCATCTTCCAAGAATACTGGAGCAATACTATCCACTACAGCACCACACATACCGGGATCAGAAGTTACAGTCAAGTCATCAGGACAAACAATAATTGGATCCTGTTCGTCATTCACGATTATCTTAATCGTACACGTATCTGTATTCCCTGCTACATCGATGGCTAACCACTCTAGGATTGTAGTTCCGATTGGGAACATATCACCAGAAGTCAAACCAGTTGGATCCGTTTGGATAACCGTATCGAGTTCACAATTATCTAGCGCTACCGGTAAACTGAAGTTCACAAAACTTCCGCACCAGTCAGGTAAAGCTTTCGTTACAATTTCAGGTCGTGGACAGTTGATGAATTCCGGTGGTTCATTGTCATTCAGATGAATGAACAATGAGCACGTGTCCAGATTGCCATCTATGTCAGAAACGACAACAAATACTTCAATACTATCACCGTGCTGTGAGCCAAACAAGAGTCCTGGTTCCGGTATCTGATCTAAGTACGCAATAGGAGCGCAGTTATCAGACGTGTCTAATGGAGGTAAGACATCCGGAATAATACCATAACAGACTCCGGGTTCTGTATTGACCGTGATATCATCTTGACAAATAATTTGTGGCTGAGTCACATCTAGGACAGTGACGGTCGCAATACAAGTTGAAATATTGCCAGATGTATCAATCATCCATAGGGTGATTTGGACAAATGGGCTTGTCAGATCACCAGCCATAAAGGTTATAGAATCTGTAAACGTGATTCCATCTCGGCTGATGAGCATCGTATCTATTCCACAGTTATCTGTTGATCCACCATCAACATCATCAGGTGTGATCGTTACCATACAATCATCATCTACATTCAAGAAAATGTCTTGACAAACTGCTACCGGGAATTCTTTATCCTGAATATTTACAATTATTTCGCATGTATCGGAAATTCCAACAATCGAAATAGCTCGTATTAATATTTGTGTTATTCCAACATTATAGTGATAACCATGTGGCTGACCCACAATCCATGTATTTAATGGAAGACCTTCATCTACTCCAACACCAGTGAGCATAAATTCAATATCCGGTATAGGCGCACCAGCACATGTTAAAGGAATAGCATCAGGAAGATTCACCACAGCATTACACCATCCGGCATCATTATCCATGGTAATCGTATCTGGTACATCCGGACAAATGATATCAACAAAACATCCGAGGATGACCGAGTCTGCAATCACCGTATCGGTAACGATAGTATCAGTTGGCGAAACACCAGTGGCGATAGCAATGTTATTATAAGCGCCATCTCCATTAGCACCCAGATTAACGGCGATATCAAGAATGATGTCACCTGCAATACCAGGCTCTAATGTCTCCGTACCGCTTAACAAATTGATGTCATTAACACCATCGAAATTTGGATTTGGATCAAGGCTACCGGCTGGTTGTCCTTCTAAATAGAAGGAATCAGCATTTGCAAATAGAGCAGCCAAATCATCCGTGACTTGAATGCTGTCCAGAGAAACATTTCCGCAATTCTCAACTCGAATCGTGTACTGGAAATGATGGATTCCATCCTGATCCACTGTTGGGAATTCACTTACCCATTTTTGTACATCTATGCAAGGCATCAGATCCAAATTCAATGTATCTGATATAGCCGTATCAACCAACATACTATCTGTTGGAGATATACCATTGGTAATCGCCACGTTTACGTATGGAGCATCAATTGCACCTCCAGGCCATAGTATCAATTCAAAAGTTACTGCACCATTATCTCCTGGCTGCAAGGTTTCACTGCCAATTAACAAATTCATGTCAGAAACTCCATCAAAACCAGGATTCACCAATAGGTCTCCAGATTCCGGTGCACCATTCACCAAGAAACTATCCATGGCCGCAAAAACAGTCGCTAAGTCATCGGTGATTTGCACACTGTCTATGTCAATATTTCCACAATTCTGAACTTCGATCGTATACTCCATTGTGAAGCTTCCATCGCCATTGTTCAATGGATTCATGGAAATGTACTTGTTCGTGTTCAAGCATAACATATCATCCAAGTCCAGCGGTGGTGTCATGGAAGTATCCACCAACATACTATCGGTAGGTGTTATACCTGTTGTGATTGAAGTATTGATATATACATCACCAGCCGTATTTCCTGGCCAGAAGAGTACTTCAAATGTTACAACCCCGTTGTCTCCCGGCTGCAATGTTTCAGTACCAGGTAGCAGGTTCATATCCGTATCTCCATCAAAGGCAGGGTTTACAATAAGATCACCAGACTGAGGAATACCGGTTAGCATGAAGCTGTCAGCATCAGCAAAAGTTTGTGTTAAGTCATCAAAAATTTGCAGACTGTCTATGTCGATGTTACCGCAGTTTTCAACCTCAATTGAATATCCTACCGTGAAACTTCCATCACCGTTATTAATCGCATCCTGTGTTATCAATTTAGTCGTCGTCAAACATGGTACCACGATTATGTCCAATGAATCAGTCATCGCTGTATCTATCAACATACTATCTGTAGGCGAAATACCACTTGTAATAGAAGTATTCACATAAACATCATCCGCTAAATTACCAGGGAAGAATATGACTTCGAACGTTACAGACCTGTTGTCACCAGGCTGTAGTATTCCATCTCCTCGCAATAAGTTTATGTTTGTGATTCCATCGAAATCTGGATTCACAATTAAACCATTCCCTTCCGGAACTCCATTTACAAAGAAGCTGTCTGCATCAGCAAATGCCATTGCCAAATCATCTTCCACTTGCAAACTATCAATTTGAAGATTCCCGCAATTCTCAATTTCAACCGTGTATTCAACCGTGAAGCTTCCGTCTCCATTGTTGATTACGCCCATGGTGAGATATTTGTTAGTACTGAGGCATGGCATGTCGCCGAGATCCAAGGTATCAGATACAGATGTATCTACTAACATGCTGTCTGTCGGTGTTGTACCGCTCGTAATTGCCGTATTCGCATATACATCGCCATTTGGATCGCCTGGCCAGAATACTACTGTAAACGTTACAGCTCCATTATCGCCTGGTTGCAAGGTCTCGTCTCCTGCCAACAGATTGATATCACCAGCTCCATCAAAGTTTGGATTCACTAACAGATCACCCGATTGTGGAACACCACTGATTTGGAAGCTATCTGCATCCGCATAAGCCATCGCAACGTCATCT
>JANQSS010000197.1 GCA_028279185.1 Saprospiraceae bacterium | reverse complement strand
TACCATCAAACCTGTCAAACTATACCTAGAATAGTATTTTCATCATGTAACCATTGTACATGTATATAGATTTTCTTAACACGACAAAGAAAATTTTATTTATCAATTTCTGGATTTGTAATCATTATAGATTTTTTAAATTTTTTTGTAATGAGAAAAGTATTGTCTATAATATTATTTTATTAGCTATACTGTCACCTGGGATATTTGCAAAATATTTTATTATGCATGGGGATAGCATATACTCTAGGATATTTGGCATGGGGATACCTTTTTTCCTAGATCATGAGGGGGTGGGGATACCAAATTTACTAGAATATTTGGTACGGGGATACCAAATTTTCAGGGGTGCCAAATAATCTGTGACACCGGTGCCGGTACGCGAAGGTTAGTTACATCGATCCCGGTGCCGGTGCAGTAGACACAGCGTATAAAAAAAAGTGAAAATCGTCCATTGTCACCTTGGGTAACTAAATATGCCTGTTAGCATTGTCTCGTAGAGGGTCACATTAATATTCTGAATCTCAGTGTTGCATAGTCTCTAACGAAAAATATTTTAGTTTTGACCTGCTGCGGTGCGTCTTCAATAATTAATAAAACGCAATGTCTATTGGCACCGAGAGTCGGTGTCATTTCTCGGCCACAAAGTGGATATTGGCACCGACTAATCACGTGATCCTGTATATTAATGCGCTATAGCTATGCATTATAAATATTATAGCGCTAGCATATTACTATGCGTGAGCGCGGATATTAAACTTAAGGCTGTGGCTACAGGTCCGGCAGTCCGTAATACGTTGTCAATGGGGACGGCTTTGCATGCGCATTTGAAATTAGCTCATATCTCGCTTCAGGGTAGTACAGGTAGTTCTAGACCTATCTGAAACCCTAACCCTACCTGGCTTCGCGATCATGGGACTGATAGAACTCGGTCTCAGTGCGGAATATTACTAAAATCAGCTAGTCATGGATTGTAGTGGACCAGTATTGATCTCCGATTAGAGTTAGCTACATTGACTTCGAGTCAAACTCAGTTTAATTAAGGATGGAAGAGAATATGGAGTGCAGTGACTCGACTCCATCCAATCATGCATAGGCGTAGCAGGCGGTCCGGCAGATCCAGCGCTCGCCGGACCAATAATATTATTTGGACCAGTTACAGTACATGAATAAGTTAAAAC
>JANQSS010000160.1 GCA_028279185.1 Saprospiraceae bacterium | reverse complement strand
TGTGAGACAGCTAGAGTGCTTAAAACTGGATCTGGACAGTACGTACGTGGTATCTCACTTGTCATGCTTGCGTCACAGTGTACATCTATTAGTGTGACTGAACGTGTCGGTAGCAATAGCTTGTTAGTGGCTACAGCAAGTCGGTGGCAATAGCCACTTTGCGGCGATTACTGACACTGACAGTCGGTGTCAATAGCCTCGGCCATTTTGTAATTCCTGCAGCATAATGGAATGAAGTCATTCTGCACTCTATTATTGTAAGAGAATAGTGCAAGGTAGTCCTTCTTATATCACTTCACAATTTCATCATAAAGATAGATAAGGATGTTATATGACCTCTGCCCTATGTAAAACAGAGTGTCCGGAAACTACCTCCCAAAGCATTTTTAAAGGTAATTCCACAAAAATATTTTATAAAGGTCCAAAAAATGTAAGAAAAATTATACGAGTCTAGCTAGCCTAGTAGTAAACATAATATTTCAAACATGACAAAAACAGAAATAATTCAACCCCAGATATGGGCTTTACAAAATGGAGAAATTCTTAGCTGCCCTCAAAAATGGTTTCCCATATACAATAATAAAAATATTGCTTTGAGAAAAACAGCTACCATTCCAACACTACAAACTGTATGCCACCAAAACTGGGATGCAAATTGGCCTTGCTCTTACCTAACTCCGTCGCAAATTCGGTGACCTCAAGTGACGTCATCGCCGTATAGAGACAATTATGTGGCTGCTGTCCGGTTATTGCCCATGTCCGTTTATACCGCACCTACTCGAGGAGATCTCGCTTCGCTCGGAATAATAGAGGTATCGAACGCTCTATATACTGCGTGCAAGAAGCGTTCGGAAAGTAACGTGACTTCCTGTTCTGCGCACGTGACTATGCCAAGCCCTGAAAATGTCGACTTTTACTCTGAAGATGACAAGTTAGGTGTTTTGTTGATGGATTCTACCCAAGCGCTCGTTTTGTATGGCACTCTGCATGCCGGCATTTCTTACACCCATAATTAGAGATGTCCAACCTCAGATTTTTGAGTGGCTATAACATTAAACAAGCTCACAAATAGACTCTATATTTCTAATATATGAAAGTCAGTCAAGAAGAAAAGCAATTTTTTCCGATCATTTTGTAAAAATGGTTGAGTAGTTTTTGAGTTACACATATCTAAAAAAAATGAAGTCCATATAAAAGCCCATAGAAATAAAATCCTGCCTGTTTTCTATGGAACTTTTGGCACCAAATACGTTCTGTTCATCAATTAATTTCCGCATTAATTAAAGACTTCTCAGACCAACTCTAGGCAAATCTGGGGTGCTGAATTCAGATATGAGCACTATTTTTTTTCAAAAAATTTTTTAGCAGCCAGAATATGGATAAGAATCAGCATTAAAACATTGTCACATGTACTATATGAAGGAGCCACGTATAAACTCAGAAACATTATTTTTATTATTTTGTGGTTAGAAAATTAATTTCCTGCATTTGTACTTCCGCGGAACGTTTTAATTAGTACTTTAGAAGCCATATTACTGCATCATTTTTAATTAAAAATAAACTTTAAAGCAAGCCATTCATTGCGGTGCAAGTTTCGGGTTGATATGTCTTTTAGGTCCTGAGATACAGTGAAATATGTGTACCTCATTTTATCGATATCTAGTGCATAACATAGAAGCTATTGGTGCTGATTTCCGTAACAATTACTTTAGTGCAAACTTTTAATCATAACTTTACTCAGGAACAAGATATGAAGATGAACCTTTCACCAAAATGTTCAGGAGGAATTTTTGGTTCCAACAAATATGTAAGCAAATTGCGTTTGTAAGGTTTTAATTTTAGTTGGACATCGCTACCATAATTTGGTAGTTGAACCACGCATTTTCATTAGTCAATATTTGAATTTTTGGCGCGTGACCTGCTGGATATATCTTACACGCAGTATATAGAGAGTTCTTCTCTATACTCTTGCTTTAAATATAGTCTAGCCTGCTTAGTGGGTGTGGTTTATAAATGCGAGCATGCACGTGCACTAGGCATTGGCGAATTATGCTCAAAATCTGTCCTATTATGCTATGCTGGCAATAGCTGGTAAAAACCTATTATGCTCACCACAATAGACTAGCAAAGGTATATACAGCTCCACTAGTTTGCTGACATTGTCAAGCTATCATTTTCACATATCACATAGGCGGCGAAAGTATATC
>JANQSS010000166.1 GCA_028279185.1 Saprospiraceae bacterium | reverse complement strand
CTATACCTCCCAACATGCTGATAATCAAATACATAGGCGATTTATAGATCATTGCATTTTTTACTCCCAGAATCCACCGATTTTCAAGCAAATACAAGCTACCATTTGCACGTACACGCATTACATTGACCAGCCTGATCACTATCATTTTTCATCATGATGCCCGTCATATTTTCATCTGTGCTCTCCAAATACCTTTACATCATCAATAATTAACAATTTGATGATCATGACTTTTTATTCCGCATCTTTCGCAACTATTCTTTGGAGATTTTACGCTATGACAGCGGTAGGCATCATTGCCGTAGCGTCCGGACAATATTACCTTGCAATACTTTGTTTGCCTTTATTACTAGGCTGTTTAATGGGTGTTTCATTCAAGTCCATGACCGAAGAAGTTGAAGAGAAGACATCGCAGTCGAGTATTTCTGCCGCATTAATGGCGAAAGAGGCGGCTTAATTAATTTGCGTCTCTTATTGTGGCAAGGTTTTTAAACCGTCCTTGTCCGTAATGATGATATGTTTTCCATTAATGTCGATGAGTCCTTCTGATTTAAATTGGGACAAGGTTCGAATTAATGTTTCTTTTGCTACACCAGCCATCAAGGATAAATCTTCACGACTCGGAAATGATGGTTCACTTTTAAGGATGTAGGTATGACAGCGAAGAAGTGCCTCGGCGACTTTTTTTCGCACTGAACTATATGCGTGCATTGTCATATTTGCACGATTGGCCGAAATTTTATCCGCCAATGCTTGAATAAAAAATCGAGATAATTGCCGATTAGAGGCAAGGTCATCTATAAACTGATCGGCGAGGATGGCAAAGGCCTCTGTATCCGTGATGGATTCCACCGTTACGCGCCGAGTAGTATTTAGCACAACTTCTTCCGCACCTAAAATATCTTCGGCTCCATAAAATTGTGTAATGAGCGCTTTTCCATCTTCTGTGTAAGTCAGTTCCCGTGCTATTCCCTTTGCCAGTATAAAAACATACCTGGACGAGTCGCCTTCCCGATAAAAAGACTCTTTAGCCCTGATTAGCTTCTTAGGTGATTTAGCTTTTATTTCTTCAATCCAAGACTTAATGACGGCTTCCTGATGCCATGTTTTATTCGGATCGGCAAATGTCAATTCGGTTTTGTCCTGACGTGCCAATCGCGTTTCAATTGCTGAAAGTAATTCGGTATCATCAAACGGTTTCGTTATGAAGTCATCCGCTCCCAGGCCCATTCCTTTTCTAAAATCAGATTTTTCGGCCCGGGCAGTGAGAAAAATAAACGGTATATGACTCGTGACTGGATTTGATCTTACGATTTTCAATACACCATAGCCATCGAGTCTGGGCATCATAACATCGCATAAAATCAAATCTGGTTTATTGGCCACGGATTGTTCAACACCTACAGCACCGTTCTCCGCGGAATACACGTCATAACCCGAGAGTTCCAATATTTCACATATATTTTCGCGAACCTCCAGATTGTCTTCTATGACTAAGATCGACTTCATATTGTACTTTTTATTGGGATAAATAAGGTAAATACGCTACCTACATTTTCCTCACTTTCATACGTGATTGTTCCTCCAATCAATTCGAGGTACTTTAAAACTATACTTAAACCAAGTCCGGTACCCTGAATAGTCTCAACATTTGAAGCTCTGAAAAATCGCTCAAATAGGTGCTGTTGATCCTTGGTCGGAATGCCTAACCCCTGATCTTTGATGTCGATTTGAATTTGGGATTGAGTTCGCTTAATGGTACAACCTACATTTGTTCCTTTTATAGAATATTTGATCGCATTTGAAACCAGATTGAAAAGCACGTTTTTCAAAATACGCGCATCGGTGATTATCGTTAAGTTCGACTCGTCGGTGTTTATTTCAATTTCTTGACCCGTGGCCAACATGCCTTCGACTTCCTCTTTAACGTCATGACAAAGCTTACGCACATCAACTTCAGTGGGAGATAATATGACTTTTCCCTCCTCGAGTTTACCAAGGGATAGAAAGTCATTTAATATTCCGGTAAGATTGTTCACGGCAGCTTGAATTCTATTAATATGTTTCAAGCGCTTGTTCTGTTCGGATCCAGCGGGATATCGCGCGATTAAATTAACAGAGGAAAGGATTGTACTGAGAGGTGTTCGAAATTCATGAGATGCCATGGAAATGAACCGCCCTTTTAACTCATGTAATTCTTTTTCATTGCGCAGGGCGATTTTCAATTCCTGTTCTTTACTTCGTAATTTTTTTTCAGCACGTTTCCGTTCATTTATTTCGCTTTCAAGTTTCGTATTGAGGTTCAGAAGGCGATTGACGGCCTGCTCCAATTCACCAGTTCGTTCAATGACTCTGCTTTCCAATTCTTGTGTGAGTTGTTCCTGGGCAAGTCTTGCTTGATGTAATTCAGTCAAGTCATGGACTATGCCTGTGAATATGATGCGATCGTTTAGGATGACTTCACTTACAGCAAGTCGAAATGGAAATGTTCCACCTTGCTTTTTTTTTCCGAAGACTTCACGCCCAATACCGATAATCTTAGGCTTTTTAGTCGTTAGGTATCGGTTGATGTAACCATCATGGTTTTCGCGATCAGGTGAGGGCATGAGGATGCTTACATTTTGGCCAATAACTTCAGTACGCTGATATTCAAATAGCTTGAGCGCTGACTGATTTATTTCCTCGATTATTCCTCTGCTATCTATAACGATAATACCGTCAATGGCTGTGTCGATGATGGCCATCAACTGATTGGTTATGTCCGTCGTGTTGCTTTTCACTTGCGAAAATTAACGAAACATGATGAAAGTCAACCCAAAATCTGATTACTGTCAATGTAGGGGAAGTGAATTAGCAACAACTTTGAGTTCAGCCAAACTGCATCATTTTAAATTTCATCACATGTGCTCAATAAAAATACTAGGTCCGAAAAGCCAAAAATATCGTGAACTCAAAGAGCGAATATTGAATCTCGTCGAATTGAGTAGTGAGGAGATATTAGTTATAGAGTCAAACGATTTAAATGACATCGTGGAGGCCGATATCTCATCTGTTCCCACGGCAATCTTCTATGGTCCGAGAGAATTCAGATGGACTGAGCAAACACCCATCGAAATGATGATTCGCGAAATGAACATGAGACACAGTACAGGAGCTACCTGCCCGGGTACATGTAAAATGAAAAAAATAGACCCGAATTATTCATGTTCGACTTGACCTAAACAAGCTCATTTTCTGGTATATGGAGCGGTAATTTTCAACGTAAATTCAATATATTGTTAACGAGATGTAAAGCTTGAATCTATTTTGAGGCTAGGGTGTTTCTTATTTAAATTCGTCCTGAGTAACATCCTCGATGATGAAAATTGCAGATGGTACATTTCTTCAACTTACAACCCCGAACTGGGCGCAAACACGACCCATCTATAAGAAGTTAAGTGATGAATTTCACATATTATTAGATGCTTATAATATTACGCTCGATGTCGAAAAAAAGGTGATGCTCGATCACCTGATTCTTGGTATAGATGCTGTGGATAAATGCATTGATGAGATCACTGATCAGTATACACGGAATGCCGTGTGCGAAGATTTAATTCTTTTTTTAGAAGACGCAAACAAAGAGTTATCGCATGAATGTATAGACAACGACCTATCCGATTTTATGGCAATATTGAAACAAATTGTTATGTACTTGAATATCGAGAAACGGTTCATTGGGGCTGTACGTACAATATTTTATTATACGGAGATGAAGCGGCACGTAAAAAAACGATCGGCACTGATAGAATATGTCAGTCTGGAAGGTCGTGCCACCGCCGAATTGCCGCTGTCTATAATGAGTGTTGATCCACAACATAAGTTCGCTAAATTCTTTACAACATTGTGCATGTTGATGGGAATAATGGACTTAATTGTTGATGCTCGATCTGATTATAAGCTAAAATATATTTCCGTTCGTCCAAATCTGGTTTTACATTTTCGCCTTATTTATATACTGGTTATAAGCGGAATTAAAATGATCTTTCAATTTCCGCAACCCTTTAAGTTTATTGGATATTGCCTGAGATTTTCACGGCAGTTGATTGCTGAAGCCAATACTGATAAAAATAAATAAGCCAGCGTACTTCGGTTGTTTTCATGCCAGGTTCACTAATTAAATCCTTTGAATAGGCAATTATCTTTGGTTTTACGCTTTAGAATTTAGGCCGCTACTTGTCTTTGTTCGCTATTTTACAAGTGAACGTATGTGTTTTAATCGATATTGGATATAAACTAATACGTATGTTCATCAAAATTAAACTAAGTGTGCTACTTGTACTACTGTCTGTAGTAGTATACCTACCTGCACAGGAATTAAGCGAATTACTCGAGCCAAATTTAATAAATCACTATCAGGCATTATATGATCAAAAGGGTGATTTAAATCAATTGAGGGGTACCGGTTTTATGCCATTTCAACGTCTAAATCGATTTTATCAAGATCGTGTAATGGCAGATGGAAGTGTACATGCAAGGAATAGACTTGAGGTTTTTAAAGACATCTTTGAACAGCAGGCCTACTCGCGATCCGGCAGCTCGATGGCCAATTGGCAGTCAGCAGGTCCTGATAAAATGGACACGTACGCGGGTCGGGTAATATCGCACGCATTTGATCCGGAGGATCCTGATAAATTATGGGTTGGATCGGCTTCTGGAGGATTATGGCTCACAGAAGACAGAGGTGAGAACTGGCGCCCCATGACAGATGAAATTCCATCTTGCGGTGTTGGAGCTGTAGCCGTTCATCCAACTAATGGAGATAAAATTATAATTGGTACAGGTGAGGGGTTTGCACCTGTAGGTGCTGTGCTGAAACCGGGACTCGGAATATTTAAATCAGATGACGGCGGTGTCACATGGCAAGAAACAAATGTGACATATTCCTTGGCTGCGGATGTTTCGTTTTTGGACATGGTTTGGCATCCAACGGATCACAGTATTATTTGGGCCGCAGGGAGCAATGGTTTATGGAAAAGTGAGAATGGAGGAGATACCTGGCACATTGTTTTGGGAGACGGTACTAATCATCAAAATTATATTATTGATGATATTATTATCCAGCATGACGATCCCGAAATTATGTTTATCGGCAGGGAAAATGTTGGTATTTTTAAATCGACTGACGGGGGAGAAACATTTGTTCAAATCACAAATGGACTACCCACCACAGACCTCAATTTTATTAATATTTCGCAATGCACTTCTGCTCCGAATGTTTTATACAGTTCAATAATTAAACGATCAGATTTTAGCCTAAGAGGCGTTTATAAATCAGTTGATGGTGGGGAATCATGGGTGAATTTACCTTCTGCACCAAATGCGCCTTGTTCTCCTCAAATCATAGGCTTGTGTCAAGGCTGGTATAATAACTTTGTGGCCGTTTCACCTTTTAATCCCGATCTGGTCACTTTTGGTGGCGTGACTATGTGGATGAGCACAGATGGCGGTGTAAGCTGGGTTGAAAAAGACAGATTAATTTGTCCGACTTGTGGGATTCCACCACCATGTACAATGTGGGGAGATCATCACGACTTCGCATTTAGCCCACACGACTCATTACGTATGTACACATTGTCTGATGGCGGTATTTCTCGAAGTGATGATGGCGGTCAGTGCTTTACCGATAAAAATCATAAATTAAATTCTGCACAATTAGTGGCAGCTGCTATTTCACGTAAAGATCCGAACGTAATTATCGGCGGACTCTTTGATCATGGTTTACACGCCGTCGATTTGTCCGTGGGTACGGATTGGTTCAAATGGGGTTGGTTCGATGGCGCTGATGTGGAGATTCACTCCAATGACCCGAATACATACTATGGAACATGGATTGACGGCACATATTGGAAATATAAAAAAGGCGTCAACGTATGGGCGGATCCAATAAATGTTGGCATTAATTTGAGCGAAAACACAAGCCAATTTTGGGCACCTCTTGCAATTCACCCGACAAATGGAGCCGTGCTACTTGGATCCACGCAGCAACAAGTGTACCGGTCTGATAATGCTGGTCTTTCCTGGACTCCTGTCCTGCAAGCGGTGACTGTTACTGACTTACGTTTCAGTGAAGCTGATCATAACATCGCGTATGCAGTCGCCTGGAATAATTCCTCCTGGACATTTCATCGGAGCGAGGATCAAGGACGGACTTGGGTTCAGACACTGGGAGCACCTGGATGGCGAGTGACAGATTTAAAGACAAGTGCCAGTGACCCAATGACTGTTTTTGCTTCCCGAAACAGCATAAATTCGAATACCCCCCATGTTTATAAGTCCACAGATGGAGGAGATACGTGGATTTCTATACAGGGAAATATGCCTGATATTATCACCAATACGATAGAAGTTGACCATCGCGATCATGATATTATTTACTGCGGCACGGATTTAGGTGTTTTTTTGACTAGAGATGGCGGATTAAATTGGACTCCGTTTAATGAAGGTATGCCTATAACGTATGTATATGACTTGCAATACAATCCGACCGATACGAGTCTGGTTGCAGCAACCATGGGTCGCGGGGCCTGGAAAACATATTTGGGCGAAAGTATGTCCAGTACATTTGACGCAGAACCGGCCAAAATTAATTTTGATATTTATCCTAACCCGGCGTACCACGAAGTGAAAATTGTTTTTGAGCGTATTGAAAATGATGCGATTCAACTAAATATACTTGACGCATTGGGGCAATTTCGAGAAAAGATAGTGATACAAGAAAATGATGTGTTGTTCGAAGAAATTACATATCCGATTGACCGAAAGAAATTGAATGCAGGCATGTATTATGTGCAACTCATAACCGATGGAAAAAGTTATTTAAGACCACTCGTAATTCGATAACAATAAGTAATGAAATCGTTTTCATATCAGCTGTGATAAAATGGCAATTCACATGCGATGCTTTGCAGTGACTCCAATAGTTTTTTAAATTATTGGAGTCGCCGCTATTTTATACAATGACTAACTATAGTCGTACTGTTTGATGTAACTTTTATTTTTATGAAAGGCAGACTGATTTTGAAAGAATTGACGTGGACTCTTGAAAGAAAGCGATTTAAAATCTTTATAAAAATGACTCAAGTCATAGTATCCTAATGTTTGTGCCACATCCATGATTTGGCGAGAATCGTTTTCGGCCATGAGCAAAGAGGCTTTTTTTATGCGCAGTACTTTTAAATACTGTTTAGGACTCAAGCCGATTTCGCATGCATATAGTTTTTCAAGATAGCGGGAACTGTATTTTGTTTTACGATACTTGAGATCGAATGTAAAATGCCGAACCATATGCCATTTGGTTTTTTGATCGCTGGCTAATAATGGATTTAATTCATGATTAAATGATCCAGCCAAAGAGATTAAAAGAGCTTTTAAACTGAGCAAAACATCATTTTCTTGGTTCAAGTGGGTATAGAACGCATTCAATTTTAGCGCTAATTCATCGGAGCACGTTTTGACGAACTCGCATGAATTGGTAATATCCTTCGATTGATTTTTTACGAGGTGACCAAGTGTATGCGGATATAATTTTAAGCAAACAATGGATGCATTTTTACCAACCCAAAATCGAGCAGGAGAAAAAATTTGACCTATTACTAGCGGCTCTGTTGCGCGAAATAGGGTAGAACCAATTTCATACGAAACTTGCCCCCTAATCGGGATTACAATTTCTGGGTGGCCATCAGGAATAACGTCTATTTGTACATCGGTATGTGCGTTATCTATTGACCAAATACCCTGTACCCCGACTGGAAGAAAATCATTGCATTCATGAAATCGCCTAAATGTCAACATTGATACTGTATACAATTTATACATGGGCAATTACCCAAAATGGTCAAACGTCATTTTACTTGTATAAACCCTCGCAGGATTCCAATTTCATCAGAAACGAAATTGGAATTCGAAATGCTGTTCATCTCATCTACACGACAACCGTCAAATAAATTAGTTACGACTAAGCGAAATGTACGCTTCCGGATCGACCGGGTCACCATTGTACCAAAGTTCAAAATGAACATGCGGTCCGTCAGAATGCAGTCCTGTATCTCCAATTATGGCAATCGCTTCTCCGGTCTTAATTCGATCGCCTTTCTTTTTTAGGAGTGCAGAATTGTGTTTGTATACACTGATCAGATTATGTGCATGTTGTATAATGATTGAATTTCCACCCTCTAACGTCCAATCACTTTCAATGACCAATCCGTCTAAGATACTTTTGACAGCTGAATTCTCTGGTGCGAGAATGTCAACGCCAAAGTGACGATCGATCGGCGCGAATGACTTGCTCACCACTCCTGAAATTGGAGGAACCAAATACTCATCCTCCAGATTACGTTCATCTGCAATATCTAAGATAAGCGGTGACCGCACCGGGATGTTGATATTGCTCCGTTGCACACGACGACGGAAGGTATCATCTAATGGAATCCGTTCGACCGTCAATTCTCCTTTACTGGAATCATCCGCTACAGTGTCCATGGCGGTGGGAAACTCGATATCTTCACCGGATAGTTTGAGTT
The DNA here is from genome assembly GCA_028279185.1 of Saprospiraceae bacterium. Taxonomy (GTDB): domain Bacteria; phylum Bacteroidota; class Bacteroidia; order Chitinophagales; family Saprospiraceae; genus JANQSS01. The sequence goes on along the minus strand of JANQSS010000166.1, from coordinate 2,841 downwards.
GTAATGTCTTGATATACTGGCTTTGATCATCGATGCGACCTTGTAACTGATTAAGTTTATTCTTTACACGGCGCAGCGACTCATCATCTGCTGCTGCATTGCTCCCAACCCACGCCACAAAAGGCGTGTACCGCACTAGCGCCAAGCTTCCAATGCCTATGAGTAAGAGCAAACCGCAAATTAGCAGATACAAATTGACACCTGAGAGCTTAAATGCCATGTGGTCTGCATCTGGAGCAGGTCTATGAAACCCAAATCGCAACGGATGTTTACTTTTTTTTGTCAATCCTACTTTATTAAAGTCAATTGTTTAAAATAAATTATAATATTTTTTATGTGTAAAATTCTAATAATCAAAACATTATAATATTTTAAGCTCCTTTTTGATACTAAAATGAAGAATTCTTCTGCCAGGTACTTCGTAAGAAGTGGTGTACAATCCGAAAAACATGAAGTCAAAGCTAGAAAATTTGGTATTGTTGTCGAATGCTGACACGAATTTTGAATGAATAACCTGGTGAAAAAGAGGCTCGTAGCGCCAGGATGCACTAAAGTAGGATACCTTTTAATTATTGCAGGAATTAAAATATTTTTGCGCTTTCGCAGTTAATCAGCTATACGATTTTGAAGCACATATCTAACTATATGAAATTGAACAACCTGCCCACAGGTAGTGGGCTTTTTCACTTGAGCATGACCCTGCTGTGTTTGAGTATTTTTTTGGCCAGTTGTGCTACCACCAAGAGTAGAGAGGATCTGTCTGGACTGGGTATGATGTATCAGAACATGACTGCGCATTACAACGGATATTTCAATGCGACAGAGATTATGAAAGAATCGGTCCTGACGCTTGAATCCGACTATCAGGACAATTACAATCAAATACTTCCAGTGTTTGAGTACGCAGCTGTTGACGACCCAAAATCTGTGGCTGGAGAACTTGATGAGGCTATAAAAAAATCGTCAGTCGTTATTTCCTTGCATCGACCTAGTAAATGGACTGACGACTGTTATCTATTGATTGGTCAGGCGCAATATCTGAAGCAAGATTACGAATCAGCTCAAAAGACCCTTGAGTACATGATCAATAATTTTGATGACTCGGGTAATAGCACAGCAAAAGTCAAGGAAAAACCATCTAAATCACAGACTCGTGCCGAACGCGCTAAACGAATTCAGGAAAAAAATAAGGAAATTCAAGCGCGCAAGAAAGAACAGGCAAAGGACCGTGCCGAACGCAATAAGCAAATTAAAGCCGACAAAAAGGCAAAAGCAAAAGAAAGAGCACAACGCAACAAAGAAATAAAAGCGGATAAAAAAAGTAAAATCAAAGAAAGAGAAGCTTCCAAGAAACAACGTGAAAAAGAATATAAAAAGCGTAAAAAAGAACGAAATAAGGAAATTAAAGCACGCAAAAAAGCGCGTAAAAAGGGTAAAAAATATGTAAAGCCTTCTTCTTCTTCTTCCTCAAAATCTGAAACGAGTACCAAAACACCTGAAAAAGAAAAAAAGGAAGATCCGCCAAAGACAAACACCGAAAAACAAAAGCCCTCGAAATCATCTGAAGTTGATACAAAAAAAGACGTAAAAGAAAATTCGGAATTAAAAACAAAAAATGATGACAAGGATAAAGAGGATAAAAAAAAGAAAGACGATTCCGATAAGAAAAAGGACGGAGCTTTAGCGCACAAACCGGCAAAACCGCATGGAATGCTTTGGCTAGCCAAAACGTACGTTGAGCGCGATTTTATTACCCAGGCAGACCGTATGTTCCGACAAGCCGAATCGGCAAGTGAAAATGACATAGACTTACAACGCGAGCTTTATCCTTCTATGGCCCATTTTTTCATCTACACGGAACAGTATGGTGACGCAATAGGCGCATTGGAAAACGCCATTGAAACCACAAAGAAAAAAGCACACAAAGCACGCTACGCTTACATTATCGGGCAACTTCAAATGATGTCCGGAAACAATGCGGCTGCTAGCGCAGCATTTGAAGAATCTGCATCGTGGGCTCGTGACTATGAAATGGAGTTTAACGCAAAATTAAATAGCAAGCTGGCAAATATGACTTCCGGTGCAAAATCAAAAGATGCGATTGCCAAGGAGTTAGAGAAAATGTTGAAAGACGATAAAAATCTGGAATACCAGGATCAAATCTATTTTCAAATTTCCAAAGTATATCTTGAGGCAAATGATTTTGTCAAGGCAGAAGAATATTTAAATCTTGCCTTAGAGCACGCCACCAACAGTTCGCAAAAAACCGAAATTCATTACGCATTGGGAGATATTTATTTCAATAAGGATAAGTTTGATTTGGCTTATGAAAATTATACGAATGCGCTTACTTCGATGAATAAGTCGGATCGTCGGCATAGAAGCCTGGAGGAGCGTACGTCTAATTTAAAAACCATTGCTGCGAATCTGAAAGATTTCCAATTACAAGATAGTTTGTTGATGCTTGCTTCATTGAGTGACGAAGAATTGAAAGATCGAGCAGAGGATATATTAAAAGTACGTGCCGAAAAACTAGCAAAAGCCGAGGCTAAATTGAATGATGTAACGGGCAAATCCAAAGTGCCAGCAACATTGGCAACGTCCGCTCCCATTGCTTCTAGTAATACGCTTGAATCAAAGTTTTTTGCATATAACGATCGCGAATTACGAAAGGGTGAAAGAGAATTTGTTCGTGAGTGGGGCAGTCGTCCACTGGCAGATGATTGGAGGCGAAATGATGATGGAGAGGCAGATTTGTCTTCGCGGAATGATGAACCTGAAATTTCACTGGAAAAGGAAGTCACGAGTTCAGAGCTAGACGATATTTTCAAGAATCTTCCA
>JANQSS010000156.1 GCA_028279185.1 Saprospiraceae bacterium | reverse complement strand
GCGTTCTAGTCGGCCACAACCATGGACAACGGGCCATGAGTTGCACGGTGGCCAGCGATTAGACTTTTTTATATATAGGAATAAAAACAATGATAACGAAGTTCAATGTTGGCATGGAATGCCAACGCCGTGAACTTTGTTGGATATTAACATTGAAGATCAATATCTTGAATGATATTGATATTGGTGCTGCAATATTGTTAACAATGTTGCCAAAAGACCAGACAGAGGCAACACCAACAACCGTGTTGCATAATAAACTCTTCGCTTCTGGTGATCAATAAATTTGTCTTTTCGCTTTTTTTATATAAACCTCATTATTTTTATATAAGTCATGCGCATAAAGCGCTTATCTATTGATATATCATTTATGTTTTTCTCCATTGTTATTGTATCGTTTTAAAAAATGTGTTACTGTGAAAAGATGTACCGTTAGGATATTTGGTTAGTGATATAAATGATGCAACTGTATGTCACAAAGGTAGATTTGCTTAATCATCGTTCCATGGTCTTGAATAGTAAAAAATGTTTCATTTTATGCTCGTAAATGCTTTTTGAGAGGGTGTTGTGCTTGCATGGCTCTGCTTTTTGGCCTTCTACATCAACATGCGAATTGACCTTTTCGTTGCTTTTATATTGGTTTTAATGGATCCACAACCTTTTATAAGAGGCCACAAGTTGCGGCAAGGACCTCATTTTAAGGTTGGTGTGTGGATGTATATAATAATAAGAATTGGCCATACATTTGTTTCGAAAATATGTTCAATTATTGCGAGGTGAAAGGCTATATTGTACTATAGTGCATTACATTGTGAAATATTATATTCTGTTTAATTGTATTGTATTGTGTTATATTATATTACACAACATAATATAATGTTATATTACATCACATTTCATTATCTTGTGGATAATTTCTCAAATCCTTGTATGTATCCAAGACATACTTCCCTTACAATAAAAGATAAATTGCAATATAGATGTTTTTGGAAACGAAAATTATTAATCGCGGCATGCAAATTACTGAAAACTGCCACCAGCTTTTGACCACCTGGGAAGCCGAGGCAAGGCGGACGCACGGCGACAGGACAACGTCGCCCTCTTCTGCAAGTGGAAATGGGTCGATCGGTGCTTCCAGATCGTCGCCAGAAGCGCAAATTGAACGCTACTTCTTGCAGCCGGAAGACGAAGTTGGGCATTTTACACACGGAAAAAATGCCTGCTTGCACTTCTTACCTTTGTTCATGGCGCAAAGGGCGATAGGGAAACTTCGCCCTCTTCTGCAAGTAGAAACGGGTCGACTGATGCCGCCAGAACGTTGCTGGAAGCGCAAATTGAACGTGACTTCATGCAGCTGGCAGGGCGAGAGGCCCATTTTGGTGTCCTCCTAGCGAACATTTCTTCCCTTCCCTCCGTTTTATCTATCCCTCCTGGTCGGGC
>JANQSS010000111.1 GCA_028279185.1 Saprospiraceae bacterium | reverse complement strand
TTACCGATATTTGAGATCGACATCAGCGACTTACCGACGCAACCGTATACCATCATCCTGAAGACAGATGAAGGTGTACAATCGAAACGAATTGTGAAGATCAGGACGTAAGTCGGGTCATGTCACAAACATAAAGCCCTGCGACACGTTAGCTGTCGCAGGGCTTCGTTGTTTTAAAACTCATGTTAAGATAAAAGTAAACTACTGTTATTAACGAAATTTAAGATTTATGGTGTTAAACATTTTCAACATAAAACACTATCTTTGCGGTCCGTTTTAAAAAGCTGATAAAAGTTATGAAACAAGGAATCCACCCAGATGAATATAGAATGGTTGTCTTTAAAGACTTCTCTTGTGATGAAGCATTTTTGACAAAATCTTGTGCTCCTGCGTCCGATACGATCGTATGGGAAGATGGGAATGAATATCCACTTATCAAGTTGGAAATTTCAAACATGTCACATCCATTCTTTACAGGTAAAATGAAATTTGTGGATACGGCAGGTCGAATCGATAAGTTTAATAAGAAATTTGCAAAAACAAGATTCGCGAAGACAGAGAAATAAATGTGATTGTTGAATAAAGTATAAAGCTCTGTACCAAAAGTGCAGGGCTTTTTTTCATTCTATAAAAAAAGGAGTAACACCGAAGTATATGGCTCAAAATATAATGATAAATAGAGGTATAACCAAATGAACACTTTGTATGAAATAGTGAATATTCTTGAGCAATTTGGCAGTTCGATCGTTACATCAGATCTCACTTTACGTCACATTTTTAACGTGTTTAAGCCTAAGCCATGCGCAACGTAATTTTATTTGATGATGATACATGGGAGCAATTACTACCGCTCACATTTACTCGGCCATTGGCAGATATCCGCTGTGGAATATTAACCATAAAAGAAAAATGGGAACGGCATCTCGATGCAAACGTCTCATTTATTACACAGGAATACCTCTCCGATAGATTTCCCATCGAAATTTCAGATGACAATCTTGTCATCGCAGGAAATACGCTTCCAAATGCTAGGCTGGTTCGGTTAATAAATGAACTAGGAATGAATGAAGCACTCATGTTCGAAGATGAATTGATTGCGGCTCGTTTGAGTAGAGCGCAATTTGATCATTTAATTCACAATGAGCAGATTGATGAGCTGGACGGCTATCATATAAATGAAACGCCCGTAGAACGAATTCAATGGCCATGGCAAATATTTGAATATACGGGGACCGAAATTGACAGGGATTATAAATTACTCACTAAAGGAAAAAACAGCCAGGCATTAGATTCGACTTCCGTTTGGGAAGGAAAGGATATTTTTGTCGAAGAAGGTGCAAGCGTAAAACATTGTATTATCGATGCTTCTGAAGGCCCTGTTTATATTGGAAAATCAGCCGTCATGCTCGCAGGTTCGATAATTAAAGGCCCATTCGCACTAGGTAATAATGGAGTCGTTAAAATGGGTGCTAAAATCTACGGGCCAACTTCAATCGGGCCTGGGAGCAAGGTTGGAGGTGAAATTAAAAACTGCGTTTTCTTCGCTAATTCGAATAAAAGTCATGACGGATATCTTGGAAATTCAGTAATCGGAGAATGGTGTAATCTTGGAGCGGATACAAATACATCAAATCTAAAAAACGACTACGGGGAAGTAAGTTTATGGAATTATTCAAGTGAATCTTACACGCCAACAGGCCTCCAATTTTGTGGAATGATTATGGGCGATCATAGTAAAGCTGGTATTAATTCCATGTTCAATACCGGAACTGTAGTTGGTGTTTCCTGCAATGTTTTTGGAGGCGGATTTCAACCTCGTCATATTCCGTCATTTAGCTGGGGAGGGGGAAATGAATTGCAACCGTATCGCGTCGAAAAGGCTATCGAAGTGGGACGCCGGGTTATGTCGAGAAAAAACCTTGAATTCGATACAGATATGGAAAATATATTTAATTATCTCGCAAAAAACGTACAAAGTAAGCCTTAATCGGTGCAAAAAGGACGAATCATCCCAACATGGAAATATTGGCTTTCTTATTTAATGGAAGTCCATATTGAAAGTGCTCCTTCTGAAATTAATCCACATCTGTATGTTAGCCTACGCAAGGGTAAGATTCAGCTTAGTACGGCGAATGCTGTGTATTCGTATGAAGACAGGTATGATAATTTTCGATTACTTTTTGAAAAAATTAAAATTGGAGAACGGTCATTTTCGTCCGCACTTATACTTGGATTAGGGCTTGGCAGTGTTCCACTGTTGCTGTCAAAAAACAAAGTCCCATTAAAACATATGACCTTGGTCGAATTGGATGAACGTGTAATTTACTTAGCGGAAAAATATATGCTCTCCTCCATCAATATTCCCTACACAATTATATGCGCCGATGCCCAGCATTTTGTGCCACTTCATTCTGAAAAGTACGATATCATTTTATCAGACATTTTTCTCGACGACTTAATTCCTGACTATTTCCTTAGCCTCGACTATCTCGAGTCACTAAAAAGGCTGATGCATGAAGAATCACTTTTAGTGGTTAACACGCTTGCGTCCACTAAAGAAGATCGTAAAAAAGCCAGAGAATACTTTGAAAAGGTATTTACAGTTGCCTTTCCATCAGCTCAATGGATGCACTTGTGGGAAAACTATATGTTGCTAAATCGCATAATATAAGATGCAGAATTTCAGTCATCTAAGCATTCAATTATTATAAATTTGTACTTTTGCAATTCATCAAAATATTCATTTAATCATGTTAAAAGATTTTAAGGAGTTTGCATTAAAGGGAAACCTGGTTGATATGGCTGTTGGTATTGTATTAGGAGCCGCATTTGGAACGGTAATAAAATCGTTGGTTGATGACTTACTAATGCCGGTGGTGTCTTCGATATTCAAGATGCCGGACTTTACGAATTTATTCACGGTGCTTCGTGAACCTGCCAATGTGGCTAATGTAGACATGAATTCATTGGAGGCAATCCGCGAAGCGGGTGGTGTAGCTTTTGCTTATGGAAATTTTATCAATGCGCTCATTGCTTTTTTGCTTGTAGCATTTGCTCTTTGGATGGTAGTTCGCGCCATGAATAAAATGAAAAAGGCTGAGGAAGAAGCACCTTCAGGTCCTTCATCCGAAGACTTACTCACAGAAATCCGCGACTTATTAGCAAAATCGTAGTCCGGATAAAACCCCTAAAATCTGAGTTTTATAAAAAAAGGCCGGTGTTTCCAATCACCGGCCTTTGTTATTTTGGCGAGGTAAACTACTCTTCCTCCGGTGATGTGAGATCGTCGATCGCTTCTTCAATCTTGTTGCCAACGACACTTGCCACAGCTCTGGCTGTGTCCACTATATCCTCTAATTTGTCACTAACAAATTCGGTAATGGTCAATTCTTCGGTTAAGGGCGCTTGCTTTTTATCCTCTTCCTTCTTCTCCTTTTTTTGTCGTGAAGCATTGATTTTATCAGCCGCCTGTAACAATTTGTCCAATTCTTCAGATCGATTATCTTTCGCTGAATTCATCTCTTCGGCAATCTTCTTTTCGGCTTGCTCTTTGGCTTTAGCTATTTTTTCTTCTTCGACTTTTTTCGCCGCTCGCTGGGCTTCTCTTTCCTTTTCTCTGACCAGCCGTTGTTCGAGATCGGCTTTTGTCTTAAGCATGTCTGCCAACTTATTTTCTTTCGAAATGACGCGTTCCTCAATCATTTGCAGTTTGGCCTTTCGGATTTCTGCTTCGAGTTGCCCAGCAGTCGTATTTATACGCTTATTTTGAAAGTCGAGGTCATTTCGATCACGTTTTATAGAACGCTCCATTCGGGTTATGACCTCTAGCAATCCATCATACCGGTTTTGAAGTCTGCTTTTTCCACCTCCATTAGCACCTCCCTTATCACCATATCGCTTTGCCTTCACATTTTTAAAGGCTTTATCGATTCGGTCCCATAGCTTACGACGATGCCCTTTCGTCAGATCCATTTTTTTCAAATCATTTTGGATCTTTTTCAATTCGTTAAACACGGGTTGCAGACTTAAACCAGAATCAATCTTCTGCTCAATTTCATCCATCCATTCGGACACCTTAGCTTTATTCTTTTCGGACAAATCGCGAAACTCGTTGTCCATCTTTTTACGTAATTCCTTCATTTGGTCAAAAAGTGCATTCGTCTTCTCCCGCAGTTCAAAAGCATGCCCTCTAAGCAAATTCTTCTCCTTGATTTGATCGTTAACCTTTCCCCAGAACGTCTTGAGTGACTCCCATACTGGACTTTCAAAGGAGGTTAAATGATCGATTTTCTCTTTGAAGTCATCGACTTCCTGATGGTAAAGATCGGCCAACTTTTGCGACATGACCATAAAATTCCATTCGGATTGTGATCGCTTAATTAGATCTGGATTGTCTATTACGTACCCTTCAGGGACGATCGATTCCGATACAGTTAATTCCGTTGAGAAAGCCTGGCTACCTTCCGGAAACTGTACGTCTCCGCCCTCTCGCCATTGATTAGCCAAAAGATTCTCAAACTCTTGTGTCAGCATGTCAGCCGGGATTATTTGTCCATCGACTCGATTTTCTTTCACTTGTAAGGCAAATGCGAAGAAGCAACGGTTGTTGTCTTTGTCTTTTCCCCAGCAGATAATTCGTTTTTTCATAGTTCGGTACTTTTTAGTCGTGCCCGCATTAAAAGGCGGACGTTACTGTAAATAAAATTGGTCTTTCATCCGACCAGATTCTTGTGTTCGTTCGCAATCAATTGACGGATAGCGTTGTTGAAAACGCAAGGATGCCAAAGATAAAATTCTTTACTTTTATGGGCTGACGATTTCTTCGACCTCCAGAGGCTCTTAACGAAATTTTATACAATCTTCTTGTATTATGCAAACATCGTGTTCTTTGGTCAAATGGCAAGTGATGCTGCTTTTAGCGCTCATACCTTTTCTCACATTCGGCCAGTTCGTTGATGATTTTTCCGATCCAAATCTTGAAGATGACGTAACGTGGCAAGGAGATCTCAGTAATTTTGCTGTGGAAGCGGGTCGTCTTCAATTACAGGCACCTGATGCAGGTACTTCGACCTTGAGCACAAATTATATATGGGATGACAGTTTACGAATGGGTATTGATGTTTATCTTCAGTTTGCCCCATCCGCGGACAATGCGCTGAGGATTTACTTTTTTCATGAAAATTCAGATCCAGGTACGGGGCAAGCCATATACATGGATATTGGCGAGTCAGGGGGCAACGACGCCTTCACCCTGTTTACACGTGACGAAGTCAATATAGAGACTGAAATCAATCGTTTTGAGTCTATACCACATAGCTCAACGCTGGCTGTAGGTGTACGATTGGCTTATATAACAGGTGATCAATGGCGTGTAGGATTTGACCATGGTGTGAATGGGTCGATCGATCAAAATGTTGATTTGAATTTTACATTCTCACCTTCGGGAGTCGGTTTTTTCGGCATCAAATGTGATTATACAGCCACACGCACCGACAAATTTTTTTTCGACAATGTATTTGTTGAGAAGATAATACCTGATCGTGTTCCACCTGTTTTACAACAGGCAATGGCCGCGTCACCCACTAAGATCATCTTACAATTCGACGAAAGTATCGACGGTATGGATTTGATGGCCAACCAATTTTCCACTACTCCTCCGAGTGGAATTAGCGAGGTACAATGGTCTTCTCTTCAGCCACAACTCATCTGCCTTGAGTTGTCATCAGAATTACTTAATGAAACACAATACACTATTTCCGCTTCGGGGATAATAGATGATTTCGGAAATGTAGCGGCTACAAACGTGGCAACATTTACTACCTTTTTTACGGAAGATGTGTCCGTTGGTGATGTGATAATAAATGAAATTCATTTTACACCGTCAACAACAACATTAGTTCCGAATACTGAATTTGTTGAGTTATATAATAGATCAACAAAGCTTATTGATCTATCGGATTTGGACTTTGAAGATGCGGCTTCCATCGTCCAATTGCCTTTCTACATATTATTTCCGAATCAATATGTAGTAATTACGGATCTCGAAGATTTAGATTTGTTTTCCCCGACAGATTCTGTGGTTGGCGTTTCTGGATTTCCTTCTTTAAACAATGATGGAGATATTATTTCTCTTTCACGGGAAGGAGATATTATTGATGAAATTATATATAGAAGATCATATTTGGAAGATTTAAATAAAAATTCCGGTTGGTCGCTCGAATTAAAAAACCCGAATAGTGCATGTAAAGGAGCAATTAATTGGTCAGCCTCCATTCATCCGAGTGGTGGAACACCAGGGAGGGCGAATAGCATAGCCTCAAGCGAAGAGCCGACCGGTGTTGCATCTATTTCTGCTGTCCGAATTATAGATGAGCAAACTATTGGTGTTGTTTTTAGCCTGGAAATGAACCGGGAATTACTCCTGCAAGAAACCAATTATCAGATTAGCCCAACTTTGCAAATCCAGGAGTTGTCCGTTGACGGTTCAGATGAACAAGAGGTGTTGGTTGTTTCATTTGATGAACCTATGCAAGAGGGAGTTATTTATACTGTGCTTCTTTCTACCAATTTGTGTTTTTGTAATGGTATGAAATGGGAGGACCCTCAATCTGTCATGTTCGGTTTACCTCAACAACCAGAACGGGGTGATATTCGCATCTCGGAAATCTTGTTTTCGCCTTTTTCCGGACAATCAGAATTTATTGAAATCGTAAATACCTCTGATCGCATAATACGTTCAACTGATTTATGGCTGTTTTATACCAATAATTCTTCGTCATTTATTCAACGACGAATTGATATCGATTTTTTAATTTTCCCGAACGAATATCATGTATTTAGCGACAACCCAAGCAGCATTATCGATACATACGAAGTTCCCTTTCCAAATCAGTTGCACGCATCCGACTTGCCCTCATTAACAAATGCGGGTGGTTTATTATCATTGTTTGTATTTGACCAAAATCTGGATTCAGTTTTCATAGATGACGCGATCTATTCGGAGTCGTTTCATGACCCACTCCTGGATGAAAGCAATGGCATTTCACTGGAAAGATTGGACTTAACCGGAGACGGGCGTAGTCGTGATAATTGGTTTAGTGCCTCTACACTACAAGGTGGTGCTACACCAACGGGAGAAAACTCGCAGCACATCGTTTTGCCTGAATTTCAATCCAATAATTTTGAGTTAACAAGTCCCACATTTTCGCCTGATGGTGACGGATTTGAAGATGCGATGGTTTTGGCATACAACTTAGAAGAGCCTGGATTCATTGCCCAGGTAAATATTTTTGCTTATGATGGGAGTCATATTAAAACTCTGGTGAATAACGAATCACTCGCTAGTACCGGGCAATTGATTTGGTCGGGGGAGACGGATGATGGAAGCATGGCTCGGATAGGCATTTACTATGTCTTGATCAAAGCATTTCAAACCGAAGGCAAAACGATAGAAGAGAAAAAGAAAATTGTTCTTGCGAAGCAGCTATGACTTCAAGAAAAAATAGGTATTTGAGGTTTAGACGTGTTGAAATTGCTGCATCTGTTAGTATTGCTATCCTTACATGTGTGATTTTATTGTTTAACAAAATCACATTACCCACAGTGTACGGTATGTCCGCAATTTTATTCTTAACAATTTATGGTATAGCGGCTCTCGTATTCTTAATATTTAATTACCGGAAACTTGTTGTAACAACGTTCGCATGCACAGGAGCAATTGCCTTATTTTTGAAATTAAACTTTGACGCGAACCAACATTTCGCCTTTGCTAATAATACCGAAGAATTAGTCGTTCAGCTTGTTAATTTGGACTTGGTCTCTGGTAGTCAAGAAGAGCAATCGACCCTTTTTTCCGGCTTGGATGGTGATGTAGTTATTTTTCAAGGGTATACACCGAAATGGCGAAAATTGATTAATGAGCACGTTAGCAAGCAATTGCTATATAGGTGGCGGTTTGAACGTATTGATATATATGGACAGTATATAGTGTCGCGCAAAGCTTTTCGACTAACCGATACGTTGCAATACGAAGGAATTCCTGTATTGCGGTATGATGTTCGGCTCAATAGTAAGGATCGGATTCGGTTGATAAGTCTCATCTTGCCTCCGGGTCTTACAGACGGTGTTGAGAATCAAACCATGAAGTTAATTAATAGATTGATGGATGCGAAAAACGAGAATGATACGTCAATTATCTTAGGAAATTTCAACTTGACACCATGGTCCGACAGACTTCAAGCTCTCATGTATAAAACCGATACTAAAAATAGTCGAATTAATAAAAGTAAATTGAATTTGTTTCAAGAAAATCCTTTTGACTATTACCCCACTTTACACTTACTTTATAGTAAGGAAATTCAAAACATTCATTTTACAGAGTTGGAGTTTAATTCGAAGCATATTGGAATATCTGGCAGCTATCAAATAAAACAATAATGAATGAACAGGTACGAATAAAAAGGTTTTCAGAATTGACAAATAAGGAATTGTATGCGATAGTTCAAGTCCGTTCAGACGTATTCGTAGTAGAACAAAAGTGTCCATATTTGGATTTAGATGATATGGATCATGGAGCAATCCACCTGTGGTATGGCAGTGGAAATGACATTTTGGCCTATGTACGTGTTATACCTCCAATGAATGGCTATGTGCAAATCGGTCGCGTACTCAGTTCGCTTGAATACAGAGACAAGGGTTTGGGTAAACAAATTTTCAAAGCAGGGATAACCTATTGCCAGAAGCACTATGTCAATAGCCCAATTAAAATTTCGGCTCAATTGTATCTAAAACATTTTTACGCAAAATTTGGCTTTGAACAGATTGAAGGAGTCTATTTAGAGGATGGCATTCCGCATATTACGATGATTAAGGAAAACGTGAACATCCAGTAGTGAAAGATTCTCATTATCATAATACTGTATCATTATTTGACAAGTGGGCTAGTCGCTACTCTCAAAAATATATGGATGTAAACCTGTATAGGGAATCACTTAATTTTTTTCTGGAAAAAATTAAAGCACCCAATGCTTCCTTACTTGATGTAGCTTGTGGTCCTGGGAATTTAACGAGATTTATCATGGAATCCTTACCGGACACCACTATCCTCGGCGTTGATTTGTCCTCAGAAATGATAAAAATTGCGAAGGAGAAGAATCCATCCAGTCGATTTCTGGTGCATGACGCTATGGATTTAACAAATCTAAATCAAAAATTTGACGGAGTTATTTGTGGATTTTTATTACCTTATTTAAATAACACGGAAACGCAATGGTTTTTAAGTCAGGTGCAATATGTTTTACTTTCAGACGGATTTTTGTATTTGAGTACGATTAAGGGAAACCCCGAACTTCCTTCATACATCCCGGCCACCGATGATGATGGTACCCAATTATGCACAAATTTTTATAATATGAATACCCTGGAAATTCTCTTAAAAAATGCTAATCTTGAAGTCGTAGCAGATTATGAAGTGTCATATGTGCACGACAATGGAATACCGACAACGGACATTTGTTTGATTGCAAAAAGAAAATGATCCCACCTTCTAGTTTAACAAAACCGCCTTTACATCTTCTAAAATATCTATAACATTTTCATGGTTTGGCGCTTGCGCATACACTCGGAGCACGGGTTCAGTTCCTGACGGCCGAATCATCGTCCATGAGTTTTCGTCGAAATGATATTTGAATCCATCAGTCGTTTCCGTGCTTACTATGTTGTATTTTCCGAAACTTGAATAAACATTTGCTTCACAATTTGCTATAACGCGTTCTTTCGTCTCTTGGTCAATGTGCAAATCGTACCGATCAAATGAAAAGGAACCAACTTTGTCATATATATCTTGTATAAGTTCTTTAATTGATTTTCCCGTTTTAGCGATAAATTCCATAATCAGCAGGCCCATCCAAATTCCGTCTCGTTCCGGAATATGGCCACTCACTGCGAGTCCGCCGGATTCTTCACCACCTACAATAACATCGGTGTCACGCATAATTTCGGCAATGTATTTGAAACCTATTTTGGTAATGTCAACATCTAAACCGTAAGATTTAGCCAATTGAACCATTTTATTAGTAACAGAAAATGTGACGACAACTTTGCCTGATTTATTTTTGTATTCTCTGAGATAGTAAAGAAGTAAAAGTAGTAAATGGTGTGAGTCGACGAAATTTCCATCCTCGTCATACATGCCTATTCGATCTGCGTCGCCATCATTCGCCAGGCCGAGATTAATTGAATTATCCGATTTTATTTTAGTAGAAAGTTCAGAGAGGTTTCTATGAATTGGTTCGGGTGCTTGACCCATGAAACTCGGATTGAATTCGCAATTCAATAAATGAGCATCTGGGAACAATCTTCGAATCACATTTTGACCAGCTCCATACATGGCATCATAGGCAAGTACTATGTCAGAGGCCCTAATACTCTCCAAGTCAAAATTATCCTCAATGTGATCAATGTAAAGTTGTTCCAAATCGATGTGTTCGATTTTAGCAGCTGCGACCAGTGTGTCAAAGGTTTGGAGAATGGGATTAGCGGTTTGCGGTATTCGATCTTCGACGGCGGCTATTTCTGAAGGAATACAGGGTCCTCCATGGGACGATTTTAATTTGTAGCCGTTGTAAGAGGGGGGATTATGACTAGCCGTTATGACAATTCCCAAATCTGCATTTAGTTTAACTACTCCAAGAGAAACCATTGGTGTTGAAGCAAACCCTTTACCTAATTTGACATGTATTCCTCGATCGGCTAACAAATTTGCTGTTTCCTGGGCGAAGTAAGCACCAGCAAAGCGACAATCATAACCAATTACAGCCGTACGCATCCCTTCGTCTTTCATATATGCCGCCGTTGCTTCGGCGACGCGATGAAGATTTGCCACAGTGTAGTCTTTTGCAATAATGGCACGCCATCCATCCGTTCCAAATTTGATTTTCATGCTTTGTTTTGTTTGAAGCAAAAGTAGGAAGATCGACGGCAAAAATGAAAAGCATCCTTCGTACTTTTGCGCTAATGCCGAAAGATTCGTATTTGCATAAAGGGTTGCGAAAAAAGTTAGTTCAAACACTTCGTCAAAAGGGGATTCACGATGAACGAATTTTAGCTGCCTTTTTAGAAATTCCGCGCCATTTTTTCTTAGATGACGCATTTGCCGAACAGGCCTATGTCGATAAGCCATTTCCTATTGCATGTGATCAAACTATTTCACAACCCTATACAGTTGCCATGCAAACACAATTGCTTGAAGTATGCAAAGGGGATAAAATATTGGAGATTGGAACTGGAAGCGGCTTTCAAGCTGCGGTGTTACATTTTCTAGGAGCGCGTGTCTATTCGATAGAACGACATCGGCTTCTATTTAAAAAAACAACGCAACTTCTAAAAAATATTGGGTTTGGTGGTGTTCGGACATTACACGCAGATGGAATGAAAGGGTTAGAAAATCGCGCCCCATTTGACAAAATCCTTGTTACAGCCGGAGCAAAAGAAATTCCATCAGCACTCATTCAACAATTGAAAATTGGAGGTGTGCTTGTTATTCCAGTCGGTGATCGGGTCCAGGAAATGCTACGAGTTGTTCGTAAAAACGAAACGCAATATGATACTGAACGCCACGGAGCTTACCGCTTCGTGCCACTTCTTGGTGATTTAGAATAGCGTATCGTAATTCATTTAACTTACTGAGGTACCGAAGGTCGTGGAAGTCGATATTTTAGCTTTGATAAAGATGCTCTTAATATTTAAACATGTTGATCAAATAGAATGGCGTTGCCATCAGGATCTTTAATGACTATGCTTGCTGGACCAGAAGAATCTTCGTCAATAGTTTTTTCAATGTTTACATTGTTGGCCAATAATGTTTTTTGAATTTCTCGTATATCCGTGAATTCTGACACAGGTTGCGCATTTTCATTCCAACCTGGATTAAACGTCATAATATTTGCTTCGAACATCCCTTGAAATAAACCGATGTTACAGACACCATTTTTCATGATTAACCACCCTTGATCTTCTACACCATGAAAAACTGAAAATCCGATTGTTTCGTAAAATTTTTTTGACTTTTGCAAGTCTTTTACAGCAAGACTAATGGAAAAACATCCAACTTTCATAATTCAACTTTTTAATTGTTAATCGCTTAGCTTGTAATGCTAAACGAGTTGTCAAATGTAGCAAATTAAAATACGAATTGAATTAATCATTTTCACCTTTAAGCAAATTATCGGACTTGAAATGAAATGATACAGATCATTGCTTATTGACTCGAACCCCATCAGCTGTTCTTGAATTGACTTCAGTCTTCCCTAACTTTTTTAAGTCTATCATCAGCGTGGCGAGTTGATTTCCATTCTCAGTTCGAAAGGTTTTACCTTCGTACGTCACCTTTCCCGATGTTCGCGACCATTCAGATGCCAACAGCATGTATCGACCACTATATTTAGGATTTGGGCCGAACATTAAATAGCGATCATCACCTTCTTCAAAGCGTACAGCAAATCGTTTTTTATCAGGTGTAAAAGCGATGACGCCTGGTGTGCCTTTAGGAATAGTGATAACTTCTACACGTTTTCCGTCTATTATTTTAATATCACCGTTAATAATTTCTTTTGTGCCGGCTGACAACTGCCTTTTTAGTATGACGTCATCTGACAAGTAAAATTGAATACGACTCAACTCTTCTTCGTTCCATTGATATTTATCATACAGTGATTTGGTAAATGGTGATAAATTGCTACAGGATGAAAATAGTATTGTTATAAAAAGAAATAAGATAAAGCGCATCGATTTTAAATTTTGTATGGATATTATTCAACTAAATGATAAGCGATTTACTAAACATACGCCTAAAGTTGCTAGACGTTTACTTTGATAAGAGTTTATTAACGAGGTTTAACGAAATTTAACCGAGGAGGTCAATTCGTCTTCTGTTTATACCATTTAAACATATTCTGATTGCAGGATCAATTAATGAACGTGTTGACGTTTGCCGGTAAAAAATGATTTGAGCAGTTGTGCGCATTCGTCGCGCATCAAGCCATATTCCACTTTTGTCTTCGGGTGAAGTAAATGCCGGCCGATTCGCATGAAACCATTTTTTTCATCTTCGGCCCCATATATGATCGACCCTATTTGACTCCAATTCAAGGCGCCAGCGCACATAATACAGGGCTCTAATGTTACGTATAATTTACAATCCGTCAGGTATTTCGATCCCAGTGCATGGGCCGCGGCAGTTATGACAAGAATTTCAGCATGAGCCGTTACATCTACGAGTCTTTCTGTTTCATTGTGCGATCGGGCGATTATGCGATCTTGAAAAGTAATTATTGCACCGACCGGAACTTCGTCCTGCTCCGCGGCCTTACGGGCTTCTTCAAAAGCCTGGTGCATAAAATAATTATCGTCATAAACTTTGAGCATAGACCTAAAGAATTTTGAGCTTAAAGATTAAAAATTCTGCAAGATTCGGAAAGTGTGTATCTCAGAACGTTGGTTGCCCAAAGGCCCCGTTTCGTCATGACCCATGAATTTAAGCTCTGATTAACAGGAGGCAGAACTTACCTTTGTCAGTTATTAAGTCGTTTTTAATCATACAAACTGCATTTTTTGGCGATGTCATCTTGGCAACAGGGCTTGTGGAACAATTGTCGCATGCTTTCCCTGTGAGCAGAATAGATATGGTTGTACGGAAGGGTAGAGAGGTGTTATTGGAAAACAATGATAAGATAAGCCGCATCTATGTTCTGGACAAAGAGCGCAAATTATCGTCCATCTTTAGATTGATTCGAACATTTCGAAGAGTGAGATATGATAAGGTAATCAACGTGCATCGGCATGGCTCATCGGGATTACTAACTCTTTTTTCAGGAGGTCGAGAAACAATCGGTTTTGATGCACATCCGTTATCCCGATTTTTCAATACTCGGGTAAAGCATGAACGAACAGGTAAGCACGAAATTGAACGCAATGCAAGTTTGCTTGCTCATTTCGTCGAAGCCTCTGGTCATAAACCTAAGCTGTATCCATCTCAAGCGGATTTCGATGCAGTAGCTTTCGACGGGCCTTATATCACAATTAGCCCGGCTTCTGTTTGGGAAACGAAACGTTGGCCGATCGGAAAATGGACCGAGCTTATCAGTAAATTTCAACCCGATGTTGCCGTATTCCTACTTGGAGGGCCGAACGACAAGTCGCTATGTGAATCGATAGCTAAAAGTTGTGATCGACAGGTATTTATGAAAGCTGGCCAATTCTCGTTTTTACAATCGGCAGCACTGATGGCTGGAGCAAAAATGAACTATACCAATGATTCGGCACCTGTACATATGGCGTCGGCCATGAATGCCCCAGTGGCGGCTATTTTTTGTTCGACTATCCCAGCCTTCGGGTATGGTCCTCTCTCCGACAGACAATTTGTGATTGAATATGAAGGCCAACTAACATGTCGGCCTTGTGGTATACATGGAAAAAAGGCATGTCCAGAAGGACATTTCAACTGTGCCAAAATCGATGTGAGCCATGTATTTAGCACAACCTATGGAGAATCTTCTTAGAATGAAAGACGTCGATTGACTTATACGCCGTGCGTGAAAAAAGTCAACCTTTTGTCGAAATTAACGTTCGATTATGACATTGCATCGATACATTAGTTATTTTTGTATCTGTAAAATTATTAGACGAAAGCTATGTCGAAGGTAAATACGAACGGTCAAGCTCGAATTTTTAATAATGACTTTTTAGAATCATTGACCAAAACGAGTCCTCTCATCAGCATTTTGGTGTACGGCCCTTGCATAGGACTGCTATTGTATGTAGCCATTGTGTTTAAGGGATTGACGCTCACTCAGACGTTTGGTTGGTTTTTCCTGGCACTCTTTGTATGGACTTTTGCGGAGTATTTTTTGCACCGACATTTATTCCATTATATCACGGAAGCAAAATGGACGCATCGATTTCATTTTATCGTTCACGGGTCCCATCATGAATATCCGCGCGACAAGGACAGACTGTTAATGCCCCCAGTACCGGGACTGATATTGGCCTCTATCCTTTTCGCATTTTTCTATATCATTTTTTTCATATTCGGTCATTCTGAGTATACGTGGGCATTCTTCCCAGGATTTTTCTTGGGTTATTTAATGTACTCGTTCATGCATTACGCCATTCACACCTATAAGCCTCCTTCATTTTTGAAAGGACTTTGGCTACATCATAACGTTCATCACTATCAGGATAATAATAAAGCTTTTGGTGTATCGAACCAGTTTTGGGACATGATCTTTGGTACAATGCCTGATCGAAAACAAAGTGAATCAAAAACTGTAGGCGGCGAGCAATCCAAATTCATACAAAAACAATAATCTTCGATTTTAATCGCTTAATAAATCATGCAACTCTTACATAATGCGAGATAAGCATTGGCTTTGAGTAGTTGGTGAGTAATAAGATACGAACTTTGCGAATCATGACTAAAGTTGGTTTTTTCATCGTTTTCATGTTGGAACTATGTCAGTTAATGACAGCACAGGAATCCGCGTCGGTTGAGCAATCATCGATAGACATTCCTGTGATGAATTTTGATGAACTTCAGTCTTACCTCAATACCCAAAAAAACCAGTTACTTGTTATCAACTTCTGGGCAACTTGGTGTGCACCTTGCGTAGAAGAATTACATTATTTCGAATATGCGAACCGAGACTTCAAGGAGCAGAATGTTAAAGTAATTCTTGTCAGCTTAGACTTTAAGCGAGCTATTGACAAACAGTTGATTCCTTTTATTGAACGAAATGAAATCCAATGTGAAGTGATTCTATTGGATGATGTGAAAATGAATAGTTGGATCAACCGTGTTTCACCCAAATGGTCAGGTGCAATTCCGGGTACCTGGTTTATCGATGGTGAAAATTCGCTGTTCAACGAGGGTAAATATGAAAATTACGATGCATTAAAAAATACTATTACTAATTTACAAAAAATATAAAATGAAAACGACAACCAAATTATTCGCCATTATATTGATGTTTGCTTCTGGCGTACTGTGTGCGTTTTATCCCGTACATTCAGGTTATCACATTGGCGATATAGCAGCTGACTTTGAACTCAAGAGCACAAACGGTGACATGGTATCAATGGGCGATTTCGAAGAGGCAAAAGGTTTCGTCATTGTTTTTACATGCAATCATTGTCCATTCGCTGTGATGTATGAGGACAGATTAATTGAGTTAAATGACAAGTATGCCCCTCAAGGCTATCCGGTCATCGCTATTAATCCAAATGATCCTGATGTTCAACCTGCTGATAGTTATGAGGCCATGCAAGAACGAGCTGAAGAAAAAGCCTTCACATTTCCATACCTTTTTGATGAAGGACAAAATGTTTATCCAAAATTTGGGGCAACACGCACACCACATGTTTTTCTGCTGGATGAAACACGTAAAGTGAGATATATCGGTGCCATAGATGACAATCACAAGAATGCAGATGCCGTAGAGGAAAAATATTTAGAAAATGCAATTGAAGCACTTAAGCGGGGAGAGGCACCAGATCCGAGTGAAACCAAAGCTATAGGTTGCTCCATCAAAAAAAAGTGATAAAGCTGGGTTAACGCCGTGTCTATTTATCATGATTGATATCAGAAGATAGTACACAGCTTGATCAAAGATTGTTTCTTGAAATGCACCATTGTTGGCTGTTCATACGTTTGTCCTTAGCTACGAACATAACTAAGTTGTACTTTTGTTCATATGAAAGCTAAACATCTGAGTCTATGGTCATGTGCCATGTTCTTCATCGTAATCTCATGTGGGGTTGGCTCCGAAAATGATTGGGTAGAGACGGATTTAATGACGCATGGGCTTCCGGTAAAGGTGCATGCACCGCTTAATGTAAAGGTCGAAAAATCAAAGTTTTCGAACAGTGAAGAATATAGCTTAAAAGGAACTGATGGTTACGGAATGAATGTTTTAGTCGTCGATGCGACTTCGTCTAATCCAGAAAAAGTGTGTTTAGAACTTAAAAAACACGTGCAAAAGGCGAAGTATTTTGATGATTTTGTTGAGAACAATCCAGATGGCTTTATATACAAAATTGCCGTTGATTCAGTGCACGTCGTTTATGGATTTCGTAAAGTTAGAATTCAGGGAAATAAGCAAATAGTATTTCAAAATCAGTACATGAGCCGACTCAAGGAAGACGAAGCAAGACGCTTGTACGAATCCATACCAGATTAAAGTAAATATTGCGTTCAATTAAAACCAGTCCACTGTTAATATTTCGTTATAGAATGATTACAGTGAACGAGTGATTCCCTGCTTCAAGTTTAAGACACGATATATGACATTGATAATACGGTTTGCGTCGGTTTTAATCTTTATTCATGCTTTCGTCGGTTCACATGGACAAGGCATACTGGAGCAAAAGGTATTTAATTCTGAGATAAAAAGTGTGACGATTTGTCCGGTCGACCAACCGTTGGACATGCCTATAATTCCGTTAAATGGTTTTCTTCAAATTTCGTTTGATGATATTGGAGAATATATACGAGATCTTGAGTACACAATTATTCATTGTAATCGGGATTGGACGCGTTCAAATCTTACTATATCCGAGTATATAGATGGATTCGATGATGCCAGTCTCCGAGATTTTAATTCATCACGAGGACCAATACAGGACTATATGCATTATGAATTACGTTTACCCAATGAAGATATTAGTTGGCGAAAGAGTGGAAATTACATTTTAAAAATTTGGGATAGAGACAATGATGATGAAGTGTTGATGCAACTGCGATTTGTCGTTTATGAGCCTCAGGTTTTATTTACTATGGGTGAAATATTTCGGTCGACACGACAAGGATTTTTTGATAGTCATCACGAGATTTCGTATGCCGTACGAATAAAGGATTTGGGTTTGGACGATCCGATGAGGTCAATTTCATCCACTGTTATTCAAAATCATAATTGGAATTCTGCAATAGATTCTATCCGGCCGAGGAGGATTTTTCAAGACGAGCTATATTTTGATCAACATAATTCAGTTGTTTTTCCGTCGCTGCGTGAGCATCGATTTGTGGATTTACGGTCGCTCGCCTCGCCAGGCTTCGGTGTTTTTAAAATTGAAGAATATTCTGATGGGATAAATGTTACGTTGGATACAGATGAATTACGGGGTCATGAAATTTCTTTTGGCAGTGACAACGATATCAATGGCACATTTGTAATCGATAATACAGACCGCCTAAATGATCTATGGGAAGTTGAATATGCCTACACGCTTTTTACGCTCCATTACTTTAATGTACCAGAGGAAGCTGACGTCTACCTTTTGGGGGGATTTAATAACTACAGAGTGGATTCAACTTCTCTCATGGAATTCGATGAAACCAATAGCTTGTTTCATAAAGAGATATTGTTGAAACAAGGGGTATATGATTATATCTATGGAGTGAAAATCGGCGATGAACCTATCTCATTCTACCACACAGAAGGTTATGACAATCGCGCTCAAAATGATTACCACGTTTTACTTTACTATCGACCTTTCTTAGGGACATATGATCGCGTTCTGGCGTATGGAAGGTTGTAATCCTCTTGCCAAGTTTTCGTTTATATAAGTTTGATTAACTTAATGATATATTTTAACGATCCACGGGTTGTCTCTAATACAGGTTTGTCAACCTGGTCAACAGTTACAATTTTTATTTAAGCTTTTGCACGTTTAAGCTTTTGCACGACTTTTAATCTTTATCAGTAGACTTTTCAATTGAACTAGCGTGATCTTTAATTACATACCACTTGTCATTCAATTTTTTGAGGATGTAGCTCACAATCATTCGATTAAAATAGGGTGATCCATTTCGTTCCGGCTCTCGATAAGTTATTTCTGAGATGACCATCGCCAGTTCCTCACCTACCTTGTAATCCAAAACTTTCGTTTCAAAGGACCAGGACTTATCTTGAAACCAACTCTTGTGAAATGCCATAAAACTATCTACTGAATGAATGATCTCGGAACCCGGCAGGATGAGTTGCATTTCTCCATCAGGTGACATTGTACTCTTCAAAGCATTCAGATCTTTATTTGTAACTGCATTCAAGTGTCTATTCATGACTGATAAAACGGCTTTTTCATCCTGCAACTTTTCCTTGGATGCAGTAAGTTGATGCCGGCCAATTTCATTTGACTGTGCACTGCCCTGGATGCATAAGAGGTGTACTATTAAAACAATTACTGGTAAAAAAATGATTCGTTGCATCGTATGATTTGTATGGAGTGGTTGAAAAAAATCCTATTTTTTATTTAAAACTTATATATCAGAAAGTACTTCTTTTAATTCAATCGCCAAATTTTGATCCAACTTATTGATTTCATTCAAGTAAATCACCTTTAACTTGTTCAAATGATTCGCAAGAATGTCTGAGGTTAATTGCGAGACAAGCGTTTTTTTTAATTCACTTAAATCAGCCTCGTTCAATTGATCGGCCCCGCGGGCATGTTGATGAGGTACGTGCTGTCTATAGCATTTTAATTCAATGATGAGGTCTCTCAGCCGATTAATAAAAAAAAGTGCTTGCCAATGCTTCGTTCGATGGATTGCCGCCCTTGCATGCAAAATGTGATGCCAACCCCAACCAATTATTGAATTTACATTTGGGGCATCGCCGTTAAGACCGTGACCCGGTTTGCCAAAAAGCAGCGAAAAGGTTGGCGTCTTTGGTCCAAAATGATCTTCTGGAGAGATGGAAAGATCTAGTTCAAGTCCGTTTCCAAAAAGTAAAACGCGATATATCGATTTTTTGACAATGACATCAAAATGATGTTTGATGTCGTATTGCTTTTTTAGAATTGCTGTCCAATTTTCTAATACTTTTTGGTGATCATATTGCCTTTTAATTCCGAATGTTATATCAATATCTGACCATTTATCTTCCGTCCCAGTTGCAAAAGACCCAACAAGGGCACCTCCTGATGATCGCTCATCTGATGTTGCCATTTTCAAAATATAATCTAGAATTTCTTTACGCTCAAGTAGGGAGAACTTTTTCAATTGAATAAAAATTGAAATAAAAAAAGCCGACAATTTTGTTATCGACTTTTTTAAGTGTTTAATTATTTAATATTAGAGGTAATCCTTTATCTCCACCTCCTACTATTACAACCTTGCTATTAGGTGAACCCGCTAATTCCATGGTGGCTTCAATGCCTTTATCTTGCAAGATTTTATCGGTCAAACTCGCACTGAGAATCCGATTCGCATCTGCTTTGGCCTGAGCTTCTATTATTTTTCGTTCAGCTTCTTTACGTTCTTTTTCCAAACGGAATTCGTATTCCAAAGAGGACTGCTCTTCCTTTAATTTTCGCTCAATTGCGGCCTGAAGCGTGGCGGGTAAGACTACACCACGAATCAGTACAGCATCGAGGTTTATATCTTTTTCAAGAACAGCAGCTTTAGTTTGATTAAAAATTTCATCTTGAATAGCCTCACGTTTTTCTGAATACAGTTCTTCAGGAAGATACTTTCCTATAACCTCACGAGTTGCCGATCGAATTTCAGGCATTACAATTCGATCGTGATAATCCGTTCCAATATTATCGTGCAGAAAACCTATTTTTTCGGATATTGGATTGTACCGATAAGAAAGTTCGACTTGAATATTTAATCCATTTTTGGACAATACATTCATCTCTTCAAAATTTTCTTGAATTCGAGTGTCGTAAATCAACATTTTATTCCATGGGGCGACTACATGAAAGCCCTGTCCATAGACATTCTCTTTATCAAGCCCCCCACCAAAGCGCTTGAAGAGCACGCCTTTGTGACCCGGATCGATGGTTAAAAAAGTCGTATTTGTTAATATTACGAAAAGCATCAGCGCTAAGAAGCCCAATGCAATGAAACGAATGAATTTAGCATTCGCATTAATGTTTTGAGGACGATTTGTTGACATATCTTAATTAAGTATTTAAATACGGTTTATTGAGTTGAAATTTTAATAAGTTGTTTATTTAGTTTCCCCTTCGAGGTTATTATTTCAATAATGTACATTCCATCTGAAAGCGATGAGATCGCAAGATTGACTTCTGTTTGATTTAATGCTTCAACAGTGCCAATCCTTGATCCGGAGATGTCGCGTATATTAATCTGCTGTGCCATCCCTGCCTCAGCCCCGATCGAAATATTGACATAAGCTTGTGCTGGATTAGGCTTGATTACAATATTTTCATCGAGAATTGGATTAGTTGTACTCACATTAATATTACGCTGTCCCGTACCGAACCAATTGCCCCAGAAAACGTCGTCCAAAAATATAGTCGCATTGGATGTAGGGGTAATTTTATCGTCAGAAACATTAATTTGACCGACAACATTATTGTCATAACTATCGCGCGCATTAAAAATTAATCTATCATCTGTGCGCGAGTAGCTGGGATAACTTACAATTAAGTTGCTAAATACTTCTTGGGTTTCATTGGTTTCGAAATTACTTGCATAGAGATAGTATTCATCACCAAAAAATGTACTTTCCACCAAGTCATATGCCAGTACGTTTGGTCTAGTCTTACTCAATGTTGGATTCCCGACGCTCACGTTCTCCGGAAGTCCGGCAAACAACTTGGTGATCTGCCCATCGCCAAAGTTATCAGCATCTTTATCCCATGCACGTAAGACCCCAATATCCCAGTATTGTATGTTCTCTGTGTTTCCGCTTATTTCATTGACCGCATCGTACAGCACATTTCGTCCAGAGTAATCGAATTCCATAGCGTCGCTATACAGTACGTCACCAGTAGCGACTCCACCGGTTGTTGGATTTGTCAATGGATATGTTTGACCATTCCCGGTTGACAAGTCAAAAACGGTTATAGAATTTTGCGGGCTTAAGGTTGTAGCCGCCGCCAAAGTACCATCTTTGGATATCGCGACATTCCTCCACGCACCATCAGATGTTAAGGCCTGATCATTTGTTACCTCAGGCACGGACCAATCAATACTTATAAAGTGGATATTGTCATTTTGATTGATGAACATAATCCGGCTACCATCATCAGATACTGATGGCTTACTCTTGGGTTGTGTATTTGATAGGGGGTCGGCTAACAGAGTGCCGGTTCCACTGTAAATTAGCGGGTTACCAGTTACATCACTCACAACTACAATTCTATCTGCTCCAGGATTGACAGGTAATTCTAAATTATCACCTGGAACTTGACCGCCTCCAGAGCAGGTAGCTCCGGAAATACCAACCTGTGTGAATGCTGTGGCCGCAGCTTCACATTCTGCATTTCCGTACAGATCTTTAGCCGATTGCATCACTGCGGCACGACAATCACTGAACTGAGAAGATCGCGTCAGGTAGTTTGACAAAGCGTGATAATATATTTCTTCCGCCTTCGCCTTTCCTATTGATGTGGCAAAAAGGTAGAATGCCCGATTAGGAATCCCACTATTGATATGTACCCCTCCACGATCTTGGGTACCCGTGTAGCGATCGCTGTAATGAGCAGGTTGGTATCCGTTTTGATTGAGATTTGACAGTCCTTGTGTAGGATCTTGCATATCTCGTAAAGCACCTGTAGGGAACGCACTTGTGCGCACGACGTCCTCTCCGATTTGCCAATCTTCCCGGTCGATCATAGCACCAAAGACGTCAGCAAAACTCTCGTTCAATGCACCTGGCTCGTTTTGATAAACCAGGTTGGCCGTGTTTTGAACAACACCATGCGAAATTTCATGACCAGCCACATCAAGCCCTCGTGCCAATGAAAAGAATCCCTGATTTCCATCACCATAAAACATTGCTTCACCATTCCAAAAGGCATTGTCCATGGGCTGATCATTTTCATCAGTTACATGGATCAGTGAAGTAATAGTTCCACCGCTGCCATTGATGCTGTTGCGACCGTGAACGTTCACAAAATACTCATAAGCCTGGCCTGCATTATAATGTGCTGAAACGGACGCTCGATCAGACCAGGTATTCGTCGTTGTCGTAACATGGGCGTAATTGATTGAACCCAAAAATGGATTATTCAACCCGTCTAATGTTCGAATGGCACCGATTGGATCGCTGGGTAATGACGATGATGGGGCGTCGTACATCGGTCGGGATATATCAATCATGAAATACGTACCGCCCTCTTCGTACACATGGAAATTGCGATTGATACCAAACAAATCTAGTCCGGAACCGATTTCGCTCCCAGCTGAGGCACTGGTGTGAGAAATGGAATGTGCGTGGCCGCACGATTTGATTTGATCTGGCTGATTAAGTTCTGCCGACCCAAGTTCAGCTGTATTGAAAGGTCCCGCAAACATGCACATGTTCAAATAGGCGTCAATGATTTCACCAGTTTCTGCATTTATCACAATAAATTGTTTGTGAAGAAAATCGGGGTATACATCCGCCACATAGGCAAGTACAAGTTCTTTTGTACGCTCAATCGGATACCAATTTAGTCGAACATTTAATTGTGTAACATCATAACCAGGCAGCTTTAAAGGCTCCTTTCGCCAAGAATCCGAAAAGTGATTCTTGATAATCTGAATGGCTGACGCCTCCGTTATCAGGTTGCTAGGTCTGGATGCGCGATTTGGATAAAATCGGCCAGTCATCGCATAGGGTTGACCTTCCTTCTTCTTAATGTGGACATATGCTTCTCCGCCAAAAACATCAATACCATCGATGCGTTGTTGAATCTTAGCATGTAGCAGGTTTTTTTCATTTGTAACCTTTGTTTCAACCAATCTGATGTCTTGTTCAATATGATCAATGGGAAGTATGTCAAGGTTTTGTTCAATGTAGGCTGTGTAGGCATCTTGGACAGTATAAAATCGCTTTCTCGAATCAGTATTTAATTCTCCCGATATCCAGGCCGGTGTTCCCCAATCCGAGTATTGAAGCGTCGTTGGATTCTTTTTTGCATTCATCAAAGACTGCAAACTGATTGACTTCTGATGAAAATCGAATGGAGTCTGCGCTATTTGGCTGGTATGAGCATCATCCGGGATAATTTTATCGAGCTGTGCCGTTTCAATAGAGTAGATCTTACCTGGTTGATCCTGTACTTTTTTATCTTCAAATTGTCCAAATGCAACCGTGATGAAAAGTGTTAACGAGAGGGTAGTGACTAGTTTCATGTTTCTTTTTTTGTTGTGTCGAAATATTCGCCAGTGTTGTCATCAATTCCGGTTTTTTGATGGCGGAGAAATGAGCGCGATTAATACATTATGATTGATTTGCAAATTTGTACGTAAGGTACTTCGATTGTCTGAATTCCAAACATATCGAGCTTTGTTTTCTCCATCGACATATAGCAAGTAGCTGTATGTATTACCCGGTTCATTGATCGCTAACATACTTGTCGAGATCGATTCAATGTTATTAAATAGTTGTTTTGCGATTCGAAGGTCGATTCGCTTAAGAAAAACATTTTCCGATTTGCTTTCAAATAATCGGCCATCCGGAAGGAGTGTGTAGCGATATTCAATTCCGGCAAACCCACCTCCGTGACCAAATTCTATACGGGTTGGGGCATGAGAGGGGGAGATTTTACTGCTACAACATGTCACCGTCAACAGGACTAATCCAATGAAGAGAGAATGAATAGGATGCGGCGTGATTACCGCAGAAGATCCACCATACGTATGATTCGGACCAGATTTGGCTGTTTTAAACAACATTTTGATATAAGGTTGTGTTAAAATGAACGGAAATATTACAATACTCCGTTTCTAGAATATAAATTTGTAATCTTCAATCTTTAAAATTAAAATGTAATCTCGTTATGAAAAAGTTTCTCTTTCTACTTTCTTTCTTGACTTTGGGTGCCTTAACAACTGTTAACGCCCAATCTGAAAAAGCTGCGTGTTCGAAGAAAACATCTACCGCTTGCTGTGCAAAAAAAGCTACTAAAACGGCTGTTGCAGGCACAACAATGGAGGCTTCTGAGAAAAAGGCTTGTTCTAAGTCTGTAGCTGCTAAATCTTGTGCCAAGAAATGCACAAAAGCAACAGGTACTAAAACTGCTGTAGCAGGTGTTGTTATGACAGCATCAGAAGCTGCCGCAGCTGACGAATCAATCGAGGAGCGCACGTGCAGCAAATCAGGTATGACATCATATTACCAGAAGGCTGAGTGCCCGATGTCTGGTAAAGTGTCGTATACACAGGTAAAATACAACATGGAATCTGGCAAATTTGTCAATGCATCTCCTAAAGCATGTTCAAAAGCTGACGCAAAAGCATGCAAAAAGGAAGTTAAAACGGCAAAAGTTGTTAAAACTTCGGTGAAAGAGTAGAACAAGATCATAACCTAATAAGTTATCAAACCCGCATCTCTATTGACAGAGGTGCGGGTTTTTTGTTTTTTTATAGCCAACCTAACTCGGCGGATCCAGGTTTCGGATGCTGATTTAACACATTAAGAAAAGCATAATTGATTGTTATGTGACTTACATCACATAATTGACTATCTTTGCCTTCGTTATTGAACCAAATCAAAGCGATTGTATATGCAACATCATTCAATGCCTTATGAAAATATCTATGATCTGATTGGCCAAACACCGCTGGTTAGATTAAAGAAATTGTCACAACTTACAGGTAGCGATGTATATGGAAAACTGGAGAGCTATAATCCAGGTCAGTCTGTTAAGGATCGGATCGTTATAAGAATGCTCGAAGCGGCTGAATCCGACGGTCGGCTGCAGCCAGGAGGTTGCGTAGTCGAAGCTACATCAGGAAACACAGGTTTCAGCGTAGCTATGATTTGCGCGGCTAAGGGCTATGATTGTATTCTCACAGTAAAGGATACTGCATCGTATGATAAGGTTCAGATGATAGAGGCACTTGGCGCTGAGGTAGTTATGTGTGATGGAACCCTGCCAGGTGACCATCCCGATAGTTATTATAATGTGGCCAAACGGATAGCCGCTTCGACCGAAAAGGGCTTTTACTTAAATCAAAATCACGATCTCGGAAATGCAAAGGCGCACTACTTTACCACCGGACCAGAAGTATGGGCCCAAACAGAAGGGCGAATTACGCACTTTGTCGCTTGTGCCAGCACTGGGGGCACAGTTTCGGGCACCGGCCGCTATTTAAAAGAACAAAATCCCGATGTGAATGTAATAGGTGTAGACTCTTGTACGGATGTTCTGCGAACATTTCATGAAACAGGTGAGTTTGAAATAGACCGCTCAAAGAAATCAAAGCTGGAAGGGGTTGGAAAGAACATCATCCCGTCGAATGTTAATTTTGACATTATAGATCGATTTGTAAATGTTCAGGATGATGATAGTGCTTACGCCGCGCTTCATTTAGCAAAAGAAGAAGGCATTTTCGCTGGATATTCATCAGGCGCAGCCATGGCTGCTTTAGAGAAAATAGCCCTTGAAATACCGAAGGGAAGCACAGTCGTTGTGTTATTTCCTGACAGTGGCGCACGCTATCTTTCCAAAATATATGATAAGAAATGGATGGTCAAGCAAGGCTTCCTCAATGGGAAATCAACGCTTGTCGAAGCACATTAATCAACCCGAGCCCCAATTTTTGTATCAGCTAATCAAGTAGAATGGACTTATTTAAAAATGTCAACAATATGGGCCCTCTGGGTCAACATGCAGCGAAAGCGCATGGTTATTACACATTTCCTAAAATTGAAGGTGAACTTTCGAGTAGAATGATGTTCCGAGGTCAGGAAAAGGTTATTTGGAGTATTAACAATTATCTAGGTCTTGGTAATCATCCTGAAATTAGGAAGGTCGATGCCGAGGCTAGCGCGCAGTGGGGATTGGCTTATCCCATGGGTTCTCGCATGATGTCAGGAAATACGACATATCATGAGCAACTTGAAGATGAATGCGCGGAATTCGTTCAAAAAGAAGCAGGGTTGTTGGTGAACTTTGGCTATATGGGAGTCCTATCCGCTATTGATGCTCTTTTAAGTCGAAAGGATGTCGTCGTCTACGATTCAGAAAGCCATGCCTGTATAGTAGATGGTGTTCGTCTGCATCTGGGTAAGCGCTTCGCTTTCGAACACAACAATATTGAAAGCCTGGATAAAAACTTATCTCGGGCACAAAAAGTAGTAGAAAAAACAGGTGGCGGTATACTTGTTATTTCTGAAGGCGTATTTGGTATGAGAGGTGATCAAGGTAAATTACGTGAAATCGTCGCCCTTAAATCTAAATATGAATTTAGATTGTTAGTAGACGATGCACACGGATTTGGTGTTCTTGGTGAAACAGGAGCGGGAGCAGGAGAGGCACAAGGTATTCAGGATGAAATCGACCTGTATTTTGCTACGTTTGCTAAATCTATGGCTAGTGTAGGTGCGTTTTTTGCCGGTCCAAGAGATGTTATCGAATTTTTGCGTTACAACATGCGTTCTCAAGTTTTTGCAAAATCTCTTCCAATGCCAATTACAATTGGAGCTCTGAAGAGGCTTCATATGTTACGAACCATGCCAGAATTACGTGAAGACCTCTGGAACATCGTTAATATGCTTCAGGAAGGGCTTATGAGTCGCGGCTATGAAATAGGGGATACCAATAGTTGCGTTACACCGGTTTATATCAAAGGAGGTGTGGAAGAAGCAACTCAGCTTGTATATGACCTGCGCGAAAACCACCACATATTCTGTTCGCCGGTCATTTACCCGGTAATTCCTAAGGGCATGCTGATATTAAGATTGATACCGACTGCGGCACATACCGCGGCAGACGTGGAGCTGACCCTCGATGCTTTTGACGCTGTCCGACATAAATTGGAGAACGGTCTGTACGCCAATCAGGTTGCTACTTTCAAGTAGACTTAGTGTTGGAGTGACATTCTCAGGCGTTAGGTAAGAGGTGGAATACCTTAGGTTTTCTTTAATAATTCATAACATTTCCAAAGCATAAAATGTAGTGGACGTCTTGTACATTCACAATAACAAAATTGTAAAGATGAAAAAGTACATATACGTAATGATGATGGTTTTGGTTGCCGGAATCGGATGCCAAGATGATGATGACAACTTTGATCCATTGTTGCTGCACCATGACGATGAAAATGCTAATGCACCAGCATTACCTGTAGGTGAATTTGAGGCCGCTGCACATTTTACCATCAATGATGTTCGAAGACACCCTAACACAGAACTGGTCGCCATCGACTATTTCATAGAAGACTTACCAGCATACGCTGAGGTTCGCATCTCGGAGTCGAATGGTAGCAATGTACCGGGGAATATCACTTTTTCGCGAGACGTCACCAATCAGATAATACCATTTAGCTGGAACAGAGTTAACCTTGGAGATGCACAACCATTGGGAGACGGGTTGTGGCTAAGCGTATTCTTTGACAATACCGTAGATAATTTACGGTTCATGGGATGTGATGCCGGACCTGGCAGAGCCAATGGTGATTGGCTTTATGACGATTTTGATGGTCAATGGTTGTCTTACCAAACACGTACGGGTGAGAGCATCAATTGGAATATCAGAGGGGTACTCCAAAATCGATAGTTTACATGCATGAATCCTGGGAACCTAATTCACTTTCATTGGGTTAACTAACGCGAAGGTTGCTTAGAATGGTCCATTATCGAAATTTTACGTTTCGTTTCAAATAACAAGACTATCTTTGCACCCGTTAAGAGATTACATCGGTAAAGACCGAGGTCTCGCACTATCATAGAACGGATACGATTAAGCGATTTCGTTACTTGATTTTTTTTTCAATTTTTTCAATTTTTTTTAATGAACATTTTTGTAGCAAAGCTCAATTACGACACGAGCGAAGACACGCTGAGAGACACATTCGAGCAATTCGGAGAAGTAGACTCAGCTAAAATTATTTTTGACCGTGAAAGAGGTCGTTCAAAAGGATTTGGTTTTGTAGAAATGCCAAATGATGACGAAGCAAACGCTGCCATCAGCCAATTGAATGACACAGAGCTCGACGGCAGAACAATTGTCGTGAAAGAAGCTCAACCAAGAGAAAGAAATAATAACCGCGGTGGAGGATTCAACCGCAGATACTAGAAATTATATCTTTTTGTAAAAAAGGGCCCATTTCGATTGAAACGGGCCTTTTTTGTTTCAATTTATTTGGAATACAAGGGCAATCGGTATACACGATGAAAAGAAAACAACGAGGGACTCGTCAAACCGGCTGAGAATATTTGAGCCTTGGTGCCACGATCTATCTCCATCGTAATACCACGTACACCTCGTGGATGTAAACTTAAAAATCCGGAGTTCATAAAATAATGATCACTTGATTCATCGTATTGTATATTAGACGCAACAGGGCTATACATGCTTTCACCCAGAGACTTTCCAAACGACCAGGTCTGTTGGACTGTCATTTTTTTTTCATCAATTTCGTATTCAACAATTCGACTATAAGTTTCAGTGGCATCATAGTTTCGATTAAATCCATTGTCAAATACAATTAACCTACCGTCATTTCTACGCGAAACGGCGTGTTGCCCCCAACACCATTCGAAATGAGGATGATTTTGCTCTCCTTGCAGGACACCTAAGTCAGTAATTATTTCACCATCGGCGGTTAATGGCTGGAGTAAATAGTCGTTTGGATCGTCACCATTCCTAGACGTGTTCCATCCGCGATGTGGCGCCAGAAGCCATACAAGCCGATTATCAAATGTCAATTTTGCCACCCCCTGGTATCGACCTGATATTATTATCGTATGGTCGGTAGGGTCATAATAGAGCGAGTTAACATGAAGCCAATCTACTCGTGTGTTGGACAAATTGTTTTGTATATCCGTTCGATATTCATCCAGTGACTCTTTTAAGTCCCACTCTGTAATTATTTCACCGGAATTTCGATCAATTTCAATAATGAAATCCTCCACGGTAAGTCGACCATTGGTATGGCGGCTCGAGGGATGAGTAACGGAGAGAATAAAATTTCCATTATCACGCTCGATAACAGTGTGGTGAAACCTGTACTCACCTAATTCCCATTGCTCAATAATATTGCCAAGTTGACCAACTTCATATACGGCATCAGTTTCGGCATCACCAAAAAACCAATTTCCATTGTTGAGGCGATCAAGTCCGACATCATAAGATAATTCAGAAAGCAACGGATGACTTGAATAATCCAATATCCAACGAAGTTCACCATTTTGATCAAACATATACGGCACATTAAATCCAGGCAATATGCGACTGTTCACCAAATTCATGCCGGGTAAAACACCAGAATTTATGGGTACATCGATTTTAATGTCACTCGTAATTGATGTAATTAACTCAGTTTTAATTGTTGTAGTGTCAATAAATAACTGCGATCCCAGCGCTGATTGAAAATGTGTAATTAGTATGTTGTTGTAGTCCTGATACAAACCCAAAATAGAAACTTCTACTTCATCATTTTCTGTAGTAAATGAAAGCCATTTATTATGCTGACCATTTTTAGCTAGAAGGTACATAGTGGCCACCGATGATGTAGGTGTTCTCAAAATTCGATTCGCGCATAATGGATTTACGTCAAATGGATTTACATAAATTGAATCTTTTATCAGATTGGACCAAGGTTTTAACACAGGTGCCAGGATGATTTTTCCATTAGATAAGGTAATTTCACTATGGAGTTTTGCAGAATCGTATTGCAAATTCTTGATAAAAAAGCGATCAATGCAAAGTTGCTCGTTTGATTCAAATTCGAATGAATAAAAACCGACCATACTACTATCGACATGAATGAGCAACGCACCGGTATCAATCATTGTCGAAAAAAACAAAATAATTTCATCATACTTTTGAAGACCTGCAGCGCTGTCAAATCGATTTTGAAAAACTCCATTATCGTGCCTACAAATCAAGTCATCATCCTGACAGCCCAACCATATCAGCCCCAAGGACAGAAGAAGGCATGTTCGAGTTATAAAGCGCGATTTCATTCGTCTAATATAGGTACGTAAAATGTATTTTGACTCAGCTAAATGTTTAGAGGTATAAAATCTTGGATTTAATAATATTGTAAGAACTGGGGTACAACTAAGATGAATATTTTCTACATTCGCCGAGGTCAAATAGAAACTAAAATGAGTACTGTAAATATTACGTTAGGTTTGGATTTCGAGCAACTCCCTTCACCAAGAAGGCCCAGTCAGGGAATTCCTCATGCACCTAAACGAGTTATTCATGGTCTAACGACTGCACAAAAGAAATTAGCCGTTGAAAATGCACTTCGATATTTTCCCTCAATTTACCATCCTGTTCTTGCTCCAGAATTTGCTCAGGAATTACACGACTTTGGGAGGATTTATATGTACCGATTTATGCCAACGGAAGAAATTTATGCGAGACCTATCGAGCAATACCCGACGAGGTGCCATGCTGCCGCTGCAATTATGTTGATGATTCAAAATAACCTTGATGTTAAGGTGGCTAAATATCCAGAGGAACTTATCACCTATGGTGGTAATGGGGCAGTCTTTCAAAACTGGGCGCAATATCGTTTGACTATGAAGTATTTGGCCGAGATGGAAGAAGATCAAACCCTGGTATTATACAGTGGTCATCCGCTAGGTTTGTTCCCTTCAAATATTGATGCCCCCCGTGTTGTTGTGACAAATGGAATGATGATTCCGAATTATTCAAAAAAAGAAGATTGGAACTTATATAATGCTCTCGGTGTAACGCAATATGGACAAATGACCGCGGGAAGTTTTATGTACATCGGACCTCAAGGAATTGTACATGGGACAACAATAACGCTTTTGAATGCGGGTAGAATGAATGGTTTAGGAGAAGAAAGCCTGGCAGGGAGCTTATTTGTCACCTCCGGATTAGGTGGAATGTCAGGGGCGCAATCAATCGCAGCCGTAATAGCTGGTGCGACCTGTATAATTGCTGAAGTCGATAATGATGCGGTCCAACAGCGCATTACAGACGGTTATATTGAAGAAAAAAATGTTTATAGCAACATTGAGCAATTGCTTGGTGAGGTGCTGCAGGCAAAGCAAAAGGCTCAGGCCGTGACCTATGTGTTTCATGGAAACATAGTTGATTTATGGGAAGCAATGGCTAAGCGGGATATTAAAGTTGAATTGGGGTCTGATCAAACCAGCTTACACAATATAGATGATCTGGGCTATTGCCCTTGCGGCTATACATTTGAAGAGGCCAAAGAACTTTTATTAAATGATAAGCCTAAATTCATGGATGAAGTGGCTTCAACACTTCGTCGGCACGTTTCCGCCATAAACAAACTAGCGGGGAATGGCATGTACTTCTGGGACTATGGAAATGCTTTTTTAAAGGAGGCGGGTGAGGCAGGTGCAGATATTTGGAATTCAGACGCCAAAGATACTTATAAGTATCCGTCGTATGTCGAAGACATAATGGGACCGCTTTGTTTTGACTACGGCTTTGGACCGTTTCGATGGGTTTGTACTTCCGGGCAGCTAGAGGACCTAAATTATACGGATAAGTTGGCCGCCGACGTGATTGTTGACTTAATGGTTGAAGCCCCAACCGATATTCAAAGCCAATTAAAGGATAATCTGCAGTGGATTGAGCAGGCAGGGGATAATTTACCCGTTGTTGGTTCAAAGTCAAGGATATTATATGCGGATGCACACGGCCGTATTCAAATTGCCTTGGCTTTTAATGCTGCAATAGCTGATGGCCGAATTCATGGACCGGTAGTCCTTGGACGGGATCATCACGATGTATCGGGAACGGACTCCCCGTTTCGCGAGACCGCAAATATTTATGACGGCTCGAGGTTTACAGCTGATATGGCAGTTCACAACGTTATAGGGGATGCATTTCGAGGGGCTACATGGGTGTCTTTGCACAATGGTGGCGGTGTAGGATGGGGTGAGGTGATCAATGGGGGGTTCGGAATGGTTCTCGATGGTAGTGACCGCAGTAAGCGTCAACTTAAACAAATGCTGTATTGGGACGTGATGAATGGGGTAGCACGCCGAAGTTGGGCACGAAATAAAGGTGCTATGCGAACGGTCGAAAGGACGATGGAAAAGGACGATAAATTGAAGGTTACCAAACCAAATTTAGTTGAAGCAGAATTGCTAAATAGTTTATTTAAATTCTAAATGTGGTGGTGGCTGTTGCTTTAGTGGGCTGCTCACCTAGTGAACAGCCCACTAAAGCAACAGCCACCACCTGAATACCTACTTGAAAACTGACTTTATAATTGCAAAATTTGTTATCTTTCCATTAACCAATAAATTGCTACAATTATGATGAATGAACCTGTAGCGTCGATCATGACTCCCGCAGAAAAACTGATCACGTGTAAACCAGCAGATAGTATGGTTACTGCTCAGCGGACCATGGAAAAACATCGATTACACCACCTGCCAATTGTCGAAGAAGGCAAACTTGCAGGACTCATCACCACGACCGATTTGTTGCGGTTGAACCGCCGTTTTGAGGAATATGCGGGGCTCGACGTAAAGGATGTGATGACGACTAAATTGGCAAAACTTGAACCA
Organism: Saprospiraceae bacterium; assembly: GCA_028279185.1. Taxonomy (GTDB): domain Bacteria; phylum Bacteroidota; class Bacteroidia; order Chitinophagales; family Saprospiraceae; genus JANQSS01. The sequence goes on along the minus strand of JANQSS010000111.1, from coordinate 91,492 downwards.
GATGCCAAAGTGGGAACGGCGGCGACGATTTTTCTTGAAAATTTGTTTCATCTGATTCCAATTGTTGATGGCCAAGACCAATTAAAGGGGATAATTACAACTTTTGATGTTCTGAAGTATAACTATCAGAAAGAATACCCCGGAGACGACTTCCCATTTTTATAGGTCTTAGCTTTAGCTCGAAGATGAAAGTATAGATGATCCATTCGTCTCTGTACGCTTGAAATATATAAAAGGCTTGAACGGCTTCGTTCAAGCCTTTTTAGTATGACTTTCTTATGCCTCAAGACGGCCGACTGTTGAATCTTGTCCAATCGAATTCGTAAACCACACCTTAAGCAACGCTTCATCCTAGTTACTAGCCTGTAAAACATTATTTTTTTTCTTAATATGAATGCTTATATTTGCTGGATATGCCGTCGAACGAGGTGAGCGGCAAATGTCAGAATAAGAAACTAACAAATGGCAAATCGCAAGAAGAAAAGCACGAAATCAACTAAGCGGCAACAATCGTTTTGGGCTGATGAACGCAAGAAGAAAATCCTTGGCTTATTCTTCATGTTGACATCCATGTTTTGTGCAGTGGCGTTTTTGTCTTATATATTCACCTGGCAGGCGGATCAGGATGAAGTAATGAATCTTTCCATGAGCTTTTTTTCTGAAGAGGTGGAGGTTCATAATTACCTTGGAAAGCTTGGCGCCTTTATTTCGCATGCGGCAATTTATTTCGGATTTGGTGTCGGATCATTCTTACTAATCCCTCTTTTTGCCGACTTGGGCTGGCGGTTATTTCACCGAAAACCACTGGGCCCATTTATTCGCCGACTATTTAATGGACTTTTTGTTATGGCCGCTGTAAGTATCGTGGCAGCGTTTATTTTTCGCAATACTTCATTTTCTTGGGGAGGCGCATTTGGGGAATCAGTATGTCATTGGTTGCGACATTTTTTGGGCCAGATTGGGCTACTGCTGTTATTGGTAACCCTAACCATATCCTATTTTGTGTGGTTATTTAATTTTAACGTAAGCGAGTTTTCATTTAAGTCGTTTGCGAAAAAAATTCATTGGAAAATTAATTGGGAGCCCGTTAAAAAATCGATTAACAACTTTTTAGAAGATGACGATGAAAACGATTTATCAAAACCACAGAGCATAGCAAAAGGCGAGCAACAAGCACTAGACTTTCAATTTGACCCTCCTAAGTCGGTTGAGGAAGTGGATAAACGACCTAAGGTTGAGACCCTTCGTCCAAAAGAAATCACTGTCGAAGAAAAACCGATTGAAGCGTTTGAGAAAGTCGACACAAGTATTTTTGATGCCAAAAAAGATAAGTCTTCAGCAGATGAACTGGAAATTGTCGAGACGAAACCACATGCTCCGGTAACTAAATTGAGTATTGAAGAGGAAGAAAAAAATAGTTCTGACCCCTACGATCCGGAATTGGATCTTTCTAAATTCAAACAACCGACACTCGATTTATTGATAAACTATGAAGATGAAAATATTGAAATTGATCGTTCGGAATTAGAAGAGAACAAAAATCAAATAATTACGACCTTATTAAATTATAAAATTGAAATAACGAAAATCCGAGCTACAATAGGTCCTACGGTTACACTTTATGAAATTGTACCTGCACCTGGTGTTCGGATTTCGAAAATTAAAAACCTGGAAGATGATATAGCCCTAAGTTTGTCCGCCCTGGGGATACGAATTATTGCACCAATACCAGGCAAGGGAACAATTGGTATTGAAGTACCCAATAAAAAGAAACAGACCGTTTCGTTACAAGAAGTTTTGAAGTCTCCGAAATTTACCTCATCTAAAATGACGTTGCCCGTAGCTTTGGGTAAAACCATAGCGAATGAGGTGTTTGTCGCTGATCTGGCCAAGATGCCGCACCTTCTTGTTGCAGGTGCTACCGGACAAGGAAAGTCCGTGGGGATAAACGCTTTGCTTATGTCGTTGCTATACAAAAAGCATCCAAGCCAGTTGAAGCTCGTATTAATTGATCCTAAAAAAGTCGAGCTGTTCCCGTATTCTAAATTGCTCAAGCATTATTTAGCCATATTACCTGATCAAGAGGAGCCTATTATCACAGATACGACTAAAGTGATTTACACCTTAAACTCACTTTGTATCGAAATGGACGATCGGTATGACTTATTAAAAAAAGCACGAGCTCGAAACATAAAGGAGTATAACACAAAATTTGTAAATCGTTCATTAAATCCGAATGACGGACATAAATATTTACCACTGATCGTGCTCGTGATAGACGAATTTGCAGATTTGATTATGACGGCCGGCAAAGAAGTAGAAATGCCTATTGGTCGTCTGGCTCAACTTGCCCGAGCCGTGGGAATTCATTTAATAATTGCAACACAGCGACCATCTGTAAATATCATTACAGGAATTATTAAAGCCAATTTTCCCGCAAGACTTGCCTATAAAGTCACGAGTAAAATTGATAGCAGAACCATTTTGGATGCCGGTGGGGCGGAACAATTAATCGGACGAGGGGATATGCTTCTCTCGGTTGGAGGTGATATCGTGCGCCTTCAATGTGCCTTTGTCGATACACCAGAAGTCGAAAAGGTAATTGATTTTATCGGTGACCAACAGGGCTATGGCCAACCTTACTACCTACCCGAATATCATGGTGATGATGCGAAAGCTGGAAATTCTGATTTGAAATTGTCCGAATTGGACTCAATGTTTGAGGAAGCTGCTATGCTTGTAGCAACAATGCAATCAGGGTCCACATCCATGATTCAGCGGAAATTGAAACTCGGGTATAACCGCGCTGGTCGTATCATGGATCAACTCGAAGCCTTGGGTATAGTTGGCCCGGCTCAGGGAAGCAAGCCACGGGAAGTTCTCGTTCATGGTGAACATGAAATGATGCACATCCTCGAAGACATCAAAACAATGTCTTAGTGCGGGCATCAACAAGAATTCCTTCGTGGTGAGTGAGTCTCATTTACATTGATTTAATTTTTTCGCTTACTATATGACACTGTTTCGAATTTTCGTTATGTAGCCGTTGCATAGAGCCAGAAAAATGTCCGTATTTATTTTGCTGCAATTGGTTTGTATACCTTTCATGCTGAGCTTATTCTTATGCAATGATTTTTATGCCATTATCACCTTTAACTATCTGATGATTCCTTTCATCTGTCTGTGCGCCTGGCGGGTCATGAATATTAGAAAATATGACCTGTGGTTGGGCATTGTTTTTACGCTGTCACTAATGGCAACTGTTGGATACGTGAGCATAAAACACGTGAATCGCTATAAAATATCTAATCCTGAAAAGCGTAGTACTGAATTACGCATTTTATCATACAATATTTATTTTAAAAATCAACATCCTCATCAAGTGGTCGATCTTATAGAAGGAGCAAATGCTGATGTTATTCTTCTGCAAGAAGTGACTCCAATGTGGTCCGACTTGTTAAAGAAAAATATGACTGGACGATTTGTTGAAGAAATACCACAAAACACTGCGCACGGCCTAGGAATTTATTCTAATTACCCTATAACATTACTGGAAGTAATTCGGAATCGTCACGGGCTACCCATCGCCCAGCTATTTCGCGTACACAAACAGGGAAGGGATCTGCTCATTGCTCATATTCACTTGACATCACCTGCAGGAGCTCTAGGAGATATTAAAAGCTTTATTCCAACGTACCGACGAAATGCACAAATACGGGAATATCAATATAAATCTATTCTAAAAAGCATGAACAAACTTGGAGAGAAGTACCCAAATCAATTGATAATTGGTGACTTGAATACCTTGCCAGCAGAACCCTTGTATAATGAGGTATGTACCAATTGGCAAGATTTATATCGCGTGAAACACATCCTTCCCGGACCTACCTTTCCCTATGTTCATAAAATTAATTTTCCACTATTGACATTGGATTATTTTTTTGGGAGGGGTGGTATGGCAGTACAAATTATAAATCGAGTTTCCGGGGGAAGTTCGGATCATCTGGCAATTGAAGCGGTGATTAAATTTTGATGTTTAATACATAAAGCTGATGCTTATATAGTGTCTGTTGAATTTATAATCGCGTTGGCGCAATTGCCCTTCATTAAAATAGTACGTCATCTCTTGGTGATTCAGACCTGTTTCTAAGTTGAACTGAAACTTAGAATTTCCAAGAAAACGTAAGCCTATGCCAGGGCTGAAATATAATCCGCCATCGGAAGATTCAAAGGACCTTCTGAAAAATAAATTGTTGACATTGTCCGGAGACCGTAGCGTATTTCCATAACCTAATCGGACACGGTAGTAGGGGCTTACTTTTTGTTGATTTAAAAACCCGCGTGCTTCCACAAATGTTTGCAGTATTGTATTCGGGGAGAGGTCATACGTCCACTTTCGCAACCCAACTCCAACTCCAAAACCCAGTTTACGATTTATTCGATAGCCAACGGTCATGTCGGCACCTGTATAGACCTCAAGGTTATCGTCAGTTGAGATATTGATATCCGGTCCGATTGAAAAATAGAGGCCCTTTTCACGGAATTTGTAGACATCCGAAGGGTCGCGTTCTTCAATTTCCCAATCGTAGTCTTTACTTTCATCATCGCTTATATTTGAAAGTCGACCTTTTTCGGTACTCAAAGCAATCACTTCTGTATAAGGAATTTTAATGAGTTGATCGTGCGTCGTAAGCAAGTAAATCGTGTCTTGACTGCTACCAGATTGGATGTGCCCACTATAAATTAAAACATCCGCTACCTTGTCTTTTACTTCAATTTCTACAAACTGACCTTCAACCTGACAATTCGATAAAAATGAAATACAACAGACAGAAATTAGTAATGCGACTCTTGATACTACCTTTAAGTGCATCATAAAATATTCATTTAATAAAAAACCCAAAAGGAGTATTTATACTCCTTTTGGGTTTTATTTTATTTGAAGTAATTATCTTGTTATTACGGACAAAAGACTTGGTTTTTCTATATCCGATAGATCGAGTTCGAAAATTCCATTTTCACCTGAAACAACAGCTACTGTAGCGGAAACAGGTAGTACATCATTGGCATGTTCTTCAGAAAATCGAGACACGATGAACGGATTGTCTTCGTTTTCAATATTAAATATAACTACACCGTCTTCTCCATCGCATACAATTAAATGATTTCCCATTAACGTTAAGCCCCGAGGATTACGCAAATTAAATGTTGCCGTTCGAATAGGGTTTCTTATGTTCTCAATATTAATTACTTCCAGTTGATTCGTAAATCCTGCGCAAGCATTGCCCGAGCGCAAGGTTACAAATGCATTTTGTTCATTTGCTACAACTGGATCGCACGCATTCGCATGTTGAAAAGTTGAGAGGCGATTGGGGGAAGTAGGGTTCTGTAAATCAAAAATAGTCATTCCACTATTAGCTCCAACAAAAAGAAAGTCATTTAATGGAAACAGTGTCTCGGAGCCCCATCCGGCGTCAACGGAATTTTCACGAACAGGGCTTGCCGCATCATGAATATTGAAAATTTCGAGTAAGTTACTGTTCAAGACATACAAGGTATTTTTGGCAATCGTAAACCGAGCGGCCGAACTGGATACCGATGTTCCTTGATTTGTAATTATCGCACGCTCGGAATTTGTCATTACATCACTATTTATAACTTCCGTACTTACAAAAATATCACTGTTGTCTTCCCACCATGTTCCACGAAAATTATCATCGCATGATCGCTTTTCACGTTCAGATGTTCGGATATAATGAGAAATTATTCCTTCATCAGTTGATTGTGCTTCATCCGGGAAAACGTTGGTGATACGACTGACTTCCTTGGCCGAATTGGTATTTTTTATATCTACTGCGACAAGATCTCCGTATCGATTTGCCAACACGATTCCATCTTTTATTGCAAAATGCTTGTTATTATTGATTTGAAGAAAACCTTCAATTGTCGGCGCTTCAGGATTTTTATTATTTATAATGTGAATGCCAGCGTTATATTCATTAATAAAAAGGTAGTCACCATATCGGGCGATCACTCCTGGATTAACGACTTCACGTGCCTCTTCAAGGCTTACATCCCGTTCGTAGGTTTCCTGGTCGATGAATACGGGTTCATACCGAACAAATTCACCGATTTCAGTGCAAGTGTCTCCGCAGGAATATAGTGTGATCGATAGGCAAATAATGATCAAGAAGGAGTACAAGGAAGATGTTTTCATGATACTATGTATTTAATGTTTAATCCAATTTACGTCTTAAAATGGGTAAATGCTGCATAGGAAACAATTTCTTAACATATATCAAGCGTTTCACGGATGAAGTCAGATGATAAACCTATTGTACATTTTCCTCGAGTACTACTTGACGGTCAATGGGGTGCTTAAGTATGATGAATGTTTCTGTTCGTGAAATACTGTCGATAGATTGGATTCGATTGCTTAAAACCTCCGTGAGATGCTGGTTGTCGCGACAATAGATCTTGAGAAATAGTGAATACACACCTGTGCTAAATGAGCATTCAACAATTTCTGGTACTTGTTTGAAGGTTTCGACAACCTCCCCGGCCAGGTCGGCACTACTAAGAAACACACCAATAAATGCCATTGTACCCAGGCCAAGAGCCTGATGATTCAATACAAGGCTCGTTCCTTGAATGATATCCGCCTCTTCTAGCTTTTTAATTCGCTGATGAACAGCTGTTGATGAGATTCCGCAGGCATCTGCAACTTTTTGTAGCGGGAGTCTGGCGTTTGAGGCCAGTATGTTAATAATTTTACGATCCGTAGCATCCATAATTAAAAAAATTAATTAAATTATTGCAAATGATTAAAAATAATCACATATTTGTTCTATAAAGTTATTGAAATAAATAAAAATCGAACATTATGTGTGGATTATTTGCTTACATAGGTACTGAAAAAGATGAAACATTTTTACATTCATATTTTACGTCAATCGCGCATCGAGGCCCTGATCATTCGGAGCTGCTGAGTGTGGCTCGGCATGTCAAATTTGGTTTTCATAGGCTGGCAATCAATGGGTTAGATGAAATTAGTAATCAACCGATGGAACTTGATGGGGTGTTTCTCGTCGCTAATGCAGAGGTATATAACTATAAACAGTTGGCGGAGGATTACAAGATTGAACTAAAATCAAACTCGGATTGTGAAATCATCCTTCATCTATATAAGGAAGTCGGAATTGAGCGGACGGTTTCATTATTGGATGCTGAATTTGCATTCGTCCTTTACGACAGCCACAAGGATGAAATCTTTTCGGCCAGAGACCATTTAGGGGTGCGAGGTCTTTACATGGGACGATCAAAGGATCAAATTGGTTTTGCGAGCGAAGCTAAAGCCCTTGTATTCATGGATGAAATGGATCAATTTCCGCCTGGGCATTTTTGGTCTTCAGGATCGGACAAGGTGGAGCGATATTATACACATGATTACCCACTTCATGACGACCAATCCGAACAATTTGTATTGGACGGTATTCGCGAACATTTGACTGCAGCCGTAAAGAAGCGACTGATGTCGGATCGCAAGGTTGGATGCCTGTTAAGCGGAGGGTTAGATAGTAGTCTTATTGCAGCGCTAGTCGCAAAAAACTACGATGGTCAGTTAGAAACCTTTTCAATAGGTTTGGAAGGCTCTCCAGATTTGGAGGCGGCTCAAAAGGTAGCGGATCATATCGGATCTAAACACCATAGCGTTCAACTCTCGGAAAAGGATTTTTTGTCAGCTATTGAAGAAACCGTTTTTCAACTTGGCTCATTTGATGTAACCACGATACGCGCTTCGGTTGGGCACATGCTCATCTCAAGGTATGTAAGGGATCACAGTGACGTCAAAGTTTTGTTCACCGGGGAAACAGCCGATGAAATGGGGAGCTATCTTTATTTTCAAAATGCACCGGATGCATCCGCTTTTCAAGATGAGGCAATTCGGTTGCTCGAAGACATTCACTTTTTCGATATGTTACGCGGCGATAGATCCATTTCAAGTGCAGGATTGGAAGGACGTGTTCCTTTTAGCGACCAGGCATTCGTAAGATTTTATATGGGAATTGAACCTAGTCTGCGCATGTTTAGTGATAATCGCATAGAGAAGTATCTGATCAGGAAAGCCTTTGAAGACATGGACCTCTTACCGACAGAAGTGCTATGGCGACGAAAAAATGGGTTTTCTGATTCCGTTAGCAGCAAAAGTCGGTCCTGGTCTGAAATTATTCAGGAGTTTGTGGATTTAGTGATTTCAGATGAGGAATTCACTCGCGAATCGGATAAGTTCGCGCATGATACACCGCTTCTTAAAGAGGGGTACTACTATCGCAAGATATTTTCGAAGTATTATGGACATCATCAGAACCTGACACCGTATCAATGGCTTCCAAAGTGGTGTGGTGAAGTCAAGGATCCTTCAGCGCGTGTTTTGACTATCTATCAAGCAGATTAAGATTGGTGTTTGGACGCAATGATATGATTTGATTTTAACGCCCATTTAACCCATTCTTTCGAACTTGTTAGCATTGGTCTGGTGTATATTTGATGATATGAGAAATGTGCTTTTATCCTTTGTGAGTTTTAGTTTGCTTGTAGTTGTTCAAACTGAATCACTTGGTCAGTCAAGTGCGGCCAAAGAATTATTGGCGAGTACGATTGACCAATTAAAATCGGCGGATGGATATAAAGGAGATTTTACGATGAAAATGTTTTTTGATAACAACCTTGAAACAGAAGAAAAAGGATTGATTCGAACTTCAGGTGAGAAAATTCTTATGGATCTTGGCCAATTTAAATATGTTGCGGATGGAATATCCAGTTGGACGTATTTAAAGGAACGAAATGAGGTGCAAATAAATGATGTTTCATCAGATGATTTTTCCATGTATAACCCCCTGGTTTTGCTCGATCATTTTTTTCAAGGTGGATACAAGTATGAAATTACCAATCAGTTCGAAGAAAGCAATATTACCTATTCCAAATTGGATATTATTCCGGAGAGTAGGGAGAGTGAGTATGCTAAGATTATTGTAGTAATATCGGATCAGGAAAGTCTTCCTTCGGGCATTTCTTTGATTCAAAAAGATGGAGTACGATACGATGTTGTTATTGATAACATCGAAATTAATCCGCCCGGAAATAACTCGGATTTTACCTTTACTACCTCCGACTATCCGAACATAGTTGTTGAGGATTTGCGTTTAGGAGATTAATTACTTTTCCTTCTCTTCAATGGCTTTTTTTAGAAAGACCCATTGTTTTAATGCATCTCTGTATTCAACCGCAGGGTACCCTAGAACTTTTTTGCCTGGGGCTACATCTCCTGTAACACCTGAACCGGCTCCAACAATGGCACCGCTACCAATAGTCGTGTGATCCTTAATCGATGCACTTCCTCCAATAATGACACCGTCCCCTAGTGTTACAGATCCTGCAAGACCACTTGCGCCAGCCATTATACAAAACCGCCCCATTTTACTATTGTGACCAATCTGAACCAAATTGTCAATTTTGCAACCATCACCAATACTAGTTGAACTAAATTTTCCTCTGTCGATACAAGAATTTGCACCCACTTCTACATCATTACCTATAACAACATTTCCGATTTGAGGAATTTTAACAAGCCCATGCCCGCTTTCAGAAGGACGATATCCAAAGCCATCTGCACCAATGGAAACATTGTTGTGAAAGATGCAGTTTTTGCCGATAATGCACCGCTCTCGAATTACAGTTCCAGGCCATAATACGGTGTTTTCACCTACTGTCGTTTCGTCGAGTATTGTAGAGTTTGCATATAACGTGCAATTAGCACCAAGTGTAACATTTTTACCCACGTAACAATTTGCCCCTATACGACATCCGGCTCCAATTTTTGCACTACCATCGATGACGGCGGAGGGATGAATGGCGTTGTCAAATGATGGAGGATCAGGTGCAAATAATGCTAGTACTTGCGCCATGGCGAGGTCGGCATTTTTTACTTTTATCAAAGCACGACCTTCCTCAACTTCCACGTTTAAATTTTTATTTACAATTGCTGCACTAGCCTTTGATGTCGACCATTTTTTTACAAACTTTCGATTGCCAATAAACGTAATATGCTGTGAAGTGGCCTCATCTATTTGCTCAGGACCTGATATGAGCTGATCCGTATATCCTATTAATTCGCCCTGTATGACGTCATTTATTTCTTGAATTGTAAGTGCTTTCATGCCCTAAAATTATAGAGGACAAAGCTACGGAATGAAATGTTAGCTCTTCATGGAAGAACTAACCTACGAAAAACGCTCATGCACCAAAAAGAAAGCTATTGCTCCTGTCCGGTTCATTTGTCCTTGTAAGGACCCTGCCAGAGCACTTCTACTATTTGCCACTTGCCGCTTTCCTTCGATAAGAGCATATAGTCATATCCCCACCACGCTGTCACTTTCGCGGCTGCTATATGATCCATTATATCTAGTACTTCGACTGCTTTCGGCGCATCGGGCTTAGCAAAGTTTTTTTGATTTAAAACATCCAAAGCGTATTCCAATGCACGCGTATATGTCATATAAATTGGTTCACCAAAATCACCCGTTTTATCATTTTTCCAATACCCAAATTTGTGCAATCGTGGACTAAGGGCTTCGACAAGTTTGCTCGTGTCGCCCTGATAAAATCCCTCAATGTAATTCAAGCAGGCAGCTGAAACCATGTCATGGTCTGTGGCTTTTTGGGCACTTACATTCATGGTTAATACGAGAAGAAACAATGGGAATACAATTCGATAAATCATAAGCAAGATTTAAAATTATTTATGTGAAAGTACCTATTCCAGGTAACTTCTCAATGTAAGAATCAGACAGGTACACAAGGCAGGCCATAAAACACTTTGGTCATCTCAATGTATCTTTAGAAATCAAAGAATTGAAAGCGAAATCATATGAGCGGTGAGATGATAGATAAACTAATAACCTTTTTGGTAACACTTCTGGTTGTGGTCGGCGCTTATTTAGCAATACGATATGGCTTACGACAGCGTGCAAAAAAGAAGAAAGATTCGGCGCTATTCAATCAGATTGTGTTGGTCGGCATAGCTTCACTCGGAGTAATTATTTTAATTCAGGCACTTCCATTACAAGACACCACCAAGGCTACGATTAACGAACTTTTGGGTTATGCAATTTCGGCCATTGTAGCTCTTAGTTCTGCAACATTTTTTGGAAACATGATTGCCGGACTTTTACTTCGCATAATAAATAATTTCAAGGCGGGTGATTTTGTTCAGGTCAAGGAAAGTAGTGGTCGAATTACAGAGCGTGGCCTTTTTCATACGGAACTCGAAGATATTGACCGAAATTTAATCACTTTGCCAAATTTGTTCTTAGTAGTCAATCCGGTCAAAGTTACCCGAAGCACCGGAACAATTATTATGACTTCTGTGTCCTTAGGGTACGACGTAAGTCGATTAAAAATTGAAAAAGCCTTATATGAGGCTGCTGAGATGGCGAACCTAAAGGACCCCTTTGTTTTTGTCTCGAGCCTTGGCGATTATTCGGTTGTATATGAAGTTCATGGGAGGCAGGACGACGTAAAAGAAATGCTGAGTGCTACATCCCGACTGAATGCAATGGTCCTTGATGCCTTGCACAAAGCAAAAATTGAAATTATTTCACCTTCGTTCATGAATCAACGCCCAATTGGCGAACAATTATTTATTCCTGAAGATTTGAGTGGAAAAATTGTTGATAAACAGCAAGAATTAAATGCCGAAAAGGTTGTTTTTGTCAAATCTGAAAAAGCCGAAATTGTCGAGGGAAAACGGGAAAGTCTGGAAAAAATTGAATTAAAAATTAAAGAATTAAAAGAACAACATAAACAAGCAACAGACCAGGAAAAAGAAGAAATCGATAAGCTGCTTAAACGATACGTGATGCTAAAAGAACAAAGAGAAAAGTCTGTTCAAGAAAATTTAGATGAATTAAAAAAGGATAAGTAGAACAGCTCTGACAATAAACCTTACCAGAGCTGTTATCCTTAATTTGAATATATTTTTTAGTTTCTTTTCTTTTTTACAGCGTTGTGGTCGCTGTCCGGAGAGTTTAACTTAAGTTTCAACATTCTGTTAATTGCTGCCATACATGCCTCTATTTCTGCAGAAAATGAAGCACCTAATTCTACTTCAAAGTTTGGATTCAATTCAACACCGCTTCCGGCCTTAAAAGTGGTTGAATCCGGCGATTGGATTGTTCCATTTGACATTATGATGTGGCTTGCCTGGTACACATCTTCTGCTATCAATCCATGTAATTCGATTAAAGAATCACAAATACCTGCGTTTTGCTCAACGCAAAAGTTAGTGGAATCAATACTCGTGAAAGTAGCCCCGCTGGCGAGGGTATCATTTCCTTGATTATTCACTAAGACAAATCCACCATCACCGTATTGACAACACAGACCATCGCCAAATGAGTCAAAAATTATTAGGTCAAAACATCCATCGGAAATACAAAAATCGAACGTAAGCGTACTGCCATCAGGCTCAGACCCATAACTGCCTCCTGAATATAGTACGTTGTTTAGGGAATCCTGAAGTACCCATGAAATATCCTCTGGGTAATTGTCGAACGTAAGTGTGAAAGTCAAGTCATTTTCAAGACAGGGACAGGGATCACATTCCGATCCGCCGCAATCAATACCTTCTTCGTCGCCATTTTGAATTCCGTCATTACATGTAGGGCACGCCGGACAATCCGGACCTCCGCAATCAATACCAGTCTCGTCACCATTTTGAATTCCGTCCGTACAGGAAGGGCAGGGGGGGCAAAATGCACCACCACAGTCAACACCGGTTTCATCGCCGTCTTGCACGCCGTTGATGCATAGTAAATACACGACTTCTGTCGGTTGCTCTAAGGAGGATGAGCGCGACAAACCTCCATCAGCCGTTGCATATGCTGTATTCGAAATAAAATTCGATTTTATCGAAACATCATCGATATACCAGCCTTCATCCGTAACGGATGCATCACAACTCATCCAAAAACGGATGTTCAAATTTTGTCCTGTAAAAGAGGACAAGTCGACAATTGATTCAATATATCCCCCGCTGTTTCCGGCAAATGCCGGCGTGCTTGAATTGTTATCAATCCGACTATTGTATCCATTCTGAATAATGAAAGGTCCTAAGTCATTCCAACTGCTTCCGCCGTTTGTCGAATACTGCACTACTCCGCCATCCCAATTTGCTTCCGTATTATAAAAATGCCAAAAGGAGAGAAGGGTGCTATTTGTCGGTGTTATGAGCGAATTTAATTCTAGAAATTGATCTTCTGAAGGTGCGACATCCGGCGCGAACCATGAGTTATTGCCCGAATTGGGATTTGCAGTCACAATAGACCAATTATTAGATCCTGTGGAAGAAAACGTCCAATTCCCTCCGCCAGATTCCATATTATCCTCGAAATCCATAACAAGCGTATAGGTAGTATCTATATACACTTTGAATGTGTATTCAATTGAATCACCAGGATACATGACAGAAACGGAGGGGAAACTAACCACACCTGCACTGTGTGTTCCTCCGTTATTGGCCGAGCCAGAAACATAAAATGTACTGTTAGGTAGGGTGTCGCGCACTACAATGTTCATTAATGTATCATTGCAGAATGCATCATTTTTAACCGTGATCGTATACATTAAAGTATCACCTGGGCCTGCAACCAGTTTATCAACAGTTTTATCGAATTTAAATCCACCGGGTGTATCGAAAGCTTCAGTTCCGTCATTTGCACTTCCTGAACTGCCTTGATCCGCACTAAAACCAAGTCCACGTTTGGCAAAAGCATCCCAGATCAAGCATTGATTTGCACCGCCATACAAGTTTTGATCAGCCAATAGAATTGCGTCACGTCCATCGACAAATCCTGGATTGCAAGGCTGTAATTTCATGCCTTCCATTACTAAGGCCATGGCTACGTTGTTGCCCCCATTACCACCGTAAAAATCCGCGTCAAATCCATATCGATCAATTAAAGCCCAGGTAACCTCCCATAGCATGGCACACCATATTGAGCCAACACCGTGAGGTATGGCTACACCTCCAACGTCGCCGTACGTATGTGGATTTACACTAAGGTCTGTGCTATATGGATATTGACGTATCCCGGGTCCATTGATACCTTCTCCAATGAGCCAGGTTCCAACGCCAACGGCATCCGTTCCCTGATCTCCGGCTTGTAGTGTCATCATGAGACCGAGGTAGTCGCTCCAACCCTCACCCATTTGTTCTGAATTTCCCAGGCATCCGGCCTGCGCAGGTCCACCTGTCAGACGATTTGAGATTCCATGACCATACTCATGCACGATGACTAAGTTGTCCAAATCCCCGTCACGATCCCCACAGACATACATCTGCATTGTCGGATTGCCTCCATCCGCTGGCGTTCCGAAATTTGCATTGCACGTGCCTGATCCATCTTGTGCTTCTGCAAATACGTAGTCGCTTCCAACTCCACCATTTCCGTAATTGTTTTCTTGAAAGTTACCCGCGTCTTCCGTGAAGCCGTAATGATAAAATAAATCGTGAATTATGTTACTCCAATAAAATAGGTTTGTAATTGCGGCCGCTTCAGAGGGTGTACCGGAACTATAAGTCGTATCAATGGCGAAGTCAAATGAGAGTCCTGCTCCCCCATCTGGGCTAAACCCAGCATTATCGCCATCATCATAAGCATGCGCATTGTTTCCGCGAGTTATGGTGAATTCCGCACCGGCAACTCCATCGGTGTCGTGCCAACCAAATGGTGAGGCTGTCGGATCCTCAGGGTCGATTTCCATTGTCCGATTTCCATCTGCCGGACTTTGAAGCGGCATTGCATATACGTTATATGCCCCAACAAGGGTGGCATCATAGGAATTGAAATCAACTGTTACCCGATCCTTATTATGGTCAGAATGATTGTGCCCGGCATCAGTGCAGGAATGTCCATCAAAGTTGCAATGCACTACCCAGTTTATCATATCAAGCAATTCACCAGTTTCAGCATCAATACGGACACTGTACCAATTTGATTTATCGAGTTGTTGAATGCTCAAGTCCCATGCAAGCTTGATATCCCCGTCGGACAAAGGCTGATACATGAGGCGCACTGGTATTTCCTCATTTGAAAGAGATTGATTTCTATAAACCTGTTTTCCATCGGCCTCATTACTTTCGCTTACAAGCGTAAAATCATTGGTGAACACATACCTGAGCTCTGTTGCCGCCGCGATAATAGCGTCAATGTGACCAAGTTTAGGAGGCATGGATTGAATTCGATGATCGAGCTTTGATTCAAATTGCGATGTGGCATGTATAAGTTCGCGGCTCGAATTAAAATGCGCGCTACCAACGGCATTGTAAATGCTTATGGCATTATACGTTTGTTGAAAGTAGACATGATGAATTCCGCTTATGGAACTAACGTGATCACTGGTAATTGTAGCAAATTTGTCGCTTTCAGCAGACAAGTGATCATTTGATTCGGACGCCAAGAATTTGACTTTGGCTTCCTCTTGGGACATTTGTGCTTGAGAAAATGATATCAGACATCCTATCAGAATCACAATGGACAGAATTTTTTTCAAAGCGATATTGTTTTATGAGAACGTATAAAAAATGTGAATATACTGTTTGTCCGTTGGTTACAAGACTTGGTTGGAAAGTGCGTCTACCATCTTCCGGCATAATCCAATTTAACGGCGCTGTTTGCTTTTAAGAATTCGAAGTGATATCTCGTGATTTGTCTAATATGGAGATAATCATGGGCAAGCCAGTTTGACAAAAGCATGTCGGCATTCATACGCCCAAAATGCGGGTGGTCGTATCCGAGCGACCAATCCACATCGCCCAAATTTTTTAAATACTTAATAGATACTTTCCGCTCGTTTACTAATTCCATCAATTTATCTTCATAAACATTAGAGCTATACTGCCTTGACTTAACCCATCCCTCAGGGTCAATTGAAGGAAACGCGGTTTCTGGAGCGCTAAATATATGTTGAATGCGCAGTCGAAAATCCTCCTTCTCTTCATCGACAAGATGACTTAAAATCTCAAGTAAGGACCACTTTACCGGGTCTGGTCTCCATGTGTAGAGGGCCGGATCTGCGTCATGAAGAAGGGCAAAAAATATTTGCCCATTTCGTTCCAATTGATCGTAAATGTCTGTATGACTAAACATTTCGAAAAGATACGAATTGCATGAATAGTGGGTGAGAAAGAGCTAATTTAATTTAATTATTTTTTGAACGGCAAGGGTGTTCGAAGAATCATGCTGCAATCGGATTAAAAACAACCCGGATCCAAGTGTAGAAATGTCTACGATGAGTTCATTGCTTATAGTATTCAGATTTATTAGCACCTGCCCGGATGCATCCAGAAGATCAATTGTATATTGACTCAATTCTCCTTTTAATACAAAAAACTGATTTGTTGGATTAGGAAATACTTCAATTCTGTCAAGTTCAGCACGAATATTACCGATATCGCTCGTTCCGGAATCATCGACAAAATTTGCAAGTAATCTGATGTAAGCTGCTTGATAGTAAATCGCCGGTTCGGTAATTTCCCAGGAATTATCCGGCCAGCTTGTATTGAAATCAAGATAGCTTTTTTGGGCGGGTTGACCTGCAGGTGGCGAGATGGTTGTGACGCTGAAGTCTTTGTTGGGGCCGCCCGGAACAAATCCTGGCGCTGGACCATATAATGATGTTTGCGCATTATCCCAATCCGTACCATCGGCATACCAGGTGTGGTATATTTCATTGCAACTACGTTCAGCACCATACGGACTCATGTTGGACAAATAAACCGTACCGAGAGGATTTATACCATGAAAATAATGAAGAATGCCTCTCATATAGTTTTCATAGGCATCATGTTGTCCGGGTAAAATATTGTATTTTATTAAAAGACTATTTAGATTTCCATAATTAGCTTTCGACATGTTTGATCCCCAATGGTAAGACCATGTAGGAATAAAAGCTCGATATAGGTCACCTGAATTAAATCCATAGTAACCATTCCAATTGTTGCTTGCATCTGACTCCAATGAATTAATTATTGAATCAGAAACACTCGAATTAATTCCTGTTAACATCGTGTATCGTAACAGGGCGTCATTTAAAGGCATTCGATAAACACCCCAAAAAGAATTTGTGATTTGCTCTGTGGAATTGTAATTATCAACAAAATAATTATGGTAAGTCATGTTGCCCGTAAGCTCGTAGAGGTACAAACTTGCCGTAATGGCCGCGTCTAGTTGTGTGTTGACGTTCCAATCGGCGTCTCCTGCTACAATAGCACCATCGTCGCAAGCTGTTTCAAGTTGACCAGATGTAATAAAGGGAATTACATATTGCCATGATTTGATGGATCGAGCTTTGAGCGTATCACATAAAGGGTGCAATTGTGGAAATTGGTTCAGGATAAGCGCTGCGTGAGCAAAGGTACTGGCTATTGTTAAAGAAGCTGAGGTACACGTATGACCATAAAAACGTTGGTCAAAATTATTACTAGGTGGAGCTGCTATATTTTCACTATGATTTTGACTGCCCATTTTTATTATTGTACTTCCGTCGAAATTGTTCATTTTTAGAAGCCAGTTTAATTCATAAATGACTTCATCAATGATATCCGGAATACCATTCCCCGACTCAGGTATGTTCCAATTGTCACCAAACGCTTGAGGATTTTCGTAAAAAGCAGTTAATAAGGTGTGGACTGGAAAGTGTGCAAATGTTACATATTTATTATAGTCTCCTGCATCAAACCATCCTCCTGATAAGTCCTTTTCCAATGTTGCATTACCGGCATCATAAAAATATCGACAATTCGCATCCTGTAGTGCAAATAAAAAATTACTTCCATCAACCCAATTCGCATCTGCGTAGGGCATTGCCTTGTCCATATTGCACCTGTTGTAGTAAAATGACCTGCCGGCCTGAATTAAAACTTCATTGTATGCGATGTCATCGATTACGAAAGTTGCTGACCTTTCGTCGTTGGCAACATCGCGAATGTAGTACTGTCCCGGGGTTGTTATAGATGAAAAGTCAAGCCACCATCCTCTATCGCCTGACTGATCATGCGTCGCACCGCTATTCCAAAGTTGAGGTGTTACAGATAGTTCAATATCTCCGGTAAGATTGTCAATAACTTCCAATTGCCCAGATGGTGAATAATTTAAGCTATTGTTAAAGCCAATTTGTGGATCTGATAAGACTGCAACTTTTTCTGCCGTTACGTGATAACCAAATTGATCAACATGAATAAATGGACTAGGTGCTTGAGAAAATGTGTATACTGGTAAAAAAAGTAGGAATAAAAGTAATCGCAACATGAAGAGTACTATTTAGTATAAATATAGCGCCATTTGACTCGAGGTTATATTTCATTCTACAAAGGCTCGGAAATATTATATTCGTTGAATCCAGCTTTTAATCAGACAGTGAGAATAAATCTCCAAAACGGGCTATATGGTATCCGTTTCTTAAAACATTGTCGGTTTCAACGCTTTGTGTATCCAGTATTGGGTTGCTGTGATTGAGGTGTATAAAGTGAATTTTATTTTTTTCCGTCACAGGCAGAGATGCAAATATTCTCATAGATTCCACGACAAACGGGTGTGGGATTTCAGACATTTCACGATGTGGAATTTCATTTTGACTATAAAATGTAGCATCGACAAACGCTAAATCAACTTTCTTTAATTCGTAAACAATGTCCTTTTGCCAAAGGTGCCATTTGTCAATGTCGGGAATAAAAAGTACTCGCTTATTCCGTGTAATAATCTTGTACCCAACTGTCTCCGAAAATTCATCGCGGTGCGGAACTAAAAAGGGAGTTACACTTATCCTTTTATTCAAGTTGACGGTTGAATCAGCTGTCAATTGGTGAATGGATATGTTCTTCAATTTAATTAATTGACTGAATGGGCCATTTTCCATTAAAAAGGTGTGCATCCTGGGCATGGCGTAAACTAATTGTTCTTTTGCTCCTAACGCTTCACGTCCCAGGTACATTAACCCGCTGTAATGACCGATGTGCGCGTGCGTAAGGAAGATGGCATCGGGTAACTTCCATTCTTGCCCAATAACTTTATTCAAATAATGAATCTGGCTGCTAATATCTGGACTTGCTTCGAATAAATATGATTGTCGCGTATCATAATCGATCAGTCCTAGGCAAGTAACTAAGCGATCGGATGAAGGCTGCTCAAATAAATTAATGCAACATGCCTTTGTACAACCAATATGCGGTGAACCACCGTCTTGTACATTTCCTAGAACGACAAGTTGAATTCCTGATGCTTCTTCACCATATTTTCTACTTTTAGTCGAAGACGCAACCTTATCACAACTTCCAAGAGTAACAAGGAAAATAATCGATATAATTATAAATAATTTGAAATGATCTGAGTTAATAGTTTTAATTCGGATTCGTCATTATACATATTTGGAGATACGCGTATTGAGTTGCCTCGTAATGAGAGAACTATCTTATTACTTTTAAGCTCGGCTAAAAGTGCTCTTGTATCTAAATGATCAGGAAGGCGCAATCCGAATAAATGAAAGGCACGTTGATCATCACGTTCAACAAATAGTCCGAGTTCACGCATAGATGTAACAAAACTACTTGTAATATTTTTACAATAGGCTTGGATTACTTCCACACCCCAGGATCTGATCTGATCAAGACCGGCTTCAAGCATTGGCATTTGGATTAAATGAGTGGCCTCGCCTGTGCTGTATCGGGCTGCCCCCGGTTTATACGATTCATCATAAACGGTTAAGTTTGAAAAATCCATAGCATTTGAGCGATTCATCCAGGATTCCTCAATTGGAATACCTTTCGCAAATTGTTCACCATAGTATGCGATTCCCATAGAATATGGACCTAAAAGCCATTTATATGTAGCACAAATCAGTGCGTCAATTTTATATTGCGACACATCCATAGGCAATGCACCCACGGTTTGTGAACCATCTACGATAAAAAAAGTATTGGTTTCAGCACATCTATTTCCTATCGCTTCCAGATCGAATTTAGTGCCATCCATCCAATGAATTGCGGACATAACGACCATCGCTGTGTCAATTGAAATGGACTCCAAAATGCGCTGATTCCATGTTTGTGTTCTGCCATCTGTTTCAGCAACAGGTCCTATAGCATGCAATGGTGCGTTGTTTTCTTTGCACCAGCGTTGAAGCGCAAAGTGACCACTTGGGAACTCTTCTGATACGATAATGGCATGCTGACCATGTTTGAAGGGAACATTTTGAATAGCATTCATCAAGCCATAAGAAGCCGCAGGGTTAATTGCGATGTCCATTTGCCGCGCATTAATTAGTTCGGCAAATTTTTTCTTCGTACGTTCCACATCTTCAAAAAAATGCCGAGGCTCGAGCAGAGCCGGATTGCGTTTTCGCGCTATGCCAACAATTCCGGCCTCTTCACTTGTTCGAAGAAGTGGAGACATATAGGCACCATTAATATAATGCAAATCTGAGGGTAGCTGAAATAGGTGGCGTTGAGATTCCATACAACAAAGTACAGAGAATTATAGGATTTCGCTTCCACAGTAATGACCTTTTTAAACATAGTGGTATACACTGTTAAACCTAAAAAATTAGTAAACTATGAATTCTGTGAATGCAAAAGGTCCCGTATTGTACATATTGATGAGTTTCTTGACAATTTCAATAAATATGAATGCGCAAGTAATTTGGGATGGAAGAGGTGATGGATATTTATACACGTATGAAATTTACGGTATGAAGTTAAATTCAGATTAGGAATTCTTGGTGCATGCGAAAGTGGTGTAGGGCAGGAGCAATCTGGCGAAGGAATTTTATCTTTGGCCCAGTCTGCAATATGCTGGTTGCCCTAGCACCGTAATGATATTGTGAGCTGTTGATGAGGAAACAAATGGAGAATTAACGCATGCCTTTATCGCAGGAATTGAAAGCGGTTATTCGACGGCGCATGCCTTACGAAATGCCAAGTTCGATTTTCTCAACATAAGTAGTTTTATTTTTGGAAGCCCCTATTATTAGCGGGCTCATTTTAACGAGTCCAGATCAAGTTTTCTGATTGGATAAAAAAGAGACAATTATGGCCTTATTTTTTAATAAGTCACGGTCTAGTATTACTTGTTGTTAATATTTATTCTGCATATCGTAAATAATAGATTAAAATTACAATCAGAACATGCGAAATCGCTGATAATCTACTATACAACAAATTGATGCACGATATTTGCAGCTAATTTTTTGTGCTTTTTGTTTATAACTAATGATATATTACCACCTTTCATACTGTTACTAAATAGGTGAATAAATATTTTGTTTTTACGAAATGCACGCAGTACATTTTCAAATGCATAATTGTGCCTTCCTGTGATTGCAACTACACATAAATTAGTATTTGATGATATCATTGAAATAGTTTTGTTTCGAACTTCGAAATCGAATTCTCGATTCAAAGCACTCACAGCTTGTTTTTCGAAGACACGATTAATCATAAACCCGATTCCACCTTCGGAAGAAGCCTGTGAAATCATACTAATTGAAATATTAAGCTTGGCTAAACAACTGAATATACGTCCGTCTATGCCGACATGCCCGGCAAGTCTATTACCTATTATTGATACTAGACATAGATCTTCAATAATGGAAACAGCTTTTAGTACGTCGTCATCAGCATGATCTCCTATATATGTACCATTGTTTTGTGATGCAAAACTATTTTTTATTTGCATAGGAATTTTGCTTTCAAGTAGTGGTAGGATGGTTTTTTTATGCAAGATGGTGGCACCTAAATTCGCTAGTTCATAAGCATCGTGAAAACTGAGTTTACCGATTAATTTCGAACCATTAACAAGTTTTGGATCCGCCGAGTAAATGCCATTTACATCAGTCCAGGAAATGACCGAACGAGCTCTAATAAAGTTGGCGATCAATGAGGCTGTGTAATTGCTTCCGTTTCTTCCTAGGTTGGTCGATTTATTATTTGCATCCGATGAAATGAATCCTGTAATTATGGGTACCGTGTCTTTGGGAAGTTGCGAAAAGACGACGTTTGTTAATTGCCGAGACATATTTGTATCAACATACTCATCTTTATTTTCATTTGTTGTTTTGATAATCTTTCGTGCATCCACAACGCGGACATTAATGCCTTCTTGTCTTAACCTCAATGCGATATAGGAGGCAGAAAAGAGTTCGCCATAGGTTAGTAGTTTGTTTTTGAGATCCTCATTGTCTATGTTTAGCGTTGCTATTGCCGATAAAGTTTGCGTCAATTCCTGTACAAGATGTTCAAATTTTCGATTGATACCTTTGTGCTGATACTGAAGAAGAAAAGTCAATTGCTCGTCATATTTGATTCCCCTGCACGCTTTGTCATAAAGTTCAAGAAGCCGATCTGTTGTTTCACCCCGGGCGGAAACAACGATTGCGATATTTTCACGCTGAACACGTGATTTAATAATGTCGATTGATTGTTCGATGGCCGAACCGTTGGCCAATGACTTTCCACCAAATTTGTGTATGGTCCGTGCTTGATGTCGATTATTCAAGAATTGAGTTATGGTCTTATTTAGGCTTTTACCTTCAACCAGGAAGCCGTCATGACCATAGTCGGAATCGAGTTGAAATAGTGTGGCGTTGGGCATGGCGTCAGCCATCTCTATCTGTAAAATAGGAGGTACCAGCATATCAGAGTTAATTGAGATGACTAAAGTTGGTGTATGCATACGAGATAGAGCTGTATGTACTCCCCCACGATTTCGACCTATGTCATGGCTATCCAGACATTTTGTAAGAAAATAATAGGAAAGCGCATCGAACCTTTTGGCGAATTTTTCGCCCTGATATTTAATGTAAGATGAAGCGGTAAAAGCATCAACCTTGTCCTCGGTTTCGTCGTAACGATTTATATAAGCGGTTTGGGTTCTATAGGTCAACATACCGATTGCTCGAGCGGCCTTGATGCCTTCTTCCCCACCTGGATAACTGCCAAAGGTAGGGTCAGATTGAAGGGCCATACGTTGCGTCTCATGTACGGCAATCGCCCAAGGAGATTCTTTTGCGCACGATGCAATCAGAACGAGGTTTTGTATTAGCCCCGGGAAGGAATACGCGAATTCCAAGGCCTGGTTTCCACCAAAAGAAGCACCTATGCAAAGGAATATTTTGGAAACCTGAAGGGTGTCCAATAATTCAAAATATGCTTTACAAATATCGCGTATGGTGAATAGGGGAAAATCTAAATTATAAGGACGTGTACTTCCATAAGGAGAGCCGAGACTGTTTATGCAGATAATAAAATATTTGGCCGGGTCCAGCACATGATCATTACCAAATATAATTGACCACCATTCCGCCACATTGGTATTACCCGTAAGCGCATGAAATACAACGATAATGTTATCATCTGTTTTATTTCTTTCACCATACGTTTGATACGCTAAGCTTAAACCTGGTAAGTCTTCCCCGGATTCAAGTGTAAATGGTTGTTGGCTTTCGTAAAACTGATTCATTAAATGGATTTTTTTAGCGCCTGAGATATATCGGCTATGATGTCATCGATGTGTTCAAGACCGACTGAGAATCGAACAAAATTATCCGTTATTCCGGCCGCCGATTGTTGTGTTGGTGTAAGTTTTGAATGAGTCGTGGATGCCGGATGTGTAACGATACTGCGTGTATCGCCTAAATTGGCGGTTTGCGAAAACATTTGAAGACTATTTATGAAATTCCGGGCTCTATATTTATTTCCTTCAAGCCGACAAGCAACAAGTCCACCGCCCTGACGCATTTGAGATTTGGCAAGTTCATATTGCGGATGACTGGGTAGGTGAGGATAGTATATCACGGAAATATCATTTAAATCTTCTAAGTATTCCGCCAATATTATTGCATTTTGACAATGCCGATCCATGCGAATGGCCAACGTTTCAAGGCTCTTGGAGAGAATCCAAGCATTAAATGGTGAAAGACATGGTCCCGTGCGCCGAATGAAATCGTAGCACGAAGAAATTAATTTTGATGAGCCAAGAATGGCACCACCTACAACTCGACCTTGGCCATCTATGTACTTTGTCGCTGAATGTAAAATTAAATCCGCACCATATATGACAGGTTGTTGTAAATAGGGTGTAGCAAAACAATTGTCGACACAAAATAGTATTCCATGCGCATTGCAAATTGAATTGAGATAGGTCAAATCCGCGATGTTGAGGGTAGGATTGGATGGTGTCTCAACAAACAGCAGTTTTGTATTTGGTTTGACTCCTTTTTCCCAAAGGGCGTGTTCGGTTATCGGTATAAAAGTTACTTCTATCCCGAATTTTGGCAATAGGTTACTCAGTATATATTTTGAGTTACCAAAAATGTCATTGCTTGCTAAAATATGATCACCTTGCTCCAGTAGCGATGCAAACACGGTGTACACGGCAGCCATACCTGACGCTGTTGCTATACCAGCTTCGGTTCCTTCTAATAGGCATAATTTATTGATAAATTCATCCGTATTGGGATTAGAAAAACGCGAATAGATATTACCTTCTAGTTCGTTTTTAAAAACGGCTTCTGCCTCATCTGCAGAGTTAAAAGAGAAACTTGATGTCAAATATAAAGGTGAACTGTGTTCTTTTTCATGTGTAGGATAGCACCGTTGACGTATTGCGTTGGTTTCTTTTCGATATGTTTCCATTTTCTTTTCAATTGTGCATCAAGAAAAGAAGATGGAACGTTAATCCCGTTCTTATCTCGCCGTTACCAGCAGGATTTAGCACCTTCCCGTGTCGGGGGTTGCTAAGGTTTCAAAGGGCCTATCCCTCCACCTTTCTTGATAAGATTAATTATGTTAATGAGGCTGAACGTATATCAGCAGTGCAATACTAAAAAGTAATTCCAAAGAAAATGTGGAAAACTAAAATCTTAACGATTGATTAACGCCTATAGGTTAAAGCGACTTGAGGTTGGATCCTCGCTGCGTCGGACTTTATGGTGCATCAAAATCGCAATTTGCTGTGCTTTATCTTTGGCTAATTTAGCTGTCGAGCCACTGAATAAGTCATCCACTGTCGCGTTCCAGAGCGCCAGCCATCGGTCGAAATGTCGCTTCTCTAACCGGGATTTACCGTTGAGCTCGATATGCTTAATCATTGGGTTACCTTTATATTTTGCAGTAAGAAAAAGAAGGCTATTCCAAAAATCATACATAGTTGGCATATGTTTAATGAAGTCGAGTTTTACCACCTTTGTAAAAAAGAAACCAATTTCCGGATCGCTTAATATTTTCTTATAAAAAGTATCGACTAATAATTTTACGTCCGATTCGGATTCTATATCTTGATTGTGCGTCATGACTTTATTAATTTAGTATTGGGGTGAGCGTTTACCCAGGCAAACCAAAACACTTCATGTGAGGGAATACGTACGCGGGATTCACCGGTTTGCTGATTCACTATCTTTGATTCGTCAATCGTCCATTTTTCACCTTTATCGGATACGATTACCTTACCATCTGACTCGCGAAATTGATGATTTCCAGTGAAAAAAGCACGTGAATTACCTTCATTTGTGGTTATGACAATGTAATTTCCAAGCTCGCCACTATATTGAACCAAGGCATTAGTATTCAAATAATTTTTAGCAAACGCCACGGGGTCTTTTATCGAATTGTGTCGGAGAACGAATACTACTTCTTTGTTTTTTAATCTGTCATCCTGAATGGGTACTGGAAACATTAAATCATCTGAGTTAAAATATTTTTTATAGGCCTCTCCCTCGGCATAATTTCGATTATATCCCGTTTCGATATTGAGTACGAGCGTTTGGGGATGCCTTTGTTTCCAATTAGCCCATGTGGTAGTTTCAACAGAGATGATTTCTAGTTTTATAGAGTCACCAACGAGATCTCCGATAACTGGCTGCCCTTCTATTGTTGACCACAATGACTGTGTTTTTTTATCATACATCAATTTATTCGAACGGTAGAGAAATCCGCTGGTACCCATTTCGTATCGACCACCACCTGTATTGGTTTTGTAAACGATCATGGTGCCACAAAGTGTACAATACACGCCAGTGAGTTGCTCAGCGCCTATTTGGTCGATAACCATTTCATGCCAACCCAAAATCCGCTGGGGATAGGCACGTGCCTGGCCATTATAATGTATGCCAAAAACGACATCTTCATCGGACAAATAGCTTGCCTGCTCGGATGTAATCAAATCTGGCATAATCAATGGTGGAATACCGTCTTGCTTTACACCTCCCCATACAATTTCATTTAAGGGAATGGTTCCAGGTTTTTCCAGGTCAAAATAATTTAAAAATTCTTCATCAATATTGCGATACAATTTGGCCTTAAACGTCGGATAAAAGACCGGCGCTTTGTAGTCTGAATTCCAGGTTAATCGCAACCAATCTAAACCATGCGAACCGGGGTTCATAGCCGTTTTCTGTTGAAGTAAATTGTGAATTGAGTTTCGAAGCTTTTCGTTGTTGGAAATAACCATAATTTCTGCCAAAGGTGCGATCAGTCCGCGGTCGAAATTTTCGGTAATAAGACGAAGGTCTGAATCGGAGTAGTTATTGGGAAAATTGGCCATTCTAAGTATGGCGTCTTCCACCATTGTTCCAAAAGCAACGACACGACCAGTTTTATTCTTATACAGTTTAGCGGGTAGGACATTGGCCATGCCCTTACCAGCCCAATACCCATATCGGTGAATATAGGCCGAGTTGAGTATTGTCCCATTTTCGTCGAAATCGAGACGACTTGTATTGCTAAATAAGTATGAAACACTATTGTCTTTGCCCGCCTTATTCAAATTTTCTTGTACTGACTCTTGGTCTACACGATGACCGATGCCTTGAGCTCCACGCATTTTATTTGTAAATCCGCTCGCTGATAAAGTCAAATGTTCAATTTGCAAGAATGCCGGTATGCTCAGACTATACACTCCAGATACATCATCTTTACTGAGCAGTCCTTGAACATTGACTTTGCCCATGTTTTCCATGACACCTGAATTATTTTGGCGAGCAGCAGACACAAAATAGAAGTTTTTGTATTCATCAGAAATTAGTGAAGTGAGAAAATGCGTTACAGTGTTATATGTCGCTTCCTTTCGTGCTTGTAAAATGTTTTCGTCTATCTTTCCATAATCTTGAATAAAATATTTTCCATGATAACTCACTTGCCCCGTTTTCTTCAATTGAAAATCCTCTAAAAAATAGTTTATTTTAACGCCGAGTCCTTCGTTAATTATTTCAATTAAATCTGATGACTTTGCTTTTAGAATACCATTTTCTTCATTGAATAAAAGCGCGTCATGATTGTGAATGTAGACATTATACTTTTGTTGATCGACACCAAGGAAAGCACGACTAAATTTTTTGATCCATTTATTTCTTTTCTTAGAAGCTTTTGCTGAAACAACAACGTTTTCAAGGTTTAAGCCGATGTTCTCCATGTAGATCGTATCCGAATCGAAAAGGGAAGAGAAAACAAATTGCCGAAGACCATAATTTACATGTGAAATGAGTACCACTTCCGAGGATTTAATCGAAGGTGGTAATTCAACTTTTCCAAATTTATCGGATATCTGCACAAAGGAACTTTGATCGATAAAGACGTGTGCATCCGTGATTGGGTGGCCTGTGTGTTTGTCCATGATATGCATAGACTTTTGAGCGGATGCGAATGCAAGGCATACTATGAGAAATAATGGACAGAACAGCCAGCGCATGACTAGAGAACAGTCATCAACAGTTTTGGTTTTGATTGTGACTAATCTTCTTTCACAAATCGTTGTGTTCGTATTACGGCCTGGTGGTTGTGTACAATTATAAGGAAGTGAGGACCTAGCGGTAGTTCTGAGATGTCTATGGTGAGTTTATGGTACAGCCCTGTGTAACTTTCAATCTGTTGTCCCATTGTATCTGTTATTGAAATTGTATAATTACGCAAGTCACCAACAATGTTAATATAATCATTTTCCATGTCTGATAAGATGGAAATGCCGGTTGTGTCCACTTCATATCGAATATTTTGCGCTATAAACGGTTGTGAAGGTTGACCAAGAAATAGCAATAGAGTACTATCTGGAACGGCTGCTGCATTTGCGAGGTTGCTTCCGACAAGATCAGGGGGAACAACAATGGAATCGAATCGTGCATACTCAAACCTTCCGATTAAATCCGGATTATAGGGAAGCCCAGGATTGTTACTCGAATCTGGATCCGCTGTGTTGTTTATGAGATGACTGTTTGCATACGTTTCAGTAAAGGATGATAACTTTGGCCAGTCCGTGTATGTGACAAATCCAATCTGCATGGAGTCCGGAAAGTCGGGGCGAACGTATCGCCCCCGAATGGACCAATCCTGGTCCGGCACTCTATATAGGCAAATTACATACTGGTCTATTCGCGCAAACCTTATTTCGACATCTTCATTTGTTGAAATTGGTGTGATTTGCAAATTTGATATACTCTCATCTGTATTTTTAATTTCAAGATGTGGCGCTTGATTGACTGGATTAGCGGTACCGGCCGATAGGAAAATATAATTTTCCCCACCTGGCGTCCAATCGGCGAGCCCATTTGTGATAGGTCTTGCTTGTCTCAGCATAACCCCAGCCAGTGAAAAAGAAGAAGATGGTGTAGAATTTCCAACTCGATTTGTTGCGGTAATTTTTGTACTGAAAATAAAGTTTCCCGTAATCTCTTTAAAAAGTAAAGGCCCTCGGTAATCTTGATACCAAGAAGTAGTGAAAGGCATCATGTGTAAATTACCGGGTGTACTTGTATTGATATCATAGACCTCCAACGGGTCTTCGAGCCAACCCTCAACATCAATAATATTCTGCCAATTCGCCAACGTCGAATCGTTTGTAAACTCGTCGTTCAATAGCTGAATTTGAGCCATCGGAAACTGCAACGTAAATCCTATTGCTGCCAAAAGTATAGTACCCTTGAATATTGTCCTCATGACAAAGTTATTTAGCCAAATAAAAATTAATCTAGGTAAAGGTAGAACTGATTGTCTCAGGAAATCGAATAATTATACAGATGACATAAATTTTATATAGCTAGTGCTTAAAGGCGAGTAATCGGTATTGCAGAATAGTCTCAATCCATTGATGGATTCTCTTCAACAAGCGAAATGAATTTTGGGTGCTCTAACAAAAATTCAAAGGTATCATCCGTGGCGATTTGCGACATATATTTAGGAGCTAGTTCTGCTGCACGTTGCAAATAGGCAATGGATTTTTTTGCGTCTTTCTTCAGGGCACAGAGACGCGCCATATGGTATTGAGCCCAGGCGCTATCAGGATCCGCTTCGGCCCACACACGATTGAATTGTAAGGCGTCAGAAATATTCGATTTCGCGAATTGTTGACTTCCCATAATAAAAGTTAGCAATGCTGATCTATATACGCGCATGTACATATCGGCTAGCAACGGGTTAGATTTATGCCCAGATTTATAGAGAGACCTCAATTTGGTGATCCAATAATTCTCACTTTTTATATCTTCAGCACCATGTTGAACAAGCCCTAGGGCTCGCACTTCGGTTAACTGGATGCGCAATTCTTGCATAAGTGATTCCTCTTTAATCGCAATACGTTCAATTTCCTTGAGATGTTTTTTAAATTGTTTTGATGTGACAAGACTGTCCTTCAATTGATGCGCACTATTATGCCATGTGATATCTGAATTTTTTTCGATAATTTCATCTAAAATATTTATTGCAGTCACCGCATATCCAGCCTGGATAAAATCTTGAGCGCGTTTATATCTGGAGACTTTCAGGCTGTTTCTTATGTCGGCCGCGCGATCTTCGTCAACGCTATTTTGATTTTCAAGAAACAAAAGTGCCTCTGTCAATATCTCTGAAGGTGGCCATTGATGTGGTCCTCTAAAAACCAATAGCGTATTATTGATTCCATGCATATTTAATTTTTCCTGAAGATCAACATGCTCGTGATAATTCATGTCTTGTGTGCCTACACATCCGGCATAATTGAAGTTGTATTCTTCCAGGGGCTTTGGTAATTGTATCTGGATGGGAAGACCAGCTCCGCAACCTATTACTCCGTCTATGAATTCATGATTAAGTGCTAGTAATGCAGCTACCCTTGAGCCTCCAGAAAATCCAGACGTGTAAATTCTGTTTGTATCAACTTTGAATTTACTAAATGCTTCGGCAAAAAGTGCGTCAGCAGATTTAAGAATCGGACCCCAAGGTCCATTCTTTGCACTTTGGGAAACCATAATGATGCAGTCAAGCTTTATTGCTGATTCTTGAAATGCGTGCAGCACTGCTTCGACTCTCGCCATGGGGTCAAAGACGAAGATGATTGGGTGAGCCTGATTTTTCTCGTGGGTTGGAGGTAAGTACAACCCATACTTCTCAGAACTATCCTTAGCACAGTGTTGATTCAATAATAATTCAGCTGGATATTGACTGAATAAACACAGAGGTAAAACGAGAAATAAAATTGAAGTAATTTTTGGTAATAACATCTACGTACGAAAACGTTCATGATGGCTAAGACGCTGGATTAATCTTACGGAAATTAAGAATATTCTGTAGATTAAAACCCTTCACCACCTTCAAACTCTCGATTGGGTCTATTCCGTTTTTTCTTTTGATTGATGCGATAATTGAATGATAGGTTAGCGGATCTAGCCCGCCATTGAAAATCTCCACGTGTTTGAAAATTGTCTCCAAACGTCTCATATCGTCGCTTTCTGGAATTGAATAAATCGCGAACACTTAGCGTAATCGTAAGATCTTTCTTCGGGAGAAGATCTTTGCTCCAACCTAAATCGATGCTTGTCATTGATTTACTTTTTCCTTGTGTTGTTTCACGTGGTGCTCGATAATTTCCTCGCAGTTGTAGATCAGACCCCTTCCAAAATGTAAATCGAGAAGTCATTCTGGAAGTCCAGGTATATGTATCATTTGTAAATGATTCACCGAAATTTGTGCCATCCGTGATCGAACGAAAAAAGTTAGCAGAGGCATCAAGCCGTAACCAGGATATAGCCGAATAGCTTAATGTAAATTCAAAACCAAAGTCGTCTCGTTCTGCAAGATTTTCGGGTTTGATAGTGGTAACCTCTCTTCCATCCTGATCTATGCTAAGTGTTCGGATACGTTCTATGACACCTGTAGAATGACGATAAAATAGTCCAGAATTTAATGTTGCATGCTCCCAAAACTTGAGATATTGAACTTCATAAGAGTCCGTATATTCGGGGTTCAAATTAGGATTTCCAGCGAATATATTTCGACTGTCATTATAGGTAAAAAATGGGTTTAAATGCCAAAAACCTGGTCTTTGTATCCGTCTAGAATAGCTGGCCTGCAATGCGTCTCCTTCGGAAAACTCATAATTTATAAAAATACTTGGAAAAAGATTAGGTTGAATTCGATTATTTATTTCATTATATTGAAGAAGCTCTGTTGTAATATCTGCATATTCATACCGAAGTCCCACTTGATAACTCAGTTTATCGAACTTATTTCCGTATTGAGCATACGCCGCAAAAATATTCTCATTATAAATGAAATTATTGGTGAGGTCAACAAGTGTAAACCATTTGGATCCATCGTTTTCTTCCACCTCAAAATCATTGGTTATGTCTCGAAGACTGGCTTTTAATCCGAATTCAATTTTGTTGTCCTTAGTGAAAGGGTGGATGTAGTCGGCTTGGGCAACCCATTCTTTTTGCCCTTCATCATTGTTTGACCGTTGAACCAGCGTCTCACTTTGGCCGCCGAGAGGAGTTATTGTCTCGATAAAACCCGAATACTCATCTTCCAATTCATCCTCGTAATCGACTGAAATGGATAAGATATGTTCACGAGAAGAAAATTCTTTTTTGAACGACAGACTATACTCCAATTCGTTTTCATTTTCAACTTCATCATCGCTTCTGGTCGAAAATGAACTGGGGTTGCCGGGGTATTGATTCACATAGTCGTCATACGTATTTAGTGTGAAGTTGTCATCTTCAGAATCTTGATAACGAAAAGAGCCAGTAAGCGAAGTTTTTTGATTAAAAAAATAATCGGCTCCAAACCGTATAGTATGGCTCCGGCCGTCCCGTTGCATGTCCCGATTTTGATTAGTAATTAAAGTTGTATCTCCGCGCTGAATCTCCGTATACTGAAAGGCTTCTCCTGGACTCTCCCTAATTTGAAATCCATAGCCGGCAAACCAATTTATTTTATTTTTTCTATAATTTACATTTGCTCCAATGCCTGCTTGACGCGGATATCCACCGCTTAAATCGAAAGATCCATTGAATCCTTGTCTTGTGTCCTTTTTTAGAACGATGTTTATTATTCCGGCCATCCCTTCCGCGTCATAGCGGGCAGATGGATTTGTGATTACCTCGATACGGTCTATTTGATTCGATGGAATGTTTTTTAAATTATCACCCAATCCGGACCGTTTGCCATTGATTAAGATTCGAACCCCTGAGCTTCCACGCAGACTCACTGCGCCTTCGACATCGACGGTCACGGACGGTACATTGTCCAAAATATCTACAGCGCTCCCTCCTCGATTCGCTAGGTCCTTTCCAACATTGAAAATTCTTTTATCCAAGGAAAATTGATTTTCACTACGTTCAGCGCGCACTTCAACTTCTTCAAGAGCCAGTGAATTAACGGACATTTTAATTATTCCAAGACTAATTAAATTGCGCTTTTCTGTGTTGGCGGTAAGCGGAAGAGGATCGATAACATGGGTAATAAAACCTATAAATTCGATGATGGCATAGCTGGGTTGCGATTGAATTTCGATTGAAAAATATCCGGCTCCATCGGTTAACTCGCCTCCAATTAATGATGAGTCTACCGATGAAAAAATAGAAATCGTCGCAAACTCCAAACCCTGACCCGTGTCTGAATCGACAACCTGGCCACTCAATTTAATCTTTGCTTCTTGCAGCATATCCTTAGCCATTTGCGCGGAAGCAAACTGGTTAAGCAACAGAAAGCTTATTGCGAACATAGAAACAATGACACGTAAACTTAAAGCCATTGATCAAAGGTACGGCACTTTTACGGGCAATGGCCTTGTCATATTGTTATCGAAACCTTAAATCATCAGGTTTTCAACAACGCCGATGTCTAAATTTTCACCTGTTTGCCTTTATATCGCAACGCACCTCCAACCCAAACAAGAAGTAATACAACCACTTGCATATTAAATGGCTCGTCATTACTCATATGAAGGGTAATGGCGCCTCCCATAAGAGCGCTCATGAGGAGCATGCCGAATTTATACGTCTTAGGCAAGAGGAAAAGAAGGATAGAAACGAACTCTCCCAGGCCAATCACAGCAGTCCAGTCTTCTAGACCGCGACTAGCCATGTACCGTTGCATTCCATCAGAGAAGAACTTTCCATATACTCCATAGATTGGCATGAGAACTGCTACTATGCTGACTATGTATCCTGCGAAGACGTATTTATTTTTCATTAAACCTTGCATTTGAAACGATTCTTAAGGGGTAATTTCGAAAAGTGTCACATTGTTTATTAAGTAAGTTAACGCCTATTTTTCATTTAAACGACTTTGTTACGTTTGCGTCAATCCAAAGCATAACGTCCGGCTCAATGTTGAAGATGCCTTTTTATTGAAACCATAATCTATATTAATGGTGTAGCCTTGCCAGACAACGTCATCCATTCGTATCAGTTGTGTTGATGCGAATGGTATGAAATAATGGAACTATTAAATCCATTTGTGAATTTGATGCTACCGCTTATTTATTCTGGTTTCCATATTGGAATTCGATCTTAGCTATTTGGTTATATTTATAGAAAGTGAAGTTGATTGACCTTACGAATTGCTAATGTTATTACGCACTTTAATAATCGATGATGAGCTTAAGGCCAGGGAAACGTTGGCTTTGCTCATAAAGGTGCATGTTCCAGAGATTGCTGAGGTTCGATCGGCTGGAAGCACCCAAGAAGCAGATTTTGTTTTAGAGCGGTATACACCGGATTTCGTTTTTTGGATATTCGTATGCCGGTAGTATCAGGCCTGGATTGGTTGAGTACAGTAAAAAACCGAGCGTTCGACGTTATTTTCGTGACCGCATTCGATCAATATGCGATTCCTGCCATCCGATATTCAGCATTTGATTATTTATTGAAACCGGTTGATCCGTCTGATTTACAAGCGTGTATGGTACGGTATCTCCAAGCACGTGACAAAAAATCCGTAGAGTGGGATAATCTCCTCTAAACGAAGTGCCGCTAGATTGATTCACAAAGCCATTTAGAGGATTCGTTTGCATGATGGCTTTGAAAAATTCTCGTTAAATTTTTATCGTCAAAATTATTTACCGTAATAGGTCTCGGCGTGATTGGAATTTTTAGAAGTTCGGTGTTTATGACTAACATAAGAATGACTATAGAAAATCAAAATCGACATGATAATGCTCGTCGTGAACGGTATTTATAAAACCGGGTAGATGTTGCGCAAAGTAAATACCTCGTCTTTTTAATTCTTGACCTGATCGCGTCGCAAATAAATTATCTATCAATTCAATTTTTAGAATCACTTTACGTATGAATAATCCGTTTTTCTTTGCAGCATCATCAAGGGCTAATAGGTGCCTGGCCATTGTTTCAAAATCGAGATCAATGGAAGGAATAAACGAAGAGTGTCCATTTGAATCAAATTGGAGTAAGTAGTGCCACATACCTAATCGGTCAAGCATGTAATTTGATTTGTTATCTTTCATTTTAGGAATCATGAAGTCTGCGCTCATTCCATTTTGATGTGTGCGGTGGATAAGCATTTTTCCACCCTTAGGTCTCGAACATTCCATAATTCGAAACTGGTAGTATGGACAAGTCGTTTCGCATGTTCGGTAGGCATCTAAAATGGTATTGTAAACGGAAGAGTGGAGGTAGCCGCAATTCAGTATATAATAGCTCAATGGGCTAAAGTACTTGAAATTATTACCGCGAAAGGGGATTAAATACGCATTTTTTAGGCGACCGTTCCCATAGGATCCAATTGCATTACTTCGACCATTATTTTCATAAAGTAATTCTGGTATTGAAAGCCCAAATACCGTTAGTAAAATGGAGGTAAGAAAGAGAATTCGAAAACGTGAGCGGAACATCAAAGTAACAACGCATTAGATGACCATTCAGGTATACGCTAATTTGATCTAAAGTTGGTTAAAGTCACAATACATTGTAAACTTGTGCTAATTCCTGACATAGAGCACGTATAATGATTGGTCCAGCGTTACGTTATATTGTTGCTATTTTTTCCTTCTTGCTAGTCAATACACCCGCACTTAAAGAAAAAGCCCCGAACCAAATAGAGATTCGAGGCCATTCTGTTCATGGTTTTCAATCCATCTTGATGTATTATTTATCCTCCGAAGTCATCGAAGGCTATATTTTCTTCCGGAACACCAAAGTCATCGAGCATTTTTATTACGGCCGCATTCATAAGCGGAGGTCCGCAGAAGTAGTATTCAACTTCTTCCGGTTCGGGGTGAGCACTCAGGTAATTATCTATTAGCGTTTGATGTATAAATCCGACAAAACCATCTCCATCTCCGTCAATTCCATCTTTCACTTTCCAATTATCCTCTTCCAACGGTTCAGATAGTGCAACGTAAAATTTGAAATTTGGAAATTCGCGTTCAATTTCACGAAATTGCTCGACATAAAATAACTCACGCTTAGATCGACCACCGTACCAGTATGAGACCTTTCGGTCCGTAGTCTTCAATGTGTGAAACAGATGGAATAAATGTGACCGTAAAGGAGCCATTCCAGCACCGCCGCCTATATAGATCATTTCTTTGCCCGTGTCCTTTATAAAAAATTCACCATAGGGTCCTGATATCGTGCATTTATCTCCAGGTTTAAGTCCGAAAACATATGACGAACAAACACCTGGATTGACGTTCATCCAATTATTGGCTTTGCGGTCCCATGGTGGGGTAGCGATTCGAATATTGAGCATGACAATATTTCCTTCAGCCGGGTGATTGGCCATGGAATATGCACGAAATTGGGGTTCATCGTTTTTCATGACAAGTGGCCATAGATTAAATTTGTCCCACTCTTCTTTGAATTTTTCCGGCTCGCTATGAAATTCTTTATGAGCTGTGATGTCCATATCCTTGTATGCCACTTCAATAACCGGCACGTCGATTTGCACATATCCGCCTGATTCAAAATCCAATGTTTCCCCGTCAGGTAATTTGACGACAAATTCTTTAATAAATGATGCGACATTGTCATTGGAAACGACTTCACATTCCCATTTCTTAATCCCGAATATCTCTTCCGGGATACGGATTTCCATATCCTCCCGCACTTTTACTTGACAGGCAAGCCTTTTGTTTTCGGCTACTTCTTTTCTTGAAAGGTGATTTAATTCTGTCGCCAAAACATCACCTCCTCCGGCATCAATGTGACATTCACACATGGCACATGTTCCACCACCTCCACATGCGGAAGGAAGGAATACATTTTGATCGGAAAGAACGTTTAGCAACGTCGTACCTGGCGCTACCGTCAAGGACTTCTCTCCGTTAACCTTTATTGTCACATCGCCCTGGGGTAAAAGCCTTTTACGAGCGACTATCAACATGAACGAGAGTGCGAGAATGACAGCGCTGAAAACAACGACCGCCAAAATTATGGGCATATAAGCTTCCATCTATTTTATTATTTCTTATTCTTCTATATTAAATTAATTTCCACCCAAGGCACCTGGGTCAATTCCCATCAAACTCATAAAGGCTAGCCCCATTAGGCCTGTCAATAAAAATGCCATACCCAAGCCGCGCATCGGTGCAGGTACGTTGCTGTATTGAATTTTTTCACGAATGGCCGCAATAGCTACTACGGCTAAAAACCAACCAAATCCACCACCCATTCCAAAGGCAGTACTCTCGGCTAAATTAAACTCCCGACTGACCATGAATAGTGAGCCACCTAAAATTGCACAGTTCACCGTAATTAATGGTAAGAATATTCCCAAGGCATTGTATAGCGGAGGTGAAACTTTTTCAATGATCATCTCGACCAATTGCACCATAGAGGCGATAACGGCAATAAACAATATGAGACGCAAAAAAGTTAAGTCCATTCCGAGGATACCTGTTTCGCTCAATAAATATTCGTTAATCAGCCAATTGATAGGCATTGTAATTCCGAGTACGAAAATCACGGCAAGTCCGAGGCCAATGGCCGTCTTCACACTCTTTGATACGGCCAGGTACGAGCACATACCCAGAAAATATATCAAGACTAAGTTTTCGATGAATGCCGCTTCTATAAATATATTGAATAAATCCATGATTGTGATTTTAGCTTTATTGAATTAGGATACGTCGACGAGTTTCGAATTATAACTTCGATGTACCCAGATAAGGATAGCGATGATAAACATGGCGCTGGCCGATAACACCATTAAATTATTATTTAGGTAACCGCCAAGTATTCCTGTTGTCGAAATGAGGGCATCTTCTGATCCGATGAGCTTCCATCCAAACAGTTGTCCTTTACCAAAAACTTCCCGAAGTACGGCTACAATAATGAGAATTGCACCGTATCCGAGCCCATTTCCAATTCCATCAAGCAAGGATCGCCAGGGATCATTGGCCATGGCAAATGCTTCAAGTCGACCCATAATTATGCAATTGGTAATAATAAGTCCGATAAAAACGGAGAGTTGTTTATACACTTCAAAATCCAATGCCTTTAATGTCAGCTCAACGATTGTTACAAGAAATGCAATCACAACAAGTTGAACAATCATTCGCACCTGTTTCGGAACATAACGACGAAGTAGAGAAATTGCCAGATTACTCAAGGCACAAACAAAGACGACTGCAATGGACATGACGACTGCTTGCTTCACCAATGTGGTCACAGCGAGTGCTGAACAAATTCCTAAAACTTGAACGGTAATCGGATTATTGTCATTCAGCGGATCGCTGAGTAACTTCTTTTCTTTTTTGCCGAAACTCAGTGCCGATTTTTTATTAGCGGTTTTTACTGCTGTATCTGCCATATTTTATTTTGTTATTACCCATTGATAAAATCAATGTGGTATTATTTTTTATTTTTTGTTAGATAAGGGAGGTAGTGCTTCATTCCATCTTTCATCATATCCGTAACACCATCTGCTGTTACTGTCGCTCCAGTAATACCATCGACGTCGTGCAGTGGATCTTTGGCACCTCCTTTTCGAGAAGTGATGGACACATATTCGCCATCTGCATCAAATATCTTTTTGCCGACGAAATTGGCGGAGTATTTTGGATTATCCTTTATTTCAGCACCCAATCCAGGTGTCTCCCCCTGATGATCAAATGAAGCCCCAACAATTGTATTCATATCCTTGTCCAGTGCGATATTTCCCCAAATAGCATCCCATAATCCATTACCGCGCACGGAGACTATTGCATATTCGCCCTTGTCATCTTTGTATTCATATATCGGATAGATACGATCAGCCTCGTCTTTTTTTCTTTCTTTGGCCATGTCAACATTTTCAGCCTTACCAGCTTTATAACCTCTTGCGATTACGGCGTTTTCATCGAGAAAATTTCCTTCAACATCCATTACACGTTGTGTAATGCGATTCTCGAATATGGCCGTGACTTCTTCATCCGTCATTTCGGCGACGGTCTTGTCTAATTTATTTCCTAGCGCTGAAATAATTGCACGTTTATTGTAGATGGCTTCATTTGCATCATGAAGCGGTTTAAGAGCTGTCGACATGAGTGCCAAAACCAGCGCTACCACGGTCGTCATGACCAACACGAATCGAATAATATATCCAGTGCTATGCATGTTTGAGTCGTTTTGAAATGTTTCCTTGAATAATAAAATGATCTATTAATGGAGCAAATGTATTCATGAATAGAATGGCGAGCATCCATCCCTCTGGATAGGCAGGATTTAATACACGTACAATCATTCCCACGACGCCTATCATAAATCCGTATATCCATTTGCCTTTGGCAGTGGCGGAGGCCGTCACAGGGTCTGTTGCCATAAAGGCCATGGCAAAAAAGAAACTCCCCATGTAAAAATGGTATTCCCAAGGCACCTGCATAAAGGGGGTGGCTCCGAAGGCATTGAATAAAACGCCCGTAAATACGGCCCCGATAAACATGGAAGCCATAATACGCCAACTCGCAACCCGAGTAAATATTAAAAACAAAGCACCTAAAATGATAAACGGCTTACATGTCTCACCGACAGAACCAGGTATTGCTCCCCACCACATGGCCGTTTCACTGTATACTTGTGTAACAGCATCCCAGCCACCTTTAGCCGCAAGACCCAGGGGTGTCGCACCTGTATATCCATCAGCAACGACCATGGCCGGATTAAATAGTTCCCAACCAAACAGATCGAAAACCCAATTTCCGAGACCAGTATGCCACCAACTATAGTCCACTGCCGATCCGGCTGCGGTTGATTCTAAACCAGCCACCCATACTTCGTCACCACTAATCGTTGTGGGATAAGCGAAAAAGATAAATACACGTGCAAGCAATGCCACATTCCAAACATTCATGCCTGTTCCGCCAAATGCCTCTTTGCCCAAAATGACGGCAAAAGCAACAGCCATTGCCAACCATAGAAGTGGAATATCCGGAGGCATAATTAATGGAATGAGTGCTCCACTCACAAGAAAGCCTTCCTCAATTCCATGTCCTTTTCTTGCAGCATAATAGAATTCAATTCCTAACCCAACAATATGAGTAACCAGAAATATTGGAATCATTTTT
The DNA here is from genome assembly GCA_028279185.1 of Saprospiraceae bacterium. Taxonomy (GTDB): domain Bacteria; phylum Bacteroidota; class Bacteroidia; order Chitinophagales; family Saprospiraceae; genus JANQSS01. Next base: position 51,632 of record JANQSS010000111.1, on the reverse strand, counting down.
CCAATTCCGAAATGTAATTTCAAATTTGCCGCGTCGAAAAAACTAGTGTGAATGCCAAGTGCTTTGAAATGTTGGTGCCCGGTATTGTACATACCAAACAAATAACACACACCTAATGCGAGCACAACATGCACCATTAATCGCTTCAAGTCCATGCGATCACGAATGTGAACGCCGGGTCCATGTGTTACGTGATTAGGGGCATATAAAAAAGTAAAAAAACCGTCATACAATGTGTACAACAACGGTGACTTTTCTTTATTTGGCTCTAAGCTTTTTACAAATTTTAGCAATTTATTCATGCAACTTTTCCTTCTATTCTGATGATTGTATTAGACGCGCGAGACTACATTTGATCGCGCATTAAATCGAGTCCCTCTCGTAATATTTTTTGTAACGGTTGTTTAGATGTGCAGGCAAATTCACAAAGCGCAACATCTTCCTCAGATAACTCCAGTAAGCCTAATCCTTCCATTTTTTCATAGTCCTCAATCATGATGGCCTTCATTAAATGTTGTGGATATATATCTGCGGGCATAAGCGCTTCGTATTCACCCGTTTTTACAAATGCACGCGGTTCACCATGTGTATTTGTGTCCACCTCATAAGAGAGATTTGGAAATAAGAAATTTGGATAAGTTCTTGAAACTGTGGGTCTGTCAACGGCTGGCAACAGCCATCCAAACATTTCATAATCTCTTCCCTCCGGGATAATTGTTATTTGATTATCATGTGCATGAAGAAATCCATCACCTGATGACTGACGTCCACTTAATACATCACCACAGATAATGCGATTTTCATTTTCATCAATTCCCTGACTTTTTAATAAATCGCCCAAATTAGCTCCACGTTTTGTCTGCAAATAATGGGTTTGCTTGGCGCCGTTGCCCGTGACAGCAATAAGTTGTTCGGGATTAAATCGTTGATTTAAAACCATGTCACCAAGCAGAATGACATCTTCAACTTGTAATGTCCAAACCGTATCGTTGGGTTTGATAGGCGCTATGTGATGAATTTGAATTCCAACATTTCCAGCAGGATGCTTTCCGCTAAACCAATGCTTTTTAACTCCTTTTGCATTTGTAAAAGCTGCATTGGGAATATCACCATTTGCATCGAGTCCAAGGTGAACATCACCTGTGGTTAGTTTTGTGAGCACGTCAATTCCAGCTTGGAATAAATTTCCTTTCCCTTTAACTACGAGATTCATGTCTGGAGACAATGGAGCTGTATCGAATGTGGAAATAAAGATATCGCGCGGTGTAATTGATGGATCTGCGACTACATCGAATGGACGCTGGTTAATATACGGCCAGAATCCATACTCCTTTAAATATGCAATGATGTCATCGCGGCTTGATGTCTGCGAATTCAAAACGGGAAGCGAGCGATACCGTTGATCTTTATCGGCGAGAATAACCACTTCGACAATGGCGCGCTTAGCACCTCGTCGAATTTCCGCAATTTCTCCAGAAACTGGAGAAACATAGAAAATATCCGGGTTGCTCTTATCAAAGAATAACGCTTGTCCAGCTTCTACTTCTTCTCCGGCCGCAGTCAGCATTTTTGGAATTGGAGCAATGCCTCTAAAATCAGGCGGCTGGACAGCAAAAGTATTCACTTCAACCATTTTAATTTGGTTGCTCGCTTCACCCTCCAACTTGATGTTATGCCCTTTATTCAGCTTGAAGAAAGAACCATCGCGTGCAAAGTCGGGTCTGGATTTACCAAATAAAGCGGACATACCTGGAAGAAAAGAATCGTCATCCCGCGATACATCAACTCCCCCCAACTTAGCTTGTGCGCGTACCATATTATCTCCTATAAGGAGGGAAACGGCAATGAGCATGAAGACAATAAATAACCAGAGAACCCCTTGGGACATGGCTGCATTTGAATCCTGAGCTAATAGAGCCTCACTTTGCAGCAATATGAGGATGCTCAGAAAAAGAGTTAAAATCCTGTATTTCAAATCGTTATAATTTTTGTTCTGATCGGGCTCCGGTGGAATGAAATAGCCACACGAAATAAAGGCGCAAAGATAGTCTTTCCGCATATAATTCGTGGGTTTTGTACTATTCAAGTTTAGGTAAACTGTGGGCCGAGGATTGAACGGCAAAAGACGAAAAGTTTCAAATATTAGGAGGATGGGATCTCCTGATTTTTGAATACATTCAAACCCTATTGACAAGTTATCTCTTGTTAACTAGGGCATCCATCTTTTTTTCAACCTTATCAGCTTGAAAGCCAGCGGTGTGCATATCACCAAATCATGGAGTTGAACGTAAACTTATCACTTGCATGCACACCGAAACAATGTGCTGCATCATATATCAGAGTCAATACGAGGTTTTTACAAGTGTTATAAGTCGGTTATTGATAATCTTGATGATAGATCTCTTTCCCTTACGAGAAAATATTTAAGAGTGGTCACTGGCATTCGAGTCACATATGTACGCGCGTACAATGAAGGATTCAATTTAAATTTGATACCCAACAGGATAGTGATCTGATACAATAAAATTGTCAAGTACTACACCTTTAACGCTAGGTGCAGGGTTAATAAAAGCATAATCCAGGTTTGTTCCTGAAGAAGGGTGAGTAATGCTGCCATTATGGGGGCAGCCATTTGTTCCTGGAGGTAGCGCAACATGAGCCCAAGTTCCCGGATCGCGATTGTAATCTCCTAGAGCGAACCAAGGGCCTCCGACTGCATGGATGTTATTTAATAATGCCGGAGCATTACCACCTCCTCCGGAAAAAGCATGCAAAGAATAAATGTTTACGGCAACTCCATCAATAAAAAGTTGGATGCCAATTGCAGGCCTCGCTCCGGGAATTCCTCCATTTACGACAACAACTGCATTGGGTTGTTGTTTGGATACAATTGCGAGATTGTTTCTATTGGCTCCAGGGTCGCATTGAATCCAAAAAATATAAACAAATTTAGGCCTGGAACGAGTGCCCAAATTCCATTGCAAAAATGCCCATGGTATTCCCGGGTCACCTCCTGCTATCCATCCCGGGAATGGGAATGAGATGGCGGTTGCCGGAGGAACACCGGCTTCTTGCAGACAAATTATATCCGCACCCAGGTTCAAAAATAATCGCTTAACATCTGTGTTCCATTTACTCTCGCGAAAACCAGTGGCTCCCTGCATATTCCAAGTAATATATTTCATGATTAATTGTTTCGAAGAAAGAAAGGGCCTTCTTTCTGGAAAACCCTTTCTTAAAATGATTTAATAAATTTAATCCAGTACCTTTTTAATAAGACTTCCTACTAATGGTACGGCAATACTTGCGACAGAGCCAAGTAACCCTAAAATTGCAACGTTTTGAGACTTGTTACGCATAGCTACTGATTGAGCTCCTGATAATTCCTGATAAATTTTCAGACCAGCATCCGCGACAATTGGAACGCTTTTTACAATGCCTTTCATTATACCTGAGAAATCAATTCCCAGAGGAGCGGATTCGGTAAAACCTAATGTGTCCAATTCTTCACTGGTCAAAGGAGGTGCTAAAGACACTGATCCAGGAGAAACTAAAAGCGGAATTAAGTTTGCCTGTGTGCCGTTTGTATACAATGGACCTCTTTCGCCATTTGCCATTGACTCGGTTTGATAGGGATACACGTGCATAAACAGCTGCTTTTCTCTTGTTTCATCCAGTTCTTTTGGTTTCGTTGTAAAATCAATAATTCTCGATGAAGGATGTTCATGATTACTATTTATTGAACAGATTAGTCGCTGTGCAGGCTGATTATTAACTATACCCGTTGGTGGTACGGCAGCGTATGCAATGGTACCCGGATTGGTATTGTTGAAAATGGTCATTCCGGAAATGACTTCTCCATTAGACGCACTGCTGGTGCCAGCCACGGTGGCAACAACATTTCCTTCATTTTGATACAATTCTTGCGGTATAGATGTTACTTCATTCAAGACTGAAGCAGCCGTAAGTGGTTGATTGTCATAAAAACTCATGCTAATTAAATTTTAAAGATTAAGATATTTGAGGAGAGACGTATTTTGTAAACCTTAATTAAACCCGGGAGATTTATTTAAATACAACACCCTCGATTACAATGGTAAATATCAATCAGAAATAAAATTGGCGACAGAGGATAAATACCCAATTACAAAAATGGGGGCATTTGTTTTTATCACTAGGTGGTAAGTACGTAGTATAGAAAGTACTCTTTTGAAGTTAGGAGAGGAATACAGGCTGTAGGATTTTCTGGCGTGAAATACATATTTGATTACCTCTAATTATATGTTAGGGTTCAAATAATCTGATATGCGAGGGGCATTTTTTCTGTAGGATATTAGGGTGAAAAACGTTGGATTTCATAACCTCATCTCTCAAAGGTCAATCAGTCAAATTTTGGGGGTATGGATAGATCGACAATAGAATGTTGTATTGCATAGGAAACCAAACCAGCGATATTCCGGCAATCAATTTTGTCGAATAATCTATTTCGATGACCTTCTACGGTTCTCGGGCTAATGAAAAGCTTCTGAGCTATTTCTTTAGTTGTGTATTGCAGACAAATAAGTTTTAGTACCTGGTATTCTCTATTCGTGAGGTCAATTCCCTTATAGGTTTTTGAACTCTTTTCTATTTTCTTAGTAAAGCTCTGATTAATGATTTCAAGTATTTGATCGGAGTAAAAGAATCCATTTTCGTACACTTCTCTGATCACCTTTTCAAAAATAGTGATGTCCGTGTCCTTTGATACAAAACTACATACACCTAGTTCTAGCATATAGAGCACAAAAGCTTTTTTAAAATGCGAAGACAAAATGACAACATGTACTTCGCTATATTTTTGACGCATCGCATTGAATGTATCAAGACCATCCATTTTAGGCATGTTCATATCCAGCAAGACGATATCGGGACGCTCAACATTGCCATTTTCCAATGTTTCTAGAAGTTCGATGCCGTTTGAACTCTCAAACACAACCTCGATATCTGGCATATCCGAGATTAGCATTCGCAATCCTTTTCGAAATAAAGCCTCGTCATCCACTAGTGCCACTTTGATCATTGGTTACTTATTTTATAGGTTAAAATATACTTTGCGGACTGTCCCAAAGCACTCAGATTCCGCATTGAAGCCTTCATCATGTTAACTCTGTTGTTGATATTTCGAAGCCCCATTCCTGATAGTAGTGAAGTACTGTCAGGGTCATAACCAGGTCCGTTGTCTTCATATGAGATGATAATTAGGTCATTGCGATGAGTTATATCTAAGAAGATATGTGTTGCGGATTGTTTTAATGAATTACTTATCCATTCCTGAATGATTCTGAATATATTCACTTCGGCAATTTTACTTTTTAAGCGGATTCGTTCATTACCGGAAGCTGTGAAGTTTACTTCTATATTTGAGCTTCCTGTTATTTCTTCCACTAATTCCTGTATGGCAGAAAAAATACCCAAACTACTCAATGTTGGCGGAAGAAGATTATGTGATATATTTCGCGTTGAATTGATTGCTTTTTTGAGCAATTTATCTATTTCGAAGAGCAGCTCTCGGGCTTCTTCTTTATCCACTTTATTGATGACGTTGTGGATATACAGGTGCATGACGTTAAGCTTAGATCCTATATCGTCATGTAAATCTTGAGCAATTCGATGTCTTTCTTTTTCTTGAGAGATTATATTATTTTGAATAAGTTCTTCCTGATGCTTCATCATTAATTTTTGCCTGTTTTTCTGTTCTGTAAATAATCGTTTATTGAGAAACTGTATGTAAAATACGAAGGTCATTCCTATCAATGTCATTATAGCCACTCCTGAAATCAACAACGGCATTAATTCCCGAACGAATGATTCTGTTTCCATATGCCAACTAGTATTGTAAACTGAAAAATGAACTGCAAAATTGAATTAATTACCCATGGTATCTTACTATAGTCAGTAATTTCATTTGTGAAATAAGCACTTGACATAAATATGAAAAGACTACCTGAATAATATAAAAGCACAGCCGCATTTATAAAGCTAATACTTGTTGACAACTCTACTATGACATCCTGACGCAAACGATCGATACAGTAGAGTATGGGATTCATCAAGAGAAGTAAATGGGTCAATGTTTTCGAAAAGGTATTAAATGTATATAGGGGCTGTATATATATTGAATTTAAGATTATTATTAAAACAAACAGAAAGATGCTGTAATGATGCACCTTTTGAATTAGCGTATTCGGAGTTAGCAACTTGTTGTACCATCTTGACAAGAAGAAATACTCCAGTAACGTAAATAAGTGAAGCAAAGGAAGGTTGTTGATTCCTTTTTTACCAAGTATTAGCGCTGTCACTCCAATAATTAAGCAGGTAAGTAAAAAATAAAAAATATCCTGGAGTACCTTACGCCCAATTAGTAACATAATGCTCACTGCAGTTATTAAAAAACTACAGTATGTCATTCCATAGATTATATCATTCAAAAGTTACAAACATTTGGACATGGAGTGGTAAAGTCAAACCAACTTGGGGTGGTTGAAGGCAGATAATCCTCGAATACCAGGACAATCGCGTTAGTTATTGCACCATTTTCGTTTTGTTCGCTTTTTACAGCCAAATGCGCTTTGACGTCTGCCTCAGCTCCAACATCTTTCAGCATTTCGGCCATCTCGCACCGAGGTAAGTAAAAATACCGGACATCAGGATTTACTACCTCTATTTCTTGATTCAAATATTCTTCATACTTTTCCAGATACTCTTGCGCCTCCTCCGGCGTCAGTTTATAATCCGGTATTGATCCACACTCCTTTGTAGGGATGCAATCATTATCTCCTGAGAACTGACTTATTCCATAGAATACGAGTATGCCAAGACATAAAAGAGTCCAGAGATTTGGTTTCGTGTTAAGATATTGATTCATAATCGTTGGTTTAGTATATTTTTCTATTCCAAAAATACGTCCAAATACGTGTTTATTATAAGGGGTTTCTACGGAATTCGCATTGCGTATAAATACCTATACATGCTGCAGGTTGATGCGCACGCTCTTGCTTGAATCTCAAAATCGAACACTTCTAAACGACTTTTTTCTTAAAAGACGGGCTGCTTTAAGTTAGTAAAGCCGCGGAACTGTTAAGACAACAACATAGTAAAGGCTCAAGAAATCCAAGTTATCCAAAGCTTAAATGGTCCTTGCAGGTGGCCAAGCAGAACAAGAAACGAAGGACTGAGATTTGTTAAAATTGGGGTGTTTAGTAGATGGCCCGTTACAATTGGAGCAAAAAATAAGATGGATATGGTGTCTCTTAACTACATCGAGCAAGGCAAGGGGAATGCGAAGATCGCGGGTTTAATAACCTGACAACGGAAACTTCGGATATACAAATACTAATGGGTGATATTATAAATAGGGTAATAGCACCTATAAAAATTGTGGTACGTTAGATGTTTTACACCCCAGGAAGTTAACAGATAAGTAATTTATAGAATCCTTTAGTGAAAGTTTTCGAGATGAGAATAGAAATTCAGGTTGAATCCTAATTGGATGCTCATTTTTCAGCACTATTAATCTTCTATTGGCTGCAATCATTTTTGGTCGTTAATACGCCAATCGTAATCGAGAAAATCAAGATCGGCATCAGCGTTGAGTTCAATGTCAGTAAATTGACTAATGTACGCGGGCAGGCTCTTATTCTTTGTGAAATCACCCTTGAACCAGGAGAAAATTTTTGACAATTTTGCTTTATCCTTGGAAAGGATCTTATTCCGGCTTTTATCTGATAGAAAGCGCTTGGCTGCTGTGTCCAATTGGCTATCGATCTTTTTGGCGACATATGCTTCAGAAGAGAGTACAGGGCAGGAAATGGATGCGCAATTGACCGCAAAATGAATCCTTGGTTCGTTAAACTTTGGTCGCAGTATCCCATGTTCGATATTATTCAAATCGTACGCATGCCCCTCAATATTGATGAACTTGATATCCCACACGGTATTCACAAACGGAATTCCATTTTTAATATCCTTTATGCTCGGAATTGGATAATTGTCTGTTACGATTTTAACAGTAAAGGCATTGTATGCATTGATCCAGTAGGCAAGTCGTTCTTTATAGGACCAATGCGCTTCGTTTGGATGATTATTGGATAAAATTTCAAGATAAGCGTTGAGGCGGGCACTATCTTTTTGGAAACCGGTGTAATCAACTAAACCATCAGCACTAACATGTTGCTTTAGCAGGCTATCCCATATTTCATGTGATACGGGTCTACTTGTGCTTTTGACGTCTGCCACTTTGCATGAAGTAAGAAGAAATAAGGGTGCGAAGAATACGACGCTGTACAAGAGAATTTTCATGCTGTCTTAATTCATTTCTAAAGAAATTTGTTCAAGACACAAGTGTTAAGAATTTATTATTCCTTTCACCATTAAAGGAATTAGGTATACCATCTTGTATAAAAATCGAATACGAAATAAAGTTTCCAATAATCGGATTTAGTTTTTTATAAACCTCAATGTTTGAATCTCATTGTTTTGAATAAGTTGCACAGTGTGAAAGCCAGGCATAAGCCTGTTTAAGTCAATATAATTATACTCATGTTGAAGAATTCCTTGTTGCACGATTTTGCCTGTGACGTCAAATAAGGCGTACTTGACATCATTGTACTTTTCTTCGAGTACAATATTCAATTGGTCGACTGCGGGATTAGGAAATGATTGTTTCACTATTTGAGCTTCCTGATAGGCAACGCCAACATTCAAAAAGCCCAAAAAGTAATCAATGGCCAATGGTATCGCTTCAACGGCGCATTGGCCATGGTCGGCATTCGGATTAACATGAATAGCTTCTAAGTCACTGGCACCCAAAATTTGCATGGCTGAATCAGCGAATATCGTATTTTCAAAAGGGACGATATCATCTGCTTCGCAGTAGTACAATCTGGTCGGCGTATTCGCACGGAATTCGTAGACGTCGTTTTCTCGTAAATAGCGAATAAGTTGATCATCGGGATCATTTGCTTCGAGGCGAGCTACTATGGAATCCTGAAGAATGTATTTAGGGATCACGGCACCTACTTCAAAAAAAAGTCCCAAACCTAATTGAATGGATAAATTTGTCAAATCCAAATCTCCATTTTGGAAGTCAATAATTCGTGGAATGTAGTTAGGTTTAAAAATTTCATCTAGCGAATCATATAAATCCCCGTAAGCTGCTTGATAGCCCAAAATCACATATGGAATAAAGCCGACAGGTAAATAGACCTCATCTCCAATTATTAAATTCCGCATTACATGACTAATGCTATATGGTCCTGAACCATGCGCACATGCCGTGATGTCGATATCGTCTGTAAAATCCGTTTCAATCAATTTTTGCAAAGCCATGGAAGCATGTCCACCTTGCGAATATCCGGCAATAAAAAGCTCTGATCCCGGATTAGGAACATTTTCCAGGTCCATAATCTCATAGGCGACTGCTATCATGTAAAGTCCGGACAGTGCCTCAGATTCAGCATGCACGTACGGGTGGAATGAATCCGATTCACCTAGGCCGATGTAATCTGGTGCCGCTGTTGCGAACCCAAAGGATGAAAAAGCAAGTGTTTCAGAAAAACCGCTTCCAAGATTCGAAGGTGCATCAGCCGGCCCTTGTGTGGTTCCATGATTATATACCACTAGGGTCGTTCTAAAAGTTGGGTTCAATGGCAGACCAAAAAGACCGCTGACCGTGTCGCGTTTTTCATTGTGGTCTATCATAGTGTAAACAACTTTGTAAATAGCCACACCGAAGGGACCCGCGTCCCCGATAATACTATCGACTTGGGTACTTGATAGATCAGTAATGTGTTCGTATGAAACAATTACCTGACTGCGACTGAGTGAGCAGGTTGTCAGTATAAGGAGAAGGACTAAAAGAAAATTTTTCATGCTTAAAATTAAGAATATTTTGATTGATACATATGACGGTTACATGTGGATGGATCGTGAATACCGGACAAACATGTTTAGCGGTTAGGAAAATAAAAAATAGTTTGGTTTCATCGAACGGAGATTGAAATCCTATGATAAAATTTACCTGATCTTTATACGAATACTCTTTTTCAACAGCCTAGGTTGTCATTGCTGTAAAGCATTCTCCAAGTCTTGGAGGGAATTTAGGTAAGGACAATCGTTTTTTAACATATGAAGTCAAAAAAGACCTTTGAAAAAGCGTCTTTTCTTCTGGTTCGTTTTCTTCGGACGAGCAAAGAAATGAATAATCGAAAGTGTCAATATAAGACCTGGACGTTAACATATAAAGTTTATGCCTGGGAATTCCAACCCGTCAACCTTATTCAGGCATTTACAAATTGCCAACAACTAGAAGCCACAACCGTCATATAAAATCAAAACCTGATTGATATAGCGGCCTGGATTTAATGTCTGAAATAGCATCTTCTGCCATGTCTGTGAAGCTGATCATGATCGTTGCATCGGAGGCAGCTCCCAGTTGTTGCAGCATCCCGAGCTTTCCGTATTTTAATAATGCTTCGCAAAGCGGGGCTTTTTCGTCTAGCCAAAACAATGCAGTTTTGAGTTGATGAATATTGAGAACATGTGAAATTAATTTGTGTAGATCTTCGAGACAATTTTTTTGATAAATAAATCCTTCTAGGGCCAGGAATTGAAAGTTTTTTGGATTAAAGACTTTGTTAAGAATGGGTATATGTGGGAGTACGGACATGGCGATTTTTCCACTTATTCCAGGAAGTTTTTTAATCACCCAACGGGCCGGAAAAATTTGTACACCTGCGATTATTTCACCATTTTTTTCTATATAATAATAGTCATTTTTATAAAAAATATTTTCCATGTGAAAAAGCGCAAAATCACTGTGCTGTAATTTTAAGACGTCTTGTATTTTATCTTTTTCCTCATGTGTGGAAATTCGTTTAACTCGATCGTCTTTCTTAGGGACTAGTCGACTGAATGACATGGTTCGGATAGTCGCTGTCTCCTCATAGTTAACCGCACTGACCAAGTTGTATGATTTTTTATTGAATTTTTCAACAGTACCTACATATAAGGTTCCGGGTTGTGCGTCCTTGCGAACACTATCCATTGTATGAATAGCATACTTCGTCATCAATCCTTGCCCGCGATACTTTGGATTTGCAACAAGATATCTAACAAAGTTTGTTAGGTTGGATCTTCCCTTCGTATACGTTGTACGCCCTACAAAGACGCAGCAACCAACGAGATCATTTTTGTCGCGTACTTCGAGTAGGGTAGGGCGCTCAATTTCTTCCAAACGAGATCGAGTGTCTTTGTGCTCATACAGAGCACCAGTCTCACCCCAACTCGTATTGTCAAAGAACGTGATGAGCTCGTCTGAAAAAAAATGCTTTTTAACTATGTGGTATTCACCGTCGTTGAATATAACCTTCTCTTCTTCCATATGTATGACTAATGTATACCAATTCTTAAATTCATGATTAAGAAAAGTCTAGATACAGCCGATTCGCTTCATTCCCTATTGCAAATTTAAACTTTCAGTTAAGTGGAGCTCCCAACATATCCTTAACAAAGAATCACCCTCAAGAGAAAAAATCGAAAGAGAAAACGGTATACGAGCCTTTCAAATTAGGAGATATACGACGTATTATCGAGCAAATATTGACAACGATGGCCAGGATTTCATTAATTGCCTGTAAATTCTAATCTTTAGCGTCTATGATTGATACGGACATTCAAAAGCAGGTGATTAACAGCCAATTAATCGATCTGTCGAAATCGATTGAACATAAGGAATTGAGGCTTATGATTGAATTGGCAATTGAAGCGGGTGGAAAACGGATCAGGCCTCTATTATGCCAGATTGGGCACGGGCTTTTTCATCCTGAAGTAGAACGGGTATTACCACAAGCATTGGCGATAGAATTGTTTCACACCTTTTCCCTCGTGCATGATGATATCATGGATGAGGCCCCCGTTCGAAGAGGGCAACCAAGTATTTATAAACGTTTTGGTCGAGACAAAGCCATATTGGCTGGTGATGTCAAATTGATAATCGCCAACCAGCTTTTGGCTAAAGATCTGACCAATGAAACGTTGCATGATGTGCTTAACTGCTACACTAAAGCGGCAATACAAGTGTGCGAAGGCCAAATGATTGACATGAATTTTGAACAATCAGGTTTTCCTGATACACAGGCCTATTTGCGCATGATAGAATTGAAAACATCCGTGTTATTAGGAGCCTCTTTGCAAATTGGAGCAATTGTAGGGGGAGCGCCTAAAGCAGAGCAAGATGCACTGCACCAATATGGGGTTCTTCAGGGTTTGGCATTTCAAATTCAGGATGACCTGCTTGACGCATTCGGTTCGGCTCAAAAAATTGGAAAGCAGGTAGGGGGTGACATTTTGCAAGGAAAGAAAACGCTGCCAACTATAATTTGTGCATCGGAAATGTCAGATAAAGGTGATCTATTGCAACGACTGTTAGACGATAGCTCGTTGTCAACGACAGAAAAAATACAATCGGTTTTGGATTTGTACCAATCTTATGGTGTTAGGAAAAAAGTCGAAAAAATTAAGAACGACTTATTTCATCAGGCAACAGACGTCCTGAAGCAATTAAATGTAAATAAATTCTATAAAAATAAATTAATCGAACTCTCACATTGGCTATTAAACAGATCATATTGATTAAATCAATTATTTCCATCCATTTCGTACTGGTATTTTCTGTGCTTTCCTTGCACGCACAAACTAAGGGGAACTCGCAAGAATTTAATTATTCGAATTCAGATTCGTTTGAAAACGGGGAGTACACGAGCGATTTTGAGCTTCACATATCGACGTATTTAAAAGAAAACATGGAGTCCCCTCAGGACTTGTTAAAACTAATTGGTGGAGAACTGGTATTGTGTGATATCCCGGAAGACGATGGCGTACGTTGGGAAAACCTGGGTCCATTCGATTCGAAAAACGATCGTCAGATGAATCAAGGTCGCATTGAAGCCATCAGCGTTAACCGTTACAATGAAAACGACATATTAGTAGGTGGGCACAATGGCGGTGTCTGGCGAACACTTGACGGCGGTGTGACTTGGCGAAACACTACGGATGATGAAGGGTTGTCCGTCGTCGGGTTTCACGAAATAATCAGACATCCGAAAAACCAAAAAGTGGTGTATGCAGCAACCGGTGTTGCACTCAATCAATGGAATAATGGAAGTAGGGGGTATGGAATTGGAATAGTCATGTCAGTGGATGGTGGCGAAACATGGACGGAGACAGGGCACAGTCCACCATATGGCGGATGGCACTCCGGCACCGCAGATATCGTGATCGACCCTCGAAGTACATTCGATAGTACAATACTATATACAATCAATGCGACCACGCTTTTTCGATATACAGGATTGATGGAGGCTAAAGGTCAATGGCAAGAAATATACTCGGATAAATCGCATCATACCGGCCCTGCTATTTTTGGAGATGTTACCAATCATGATCTGGAAATAGACAGATGGGGAAATGTCTTTTTATGCAATGCACTTGGAGTTTATTACTACGTCTCCGGTGGTACAACAATTGAGAAATTAACGTCTATAAAAATTCCCGACGAGCGCAGTGATAGAGTATTTTGCAATGGGGATACCATTCAAAATCCAGTTAAGGTACTTTTTGATCTTGAGATTAATAAACAAGGTCATCTCGCCTTACTTGCCAATTACTATTATGTGCATCCTGTTATGGATAAGTGTAAAGTAAAAACAAGGCCGTATTATTATTGTACGTCCATAGATGGTGGGAAATCATGGACGGAACCGATAAATTTAAAAACAGGTGGTTACGCTTTTCCCAATCTTGCCGTTAACCAATACAATACGGACATATTTTATTTCGAAGGTTCGGGGAGGCATGTTCGGAAAAGTATTAATGGTGGACAGACAAATAAAAAATTAAAGACAAACCGCAATCATGTAGATGTGCGACATCTAAAACTCACTAAAAGTACAATTGGTGATAGTATTGGAATAGAAGATGAAGTGTATGTTGGCAACGATGGTGGAATTGCAAAACTGGATGGAAACGAGTTTTGGCGTGATATAACGGGTGTAGGCATTTGCAATACGAACTATTTTGGATTAGGAATAACCGATGCCAATAGCGAATATATTTTTACAGGGGCGCAGGATGGTTCATTAAACTTCTATGATAACGGCGAGTGGTATACAACTTCTCCTGGTGGAGACAATGGCGATTGCCTTATAGATCCGAGGGACGAATCGATTGTATACCAAAGTGCAAATGGGACTTTTCGTCCGGGCGTGATGGATGGGAAAAAATGGCGTGGCCGAGGTGGTAAGAGCTTGGTAAAAGGCGTCGGCCTTTTTCCTGTGCTCATGAATCCAAATAACCCGGATGAGGTTTTTGCCGGAGGAAATGAAGTTCATGTCAGTTCTGATAATGGTCGAACCTGGCAAGAAATTCAGCATGTCGAAGCACCTAAGCGAATCAACAGATTAGCAATGTCCGAAGCTAATTCCAATGTTCTTTATTACGTTAATCATGGATATTATTGGGACAAAAAATCACCGGCGGTTGCTGATCACAATCAGGGAGGCATATTCAAAGCTATTCGAGACTTGAATGGAACTTGGAAGGTCGAAAATATTTCTTCAAATCTCTATGATAAGTGTATTGGCGAACGCAATTGTGGATTACCACAGATATTATCTGCAGTTACAGTGGATCCGACAAACGAGAATAGATTGTTTGTGACCATGTCTGGATTTAAATCCGGCAAGAAAGTATTTCAATCAAATGATGGTGGGAATTCTTGGCAAAATATCAGTCAGTGTCTACCCAATTTACCAGCGACGTGTATTGTTTATGAAAAAAATAGCAACGATGGAATTTATGTCGGTACGGACTACGGCGTTTTTTATAAAAATGCTGATTTGGAAGACTGGGTTATTTATGGCAGTGGGGGTCCAAATAGTATGATTACCGACATGCACATCAACTATCAATCCAGACAGCTCATTGTTTCTTCGATGGGAAGAGGGTTATGGCGTGCGCCCCTTTTTCCGAAATAAAACATGGCCCTGTCTTTATGACAAGGCCATGTTGCATTTAAGCTATGAAACATGTGAAGAAATAATAATTAATTCTTCTACGATTACCTTACAGATTACTTTGAAAGAACTTTCTTTCCAGGTTTCGCCTGTAATTTTACCTGAACATTTTTTCCTGCATATTTCGACTTGTCTATTCGATATTCACTGTTGACATCTTCGACCTTAATATTATCAATGCGTACGCCATTTTCATCGATTACCTCGATCGTACTTCCCTTCCCAGCATTGTTGATTTCTACAATATTGCCGTATGAATCTACTGTCGGATTTATTTTTTCATCGCGACGACTTCCTTCATATGTGTATTCATCGTACGTTATGCAAATAGTTTGCTCTTCAGAAAATCCATATTGGCCATCGGATTCGGCAATGATAGCATTGTCAGCGTCTCGTAATTTATAAAACCCTGGACCATAATCGCAGCAAATTCCATCTCCGTAGGAGTCATAGATTGTGAATGTGTAACATCCTTCAGTTAAGCAAATGTTGCGTTGCCTTTTTCGACGATTAAAATCTGGGAACGGACCGCCAGACACAACAACATTATTGTTATCATCTGTTATTTCCCATGTCACTTCGCTGCCATAGTCGTCAGGCTTGATTATTACTTTTACCAGTTGATTCCCATCGACAGCAATATCTTTTTCTTTTCTATCATTCGACGGATTGCTGTCGGCCTGGCCATTAGGCAAACTCGTTTCGGCATAAAATGTTTTATTTCCAAGTCCAACATTAATTTTAGGCAGTGTTATTCGTTTTTGTTTATTTGGACCAATGTTTCCGGTCCAGTTTTTCACTTTTGTTACACCTCCTACAATTCCATACGTAATTTTGACACTTGATACAGCCTGATTGCTTTGATTTTTAATGGTTACAATGGGCTTAAATGATGGAACACATAATTCACTCGCGGGTTTTGTAATTGAACGGACGCGAACATCAGGCCCGTTACCTCCGCAAGGCGGGCATGATCCACCACAGTCAACTCCGGTTTCATCACCATTTTGGATACCATCCGTACATGTCGGGCCGTCACATGGTGGGCATGATCCGCCGCAATCCACACCAGTCTCATCGCCGTTTTGGATGCCATCTGTGCAGGTAGGGCCCGATGTGCCACCACATACATTGCTAGCATTGTTTACTAAGTTCTGAAGGCTCGATGTCACATAGTTTTCCATTCGCGTAGATTGCCCTGCTGAAAACATATACATACAGGCATCATTGGTGTAGTCCATGTAATTCATATGAAGGTCTGTAGAGGAACAGGAGCTTGCCCCGATGTTTGGACAGCCATAGTAAGGGTCGCGGCTATTTGGGGTATCACCGACTCCATCATCAGACCCGCATCCGTTGCCCCATATATGGTCAAGAAGCAAGTAATGTCCTAGTTCATGTGTCAGAGTTCGGCCTAAGTCATAGGGCGACTGTGGATTGACAGACCCGCAACCGCTGCCCGATCCAAAAGCGCTTGCGTCAATGACGACACCATCACCATTACCTGACCCACCAAGAGGTGAATAGCCCAAAACACCTGTATTGGGTTGAACAAAAATATTTAAGTATCCACTCCAATTTGCGTCCGAGTCTCCGGTTGTTGTGTTAATCGTAACTGCCGGATCGCCATTGCTTAATCCGTATCCCGACGGATGATTTTGATCGGCAATGCAAAATTCTATACATGTCTCTCCGTAGTTCAACCCTGGAAAGGAAGATGAAGCTGTATTGATCCAGGTTGAGATATCACTGTTGGTGCCTTGATAGTCATTATTTAAGATATCGACTTGCGCTTGCGCCAGCGCTCGTAAACATGCCACATTTGGATTATTTACGCCTTGGAAATGGACAGCTACCGGCAGGACGACAGGATTACCACAGAGCACCCTTTCGGTAGCACTTGCAGCCAGTGTTTCGAAGCGATTTATTCGTTCTTTATACGCTGCTTTAAACATAGGATCGAGTAATAAGGCTTCCATGTGTTCGTGAGTACCACACGTCCGTTTGTTGGGCGAATTTTGATTTACTTGAGCCGTAGGGTCATCCATCATCTCATCGTCTTTGTTGCAGGAAGCAAAAAGTGAAATGCATACTAAACTTAAGAAGAGGCATCTGGTTAGGAATTTCATTGACTTAGTTTTAAGAAAGATTAAACAATAGTTATTTCAAGACTATGTCAATGTTTTAGATATGTATCCCTTATTGAATTACATGATTTATTTATTGGTTATAGCAAACAATTGATTTTGCCGACGAGTGCTCATTTTTTTGCTAGTATCAGCAGGCGTGCAAACAAATTTACGTCAAAATGAGATAGAGTAATTCAAGGAGTAAATTCGCTGTGGACCATACTGAATAAACAAGTTAAATTCTTTTGGATCAACATATCCTACATCGATGTAACTATAGTGTGAAAAATTTTCTCTATTCAATAGATTAAATACACTTCCTTTAAGTCGATGAATAAATTTCTTCCCGGGAAGAATATAGTTGACGGAAATGTCACCACGAAAAAAAACAGGCAATTCTAAGGTGAGTGGATCGGGGCTGATAATGTAGTCGAATGTCTCCTGATCCGTACTATAAAATATGGAATAAGTAGCAGGAATGAAAGTCAACGTATTAGGACTGCCATACGTGACCGCAGGAGTGATAGATAGATATTTTAGCGGGCGAATATTTATTGATGTCGTTAATTGATGGTCGCGGTGATAAAAATTGTCATACCAAGCGCCATCTAAGATTCGAGAAAACGCCTCTTGCGATCTACTGAATGTGTAGGCAGATTGTATTTCGCACTTGGGTAATTTAAAATGAAATTCAAATGTCGCTCCATAGGATTTTCGCTCACCACTTTCTGCGTCAAACTCCCATGCACTTGCTTCTATATTTTGACTATCCTCGTCCGTGGAAATTGCTCCTTCCGGAAACTTTATTATTCGATCCTGGTATTTGTAATACAATCCAAAGGTAATGTGATGTTTTTGTTTAATGAACCATGACAGATTACCCTTGACTTGCCAGGAGCGTTGTGGTTTAAATTCTTGTGTCGCAGGAACCCACAAATCGTTGGGTAATCCATTGTTTGCAGGTGAGAGAACATGTCTGGGTTGACTCATCAATGCACCGCTGAATTGTGATGAGAGTGACTTGTTCCATATGTGGCGTATTCCGACTCTGGGCTGAACGCTGTAATGTTGAAAATCACGGTGTGTATATCGCACACCGGTTAGCCCTATATGAATACGACTTCGGTCCAGAATGTGAACTTCCTTTTCTACAAAAATGGATGTTTCTTGTGATGTTTCGTCGAATTCATCGTATTCACCACCGGATATTTGATCTTTTATTTCGTCATACCCAACACGTGCGAATTGTTGATCGTTGAATCGCAGAATCCCTGGCGTGTAGTTGACTCGTGCATACTGAAAACCCACTTTTTGTGGAAAAAAAGTTCTTTTTGAAAGACTTAATTGGGATTTAAAACCTGTTTCTTGAATTTGTGAACGAAAGTCCGTGCTTGAGAGGTAACTTGAGTCAAAATACGTTTCCAGCGTATTGTGTCTGGAGTCATATTGAAAATTACTAAAATAGGGCTGGACTGAAATCTCAACTGAAGGGCTTATCTCTTGAACGTATTTTATGAATGCGGTCTTATTGCGCCAATCAAGTATTTCATCGAATGTGACATCTATATTTTCGTAATAATCCAGGATTCTATATTCATTTAAATCATCAAAGTTGTCACGACTGTGAAACCCACCTATTATTAATTTTGAGCGTAACGAAGGGGTATACAACAACTTCATATTAGCATCTGTATAATTCAAACCCAATGTTCGTTTATCAGGTATACCGGAAATACGATTTGGGGCAATTTTATTTCTGATTTGTTCAAGGTCAGCATAACGCCCGCTTAGTACAAAAGCCAGACGATTTTTTATTATGGGTCCTTCTATTTTTAACCCGGCGCCAAATGGACTTGCATCAAGCCGACCATGAAATTCATTTAAATCACCATTCTTTGTCTCTATCGATATTACAGACGAAGTACGCCCTTGAAAATTAGCTGGAAAATATCCGTCGTATATATTGGCATGTTCGATGATGGCCGCGTTAAAAACAGAATGTAGATCAAGGCCATGACTATGATGGTATATCGGCACATGGTCCATTAAGACAAGGTTTTGATCATGTGATCCGCCCTGAATACGTAAGCCAGAAATCCCATCACTTGCGGGATTCACACTTGACATACGTTTGATATACTGTAGCGCATCGGCTTGACCTAATATCGATCCCTCATGGTATAGAACGTGTGTAGGTATATGCCGTGAAAATGAGCGGTTCAAAGGAGAAATCGTTTGTTGCGAATGTCCTGTTTCATCGATTATAAGTTCAGGTAATATAGCCTCAGATTCCAGAAATATCTTTGTTGAAGATTGTCGAAAGTTTAGTAATGACATCCGCTTTGTTTTATATCCAATACAACTTATTTCAACCGTGTCGTTTCGAGATCCGGTGAGGCGTATGAAGAAATTTCCATGTTCATCGGCGTAAGTACCTTCATTTTTATTAGCACAATAAATTGTGGCGAATGGAATTTCTGTATTTTGTTCGAATGAGAATATTTGGCCAATAACGAAAGCTTTATTTCCATCAAAAAATACAGTATATCCGTTACCCACTTTTTTGAAGTTATAGGGTGTGTCATGCAGAAGTGCTGACAGAAAACCTTGCGGTTCTACCCATTGTTGATTCATACACACAATGCTTTTAGCAATAGCGGTATCTATGTCATGAGATATGGATACATTGTAGTGATTGCTAAAATATACAAAAGATGAATCGATGGAAGAGCATCCAACTTGTTGGCATAAACCAGAAACAGAAAGCCCACTGAATAAGACCAAAAGGAATAAAACGGGTCTCTGATATGGATAAATACTACTTGCAGATTTCACCAGAAATATAATAGATATCGTTTTCTTTTCGTATTGCCACGCCAGTTGTATTTTCGATATGATCGAATACATTTTCAATACTTTCTTGAATAAAAATGGCTGTCACCTTGCATTCTTTTATTGAATTACTTTCAAATTCAATTTGCGTATTAAAGTGCCTCGAAATAGCATCGATAACGATGTTCAACGATTCATTTGAGAAGGCCATCCGCTCGGTTTTCCAGGAATCATCAAGGCCACTTATACGGGGCCGAATTAATATTTTGTTCGACCTACTGATATAGACATCCTGATCCTTTGTTACGATCTTTTCTTCATTTGCCGAGCTTATATTGACGCTTCCCGAACTGACGCTGACATGAGGCAGACCCTTTACAGGCTTTGAGTTGATGCTGAATGCAGTTCCCAAAACTCTCACCTTATTTTGATCAAAAATAACTTCGAATATTCGCAACGGCTTATCACTAACTTCAAAATAGGCTTGACCGTCCAACGTAGATGTGATAATGCCATCGTCGGTATCTTTGAATGTAATTTGGCTGAATGGTCGAAGGAATACTTTTGACCCATCTTTCAAATGCACGACTTTGGAGTCAGATTTTGTGCTATATTTTTTCGTGTGTTGAACAGGTGCCCATAAGAAAGTAGCGACACATGCCAAAAGGAGTAGGGCTGCGGCTATTTGAAAATAGCGACGCCTACTCACAACTATGCTCTTAGTCGTCCGCTGGACGCGCGTCTTAACATTTTCCAAAGCGGCTTCCGTATCGTAATCATAATCGTCGCGAAAGAAAGATTCTGCCTTCCAATATGCCTTAATTTCATCAAATAATTGCTTGTTGGCAGCATCCTTGTCAACCCATTGATTGACCCGTCGAACCTCCTGATCTGATAGCAAGCCATCCAAATACCTATATATATGTGATATGTGGTCTTTTGTATTCATTTACATGCTATAGACAGACATTTACTGTAATTTCCCTTATTTGAAAACATAACTTCCTTTGAGGTTGAGTTTAAGGCACGCACGTAATGACTCACGAGCCAATCTGAGCTGTACTTCTACGGTTTTAACACTTATACTAAGCAATTCGGCAATTTCTTTATATTTCAAATCTTCGAGTCTGTACAAAGTGAAAATCTGACGTCGTCGTGGTGTCAATTTTTCGATGCAGTGTTTGATCACTTTTTGATCATCTGTACGGTGTAAATTAGTCGCTGTATTGCTTAAAGATGGAATGTCCTTAATTGTATCGGTACCTTGTTGAGCTTTTCTAGATTTGATATAATTGATGGAACGATTGATGATGGCCCGTTTGAAGTAGGCATCAGGATTTGTGGTGATAGCGAGTCGTTCCCGCTTTTTCCAAAATGAAATGAAAAATTCCTGAACGATATCTTCCGCAGCCTGCCTATCCCTGGTTAATTGAAATGCGGTACGACAACTAACATTATAATAATGTTTAAAAATTATATCGTAGCAGGCGTCGTCTCCTGACTGCCATTTTTTAATATGCTGAATAATGTCGTCCAATACTCGATCAATAATATCGCACTAACTTATCGTGAAAACGATGAAGACAGTCCGTGACGAAAGATGAAAACAAACATAACTTCTTCTATCGTTATTCGACACAAATAACTCGATTAATTCGTTCTTGAAATATCAAAACAAAATCACTTGTCAAAATGAAAGGGATATTACGTGGATTCTTGTACTTTGTATTGCCATTACTGACCATATGTTTTATGCAAACCGGATGCGGGTCAGACGATGAAGGTGGAGCTGAAGGCATAACATATGAAGACATTGAGAATGCATTCAAAGCCATTCCTTTTGAAGCGGGGACGCAGGACGTTTCGATTGCCATCACAGAATCCCTTAATTACAATTTTCGAATCATCATACCGTCACACACGGAAGGTGAACGGCTGCCACTCATGATGGCCTTGCATTTTGATGCAGCCGGAAACACAGAAGTCCATAAGGACACGGATTGTTATATAGAACCAGGCTTGGCAGAATTGAAAACGATCATCATTAGTCCAAATGGAGGGGAAACTGTTTGGGGAACGTTGGAAAATCAGGATAAATTGCGCATCCTTATTGACTTATCCACGCGTTTTTGGCCGGTTGATACGGATCGCGTAGGGTTGATAGGATATAGCAGCGGCGGAAATGGCACGTGGTTTTTTGCGGAAACACAGCCGGCTACATTTTCAGCAGGCATTGCCATTGCGAGCGGTTACAACGTATTTCGACCAGATATGACGGTGCGAATGGTGCCGACTCCTCTATATGTCATTCATGGAGAGGACGACGACTTTTTCCCTATAGACACCGTACAATATTGGGTTGATCAGACTGTTTCAGCCGGCAGTTCAATCGAATTTATCAGAGCCCCAAATCTTGGACATTACCAACCATGCGATTACGTAGATTACATAAAGGACGGAGTTGTTTGGCTGAAGGATGTTTGGGATTTATAGAAAAATGGCATAAGATTACAAGTGTGATTAACCTAGTACTTGTTACATAGCATATCTAAGTGATGGATGTCATCCGGTTCGTTTTGTTTTTTAACGGCATATAAAACTAATATTCCGTATGAAAAACAATTGATCGATCCAGGTTTTCTTTCTCTATAGTCTGAAGCCTTTTCCTGAAATTCATCGATTTAATGGAAGTCGTAACGAACGTTTGGGACCAATTGCATTTTTTTCAATAGAGATAATTGATACTCCAATTTTCCGAAAAACCAAATCGTGTTTTTGAGATATTTTTCCTGTTGAGTTCCATTATTGTATTAGGCCTTCCAGGACGTGCGATCGTCTTATTCCTTCGGTTCTATGAGCAACTAAGTGCTTTAAAGAGGCTCCCTAAATGTATTGATACGATATTGCGCATTCTTAACTTTAAAAAGCTCCGATCTAAGGCCAAGCAGTTTTTGTGGTTTTTCCCAATACTGACAGTCGATGATGCCAGACTGCTGCTGCCTTTTTTAAAAGAGGTGAACCTTTTGATATAGCCAAAGCGAATGTCGTTAAGAACAAGAGTATTTGGAGCCAATTCAATTCCATACCTTCGAATGCAGTCAATCGATGGTGACATCACTTGACTTTGTTTGCATTGTAAGGGCTATCGTACATGCCACAATAACTGTGCAAGTATTTTTCATCGCCTTGCGAGATGTTAGTTAGAAATTTTCACAAACGAACCACTGCTGGCCCTATTCGGGTCTTCTTTCGACGAGATATAGTATATTCCATCTTTTATATGCCTAATATCAATTTTCGATGATGATAGGTAATCAGAAGAAAAAACCAATTTTCCCAACTGACTATAAATCTTGATCTCAGATTCCAGCCAATCATCAGGCACAAGGATAAATGCATGCGCTGGATTGGGGTAAATATTGAGTCCGGCTTTGGACTCAAGATTTTCGCTAGCTGAAAATTCGATAATATCATCACAATCGGCACCGGGATGACATCCATTGGAATCGACTGTGAACAACCACATTTTTTGCTCTGATGCGGGTTCGGAGATCACACATAAAATAGCCAACGACTTGTCTTCGTGTTCCACAAGTCCCTCTATGCGGTGTCCGATATCTTCGAAGGCATAGCCACTATGACGATAGCGATGCGTCCATATCGTATCGCCTTCATTACTTAGCTTTAATATCCAGGCATAATTGTCATCAGTATCGTGGTGGATGTAAGTTCCAAATATGAAAAAGTAGTCACCCTTACCGCGCAACATTTCTACTACAGAGGGTTGGTGATCAAAATCAACGATCATGAGTCTGCTTTGAACTAGTATACCATCGGAGTTGTACCAGTTTAACCTTGTTGGAAACGGATACCAGCCATTTAAATTAAATTCAGGATCAAATAAACGGTCAACTTCATAGGCTTCCACGATGTTCGAATTGTTAAGACATATGGCATTAGTTCTTGAGGTAGAATGTATTTCTTCGTAACCGAGTATAGTCTTTACCATTGCGGCGCTATCTGGGTTTATAATCATAAGTTGACTTTTCCGCGGGCTTTGTGCCGAAATATTATAGGTGTTGGCCAGGAGGATATAATCTTCCTTTGTCGATGTGACGCTCCATGGATAGCTGTACCGGTAACCGGTATTAAAGGATTCATTCCAAACTATTTGACCGAGATCATCATGTTTAGTTAGCCCTATTATTCGTTGGTTATCATTGTCGCGATCTACAAAGTATGTCAGATAGTTATGATCATTAATGTTATATGAGTTTCCAGGAAAATTGTACTCACCACTGGTTTGAATATTTTTCTGAAAATCGATGGACAAGTTGTTGTCCAATCTGGCTATTTTCAGTCCCTTGGATTGTGTTCGATCTTTGCCATAGATAAACATATAATTATGAAGACAGGTAATGGCATTGTTTGAATAAACAAAAGAATCATGATGTACATATTCTATAATTTCTCCATCGGTAACTACAATCGTTTGCTCGTGCAAAGAATCGGTGTAGATTACTGGAATATTATATCTATTATTAAAAAATGTTAAGTCGGTAGGGTTTGGATTGCCAAACTCGAAGGGAATTATGATATTCACTTGACCTGACAAAAATGTAGAGCTTGTAATCACAAACAATAATACTCCTGCCAAATACTTTCCTGGAGTATGATATCTAATAATAGAAATATATTCATTTCGGTACAAACCTTAGTTAATTATAAAAAATTTCTTAACAAAGTTTCCTTCCTTCCCATCTAGGTGAACGATGTAAATACCATTTGGTAAATTCGAAACGGTGTATTGTTGAATTCCTCGGACATCCTGATTTACAGAAACAGTTTCGCCTTTAATATTAAACAGAGTTAATTGATGCCCTTCAATTTCATCCGACCAATGAATGTTAGCCGAGCCTTTTGCGTAGTTAGATATTACGAATAGCATCTGTTCACCAGAGACCGGATTAGGTTTACGCAGTTCACCGTTTGGCAAATCTGGTACAAAGATTGTCGGATGCTCACCTGTCAGGAGATAGTAAACGCTGCGGGCATAGCCACTAGAAGGTTCTGATGATTCGGCAATATCCAGCATAGATTGTACATCGTCATCAGTGATGTGCAATTCACCGCTATTATCATGTAATATCAAATTGACGCGCATAACTTCTTTGAAGGATTGCTGGTCGAGCGTGGTTGCAGGTAGTGCATCCAATGCATAATTGGCTCCTGCCATATCTCCCTCCAATAACTGCAGACCGAAATATCGTCGCTGCCATTGATACGATTCCAGCGGAGCCAATATGGATTCAGCAAATTCGTAATTTCTGGTCTCTATGGCTACATAAAGACCAAAATTGATCCATTGCTCCAAAATAGTTTCCGATAATTGAATGATATGATTTGCAGTCTCTCCTTCTTTTGTTAGAGTTCGAACATCATCTCCTCCTTCCATAACCACTTGATCAATCCATTGATCAATCTCATGTGATATGCAGGACAAGCATGCCTCTTCAACAATATAGTCTTCAAAATCGATACCATCTATGCCATCACCGTCAGGATCAATTAGATCAAAGATGCCCACATAAAGACAATTATTATCTTCGATGTCACTTTGAATCTTACTATAGTTTCCTGCTGTAAAAGGTTCCTGACAATTTTGAATGTCGTTATTATCATAATAATGATAATTAAATGGATCGAGTGATTGCCACGGAAAAACGGTGGTTACAAGATCAGGATCATCTTCCGAAAAACAATTTCCGGCTGGATTAATTGGGTTGCCAACATTGGGAATTACCTCGGCTCCCCAAAGATGGAAGTTAGCTTCAAAATCGCCGGTGAATTCATTGCCTAAAAAAGTAGTACGAGAATTATTTGCTGAAATGATGCTACCGATGTTTGATAAATTACTGAAGGTGTTGCATTGAATAAAATTGAAGTTTTCTCCTGTTGATGAAATTAGGCTCCCATTAGTACCATTTTCAAATGTATTATTTTGGTGTCTGAACCGATTAAATCCAACCGCCACAGAAGGAAGAAAACTAACCTTGTCAAATCGGCAATTTACAATCTGAGCACCGGCGGGGTGTTCGTTTCCCTGCACAACAATGCCTCTTGGCGAATCAAAGAAAAAATTCCACCCCTCACCTGCATCTCCGATATCGACCCCTGAAGCTAGCGGAAAGGTTCCCATCACACGTATGGCTTCCTGACCTCTATGGAAGGCGTTGCCATCGCGGACGTGTAAAAAGGAATTAACCGATTCAATTGAAAGCTCATTGTCATAAAATTCAGCTTTATCCAGTGTAAGGCCGCTGCTGTTTATGGCACAGATGGCTTTTTGATTGTTTTTAAACCAACATCTTCCCGAAATACTGGACGTCGTATGGCCGCCACCCAAAAAGATACCGATGTCACAGTTTTCCAATCCCGAGTATGTATCCATTGTTAAAGTTGGTGTTTCATCAAACACGATAGGTCCTGTAGGCGGATTGAGAGGGGTGCGTCCAAGTTTTATTCCCGTTTTGGCATCTTTAATGACACTTCCATTTTCCATAAGTATATTAGCATTTTGGCTGGCGATGATGCCATTCCATTTTTCGCAGGCCAGGTAGTGTCGTGATAACTCCACTCCATCCAAAATCAATGTTGCCCCTTCCTCCAAATAAATAAAACCATTGGCGGCAAAATTGGCCTTCATATCCGTCATCGTCAGGGTGACGTCTTCTTCCACGCGCAACTGGCCTATATTATTAAGATCAGAGTTGAAGGTCACATCGTTTGGCACCTTATATACATGTGGATTAGGTGCTTCATTGCAGTGTTGGCGACGATAGACTCGCACAAAATCAACGAGCATCTTGCCGGGAAAGCCGGTATAAGAATCCGTATCGTGATTGGTGATACTTACGCCCATGTCGAAAATCGGAGTAAACCATGCATCCGGCTCAAAATAGGAGCGCTTTTCTAAAACCAAAGGAGACAATGTAGTTTGACAGAAGTCTTCAGTAAAAGGTTGTCCGGTTCTTGGGTAATAATATTTGTACTCCTCCACCCGTAATTCACCGTCAACGTATAGTTTTGTCCACCAAGGAGACATCTCCACACGATATAAATGATACTCAGAAGTATGATTATCCACATGCACATCGTTTTCGCATCTTGCTGCGGCAACTCCGTTTTCCCATCGTTCATGAAATGACGTGCGAAAAAATGATTCGTTTCCTGTATCGTAGTATTCAAAAAAATCTACTTCATCGCCGCTCCAAAGCCAAAAGGCGGCCTGCAATCCAACTCCGTGAGGTATTTTACATCGCATTTCTATTTCGATGAAGTCGTTGGCGCTCCAATATGCATTTTCGCTTTTACCCCAAACCATCCCACCAGTATAATCGAAAAGTTCAGAATAGATTTCACCAATATCTTGATCCAGGCATGGACTTTCACCTTCAATAATTGTCTCGAATAATGTTAGTTCTTCTTTTACTTCCAGCACTAGGTGACCCTCGCCATCCAGATAGGCATTTTGGTCTTGTAAGACATCCAAGTCCCAATTACAATTCTGATCTTCAAGCACACCTACCCTGTCAAATGGACTGGGTGTCGTAGACCGCTTGGTATACCATGTCTCGGTATTTAACTCAGAACCATTAAACTCGTCCGCGAATACAAGCTCGGATTCGCCATCGGCGCAGTAAAGTAGAAAATCATTGCTTAAGAAAACCGATTCGAACTCACAATCGGATTGGGAACTACTGATAGTAGGATAAAGTAGAATAAGTGGTAAACTAAAATAGAGCAAACGTGTCGTATAGAGCACTGCGAGAGATAGAGGTTTCATAGGTGTAATATTTGCATTATCAAAAAAATTAAGGGCTGCCGTCCACTTTTGGAAAAGCGAAGAGTAAATTTATATAATATTTATTGGAACTTCAAAAATTTAATTGTCTTTTGACAAAGTTCTTTGTCTATAACTAATTACGGTGGCATTTTGAGGCTTTTACCATCATATAATATTTTACTGCAATTTTTTTGTTCCACCTTCGTTTGCACTAAGATTATAATCGTCAAGACAGGCAATAATTCTGCTTTATAATACACCGTTATGCCAAAATCAGATTCTTTTGCGATCAGTTTCTTCTTTCCGCTATATGAATCAATACCGGACCGAATTGATAATGCTATTGATGATTTATTCAATATTATTTTCCAATATGATTATTGTGACTTAATGGAAATATACTTTTCACCTTATTGGCATTTTTTGTTTTGTCAAATGTAACGTTATGCGATGTTCTGAGTATTATCTGGGTCATCAATTTGTGTAACGACTGAAGTGAACAAAGTTGAATATGCGGCCGTATTGTGTCGCTGTAACTTTTGGGCTCAATTCTGTCTGAACCCTAATTGTCCCTATATTGTTATGCGAATGAAGTAATTATGAAGATATTGTCAAATTTTACAGGCTCTACCAATATTGATGTTATGCGTGACAGACGACTTTGGGTGATTATACTGGCTGGGCTTATTGTCAGATTAATTATTGGAAACCTCGACCCATATCTTCATGATTGGGATGAACGTTTTCACGCTTTGGTCGCTAAAAATATGTTGAATGGGCCGTTTACTCCAAGATTGTATCTCGAACCTGTTTTTTCATATAAGATTGACGAATGGTGTTGTAATCATGTCTGGTTGCACAAGCAACCACTTTTTTTGTGGTTGATGGCAATTTCAATAAAATTATTCGGGGTAAATGTTTTTGCAATACGCCTATCTTCTATACTTTTGAGCGCTATTCAGCCGATATTACTTTATGATATCGCCTACAGTTGGACGAAGAATAAAAGCCACGCCTTGTTATCTGCTCTCTTTATGGCCTTTAGTTTTTTTTCAATATTACTCACTTCCGGTTCTTTTCATACTGATCACAACGATGCGCATTTCGGTTTTTTCGTATTGGCTAGTTTTTGGTGTTTGATAAAATATTTAAACGCACCTACTACAAGTCGAGCGTTATTGATAGGTGTATTTTGTGGTTTTGCTGTTCTTGTAAAATGGTTAGTTGGCCTTCTTGTTCTTGGTGTTTGGTTTGTCGTTTTGTTTAAAGATTTAATAAAAGAACGAAGGCGATTGTCTCATTTTTTACTGGGTGTTTTTACCTGCATTTTGGTGTTCCTACCTTGGCAGATTTACACGTTTGTGCACTTTCCGAATGAGGCGCAACAAGCCCTCTATCACAACGCTTTGCATATTTCCACTGTAGTTGAAGGGCATTCCGGAGGACCCATGTTTTATTTTTCAAGCTCAACTTTGTACTTTGGCTCTTTATTTTTTCTATTGTTACCTCTTGCCATAATTTTCGCCGCACGGAGGACCCATAAAAATGTATATCGTAGCTGTATTTTATTAAGCCTCGGAACAATTTATTTATTCTTTTCATTTATTCCCAAAACGAAAATGCTGGGGTTTGTGTATTGTGTTCTGCCGCTAGGATTAGTATTGTTGGCTGGTGGAGTAGAGTGGTTGATGCAGTTACTCGATAAAATTAAAATATCAAAGAAAGCTAAACTTGCAATTAAAATATTAGCTATTCTTGGAACTATCATTTCGGTGTTCAGGCCGGATAAATTTTATGCATTTCATATAACCCATGAAGAAACTAGTCATATTGGTGTTATAGACTGTCGTCGGAAAACGGCTAATACTGAAACGTATAAAAAATTAAATGATCTGTTGCCCAAAGGGACGACTATCATCAATGCGAGGTATGGCGATCATGTAGAAGCTATGTTTTTTTCCGACTTTCAGATTTATTATGATTGGCCGAATGAAGAGGAGTTCCTGAATAAGGTTAAATCTGGATCTAATTTCGCTTATTTTAAACCTAGAGCTGGCGACCCTGTTCCAAAGGTTTTTCAGGACAATGCTACAGAGATTCCGTTGGCGATTATTTGGTAGCGGAGTATGTGATTGTAATGTTACAAATACAACTTTCCAGTCCACCAATCTTTGTCAATCGTCGCGCCTATCTTTTCGTAAAAATTTAAGGCGGTTTGGTTCCAATCCAGCACCTGCCACCTGGTTAAGACGCAATCGAGTTCACGTGCTCGGGCCACGAAGGCATTAAATAGCAACTCTCCTATACCTTTTCGTCGATGTTGCTGTGTAACGATGAAATCTTCGAGATGCAACATTTTACCTTTCCAGGTTGAATATGTCATGTAATAGATGGCAATGCCCACAATTTCATTTCCACTTTGCGCAACCAAAAATTGAAATATGCCATCGTTAAAGTCTTGTATATAATTTTCGAGACTGGCGGTTACAGCTTCGGGTTCTTTTTCATATACGGCTAATTCGACGACCAGGTTGTAAGCCGCTTCTATATCATTAATGCTACCATCTCGAATCTCAACTCTCTGCTTATTATTCATGGATCCAATTTACGCGCAATCATATTATTTTCTTGTCCCATTTGAATCAAGTAGTCTATCAGACCAGTTGTTCCTTGAATAATATACGTTTAAAACATCCAATAAAATATTGATTATCAATGATTTAACGCGAATAGTCGCCAGGCATCTATAGATGCCTGGCGACTATTCGCGTTAAACACAAAAAAAGACGTGAATACAACGATGTATTCCTTCCTGAAAAATGAGGCAAATCACCAACTTTTTATCTACAAGATTCGAACAAAAAAGATTAGGAAAATTCAGAACTGGGTATAAAATAATCGAGCAAAAAAACATACCTTTGCCGTCGCTTTGGGCCAAAGGTGTCTTTTGACCGCATAACCCACTGAAAATAAATAGATTATATGCCAACTATTAATCAACTAGTAAGAAAAGGTAGAAAGCAAATTACGCTACCAAGTAAGTCAAGAGCACTCGATTCTTGTCCACAAAAACGTGGAGTTTGCACCCGCGTGTACACAACCACACCAAAAAAACCGAATTCAGCACTTAGAAAAGTGGCGAAAGTACGGTTGACAAACGGGCTAGAGGTCATTGCCTATATTCCTGGAGAAGGTCATAATCTTCAAGAACACTCCATCGTGTTGGTGCGTGGAGGACGGGTTAAGGACTTACCAGGTGTACGTTACACAGTTGTACGGGGTGCGCTTGATACGGCTGGAGTTAGTGACAGAAAACAAAGTAGATCAAAATACGGTGCAAAAACACCTAAGTAATAAGCGTTAGACATGAGAAAAAGAAAACCAAAAGCGAGGATAATTGAGCCGGATCCAAGATTTAATGATCCGCAAGTGACACAATTTGTCAATAACTTGATGTGGCAGGGGAAAAAATCAGTTTCGTTCGACGTGTTTTATAAGGCTATGGACATCGTGAAAGAACGTACGGGCGAAGATGCGCATGAAGTATGGAAAAAAGCCTTGGCAAATGCAATGCCACAGGTTGAGGTACGTAGCCGCAGAATTGGTGGTGCTACGTTTCAGATTCCTACCGAAATTCCCGCGGGCCGAAAAATCTCAATTGGCATGAAATGGTTGATTGGATTTGCACGAAAAAGAGGAGGTAAAGGTATGGTTGAGAAGTTAGCGGCAGAAATAATCGCTGCTAGCAAGGGTGAAGGTGCTGCGGTTAAAAGAAAGGAAGACACGCATAAAATGGCCGAGTCAAATCGCGCCTTCGCACACTTTAGAGTATAATTTAGAAACAAACACAACTAACAAAAGAAAGGAAAAGTCAAATGGCCAAAGATCTCAAATACACGAGAAACATAGGTATTGCGGCACACATTGATGCCGGAAAAACGACTACTACGGAGCGTGTACTCTATTATACAGGGTTAAGCCATAAAATTGGTGAAGTGCATGATGGTGCAGCCACAATGGATTGGATGGAGCAAGAGCAAGAGCGTGGTATTACCATTACTTCGGCAGCTACCAAAACAAGCTGGAAGTGGAAGAACGAAGAGTACACTGTAAACATTATCGATACACCAGGTCACGTTGACTTTACTGTAGAAGTCGAGCGTTCATTGCGTGTTCTAGATGGTGTGGTTGCTCTATTTTGTGCAGTTAGTGGTGTTGAACCGCAGTCGGAGACAGTTTGGCGCCAAGCTGATCGTTACAAAGTGCCACGACTTGGATTTGTTAATAAAATGGATCGTTCTGGTGCAGATTTCTTTGAAGTTGTAAGCCAGGTTCGTGACATGTTAGGTGCAAACCCGGTACCATTACAGGTGCCAATCGGTGCAGAAGAGAATTTCAAAGGAGTTGTTGATTTGATAACAAATCAGGCCATCGTTTGGAACGAGCAAGATATGGGGATGACGTTTGAGGTAGTGCCGATTCCGGAGGATTTGCAGGATACTGTTGATGAATATCGTGAGAAGTTGCTGGAAGCAGTGGCTGAATACGATGAGTCTTTAATGGAAAAGTATTTTGAAGACCCAAATTCGATCTCTGCAGATGAAATTAGAGCTGCAATTAGAGCCGCTGTCTGCGACATGAGCATCATTCCGATGATGTGTGGATCTGCATTCAAAAATAAAGGTGTACAAGCCGTACTTGATGCCGTATGTGCTTTCATGCCATCGCCTGTTGATGTCGAAGCAGTTCAGGGTACACATCCAAAAACGGATGAGCCACTCGAACGAAAACCGACAGTGGATGATCCATTCGCTGCTTTGGCCTTTAAAATCGCCACCGATCCTTTCGTGGGCCGATTAGCATTTTTCCGCGTATACTCCGGAGCATTGGATGCCGGTTCCTACGTATTGAATACTAGATCCGGAAATAAAGAACGCATCTCTCGAATATATCAGATGCATTCAAATAAGCAAAATCCGATTGATCGGGTAGAAGCGGGTGACATTGCTGCTGCTGTTGGCTTTAAAGACATAAAGACGGGTGATACACTTAGTGCTTTGGACAAGCCTATTATTCTTGAAAGTATGACCTTCCCAGATCCTGTGATTGGACTGGCAGTTGAGCCTAAAACACAAAAGGACTTAGAAAAACTGGGAATGGCATTGGCTAAACTTGCCGAGGAAGACCCAACATTTCGCGTCCGTTATGATGAGGAGACAAACCAGACCGTAATCAGCGGAATGGGAGAGCTTCACCTGGAAATCATAGCAGACAGACTGAAGCGTGAATTCAAGGTTGAAATCAATCAGGGTGCACCTCAGGTGAACTATAAAGAAGCGTTGACTAAATCGGTATCGCACCGAGAGCGGCTGAAAAAACAATCAGGTGGTTCTGGTTTATTCGCCGATATGGAATTTGAATTAGGTCCGGCGGATCAAGAATTCCTGGATAGCGAAGACTTTAAGGCCGGCAAGGACAGACTTCAGTTCGACTGGGGTATCGTCGGAGGATCGATTGATAAAAACTACCAAAAGCCTATTAAGGACGGATTTCGAGCTATGATGGACAATGGTGTATTAGCGGGGTATGCTATCGACAGTATGAAAGTTCGGGTCTTTGATGGTTCCATGCACGCTGTGGACTCAAAGCCAATTGCCTTTGAGCTTTGCGCGAAAGAGGGATTTAAGGCGGCCGCTAAGCAAGCTGGTCCAACTCTCTTAGAACCTATAATGAAACTTGAAGTGACCACACCTGACGAGTATACAGGAAATGTCATTGGTGACTTGAATCGCCGTCGGGGATTAGTTAAAGGCCAGGAGTCTAAATCAAATGCTGTAATTATTAAAGCAGATGTGCCATTGTCGGAAATGTTTGGTTATGTCACAGCATTGCGAACAATTACATCAGGTCGCGCTTCATCTTCGATGGAGTTTTCGCATTATGCTGCACCACCTGCTGGAATAGCCAAAGAAGTTATTGAAAAAGCAAAAGGCGAAGTAAGCGTTTGAGAACGCTTTTAGTTGAATATTAATAGTTAATTTTTAATAAGAGGTATGAATCAGAAAATCAGGATAAAACTTCGTTCTTATGACCACAACTTGGTCGATAAGTCGACGGAGAAAATCGTGAAGACAGTACGTAATTCGGGTGCTGTGATCACGGGTCCGATTCCGCTGCCCACTGAGAAAGAAATATTTACTGTCTTGAGGTCTCCTCATGTAAATAAAAAATCTCGTGAGCAGTTTCAATTGCGGACGCATAAGCGTTTAATCGAGATTTACACGCCCACACAAAAGACAGTAGATGCGTTGTCGAAACTGGAACTTCCCAGTGGTGTCGACATTCAAGTCAAACTGTCCTAGTCTGGACGCATATATCTCACGAGTTTTTTTGACATAAATTAAGTGTACTTGAAATATTTCAAGTGTACATTAAATAACAATAGAAATTTCTTTCAATCGTGAATGGAATAATTGGTAAAAAAATAGGTATGACTAGCATCTTCGACGATCAGGGGAAAAATATCCCTTGTACGGTCGTAGAGGCAGGTCCTAATGTTGTTACGCAAGTAAAAAATGAGGATACGGATGGATACTATGCATTGCAGGTGGGGTTCGGATCCAAGAAAGAAAAAAATACGAGCCAGCAACTAATTTCGCATTTTGAAAAGGCAGGTACTTCACCGAAAGCCATCACTCGAGAATTTAGAGATTTTGACATCGACAAGCAATTGGGAGATAGCATTACTGTAGATGAAGTCTTTGAAGAAGGAGACTATGTTGGTGCAGTGGGCGTATCAAAGGGTAAAGGATTTCAAGGTGTAGTAAAGCGTCATGGTTTCCGCGGGGTTGGAGATGCTACACATGGTCAGCACAACCGACTACGTGCACCAGGTTCCATAGGTGCTGGTTCAACACCATCGCGCGTGTATAAAGGTATGCGCATGGCGGGTAGAATGGGAGGCAAACGCGTCAAGGTGCGCAACTTGCAAGTAGTGAAAATATTTCCAGAACAAAACCTCTTGTTGATTAAAGGTGCAATCCCCGGTCACAAAGGTTCTTTTGTAATCATAGAAAAATAAGCATCATGGAAATTAATGTGCTTAATACAGACGGACAATCCACAGGCAGATCCATTGATTTGCCAGATGAGATTTTTAAAGTTGAAAAAAACGATCACCTCTTGTATTTGTCAGTAAAACAGTTTCTGGCAAACCAACGTCAGGGGACGCATGAGTCACGTGAGCGAGGTGTTATTCGCGGATCAACGCGAAAGTTGAAAAGACAAAAAGGAACAGGTACCGCGCGTGCAGGTTCCATTAAAAATCCATTGTTCAGAGGTGGAGGCCGAATTTTTGGACCACGACCAAGGGATTATAGCCAGAAATTAAATAAAAAAGTAAAAGAACTTGCTCGCAAAGTAGCCTTGTCACAAAAAGCAGGAGAAGGCAAAATTGTTGTAGTTGAAGACTTCACGTTTGAAACGCCAAAGACAAGTCAATTCATTCAGGTAATGGATAATTTTGAAGTAGGCAATTCAAGTCACTTAGTCGTTCTTGGTGATGCCGACCAAAATGTTGTGCTTTCTGGTAGAAATGTGAAAAAAGCTTCTGTGAAAAAGGCGACAGATTTGAATGTGTACGAAATACTAAAAGCCAATAAAATTATTATGGCTGAAGGTGCTGTTGAAAAAATTAAAGAACTCTACAAGTAATTCAGATCATGGCAAGAAATATAATTATAAAACCAATATTGTCTGAGAAATCAGAATTGTTGACAGAGAAATTGAATCGATATTCCTTTATAGTCGATCGAAAAGCCAATAAAATATCAATCGGAAAAGAAATTGAACGTTTGTACAATGTTCAAGTCAAGTCGGTTAATACAATGGTCATGCCTGGGAAAATTAAAATGAAAAACTCCAAAACAGGTCTTATAAAAGGAAGAAAACCGGCTTTCAAAAAAGCCATCATAACAGTCGCCGAAGGCGAGGAAATTGATTTGTACGGAGAAGTGTAAGCGACAAGAATAAATTTTTGATACAAGGTAAAAGTTAAGATAAGATGCCAGTAAAAAAATATAACCCGATAACACCAGGAACGCGTTTCCGAGTAGGGTTGGATTATTCGGCCCTAACGACTGACAAACCGGAAAAAAGTTTGTTGGCACCTATGAAACGATCAGGTGGACGAAATCACGACGGTAAAATGACGGTGCGTCAAATTGGCGGCGGACATAAAAAACGATATCGCATAATCGACTTTAAACGCGACAAAGATGGCATCCCGGCAACGGTTAAATCGATCGAATACGATCCGAATCGCTCCGCCTTTATCGCATTGGTATTTTATAAGGATGGAGAGAAACGATACATCATCGCTCCCCAAGGTCTTAAAGTGGGTGATGCAATTGTATCAGGTGAAGGTGCTACACCCGATATTGGAAACGCGCTTTACTTAAAAGACATTCCACTCGGATCTGATGTACATAATATCGAAATGGTACCGGGTCGCGGTGCAGTTCTTGCTCGTAGCGCTGGCACGAATGGTGTACTAATGGGAAAAGAAGGAAAGTATGCTGTTGTTAAACTTCCTTCCGGCGAAGTAAGAAGAATTTTGATCGCATGTAAGGCGGTTATCGGTAATACGTCAAATCCAGATCACGGGTTAGAGGTTCTGGGTAAGGCAGGTAGAAAGAGATGGAGAGGAAAACGACCGCGTGTTCGTGGTGTTGCCATGAACCCTGTTGATCACCCAATGGGTGGTGGTGAAGGACGAGCTTCTGGTGGACACCCACGTTCTCGAACGGGAATTATGGCCAAAGGACAAAAAACAAGAAACCCGAAGAAGAAGTCTTCAAAACTTATAATATCTAAACGCAAATAATTGCTGTATGGCTAGATCATTAAAAAAAGGACCCTACGTTTTTCACAAGCTTTTGCGAAAGGTTGAACGCGCACATGATTCAAGAAAGAAAACAGTGATCAAAACGTGGTCACGTGCCTCGATGATTATTCCGGATATGGTCGGATTGACGATTGCTGTTCACAATGGCAAAACTTTCGTTCCGGTGTTTATCACTGAAAACATGGTAGGACACAAATTGGGAGAATTTTCTCCAACGCGAACATTTAAAGGTCATGCGGGCAACCGTAAATAACAGATAAAAATTAACGAGCAATGATTGCTGTAGCCAAACTTAGAAACTGTCACATGTCGGAGCGCAAAATGCGCCTCGTGGCTGATTTGGTTCGGGGACTTCCCGTAACTGATGCATTAAATGTGCTGAAATATTCAAAACAAGAGGCAGCCCGTTGGATTGAAAAATGTCTGCTCTCGGCGATTGCCAATTGGGAGTATGTCGTTCAGGAAAAGCATGGTTTGTCCGAAGAAGCGGATGATTACGATTTATTCATATCGGAAATTCGAGTTGACGGGGGTACTTTTTTGAAGCGATTCAGGCCAGCACCTCATGGTCGTGCACATCGGATTCGAAAGCGAACATGTCATTTAAATATTTCAATTGACAATCGCATTTACCTCCCTTTTGAGGAGCCAGAATTTGATGATGTGAATGAAGAAGAGGAGGACGTTGAAGTTGAAGAATTAGTAGAAAACCAGGATAATTAAATAATATGGGCCAAAAGACAAATCCAATAGGTAACCGATTAGGTATCATCCGCGGCTGGGACTCCAACTGGTTTGGAGGACACAACTTCGCCGACAAAGTAGTTGGTGATGAAAAAATTCGCAATTACCTCTCTGCACGTATTCACAAAGGTGGTATAGCGCGGATCATTATCGAGCGTACGTTGAAACGTATCACTATAACTATTCACACTTCCCGGCCGGGAATTATCATTGGAAAGGGTGGTGCCGAAGTCGACAGTATTCGTGAAGAGTTGAAAAAATTGACGGGAAGTGATATTCAAATTAATATTGTCGAAATCCGTAAACCGGAATTGGATGCTGCCATTGTTGCGGAATCGATAGCAAAACAACTCGAGGCACGTATTAATTTCCGTCGCGCCATTAAAATGTCTATTCAATCAACTATGCGAGCTGGTGCCGAAGGCATCAAAGTACGCGTAGCCGGTCGATTGAACGGAGCGGAGATGGCACGTACTGAGGAGTACAAAGATGGACGTACACCCTTGCACACATTTCGCGCAGATATTGACTACGCACTAAAAGAGGCTTTGACGGTATATGGAAAGATAGGCGTCAAAGTTTGGATTTGTAAGGGAGAAGTACTGGGAAAAAGAGATTTATCGCCAAATGTTGGTGTGAAGAAAAATGCCCAGAAACGCGGTCGTCAAAGACGCCGATAAAGAAGAATTTTCAAATTTATGCGTACCTTTGCCGACCTTTTTGACAAGGGTACCTGATAAAAAATTGAGTCATGTTACAGCCAAAACGGACTAAATACAGAAAACAACAAAAAGCCAGAAATAAGGGGCTCGCATATAAAGGAAGTAGTATCGACTTTGGATCTTTTGGTCTTAAAGCCGTAACAAGAGGAAGGTTGACAAACCGTCAAATTGAGGCTGCTCGTATCGCGATGACGCGGCACATGAAAAGAGAAGGAAATGTCTGGATTCGAATATTCCCCGACAAGCCAATTACGGCTAAACCATTAGAAGTTCGGATGGGAAAGGGAAAGGGTGCACTCGATCACTATGTGGCTCAGATTAAACCCGGTCGCATCCTTTTTGAAATGGATGGTGTATCAATCGAGACAGCTCAAGAAGCCTTCAGATTGGCAGCACAAAAGTTGCCCGTGATGACAAAATTCGTAATTCGACCTGATTATCAGGCTTAAAATAAGTAAGTAGAAACTGAAATAATATGAAATATCAGGATATACAAGCCATGTCTGACGAAGAATTGCAGGCAGAATTATTTACAGCATCCGAATCAATGCAGCGCCTGAATCTTGACCATGCCGTTAAAGGCCTCGAAAATCCTTTGGAAATTCGAAACGTGCGAAAGGTCATCGCTCAATTGAAAACCGAAACACGAAAACGCGAATTAAACGCAGGAGGAGAAAGTCTTCACAAGACACGCACGAAAATTCGCTTGAGAAGAAAATTAAATAAATAATAGAGTTAAAGCATTTTAATAATGGCTGATCGAAATCTAAGAAAAACGAGAACTGGAGTTGTTACAAGTAACAAAATGGATAAATCCATTACAGTAAAAGTACGACGTCGACTCAAGCATGGTATGTACGGAAAATTTTTGGAAAAATCCAGAAGTCTCCATGCGCACGATGAAAACAATGAGTGTAATGTGGGCGACACAGTTCGAATAATGGAAACCCGTCCATTGAGTAAACTGAAACGATGGAGACTCGTGGAAGTCGTGGAGAAAGCCAAGTAAGAAATTAATTAACTCATAGGAATTAAAATATTAAATAGCGCAACATGATCCAGCAAGAATCCAGATTGAATGTCGCAGACAATAGCGGAGCAAAGGAGGTACTTTGTATACGCGTACTTGGCGGCTCAAAAAGACGCTATGCTTCAATTGGTGATGAAATTGTTGTTACCGTTAAAGAAGCATCAGTTGGAGGAGTGAAAAAAGGTACGGTTTCAAGAGCGGTTATCGTCCGCACTAAAAAGGAAATCAGACGAAAAGATGGATCCTATATCCGCTTTGATGACAACGCCGTCGTTTTATTAAATGCAGGTGGAGAACCTCGTGGAACACGCATCTTTGGTCCAGTTGCGCGTGAATTGCGGGATCGAGATTACATGCGAATTGTTTCATTAGCACCTGAGGTACTTTAATCGCCAAACGATAAAGACATGAGTAAAAGCAGATTCAAAAAGAAAGTGAATATCAAAAAGGGTGACAAAGTTGTTGTCATTGCTGGAGATTATAAGGACAGAA
Source organism: Saprospiraceae bacterium (assembly GCA_028279185.1). GTDB lineage: Bacteria > Bacteroidota > Bacteroidia > Chitinophagales > Saprospiraceae > JANQSS01. The sequence goes on along the minus strand of JANQSS010000111.1, from coordinate 11,822 downwards.
GCACAGTACGAAATGTGCAGCAGGTTTTACCAGAAAAAGATCGAGTCGTTTTGGAAGACGTTAATATGCGTAAAAAACATATGAAACCAACCAACGAAAATCAAGGTGGAATCATTGAAATTAATGCGCCAATTCATATTTCTAATGTCATGTTGGTAGATCCTAAATCAGGTGAACCCACGCGCGTAGGACGTAAAAATGACGGAAATAAAATTGTACGCTATTCTAAAAAATCTGACGAAATCATCAAGTAATGAGTTACGTACCAAGATTAAAGAAGAAGTATAAAGAAGAGATTATTCCGAAACTACAGGAACAATTTCAATATGGCTCCATAATGGAAGTGCCAAAATTGTTAAAAATTGCAATTAACCAGGGACTTGGTGAAGCGACGCAGGACAAAAAAGTGGTCGATAGTGCAATCGAAGAATTGACTGCCATAGCAGGCCAAAAAGTAGTACCAACTAAGGCTAAAAAGTCGGTTTCTAACTTTAAGTTGAGAGAGGGTATGACCATTGGTGCCCGTGTGACACTTCGAGATGAACGTATGTATGAGTTTTTGGACCGCCTAGTGGCTGTGGCTTTACCCCGTGTTCGTGACTTCCGAGGAATCAATGACAATAGCTTCGACGGACGTGGAAACTATACGATGGGTATAACCGAGCACATTATTTTTCCAGAAATTGATCTGGATAAAGTGAATAAAATTAAAGGAATGGATGTCACTTTTGTAACATCTGCTAAAACGGATGCGGAAGCCCTTGCGCTTTTAAAAGAATTGGGCATGCCGTTTAAAAATCAATAATAAATCGTCTTACGTATAAATTAATCTTATGGCTAAAAAGTCAATCATAGCACGCGAAAGAAAAAGACAACGACTCGTTGCCAAGTATGCGGATTTACGCGCACGCCTAAAGGCTGAAGGAAAATGGGAGGAATTGGATAAGCTTCCTAAAAATTCATCTGCAGTGCGCCTACATAATCGGTGCAGACTGACAGGTCGTCCAAAGGGTTACATGCGAAAATTTGGAATTAACCGGGTCACATTTAGGCAGATGGCGAACAACGGAAAAATTCCTGGAATCACTAAAGCGAGCTGGTAGACGATTTAAAACTTAATGAATTATGGCAGTAACTGACCCAATAGCAGATTATTTGACACGCATCCGGAATGGAAATATGGCGCGTCAACGGATAGTTGAAATTCCGTATTCGAATTTGAAGAAAAACATGACCGAGATTCTTTATGACCAGGGGTATATCCACAGGTATAAAGTTGAAAAGGACAAAGGGCCTCAAGGAAAAATTACAATAGCTTTAAAATACAATGGGAAAAACGAGCCGGTAATAAAAAAATTGGGTCGTATTAGCCGTCCGGGATTGCGAAAATATGCAGGCGCAGGTGATATTCCGCGAATATTAAATAATCTGGGTATTTGCATTGTCTCAACGAATAAAGGTCTGATGACCGGAAAACAGGCTAAAGCACAAAACGTCGGAGGTGAAGTGCTTTGCTACGTGTATTAATATTTTAATTGAAGAGAAGAAAAGTATAGACCATGTCAAGAATAGGAAAAGCACCAATTACATTACCGGACAAAGTCGAAATCTCTGTCGGGGATAACAATTTGGTGACCGTCAAAGGTCCTAAAGGTGAATTGAGCCAAAAGATTGATTCCGATTTGACCATAAAAGTTGAAGATGGAACATTGACCGTTGAACGCCCAACTGAGCAACAACGCCATCGGGCTATGCACGGATTGTCACGTTCATTAATTGACAACATGGTTACAGGTGTAACGGAAGGTTATAAACTTGAACTCGAATTAGTCGGTGTGGGATATAGAGCTTCAAATACGGGTCAACTTCTGGAACTTTCATTGGGCTATTCTCACCCTATTATGTTTGCCGTGCCCGCAGAAGTTAAGGTGTCCACGGAAACAGAGAAAGGTAAAGCACCGCTTGTAATCCTTGAATCGCATGATAAACAACTTATTGGTCAAATAGCTGCGAAAATTCGTGCCTTCAGAAAACCTGAACCTTACAAAGGAAAAGGTGTACGCTTTAAAGGAGAGGAAATTAGAAGAAAAGCCGGTAAGACTGCCGCTAAATAATTTAACTGTTGAAATTTTTAAGAAATGGCAATTTCAAAAACAGCGAAAAGAAAAAAAATACATCTGCGAATTAGAAAACGAATTAATGGAGTGGCTGCAAAACCGCGCCTTTCTGTTTTTCGCAGTAATAAATTCATTTACTGCCAACTCATAGATGATGCAACAGGGACTACGTTGGCAGCGGCAAACTCAACGGATGCATCTGTTGACAAGTCAGGCAATAAGGTAGATCAGGCAAAATCCGTTGGGAAGTTAATCGCGGATCGAGCCAAAGCTGCCAACATTACAGAAGCATTTTTTGACCGATCTGGTTATCTCTACCACGGACGAGTGAAAGCATTGGCCGAAGGGGCACGAGAGAATGGATTAAAACTTTAGGACGAAGTACATAAGCGTTATGGCAAATCAAAAATCAAAAAACAGAGTTAGACCAGCTGAAACGGAATTAAAAGAAAAGTTGGTAAACTTGAATCGTGTGGCTAAAGTCACAAAAGGTGGACGTACGTTTAGCTTTGCAGCTGTAGTCGTCGTAGGTGATGGTGAAGGTACAGTGGGACACGGACTCGGGAAAGCTCGTGAGGTGTCCGAAGCAATATCTAAGGCAGTGGACGACGCAAAGAAAAACCTTATCAAGGTTCCTATTTTTAAAGGCACCATTCCACATGAGCAATACGGCAAGTATGGCGCTGGAAAAGTACTCATCAAACCAGCTTCGGATGGTACGGGAGTAATCGCGGGTGGTGGAATGCGAGCCGTATTAGAAGCATGTGGCGTGCATAACGTATTGGCCAAATCACAAGGCTCTTCGAATCCACATAACGTGGTCAAGGCCACAATTGACGCCCTAAAGAAATTGAGATCTCCTATGGATATTGCACGCGAACGCGGCATCAGTATGGAGAAATTATTTAATGGATAGTATCCGATAAGCGGAAAGCAATGGCAAGAGTTAAATTAACACAGATAAAAAGTGTAATTGATCGTTCCAAAAAACAAAAGGATACGATGCGTGCACTCGGATTGAAAAAAATTAATCAATCTGTTGAAAAAGAACTATCTCCTCAGGTTGAGGGCATGATAAATAAAATTGCACACTTGATTACCATCGAAAAACTATAATTAATTAGCCTCTAATAGCGAGCATTATGGAATTGTATAATTTAAAACCGGCTACCGGTGCAACAAAAAAGAGAAAACGCGTAGGACGTGGCGAAGGAAGCGGCCACGGCGGTACGTCAACTCGCGGGCACAAAGGGGCTCAGTCACGATCGGGATACAGCCGAAAATTAAATTTCGAAGGCGGACAGACGCCACTTCAAATGCGAGTGCCAAAACGTGGTTTTAAATCGCCATTCAGAATAAATTATACTGTAGTAAACTTATTCGAATTGCAGCACTACGCCGAAAAATATAACACGCACACACTCGATTACGATTTTTTCAGAAAACATCGGATCGCCAGAAAAACAGACAAGATCAAAATACTTGGGAACGGAGAAGTTACCACTGGTTTGACGGTTCATGCCCATGCGGCTTCGAAGTCCGCTACCGAAGCAATCGAAAAGGCAGGCGGAACTCTGACGATTATTTGATGTTTAAGCATACGAGGAATTTATAAGCAATTAACAGCGCTTACTTAGATAAATAAACACAATGAAGAAATTCATAGACACGATAAAGAATATTTGGAAGATCAAAGAATTGCGTCAACGTATCCTTTTTACGATGAGCATGTTAGCGGTTTATCGTTTTGGAGCCTTTGTTGTGTTGCCGGGTGTCGTACCTGCAGCGCTTGAACAGGCAGCAGCTAATCGGGCTGCTAATAGCCTTTTAGAACTCGTTAATATTTTTAGTGGTGGCGCATTTAACCAGGCAGCTGTATTTGCCCTGGGTATTATGCCATATATCACGGCTTCGATCATTATTCAACTCCTTGGTTTTGCTGTACCGTATTTCCAGCGACTACAACAAAAAGAAGGAGAATCAGGCCGAAAGAAAATTACACAATTGACACGATTACTCACCGTTTTTATTACGCTCGTACAAGGAGCAGGTTATCTAGGCCTTATTAAAAGTTATGGGGCGATTGACCCGAACATACCGCAAGGATTGTTCTTCTTGGCAAATATTATTATCCTTTCTACTGGAACCATTTTCGCAATGTGGTTAGGTGAGCGTATTACAGATCGGGGAATTGGAAATGGTATTTCCTTACTCATCACGGTTGGAATCATTGCTTCCTTGCCACGTGCCTTTGCTTTTGAATTCCAAAAGCAAATTGAAGCCGGGGGGCTTATTCTATTTGTGATAGAAATGGCGTTACTTTTCATCGTTACGATGGCCACAGTACTTATAGTACAAGGTGTACGGAAAATTCCAATTCAAGTAGCCAAACGTATGGTGGGACGTGCAACCGGTCAGGTTCCCGTGCGGAGCGAACGGGACTACATTCCATTAAAGGTGAATGCGGCCGGCGTTATGCCTATCATCTTTGCCCAGGCAATAATGTTCCTGCCTATGACTATTGCACAATACTTTGTTACCGATGAAAGTGTCATGGCGAGCAATTCATTCTTGAGAGGATTGAATGATCCATTTTCGTTTTGGTACAGTGTCATATCGTTCTTTCTCGTCGTGGTATTTACGTACGTATACACGGCACTCGTTGTAAACCCTAAACAATACTCGGAATACCTAAAAAGACAGAATGCCTTTATTCCCGGAATTAAGCCGGGCAAGGCTACAGAGGAGTATATCGATTCAATCACCACGCGAGTCACACTGCCTGGCTCCATTTTCCTGGGCATCATTACGATCATTCCCGCTTTTGCGGTCGCTTTTGGTGTCAATCCTGGATTTGCAATCTTCTTCGGAGGAACATCACTGTTAATCATGGTCGCTGTTGTGTTGGATACATTACAGCAGATTGAAACATACCTTTTGATGCGTAAGTACGACGGCTTGGTCCAATCAGGTAAGATAAAAGGGCGAAGTAGTATGCAAGGCATCGGTGCCTCGATGTAGTTATGAGCAGAGTGATTTATTATAAGACTCCTTCGGAGATCGAAATCATTCGTGAAAATTGCCACCTCGTTTGCAAGACATTAGCCCTGGCCGCTTCGCGATTGAAGCCTGGAGCCAAAAGTTCCGAAATAGATAAAGAAGCCGAGGACTTCATTAGATCGCATGATGCGAAGCCCGGTTTTAAAGGATACAATGGCTTTCCTGCAACGCTATGTGTATCGCTAAACGAACAAGTTGTTCATGGTTTTCCTAAGGAAGAGCCTTTCAAGGATGGTGATATTGTCTCCATTGATTGCGGTGTGTATAAGAATGACTTTTTTGGTGATGCGGCCTATACATTCGCTATCGGGGAGGTTGATCCGGAAGTCATAAAGTTGATGGAAGTAACCCTAACGAGTTTGTATCTGGGAATAGCACAGGCGAAACCCGGTAATCGAATGGGTGATATCGGACATGCGGTGCAGGACTATTGCGAAAGACAAAATGGGTATGGTGTCGTTCGAGCGCTTGTCGGACACGGAATAGGCCGAAATTTACACGAAGCACCTGAAGTTCCAAATCACGGACGTCGTGGGAAGGGTATATTGTTGAAAAAAGATCTTGTTATTGCCATTGAGCCAATGGTGAATTTGGGTACGCGAAATGTCCGACAACTATCAGACGGCTGGACCATAGTTAGTAAGGATCGTAAGCCATCGGCGCACTTTGAACATACAGTAGTGGTGACAGCCGATGGGCCTGATATATTATCCGATCACAGCTACGTTGAGGAAGCGATAAAAAATAATGACAATCTTACTCAAATGTCGGTGGAAAAGCCGATATTTGCACTCCGAAATTTTGACCATGGCTAAACAGGAATTAATTAAACAAGATGGTATCATTGACGAGGCGCTTTCGAATGCAATGTTCCGTGTTCGCCTCCAAAATGATCATGTCATCGTGGCCACAATTTCAGGAAAGATGCGTATGCATTACATCCGCATTCTACCCGGAGATAAAGTCGCCGTTGAGATGTCACCATACGACTTATCCAGAGGACGAATTGTGTACCGATATAAATAATTGAATTTCATTGACTTATAGTTATGTAATTCAAGAAATTTGTGATTAAATACGAAACTCATGAAAGTACGAGCTTCAATTAAAAAACGTTCCGCAGATTGCAAAATCGTGCGAAGAAAAGGACGACTTTACATCATCAACAAAAAGAACCCAAAGTTCAAGCAACGTCAGGGCTAGAGACCTTTCGTAGCTGATGAAAAATAGTAGTAGATAATGGCAAGAATTTCAGGTGTAGACTTACCAAGAAACAAGCGAGGCGTAATAAGCCTCACGTATATTTTCGGAATTGGCCCAACACGTGCGTCCGAGATTTTGGCAAAAGCCAAAATCGATGAACATACAAAGGTTCAAGATTGGACCGATGACAATATTCGTGAGATTGCCCTCATCATTCAAAATGACTATAAAGTCGAAGGTGAACTCCGGTCCGATCTCCAATTGAATATCAAACGTTTAATGGATATAGCCTCCTACAGAGGCCTAAGACATAGAAAGGGGTTGCCTGTAAATGGGCAACGAACACGGACCAATGCACGTACCCGTAAAGGACGTAAAAAGACAGTCGCAAACAAGAAGAAAGCACCGAAATAATTTAAGATCAGTATTTAAATCATTCTAATGGCAAAAGCTAGAGCAAAAGCAAAGAAAAGAAAGGTCAAAGTGGATCCAAGTGGATATGCTTACATCCAGGCTTCATTTAACAATATCATTATTTCGCTTTGCAATAAACAGGGTCAAGTTATTTCCTGGGCATCGGCCGGAAAAGCAGGCTTCAGAGGTTCAAAGAAGAACACACCGTATGCTGCGCAAATCGCTGCAGCAGATGCGGGTCAGGTAGCATTGGACGCTGGAATGCGTTCTTGCGAAGTGTTTGTCAAAGGCCCCGGTTCTGGTCGAGAAGCGGCCATTCGGGCACTAGATAATCTTGGAATAAAAGTTACACGGATAAAAGATGTGACACCCATTCCACATAATGGATGTCGTCCTCCTAAAAAGCGACGAGTATAATTTCATAAGCGACTCTTAAGATAGAAAAGCAGCATGGCAAGATATACAGGACCAAAAACAAAAAAAGCTAGAGCATTCGGTGAGGCCATTTACGGCCCGGATCGCGCATTCGATCGTAAAAAATACGGACCAGGCCAACACGGTAATACACGCCGTAGACGGCAAAAATCGGATTACGCTTTACAGTTAATGGAAAAACAAAAAGCGAAGTATACATACGGTGTACTCGAACGTCAATTCCGTAACTTATTCGATAAAGCCTCACGTAAGAGTGGCGTTACTGGTGAAATCCTATTGCAACTGCTCGAATCGCGATTAGACAATACTGTATTCCGGATGGGGATTGCACCCACGCGCCGAGCAGCGAGACAATTAGTATCACACAAACATATTCTCGTTAATGGAGTATTGACTAACATTCCGTCGTGTCTTTTACGCCCTGGAGATATTATTTCCGTTCGGGGAAAATCTCAGGCCTTGCTTGTGGTGCAAGAAGCATTGAATCGCAATGTAGACTTAAAAAAGTTTCCATGGTTGGAATGGAATAAAGAACGCCAGGAGGGCAAGTTTATAGAACTGCCCGTTCGTTCTCAAATTCCGGAGAATATCAATGAGCAATTGATCGTCGAATTATATTCTAAATAATAGTATGGCGTCGTAATTGATATGCGGCACGAATCTTTTCCTTTTATTTCAATTTTAAGCTGATACATGAGTATACTAAACTTTCAGAAGCCGGAAAAAATAATTATGCAGAAGTCTACGGACTTCGAAGGTACTTTTGAATTTAAACCTTTGGAGCCAGGCTTTGGACAAACTGTGGGTAATTCGTTGAGACGTGTTCTTCTTTCTAGTTTAGAAGGCTATGCGATTTCAGCAGTTCGCATTGCAGGTGTTGATCATGAGTTTTCTACGATCACAGGTGTTGTGGAGGATGTTGTGGATATTATCTTAAACCTGAAACAAGTAAGACTTAAAAATGCCATAGAAGATTCCGATTCGTCTCAGGAAACAATTTACCTGACAGTTAGCGGTAGTGAGAAATTTGTGGCTGGTGACATTGTTAAGTTTACCAATGCATTTGAAGTGATGAACCCCGACTTGGAAATTTGCCATATGGAGTCTTCTGTTACCCTTGAAATGGAATTGACCGTCACAAAGGGGCGTGGCTATGTTCCTGCCGATGAAAACCTTCCAAAAGATGCACCCATTGGTGTCATTCCTGTTGATGCAATTTACACGCCAATCAAAAATGTTGCGTATGGCATTTCGACCACACGTGTTGGTCAACGCACGGACTATGAAAAATTAACTATCGATGTAAAAACCGATGGAACAATTCATCCGGAGGAAGCAATTAAAGAAGCTGCGCGCATCTTGATTCAGCACCTCATGTTGATTTCTGACGAAAATATCACATTTGATAAAGCGGGTAGTAAAGAAGATAATGTTGTAGATGAGCACATCTTACACATGCGCAAATTGTTAAAAACATCCTTAGAGGATTTAGACTTGTCTGTTCGTGCATACAATTGTTTGAAGGCAGCAAAAATCAATTCACTTGGCGAACTCGTTCAATACGATACACACGAGTTATTGAAATTCCGAAACTTCGGGAAAAAATCTCTCGTGGAAATAGAAGAACTTCTCCAAAATAAAGGACTGACATTTGGAATGGATCTGTCAAAATACAAGTTGGACAAGGACTAATTAGGAAAATTAAACTATACAGTAATCGCTCCTTACGTATAAGTCGAAGCGCTGCTGTGAAGAAAATAAATTATTAATTATGCGACACGGAAAAAAATTCAACCACCTTAAGCGAAAAAAAGGACATCGCAAAGCGCTGCTACGAAACCTTTCTATTGCCCTGATTGAACACAAACGTATAAATACGACGTTGGCTAAAGCGAAAGCATTACGTCAGTTTGTTGAACCTTTAATCACGAAATCAAAAACTAATTCAACACATTCACGGCGTGTCGTATTTAGTTATTTACAAAATAAGCACGCAGTGACGGAATTATTCGGAGACATAGCCTCTAAAGTCGCAGATAGACCCGGTGGCTATACGCGTGTTATTAAAACAGGGTTTCGACAAAGCGACGGTGCAGAACTGGCCCTTATCGAATTAGTCGACTACAATGATGTATACATCAAAGACGATAAGACAGGCAGCGGTAAGAAACGAACACGAAGAAGCAGACGTGGTGGTGGCAAGGCAGCCGCTGCAACGACAGCAGCTGCATCTCAAGAAGAAGAATAGAAATATTACATAATAAATAATGCGGAGGGACGATTGATAATATTCATCGCTCCTCTTATTATTATACAGGGTGTTTCCGTAGAAATTAATTCTGTTCTATCACAAAGTAGACGCCCTGCGTAACAATTCTTCAAAGTAGCGCATCTCGCATCCATTCTTTTGTTTATTTGTACCAGGCTTGCCGGAATTGAAAAATTCAACAATTAATATCCTCTTCGCCCCTTAAACTATTCTTTATACTCCCTTTCAACGTTGGGGGATGCAAATTCCAGACTCTCCTTTGGTGTCGGATAAGAAACCGATAGTCGAATGCATTATTATTTCCGAACAATTTACACTAAGTTTATGGTGCAGAATGGATTGGTTTTGCCTATATCTTCTGGTTCATTCTTGTCCCAAAGGCCATGTACTATTCAATTTGGTAAATTATACGATTATAAATTATAGCAATTATCCCTTTTATATTCATGAAAATTATAAATCTATGAAAGCAACAAGCTACACATTAAACTTCCAAAGCCAAAAATGGTTGATTGCCGCGCTAACCTATGCTTCGCTGTTCTTAATGAATTCGATGTCAAAAGCTCAGGTGGTGCTGCTCGATCCGGATAATGAAGATTACAGTGTCTGGACACCAACTACCACAAGTTTGGCGTCTACAGCACTTGGACCGTGCGATAACACAGAGTTGTTCTCTATCGTATGCACGAATGGCTATCCGGCCATCGATGGATCTGGGTCAGGCAATCCCAACCCCAATTTTGACGACACGCAAATGGTGATAGACGACGATGCAATAGGTGGCGGCGGGGGTACAGTTGGAAGACATTGTTTTGAATCACCTGTTTTCGATTTGAGCGATGGCGGAGATTCCCTCTATCTGGATTGGGAAAACGAAACGGTCGGCACTAATGGATCTGGTAACGGCGATTGTGAGGTCGATTTATTCAATGGTGCGTCTTGGGATAATATACTTGATATTCAGGCTGATGCTAACGGTGCTATCGCTATGAATTTATCAGCTTATTCAAATGCCGACTTTCAAATTCGCTGTTGTTACGATGATGATGGCGGTTTTAATTGGGGAGCAGCATTTGACAACATATATCTTTCAGCGATTGACTGTACGGTTGATTTAGTATGCCCCGGTAAATCAGGCACATCGATGGGTGATGCCGATACATTGATAGCATCCGCTATCAATTGCGATGTTGACCTTCCAACTCCAGCCTTGACTGATGCATGCGATCAGGTTAATCGGTTGCGATACAGATATCGGGAATCCAATGAAAACGGCGGCAATGAAGGCCCTTGGAGCGATTGGACTGTCATTCCGCATGATCCTTTGGCACCAACGGTTACAGTAGACTTGGGTAGTGGCTATAAAAAGGTGCGCTGGCAGGCACGCTACGATGATGGTGGTGGAAATCAGAATGTCTCTTGTACCGATTTTATTTATATTGATGATGTGACCCCTCCGCAGCCTTTCTGCATTAGTTCAGGCAATTTTGTGCTCATGCCTGACGGGAATTCAGTCATTCAAGCCTTTCAATTGAATTTAAATTCAGCGGATAACTGCACGGCTGTGGGAGACCTTCGGTTTAGCTTCTCTGATACGGATGTAAATGACAATGTCATGATGTTAGACTGTTCGAACATAGGATCAAATACAATTACCATGTACGTATGGGACGAACAAGACAACGTTTCGTCCTGCATGGCATCATTTGACGTTAGTGATGAGACCCCACCGGATGCAATGTGCAATGACATTACGGTGGAGCTAGATGCCAATGGTATGTACACTTTGTCATCTGCGGATTCTTCGGCGATCACATCGGTGACGACAGATGCTTGTGGTACGGTTACAAGTACATTTAGTCCGTCTAGTTTTACGTGTGCGGATATAGGAGTAGTGGATGTAACGGTTACGTATAGTGATGGGACAAATGAGAGTTCATGTGTGGCAGGTGTAACGGTTCAAGATACGATGGCGCCAGTTGCAGTATGCAATGATATAGTGGTCTATGTAGACGATAATGGAGAGGCAACCCTTACGTCGGCGGATTCGGCAGCGATAGTAGCGGGTACGACGGATAACTGTGGTGACTTTATGACGACATTCAGCAATGACTTTTTCACGTGTGGAGGAGGAGGTCAACCGGAATTACAAGGCTCGTCTCGATCTGCGGTACCAGTAGTAATTGAAGGAACGAGTTTTGAAAATGAGCCAGTATTTGCGGGTGTACAGTATACGGACACCGGAGACGCATCGATGGATCATGCCCTTGCAAATAATGTAGGAGAACCACATGTGAATAGTACGGTTGGATCTGAATTAGAAT
>JANQSS010000089.1 GCA_028279185.1 Saprospiraceae bacterium | reverse complement strand
TCATGTGTACAATATCTTGTGTACATGGGATGCATATGTGTGCATACATTTAATTCAAGTATTTTGACGGTAGATCCATGTTCATATGGCCAAAATTCGATGAAATATGAGTATTTACTGACTCCTGTAAAATATTGTTGTACGGCTAACTATTAGATAACTACCATTTTTTCTATGAAAAAGAAGCTGAAATTTTTGCATGACCTACACTTACAAATAATGAAATATCTCAACAACCAGTCAACCATTTTGCATGGAACAAACGCCATTTTGATGCTTAGTCATTGTAGAACTCACTTCCAAAGCTTTGCCAAGAAACGAATTTTTTGTCCGGAATCCGAGTCTAACACTACCATGAGTGCATGCTCAGGCTTGATTCAGTTAAGCCACAGTGTACTGCACAGGCATAATAAATTTCAGAATGCTATGGCTGCATGAGAAGTTTTAACGTCATGCTATAAGAGACGTAACGTCATGTTGTAAGGCACGTACGTCACGTCATGCTGTAAATTTAAAATGGACGTCACGTAACGTCCATTATCATTTTTGTTCCGAACGGCTTGCCATACGCGCGAGCGCGAGCTCATTCTCCATTCTCAGCTGCTTTGAGTGAAGGAGGTGAAAGATTTTATTACTACTTACTATGTCGCTGTATCCATTCTTCGCCAAAGCTGGCATGCCATCGAGAGTGCCATCGCTGAGCGACAAGGAAATCGAAAACGAAAAAGGATCGAAGTCCGAGACGACGGATACGCTACAACGATTACACACCAGAAGAAAGGGCATCGATAGGAAAGTACGCAGCCGAACATGGAATTGCAAGCGCTGTTTGGCGAGTACGTAGCAAAAAGGTGCCAGAGACAACAGGGAGAAGAGTAGGATGAAGTGGTGTAGTGGGTGAGGAGAACGTGGTACCCACTCTCCTTATTGATCTGTTCAATATCCCTTAAAGTTCAACACCGGTATCGCCGCTTTGGGGATAATTGGCGCTCGAGATTCTGGTGAAATCTCGAAACCTTGGACCAAATCTCGCATAGGATTAAACGCTGGAAAAGTCACGGTTTCACAATTCAAGGAGGAATTCCAATTGTCATGAACGACATACCGAATGATCTCATCTTCAATTGTACGGTAGCCCTGGAGGTCGCGTAACGTTCCAGTGACGTCGCGTATCGCGTAATGCGCGTCGCGTATTGCGTAACGCGCGCCACGTATCGCGTACACCGTGTCGCT
>JANQSS010000073.1 GCA_028279185.1 Saprospiraceae bacterium | reverse complement strand
TAGATGCCTGGCGACTATACCTCCCAACGGCCGGGTTTTAAACCCATTAATCCTCCTCATCCAACTCGAAAATTTCATTGACTGAAATGCCAAATACCTTTGACAACCGCAGCGCGACTACCGTAGACGGGACGTACTTGCCCAGCTCAATCGCATTAATGGTTTGTCGACTTACCTTAACCAGATCTGCCAACGCCGCCTGTGTTAGTTTTTTGCGTGCACGTTCAACGCGAATGGTATTTTTCATGCCTAGACTGATTTGCGAAATTGATGAAGCCGAACATTGAAGCGCATAATAAAAAACAACAGAATCGTGAACATATTAAACAACATCACGTAGTAAAATGCTATGTCATGCACCAACAAAAAGGAAATAACCAATACACCGTAATTAACGTACGTCGCCCAGACCAACGAGTCCAGCCTTAACTTCGAAATAAATTCATCTTCGTCCGTCTCTCGTGAAAAGGCGACAAACAATCCTCCGACTATAATTAAAATGCCGATTAATTCATTAAAGATGTTGTTCTCCACAAATCCGAAGAATTTTGATGTTTTGAACAATTCGTCGATAAAGAACGAAGGAACATTTAGCACTAAGGCGGCTGGTTCATATCCGCTAAACAAGCTGAATATGCCCAGGATAGAAGCCGGTACAAAAATCATCCAACCGATCTTTTTGAATCTGGTCGGAAAAAGATTAATACTGTTCATAATAAGTCAATTTTGAATCAAATGTAATATAAAACTGACATTATGTAAAGTTTATTTTACATTTTGTAAAGAAAGTTAGACTTACCACTGTACCTAATTGGTGCAGATATTTAAGACTCCTGTCTTTATTATAGGCTATGTGCTGCGCAGCGTGCGCGCAGAAATTTATGGATGAAACTTGCAGGTGCCAGTAAAGCTGCGCTATACGAGGCCCCTGGACAAACGGTCTACTTCATTGACATTTTGACAATACGGATCAATTCCTCCTCCCGCTTCGCGGCTTGATCTGCAATTTCCTGTGCCTGCGATAGGTGCGTATCAGTGAATGTTGCGTCATCAATGTCCTGACAATTGATTTGCACATTGAGAAATGCACCGCGTATGGCTGCCCGTGCGCACAGGACAGCGACACCGGCATCTGATATAGAATTTGGGTTACCTTCTTTGATCATAGCTTCTGCTACGTCAAATATTTTCAATGCCTCCTGCATTACATTAAATGGGACGATTACGGCTCCTTTAGTCGCTTCAATCATAGCTTTTTGACGCGCACGTTTTTCCTCATCACTCCCTTTAGCCATGCGCACAGCCGCTATGATGGCATTGAACGAATCCGTGTCTTCATCGACTAGTTGCTGGAGCCGATTTTGAATGGCTTGACCGGTGTCCGCCCAATCTGAAAAGTACGCCCAACGATCATCATAGCCCCTTTTATGACTTGAAAGGTTAGCTACCATAGTAGCTAATGCACCTCCAAGTGCACCAACATAGGCAGAAACGGATCCACCACCTGGTGCGACGCTCTCCGAAGCTGTCTCATTTGCAAACTTCGACAAAGACATATTAATAAGAGGTCTCGCGTCTTCATCCTCCATCCGATATTCAATTACCTTTTTTCGAATGTCGAACTCCCCTAATTCATCCAACCCCATGGACTTCACTGCAATTCTTATCAACTCTTCATCGGGTATGCCAGTTGACCGCTCCTGTGCTTGTAAAAAGTACTTGCCAGCATCAACCATGACTTGTTTAGGAACGAGGCCAACAAGTTCTGAGCCTGTGACGCGTAGCCCTCTTGTATTAGCGCTTTTGCGGCAAGCCTCAAATGCCTCATGCAAATTTGTTTCCGCGATATTGGTCAAATTCATAGAGATCTGTGCAAGTCCGTATTCCGCTATAAACCAACCGATCGCTTTCACCGATTTGCACATTCCGGGATCGCGAACGGGGTCTCCATTTTCATCTCGAATTATCGCTCCGGTAATGGGGTTTCCTTCTCTTTTTATGCGACCTTTTTCCCGGACATCAAATGCCACTGAATTGGCTCGTCTAACCGAAGTGGTGTTTAAATTAACATTGTATGCGATAAGGAAATCGCGTGCGCCTATAGCCGTTGCTCCATATTGCGGGTTGAAGGTGGCTGGCCCAAAATCCGGTTTCCACTCCGGATCAACTATTTTCTTGGCCATCCCTTCGTATTCACCCGCCCGAATGCTAGCCAGGTTTTTACGTTCTGCTGAAGTTGCAGCATTTTCATAGTAGTAGCCAGATAACCCCAATTCTCGTCCTACGCGCTCTCCCAGTTTATGTGCCCATTCGACAACTTCATCCATTGTAATATTAGCTATCGGGATGAGTGGGCAGACATCAGTAGCGCCCATCCGAGGATGCTCACCCGTATGTCCGCTCATGTCAATAAGTTCAGATGAGCGCTTTATGGCCTCAAATGCAGCATCGACAACGTCTTGAGGCTCGCCGACAAATGTGACCACGGTACGATTCGTGGCTTTTCCCGGATCAACATCGAGGAGCTTAACCCCTTCAACACTTCTTATTGCGTCCGCAATCGACTTCAATATGTTCATGTTCCTTCCTTCGCTAAAGTTTGGAACACATTCTATTATTTGTTTCTTCCCCATTTATCTATGAAATTGTCGCCAAATGTAAAAAGAACAATACGTCAAAATCTAATGCATATGCACAAATTGTCATATGAATTTCTCGTCATTTTTCACCAAAACATATCTACCTTACATACGTTTTTAAGACAAACCAAATAATGATCATGAAATCTATCATTTACAGCTTATCCCTTCTGCTTCTATTTTCCGTCAATCTATACGCGCAAGATGCACATATAAACTTTGAAGAAGGTGACTGGGAAATGGCCTTGAAAAAAGCTAACAAAGAGAATAAAGTCATTTTCGTGGACGCCTACACGACCTGGTGCGGCCCTTGCAAAATGATGGCTAAAAGTGTCTTTACCGATGCCGCCGTGAGCGAATTTTATAATGAGCATTTTATCAATATGAAAATCGACATGGAGAAAGGAGAAGGTATTTTATTTGCAAAAGCATACGATGTTCGGGCTTATCCAACATTTGTATTCGTTGATGCAAATGGAAATGTGGCACACAAGGGGCTGGGATATATGAAAGCCGAAAAATTTATTGAACTTGGAAATGTCGCAGTTGATGAAGAAAACAGACTGGGTAGCTTAATGATGAAATATGATAAAGGAGATCGCGATCCGGCCTTTCTTAAAAAATATTCACAGGCATTGCAAAATGCATATGACGATGGAGCAGCGGACATAGCCGCCGAATATTTGGCTACGCAGGAGGATTGGAGTTCTGCAGAAAATGCACCATACATTGCTGAAATGTTCAGCTATGAGCCCACTGACGAATTGTATAAATACGTCGTTAAAAATCGAAACGCATTAGCCGAACATGCTGATCTGGCACAAATTGACCGGAAACTAAAAGCTGGTACAGCGCGTCAAATTCATGCGGATAAAATGGATGTCGACGAACAACGTAATTATTTTTCTGAAGTATTTGGAAATAAAGGCGAAGAATATTTTGCGGAATACAATATGCGTAAATATTCGAGACTAGCCGATGATGAAATGAAGTCAAAATATTGTGAAGCCGCCGTCCATTATCTCAATACATACAATGTCACGGATTGGCAGATGTTGAATTCTGTTGCATGGACATTTTATGAAAATGTCGACGATGTCGATCATCTTAAGCATGCATTAAATTGGGCCAAAATATCCGTAGACCAGGACAGTAACTACATGAACAATGACACATTAGCTGCTTTGTATTTCAAACTTGGTGATAAAAAAATGGCACTGGCCGCCGCTAAAGAAGCGATACGTATTGCGAAAGAAAAAGGACAAGATTACGAAGAAACGGAATCGCTTCTCAAAAAAATCGAAGCCCTGTAATGTACGATTAACTGCAGATTTAATTTGAACCGATTTTTCCATACAATAGCATTTCTACTACTGGCGCTTATCCAATTCAGCGCTGGTGCGCAAACCGTACTTATTTCTGAAGATATCTCGATTCGTACCGATGAACTCTATCAAATAATTGGTCAAACCGATAATTATATCTACTTTTTTCATCAAAAGGCCAGTAAAACGACCATTCATGTTTACGATAGCGAATTACGCTTTATACGATCAAATGAAATGGAATTTGAACGTAAGCGGATTGAGCCTTTTAGCATAAATATTTTAGATGGTTTAATTAATTTTATTTATTACTACAAGCAAAAAGGGCGTGTGGTAATGATGGCCCGGCAATATGACAGCCAGCTTACTGTCGTTGAAAAAGATACTGTTTTTGTTTCCGAAAAAACTGATTTTACGCCGCGCTTTGCTCAAGCCGAAAGTGATGACAGAAGTAAGATCATGATTTATTCGGTTGAAAAAAACAGCGTTATTTATGCGCATTGTTATGATCTGAATACACGATCATACATGTGGTTTGGAGAGATAGAAACGGATGGAAAACTCCGTGAACGATTTGCAAAAGCGCTCGTGTCAAATTCCGGTGTTGGCTATTTTGTTACAGACCACAGCCCTATAGGATATAGAAAGCAGCGGATGAACCTTCAGGTTATCCGATATTCGAAAGGGATGAAAAAACCACTCCAATTTAATGTGGAAGTGCAAGATTTGAAAAGTGAGGAGAAGTACATCCTGTATGATAACCAAAACGATTACATCGTCGTATCCGGGCTGTATGCCGAACGACCAAATAGTCGGGTGAACGGACTGTATGCGTTGCGCATCAATATATTAAATCCCGAAAAACGGATTTACAAAAAGTTTCCATTTGACACGAAATTAGAACAGGAAATAATCGCAGAGCATAAAGATAAACAGGAGGGAATCTTAGATTTAAAACCCGTAGACATCGTACTCCGGGAAGATGGTGGAATGCTGCTGATCAGTGAAATTCAAAAAACACATCAGCGATATGGTGGATTGGCCGCCGCTGAACGCAGTCGAAATGCCGGTGGTCGAAACTGGACAGACTTCTATCACGAAGACCTCGTCATGCATGCTTTTAATCCGGATGGATCCGAACATTGGAATTTGGTCTTGCATAAAAAACAATATTCGCAGGATGACGATGGGATATATTCCTCCTATTTTTTATTTAAAAATCGGTCTGCAATTCGCTTATTTTTTAATGATGAAATAAGTAATAGCAATACGGTGAGTGAGTATATAATTGCAGGCAATGGAAAGTCTCAACGAAAGAGTGTCATGAGTACAGAATACCAAAAGTTGCGGCTGCGATTTACGGATGCCGTACAATTAGATGGCATGTCCTTCATAGTGCCAAGTGACAATGGTAGTAAAATGAACCTGGTCAAGGTTGACTACCGCCCATCCTGATTTAAAATTAGTAAAATGTGATTGCCATTGAAAAATTTATTGCTTCTATTTTCCTTACTACTGATCGTAGGCTGCGCGGGCGACACCAAGAAGCCCAAATCTCCAAAAAAAGAAATAAAATCGGCAACCATCGATTTGACTCTTTCCGGTGAAGAGTTATTTGCCAAGCACTGCAAATTGTGTCATGGCATTAAAGGCAATCTCGAACTTAATGGCGCAAAGGATTTGAAAGAATCAGTCATGACTTTAGATGAACGCATTGTCATCATCACAAATGGTAAAAATGCGATGACACCTTTTAAAAAATTACTTTCCGAAGAAGAAATTAAAAAAGTTGCCATCTACAGTCAATCGTTTGCCAAAAAGAAATGAATTTTAATATCCTTGGTTTAATGTCCGGATCTTCCCTGGATGGTGTTGACATGGCATTGATCAGTTTTTCTATCGATGAAATAATACGTGTTCGAGATTGGAAAATATTATCTGCACAGACCATTCCCTTTGAAGACCAATTGGCTCGGCGATTGGCCGGGTCAACAAAATTAAATGGGAAAGAGCTGTGGCAATTGCATATCGATTTTGGTCATTACCTGGGGAACTTAATTCGACACTTTGCGGATGAATCAAACCACTCAATTGACTACGTTGCAAGTCACGGCCATACTGTATTTCACTATCCGGACGCGCACATGACGTGCCAAATCGGCGATGGTGCTGCCATGTCGGCCATTTCCGGGCTACCTGTAATGGTCGACTTCCGAGGCGGAGACATGGCACTTGGCGGTCAGGGTGCACCTTTGGCTCCACTCGCCGATCGGGTTTTGTTTCCGTCATACGACTGTTTTCTGAATCTGGGAGGAATAGCTAATCTTAATATTCCACACAAAGACAATCCTATTGCGTTTGACATCTGTCCATTTAATCAAGCATTCGACTTTTTTGCCCAAAAATTAAATCGGCAATTTGACAATGAGGGTCAACTCGCACGTACGGGCAAAGTTCAAGCCGAATTACTCGACTTCTTATTTCAATGGTCGTTTATTAAGCTTCCATTTCCAAAGTCACTGGACAATACGACAGTCCGACAGTGGATCGACGAAATAGATAATTTCACGAAATATAGTATCCAGGATATACTGGCAACCTTGACAGCATTTTTTAGCCAGGTAATAGCCGAATCATTTAATTCCAATATAAGCGAAAACTCAAAATTACTCGTTACCGGAGGAGGTGCGTATAACACCTATTTTATTGAAAAATTAAACAATAAATTAGACACAAAAATAGATGTAACCATACCGCCGGATGATATTATTAATTTTAAGGAAGCGGCGCTAATGTCTGTTGCTGGATTATACAGGCTTCACAATAAAGCTATATTCGATCACAGACGAACGGGCGCCACGCGTAGCGTATCGGGAGGCAGCCTATATAATAATGGTTAGCGCAATGCAATCGACCAATTAAATGACAGCTAATTCAACTATACTCGTCACCGGAGGTACCGGTTTTTTGGGTTCGTATATTTTACGCATGCTAGTCGCTGATGGCTATAAAAATGTTAAGGCTATCAAGCGCAAGTCGAGTCGAATGAATCTGGTCGCGTCCATCGAACATAAGGTGGAGTGGATTGAGGCAGACCTCTTTGACTATGAAATATTGGTAGAAGCATTGCAAGACGTCGAAATCGTCATTCATAGTGCCGCCATTATTTCGTTTGTCAAGCGTGACTTCAAAAACATGATGCGCGTAAATGTTGACGGCACAACACACATTGTCAATGCGTCCTTAGAAGCGGGTGTTGAAAAACTCCTGCACATCAGTTCAATTGCAGCACTCGGTCGCACAAAGAATGAACTCGTCATTGATGAAAACACTGTGTTTCAACATTCGCCGTTGGACACGGGCTACGGGCTTTCAAAACATTTGGCAGAGCATGAGATATGGCGAGGCGAAAGTGAAGGATTGGACGTCGGCATTATCAATCCAGCTATGATAATGGGCGCTGGCAATTGGGGCAATGGGTCGGCCAAACTGATCGACACCGTGTACAACGATTTAACATACTACCCGCTTGGAAGCACGGGGTTCGTTGACGTCCGGGATGTTGCGCGCATGTCGCTTGCCATGCTTCAAAATGAGCAGGCCATGGGTCAGCGTATGATTTGCTGCGGTGAAAACATGAAAATTCGCGATATGATTAACATGATTTGCCAGGCCTTAAATAAAAAGCCACCGACGATGCCCTTGTCACCCTGGCTTCGAGCAATTGCCTGGCGGTTGGAATGGCTGCGATCTCGGCTAACCGGGCAGATGCAACTCATAACGAAAGAGACCTTGCGCACATCAGCCCAGTCCTTTGGATTTAATAATGCGCGGTCAATAGAAACGCTGGATTTTCAATACAAATCGCTACAAGAAACCATCGCTGAAACGTGCATTGTTTATCTGGATAGTGTGAAGCGAGGCGAAAATTTCGGGGTGCTGCCGTTGTCATCATAAATTTTTATCACAAGGATTTAACACCCCTTTGATCCTCATGTAGTAATGTATCACACGAAAAAGACATATTAAATTTCATTTCTCCAATCGATGATATGTCCTTATATTTTGTTCCTTTTTCAATATAAAACCAAATTATAGCATGAGCAATAATCCAAAATCAATCAGAAACGTGGTTCTACTTGGACACCACGGCAGCGGGAAAACCACCTTTATAGAAGCTATGCTCTATGAAGGTGGTGAAATCAAACGGAGAGGAAATATCAATGATCAGAATACGATATCGGATTTTACGAACATCGAAAAAGACAGACAAAACTCCCTCTTTTCATCGCTCATGCATTTGAAATGGAAGGACTCAAAAATCAATATGGTGGACACGCCGGGTTCGGACGATTTTGTCGGTGAGGTTATCTCGTCATTAAAAGTGACTGACACCGCCCTCATGATGTTGAATGCCGCCAACGGTGTGGAAGTCGGAACGGAAATACTTTGGGAATACATCGAAAATTATAACATACCGACGGTTTTTGTCATCAATCAAATGGATCACGAAAAGGCCGATTTTGAAGCCACCCTCGAGCAGGCCAAAGCACGCTTTGGAAATAAGGTGCTCCCTTTTCAATATCCACTCAATCAAGGCCCCGACTTCAATACGATCGTAGATGCATTGCGCATGACGATGTACGTCTTCAAAGAGGGCGGTGGCAAGCCGGACAAAGTGCCCATTCCGGAAAGTGAAATGGGTAAGGCTCAACTCATGCACAATGCTATAGTGGAAGCCGCCGCTGAAGAAGACGAACAATTAATGGAACTGTTCTTCGAAAATGGATCGCTGACCGAGGAAGAATTGTCAAAGGGATTGACCATGGCATTATCCGCCGGCGACATCTATCCGGTCTTCTGCGCCTCCGGATTAAATAATATGGGTAGCGGTCGCGTCATGGGCTTTTTAAATGATATTGCTCCCTCTCCAGCAGATCGCGAAGCCGTAACATTGGATGATGGCAGCGAGCTGACCGTTGATAATGGACAAACGACAATTTTTATTTATAAAACGATGTCGGAGCCGCAGGTCGGAAATGTCAGTTATTTTAAAGTGTATTCCGGAAAATTAAAATCCGGTGATGAGTTGACAAATACACAGACGGGCACGACAGAGCGATTTAATCAAATATATATTTCAAATGGAAAAAATCGCGAACAGGTGGATGAGCTCGTTGCGGGCGATATTGGTGTAACTGTAAAACTTAAAGACTCCCATACTAATAATACGCTCGGACCAAAAGGAAAAGATCGAAAAATACCGATTATCCAATTTCCAAATTCGCGTATTCGTGTCGCAGTCAAGCCTCCGAGTAAAGGTGATTTTGAAAAACTTGCGCGCGTATTGCATACCATTCACGAAGAGGATCCAACTATCATCGTCGAGCATTCGCGTGAATTAAAACAAACGATTATTCATGCACAGGGGCAATTGCACCTTGACCTATTAAAATATCGGATCGAAAAAGTATATGGTCTGAATTTAGAATTTGACGATCCGAGAATTCCGTATCGCGAAACGATTACCAAACGCGCCGATGATTCTTACCGCCACAAAAAACAATCAGGTGGTGCCGGGCAATTTGGTGAAGTCCATATGCGTATTGAGCCCTATACAGAAGGGATGCCTGACCCGGATGGGTTGTCCGTGCGAAATCGCGAAATCGTCGACATCGAATCCGGCGGCCAACTCGCCTTCTTCTGGTGCATCGTCGGTGGATCGATCGATAGTAAATATCAAAATGCCATTAAAAAAGGTGTGCTACAAAAAATGGCCGAAGGTCCATTGACCGGATCGCCGTGTCGTGATATTCGCGTCTGTATTTTCGATGGAAAAATGCACCCGGTCGACTCCAATGATATGGCCTTTATGATAGCCGCTTCGACGGTATTTAAAAATGCGTTTAATCAGGCAGGACCACAGCTGATGGAGCCGATATACGAGTTAGAAGTATTGTGCGCGGAAGACGTAATGGGTGATGTCATGAGTGATTTGCAAAGTCGACGCGCCATCATCATGGGTATCGATGCCGAAGGGCATTATCAAAAAATAACGGCCCGTGTTCCACTAGCGGAAATGAAAAAATATTCGTCTACACTACGGTCGATTTCACAAGGAAAGGCTAAGTTCAAAATGGACTTTTTGGAATACGCCGCTGTGCTTCCGGAAATGCAACGTGAATTGGTGAAGGCACATCAGGAAGCGGTGGAATCGTAACAAACAATATTTACTAAAATATGTAAGCGGGGTTGGTCTTTTTAGGTCAACTCCGTTTTTATTTTACTAGTTATTATAGAGGACTTGAATCAGTCCGTGTGAGTAAATGTTTATCTTCATTCCTTTAGAAATGTAGACATGGTTGATTTATTAAAAACCGCAATTTTTGGAGGACTCATAGCCGTATTGCTGATATGGCTTCCCTATCATCTATATCGGAGAAAGAAAAAACTTGGTAAATAGCTTACTAGTTCCAGGTACGAATGACTTGTACTTGCAGTAAGGATTGGGTAACCCTTCTGCACATACACCTCCAATTAAATGACCTTACCGGGTGTTGTATGATGATTCAAGAAGTATTATCTCTAAACCAAAACTAATATCGATTTCGTTAAACGTTTTTCTTAGGTCGACCTCGTTTTATTTTGTTATTGCGCTCAAGAACTTGCATGACAAGACCCCACAGGTGTTCGTTTACTAATGTAATTTGGACTTTTGAAGTCGCTTTACTGATTACTTAATTTATCTGGATTCTTTATGCTGACGATCCAATACAGCTAATATCATTTCCCAAAGGTCTTCATAAGGAATGATTTCAACCTCCAACGGCTGTTCGGATAGTTTCAAGGGCATCGTACTTAATTTTTCCCTCAGCTTTGAACAGTACCTTCGTGTACGAACAGGGTGAAAATTGGCTTTAGTCATTTGCACGATCATTTTGATAAAGCAGTTTGATCTAAATGTATCGTCCTTTCTTAGATATCGATACGTATACTGTTGCAGGCTGTCTGCACGCTCGATAACGATATCATATTTTCTTCGGGAAAGAAGAAATAATACATGAAGTATCAATATGCCAATATTTGCCGCCGATTTATCCTTTGAAAAAATAGGGACTTCATTTAAAAATTTATATACCTTAAACCTTTTGAATGTAGAATTAACATATGTAACTATCCCTTCTTCATTTAACCAATATAAATATCCTTTAAGTATTCTGAATCCTTCTATAAGTACAGCTGACATTCTCATTCCCCTTCGGTTCAACGAAATTGTTGAAACAATTTCAATAGCCTTACTATATTTCTTCCAATGAATATACATCAGCGCCTTGAAAAAATAGACACTTTGAAATGTGATATGCTCTAATTCATCTTCCATTCTTTCAATTTCACTTAATGTTTCCATAAAGAGTTTTTGATTGTTTAACCTAACTAATGCCCTCAATTTTTTCTGTAGAAATGACATTCTTAACAGAGAATTGTCTTGTACACTACTCTTAATGCTAGACAAAGCTAAATCAGCCCGAGCTACAACTAAGCCAAAGTGGCCTAATATTTCATATATAATACAGAGTGAATTATGACAATAAATATTTGTTCTATAAGACACATTTTGCGTCAATAGATTTTTCAGAAAATCCAATTCCTCCTCCAATCTAAGTCTTACACCATCCTTCATCAATTCTTTTGATGTCGCGAAATCAATAAAATATTGTGAATATCTCAGTTGCATATCATTTTCAACCAATAAGATTCGATTTACCTTATCATACAACCTCCTGAAATAAAAATATTTTCTTTTATCCTGGTACAGCATACCATACAATTCCATATTTATAAGGAGTATTTCATTTAGTAAATCATTGAACTCATACTTCAGACATGTTTTTATCAAGGGATTGCTTAATTCAATAATATTCGTGAGTAATCCATTAAGTTTTAGCACTCTAAGCAGTGCTGTTCGCTTTATACACCCCGCACGCACCTCCATATATCCACCTTTTCCGTTTTCTATAGAGAAGAATACAATATCAACTAGATCGGAACATAAGCGTTCCTGAAGCTTAAGATAGGATGCTCTTTTCCCATTCGGGTAGAGGGCATTTTGCATTGCTTCAACAGTAGGGCTATCGTTCGATTTAATTAGCTCGTACAATTCTCTTTTTTTTCCAGATATCTTTTTGGCCTTTTTGGCCTTGTGTGAAGTTCGTGATTCGTGTTCGATAAAATTCACCAACTCCTTAATGCTATTGATCATAGTAAATAGTATTGTGGTGGCTATAAATGTGAAATAAAATACGAAAAGACGGAATAATATTTAATATATATTGTAAAAAATGTCAACTTCATAAACTAACACTGCAATATTCTACGATCCAGTGATCCTTTTTAAACTAATTCTAAGTACATATTTAACTGATATACAATTACTTACACTTTGGGAGTCTTAAGAGAATATCTCAGATCGATGTCGTATCAATA
This sequence comes from Saprospiraceae bacterium, assembly GCA_028279185.1. GTDB lineage: Bacteria > Bacteroidota > Bacteroidia > Chitinophagales > Saprospiraceae > JANQSS01. The sequence goes on along the minus strand of JANQSS010000073.1, from coordinate 43,481 downwards.
AGTGTTTTTGATTTAATTGTTAGGTATTGCGCCCATATCTTTGGTAAAAATACGTGGTATTCTTAAAATTAGCATAGTTGGTTTTGACTAGCGCATGGGCTTCGTTTAAATACTATTTAATAGTTATCACACTAAAAAATAGTGTTACCTGCCATTGCCGAATAATCATTAATATTCATAATGTAAATCCTACTTCTAAACAATTTATTATAACGCTATGAAAACTGGATACATAATGTTGATTTTATTTTTAGGATACTCCGTTTTTGGACAGGAAAATCAAACAATTGAAGGCGTACTTGAAGGCAGTAGAATTGTAGTAGATTTGATTGGTGTTTTAAAATCTAATGACACTAAAACACGTAACGCTACATATGACTGCAAAAAAATGAAAGCCGCGGACGTCTGTTTTGTCAACAAAAAAGAAATTAAATTAGAGGTTGAACTGAGCATGCGTGATGAAAATCAAAGTCCTTATGTACTAATCATTTCTAAAAACCACAAGGAATGTGCTGTGTTAATTCCTGCTGGTATTTACAACTATAAAGTAGTCGATAGCGCGTCCAAAGAAGTTTTGCGTCGAGGCGATGTGGTTATTAAAATTTGTAGTCACTTGTCTATTGGCATTGAATAACTTTTTCACTAAATGCCCTTTTATTCGAGTAGTTTATAAAGAAATGTTGAAGCTTTACACAAATACCCTAAACGAGCATATTAAACTCTCCAATTATATAATTTTAAATATTAACTATGAAAAATTTAATTTTAGCGTTTTCTTTAGCCTTTAGTGCGCCGATTTGGTCCCAAGTGGAAAGCAATTTAATCTTTCCAGAGGAGACAGACTTTGTAAAAATTTCAAATAGTATGTACTCAATTTCCTTACCTAACGGGCATACGTTCGTTTTTGTAGATGAAAATGGCGTAAGTTCATATGGCGGCACGGGCTTATGTTATAACTGCAGCGGAACATGTAGTGACGGATGCAATGTTCAGTATGTTAGAGGGTTCTCGTGTGATGCATGTGAAGACGGAGTACCAGGAGACTTCAATGAATGCACTGGAAAATATGTAAAATGTGAAACCTCTGAAACACCCACGGAAATCTATATGTTTAATATGGACGCTGGAATTAAGTTCATTGATGATATCAATGAACTGGCAGGACTTAATCAAGTTGCATTTACAAGTGAAGTTATAAGCTTGTTGCAAGTTGAAGCAGCATTTAGAACATTCAATCAACAAATTTACGGCACTGAAAATCCAACAGAAGAGCTCATTGAAAGTCTTAATTGCGTGTTGTTGCCAATGAACGCCTATGGAAATTTAATTGGATACAAAGTTCCAGCTTCCTATATCAACGAGAATAACATATATGAAGGATTGGATGTAGGAGATGGTGGAGATAAAGTGAAGTGTTCTTGTACATCCGGAACTGGTGGCTGTAAATTAAGTCCTTATTTCGGGGTATACTGTATAAGTGGATTAGAATGTACATCCTGCACCATGTCTATTTCTACTTCATTTGCCTCTTATATGGAGTCAAAGGAGTAAGGGCAATTTAGCGAAGCTAAGCCTTGTCGGCTTAGCTTCGCTCATTAAAAGATCATTTAATACATTTATCAAATGAAAAACACATTTACATTCGTAATGTTTTTTTTGCTTTTAGGCTGTTCATCGAAATCATCCGATCCCTCAAAACAATTTAAGTCATATTTTGATCGGGCAAGCATAAGTGAATCAATTAATTTAGATGTTGTGTATAGTGTCAAGTATTTTAGCGGACCGGACACGACAAGAACATCTGCTAAATGCCGGTTAATAAAATCTTCAACCGATACAGTATTTTCCGGAGCCGTATGGATTGTTGATATTACAAATAATATAGAATTTATATATGACCTGAAGGATATTTATGTTGCGAAGCATAAAGAACAACAAATTACTATATACGATGATCCACATAAATATGCGAATGTCATTAATTCGAATTTAATTGATGTTGGCTTCTTCAATAGTGACAATCTACTCAAGGAAATGAAAAGAGACTCGATAACAGCGTACTCTGATTCGAACCCCCGTTGGTCTATGAAGATCTCCTACCCTGACAATCCACCAATATCAAACGAATCTAGGGCCTTTTTCCTAAGTTCAAATAACGAAACCATCAAAGAAATTCTATACTCAGTTGAGTTTCAAGGAAATAAACAATATAATCATTGGGCGTTAGATAGTATTCAGTTTGATCAATTCACTTTGTCCGATTTTTCGTCGAGGATTGAATCGCTAAAAAACGAGTATAAATTGCGATATTATGCTCCCAGTCTAAATGAGAGGATATCTCCTTTATTAAAAGGGGATATCCTGCCAAACGTGGTTGGAAAACTATATGGTAATGATAACCGTTTTAATTTAGACGATGTTGAAAGCGATTTTTATTTGTTAGACTTTTGGTACATGGCTTGCTACCCTTGTATACTTTCTATCCCGCACTTGAATGATGTATTCAACAAGTACGACTCAAAAACACTGACTGTTTTAGGTTTGAATGCTATTGATAATAGCGAAAAAAGTCTACGCAGGTTTCCTAAGTTCTTGAATTACAACAACATTGAATATCCGATTGTATTGGTCGACAAAGATGTACCAAAGGCATATAAAATATTCGCGTATCCCACGTTGATATTAGCCGATAAAAATAAACAAATCCTTTACACTCAATCAGGATTTTCTGAAAGTTTTGGTAAAACTATCGATAGCCTGATTTCTACTAATGGAAACTAAAATTAGTCGCACTGCAGTAGAGACTGTCCAAAAATTCGTCCAATTAAATTATCTCACGTGAAATTTGTTCAGATTTCAATTCAGGAGTTCCGAACGCAGAAATACAACCCTTAGATATCTAGAATTTGTTTCTTGGGCCGACCTCGCTTTATTTTACTGTTGCGCTCAAGAACTTGCATGACGAGGTCCCACAGATGTTCATATGGAATGATTTCGACTTCTACGGGTTGGTCTGACAGTTCCAGCGGATGACCCTTTAGTTTTTCCGCTAATTCCGCTGTGTAGCGTTCGGTGCGAATAGGATGGAAGCCCGCCTTTGTCATCTGAATGATCATGCGGATGAAGCAATTTGATCGGAACGTATCATCTTTTCTCAGGTAACGGAATGAATACTGATTCAGTGCATCGACACGATCGATGATATCGCCATATTTTCGTTTTTCCAGGAGAAATAATACATGCAGAATAAGAATGCTGACATTGAGCCCCCGCTTATCTGCCTGGTAAGCCGGCACTTCATTCAAGAATTTATAAATGCGGAATTTTGATAGCTCTTTGACTCCTAACTCAAGTGTGTTGTTGACAAAATGTAGATAGGCGTAACAGATTTCAATGTATTCCTTAATTTCCACAGAGGCTCTGATTTTCTTAGAAGTTGTTCTAAGCCCTATGAGTGTTCCACATGCATCGGTGTAATTACCCAAATGCAAATTCATAATTAATTTATACAGGTTCACTATAATGAAATCAAATGTATTTGGCTTTACGATTCGATTGAATATCGTCAAAGTCTCTGCCATACTATCATAAAGCCTTAATTTAAGCTCTGCGATAAATTTTTTGTTTATAAAGCTTAAGAATAGTCGATCATTTTTGGTATGATTGCCCTTTATAAATTCAGCTCCTTCTATCGCTGCAAGATGCATCTCTTCGAATAAACCATAGTAGCTATAGTAGACACATTTAATATTATAGATTTGAAATTTTAGCTTAAAAGAAGAAGTAGGGTCATTTAAATATTCATCTAACTTTGGTATAGATACTTTCTCAAATATTGAATCTGTTTCTGAATGAGGTTTCTCATCCTGAGCTATGAATAGCCGATAGTATAAAATTTGATAGTCATTCTCAACTTCAACAATTTTTGAATACTTCTCATATTTGGTCAAATACGTATTGAATTTCTTTTTGTCTCTTTTTAAGGTTCCGTATACATTAAGAAGAATTCTTAGAATTTCAATGCTGATGTCATTAAACTCATATTTTTCACTTGTTTTGAGTGCTTTCTTGCTTAAATAATCTAGATTTCTATATAACTCTTTAGTTGCAAAAAACTTGATAACTTGTAAATTTCGATAACATCGGTCTCTTATTTTCACAAAGGAATCAGAAACATCTGATTCCATATTGGAACCAAAAAGTACAATATCAAGTAAATTTTGATACAGCCTTGATTTCAACTGTGTATAGGCATTACTGGAGCTTTTAGCGTAGAGAAATTGACAAATTGAAGCATCTTGAACATTATCACTCGCTTGAATGTGCTCCAGTAGCGTTAATTTTCGATTACCTAGCAAACTTATCTTAGCATCAAATTGCTGAGAAGGTACGTTTATATTAATAAACTCTAACAGTTCTTTTATTTCATAAATCATTGACCATCAAATAATTAAACGTATAAACTAAAAAAAATGGCTCTTATTGCTCGGTCAGCAACATACAAAAATTGTCTATGGAGTTCTAAATTCGTCACTTATATTTACATTAATAAAAATAACATACGTTAGGCATCTTATGAGCTAAAGCGTTGATTTGAAGTAATTTACGCTTTAATATTGCATGGTTCTGGCAAGCACCTTATGTCAGTGACTTTGTATATTTGTTTGATTTTCAGATCTACAGCCACCATATATTTGTTGTGTAATTTTATTTCTATAACAAGCACAAACTGAAAAATTATGGTACTGTATTATTTGATAATGTCATGGATCATTGGAGAAGGGCTCCAAGGACTCTAAAAAACACTAAAAAACACCTTTAAAAAGTATAGCAAACCCTTTTTATAACCGCCCCAAAGACACCAATTGGTGCTTGTTGAGCAACCTTCTTCCTTGGAGGTTGCTTTTCTTTTTGCCCTAAGTCAAGCTGGGCAGGGCGATCAACGGCCGCTCCTGGCCACCAACATCCTCGTAATGACGTCCCATAAGTGTTCGTACGGCACGATTTCAACTTCAAAAGGCTGCTCCGATAGAGACAGTGGCATAGAATCGAGCTTCCTTCTCAAGTCCCGGGTGTAGCGCTCCGTCCGTATCGGGTGAAAATCTGCCTTCGTCATTTCAATCAAGAGCCGGATAAAACAATGCGACCGAAATGTGTCATCCTTCCGCAGGTATCGATATGTGTACAACCGCAATGCGTCGACACGGTCGATCAACTGGTCTTCTTTTTTATTTAGTAGCAGGAAGCAGGCATGTAAGATCAACAAGGAAATATTGGCGCCACGTTTGTCTTTTTGATACCCGGGTATTTCGTTTAAGAACTTGTACAACCTAAAGTTCCATGCTACCGCCGACTCATATTCCCCTGATGATGCCAAAAAAACAAGGTAGCCCTGAATCATTTTAATGTATTCGGAAATACTTTTCGGTAGGCTTTTAAAATATTTAGAAGTAAGCTGTTTTTGGACTACCTGCTCAGCTGCAACATAATTTTGCCTATGGATGAGCAATACAGCCCTGTATATATTTACCACGAAAATATTCCGTGACCGTGGATCAAAATTATTTTCTAAAAGTGAAAATGTCTCGAACGCGTGATCTGTTCGGTTTAATTTAATTTCGGCCGTCAATCGAATTTGGAGAAAGGCCATAGACAACCGTGTATTGACGTATGGCATGCTTTTCATATAGTCATAAGCCCGTTGCGCCACATCATGCAATTGTGCATACTCATGTAATACCTGATAGTACATGCACAGCAGGTTGTACGAAAAAAAAGTAATGCGATGAGATAATTTATTCGCGATATTTTTCTCTAATTCCTCGATATTTATAATGGAATTAAAGTCTTCTTCTTTAGAAATATTTACTAAGTTGGAGACCTGACTGCTTACTTCATAAAATTCTATTTGTATTCGATCTCCCTGATCACGAATCTTTATTTTTTCATCGAAAATCTTCTTGAAGTATTTAAATTTTTTAACATTTCTATTCGCACGCCCATAGTAAGCCAATATTACACGAAGCAAGTCAATGGCTATGTCATTAAAGTCATACTTCAAACACATTTTCAGTGTCCGCTCCGCTAAGAAAATGACATTCTTGAAAAGCCCTTTAGTTTGAATCAATCGAATGACGGCCATTTGTCCTACGCAGTAGTCCCGAATTTCCTCGAAACTCTTTTTCTTGTTTTCATTTGAGGTGTAATACCGAATTAGATTCAAAAGCAATGCTTCGTGAAGGCGGCGTCTCGTATTGTAGTAGGCGCTGTGCGGGTCAACCCCATATATGTGATTTGAGGCACTGCTATCATCCAGTTCACCTGCAGACTTTAAGTAATTATAAAGTTGTTTGCTTTTAGCATGTAGCTGGTTGATGTCTTCTTTTAACGTTGTTGAATTTGACCCTTCTATAAATTCAACTAATTCTTTTATCTCATTAATCATTGATAATCAGAATTTTATAATGTGTTTGATTCGAAAAGAGTATAAAATGATATGTGATTTTACGCCAAAATATGTACCAATTTATGACAAATGAACGCTTAGTTTTGTATTGCGGTTGAGGCGAAGGCTCCAATTGCGAACATAATGTTAAACACGAGCATAAGATGGCAATGTCATTGAGGATATTTCGTTGTCATAACTTGCTTTCTTTCTGTAATTTACAGAAAAAAACTTGACTTTTTGAACAAATACTCATGTGACTATTTGTGTAAAATTGTACGTAGTGTGGGTTGATTCTTAGGTTAGATTTGTAATGTAAATGTTATTTAATCACCTTCTTAACTACCGATGCTATGCTAGTTTGGACTTTACTTCTGGGTTGGATTTTTGACAATGACTTAGATGGAATGTAAAAGCACTTAAATGTAGTATGAGAACGAATAACCCTAACGATATAACAAACCCTTTTTACCCCTTTTTAATCCTCAATTAACCAATTAGTGCTTGTTGAGCAGCCTCTGTAAAGGAGGCTGCCCTTTTATCTTTCCCGCATGAACCTTAACCTATTGTAAGACCTCGGTTATTATTCAATTGGCATCATGTGACTTTTTAAATCTCCCTATTTTTGTCGCATGAAGTCAATTGAATACGAGGAGATTAGAGCCATCGCAGGTGCCCGCACCGGGCCTTATGCTGAAGGCAACTATCTTCCCCGAAATGCCGGCACCCCTTCATTCTTAGCCGGTCCTTACGCCAGCATGTATACATCCAGGCCGTGGACGATCCGACAATATGCCGGCTTTTCAACGGCAGAGGAAAGCAATGCTTTTTATAGACGAAACCTCGCTTCCGGACAAAAAGGACTGTCCGTGGCATTCGACCTCGCCACCCATCGGGGATATGACTCCGATCACCCACGTGTAAAGGGCGATGTCGGTATGGCCGGGGTCGCAATCGATTCGGTCGAGGACATGAAGGTTCTCTTCGATCAGATACCACTCGATAAAATGTCTGTTTCGATGACGATGAATGGCGCCGTCATACCCATTATGGCCTTCTACATCGTCGCTGCTGAAGAGCAAAACGTTGCTCAAAAATTGCTGTCAGGCACTATACAAAACGACATCTTGAAGGAATTCATGGTGCGTAATACATTTATATACCCGCCAGCGCAATCGATGCGAATCGTCTCTGACATCTTTCGGTATACATCTGAACATATGCCCAGATTCAATTCGATAAGTGTATCCGGCTATCATATGCAAGAAGCGGGAGCTCCTGCAGCACTGGAGCTGGCATACACCTTGGCCGATGGACACGAATACATTAAGTGTGGATTAGCAGCAGGCCTGGCAATCGATGACTTCGCACCGCGAATCTCATTTTTCTGGGGAATCGGCATGAATTTTATCGATGAGGTAGCAAAATTGCGTGCGGCGCGGCACCTATGGGCTGAGATCGTGTCAACATACAATCCATCCAACCCAAAGTCCATGTCCCTGCGGGCGCATAGTCAGACGTCCGGATGGAGCCTGACAGAACAAGATCCATTAAATAATATTGCCCGAACAACCATCGAAGCGCTCGCTGCCATTTGGGGTGGAACGCAGTCCCTACATACCAATTCATTCGACGAAGCTATTGCCTTGCCAACGGATGCTTCGGCCCGCATAGCAAGAGAGACACAAAAATATTTACAGCAAAAGAGTGGCATCACAAAAGCTATCGATCCGGCAGGTGGCAGTCATATTATTGAAAAACGGACGCTTGAATTATTGAAGGAAGCAAAAGCTTTTATCGCCGAAATCGATGAAGCCGGCGGAATGACAAAAGCCATTGAAAAAGGAATTCCTAAAATGCGCATTGAAGAAGCGGCCATCACCAAACAAGCTAAAATAGATGCTGGTGAGCACGCCATTATTGGCGTAAACACGCTACAGGCAGAAAGTCAATATCATTTCGACACACTCGAAGTTGACAACGCCGCCGTTTTAAAACAGCAAATTGATCGACTTAAAAAAATAAAGGCTTCACGCGACGAAAATGCAGTGGAGCAAGCATTGAACACGCTATCTGAAACAGCCAAATCGCAAAGCGGCAATTTATTGGAGGCGGCCGTTCAGGCAGCCCGCGTTCGCGCTACGCTGGGGGAAATATCTTCGGCAATGGAATCCGTATTCGGACGCTATGTACCAAAAAGTATTGCCGTCTCAGGTGTATATTTAGGTTTGATGGAACGAGAGGAATCGTTTAAAAAAGTACGTGAAAAATCCGACGAATTTGCAAGTCGCTTCGGTCGAAGACCGCGAATATTAGTTGCTAAACTGGGGCAGGATGGTCATGATCGTGGTGCAAAAGTAATTGCCACAGCTTTTGCCGACCTGGGATTTGATGTCGATATCGGGCCCCTATTTCAAACACCTCAAGAAGCAGCTCGGCAAGCAATGGAAAATGACGTACATATTCTGGGTATATCGTCTCTTGCGGCAGGGCATAAAACACTCGTCCCCGACGTCATCGAGGAATTAAAAAAACTCGATAGTGAAAATATATTAGTTGTGGTTGGTGGTGTAATTCCAACCAAGGACTATGCCTTTTTATTCGACCATGGTGTTGCGGGTGTATTTGGTCCGGGTACGGTTATTACCGATGCTGCAGGTGAGTTATTAGATTTATTATTGAGGTGATGTGTTTTCAACCTTGGGGGTTTTTAATATAAGTTTTGATCCTGACTGACGACAAAACGCTCCAGCAACAAGTTCGTGTTTTACATAATCCAACCCGCAAGGTTTGCACCAAAACCCAACAATCAATTCTTCAACTCTTTCGAAAAACCTTGCGGGTTTGCCTCCGATTTATTCTAATTATATTCTATGACATTCAGATGCAGGCTCGCGATGTCTGCTCTTCATTAAAACCCCCAAGGTTGAGTTTTGGAAGTGTTTTCAACCTTGGGGGTTTTTGACATAAGTATTAATCCTGACGGACGGTAAAACACTCCTGCAATGAGTTCGTGTTTTACATAACCCAACCCGCAAGGTTTACACCAAAACCAACAATCAATCCATCAACTCTATCGAAAAACCTTGCGGGTTTGCCCTGAATTTATCTAATTCTATGCAATTCAGATGCAGGGGCGTGATGTCTGCTCTTTATTAAAACCCCCAAGGTTGAGTTTTGGAAGTGTTTTCAACCTTGGGGGTTTTTTAATATGCGTATTAATCCTGACGGACGGTAAAACGCTCCAGCAACAAGTTCGTCTTTCACATAACCCAACCCGCAAGGTTTACACCAAAACCAACAATCAATCCATCAACTCTATCGAAAAACCTTGCGGGTTTGCACTCGATTTGTTCTAATTCTATTCTATGCTATTCCGATGCAGGTGTGTGATGTCTGCTCTTCATGAAAACCCCCAAGGTTGAGTTTTGGAAGTGTTTTCAACCTTGGGGTTTTTTAATATAAGTTTTGATCCTGACTGACGACAAAACGCTCCAGCAACGAGTTCGTCTTTTACATAACTCAACCCGCAAGGTTTGTACCAAAACCCAACAATCAATTCTTCAACTCTTTCGAAAAACCTTGCGGGTTTGCCCTGAATTTATTTAACGCTAATTCAATGCTATTCCGATGCAGGTGTGTGATGTCTGCTCTTCATGAAAACCCCCAAGGTTGAGTTTTGGAAGTGTTTTCAACCTTGGGGGTTTTTGACATAAGTATTGATCCTGACTGACGGCTAAACGCTCCAGCAAGGAGTTCGTGTTTTACATAATCCAACCCGCAAGGTTAGATTAATTTTTTAGTACTCAATCAATATTTCGCTGAGTGGTTTTTTTACAATATTTGGCACCTTGGCATCTTCTGCGGGATAGCCTATCGGTAATAATAAAAAGGCACGTTCATTTTCCGGCCGGTTTAATATCTTTTGTAAAAAATTCATAGGACTTGGCGTATGTGTCAATGTCGCCAAACCCGCCTGGTGAATTGCCATAATTAAAAAACCCGCCGCAATTCCGGCTGATTCATTGACATAGTAATTCTTCTTCTTTTTGCCATCGACAATATCGTAGGCTTTTTTGAACATGACTACGATCCAAGGTGCAATATCAATAAAAGGTTTGTGCCAGTCCGTGCCAAATGGCTTTAAATCCTCAATCCATTCATCCGACATGCGTCCATGGTAGTTTTCATACTCCTCCTTTTCAGCGGCTTCCCTAATCTTTGCCCGTAAATCTGAATTTGATATTAAGCAAAAGGTCCAGGGTTGCTTGTTTGCTCCCGAAGGCGCTGATCCGGCAGTCGCTATTAAATGATCAATGACCGACTTAGGGACGGGCTTCGATGAAAACTCACGAATACTCTTGCGCTTGCGTAAATTATCATAAATCGCCTTTGAACGACGATCCACCTCCTCAATATCAACGTAGTCAAAATGCAGTGGGACAAAATTTTCTTCACTCATAAATCTCCTAATTGTGGACGTAAAATAATTTCTTCCAATACAGCTGATCGATCTAAATCTATAGCCATTTTCACAGCTCCTGCGATTGATGAAGCAGGCATTAAACGTTCGGGAGGCAATTCGATGCCGGACCAGGATTCCGACCATGTTGCTCCCGGTAATATTGTCGTGACCCGAACGCCCGTTTCTTTCAATTCTTCGCGCAACACCATACTCATCCCTCGCATAGCAAACTTACTTATACAGTAGGAACCACCATTGACATAAGCTTTTATTCCAGCGACAGAGCACATATTTATTATATCTCCATATCCTTGTTGGACCATCAATGGCCCGAGGTGTCTTGTCAAGGCGTAGGCGGAAATTAAGTTTGTATTTAATTGTTTTTCCAGCATATCATCCTCCTCGCCTAAAATCGTTCCCGGTAAAAAAATGCCTGCGTTATTCACGAGCACATCTACCTTCTCCCAGACTGATTTAACACCTGTGGCAAAATCTTTGATTTGCGATTTGTCGCTAATATCAACTTGATCCCCATAAAATGATTGGTCGGGATATTTTTTACCTAATTCATCCACCAAATTATCAACATCATGTTTCGTGCGTGCACAAATGTATAGACTATGCCCACATGCAGCCAGCTCATCGACGACCGCTCGACCGATGCCCTTTGTCGCTCCGGTGATCACTACATTCTTTCCTTTCATACAGTAATTTTACGGAGAATTTTACTTAATCTTACTCGGTGTTGGTTTGGATTTCATATCTACTGGCTGCTTTGGCAATCGGATATATCGCTTTTATCGTATATGTCACAATTTTTTGGTTTGTAAGACAGACCGCGCATTTGTCATTCGATGACTTGCCCCCTGCTTCCGTATTGATTCCATGCCGGAATGAAGAAAAGACGATTGCCGATTGCATGGCTTCTATATCATTTCAAAACCCAGGGGAAATCGTCGTAATCGATGATCACAGCTCCGACAAGACATATTCAGTGGTCCAGGCACGTTTGAGGGCTGATGATCAATTAATTTCGAACACGGATAATGGAAAAAAGGCCGCCATAAAAACAGGTGTGGCTTCCGCTCAATACCCTAACATCCTATGCACCGATGGAGACAGTTTTGTGTCACGGAATTGGGTTAAGATAATGTCGATGGCTTTAAAAAAAAACGCATTGGTTTTTGGTCCGGTATTTGTAAAAAACCCGTTGTCCTGGGTCGAAGCGTTTCAACAATTCGATGGAATAGCAACTGCTGCTGTCTCCGGAGTTGGACAATGGAATAAATTATTTTACTCCGGTACAGGAGCGAATATGGGATTTCGTAAAAAAAATTTTATTTCGATCACTCCATTTGACAACAATATAGAAATAGCTTCCGGAGATGATATCTTTTTAATTGAGCATATGCGTCGGGCCAATTACCCTATTTCCTACATAAAACACCCTGATGCCTACGTGCATACAATACCTAAAAGAAATTGGACTACTCTAGTAAAACAGCGAGTTCGTTGGGCCGCAAAGACGAAGTACTATAAGGATAAAAATTTAAAGATATTCTGGCTGATCATGGGTTTTGCCCAATTGGGATTTATATTAATGATGCTGTTTGTTTTATTCGGAATATCGATTAAATTGTTTGTTGTCATGTGGATAGGGAAAATTTTCGTTGACTTTTTATTAATAAAAAGTGTTTCCCACTATTATGCTATAAAAATACAATGGAGTTATTTTCTTCCAAGTATTATACTTTATCCGTTTTTCGTCCTTTTCGTTGCTATTCGAAGTTTATATTTTAATAAAATGGCATGGTAAAGATTTCATTCTAAATTTATTCCATCAAACCTGCCTTGTTTTCGTCAAAATCGCAATGTAATATCATGTCTAGAAATGCCGATAACCGATATTAAACAGGCAACATGTTCTGTCTTTGGGGTGTCTTAAGCATATATTTGTGTTTGTTTCCGGTGATGCTGTCCTTTTTTGCATCGCCCAAAAAAGAACCAAAAAACGCTAGTCGCATTGAGGTGTTTGACGGCTAGTTGTTATGGTATTGAATGCTCCTCCTGATTTGATTATTCTCATAGATGCCCTGATAACTATGGATTGCCGTCACCGCGGTCTTGCATCCCTACATGCTCCTTGATTCAACTATTCGCTCTGCCAATCCGATTATTGTCAATTTACCCAAGAGACCGAAATATACTGTCTATTGAATCACGCAATTTCGGGATGACGCCGCTAACACTGAAATGCGACGAATTGTCTTTATCATAACCCAACAATCCATTACATTGGTTAAAAGTAATATTTACTTAAAATCAGCACTAAAAACTATCTTTCAGTGACGATAGCGCAAACTAAAATGATCAAGATCCAGAAATATTTTGCACCATCGTCTTGTTGAAAGTACAATCCTACCTTATTGAAGGAATTTGAAGAACTCAATTCGGATTATGTCAAATAAAGATATAATTGACGCATATATTACTGGATCACTGAAACTGTGTAGGTGTCTCATTGAGGAAGATGCGAAGAATAGTGCTTTATCCGTTTTTCGTCCTTTTCATTGCTATTCGAAGTTTATATTTTAATAAAACGGCATGGTAAAGAGGTTAAGCTTGCATTACCTTCACATGCAACTGCATGCTATTTATGGTGCAAGTCGAAAAATTCGCCAGGTATCTTGCTCGAATTCATAAACAATTCGATCGTGCAGTCGATTATCGTTCCCTTGCCAAAATTCGATTTTCTGGGGGAGCAACTCAAAGCCTCCCCAATGCGGTGGCATGGGGATAGACTCGTCATTTTCAAATCGTTCTTTCACCTCTAGCATCTTTCGTTCCAGGATATCCCTTGATGCAATTTCATCCGATTGATTAGAGGCCCATGCACCGAGTTGGCTACCACGCGGTCGGCTCGCAAAGTAAGAAGCCGACTCTTGATGCGGAAGCTTCACGACTCGACCTTGCATTCTAATTTGACGCGCCATTGGCAACCAACAAAAAAGCATGGAAGCAAATGGATTTGCCTCAATTTCTCTGCTTTTCTGGCTTGTGTAATTGGAGAAAAAGGTAAATCCATTTCGTGGTGACAATCCCTTATAAAGCAAAATTCGACACGAAGTATGTCCGTCTAATCCGACGGAAGAAAAACTCATCGCATTCGGTTCTAAACATTTGGCTTCAACGGCTGCATTAAACCATTTAGAAAACTGCTCAAACGGATCAGCCATCATATCGCTTTTTCGCAAAACCGGTTGAACATATTTTTCGCGTAATGCTGCTATTTCTTTTTCCGTCACGCTTCTACATTTAAATTAACAGCCTTCTTTTGATACTTGCCGCCGACAAACAATCGCATGAGTCTGTACGCAAGCCAGTACATACACGGTACTACGATCAGTGTCAGGAACGTTGCAAAAATAAGGCCGTAAATAACTGTCCAGGCCATCGGTCCCCAGAAGGCAACATTGTCGCCGCCAATAAATATCTGTGGATCCCAGTCGGTGATCAACGTGGAAAAATTAAAATTGAATCCAATGGCAAGCGGAATAAGTCCTAATACGGTAGTGATCGCCGTTAGGAGTACTGGCCGCAAACGCGTTGCCCCGCCTTTAGCAATTGCTTTTTTGATGTCATCCTTGGACAGGGCAAACAAACTATCTACTCCCGCTGCTTCTTTCGCTCTTCCGACAAGTAAATTGACATAATCAATGAGTACGATGGCATTGTTAACCACAACTCCGGCCAATGATATGATTCCAACTCCTGTCATGATAACGACGATATCATCACCGCTCATTACATACCCTAGGAATACCCCAATTGTACTAAACAGTACTGATAAAATAATGATGAATGGCGTCAATAGTGAATTAAATTGCGCGACAATAATTAAAAATATTGCAAAGACAGCCACCATAAAAGCAACCATCAAGAATCCCATGTCTTCCGCCTGCTGCTGCTGCTCTCCCGTGAATTCATAATTGTAACCCTGAGGAAGTTCATAGTCTGCCAACGCATTCGCCATGGCTTCATTTACCTCGTTGGCATTGTAGCCATCCAATACATTGGAATAGAGTGTAATTTGCCTGTCAAGGTTTTTCCGTTTGATCGCATTGTACGTCGACGTATAATTCACATTCGCGATTGCCGATATGGGTACTTGAATAATCTGACCTGTACTCGCTGAGCGGAACGTTATTTTTTGGTTCAATAAATTATTTACATTATATCGATATTTATCATCAAGGCGCAGAAAAATATCGTATTCGTCTTCTCCCGTTTTATATTTAGAAATTTCCTTTCCATATAAAGAGGTTCGAATCGAATTGGCGATCTGAAACGTTGACACACCAAATCGTCTTGCCGCTTCCCGATCAACATGGACAAGTAATTCGGGTTTTCCCAATTTAACATCCATTAATAATTCTTCAATACCCGAGATATTTTGGGCATTAATATAGGTGCGAATATTTTCTGCGAGTGTAGTCAACGTATTGATATCTTCGCCTCGAATTTCAAGATTTATTGGTTTACCCGTTGGAGGACCGTCAGCATTTTTATCCACGCTTATTTGAACCCCGGGATATCCTTTTACAGCTCCGCGTATTTTGTTCATAATCTCAACGGTACTCACTTCGCCCCGATCTTGTGCAGGAACAAACGACGCGGTAATCCTTGCCTTATGCGGCGATGCACCCGGTTCGGGAGGTTGATTCGGGTCACTTGTATTTTCTCCTATTTGTGTGAGGACAGCCTCAACAACTTCTCCGTAGGGTTTCACAACGTCGGTAATTTGTCGTTCAATCTTTTCGGTCAGTTCAAACGTTGCCTCTATGTCAGTTCCCAATGGCATTTCGACAAATGCATTTACATATAAAGGATCAGCCAATGGAAAATATTCGACTTTCAGTCCTGCTGATTGAAACAAGCCTAGCGATACGACCATCAAGCCCAATGTCCCAAAAAATATCCCCAACGGAATGCGCAGTGCAAACGTGATAAATTTATCATAAATACGCTCCAGCCAGGGAAGAACAGTATTTTGAAAAGCGATCGAGCCCGGTCTGAGGATAAAATGATTTGCCAAATAAATTGCTGCGATCAATCCAAATAAATTTCGGACCCAATCTGTTCCCATAAAATGTCCAATCAGCGCTATTGCTATCAACGATACGCTTATGAGAATTACCTGACGAATATTATGTTTTAGTGGATTTACACTCGTATTTTCTTCGCCGGCCGTCATATACCTACTCGTTAGAACCGGATTGATTACCAGCGCCACAAAAAGCGAAGACGCCAGAACAAGAATTAACGTTAGGGGCATAAATTGCATAAAAGAGCCCATGATTCCAGGCCAAAATGCCAACGGTACAAATGCCGCGAGCGTTGTTGCTGTAGATGCGATAATTGGCAAGGCAACTTCTCCTGCTCCATACTTGGCAGCCTCTAAACCACTATACCCTTCTTGTCTATATCGATAAATATTTTCAACGACAACGATGGCATTATCCACCAGCAGTCCCAATGCTAAAATCAAGGAGAATAGGACGACGATGTTCATTGTAACACCTGTCAGATTCAACAACATAATCCCCATGAGCATCGATAGGGGAATAGCAATACCAACAAACAGCGAATTTCGTAAGCCCAGAAAAAATAATAAAACGAGTACAACTAAAATCACACCAGAAATGATGCTGTTTTCCAAGTTTTTAACCTCTGTACGAGTATTGATCGATTGGTCATTGAATATTTGGATTTTCATGTTTTCAGGCAGCACATCTACCTTGGCATCATCCAATATTGCATAGATTTTATCAGAAGCAAAAAGTAAGTTCTCCCCGCTTTTTTTAATTACGTCTAGCGAAACAACTGGAAAGCCATCGGAGCGCGCTATTGAGGTACGATCTTTATAACCATATTCCACCTTAGCTATATCGCGTAAATAAACGGGCGCCAGATCTTCGGACTTCACGATCACATTTTCCAGGTCTTCAGGATCTTCATACTCACCAATAATACGGACTGCACGTCTGAAATTATCACGGACGATTTCACCTGCTGACAACGTAATGTTTTCGCCTGCAACGGCATTTTCAATATCTTGAAAACTTACTTCACGACTTTCCATCGCCAGTAAATCCACATCAATTTTAACTTCACGCTCGAGTGCGCCTTTGATGACCACGTCAGAAACCTCCTTTAAGTCTTCAATTTCGTCTTCCAGGTATTCACCGTAATTACGTAATTCATCATTGGTAAAGTCTCCCGATAAATTGATGGACATAATAGGAAACTCGGAAAAATTCACATCTTCAATTAATGGTTCATCCGTCAAATCACCCGGTAAATCAACTTTTGCTTTGTCAACCGCATCTTTCACTTTACGGACGGCGTCATCGATATCTACATCAGACTCAAACTCGGCCATAATAACTGAATAATCAGGTAACGATGTTGATACGACGTTTTTAATTCCATCAACCTGATACACCTCCTTCTCGATAGGTCGTGTAACCAAACTTTCAATATCCTTGGCTGCATTTCCAAAATAAACCGTATTGATATAAACCTGAGGAAAGCTTATCTCCGGAAATTGCTCCTTGGGCATAATTTTATAAGCATAAAACCCAAAGGCAAAGATCATAGCTGTAAGCAGCATGACGGAAACAGCGTTTTTTACGGCGCCAGAAGATAACCCAAATTCCCTCTTTTTAAAATTGTTATTTGCCGTTTTACCTTCCATGCTATTTATTTTCTGATTGAGGCTCATTCAAAGATGCAATCGACTCTACAATTAAATATTCACCATCAGATACTTGTCGTGAACCTTTATTAATTATTAAGTCATTGGGTTCAAGTCCTTGTGTTACTATGATTTTATCGGCATAGCCTTCACCAACTTCCACGTATTTTTTAACAACGACATCTTCCGCGTCTTGCTTTTCAATTCCAAATACAAAGTATTTGCCCGACACTTCTTGCTGCAACAATGTAGTGGGAACCGTAATTACATTTTCTGATTCCAAGTCCTTGATTAACATTGTCGCAAGTAAATTTGGTTTTATTTTACCGCTTGTGTTATAAATTTCAACTTCGACAGGAATTGTTCGGTTAGCGGGGTCAATTTGCGTTCCAATACGTTTTATACGATGTGTGCGTTCATAGTCTAACGCCGGTATTTTTACCGTAACCTTATCTCCGCGGTTTACTTTCGGTAATAAATTTTCAGGAACGCTAACAGCAATTTTAAGTTTTCGCGTATTGAGTAGCGTAGCAATGGGTTCACCCGGGCCTGCAACCTCTCCTAACTCCTTGTTAACCATAGCTACCTCGCCTGAAATAGGAGAATATACATTCGACTTCGTTTGTTGATGGCGTAGCGTTTCTATGCTTTTTTCCAACCGTTCAACGTTATTTTTCGCCTGTAAATACTGTATTTCCGTACCGATATTTTGTTTCCATAAACGATCCTGCCGTTCATATACCTGTCGCGCCAATTCCAACGATTTTTCAACTTCCGCTACTTGCTTATCCAAAGCTTCAAGATCAATTTTAGCGATCAGTTTATTCTTACTTACATATTCCCCTTCGCGTACGGTTAAATTTACAATACGGCCTCCCGTCTCGCTGCTTACATATACCGTTTCATCGGCTTCAACGGATCCCTGCAATTCAATAAAGCGTTCAAAACTTCCAGTACTCAAACGCAAACCTGTTACTAATTTTTTTGGTTTTTCAAATAATGATGGATCGATTTCCTTCATTTTTGATTCGATCTCATCAAGTTTTGATTCCAAATCACCAATTTCGGATTTTGTTTCACGCTGAAGGACTTTCAATTCTTCTACTGTTTCAGGCAATTCGCCACTGTCAGGTGCTTGACAGGAAACAGCAATTGAAACGACTAAAAGTATAGCTATGTATTTTTTCATTGGTCTGATTTTACAATTTTCCAATTGCGCGTTCTAAATCTGTTCGCGCTAATAAATAATTAAATAATGCGTCAATATAATTTCGTTGTGCCGCTAACATATCCACTTCTGCCTGATTTACTTCTAGGCTGGCGCCGACACCCTCTTTGTACTTCACCAGAGTCGTATTATAGATTTTTTCGGCCAATACTTGGGCCGCCTGGCGCTGATCGAGGTTTCTGTACGCATTCTCCACGGCAATTTGTGCCGATGTAATTTCCAATTCTATCAACCGGCTCATATCATTGCGTTGCAACAACAATCCCTCTTGCTGAATTTTCGCGCGCTCGATTTTTGCCTTCTTGTCTCCCGCATCATAAATCGGGATGCCTAAATTCAAACCGACTATTCCGGTAGGAAACCACGAATTATTACTACCAAATAAATCATTTGTTTGAAGCGATTGGTTGTAATCAACTGAAGCTGTAAGCGACGGTAAATATTGGGCTTTTATGGATCGAATATTTATATCCGTAAGTTCAATGCTTTGATCGATAAGTCCGATTTCTACGCGATCATCTACAGACCATGATGCTTGCAATAATTCATCCTTCGAAACACTACTTGCCTGAATTCTGGAAACATCGTCTGTCAATATAATTTCTTCATTTAACGGATGTCCCATTTGAAATTTTAGAATAAGTTTTGTCGATTCAATGACCTGATCGATGTTCTGTTTTTCAGTTTGTAGATTTTGTAATGTTAAATCGAGACGGTCAACGTCGAGTTGTTCTGCAAAGCCGTTTTCATACAATGCCTTTGTTTCATCTCTCGTTTTTTCTATGCTTGAAATATTTCCGTCAATGATATCCATCGATTCTTTTAATGCGAGAACATTTAAATAGGCCTTGGTCACATTTACCCGAATGTCCCGTTCTGTCTGGCCAATTTGACTGTTAACCAATTCTTTATACATTCGCTGCGCTTTGAGGCCGACTAAAAACCCACCATCGAACAAAAGGGCATTAGCGGAGAGTCCGGCAGTCAAATTATTGGTCGTTCCAAATTGTACTTCAGCCGGCTGACCGGGCATTGCAAATTCTTCGGGAAGGATCGTTGTAGGAATCTCAAAGAAGTACTGATAACCAACCTTTCCATTTACCTGAGGTAATCCACGTGCCCAGTATTCTTTTACCTGATACGTCGCATCTTGCTGATTTAAATGCTCCTGTTTAATCGAATTATGATTCACTAAAGCGTAATCAATTGCTTCATCCAAAGAGAAACTTTGACTCTTAATTGTGGTCAACATTCCCGCGATCACAAGTACAATTGTTGACAGATATATTTTCACGCTTCTAATTTTTTATTGAGAATATTTTCATTGTATAATTTATCAATTCCTTTTTTCGTCAAAATACCGTGCATGTGATAAAATAAATGCTGGCGAACGACATGCTCCTGTTTAAATTCCTGGGATGGGAATACATCATCATTCATAATAAGCTGAACTTTACCCGCATACAATCGTGCAATTACCTCTACATCGATCTCGCTGCGATAATACCCTTGCTCAATTCCTTTATTCATATTCGTGATGAGGGAGTCATGAATTTTATTGGTGTGCGCCAAAGAAAACTCACTGAATATGCCACCATAATATTTTTGCAAGTCGTAAATGACGCTTGGTTTAATACTTCGAACTAATTGGATAATATACTGTCCGATATTCACCATGGCTTCCAATGCATCTTCCGTTTCGGACATGATGCGTTCCATATCCGTGAATTCCATTTTTTGATGTTCTTCGACTACCAGTCGGACCAGGTCTCTTTTTGTAGTGACCTCTTCATACAATGTCTTCTTTGAAATACCAAGATGCCGGCATACATCGTCCATCGATACACTTCGGATACCGTATTGCATGAACAATTTCAACGATTGATCGATGATGCGTTTTCTCTTCACAAGTCACAAAGAAACGAAGGAAACTTTGATTTGTTTGAAAGTTTCCATAGTTTTTATCGCATATCGACCAATGATAAATCTCCACTGATCAGACTGCAAATATGCTAGAAGTAAGGCCTGGGCTACTTCATTTCTATTGGATGCTCGGAGTGCCTAGCCATGCAGCATTCACGGCATTAGCGATTGACAACATGTCATCATTGGAAATGTCAAGTGGTGGCTTCTCAAAGCTCATTTCCCTCATAGAATTCATAGGCATGAGATGTACGTGGGCGTGCGGTACTTCCAGACCCATAACTGTCAGACCGACTCTATTACATGGAATCACTGCTTTTAAGGCCTGAGAAACGGACTTGCAAAATGGCATGATCTTTCCTAGTGTTGCATCATCCAGCTCAAAGAAGACGTCGACTTCGATTTTCGGTACCACGAGGGTATGACCCTTGACCATGGGTCTGATATCGAGAAATGCGTAGAAATCGTCATTCTCGGCAATACGATATGACGGTATCTCTCCAGCGATTATCTTGGTAAAAATGGAGGCCATTATAAGGATATATCAAGGATCTCAAACCTGATCAAGCCGCCGGGCGTCTCTATTTCAGCAATCTCACCTACCGCCTTTCCCAGCAAGCCTAAGCCGATCGGTGAGTCAACGGAAATCTTTTTCTCTTTGATATTCGCCTCTGCCTCAGATACCAGCTGATATGTTACTTCTTTATTGACTTTGAGGTTTTTGAGTTTGACTTTGGAAAGTACGACTACGGACGAGGCATCCAACTGGCTCGAATCAATAAGCCGGGCATTAGCCAATGTCTTTTCTAACTCATTGATTTTCAGTTCAAGCATACCCTGGGCATCTTTTGCCGCATCGTATTCAGCATTCTCACTCAGGTCGCCTTTTTCGCGAGCTTCAGCGATCGCATCGGCTGCTTCCCGTCGACCATTCGTCTTCAGTTCCTCTAGTTCCGCAGCTATGCGCTCATATCCTTCTTTCGTTAGGTAGTTAAATCTGCTCATATATTATTTGAAATTTCACAAACCGCGACCGAACAATAGGTCAGGCGGCATATTACAAAAGCGTTTCCATGTGTAAAGACAGAAACGCTCAATTAAGTTTCGCAAAAATAGGGTTTTTCTCATGGGTTACATCAATAACGAGTACGTCAAGTTACCACTTGGTTGCGAATATGGCTGTATTTCAGTCCGGAAACGTTAGCATCTTTAATATTCAAAGGCTGTGTTTCGAAATTCTTAAGCGATAGTCGTGTCAACACAACTCTGACCAATGCGTGTTGCAGCAGAATAAGTTATCAACACGCTTAATAAACTATTGATTAAAAGCTCGCCTAATACAAAACCACTTGATAACGCGCTCACCCACACCCGGAACTTCAATATGGATAAAGTAGATTCCACTTGCGATTGATTTCCCTTTGTCGTTTTTCAAATCCCATTCAATATCGGACCTGTAAATCGTACTTGGAATAGGTGCATTAGAAATGGTTTCTTTCGAATCGTTTTCAACATTTTGTTCAAAGCTGCGAATATACTTTCCATCCAGGGAGTAAATGGCTACCGAAGCCGTTTGAGGTAAATTGGTAATTTTAAGAATATTGTCATTGTCCGAACTTTCATAAACTGAATATCCGTAATATGGATTTGGTACTACATTGATGTAATCCAATCGCGAATCCGCTTCATCCACCCTGAGTTCGGTGGCTTCCTTTCCTTCAATCGTAACCCTATATTGATTAAATCCGTTGTTGTTTCCCGTATGCACGGCCTGTTGAAAAGGATTATTGACACGAAGCCTAATGGTCAAGTCATTCGGAATCAAACCATCGGCGTAGGAGGTCAACGATGTGCCGGATGCCATCACAGGAAAGCCAGCCCATGTAATAAATTTATACAAGTTTCGCTTCCGTGATCGCTTGAATACTGCGTCGCTCTCTGCAACCTGGAGCAGGGTATCATGCAGTTGTCGACAACCGTCATAATCCAGATCGGTCACATAAATGTAATGTGACCCTCCAGCCATAACCCTATCATGTGGACCTGCCTCATTAGGGTTCCACATGCGATCATTTCCTCGAAGCACTTCGAGCGGAAAGCTATCTATATTCCGAATGTCAAATGGTGTGTCGGCCGGAGGAAAGAGCGGATTTGCACCCAAACCGTTACTCTTATTTTGCGGTGAGTAATACGTGTTTTCACCAAAAAAGATATTTAGTCGATGTCCGGTTTCTACATCAACAGCATAGCCTGGGAAATAGGCGTAACCAATTGAATCCGTTCCGCTAGCTTCGATATCATCCATGGGAACATTATCATTATCGAATCTTGATTCTTTTGTTACGGAAATACGCCGCAATAAATCCATGCTAAGATTATCTCTTTTTTTGACAGGTTTGCCTTGATCGATTAAATCTTCATAACCATAGTTGGCTGACTGGACAACGATACATCGACTCCACAATTCTTTATTGGCTGTAAATACGATGTCTACGTTGTTTAAGTTTTCTAACCCATCGTAATCGCCCCTAATACGTGCTGCCATAACATCGAACCATCCCGGAGAACAAAATATATTATTATTAAACGATGTGTTCAGTCCTTCGATACCGTTGGTGTCATAGGCTAATAGTAAAAATGGATAAAACCCAGTTTGATGATGGGTTGTATACACCTGGTTAGGATCGTATCCATAAATTTTTTGATCCCGTAAATCAGTTTTAATAAAATCAAATGTAGGGGCCTGATCCTCTTGTATAAAGCGATACCAGTCGACACCATCTGGGTCTGCATATTCCATTGAAGCTCCTATAAAACCATTCATCGGATCATCAAACGGAACGGTACCTGGCTCTGCAGATTGGCCTAAATGTATCGAAAATCCATAATTATTAATTAAGTGTTCGTTTGCAATGTCCAACCTTGACTCTGAAATAAATTCCGGATTGACATCTCCTTCTTTCAAAACTGTAAATTTCGCAGTCTTTAATTCTGGGTCTCCTGAATAGTCCTCAAATGAAATTAAATATGTTCCATCTTTTACATTGACCGGGTTGTAGATCTGTGCGTGAATAGGAGAATTTCCGGATAAAAAAGTTATTTCATCCACTTTTCCATTAAGCGCTATTTCCTCTCGCATTTTATCGGAAATTAATAGGAAGTTTTCCCCGACACCGTTTCCATCAAGGCGTGTCACGGGCAGTCGATCGCCGTACATCGTGTTCAGGTTAATGTGAGTTGTTTTACGCGGAACAAGCGTATATTTTGTAACGTTTCTGTGACCTACAATATATGGCTCACGTTGACCTATTGAAGGTTGATTCGGGTCGAAATCCTGGAAATTGTTATGTGCATAAGCAATAACGGTATAATAATATTTCTTGAAATTAATCAGTCGAATGTCATCCCCACTAGCAAAGGCATCTTGAGTTAATCGAAAACTATGGGATATTCCATTATCAAGCCCACTTACCATTTTTATCGGCTCCCAAACGACACCATTTTCATGAGGGTTTTGTACAGCTTCCCAATTGTAAATGGTCTTGATGTTATTTTTAATATCAAAGCTGGCAACCTCACGTGCCTTGTCAACGTCATTGAGATTTGCCTGGCTGATGTTGACGTTCGCAGATGCAAGCTGGAATACGCGATATCCTTCGAATCTGTAAAAACTGTCTGCTACATTTGGAACAGATAGACGTGGGTCGGGTACTTTATAATTCAATCCATAATTATTTGAAGTATTGGCATCATTGACGAGCGTGAAGACAAGCTCTTGATCCAGTTCCAGTGGGCATATGGTTGGTGCATCAGGCCCGAATATATCGATGAAACAACCGTCAAAAAAGGCTTGCGCTCTTCGATCCGCACGAAGCAACGGATCGATAGAAGGGCAGGGATATTCGGCATCCTGCAACCAGACAATACCGATTATAAGATTATTGATAGCTCCCGGATCTAGTCGAAAAGGCCCTGATGCCTGAAGCGTTCGCCTGTCCCAGGCTTGTAGTTCAGCTTCACACATAGACCATTGATTTTCGGCATTAGGTGCTGAGGGAAAGGCATATTTTGTCCGCTTGCCACCTGACATATATCCTGTACCTCCGATTGTAATTGGAGATCCGTCACGCCAATGTCCGGTGAGGTAACGATAATATTCGATTGGTTCTATCGGATCCTCCGTGCCGTAATCATTGTTACCACCACCACGATTGTAATACATAAACGATGACATACCCAAGTCAACTCTCCTAAAATGTCCAGTTACCGGATCCCAACGTGGCTCGCTTAAAGGGCCCTGGAAAAAGTCTATTCCGAGAATAGGAACTTCATCGCAATACGAGGGTACTATTTCATTGCCAATGATACAATTGCATTCATTGGTTCCATCTACTGCATCTTCATTGTAGACATACATCAAACTTTGTGATGTATCACAACCTATGAAATCGTCATCCGGACAACCCAGATCCGGGTCAATCCACATTCCAAAGAAGGTTGAATCAATAGGTTCTGGTGCGCGATTGATCATTTTATATCGATAAAATGTCATATCGTTTAATTCATCCAACGTTTTAAAGGCAAAAGATTGCAATTGTACTTCCATTTGAATGGCCGTCCCGCCCGTGACTTCATGCACATTGCCATTATCATTGTAGACGGAGAAGTACATTTCGTCGGCGAAGATTGGGTCTGTACAACCTCTGAGGCCGATTATCGGATAATCCCCATCGAGTGGATTGTAAAAACCATTGCTTGGGCTCGCATCATAAAACTCACCTAGTCCTTGATTGGTATTCGGCAATTCAAAATCATAGTACTGTGCGAAAAATGGATTACCCAACGCCGGCCATTTCTTTAAGTCTTCCGGTACCATGTCCTCGGTATATTGAATTATTCCTTCCGCGTCCAATTTCACTAATTCCAAGTGCTTGCGAACGGAATCGCCACGTACTCTAAATAATCGATCCCAATCCCTACAAGTTTGAGCATCTGTTTTTCCGTCTTCATCTCGAAGCGGTCCGGGATAGAAATCCGCACCATTTTGCGATCGATAATTTTGACATGCGATTTTTAAAGTAGGTACATCACCTTTCAAGACACCTCCGATCCAAACAGCTGCCGCATATATTGACGATACCTCTTCAATGCCGGAGGTAGGCTCTCGCTTCGGAACAATATAGCCCCCACCCCTCTCGTTATCCCAAAATAGATCCCCGGCAACATGTAAGCGCGCCCGGACATTGTTAATGTCTAGATCTGCCGTTGCTCGCGATGGTTCACAATCCATGCGATATTGAACATTGTGTTGGTTAACGTCCTTTCGATCGGGTCCGACATGTGCATAACTCTGCACGCTTAGACCCAAAAAAATAAATATTAGATACCAAGTGTAATTAGTAATTTTCATTGCGAGTCCTTTAAATTAAATATTGTTAAAACCCTTGAAATTATTCCTGGTAAGACCTCAATTCATCGCACTATTTATACAAAGAAATTTTAGTTTTTTTTCTAAAAATTAATGTACTTCGATCAT
Source organism: Saprospiraceae bacterium (assembly GCA_028279185.1). Taxonomy (GTDB): domain Bacteria; phylum Bacteroidota; class Bacteroidia; order Chitinophagales; family Saprospiraceae; genus JANQSS01. The sequence goes on along the minus strand of JANQSS010000073.1, from coordinate 17,127 downwards.
TTCAGCATGACATATTTTTGAACTTGACACCTGTTGTATCACTGCATTAAAGCCCTACATGTCTATTTAACAAATAACATATTTCTTTATTAATTTTCTCGTTTAAGTATGTAAAACTATTGTCACAACATAAATTTTACATAAAACGATTGTCTGGCAGTAGTACATCTTAAATCGATAAGACAGGCAAGCAGTAATATCGCCATGGAATTAAATTAAATAAGCGTAGGGGAAGATGAATGTGGTGAAACAAGAATTTAATTTCCTCGTGAAGTGTTTAAAAAAGGTGCACGATTTTTAATACACCCTCTTCTAGATTGATTAAAACCGGGCAAAGGAAAATAATTACACAAAACCATACATTAAAAAAGCGTTTCCATCAATAAAGACAGAAACGCTTAATTACGTTTTGTAAAAAAAGATCTTTTCGTTGCTTACATCGAAATGGACACGCCGAAGTTATGCGTACCATCGAACACATCGGTTGCCCGGTAGGCATAGCTTATAGCCAATGTATTCATTTTATTCTTCTTACTCACTGGCAAAACGAAAGTTGCACCAGCACTAAGTCCGGAATAAACGTTGTTGATTTCTACCACATCATCCTCTCCAATTTCTGTTTTATAACCAGCGCGTAACATAAACCGCTCTTTGAATGAATATTCCAATCCACCACCGATTTGGTCACGTGAAAAACTATTCGCGACAAAACTCGCGAGTACAGTGACTCTGTGGTAAGAGATTTTGTCCTCTTCCGACGCCTTGCCGAGATAAAAATCATTTGATACACCAATATTCAATAGGGAAGGAAGCTCAAATGTCGCTGCATCCTGCTTCAATACTATTCCATCATTTTGTCCATTTGGCCCATCTGGATCTAATTCTATAGACAAGCCGTTTCCTTGAAATCGCATTTTAGATCCGACATTACGCAGGGCAATACCGAATTTAAAATTGTCATTTTTACCTGTGATATATTGAACGCCCGCATCGATGGCCACGCCACCGCCGCGTATATCATTATTTGATTCTGAAACGACTCTAAATATAAATCCTACCGAAATTTTGTTTTCAAACATATAGGAATAGCCAACACCAACATTGAAAAACGTTGGTTCAAATGTCGCACCTGTTCCATCAGGTTGTTCAGTCGTTGTGACACGTAATTCACCAAAGTCGACCGCCATAAGTGAAATACCAATGGTTCCAGTCTTACCAACTTTTTGTGCCAGTCCAAAAGCATTTAACTTGGTATTTGTGGCCGTCAGATAATCGGTATGACCAATATTTATTTGCGTCTTATTGATCCGAGACAAGCCGGCAATGTTGACGCGCATAGCCTCTACTCCTGATATATTTGAAATATTCATTCCGCTGAGTCCCGCCGAGCGTGCCCAGGGATTCATCAGCAGCTCATATGCTCCAGCTTCGCCCTGTCTATCAGGGTTACCAGCAAAAAGCTGTGCTGTAATTAGCAACAGTGCAACAATTCCAATTTTTGAAAAGTATCGATTTATCATACACTCGATTATTTTGTATTAGGGTGGACGACCTGATTATACAGATCGTCCACTAATTTTAATTTTAATTAATTGCAGAAGGATCAAATTTGCGGTTAACACCGAACCATTTTATTACGCGCTCACCTAAACCAGGTGCTTCGACATGAATAAAATAAATGCCACTTGCAATTGGAATACCGTCGTCATTCTTTAAATCCCATTCAACATCTGTCGTAAACAACTGGCCTGGAATTGGCGCATTGAGAATAGTTCCTTTAGAACCATTTTCAGCATTTTGCTCATACCGTCGAATAAACTTGCCATCAAGCGAATAGATGGTCACAGTTGCGACTTGTGGCAAATTGGTAATTTTCACAATATTCTCGACAGCCGAGTTTTCATAGACCGAATATGCATAATACGGATTTGGCACAACATTAATTAAATCCAATGCCGACTCTACTTCATCAGGATTTAAATCCGTTGCCTGTTTACCTTCAATTTTAATTCGATATTGGTTAAATCCGTCGTTATTTCCAGTGTGCACAGCTTGCTGATAGGGATTTTTCACTCGCAGACTTATTGTTAAGTCGTTTGGAATTAATCCGTCTGCATATGACGTCAACGCTGCACCTGGTGCCATAATTGGAAATCCAGCCCAGGAAATAAATTTAAATATATTTCGCTTTGTGGCACGTTTAAATATCTCCGGACTTTCTGCTACACGAAGCAGTGTGTCGTGCATTTTTTTACAGCCATCGTATTCCAAATTTGTAACGTAAATGTATTGTTGTCCACCCGCCATTACCTGATCGAGAATATTGGTTATTTCATTTGGGTTCCACATCCGATCATTGCCACGTAGTGAATTATCAGGTAAACTATCGATATTTCGTATATCAAACGGCGCGACTGGATTAGCTGGAGGAAAAAACGGATTACTACCTAGACCATTTCCTCGGTTTTCCGGTGAGAAATAAGTATTCTCACCAAAGAAAATATTCAGTCGACGTCCCGTCTCCACATCAACAGCATAACCTGGAAAATAGGCATATCCAACCGAATCTTTTCCAACGGCATTCGGATCATCCATCGGAATATTATCATTATCGGTACGTGCTTCTTTCGTCACCGTTGGACGACGTAATAAATCCATGCTTGCATTATCTCGTTCCCGAGAAGGTTTGTCCTGATCGATTAAATCTTCAAAGCCATAATTGGCAGATTGGACGACCATACAGCGGCTCCAAAGGTCTTTATTCGATGTAAATACGATATCAACATTATTCAAATTTTCCAATCTGTCGATGTCATTTCTAATCTGGGCTGCAAAAGAGTTGAACCATCCAGGTGAAAAGAACAAATTATTGTTTAAAGGTGCATTAATTCCGCTTATTCCACTCGTATCATAGGCCAACATAACAAACGGATAAAATCCTGTCTGAAATTGAGTCGTATAAACCTGGTTTGGATCATATTCAAATATTTGCTGTTCCATATCGTCGGTCTTAATGAAATTGATAGGCCCTGCTAATCCCTCCTGTATAAATCTATACCAATCCTCGCCATTCGGATCTGCATATTCAATATTAGCACCAATGTATCCGTTCGTAGGGTCACTGAATGGATCAGACCCAGGCTCTATTGTCTGGCCAAATCGAATGGAAAATCCATAGTTATTAATTAAGTGTTCATTTACGATGTCCAACCTGGACTCCGATTCAAATGAAGGTTCTGGATCTCCTTCTCGCAATACAGTGAATTTTGTTGCGACCAAATTCGGATCTCCTGAAAAGTCCTCGAACGAAATTAAATATGTTCCGTCTTTGACATTTACAGGGTCATAAATTTTAGCACTCAATGGCGAGCTTCCCGGCAGATAGGTTATTTCATTTACCACTCCGTTCCGTACGATTTCCTCCCGTGTCTCTTGTGAAATCATCAGAGGGTTATCACCAGCTCCGTTTCCATCAAGTCTCGTGACTTCTAAACCTTCGCCATAAATCGAATGCAGATTTAAATGTGCTGTTTTTCTAGGTACCAGTGTATACTCCGTAACATTTCGGCGTCCGACAATGTACGGCTCACGTTGACCGAAGGATGGACGTACCGGATCAAAATTCTCAAAATTGTTATGCGCGTATGCAATTACTGCGTAATAATATTTCTTAAAATTAATTAATCGAATATCATCTCCACTGGCAAATGCATCCTGGGTCAATCTGAAACTGTGTGAAATACCATTATCCAAGCCATCCACTTTTCGTTCCGGCACCCATACAGATCCGGGTTCCAAAGGATTTTCGATTGGTTCCCAATTATAAATAGTTGTAACATTATTTACAACGTCAAATCGTGCGACTTCACGCGCCTTGGTTATGTCTTCAAAATTAGCAACAATTGCTTTTATGTCGGCAGAAGCCAATTGGTAAACACGATATCCTTCGAAGCGGTAAAGCGAATCTGAAATAGGCAGTCCCGCAATCTTGGGATCGGGTTGCGAATAATTTAATCCATAGTTATTGGAAGATAGTCGATCATTTACAAGTGTAAAGACAATTTCCTGATCCAATTCCAATGGACAAATCGTCGGTGCATCGGGTCCATCCAATAATTCAAAACACACGTCAAAAAGACCTTGAGCTGTTTGGTCGGCACGTAAGAGTGGATCAATTGAGGGACAAGGATAATCTGCATCTTGCAACCACACAACTCCAATAATCAGCTCATTGACTGCGCCCGGATCCAAACGGAAAGGACCAGTTGCTTGCAGCGTTCGTCGATCCCATTCAATCAATCCAGCCTCACACATAGACCATCCACCAGCGTCATCCGGTGCAAATGGAAAGGCATATCTCGTTTGATCACTACCAGATAGATAGCCTGTACCGCCTATTGTCAGTGCTGTACCATCACGCCAAAATCCATTTAGATATCGATAGTATTCTATCGGCGTAGAGGGATCTTCCGTTCCGGGATCATTGTTACCTCCACCACGATTGTAATACATAAAGGAAGTCATCCCTAAGTCGACACGTACCGGCAATCCAGTTACGGGATCGGGACGCGGCTCACTCAAGGGTCCTCTAAAATAATCTACTCCCAGAATTGGAACCTGATTGCAGTAGGTAGGAATGATTTCATTCCCGACGATACATTCACAATCATTTATTCCATCGACCGCATCTTCATTGTATACATACATTAAACTTTGTGTAGAATCACATCCGACAAAATCATCATCAGGGCAACCGAGGTCAGCATCAACCCACATGGCAAAAAATGTAGAGTCGATTGGCTCCTGTGCTCTATTTATTAATTTGTAACGATAGAACGTCATGTCGTTGATTTCGTCCTGCGTTTTATAACCAAATGCCTGAAGTTGAACTTCCATTCGAATAGCTGTTCCGCCGGTCACTTCATGGACGTTGCCATTGTCATTGTAAATACAGAAATACATGTCATCAGGAAATTGCGGTTCTTCACAGCCACGAATATCAATAACCGGATAATCTCCATCTAATGGATTATATAGTCCATCTCGGTCACCAAATTCATCCGAATCATAGAAATTTCCCAATCCTTGACGCGCATCGGGTAATTCAAAATCATAGAATTCTGTGAAAAAAGGATTACCCAGTGCTGGCCATTGTTTTAAATGAACCGGTATCATTTCTTCAGTATATTCCCCGCCTAATTTCTTAGCCTGCACAAATTCAAGGTGCTTACGAATCGAATCTCCGTGTACGCGGAAAAATTGGTCCCATTCCCGACAACGGGTAGCATCTGTGGTTCCATCTTCATCACGTAGGGGGCCTGGATAAAAATCGACACCATTGTTTGTTCTATAATCCTGACAAGCAATTTTTAATGAAGGATTATCTCCGGGCAATACTCCTCCAATCCAAACGGCGGCTGCAAAAATTGAAGACACTTCTTCAATTCCTGATCCAGGATCTCGCTTAGGAACGATATATCGACCATCATCGAAATTCCAGAACAAGTCGCCACCTACTTGTAGTCGGGCCCGTACATTGTTGATCTCCAGATCAGCATCTCCACGAGACTCTGCGCAATCCATGCGGTATTGAGCGCTGCGTTCCTTCTTTTTCTTGTCTTTTGGACCAACATGTGCATAACTCTGCACGGCAAAACCCAAAAGGCAGAAGAATAGAAAATAAATGCGTCTTTTATTTATCATGACATTCTTTTTAGTCAATTAATGGTTTTAGAAATTAAAATATGCGCCTAAAAATATTCGACGAGGCAACGTGAAAAATCCAGGGGCTAAAGCTGCAGCTTGATACAAATCCAAATAAGAGTCTCTCAATCCTTGCCCTGCATCTTCACGATTTTGGGCGCCCTGTACTGCTTCTTGTCCTCTTGGGTGCGCCAAAAATCCTGAATCTTCCGGATCACCTGTAAATGTGTACACGCCACTAACATTTCTTGTATCAAACAAATTCTGAACGCGTAAATACACATTAAAGGAAAGGGCTTTTTTGTCTTCATTCCCTCTAAACAGTGTAAAATCTTTGTCAAGACGTAAATCGACATTATTGGTCCATGGCAATCTGTTTTCATTTTGACCACCGCGGAATCCAGACCCACCAAATTCTGTTGGATTAATTGCTTTCGTATATGGACGACCGGACACGGCTGTTACCTGAATATTAGCTCCGGTATTTGCAAAAATATCTGCACCGAATAATGTCGGTCCATTATATTTCTTACCCTGCCCATACCGATAATCCAGTGTTAAATTAAATCGATGGCGTTCGTCAAAATTCAAAGCCGATAGTGTTCGAATCGTTTGTCCTGTGCTTCCAAGCACAAGTTGTGTCTGTGAATCAGAACCCGTGCCATCTGCAAATTGCAATGTATAATTCGCTAACGCGAGAATATTGCCTGTACGGCGTAAATCATATGTAAATGAAAATCCTTTTATTGTTGCGAAATCAATATTGTCATATGTTGAATAAGCGCCAATTGGTGTAGCTACTTGCTGTAATGTTCTTGATTGGATCCGATCACGCTCTTCTTTATAAAATGCCTGAATTCGTATTGCCGAAGTATTCGATATTTTTTGATTAAATCCAATTTCATACTGCGTGGTTTGCTGTGGTTTCAAATTTGGATTACCATTGATATTATTTGATGCGGCATCTGTTTCGAAATAAAAATAGCTCAAAGGCGTATACAAAACACCAGTAGTAGGTCTTTGATAAAGTACATCGTAATTCGCAAAGAAATTAGAAGCTTCCGAAATAGGAAATGAAAATGAAAGTCGTGGTGCAAAATTTATTTCCGGCTCATAATCTTCAAAAGACCCGTCAATAATATCTGCAAATTCCGGATTACGAATATTTCTTTTGGTATCATCTCTTTCCTTATAAAATGGATTTACAATTCCACCACTACCATATATAATGGAACCATCATTTACCGCTTGACCACTTGCGTCGTACCATTGCTCTTCATCTCTATAGGCTTGCACGACTTCACTACCAGCACTTTCTACATATACCTTAAAGTCATCTTCGACTCCCGCAGGAAGTGTCTTACCTGTGAAGGTTGCAAATTCGCTGGCCGACATAATTTCATATAAAGAAAATGGATCTTTCAACACTTTTGTATTTGCGTCATACCGCTCCATCCGCACGCCAAGTCGGAAGATGATGTCTTTGTAAGAGAATTTATCCTGAATATATGCGGCCAGATAATTTGGCTGAAATGGAGCCACAACAAAATCCTGTCGCCCGTCAGCATTACGATCTAAAAAGAAATCATCAAATGTAGCATCGGCACCCACTTCGTTACCCAAATAATCATATCCATAGAACGTGACAAGTCCGTCCTCCGTCAATTCTTCAGGTTCAAACCATTCCAGTTGCATTTCACTTGGAGCAATACCATCAATGTTGACAAATTCATTATAAGCAATACCACGAGCATCGCGTATATTTTTATAAAAACTAGGAAGAATTTCATTTGGAGTATTTGGTGCAAATACCAATACACCATTCATAGAATCGACGACAACTGTAGAATCAACCCCTGCACCAAATAAAGGCGCATTTACACGATCCCGTGCTTCCGTATATAACCCAACCGGGCTCACACGCCAAAAACGTGATTCACGTTGCTCATACAAGAACCCAATTTCAATCGAGTGTCGTCCTTTTTCAGAAGATCCGGGGACAAAGTCAAAACTTGTTCGAACATCAGCGGTGTACCGATCGCCTTGCGATTTTGATAATGTATTGTAGACACGACCTGGTGCGGAGTGAAAACCCCATGCACTCGTATAAAGACTATTTACACTTCCGTTATTTGCATTAAACGAAAGGACGTCGGTAGGTAGATTTTCTTCACCATCTTCTTCGTAATCGTTCAATGCCAGCCATGCATCATTGATTCCCTGCGTATTGCCCGTGTAGCCGACAACTACAGGGTTGTAACCTAAATGAGCAACTTGCATACTGTCGTTGAGTCCGAAAGCTGGGTCAAAATCCACATCAAAGTTCCCTACATATCCGTATTCAAACATGCGATCCCGATGCACCATGTCCTCATTCGATCCTTCGCGACGTTGAAATCCACCAGTAATTGTGTAGGACACATTTCGGATTGCCGAAACCGTTTGTGTTTCGCCTTCCTCAAGGTTAATATTTCGTCTTCCAAGTCGGTGCTTGATTCGAATGTTACCGCGGTATGTTTGATTGAGTGCTGTCGGGTTTCTCGTCCAATTGTATGTTTGCCAGGCTCGACTCGGCGCAAAGCGATTGTTATTATCAATATATCCACCAGTCAGTGTTATGTCCAGCGCCCCACCTAATCGAAATAGAATATTTCCTGTTAAATTGATGTCTTCATTTTCCTGATTTGGTCGGGTGTTTAGTAATTGGAGGCTTCCTCCATTGCGTTGCAATCTGTCAAATTCTGCATTTAGTGCGCCTACATCGTTCAATGGATTTTCTTCCAGAAATTTAATGTGATCTTCTGTTGAATAGTATCCTCCGACAGCGCTTGGGCCATCGTCTTCCCGAGATATATATTGTCCTGAAACACGAAATCCAATTACAGATTGTCCCTTATCATTTTTAAGAATCGGTCCACTTAGGTTTCCGGAGACGAGATTGTAGCCGAAGTCATCCAGATATTCCGATGTTTCCACCTCAAGACCTCCCGAAATTTTATTCGAAGGACCTTTTGATGTGAGTGAAATCACCGCGCCTGTGACATCACCGTAGGAAGCTGGAATACCGCCAATTAAAGATGTTAATTGTTCGATTTCAGATTGAGGAATTAAAGCACCACTTACGCGGATTCCATCCAGGTAATAATCGGTACCAGATGCTCTTGATCCACGTGCATTTATCGCTCCACCGTCACTTGAGGCAAGACCGGCTGTTAATGATGCAAGAGCATTGATGTTTTTTGTTGGTAGACTTTGTATGTCATCCGCCGTGAGCGCTCCACCAGAGGATGTATTATCAATATCAATCAACGGCTTTTTGTATTCAACGATCGTTACACCTTCCAAGTCGATTCCGACGCCTATTTGAAAATCGACCCGCGTAACACGTCCTCCGGTAACCTGTACGGCCGTGACCCGCTTTGCCGAATAACCAACATAGCTGGCCTCAATATCATAGGTTCCACCGTCAATATTGGCGATGCTATAATTTCCATCGAAGTCAGTTTGAGCTCCTGTTACTAAAACCCCATTTTTATAAAGGGCTACATCGCCAAACAAAATTGGCTCTCCCGTTTCTTCATCGGTTACTTTTCCTTCAATGGAAGTTTGAGCAAACGTGGCAAAGCCAAAGAAGAGTGTGAGCAATAGAGTAGGTAAGTACTTGTTTATCATACGCTTGTACCTTTTAGATGTGAATACCTGATAAATGTTAACACAATGTTATGAAAAAAGGGATGAACTCCAAAGTTCAAGTGCCTCTTATTACAATAATGTGACGGTCTTCCCCCAAGTCTGACAAATATTCCATAAGCCTCTAATAATCCGCAACATATATTATTTTTTTTAATAATGTTTCTGCAATTTTTCGTTTAGAATTCAATGTCCATCCGGCCACATGAGGTGACAATACAACTTGTGGCAATGCGACTAGTTTTTGCATTGTTTCCAGATCGGACTTTGTATATTTTTTTGGTTTTTCATTTTCAAAAACATCGAGGCAAACACCTTTTAATTTGCCTTGATCCAGCCCTCGTAAAACAGATTCTAAGTTGACGATTGCCCCTCTGGAGGTATTAATTAAAATACTTCCGGTTTTCATCCGATCAATAAAATCATCATTTACCAGCTGATTTGTTTCAGCGGTTAACGGCAAATGAAGGCTAACTATATCACATGTCGCTAGTAATTTTTGGCGAGTCGACTCCTCCTGAAAACGATGGATGCGAGGGATGCGCTTCTTGTATTTGTCATGGACGTGTAATTTAACATCAAATCCTCGTAACTTTTTTGCGAAGGCTGTTCCTGTATGGCCAACACCGATGATACCTACAGACAGGCCATCTAATTCCAAACCACGAACCGATTCGCGGTCCCAGGGCCGCAGCGATTTCACCATTTGATGGCCTTTGGGAATTTTATTTAATAAGGCCAACAATAATGCCAGGGCATGTTCGCCTACAGCATTGGCATTGCCCTCAGGGGAATTAATGATGTGGACCCCCCTTTCCTTGGCGGCCTGCAAATCAAATATATCCAGACCAGATCCAAGGCGGCCTATAAAGATGAGACCTTTTGCATTTTCCAGGAATTGTTCGTCGACGCGAATCTTACTGTTAACAATCAAACCTTGATAGTCACTGATAATTTCTTTGACACGATCGTAGGTGATATCAGGTTCATAAGTCACCAGTGCAATTTTATTCAATCCATCGATGAGGCAGGTATGAACATGATCCGTTATTAAAATGTGAAGCTTCATTAAACAATAGTTGCCTGTTGTAAAAAAATACCAAAAAGGATCTAAGATTGTCACCGTTGGATTCTTGAATGGCGGAAGCAAGGTATATATTTGCCAGCCAAAATTCGACTGCCGGCTATGCCAAAAAATCCCTCTATTAAATCGGTTTTAATAATTGGAAGCGGGCCCATCATTATTGGTCAGGCCTGTGAATTCGATTATTCTGGAAGTCAAGCATCACGATCTCTTCGCGAAGAAGGGATAGAAGTGTCCTTGATAAATTCCAATCCTGCGACAATTATGACAGATCCTTTGATTGCGGATCACATTTACCTGTTGCCGCTCAATGTTGCGAGCTTGCGAAAAATACTTACCGAGCGGCAGATTGATGCTGTACTTCCAACCATGGGAGGGCAGACGGCCCTAAATTTAGCTATCGAAGCTGGCAAGGTCGGGCTGTGGGAAGAATTTGATGTTCAACTTATCGGTGTGGACCTGGATGCCATCGAATTAGCCGAAAACCGAGAGCGCTTTCGTCATCATGTAGTAGAATTAGGCATGAATGTAGCACCTTCTTTTATTGCCAATTCTTTTTTAGAAGGAAAAGAAGCCGCTCAAAAACTTGGTTTTCCTCTGGTAATAAGGCCTAGTTATACGCTGGGAGGTACAGGAGGTGGATTCGTTCACGAACCCGAGGATTTTGACGAAGCGTTAAAAAGAGGATTAAACGCGAGTCCTACTCATGAAGTACTTGTCGAAAAGGCGGTTTTGGGTTGGAAGGAGTTTGAGCTCGAGTTGCTGCGGGACGCGGAAGACAATGTTGTTATTATATGTACGGTTGAAAATCTGGACCCTATGGGTATCCATACAGGTGACAGTATAACGATTGCTCCTGCCATGACACTATCAGATACGGCTTATCAGGCGATGCGAAATGATGCGATCAAAATGATGCGCTCATTGGGCAATTTTGCCGGTGGATGTAATGTACAATTTGCCTTGAATCCAGAAACGGAAGAATTAATTGCAATAGAAATCAATCCACGTGTATCGCGATCATCCGCTTTGGCGAGCAAGGCAACTGGATATCCAATCGCCAAAATTGCCTCAAAATTGGCGATCGGTTATGCTCTTGACGAGTTAAGTAACCAAATCACAAAAACCACATCCGCCTTTTTTGAACCGGCACTGGATTATGTGATTGTAAAAATGCCTCGATGGAATTTCGGAAAATTCCACGGTGCCGATCACACACTGGGTTTACAAATGAAATCGGTCGGAGAGGTGATGGCCATCGGTCGAAATTTCAAAGAAGCCATTCAAAAAGCATGTCAATCACTAGAAAACAATCGAATGGGACTGGGTGCCGATAAAAAAGAATGGATCCGAACCCAAGATATTTTAGAACGGCTTTCTAACGCTAGCGAAGACCGTATTTTCAGAATTAAAGATGCCTTTAGGTTAGGTGTACCGGAAAATTCCATTTATAAATTGACACTGATAGATCGATGGTTTTTACGTCAAATTAAAGAATTGGTCGACCTGGAAAATGAACTTAACCGATGTAATGTTGCGGAAGACATCAGTTATGACTTTATGCTCGAATTAAAGAAATCGGGTTATAGTGATGCGCAAATTGCCTGGCTTATGCGCATTACGGAAAAAGAAGTTTTCGATCATAGGATGTCCTTAAATATTCGACGTGTTTATAAAATGGTCGATACCTGTGCTGCCGAATTCGAAGCCCATACACCTTATTTTTATTCTACGTTTGATGCTGAAAATGAAAGCGTTCCTTCAGACAAAAAGAAAATTGTTGTTCTGGGATCGGGCCCGAATCGCATAGGTCAGGGGATCGAATTTGATTATTGTTGTGTACACGGAATTAATGCTATTCGAGAGGCTGGATATGAGGCAATTATGATTAATTGTAATCCGGAAACGGTCAGCACCGATTTTGACATTGCGGATAAACTATATTTCGAGCCGGTATTTTGGGAGCACATTGAGGAAATATTGCATCTTGAAAAACCCGAAGGTGTTATCGTGCAATTAGGTGGACAGACTGCATTAAAACTTGCCGAGGAGTTTAGTCGACGTGGAATCCCAATAATCGGTACATCTTATGAAGCACTTGATTTAGCAGAGGATCGAGGAAGATTTTCCGACCTGCTAAAAGAGCTTGACATTCCGTATCCCAAATATGGCGTAGCGCATAGTGCTGAAGAAGCACTCCATGTCGTAAAAGAAGTTGGCTATCCCTCCCTTGTTCGTCCGAGTTATGTACTGGGTGGGCAGCGTATGAAAATTGTCATAAACGATGAGGAATTAGAACGCCATGTGCTCACCATTTTTAAACATTTACCAGATAACAAAGTATTAATCGATCAATTTCTCGAACGTGCGCATGAAGCCGAAATTGACGCCATTTGCGATGGTGAAGATGTACATATCATGGGCATAATGGAACACATTGAACCGGCAGGAATTCATTCGGGAGATAGCAGTGCGGTCCTACCGACCTATAGCCTATCAGATGAAGCGGTAGAAACAATGATTAAGTATGCAAAAAAACTTGCCTTTGCACTCGAAATTAAAGGGCTGATCAATATTCAATTTGCCATATCTCCAGCTCGAGGAAATGAAAAAGAACGTGTATATGTAATCGAGGCAAATCCTCGTGCTTCGCGTACAACACCATTCATCGCCAAGGCCTACCAGGTACCGTATTTAAATATTGCGACAAAGGTGATGATTGGAGCCAATAAGCTTCATGATTTTTCATTCGAAAAGAAATTAAAAGGTTATGCAATTAAAGTGCCGGTATTTTCTTTTAATAAATTTCCGAATGTCGACAAACGGTTAGGACCGGAAATGAAATCCACAGGTGAGGCCATATATTTTATTGACGACTTGAACGATCCTTATTTCCGCGAATTAGATCGAAATAGAAGTCGATATTTATATAATTAGTGATTGCCCAATTCGTTGGATCAAATTATTTAAAAAAGATATGAAAACTGGACTGTTTTTTGGTTCATTTAACCCTGTACATGTAGGCCACATGATTATTGCCAATTACATGGTGGAGCACACAGATTTAAAGGAAGTTTGGCTCGTTGTCACTCCACATAATCCGCACAAGGAACGCAAATCCCTTGCACGCGATCACGACCGCTTACACCTCGTGCATTTGGCCATAGGTGACAATTACAAGTTACGTGCCAGTAATATTGAGTTTTCATTACCTAAACCATCCTATACTGTCGATACACTCGCTTATCTGCGCGAGAAATACCCTCAACGTACATTTGCACTAATCATGGGCGGGGATAATCTGACCAGTCTGCCAAAGTGGAAAAACCCGGAAATCATTATGGAACATCATGACATCTATGTCTACAACAGACCCGGGCATGATAAAACGTCCCTGGCTGAATCGGAAAATATCCATTTCTGTGAAGCGCCTTTACTCAACCTTTCCGCCACTTATATCCGTCAATTGCTCAGAGAAGGAAAATCAGTTCGTTACCTTGTCCCGGATGCTGTCTTTGAGTACTTGGATGGTTCATCCATGTATAGAGATTAAGTTGTTACTTTGATTTCCCTTTATATCTTGAGAAATCGTAATTAGAATAAACCAGAAAATAGAATGCCTTTGATAGCGTTTAGAGACTTTATGCGGTACGTATTGGTTATTGTTTTCGCGGCACTTGCGCAGTCCTTTTGTGCACTGGGACAACAGGATATTGCCATTGGAGAATGGCAGGCTTATCTTTCCTACAATGAGCATTTTGATGTAACACAATCAACTTCATACGTATATGCTGCAACAGAAAGGGCCCTATTAAAAATTGACAAATCCGATCTTGCGGTAGAAAAATTCACCAAAGTTGAAGGATTGAGTGACACCGAGCCACGACGTATTATATTTGATCCCACATCCCAGAGCCTGTTAATTGGTTATGCAAATGGTAATATTGATTTAATGGATGCTGAAGGCGTCTTTAATATGCCAAACATTTTCAACAATTCGAATATTCAGGTTTCTAAATTCCCAAATCATGCACGAATCGACGATACCGGACATGGATACGTGGCATTTAATTTTGGATTGGTTCAAATAAATTTGGCCGCGAAAACATTTGGGTTTAGCTTGCTTACCGAGTTTGAAATTTACGACTTTGTAAAACTTGAAAATCGTTTTTATTTTTCATCAGAAAACGGAATTTACTGGGCCGACGCAAATCCAAGCATTAATCATGCTGATTTATCCGTGTGGACCAAACTGGAAGATGGCTGGCCGGATCAATATTTTTCTGTGAGTATTGCTGCTTTTAATGGAAAAATATATTGTGACTTGGACGGTGACTTGACGCGAATAGAAAACGATGAACCCGTACTTATCCAAGAAGCTGAAGAGGATTATTTTATCCGAAATATTTCAGTTGTCCGAGAACATTTAGCTGTTTCATATGAATTTAAAGGAGGAGGGTTTCAGATAGATCAACTTTTTTTCCTTGATAGCGACGAACAACTTGCAGCTACCTATGATCGATCTTTTTGCTCAATCGTAGTCTATTCTGTAATTGAAGATGAAGCCGGCCGTGTCTATTATGCAAACGGCTCGAGTTTGAAATACTTAGAAGAAATCGGTGGTGGCTGTCAAGAAATCACTGCCCTTGGCCCACCGAATACCGATGCATATGAAATTGCCTTTCGAAACAATGAGGTTTTAGTCGTCGCAGGCGAATTACGTGAAAGTGGAGTCGTCGCTTTTAATACACATGGTCTATATCGATACAAAGATCAAGTATGGGACCAGTTTAATCATGCTGATGGGTTTTTTGGTGACTCGGTAAAATCGTACACCGATGTGGTTGTTGGTCCTAATCAAGAGATTGCAATTGGTACTTTTTTTAAGGGTTTAATAAAAATAAGTCCGGATGGACAGGAAGTAGAATTATTAGATGAGCATAATTCATGCTTAGAAGAACATCGTCTACTCAATTTAACCTCTGTCACAGGTATTCAATACGATAGTCGCGGTACACTTTGGATGTCAAATTATAATGCCCCTCGCCCAATTAAGGCGATTGATGCGGACGGAAATTGCTACAGTTTTTCGCTCAATTCTTCCTTGGATCAATCGAGCCTTACCGAATTAACAATTGACGATCGTGGATTCAAATGGTTTACGACTTTTGATGCAGGTGTTGGAATCATCGTTTTTGACGAGGGAGATATAGATGATCCGTCCGATGATCGATTTAGAGGAATATCAGCCAGCAATTCTGTACTAACGGATAATGTAGTTTGGGACATCGTAACTGATTTAGATGGAGATGTTTGGGCGGGTACAGAGACCGGAGTAGTCGTTTTTGAATGTGGCGCAAGTATTTTTGATAATGGGTGTAATGGACGCAGACCCATTGTTGAAGTTGAAGGTGTGCCGGCTTTATTACTAGAAAATGAACGTGTGCGAGCTGTTGCCGTGGATGGGGCAAATCGGAAATGGTTCGGGACGAATAACGGCATCTTTGTTCAGTCTCCTAATGGTGAGGAAGAAGTCCTTCATTTTAATGAACAAAACTCTCCGCTAATCTCAAATTTTATTCGGGACATTCAAATCAACCCCTTGACAGGAGAGGTTTTTATAGCCACAATTAAAGGCCTAATGTCTTATCGCACTGATGCAACGCTAGGAGACGAATCAGTTCATGCTCCGGAATCGGACGTTTTTGCATTTCCAAATCCTGTGCGTCCGGAGTACGACGGTCCTATTGCTATTAAAGGATTACCACGTGATGCGCGCGTAAAAATTACAGACATTCAAGGAAAATTAATTTTTCAAGGTGAAGCCAATGGCGGAGAGGCCATTTGGAATGGCCGTGATTACAATGGGCGAAAGGCAAGTTCAGGTGTTTATCTGGTGTTTAGTACTTCCCAATCTGCATTCGAAAAGCCAGATGCACTTGTTTCAAAAATTTTGATTGTTAAATAGGGTGTTGCGGTATAGTAAACTAGTTCGTCCGTGCTAAGTTGGATTGTAGGAGAACTTTTTAAGTAAGACTGTGTCGTGGTCGTCAATCGCTTAGACAGATTTAATTCTGCGGCTTTTCTTTTCATAATTCCATTTTCCTGTAAGGATAAGAATTTGTTTTTAGCATTCAGTTAATAAGGCAAGTTACTCGTTGTTTATTTTTGAGGTTATACCAATTAAAGGTATAATTGACATCAGGATCAGAAAATTAAATCAACTGGTACATTGGGTAAGCAATTATTAAATATTTCTCTGCCTAAAATCCTGAATATTAATTGAAATTATTTATTGAGTATGACTTTACAGCAAAACGCACTACAGAAAGATCGTGTTGTCATTACGTGTACGCTATGTAACAGAATATTCGGCTTTATTGCAACGCATTCATAGCAGTTACACGGTGTTATTTCAATATGTCACGTATCCTATGCCGTTAAATGTTAGTTTTTAATCGTCTTTAAAATTATATCCTAATAAAAAAGTCCCGCTACATTCTCACATAGCGGGACCGATTTAACCTATCAATATTTCTTTACGCCCTAACCTTCACAATTCGTTTCGATTGTACACCTTCATCTGTCTTCAGGATGATGGTATACGGTTGCGTCGGTAAGTCGCTGATGTCGATCTCAAATATCGGTAA
>JANQSS010000047.1 GCA_028279185.1 Saprospiraceae bacterium | reverse complement strand
GAAGGTGT
Organism: Saprospiraceae bacterium; assembly: GCA_028279185.1. Lineage (GTDB taxonomy): Bacteria > Bacteroidota > Bacteroidia > Chitinophagales > Saprospiraceae > JANQSS01. Next base: position 1,514 of record JANQSS010000047.1, on the reverse strand, counting down.
CCTAGCCGGCGAAATACATGCTATTGGTCCGCAGCATTACTGTTTTTCCCACGTGCTCACTGATTTGACGATTGCCGTAGAGCCAAGGTTTCAAAGTCAGGGAGTAGGGAGATTATTATTTTCAGAATTTCTATCACTTGTAAAGCAAGAGAGAAAAGATATCACTCGAGTTGAATTAATCGCGAGAGAGTCCAATCAGGCCGCTATTTCATTTTATGAGAAAATGGGATTTCGAGTTGAGGGTAAAATGTCCTGCCGAATTAAAAATATCGATGGTACTTTTGAAGCGGATATTCCAATGGCCTGGATCCGAAACAAAGAGTAAGCTCGTAACTATATTTTAAATCATTTCTCTTAACCGGAATGAACGGAATCTTAAAACTCGTAACATAAACATGACTATCATGTCTTTGAATGGACAGGAACAAAACACTTACGAATAACTTATAGGAATTAAACGATGTTTAGAATTGCTTTAGTGTTTATTTTTACTTCCCTTTCATTAGCCTCGTCCGCACAAGAAGAATTAACAGAAGATACTCTTCGATTAAAAACTGAAGCGTTTATTGCTGCAAAAAATGCTCGTCAGCAACCTGATACTAAGATTAAGGATATCGAACATTTCTTGTCATTAATATCTGACGATTTTAAAGACGAGCATATTAAATTCAATGTAACCGTTACTAGTAAAAATGAACTTCGCCGTGGCATGATTGCGAAACTGAAAGATGAAATTGATTTTAGTGAAATAAAAATAGAGCAGATGATGTTTGGAAAAAATATTGGAATTGTTAAATATACGGAACGGGCCAGAGTAAAGCCTTCACATCTCGATAAATTTATCGAATACACAAGTTCCAATATTATTACCCTTGAATTTGATGAAAAAGGTCTGATTAAACATATACGACGACATCATGGCTTGTAAGTCTTTTTTAAGATGAAATCTAATTTAGTTAAAGATCCTATTACTATTTAAGTCGTAGAAGAAATCGGGAGAATTTATGTTATTTGAAATGTTGGTCGGGCTTGAAGTCAGCGATGATAAAGCTTATCAAGTGTACCGAAATGCGATGAAGCCGATATTGATAGCTTACGGTGGTTCATTTGGCTATGACTTTAAAATAGCTGAAGTATTATTATCAGAAGTTGATGAATCTATTAATCGGGTGTTTACGATTCGATTCCCCGATGAAGGTGTTATGAATAAGTTCTTTTCAGATTCTGACTACCTGAAAGTCAAAAGCGAACATTTTGAGTCGTCGGTCAGTAGTACGACTATCATTGCCAGCTATCAGAAGTAAAAATAAAATACTTTATAAGCCCTGTCACCCAACTGTCGGGCACTTGTCGTGGCCGACAGTCGGGGTTATCTGCCATGATTTCCTCATACAGAGTCGAGGACAATTTAATGATTATCAAGAAGTTACGTGAAAGAAATAACTGGTCGCAGGAACAACTAGCTTCCATGAGCGGGTTAAGCGTTCGAACCATCCAGCGCGTGGAAAATGGTC
>JANQSS010000025.1 GCA_028279185.1 Saprospiraceae bacterium | reverse complement strand
GCTTCTAAAGGATTTAACACACCTCACACCTCAAAATGTCTGGATTGAGATTAAGTACTCTACCTACCAAAGAGGCTCAGCATGAGACCCATCCAACTAGGGGCTGCCTTCTGAGAGAAGATCTGGTCTCCAGTGCTCTCCACACCAAAAAGGCCAAATAGATGCTCTCGAATCTGTTCAAAAACTTGTACTGTGTGTTTGTACTAGGAAATGGGACACTAACTATCATGCCTTGCTCGCCACAAATAATAATAATTATTATTATTATTGTTGTTGTTAACACACCACGACAGGCAGTGCACAATACAGATTATGAAAAAAGTTAAGTAAAGTAAGGTAGTAATTAATGAATGTTATACACAACAAATGAACATTGAATCGTCCATAAGGTGGGAGTTCAGAACAAGTCGGAGGCTGTCAACGACGATTGGCGACAGGTCGGTGGCTGTCGGCGACAAGTCGAAACCTATCGGCGACAAGTGGGAGGCTGTCGGCGACGATCGGCGATTGTCGGCGACGATCGGCGACAGACAAACCGAACAGGAGCGGAAGAGGTCAAAAAAAAAAAAACACCTTTTTCAACTCATTCATATATATGTGATACAGTCCGCCAATGAAATGCCTTACCATCTGACATAATTGTACAGACAATTTTTTGCACTGAAATCCACAGGGTCCAGATTATTTTCCAGTAGACAGAGATTTGAAGAACCATAATATACTTACAAATTAAAGCTAAATGAACTATCTAAATTTGACCAACAGAATCTAGCTATTATTAAGTAAATAAAGATATCACTGTTTTCATCCTTGCATTTCAGCTCCAGCAACACAAACTACCACTCAATATAAAACTAGACTAAGATCTACTTTGTAGACATACTCTATTTTTTTTGTCACTGTAAGGACCAACACAGGGTATATATGGTTGTTGCTGAATTTATCATACAGAGACCCATAAGCAAATTGAAATATTAAATTTTTAAAATCATGGAATCTTGATTAGTCACAGATCTGTTTTCATCGCAAGC
>JANQSS010000022.1 GCA_028279185.1 Saprospiraceae bacterium | reverse complement strand
TACCCAAATAGGGTTCCAAAATGTTTGGTATTCGCATAGTTTTGAAAATGACAGAGTTTTAACTAATTTGTGATCGCCGTAAGCGAAGTACGACCACAGTAAGCGATGTACGACGACAGACATACACAATCCGGTTCCAAAATATTTGGTATTCGCATATTTTTGAAAATGACAGAGTTTTCACAAGTTTGTGATCGCCATAAGCGAAGTACAACCACAGTAAGCGATGTACGACGACAGACGTACACAATCCGGTTCCAAAATTTTTGGTATTCGCATAACTTTAAAAATGACAAAGTTTTCACAAGTTTGTTCGCAGTATGCGAAGCGAAGTACGACGAAAGAGCTCTTCCACGTACCCAATAGGGTTTCAAAACATTTGGTATTCGCATAACTTCAAAAATGACCGAGTTAGGTAATTTGTGTTGTCAGTAAGCGAAGCGAAGTACGACGAACGAGCACTTGGACCTACCCAATCGGGTTTCAAAACATTTGGTATTCGCATAAATTCAAAAATGACAGTGTTAGCTAATTTGTGTTGTTAGTAAGCGAAGTTCCATGTAACTCTAAGCACATAATAGTAATCGGTTTCTTTTAAAAATCAGACATTATGCAAATTGGTGATCCTTAACTTTAAGTAGTCGCACTAACACCAGAAAAAAAGAAAGACTACTACGAGGTACCTTTCATTTGATACCGATATAAAATTTGTCTTCAGTTTCTGCTACAATTCGAAGTTAGCTAATTCCGAGTTACCAAATAACGTCGAGCCCCAGCATGAGTTGTGCACATGCTGTCGGCGAGGAGTAGTCCCCGTGGCATCATACCAACTGAATCACATAGTGCTCACACACCATCGCAGTATAAGGTGGTATTTAATAATGTCATAATCGAGAGACTACGTTTAGTAACAAGGAAAATAGCCTCCGTGAAAATTTAATGAACTCTGTCAATGCAGCAATGAATATTGCAGCAAGCAGCACACCATTACGTAATACAATACTGAGCACGGCAAATTCGGACGTAGATATGCAGGGCAGATACCAAAGCCTATCAGATCCCAGTGAAGACAGTCAGATGCGGTTCTTCAGGACCCACTGTATCTAATGCAATAAGTACTGACAATGTGGGCCAAGAGTATCATTCATATATCAGATATTTTGCAAATTGAAGCAGTGCAAGTTGCTCTTTGGTGTTCTCATGAACCTCATTAGCCTTCACTGCACACCTATAAATGGTTATTTTGTTGATCAGCCACAGAAGTACGAAGAACAAAACCACATAAGTTTACAATTAGGTTCCCAAAAATTATATATTCGTGTACCTTTAAAAATGACAAAGTTTG
>JANQSS010000016.1 GCA_028279185.1 Saprospiraceae bacterium | reverse complement strand
ATGAGTCTGTGGTGAAGAAATAGCAAGAGAAACAGGTACATGACAGCATTATATTACTACTAGGCTATAGCTATTTACATAATCGAGTACAGGCTCATTTATCAAAACGGGATAATCCTTTGAGCAAAGATTTGCATGTAGCATAAAAATGAGGGATGTTTCGACCCATGAGCCCTCGTCGGCCACTGCACATGCTATTTACATGTAGCTAATAGACTCCCCAGATTTCAGATCCTCATCCTGCTTTGCAGGTTCACGTTGATTACATACGTCGATCTGTTGCAGGTAAAAGGTATTTAAAATCATATGGTTTGGTCATTATTACTTTTGCAGGTTAGCATGTAGGAACGATAAATTCAAGATTAGACGTATACTAACCAGTTAATTATTCTCTCCCCAGTGTGAGTAGATTCATAATCCAGGCCTGCCAACCTAAAAATATAAAAAAAACCTTGAGATGTGGAGCTGCATCTATGAATTTTGCAAAATGATGCGATGCATACAGATCAAAAAATGATTACAAAATAGTTAACCAGTTACTTATGAATAGTATAATCAAGAGGATTGTGATGTTGCCTTCACGTGTTAGTGGATTAAGTCATTAATTTTTTGTTATTAGTGCGCCTGATTTGGAATCACATGCTGCATGCAGTAGATATATATTCAACGCAAACTGAGGAGCCTGCTAAAATCGTGAGATTGTCTGATCGACCCGTGAAAGCGTGAGAAATACTCTCAAACCGTGAGACTCACGGGAAATCTGTGTCTGCATCACTGTCCATATTACATGCAAAAAATCTTTTCACTGAAATTTATAGGAGGATCATGTACTCCTACAAAACATTACTTTTATTTGCTTTGAAGCAGTAAAATCTCTTAGTGTCTCTAAAACTGCTGATTTGGCAAAACCCGCCATATCGCTATTTTAGCGAAAATCTAGATATAGTACCAAGTTTGACTCCAATCGCCCGCTCCGTTTCCGAGATACGCGGCTTTTTGCGTGCGCTCGCTCAAACTATTACTTTGGAGAAATTATATTCGAAAGACGTTGCTACGCACGTCACCGTATACTACGCGTATTCGTTAATTGAATCCGGAC
>JANQSS010000324.1 GCA_028279185.1 Saprospiraceae bacterium | reverse complement strand
CCTCTCGAGCTGATAGACATATTTAACGACCATTTCCAGTCCATTTCTTCATTTCCTCATTTCTCCATTTCTCATTTCCTTATTTCCCGTTCCTCTTTTCTTTTATATGCGGATCGCTTGACTCGCAATTTGATCGAATTTGGGATCCGACCAATAAGAAGCGAGAGCGATTACATCACCGCCTTAGTGATGATCATACTCATTGGTCAGTCAGAAAATCATGCGACCTGGCGCTGGCGTACCTACCGGTACCATCTACGCCCTCTTGTGCAGGGTAGAGATTAAGATTTGGTCCCTACGAAGATTATTCTTAAAACGTCCAGATACGTTAGATAACAAGATGGCCCACTCTGCTAAGGAAAAGGTCAAACGAAAGAGACCGAAGCGATCGAGTGGACGCACTGCGTTCAGCCGTGATGCTCCAAGCATCCCAGTAAGCGATTCTGAAGACGAGGAAGAACAGTGGAAGATCCCAGTAATATCCGATACCAAGAGAGCTAGACGGTGTTCAATGTCATCTGAGGGTGGATATGATACCTCGGCAAGGAGCGCTCGTCCAGTCAGAAGTGGTCAGAAACGAAAGCAATCATTCGTCGGTGAAAGCGCCGCGAAGGTGAAGAGAGAAGATAAGGATGAAAGTGAGTTACGATAATTTGTCGATGTTAAATGATTTCGTTTCTTGGAGATTTACGAAATTTTAAACAACGAATGTCCGAAGCGTTAGTTAGCTCCAGCCAATTCTTCTCATTATCGCCATCCGGGCCACAATATAGCATAGTACATGTGATAGCCTCTCATACAGCAGGGTGCCTCTCCCCCATTCTATGTTGAGTTAGCTATATATATATATATATATTATAATAATGCATGTGTTGCTCGTGCAATAGCAAATGATTCGTTGTTGAAACCTGATGAAAACTTTGTTATGTGAAACTTTTTAACATGAAATATTTGCAAACGAAATTACGATAAATAATGGGATTCACATGCAAGTATAATATTATGCAGAACCACTTTCCAAATGTTTGCAGATAGCAGGTATATATTTTTTGTGAGACATGAGACAAGTTAACTAAGGCATCCAGAATTAATTTTCATGCCGGTTTTGAATTTCATGATAGCACTGGCTATGGTGTGAAATCTACCACATAATAGCTACGCAAATACGTACATACCTGTACCTAGTGCGAGATAAGTGAAAAATTGAGTGATGAAGACCTCAAACGTTTGTTAGCTGCTCAAACTCTGTTCGTGCTTTTGTACTGTGCGGCTTGGACCTTCTTGTCAACAATAACTGCCTTTGCTAACCATACCTTGCTCAAGGTACAGAGCTGTATGCATGTGCCGTAATTAATTTTTGTGGGTGCAAAATTTCATTGCTTGTGAATCAATCGCAAAAATAACGAAATTAGCACCCAACGAAAATTACCTGCTATACGGTATAGCCTGTATGTGAATAACAAATACAGATGTGGGGTGTGTGTTGTGAATAACATGAATATCAAGAACATTCATAGATAAACAACTATTGTCTCGCTTGGCCCACACAACGAGTGATGACAACACCCTAAAATATGTTTGGTACTGAGATAACGAAGACCTTGTGTTAAAAATACAATTCATTTTTTGTAGTGTGCGTGCAAGTTTTCATGGCTACTTGAAAGCTTGTAGTCAACACAATCAACAGAAGCTTCTATATAAATGCAAATTGTTAGAGTTGATTTTTGATCTCTAAAGTAACTACACTTCTAGAATATTCGCCTGGCTTCAGTAAGGTTAACGGCCAAGGCTCAAATTATAGACTGCCTTTTTTTGCATACTCCACATCTCATACTCCAAGTTGACCAGATAGTGAACCTTGAGCATGCAAAACAAGTGCAACTGAGTTAACCCAAATTGTGGTTGTGAAATAAACCTTTTGTTAATGCTCGGCGCGCATGCGCACGAGGGATAACTTATAGTACTTACATGTACTTTGTGT
>JANQSS010000319.1 GCA_028279185.1 Saprospiraceae bacterium | reverse complement strand
ATGCGCGTGCGTGCACATGTACAATCGCCTCGTGTCCAAGCAAAGTAGATGTGTGCTCAAGTCGGCTTGCCACCGCTGGGAGTCGCTGTAACCTTTCTTTCTCGTGTCCACGGCATATTATGCTCTTTTTTAGCGTTATGCTAATTATCGTCAGGTTCTATTTTAATTAACGCATTTGTGTACAAATTTCCCTCCTAGGATCGTGCTGAATCAAGGTGATGGTGAGTGAGCTTCGAACCTAGTTTTGAGTAAGAGATAGGCATGGAGGAAGCGGCTCTCTTAAGCAAGGCTCGGACAAGACTGACCTGGTCTGTGACAAGTCGAATGCTTTGATATGCAACACACACACAGGTGTATCCCCAAATATTGCCATGCATGTCACCAGTATCATAATGTTTAATTTTAAGCAATTAAAGTGTCAATCATGAAGAGTGCCTCTTGGATTACTGGAAGTATTCATAAGTGATCGTGTTGACGTTGTGACGACCATTTCCTGCTTCCTTTTTCGCTTTCCGTTCCAGCTTTCCGTTCCAGATTTCCGTTCCAGCTTTCCGTTTCATCCGTTTCCACTTGCCCTTCCAAAGTCGATATTTTTACATATTATTAACCAAATGCACACCAGCACCTCGTTAGCCTCGTCCGCAGGCCTTCTCGTCCCCAGGCCACTCCCAGTTTTTTCATGATGCATGCTGAAAACGGGAGGGCCGCCCTGGCCTAGCCTGGGAGGTGAAATCACGTGCGGCCGATTGCGTAATCCCTTTGGTATATATAGACGAACCGTACAGTATCGAAGGGCGTTACGTCAGATCATGGATCCACGAGACATCGAGAACGTACAGAAAGTGAACTCCAATGAGAGGTAAGGTGAATTTACGATCAAATCGATCGATCAGAATACTTGTAGTACCTCCAAATGATTCTGGTAAACTCGTAGCACTTCCAAATGGTTCTGGTAAGCCCGTAGCATTGAAAAACAACGCAGATTGGACTGCTCACTCTGTTTTTACGCGTATACCGCAAAGGGATTATGTAATTTGCACCACGTGATTTCGCCTCCTGCGCGCCGGGCTCTCCCGTTAGTGTGCATCGACATCATTAAAAAAATGGGAGTGGCTAGGCCGATCGTACGAGTATCGAGTACGAGTACTCAATTAACGTGTACGTATGTACACGTGCACGTCACGTGATATGTGGGCTTGGCTTTTCATCCGTTTTTTAGTCTACCAGAAAATTTACGTTTCAGTCTTTATTGTGTTTGTGTAGTTCTAGTTGTAGTATGGGTAGCTAGTTGTTACGATAATATAGATATGCAACTTCAATTCTTCAATGGATGTTTGCCGGAAATTGAAAGAATGAACCCAAATACATAAAAATTGTCATAACTAGTTTGTGGTCTGTACGCTTTCGATGTCTCGTTTTGCAATGATCTGACAAGCAAAAAATATATCACGTAACGCCCTTCGATACTTCGTGTACGGCTCCCAGGCCAGGCCCTCCCTTTTTTCAGCGCTGCATCATGATAAACTGGGAGTGGACTGGGGACGACGCTAATCGGATTAGAAGGCCTGCGGACGAGACTAACGAAAGGTACGAGGTGCTGGTGCGCGTTATGTGTATTTGGCTAATAATATGCGCAAATATCAACTTTGGAAATGTCAAGTTTGGAAATGGTGATTCAGGAAATGTAAAGTTTGGAAACGGTGATTTAGGAAATGCGAAATGTGGCGGAATAGACAAGTTTTGAATGGCCCTTCTCGGCCACCGTAAGAACCAAAGACCAAAAATAAATATGTCATATAATGATAAAACAGCAAGTACTATACAATGCAATTTCAAGAAAGAAGTAGGTTCCTGAAAATGGTCTCATGTCTCTCCTTCCATCAAGGCCATCTCTAGCTATAGCAACTGTGAAACTTTTCCATGAAAATCATTAGAGATATTTTATCAAATCGTAATTTTCACAAGATTTTTCTGAAGAATCTATATAAAAGCCTAGTAAAAGGATACAGTACTAACAACAAGGCTGGTAAGAGATTAATAGTTATTGATATTAGACCAGCTGACACGGCTCCAATGATATATTTCACACTATAGTTATACCTATACTGTTGTCAGTATCCAGTACATAAAATGACATGAATAATCGGTAGTCCTGAGTATGTAAATGAATAGGTTGTACCAGTCATAAGTACAGTTTGATACATGATCTTTGCATGCGAAAGAAGGAAGAAATTTGCAGACTATAATCAGGTCATTCTTTACGTCCCATCCTCTTCTCAGTCGTACAAAGCACCTATGAAATGGTCTCCACAAACACACAATCACTCTATAGTTGTGATCGTGTAGTTCAACACACAACCAAGTCATTACTATTAACAACATG
>JANQSS010000135.1 GCA_028279185.1 Saprospiraceae bacterium | reverse complement strand
ATCAAGAAAACCCTTGAAGTACTCCATGTCTATAGACTCCCAATAGAGTTGCGGTCCCTCTATAAAATAAAAACATACAATTAGATATTACAAAAAAACCAATAAGTTTCACATGTTCATTAATAAAACAAACAAAATTACATAAGTACAAATACACACATAAAATCATCTATTTACACTTACTAGAATGATCAATCCAATCCTCTTCCGGAGGAATCTTCTTAGGTGTGACTAAGTAACTGCGCGGTGCATTCAGCGGTGGACGTATCTTACGATGTGTCGCCATCATACAACTTTGTTCCACAAAACACAACAGACAAAACAACTACACCTAATAAAATAAAACAAATAACAGAAGTTAATATTACGCAACTATTAAACACTAATTCACCAAAAAAAAATTCAACATAGCCCCCCCCTAGAACTTTCAGCCACTTCAGGCCGGCATATGGACTTATTGCCAAGTTCTGGGATTGAGAACTGGTCTAATCGCCATGTCCGAGCACAGAAGCGCTACATATGCCCGTGGAGCCAGGCCTCTGAAAAAAAGAAGACAAACAGTACCAAGCCCAGTGTTAACCTCAAACATATAACACAGCAACAAAATAGACTACAACACAACCCCTAATTCACTAGATTCTTTCAGACATTAATTCAACATTGTGTACCCTATTTTACATTACATAAGAAACTTTGCCAAAGTGTCTCCACCCGCAAAATGACGACAACGTATGAATTACGGTACCGAATTATGGTTGATAACTTCAAATCCAAATTCTGACAAGATTTAAACACAACGAATTAAGGTCTCATATCCACATAATTCAGAAAGTAACCTAGATTATTTAAGCCAAGTTTCAAACCAAATAAAGCTACTAAAACAAAGATCTCTAACGCGTGAATTAAGGGGCGCGAGAATTAAGGAACTTTTAACACCAAAATTCAGAAAACTTACAAAGATTTCCCACAATTCGTTATGTCCTAGTAATACACCCCATATTCAAGAATCTACAGGATTCATTTCAAGACTAAAAACGCTAAAAGTTCCTTAATTCAACCTCTAAATTCAAATAACACAAATTCGCCGCCATTTGCCCTAATTCTCACCTGCTGGAGAATTAGGGACGCGCGAATTATGTAAAAA
>JANQSS010000313.1 GCA_028279185.1 Saprospiraceae bacterium | reverse complement strand
TCAGTTCGATTGTTAATGTGTTTGACGGCCAGTTTAGCAATTGGTGTCATTTGCTGTCCTTGAAAATCGTAATAGAAAGCAAAAGAAGACCTGTTCAGTAAATCTGCATAGGGAACCATCAACAAAAAGTTAACTAATCTGCCATTACTCAAATTCTGTTCTACACTGCCACAGTATTGGCTATGAGATACACTGCTTTTACTAAAGATAAGCTGTGCTACAAGCAGAAACTTCGCTAAAATAATATCATTTTCCATTATTGACAGCTTATTATTTTTAGCGAGCTTAAGAGAGTCTCACTTCGTTGAACTGTGTTGCAAAAAAGCATGTGCGTATTTATGTATGCATCATTTGTCCAGCTGCGGTGGTCGGTGTACACCGTATCTATAACGGAAATTAGTTTTTCTAGGTGTTCCGGGTTTTCGCAACTATTCTATAATAGGCTATTATATTACATTTAGCGGCTCAATTTTCGCGGAAACTTGCGGTTATGCCAATAATAACATTGTTCATAGACGCGATAGCTACGTTTTCCTCGAGCATTGCCGCGAAGTTTGTGCATCTTCCCGGATTCTCGTGCTTACAAACGTGCTTATTTCGTGTGTCTATTTTTCGCGGTTCATCAACACATGATATCCACATAGTATCTGTTACACTTTTAACTACAGAAAGCTCAAAAGGCGGTAGCTAGTCAAAATCAAACCAGGGCGAGGCACATTCCAGTTTTTGCCTACAGGAGACAGCCAGTAATCCGTTTTACTGGAAGCTATTGTAATACACAGTTTCCGCGCATCCGAAAGGAGATGAGCTGAAACACTGAAGCCACTCTATAGAGAAAGACATGCATACAATCACCCATCTGGTTGTAGTCACTAAATTTTATTCCATGGCATACTAGTACTGCATAAGGTAGATGTCCCTACTCGGGTGCAGGGACAAGGCAAGCTACGCGCAATGCGCGTAATGAGAAATTTTTATGCAAAACGTCACGTGCGGATTGATTAACGCCCGGGCGCCCAACGTACGCGCGCAATTAATGTGGTGCGCAATCGATTGTTGGCTCACAGAGCGAGCATGCGAAAGACGGATGTAAAAAATGGCAGAAAAGAAAGTTACAAAGAAGAACATTACAGGTAA
>JANQSS010000312.1 GCA_028279185.1 Saprospiraceae bacterium | reverse complement strand
CAAATGCTCAAACTCTATATCAGTCTCACTGTCCCGAAAACCAAAGCCCTGAGTCTTAAAAAGATCCATTTTGCCAACTTTTGAATTTAAGGTATAACTGTTTTGCACAGTTGCATGACCAAATCGATAGGCTGCACCAGAGAATTCAATTGGCATAATTGGGGAATGCGCATCAAAAGGTTTAGGTAACGTATCGTTGTGAATATGATCCAACACATTTTTAAGTACTGCTTTATCGACGAAAGTCGGTAGCAAATCATTAATCACCAACCATTGATAATGCAACCTGACGATTCGTCGAGCCGCTTCAAAAGCTGATTTTTTAGCGGGCACCATGTCTGAACGAATACCATCGTAGCCTTTATGCAGCAATTTCGTTTTTTCTTTCGATTTCAAATCTGCGTTCAATACATCCATGAGCAGATTATGTAAACAAATAAAAATACCTTGTAATTGAGATACGATAATATTTTCATCATTACGTGGATCACCAATCAAGGCCACACCTTTACAGGTTCGCGCCAGATCAAGAGGATTTTCGCAAGTCCCAAAAAGCAAATATCCTTCATGCTCTTTACTGTACAAGTGCGGAGAGGCTTCTGGCCCATTGCCGTAAACACAATCTAAATCCAGGCTGGGAGTCCTGACATTACGTACCGTTCTTGGGTCGATCTTGGTGCCAATCGCACTTTTTGCATCAAGGGTAATATCATGATCAACAAATTGACCAAAAAACGTCATACCGGCTTCAGCATCCGAGGAACGATTTCTTGTATCCGCAAATTGATCTAAAATTCCGCTAAATATTGTCATCAAGTTTTTAGCAGTAAAGGGCTTTCCATCCGGCATCGCTCCTGAAATTGGGTTTTTAGGTAACAATCGTCCAAAATTGCTGGGCAAAGGTGTACTGGCAACTTCACCATTTGCACAATCTGTCACATATGAGTCATATTGACTCAAACCATGGGGTAAGCTAGTCATTTTTATTCTCCTTTAAATTTTTTAATTAAGTAGTATTTATAATGTTTTTTGATAGTATTTAATGTAACTATAATTATTTAAATAAAACTGATCAATTTTAAAATTCTATTTCAATAGCAAACCTCCTTTTCCAGTTATCAGAGAAATTACGTTAAAGTCTGTGGGGAAATATAAATGTAAACGGCAAAGTACTCCACCGGCTATAGTACTAATTCATAAGATTGTTTTATCTGCGTTTTCATAATTATAAATTTATTATTTTATCTTCGAATATTTTAACCATAAAATGCCGTCCATAACAAGCCCTAAAAAAACCTTATACATTATTATTAATCATGCATTAGTTATATAACGAAAGGTATATATATGCTCCATGTAAGGCATTAGGTTGAAAATAGGCTACGTCCTGCCTTTAGGTTTGACTTCATAACCCGGTTCTTCCTGCTCATCATCCAGCATTTCAGCTGGAAAACCGGGGGCTAGTATTTCTGCACTTGTTGCTTCTTCCAGACGACGAATAATATTAGGTGAATATTCACGAGCACCATAGCGCTGCATACCATCAGCAAATATTTCTTCCATCATCGGTGAAAGTTCAAGTGGAATATCATGGCGACGGGCAATATCACCAAACAAACCAATATCCTTACAAACTAAATCCATGGTGAAGTTAATATCCCGACTACCATTTAAAATTACCTGGCTTTCAGTCTCATGCACGAATGAATTACCGGACGATATTCGAATCGCTTCGTAGGTCGTATTCAAATCCATACCTGCCTTTTTTGAGGTCACCAGAGCTTCACATAGTGTCAACAAATTAGCTGTCGCCAAATAATTTGTAACTACTTTTAATACTGAAGCCGTACCTAAATCGCCAGTGTGCAGGATACGTCGACCCATGGTTGTTAAAATCGGTAGCATGCGTTCAAAGGTTTCACGCTTACAGCCGGCAAAAATCGCGATGTTACCGGTTGCAGCACGATGGCACCCCCCTGAGACCGGAC
>JANQSS010000292.1 GCA_028279185.1 Saprospiraceae bacterium | reverse complement strand
TTTTCGCAGTGTGTACCGATAGTTTTGCATGTAAACAAATGATATTCGGTACATCGCTTGGGTAGGCATTGAAGTATATATATCTGAAATTATGGGCTGTAACCCCTCTTGATGTGGTTAGAATAACCACAAATGTATAAAAGTGAGTGATTTTTATGTTAGGTTACAGATTGAAACTTTGGATCTTAGTTAAGAACTGTAATTTGATATGTGGAAAGGTACCATATTACTCTATGTCTCTATCAAATTTGGTGGCTTAACTATTAACACTTCCAGAGATATTTAACAAAATATTGAGAAAATTGGTGAAAATAAGTGAAAAAACGTTAGGTTGAGGATCTCGCATACGAGTGCTAGTTAAGAGCCAAAAATTGAATGTTGGGAAGCTGATGCATTGATAAATCATTGCATATTTGGCGCCGCGAAAAGATCGCAGTACGTAATGGATCCGGAAGAAAAACTTCCGTCAGTCGGTTTGGACGGTGTTGAAGTTGCTGTGATGATGTACTGCGTCATGAACGTGAGTTCCATGACGCAAAAATTGACCACACCCCGAATCGATTGAAAGTAGAACGGAGTAGAAAGCATGGTGTTCTTTTGCACTTTCGAAGTCAAAGTACTGTTTTTAATATAGCCTGTGTAAATTGCAGAAATGGTGGCAGTACTTAAGAAACCGAAGGGCCAATGCACTGCTCCGGAGAAAATGCTGCAGTTTTGTGTAAAAATTATTGCTGTAGCTTGTTGTGTTGTAGAGCTAGGCCGGCTGAAGAAAGAAGAAGAAAAAAGAAGAAAGTGGAGATTTGACCTGTGCTGGTTTACCGCTTTGGAAAACTTGGCATAGCTGTCAAGGCTACTGTACATTGTAAATTCGCTTCGTAAACACAGTTAGGCAGGTTTTTGACGTTGAGGTAGGCCCAAGCGTGCGTTCTGGCAAACGTATTTGCCATACGTTTGTATGGGCCGCCATTTTTTTTCATGCCATCCCTATATTTAGAGTACTACCGTACTCTATGATGATTAGAAAGATGTTACACTACAGAACCGTCAATAGATATGATTGTTACGCTACAGAAGATATGATTGTTAGTTA
>JANQSS010000285.1 GCA_028279185.1 Saprospiraceae bacterium | reverse complement strand
GGTACCGCCAAGATTCGTACGGTTTCCCGTATTTCAACCGTCTTCGCGACAAAGACGGGGCGATGACGGTGCCGTCTTTGATGCGCGTTTTCCCTGTGTCTAACAAAAAGCAAACTGAATAATATTGTACTTTTGTCCATGAAGCTGAGGCCGGCTTTGGAATTGGGGCAAATCAGTAATGAACACCTTTGGACTCAAAGTAGAGTGATGGCCATCCTTATAGCTGAATGTGTAGATTGCCTGTCAAGTACCCTTCTGACTTGGAGTTCTGGAGCACCAAAACCGGAAAAAGTTCAGCTCCACGCGGAGTAAATTAGATTCTGTATTATATGACGTCATTATTATGACGCATGCTTAGGGGACGGGCTAGGGGTGGAGCAACTTATTGTCTAAAGTATGCGGGCTACGGTGCAAATAATACGGATGCATAAACAGTAGAACGCGGATCGGAACAAGCGAAGGCGGATGCGGAACAAGCGAAGGCGGATGCGGACGTAAGCAGTGCAGTACGTGAAATTCGGAAGCAGTGCCGTGGTGCAGGTGCGAACGCGGAGCTAAAAGCTGAAGATCGAATAGGGATGGTCATGCAAATACGGATGGTCTAATGTTGAAGCGGTAATCGAATGCGGAGGTAGAAGCTTGCAGCTGAACTTCAGCTTGAAGTTGTATTTTTGACACAAATTAAAAGCTGAAGATCGAATGCGGATGATCGAATACGGATAGTCAAATAGATGGTCTAATGCGGAAGCGGTGATGGAATGCGGAGGTATATAGAAGCTTGTATTTTTGACACAAATTAAGCTGAAGGTTGAATGCCGAAGCTGAAGGTCAAATGCGGATGGTAGAATGCGGAAGCAGTGATCGAATGCGGAAGCAGTGATCGATTGCGGAGGGTAGAACGGCTTGCAGCTGAAGTTGTATTTTTTGGCACAAATTAAGCACCATATGTATGGCCTAAGGCCTTATATAATTGTGCTAGGCTGCAAAGGAATAAATTGAAGTACATGCTTAAGGAATATACACACAGAGCCTCCAAGTATATTGTGGATTTCTTCGTATTTTTATATACTGACATTTGACTTAAAATACGGACGAGATTTTTGAAAATACGGACGAGATTTTGAAAATACGGAAAGCAACTCGGTACACAATATTATAATATTATTATTGTTAAATACGCAAACTACATACAAAATACTGAAAAATAGTGTGCATTTATCATGACTGAAATACAAGCAGCCAGGTTGAAGGCTATGTACATAGCTGCTGGACTTTTGCCAAAGTGAAAATGCAAGGGAAATTCCAAATTGCTAATGCACTAGAATTATCTTAGATGGGCTCACAATGCAGAGGAGGATTTATTAGTGTAACAGTGTCAAGTGTAATAGCTATAATGGGAACTTTCCTTGTATATACATGTTTGGGCACATTCAATACTCTCTTCTCTCTCATGACGTGACCAGCATGTGATAGAGAGTGATGGGAACAACATGTAACTTGATGTAAGTGGTAACCACCATAATATAATTATTACGGTTACAAGCATGTGATGTTTACCATTTTTTTTTTTGTGTGATTTTATATAATGATGTTATATCATGAGGTGGAGGTGATTTACATACCAAGGGCCAAAAGTCCAAGGCTACGCAAATTGTGTAGATGCCTGAAATGGTTTTGTCTTATCTGGACAGAGTGCATTTGGGTCACCACAGCTACTCTGAGCGGTACTGAATAGGTGGGAGTTGTAATCATGATGGCATGAACACTATTTGGGTTTCCATTCTGAACCTCTACCTGCCATGCAACG
Source organism: Saprospiraceae bacterium (assembly GCA_028279185.1). Lineage (GTDB taxonomy): Bacteria > Bacteroidota > Bacteroidia > Chitinophagales > Saprospiraceae > JANQSS01. Next base: position 129 of record JANQSS010000285.1, on the reverse strand, counting down.
TATAGTGTGTGAGTTTTATTGACTACGGCGGCGAGAGGGCATGCAATATTTATAGACATCAAAATCCTTGTAATATAAGTAGATGTCCAGACTAGGGATGAAAGTTATGTCAACAACTTGTCAGCCCGT
>JANQSS010000267.1 GCA_028279185.1 Saprospiraceae bacterium | reverse complement strand
GCCATTCAAGCGCCAAGGAGTGATCCTTTGGCTGATCGAACTCTCCGTTTAAATAAACGACTGCAAGTTCATACTGAGCCGTTGCAAACCCGATTTGCGCTGCTTTTTTTATCACATCCAATTTATCATCGGGATTTTGATTTTGTAATAACGCTAATTGATAAATAGCCTCCTCTTCCCCCGCTTCTGCAGCAATGAGGAAATGCTTTTCGGCTAATTCGGTATTCCCACCGATCTGTTGGTCATTCAGATAAACGAATCCCAATTCTAAATTAGCTTTGGGATGATTATGAGTTGCTGACTTTTTTAACCATTCAAATGCCTGCCCCGTATCAGCTGTTACATTAATGCCCTCTTTTAACATTCTGGCATATATGTATTGAGCATGTGGGTCTCCAGCTGTTGCCGTTTTAACAATTAAGTTCTTGGCTTCATCGGAATCTTCAGCCAAATCAGGCTGTTGTAACAATATCAGCGCCAGTGATAACTGTGAAGCCTGATGTCCGAAATTTGCAGCCCGGCGATACCAGTGGCTCGCTACTTTCAGATCTTTGCTAACGCCTTCTCCACGCTGATAAAGATTAGCGATCGCATAAGTCGCTTCAAGACTGCCATTCTCAGCCAAACTCTGCCAAATCTTAAATGCTTGCTGATAGTCACCTTGATTATAGAATTCTTGAGCAGTATCAAATGTCTGGGTATTTTGTGCCATCACACAATGCATCAAAATAAAAAAACCCAGCCCGAATACTGTTAATCGCTTGAATAATCCCATCATTCTCGGTTCTAACAATTTAATACACCCAAAAGTCCTATCTATTAATAATATACTTTTAAATAATTAATATCAGACACCCATAAATTACAAATGAATTGCAAAGACATTATCATTGGTAGCCGTTGATGCATTCAATTATCAATCATGACTGCCATACAACAACCTCGCCTGCGATTGCCCTTTCAACCATTTTAATCCTAAATCGTCACATAAACACATCGATGCTGTTTCCGGCCCTAGCATCCAATAATATAATCGGCTTAATCTATTAATCGCCTTTAGAATGAATTCCGTTTCAGAACACCTATTCAATTCTTGGGTGTCTGAAAAGGCTTATTAAACGCCGGCCTGTCTACTGTGCGTTGACTGAGATTGCGTTATTGATTTTTCTTTACAGGATAAATATCAATACGCTGGCGTATTAAAGACAAATCTATCCGAACCTCGTTAAGTTTTAATCCTTACGATAGCTCTTTGTGGGTGTTCTCAAATATTCCGCTTTTTTTATGCAACTCTAATCAGCTTGCTTTTTGTGAAGCAGAAGGATTAGCTAATCGATTTGTACTCAAGAAGTAATGATCCTTTAATCAACTTTATTGAAGTCTATCTGAAT
>JANQSS010000266.1 GCA_028279185.1 Saprospiraceae bacterium | reverse complement strand
TCCGAACATAACTACTGACTTCGGCGTATCCAGGCCAGAAGATTTGCAATTAGTAGTCAACATGTTTTTTCTGGGGTTTGCCTTATCGCAATTATTTTTTGGGTTTTTAGCCGATCGCTTTGGTCGCAAACCTATACTGCTTGTCGGTTTAGCCATTTTTATTATTGCCAGCTTTGTGGCTGTCACTTCCTCCTCGTATCACGCATTGATCATCGCCCGGTTTTTCCAGGGGATTGGCGGTGGTGCACCACGAGTCATACCTTCTTCTATTATTCGTGACCTCACAGAAGGTCGGCAAATGGCCAAATTGATGTCACTGACAATGATGGTGTTTATTATTATTCCGGTGTTGGCACCATCAATTGGTCAGGGGATTTTGTTTTTCGGACCCTGGCAGTGGATATTTATTATGCTGGCGGCGATGGCCTTATTTTTAAGTTTATGGCTGATTATACGTTTACCTGAAACGCTATCGCCGGAAAACTGTCAGCCCTTAACCATTACGACAATATCTTCAAATATTAAGACTGTAATCACTCACCCCATTACCATGGGTTATACACTAGCGTTGAGTTGCATTTTCGGCGCGTTCAATATTTATTTAAGTGCATCACAGCCTATTTTTGATCAATATTATAGTCTAGCCGATGAGTTTGCCCTGATTTTTGGTTTTATTGCTATTTTTATGGGCTTTGCGAGTTATATGAACTCAAGGCTGGTGGTCAAACTGGGCATGCGTTATTTAAGCCAGATCAGTTTACTTTCATTCATCGGACTATCCGTGATTTTTGTTGTGTCTTGCTGGCTGTACAATGGCCTGCCTCCAGCCTGGATTTTTATCGGCCTAATGGCCGGATTATTATTTTTAATTGGTATTATTTTCCCGAATCAGCATTCCCTGGCCATGGAGCCCATGGGCAAGCTGGCCAGCACAGCTGCATCGATAATCGGGTTCATCTCAACAGTAATCGGGGTTTTGCTGGGTACATTAGCCGGTCAATGGCTGAACGGGTCATTACTACCGATGGCTATCGCATTCTTGGTTTATGGCAGTATTTCAATTTTGATTTCAACAAGAACAAATACAATTATTGATTCAACAAACTAGTTTTGAATTATCCGATAGCAAGGATGGTATCTGGTGCCAGGTAACTTCATGCGATTTTGTTGAACGAATGAAGTTAACAATTCATCAAGTAACTCCATAATCGCTTTATCTCCGTTAATTTCATAATGGCCGAATTTTTCCACTGCACGAATACCTTGATCCTTTACATTGCCTGCTACTATGCCTGAAAAAACCCGACGTAAATTGACTGCCAGTAAATGCGGCTGCATGGCTTGTTTGATTTCTAGTGCGGCCATATTTTCATGGTTGGGAATAAATGGGGATTGAAATTCGTGCTCAATGTGCAATCTCCAATTATAGTAAAACGCATCATCAGTTTTTAAGCGAAACTTTCTTACCTTTCTTATGCCCTTTTTAATCTTCCTGGCCACTTCAGTAGGATCATTAATAATTATTTGATAACGTGAAACGGCTTGCTCACCCAAAGTGGCTTTGATAAACGCATCAATTTGGGCAAAATAATCTTTGGCCGACTCCGGTCCGGTAAAAATTAGTGGGAAGGGAATTTTTTGATTTTTCGGATGTAACAAAATTCCC
>JANQSS010000224.1 GCA_028279185.1 Saprospiraceae bacterium | reverse complement strand
CATTTTCCTTCTCCCATGCTTTCTGTAAGTCTTGGATTTCTCGTGATAACGTGCTTTGTCTGTCACTAAACTCTACTGCAAACGCTTTGGAATTTTCTGTGTAGGATTCGATTAAGTTATCCAGTGTGTCTGTTTGAATTTTTTCTATATTATGTATTTCTTGTAATTGTTGTAACTCATCTGAAATGGAATTCTGTAAGTCTTGAAGATAAGTAGCTTTATATGTCAGTTTTTCTGATAATTCATTGATAGCAGATCCAAATCCTAACTGTAATTTATTTAGAGTATCAATTGTACCTAACATTTTGTCTGTAATTTTAGCCTCCTTGATGTCAGAGTTTGATGGTCCTGCCTGAATAGGTTGAGGTTTTTGTTTTAATTCTTTTAATTCTTTTCCTAAAGCTTTGTGCTCAGCTAGTAAATCATCATAGGCTGATAAAATCTGAGCTTTAGTATTGCGATCGCTGGGTTTATCCATTTTTTTAATCTAAATATAACTTGATTGAATGGTGATATTGGCTTAAAACTCTTTTTAATTACTACTAAAAGCTTTCATAGTTAGCGCCTGCGATTGTTTAAGGGCATCTTGAATTTGAGTTTGTAGGGCTTATTGGTGCAGAAAAGTCGTGAACATCTTGCTAGGCAATGATTACTAATCTGCTAGAGGAAAGGAGTGAAACGTACAATGTGAGGCTTAAATACCTCACTCCCTTTCAAGCACATGCCAACTCCTCTGCTGTACCGTCAACTGCAAACTCAACTGAGTCAATGGATCACGCCCAAGGATCATCGTCACCTGACGGTATTTTCTGAGAACATTGCTGCGATTCTCCAAGCCCAGAGTAGTTGCATGAGCCATTGGCTGGCGTACTTGAGCCATCGGTCCTGCCAAGCTCGCAGCCAGATGGAACGCCTGAGTTATTTTCTTCATAATCCCAGAATCCTCTCAGAGACTTTCTATGCCCCATTACTCAAGCAATTTCTTCATGCCTGGGAAGGAATGTCAATGACATTAACCCTAGATACGAGCATGCTTTGGGACACTTATTGCTTGATAGAGGTCTGTTTGGTTTGGGGTGGACGTTCGGTTCCCTTAGCTCAGAAAGTAATGGAACATGGCAGTGCCACGGTCGCTTTTGCAGACTATCGCTGTGTTTTATCGATGACTCAGGCGGTGTTACCCCCTCACTGCCAGATCACATTATTAGCAGACCGAGGCTTTGAGCATGGTGAATTGATTCGCTGGCTACGCTCGTCTGAGTGGTCTTGGGCCATTCGGGCAAAATCAGATTTGCAGATTACCTTAGCAAGCGGTCGAAATAAGCCGATATCAAAGCTAATTCCTAAGGCTGAGCAGGCATCTTTATTTCGAGATGTCACCGTTCTTGAGGATATTCACTGTCACTTGGCTACGGCTACAGTCTCCACTGCACAGGAGGCTTGGGCGGTAATTACGGATACGCCTCCTTCATTACAAACCTTTGCGCTCTATGGGCAACGCTTCGGTGGAATTGAACCCCATTTCAAGGATTATAAGTCGGCAGCATTTGAGGTCCCTCGCTCTCACATCAGGGATACTGAAGCCTTGGGACGCTTGTTGATGTTACTCGCTGCTGCGACTCTCATCGCGATCTCTGTTGCCATTCACCTGATCGCTCAAGATGCACTCAAAACCATTGATTGGCATACTCACAGGGGATTAAGCTTTCTGCAAATTGGTTTGCGGCAGATCAATCAGCTTTGCTACCTAAGATTACCCCTACCCCCGTTAGCAATTTTGCCCCGAGAAAATCCGCCTCCTGCTTATGCCTCCCTCAAGAAAAAAGAAGCTATGAAGACGTCCATTGAATTTGCGAAGGTAACTGTTATTTGAGCCTTTCAGCCTCCTCAAAGTTTTCTGCACCAATAAGGAAGGAGAACAGGCAAGCCTAAAATATTCTCGCTCAATAATGATGGAGGGCCTGAAGATCAAAAAACGAGAACAACCAAAAATGATTATGTCTCAACGCAAATCTCAAGAAATTAACCACAGTCAAGGTATGGGCAGATGAACGATGAATTTGACACACCGGAAATAAATGAAGGGGCAAAAATTATTGCACTTGGTCAATCGCTAATTCAGCTCAAGAATGCAATGGA
>JANQSS010000215.1 GCA_028279185.1 Saprospiraceae bacterium | reverse complement strand
GGTCGATTCTCCAAATCGACCAAGGCAAAAGATACAATTACTGTTGGGTTGGATGAATTTGAGGAAAATTTTCCCGTAGGTAGTACGCATAAACCTGCTCAGGATGCTGAGCCGGTGGTTAAGACGGTTGATTTATTTGATACTTTGGAAACACAGACTACCGCTCCTTCATCGGTCGAAAAAGTAGGGCCCCAAAACCCGCATATGAGTGATGAAGAATTACGCCGTTTACGTGAAGAGGCATATTTGCGAAACAGAGCAATTCGCCAAAACCACCAACAGAATTTGAAAACATTAACAAAGGAGACGATTCATTCTTTGGAGAAGGAACCGGCATATAAACGAAAACAGATTGTTTTGGAAGATGTTCCTGATGCTGGTGATTCTCAAAATTCACGCTGGTCAATTACGGATGAAGATCAACCAGCATTGAGAAAAAATAATTCTTTTCTACATGATAATGTGGATTGAAAATAGTAGGAGTGATTAAAGAATTATTCCAAAGCACATAACAAGTATTTAAAGTTTACGCACTCAAAGGAGTGTAATTAAATGGAGGGTTGGCATTTACGTCTTACCGTCAATCCTTCATTTTTTAAAATTGAAGTGTTGCGAATAGGTTCAAAAGTAGCATCACTATAAAAAGTTACAGGGTTGCTTGAGGATTCGTCCCCTTAAGTCCTGTTCCCTTCTTATTATCTTTTCATGAGATTGGTTTATTGGTTTAGCCGGGTGCAATGCCCGGCTTTTTTATTTTAATAGTAGGCCGAAAGCACATTGAATGTTAACAAAATGGCGCATTGACCACCGCAAATGGTAGATGACTGTAAACTCATTTAGGGCAAATTCAACTTTTGCTATCTTAGCGAACTCAAAAAGAGGGGCACACGAATTCGTAGATTGTGAACAGTTAAGTAAACATGAAGTTGAATGAGTAAAATAAAAACAGCTATAGAATATGCCAAGAACATTACAACTGTAGGCGCGATTAAAGAGTCAAGCCCCAAGCTTGAAAAGGCTATTTGTTCAAAACTCGATAGAAGTAAGGCAGTAAATGTCGTCGAGTATGGCATGGGACATGGAAATATTACAAAAAGTATTCTGGCACATATTAGTGATGATTCACGGCTTTCATCATTCGAAATAAATCCTGAATTTTGCAATCACGTACAAGGAGATATTCAGGATGAACGGCTTCGAATTATTAATGCAAGCGCCACTGATGTTCTCGAATACATAAAAATGCCAGTAGACTATATTATTACCTCTTTACCATTTTCGTTTTTTTCTAAAACTGTGCAGAAAAGACTAATACATGATTCGTATGAACTATTAAAATCGGGCGGTTGGTATAGTCAGTTACTTTACGCTGTCTGGGCGGGACGAAAACTGAAACCAGTATTCGACACGATTGAGATGCGCTCATTTCCAAATTTTCCTCCGGAATATGTGTTTCACTGTCTAAAAAAGTAGATTTTATCGAAGCATAGCTCGCCTATCTTCCAATTCATGGTGACGCGAAAACAATGCCCACAATGCAGCTGGCAGCCAACCAAGAATTGTTAATTGGAGAATCAAGCATAACAAACCAGAAAATATTTTACCACGTAAGAAAAATGATAACCACGGGAGTAGAATAGCAATTAGGATCATTGTTTGAGTTTATTTAAGATTTATAGAGTCAACTGATACACGGTACAATAATGTTCCCTTAGTAGTGCATGTAATGCCACTTTTAGATGGAGATAGAGTTAACCTCGACGAATTTCAACCGCCACAGTCTCTTTTGTCCTTTTGGATAAGTATGAATCGAAATTATAAATTCAGCATTTCCGAGGTTGGAAGTCTGATATCAATATTCGACGAGTGTGCTAACATACTCGATTGAAGAATGAATTTTCTATCTGCTAGGATTGTTATAGCACCAATTAAACTTGCGATACGATGTCTAGACAACGAATTGGGAAAAAAATATTTACCTGCTTTTTACTTATGGCCTTCATAGCCTGTTCACAGATGACAAAAGATGATTACCTTATAGAATTTGAGGACTTTGTGGTTACGGTTGAGGAAAGGAATAAGGCAAATAAAACCATGAATTGGGATGAAATTGATAAAAAGTATGAACGACTGAATAAATCAATGTACGCAGAGTTCAAAGATGAATTGGCATTTTCGGATCAGGCAAAAATTGGGGCCTATCGATTGCGATATAATATTCAGCGCAATCAAAAAGGGGTGCTCGATGCACTATTTAATTCTCAGGATTTTCAAGAAATAAAGTCTAAAGCTCGATCTTATATTGAAAATGGATTGGAAAAAGATCTGGAAACATTAATTCAGGAGGCAGAAAAAGTTGGAGAGGAATTTGGCCAGGCTGTAGAAGATGCTGTTGAGGAGGTCAAACGCGAACTGGAAGAAAAGTAATTCGAATTACAATTTTCATTGCGGATACTTGCAGAGATAAGTTTCAATTCCCATATTTGAACAATTAATTGCACAATAGTAATAGGATAATGGGAATAACAAAACCCAAAACGTGGTTGCTCATACCTTATGGATTTTTATCCATGTTACTTATTATAGCCGTCGTCGTGTTTGCGGGTGATTGGTTGGATCAACAGTGGATGTGGTTGTCACTTTTAATTCTCGTACCTGTTGCCCTTCTTGAGAATTTAAAATCAGGTCATTCCGCGATGAAAGTAATGTCTTGGAAAGTGTTTTGGACTTTAATGTCATTTTTTATGGCAGGGGGATTTATGGGATACATCGTGGGTCGACAAAATTATGGTTCGGAAATTCCATGGTATTTTATACTAGCTATAGGGTTAATACTGGTAATTGAATTTGCTAACATTTACACCCTGCTTAAATCGGTTAAACGGGAATTTGGTTCTTTCAACTAACGGGGCTCAATAATATTTCTTAAAGGAATCAATGTAAATTATGTGGATGCGCGCTCTTCAAATATTTGACAAATGTGTACTATAGTTCTGGTAGATGATTCCATGTCCTGCACCGTGCACCATTCATGTTTACTGTGAAAAGCATGTTCACCAGCAAAAATGTTAGGACAAGGGAGTCCCATGGTGGACAATTTTGAACCATCTGTTCCACCTCGAATGGAACGTAAGACGGGCTGATCATAACCAGCACGTTTTATCGCCTCAAGGGCATTTTCCACGACTTGAGGGTGTTCGTCCAATATATCTTTCATATTTCGGTACTGTTCTACCCGCTCGATTTCAAATGAGGATCCAGGCCATTGTTCACAAGCTCGTTTTGCGAGTCGTTCAAGTAATTCGGCTTCATCATTCAGATAGGCCGTTTCGAATGCACGAAGCAGAAAGATAACCTTACTTTTTTCTGGATGACCGGTTATTTCCAGCGGGTGAACAAAGGGTTCTTTGGCCTCGGTTACTTCCGGTGCCAGCTCGGTCTTTGGTAAAAAGTCGATAAATTCTGCAGCGACTTTAACTGCATTAACCATGTGTCCTTTTGCGTATCCCGTATGTGCGGATACCCCATGAAAGGTGACCGTAATCATGTCAGCCGAAAATGTTTCATTTTCCATTGAGCCAGCCATTTCACCATCTATGGTATAGCCGTAATCGGCTCCTAATTTTTCAAGATCCACTTTTGCCGTACCGCGTCCTATTTCCTCGTCACATGTGAAAAGAATACGAATGGCTCCATGCTTGACTTCTGGATTTTGGACCAAGTATTCCATCGCATCCATGATTGCGGCAATACCCGCTTTATTGTCTGCACCTAACAAAGTTTTACCAGATGCTGTAATGACATCATGTCCAATTTTTTTTCCGAGTTCCGGATGATGAGCAGGATCGATGACTTGATTCGTGTCATCCGGCAAAGTTAACGGCTGGCCTTGGTAGTTTCGGTGCACGATTGGTTTGACATCGTTGCCGGGACTGTCCATTGAAGTGTCCATATGGCTACAAAAACAAAGCACGGGTACATCGCGCTCTGTGTTGGCTGGAAGGGTGGCATATATGATCCCATGCTCGTCCATTTCTGCGTCACTCAGGCCTATATTTATTAATTCGGTAACTAGAACCTTACCCAAATTTTTTTGTTTTTCAGTGGAGGGGTATGTCGTCGAATGCAGGTCCGATTGCGTGTCAATCTTAGCATAACGGATAAGTCGCTCTTCAACTTTTGATTGATAATTATCTAGCATGTCTTTCTTACTTTTAGACTTTAATAAATTAATAAAATGCCGCTAAATATACCCAATTCGAATCGAAAACGTATCGTCATTGTCGGCGGCGGATTTGGTGGCTTGAAGCTTGCTCGCAAACTAAAAAAAAGCAATTTTGAGATCGTACTTTTGGACAAGCACAATTTCCATCAGTTTCAGCCCTTGTTTTACCAAGTGGCCATGTCCGGTCTTGAACCAAGCAGCATATCATTTCCGCTACGCAAGCGCTTCCAAAAAACCGAAAACGTGCACATACGGGTTGCTGAAGTTACAACGGTTCATCATAAAGAGAAACGCCTAACGACCACTGAAGGCACGATCTATTACGACTATCTCATTCTGGCAATGGGGGCTGATACTAATTTTTATGGAATGCACATGATGGAGGATCGCGCACTAACGTTAAAATCTGTTTCGGAATCGCTCTATTTGAGAAATCAAATTCTTGAAGATT
>JANQSS010000208.1 GCA_028279185.1 Saprospiraceae bacterium | reverse complement strand
TAGCTTTACCGATCCAAGTGGGTTTGAGCGAATTCGAGTGCCTGGTAGGGGAAGTTATTATTACGATACTGATAGTGGAAAATATTACGAAAGAACCACTACAGTTACACATGGTTGCGAGCCTAATTGTGAAAAAGGAGATCGTTGGGGGTCTGGTACAACTATCACAACCACTGATACTGAAATAACTGACCCTGGATTAATCAACCATTTAAATAATCGTATAGGTGTTGTTAATGATGTACTTCAAAGCGATGGACGTTTATCACGCGGAAATGTTAAACATGTTCGTGACCAGGCCTTAGCCGATGCCAGGGCAGCGATTGGTTGTTTGGCATGCAGCGCAAAGTTTTTAAGTCAACTTCGAATGCAAGGCAAACAATCGGCAGCATTTAATGCGGCGATGGATCGGTACGCAGCAGCCAATGAAGTTTATTTGGAATTAAAAAGTCAGGCGAGAAAGAGATACAGAAAGATTGGGTTTGATATCGTCGTCACAGCAGTAGGTGCTATAACTGGAGTACCGCCCGGTGTAACGTCACAAATGTTGGCACTTTCAAATGGTGCTGGTCTGGATGATTTATTGAAAGGTTGGGCCATAAATATCGTAACACAAGGGTTGTTTGATACATTTGGTATAAATCCGAAGACACTATTAAGCGTAGATACATTAAAAGCAATTGGTGTGCATGGTGCGATTGGTTGTTTAAGGAGCAAAGCTGGTGGTGGCAGTTGTTCAAAAGGTGCAGCCGCAGCAGCTGGTAGTAAATTAATCACTGTTGGCTATGGATCAGGGCACAGCCCAGGTAAGTTACTTGCTACAATAGCAGTTGGTGGCGCAATTAATGGTCTTGAGGGAGCAACAAATGCGGCATTTGGTTATTTATACAATTTTTGTGATGGAGGAAAAAATTGTAACACGCAACATGATCAAGACAACTTTGATGGTTTTGCATCAGAAAATGATGCGTATCATTTTGGGGAGTTTGCACCTTTGTCAGCATTACCAGGATTTTACTTAGATATTTTATCACTGTTGGGTTGTAATGCGTTTTGTGGTGTTGGTTCAGTTATTTCCGGTGGTCTTGCAGGTGATCCTAGTGCTGCGACAGCAGGAATGGTAGTAAGTCAACTTGCCGAGAATTTCTTTCATATTCCTCCAGGCGCTTCAAATGCAATTGGTGGATTTACATCTATAATGTCCAACTAATATGTATAAACCTAAGTTTTTGACGATCTACTATGTAGTAGGTGTTTTGTTATTCCCGCTTGTGTTTATGATTGGGAATTTGAAGATCGATTCCACTTCATTTTATATTTGTTTAATTTTATATTATCTAGGTATATGGAACAGCTACGCATATTTCGAAAATAAACTGATTATCATAGGGTATGGTTCAATTAAGCCTACGGCCCAAAAAAACACAAGGAGACTGGCTTTCTTACTAAACTTATTAGTAATGGGTATGTGTTTATACGAATTATACTTCGCAAAATGGAAAGGTTATCCTTTATAGCGATAAAAAAACACTGAAATCTAAGAATCTGTGATAAATGGGAAACATCATATATAAATTGAGGAATCATCTTGGATAACAAAAACAATACGCAAAATATTCTAACAGTTGGTAAATGGGAGTAACTAGTTATTAATATTTCAAGTAAATTAATGTTATTCGGTGATTATGAATAAATTAGTTAAATGCAGCAACAATTTCGATTAACTCACCATCATATCAACCAGGTTAAGCACCTTCATGGCTGGACATGGTTGGTTGTAGTATCGATAGAATTATTTTTACTATTCATTTATATCCGTTATCCAGCAATTCGATCAGTGATGGTGATTCCGCTTTTATTGGGTGGATTATTTTTGCTTAAAAAAGCCTATGATTATGTTCAATGGGCGAAGTATGCAGCGTCTGATTCGGTCTTGATTGATTCGATTGAGAATCGATTAATATATACTCATCTGGGTAAAAGCAAATCGTATTCATTGGCAGATATCGTTAGTATCAGGGCCTATAAGCATCGTAGCAAAGTAAAGAAATTGGCGGTTGTGTTTAGTGATACGACTCGACTAGATTTAACGGGTTTTGATAACCTGGACAAATTGGTAGTGGCTGTTAAAGCGAATACACATTGGTATAAAAAGAATGATGCTGCTGATATTTTATTAGTCTCTGGTCACCAATCAGAAAAATCCAATGAACAGCATTTATTACCCAAGCCCTCTGAATAGAGGCTGCCTGAAAAATTAAATTTTAATTGATGATTATAAGGTTTACTAAACCTGGTCGTGATTTATAATAAATAGCGCTGGGCAAGGTGCTAATGAATGATAAGAAAACTAACATTCTTCTGTGTTTTTTACTTCGCTACTATTATTGAAGCGAATAGTAACATTATTCCGATTCTGCAGCTTATATTGGATTCTGATGATGATCACATTATATCGGAATCTAATGATGATCAAGAGGAACCGGTTGCAGAGAAGGCTCCTCTGAAAAATATCATCTACATTATGCTGGATGATGCAGATTTTTATGATTTTGGCTATAACCGGGTTAATGGCTCGAATTTTAATACCATTACGCCGCATATGAATTCTTTAAGACAGGGGGGTATGTTGCTTAAGAATTTCTATTCAGGGTCATCCATATGTTCACCGACCCGGGCAAGCGTTTTGACAGGTAATTCGCCTTTGAATTATGGTCTGGACTATGTTTGGCCGCAGGTTTATACGGAAAATGATCAGTATAGCCGAGGTCTTAACGCTATTCCGAATGCCTCACAGACCATACATCTTGGGCAAGAGATGAAAAAGTTGGGTTTAACCACAATCCACTATGGCAAATGGCATGTGGGATCATCGCGACCCGAATATTTGCCCTCTGCCAGTGGTTGGGATGAATACGAGATTCGTGATCCTGTGCCTGGACAAGTCATAGGTAGAACCGGAACCTATGACGTATATCGAGAAACGGGTAGAAGAAGAGAGCATGTTTATTACCTGGACAGCTGGCAGACGGATAATATTGTTGCTGATATTCATGCGAAAGCACAGGCTGGAAAACGGTTCTTTATAAATTTTTGGCCACATACTCCGCATAAGGATTATTTTATTCCACCAGGATTTAA
>JANQSS010000205.1 GCA_028279185.1 Saprospiraceae bacterium | reverse complement strand
CTTCCATTGTGCCAGAAAATGAATGCCTACTACCCTTGAGATTCCAGCTGAATTGTAAATCACCAGCATACTCTGGTGAAATAGTCGCTACTCTTATTCGCCATCGGTTTTCGCTTCCTTTAAATCGAGACCCCTCTACATCCGAATAGACCGTATTATTTACCAGCGCATGCTGAAAAATAATTTTATTTTTTTTCAAAGTATTATTGCGATCCCATATTCTGAGACCGTGATTCGTTGCCATTATCAACTCGTCTCCATGTTGTATTATGCCATTCTTCGCAATTCTAAAAGTTACTCCTAGCTCCGGTTTTTTCCCATTTTTGTACTTCAAAAAAAATTCATGATCATATAATGTTGTACCCTTTTCATCGCTTATAAAAACGACATTTTTAGCAACATTAATACTTAATAATTTATCTCTTGACAGGCCGTTTGAATGATCAAAGTGTGATACTGTCGATGTTGATCCAGCAATTGGAAGGCAAGAAAGACCATAATCATACAATACATATAAGACTCCATTCCACAGCGCCAAATCTCTAATTTCACTTTTTTCATCAGTCGACATTTCATTGCTTCCGACATAAATCCTTTCAAGCCGATCTGTATCTTTCGTGTATTGCCAAACAGCTTTACGTGTTGCGATATAAAAATCACCGTTAAATATTCCTATTAAATCAACAACCTGTTTAATACGACTCGGAAACAACCGCTCAGCGTGTTTTTGGCTGGTACTATCCCTGTACAAACCATACAACCCAGATTCTGCCGTCCCTATATAATTGGGCCCGTCTATTTTAGTGATGATGGATGTGACTTCGTCATTTTGAAACAACGACGAATCGGAATAATTGAATCCATCTTCATGCTGCCATTCAATTAATCCTGATCCTAAAGCTGCGATCAAAATTCCACTTGCAGTAGAGGCCATTGCCGTGACAGGGCTTTCCACAAAACCAGCTCGTGTATCCAACTTATTTATCACACCTTTTTCAAAGTTGTACAAACCAACCGACTTATTTGAAAAGAAAATCTTATCATCAATACTGGCTATTGAATGTAATCGTTCATCCCTTAGTCCTAATTCTTTATCAGCCAATATCGGATACTTATCTTTCGTCAAACAAACGGCTTCGCCGTTCGTAGTCCAAAAACTGGTGGAATTATCAATATAATAGGCCATAATTTTTTCTGAACAAAGTCCATTCCCTTCATGCACATAAGAAATATTGCCATTAGGAGGAGCATATAGTATCACTCCATCATGTTCTGAAAATATGTATAGTTTTTGGTCAACATATTCAACGCCAATTATGTCAGAAGAAAGTCCTGTCCGGCCTATAAATGACGACTCCATTTTAATAATATCTATGGCCCATATTTGACCATTCGCCGTAACTACATACGAAACGCCACTATTTTGGGTAATAAAATTTTTACCTGGGGGCAATTGAATCGTAGATTCACGTAATCTTTTCGACTTAATATTGTAGGTCAATAGATGTTCCTCGTACAGATATATGAGTGACTGGTTAAATGTTATTCCAGATAAACGACCTCCTGCAAATGGTACTTCGTGGATGGCGAGATCATCCAGATTTACAAAAGATACGGTGTTGTCTAAAAATTGAACGACCAAATAGCCAAGCTCAAATGCATGGGCAATTACTTCTTTATTAAACTTCAAGGTTGAAATTATACTATCGTTTGCATGCCATTTTGGTTTTGTAATAAACAATTGATTTTTGCCTAGGAAAACATTCAACTCTTTTTTGGGCAATACATGAACATCTCGTAAAATGAAGTACGGGTTTTCGAGAATCGGATAGGTCTGCTTCCCGTCAAAAGCCAAGATGCCCTTATTAGTAGCTACAACCAATCTGTTCCAGGCATCTTTATCCAATTTTTTTATATCGTGTAAGTGATCGGCAAAATCCATCGTCTCTCGTACAAAAGATTGCGCGGATGTCAATTGGATGAATCCCAAGAGTAAAATGACCAATGTAGCTATGGGTGCATGCACCGACATGGATACAAATAACGATAAAAAGTTTCCAAGGATTATATTATTGGCGAGTATCAATGATTCCAGTCCATTCTAAAACACGGTTTGAAATTTGGCAAAAAACGGCAAATTATCATGCGGGTTAAAGGCAGGTGTAAGGTGGGATGCCACTTGCATAGTTTTCTACATAACTCGCTGATAATAAGCAGCATGTACTCTTTAGTCGCCAGGCACCTATAGATGCCTGGCGACTAAGCGACGAAAATGGGCTGAAACCTCCCAAATATTTGCCAGGTTCGCATGTGCCATTTTGACATTTTTTATCATTTTGCTTGCTCTTGATGTCTCTATTCACTTCGTTATCTTTGACCACTAAAAATCAGCAAAACATGAGTTTAGTAATAGTCGGAACCGTAGCATTTGATTCCATTTACACCCCACGAGGAAAAGCCGAGCGTGTTGTCGGTGGTGCTGCGACTTATGCGTCCTGGGCAGCAAGCTATTTTACCAAGCGAATTCAATTGGTATCCATTGTGGGCGAAGACTTTCCACGGAGTGAAATTGAATTGCTCGAAAGCAATGGGGTAGACACCGAAGGACTGGAAATCGTAGAAGGCAAAAAGTCATTCTTTTGGGCTGGAAAGTACCTGGACAATATGAATAGTCGTGAGACCCTTGTCACTGAACTAAATGTACTAGAGGATTTTGATCCAAAATTACCAAAAGCCTATCAAGACGCCGACTATGTTTTGCTTGGCAATCTGACGCCAGAGATCCAACTTTCTATTTTGGAGCAAATGCCAACCAGGCCTAAACTTGTTGCTATGGATACGATGAATTTTTGGATGGACGTAGCACGACCAGCTCTGTTAAAAGTCATCGAGAAAGTCGATGTACTTACTATCAATGACGAAGAAGCACGACAGCTTTCTGGCGTCTATTCACTGGCTAAAGCAGCACGTATTATTTTGGCAATGGGGCCTAAATATTTAATTATAAAAAAAGGAGAGCACGGAGCATTGTTGTTCGGAGGTGATAGCGTATTTTTTGCACCTGCACTTCCATTAACTGAGGTGCATGATCCAACGGGCGCCGGCGATAGTTTTGCTGGTGGCTTTATGGGCTACATGGCCATGACCGGTGAATCGGATATGGAAAACATGAAGCGCGCTGTGATCTACGGATCCGTCATGGCGTCATTTTGTGTCGAAGAATTTAGTATCCAGCGATTAAAGACACTAAACGAAACGGAAATATCCAAGCGACTCAAACGTTTTGTAGACATTGTGCACTTCAAACCCGTGCAATAAAAATCATTGAATCTTTATCATAAAATTTATGGTGAGGGTGAGGTAGTGGTCATACTTCACGGACTTTTTGGTATGTCAGATAACTGGAAGACAATAGCCAAAGCGCTTGCATCAACCTATTCTGTTGTCACAATCGATCTCCCAAATCATGGCCGTTCTCCGCGACTTAAAACCTTTGACTTGTATACTATTGCGGATGCGCTACATGAATTTCTTACTCAAAACTGGATGTATGAAATTCGATTAATAGGACATTCACTCGGGGCAAAAGTCGCAATGATATTTGCGCAGCAATATCCAGACATGTTACGCAGCCTCATATCAGTGGACATGTCACCAAGGGAATACCAAGCTGGCCACGCCTCAATTTTTGCAGCACTTCAAAGTATCAATTTCACCGAGCATAAAAATCGAATGTCGATTGATGAAAAATTGAGTGAATATATTTCTGACATTAATACAAGACTCTTTTTGGGTAAGAACATTAAACGTGACTCCAATGGATTTTCATGGAAATTTGATCTGGAAACACTGGAACGTGACTATTCTAATATATTAATTCCAATACCACCGGAAATATCAATCGACATCCCTACTCTTTTTCTGAACGGAAAAGACTCAACATATGTTACGGCAAGTGATGAACATCTTATTCGCAGTATATTCTCAAAAGTCCATGTTGTAACAATAGAAAATGCAGGACACTGGGTGCACGCTGACCAACCGGAAGCGCTGATTAAGAATATAACATCTTTTTTATCGAAACAACTCTAAACGTTCATTACGTTCACTAAGGACTAGCTTAAAGATGAAATATACACGTAAGAAATCGGAAACAATATTCACGGAATTTTTTACGATAAAAAAGGACATCGTGTCACATGACCTTTATGAAGGCGGTGTTTCGAAAGATCTTACCCGTTATGCGATAGATAAAGGCCCAGCTGTTGCTTGTATCATCTATTTAGAAGACATTGACAAGTATGTCCTTATCAAACAGTTTCGCTATCCGGTATTGCTAGCTGAAAACACCTATCCCTGGATTTACGAAATAGTAGCAGGAACCATCGATGGAGACGAAAGCCCTGAGGACACAGCCATAAAGGAAATTCAAGAAGAAGCTGGAATTAAACCAAATCGACTCGAATTAATTCAAAAACTATTTCTATCACCCGGGATAAGTTCGGAATTGATTTACCTCTATTATGTTGAAGCAAAAAGCACTAATCGATTGCCAACAGGTGACCCTCTTGACGATGAAGAAGATATTCAAATTCAATATTTTTCCTACGAAGAGCTATTAACACTAAGGGACAGCGGGCAACTTATCGACGCAAAAACACTGGCTGCCTTAACATATATTTCTCAGAGGCGATTAGGAAATTTTTAGTGAATCTGACAAACGTTACGTTAATTAACCATGTCTTCTATATTAAATCGCAGTTCCATGAAAAACCCAAAGGTAAAAGCTGTATGTCGAAGTGGTGAATACTCATTTTCAAAGCCGACATGTTCTTCGATCAAATTAGTCAAAGGCATAGGAGTCGAGGGAGACATCCATAGCGGAAAAACGGTTAAGCACCGGTCACGAATCCGAAAAGATCCAACTGTACCTAATTTGCGCCAAGTTCATCTCATGCACGCGGAATTGCACGACGAACTACGCACAAAGGGTTTTGATGTAAATGCTGGAGACCTTGGCGAAAACATAACCACTGAACACATCGATATTTTGGAACTGCCACGGGACACGATTTTACACATAGGAGAGCAGGCCAAAATCCAAGTAACCGGTCTGCGCAATCCATGTGCGCAAATCGACAACTTTCAAAAAGGACTTTTAAAAGCTGTGATTGACAAGGGTCCCAATGGTGAGTTAATTCGTAAATCAGGAATTATGAGTGTCGTACTTGAGGGGGGTGTCATAAAACCTGGAGATAATATCCGTATAGAATATCCACCTGAGCCCCATAAAGCACTAGAAAAGGTGTAATATTATACGTTAGTTTAACTTTTTCATGTCGTCCAAATTACAATTAACGGTAAATCGCCTCCTTGTCCTACTTATTTTCATCGGATTGACATTAAGTTACATGCGTATGAAAAAATTGATACGCAGCGATGGTGTTAACTATTACATCCAACTCCGATCCTTAGTGATCGATGGTGATTTGCACTATGCCAATGAGTATGCAAATTTTGATGTTAATAAACCAAGAGGATATGTTGAAGGATTTCGTACAAAAACTGACCATGTTCCGAATAAGTACTTTATTGGGCCATGCCTTTTTTGGCTGCCCTTTTTTTTGATTGCGCATATATTGACACTATTGCTCAATACACTTGGTGTACCTTTGCCGGCTGATGGATTTTCCATACTCTATCATTTTTTTGTCGCAAGTGGTTCTATTTTTTATGGCCTGGTTGGATTGTTTTTGATAAATAAATTTTTGCGTTTATACTTTTCGAAAGTGGCATCTTGGCTAGCCACGCTCATTGTCTTATTAGGTACGAACGTCATCTATTACATAACCACGGAGCCTACTATGTCGCACGCCATGTCTTTGTTCGCGGTAAGTATTTTTATATATTGGTCACAGACAAAAAAAAGTAAGCGCTATTATTGGTTTCATATTGGCTTAATGGTCGGTCTTATGACATTAATCCGTCCGCAAAATATACTTTTTAGCATCGTACTCTTACCTCAAGTGATCCAATTAATTCGGACCAAGCCGATCGGTAGTCTTAGCTTGTTTGGTCAGGCAATTCTTGGACTGGTGCTTCTGTTTATTCCACAACTCGCCGTTTGGCAAGTCGTATTCGGTGAATTTTTTACCTATTCGTACAAGGGTGAGTCATTTGATTTTACTAATCCACAGCTGTATAACGTTTTATTCTCAGCTAAACATGGATTAATTTATTGGACGCCGATTGTTGGAATTGCCCTTATAGGTCTTATTTGTAGTTCGCAGAAAATAAAAACTGTGCCTCTACTATTGTTATTAGCATTCTTACTACAATACTTCCTAAATGCATCCTGGCACAGTTGGTGGTTTGCATATAGTTACGGAAATCGTGGATTTGTTAATTGTTCACTAATCTTTGCTTTTGGCATTGCCTTTCTATTCGAATATTGGATCTCACGAAAGTGGATTCTATATTTTACTATGGCGCTACTAGTTATTCACAATTTATTGTTTTATCTGGCTTTTTCATTAAACTTTTATGCTGGTGATGAACCTGTGACTATCATTGAAGCCGTTTCCACCTATTGGCAAGCGATTGGAGCATTAGTTCAGCGCATCATAGAGCTTTTTTAAATTAGTCGAATAAATATACACGTAGGCTTAAAATCACTGAGGTACTGCAAGTCTGAAATAGTATTGACTACTAATTAAACAGATCAGAAGTTTTAAAAAAAGAGACTGAATTACCGTACAATTTCAAACGTCCGTCGCATTTCTATTCCGGCATCATCAATAATTCTTAATTTGTGAATACCCGGATTTGGGTTCAGCGCTAATTGATGCTTCTTCGATGTTTTACCGACGAATATATCATCCACATGCCAGTAAACCGATGCATCGGATTCTATGTGTGCAACCTCGAAAATTGTGCGACCAGCATATCCTGATAATTCTTTCGGGACTTTAATTTTTGCGTTGGGTTGTGGGTATACAATATCCATGGGCGATATTTCTTCTTCGGCTTGACACCCGGATAAAAGTGGTAATTTTTCATGGTGGTCAGCATGATTGAATCTATAATAATAATCCATAATAGGCGGTAGCGCAAAGTGTGTTTGTTCTTTCATTTTATGCCTTGCATAACAAGAAGCATTTACTTCGAATCTCCCATGCTCATCCGAAAAATATTTTTTGTGATAGGGGCATGTTCTTAATCGTCTGCCATGTTTGTGAATATCTGCACGAGACACACTCGGACAAAGAAGACTCGCCTTATGTCCCGATTTTGTGCAAATAGCAACTTGACGCAAATCATCGTACGGTTTTTCAAACCAGGATGTTCTTGGTAACTGTCTAAAAACATCAAATAAAATAGGGGCCGCCGCTTTCACGCCAACCAAATCCGGTCTTCCTTCCCCTTCTGCATTTCCCACCCAAACGGCCACAATATATTCTGGCGTAACCCCTACTGCCCATGCATCTCGGAACCCAATACTTGTCCCCGTTTTCCATGCCACTTTTCTAGCATTGGAAAATTGACTCCACCCAAATTCAGAATTGGGACGTTTGACAGAAGTCAAAGCCTCCAAAGTTAGGTAGACCGCTCCAGCATTTACCGGTCTAACTCCAACCTCATCTTGACACTCCATGAAAACATGCATTCCACGTTCTCGTTCATGTTGTTTCTCATCCCTGAAATAAGAATTCAAGGTATAGGCCATATTTCCATATGCGCGCGCTAAATCCCACAGCGTAACCTCTGCACCACCTAATATTAGCGACAACCCATAATGATCAGGATGCTTATTTATAGTTGAAAAGTTAAAATCTTGTAATTTTTGATAAAAGCGCTCTACGCCGTAATCCTGAAGCATGCGTACAGCTGGAATATTTAGCGATCGGCATAGGGCTTCATCCGCCGGTACGGCTCCGTCATATTTATCGTAAAAATTCTTTGGCCGAAAACCCGCGACTTGTGTTGGAATATCAGCCAATAGTTGTTGGGGCAACAAATCACCCGATTCGTTCATAGAAGCAAATAGAAATGGCTTTAAAATACTGCCGGAGCTTCGTGGTGCGTGAACAATATCAACGTCTTCACTATGCAGTTTACCCGCCGGATTATTCCCATAGTAAGTTATTATTTTATTTGTTTTCACATCCAGAACGAGAACAGCAGCATTGTGAATTTCATTTTCAGATAATCGGCCATGGTGAAGAAATAAAAGATCATTGACTCGAGCCTGTAGCGAAGCAGATATTGTGGTTGCAATCCGCCTTCCTTTATATCCAGTTGCAAACGCATGTGTGAGTAAATGAGGTGCGATACGTGGCATTGGTTTGGGCCGATCTGGCAATGGCTCCAATTTCGCTAATTCTGCAGAGAGACTATCGATAACATTGTCATCGACCATTTTGTCCAATAGTCTATTTCGTTTACTTAATAAGGCACCGCGGTTTTTACCCGGATGTATTATCGTTGGTGCATTGGGAAGCACAGCAAGTGTAGCCGCTTCACCCCAGCTCAATAAATTTGGACTTCGACCATAGTAGCGCCATGATGCCGCTTCCAAACCGACAACATTTCCACCAAACGGTGCATGAGCCGCCCAAAGGGCTATTATTTCTTTTTTACTATGGCGTAATTCCAAACGCGTAGCAAGCCACAATTCTATTACTTTTTCTTTCCAGGTACGCGGCTTGTCTCGCCGATGCAATCGAATTACTTGCATGCTAATCGTGCTCGCACCGCTTACAACACGTTTTTCTTTTACATTTTGAACCAATGCACGGCCAATAGAAAATATATCGAAGCCAGGATGATAATAAAATCGCTCGTCTTCAAATGAAATTAAGGCCTTTTCAAATTTTTCGGGAATAGATGGGTTTAGTGGAAAACGCCATTGTCCATCATCCGCGATGCTTGCACCCAGCAATACGTTATCGGCACTATAGATAACAGTGCTATTTGGTGTATGGAATAATTCTTCTGGAAGTGAAAAGAAAAGCCAATAACCCAGCACGAGAATTATTCCAAGAATACTATATCTTTTAAATCGCTTACGCATGGTTTTATTTACTTCAATTCATCTCGCATCCTTGATACACAAATACCGTATAGTCTTAAAAAATATAATTATACATTTAGTGCGCATTCGATAATCACCTGTGTCTAATCAACCACTTCGACCCATTTGCCTGGCTCCAAAGCATAAATATCATTGTCATACATCGCCTCACAAAAAACTCCGGGTTGATAGTACTTCCCGGGAAAAGTAGCCGTCAATTCGACTTTAAATGTTCGCGTCTGGCCAGACTGAATGTCGAAATAGGAGTAAACTCGATCATCCCGAATATCCGTATAGTCTGCCACACCAATTGCTGAATTGTCTTGCAAGGCATCCATTCTTCGATTTTTAATTTCCCAACCGGACGGAAATATTTGCGATAATGCCATCTCCGTATAACTCCCTAATAATCCCGGGTTTTTAAGTGCCACTAGTGCGACAAAGTCCGTTCCTCGTTTCAACTTAGTAACATCAATATCTTCTCCAGCAGTGTTACGATACGTAATTCGCATGGTTAGATTTTTATTTTCTTTTTCTTCTTCTCCTTGAAGAGGAATACCTGACGTATTAATTCGAAAGAATATCCGGTTTTCTGAATCATTCTTAACGCTCACTGTATGGTTTGACTTTAATGCGTGAGGCAGTTCACGTTGGAATAAATAAGCTTCCTGATCAATCGATGTTGCCGATCCTCCATCAACGGCATATGAAAACTTTAGCGGTGAACTGTTTTGCTCATCCAAAAATTTAAACATCGATAGTAGAACATAAGCCGTTGATTGTGTAGAATACCATCGCGCCTCTCGCCATTTATTGGCAAGGTTTTCAGCCACTTTAAAAGCGCGCTCCGAATCACCCATAGCCACCAACGTCTCTAATATCATGCCTTGGTCGCGCTCGCTTGAACCAAAAGTTCTACCGTAATTATCGTAGGCTTTAATATCGGTTTCAGCAGTTGCTATCATATCTTGCGAGACATCGGTTCGGCCGATGATATGATAGGCCAAAGCCAATCTCCATATCGCCTGCGTGCTTAAATCTCTTTGTCCGCGTAACCTGTTCATCGCTCCAATTTGTTCATGGCCGGCCAAGGCCAATGTATACAGTCTGTAGGCCTGCATCAATTCATGGCTCCATCGATAACCATGATCATCGATACCATAGTCTGAAGGCAACCAATTATTTGCAACACTCTTTTGATACGCAACCCACTTACTCAAAAACCCAGAGGGTAAACTATATCCAAGTTTCTTCGCTTCTAACATAAAATGTCCTGCATACGTAGTTCCCCATGGACTCGCTTCGGTGGAATTTGGCCAATAACCAAGTCCTCCATTTCGAAGTTGAAATGAAAATAATCGATCAATCCCGCGTTTTATATTACTCTCTATCTGTTCTTTTTGCTCGACCGTCAAGTCCATCAAATTAGACACAAAAAGTTGGGGAAATGCACGGGATGTTGTTTGCTCGACGCAGCCATGTGGATATCCTAGAAGACGTTTTCCTTTTTCACCCAGGTCAAACTGCAACCCATTCACGGCTTCCAAATCCCAAGAATTAGTACCAACCATTCCTGGCATTTTCACATTCATCGTTTTTGATTCCCCCGGTTCAAGCGCTATTGTATTTGAAAGATGAACGGGTGGATTCGAAGGACGAATATCAATATTGATTTTATACGATGCGGTTTCACCGTGGCCTTCTACTAAAATATCAACGGTCTCTTTCCCAATTTTTTTGTCGACGTCAATTGGGAAGTAGGCCACCTCATCACCTGTCTGTGTAAAATTTAACCGTTGTGTTTTATTTTGAATGGAAAGTAATTCTCCCGCCGACACGTTCACATTAACATTTTTTACAAACGGCTCCATTGCAAATACGGTTACTGGTAAATTCAATCTCTCACCAGGCCCCAAAACTCTTGGCAAACTCGCCAATACCATGAGTGGTTTTTTAACGTCTACGAGCTTTTCTGCATGTCCATATGCACGATCTGAGGAAGCTACAACCATGGCGCGTACTTGCCCGACATAATTCGGCAACGTAAACGTATGTTTAGCCGTTTCTCCTTTTTCTAACTTAAAGGGACCAAGAAATTTAACTACTGGTGGAAAACGATTGGCTTTCACGCCACCAACTTCCAAAACGGAACCATCCCCACCTATAGCCAACAATCCAGCCATTTCACCAGAGTGTGCGCCCATAATTTCGTCATAGACATCCCATGTCTTGACGGCCAGTGCTTCTTTTTTATGAAAAGCAGTCCACGGATCCGGCGTCTTAAAACGAGTTAAACTTAGAAGGCCTTCATCGACGACGGCCAGTGTATATTCCATTTCTTTTCCATCCCTTTCGCTCACAGAAACGCTGACTTCTTCTTCAGGCTTCCATGTGTCAGTAGTAGAAATCGTCGGGTAAAGGTGCGTAGTTTCATCTTCAATAAATACGGGTTGTACACCATACATACGAATTGGTAAATCATTCGCTGTCTGAGCATGTGGCTGTATATACGCAACGTAGATGTACGCATTTGGTATTAATTCACGCGCCGCATTAAAAGAAATAGTAGTTAGTTCTTTTTTTGCCTTTATGCGTTTAATTTCAATTACTTCGTCTGTCTGCTCAAGTGAGGCAATAAAATGTCCTTCACCATTACTTGGAATCTGAACTTCTATTTTGTCGTTTACTGAATAAATATCTTTATTGAGTTGAAATTGTAGCATTTTCGAAGATTCATGATCATCCGAATCCACTTGTCGCCAATAATATCGAAATGTAGAAGACGAACTATGTCCACTTTCTCCATGTGTAGCTAACAAAATATATTGGCTATAATATTTTAAATCGGGAAGGTCCATAAGCGCTTCGCCATTTACGACATCGATGACGACCGACTTCAACGCCTTTCTATTATTTGATCGCATAAAATTTGCCAAGTTGCGTCCGCGCTCACTTTCATACCACCAATGCCATGACATTCCGAATATTTGAATCTCGACTTGCCCATCGATAGGTTTACCATCTTGGTCGAGCAAGACGATACGCGTTACACGTGAATCTGATTCCTTTAGGGCGCCCCACCAACCTGTTCCTATGGGCATTTTTACACCAACATATGCCGAATACGGTGAAAGATTTATGGCTTTGCGATCGATACTGAATTCCCCTCCTCGTTCATATACTCGACTTGTGAGTTGAGCATTTAGCATACCCGGTGCATTACGCACACTTACATTTGCTGTGATAGCCGCCTCGCCCGATTCATTAAGCTTACCTTTAAATATTTCTTTTTCGCTGCCCCGGTAATTCTTAGTAGCATCATCAAATTGAAATCCTTCATACATTTCGAAAGTTGTTTTTCCAGATGATATTTTTAATTTCACATCGGCCTCCAGGCCGTTGGCTTTTGCCCCATGCAACCACTTGGATGAAAACACTCCTTTAATTTTTGCATCCTTTATTGTAATTATTTCAGAACCAAAATCTACATCCATTTTTAATCGATTAGGCTTTACAGTTTCAATTTTTATTGTTTTCGAAAATGTATTGTTCCCTATTTTTATTTTAGCTAACCAATTTCCCGTTGGGTCTGTTTTTTTAGTTTTTAATCGAAAGTCGTGGATGTGATTTTGACCTACGGTCCGCACGTGTTGAAGAACGCGTTGATTTTTAGGATTATACCACTCAAAAATAATGGGGTGATCTGCCGGTAGATGTTTTTTACGATCTTGCAAAATGCACTGTAGGAAAATCGAATCACCAGGCCGCCAGACACCGCGCTCACCATAGATAAAAGCATTAATCTGATCATTATTTTTTTGTCCTTCGACCTGAAACATGCTGACAGATTCGGCTGAACCATTATCAAACCGGACGTACCCGACATCAGCCCCTTTTCTAGCAACTACAAGGTAAGGCTGGCCATTCAGTTCGAGTGTGGCTACGCCTTCACTATTTGTGAGACCGCTGCCTATAAGCGTATGTTGAAAAGTATAAGCTTTGATGTCAACATTGGATTTTGGAACGGTCGAGATGATATCGGAAGCGACGATATGAAGGCGGTTGTTATTCCCTTTTTTTGCTATCAAGCCAAGATCGGAAGCAAACAGGTTTTGACTAACCGTCGCTTTTTCATCCATATAATAGGAAGGTTTACAGGGATTGTTTCGATCCTCATATCGGAATTGTCGCCAATCACGTTCTACACCATACCCGTAATAATTAAAAAAATTCTCGTCGCTTTCATTTATGCGTGTATTCCATTTTTCATGTTCGATGTGTTCAAACAGCGAGTCATTTGCGCACGGATATAAACTATATGGTCGCTCAATAGAAAGATAAAGTCGATAAATCGCACCAGGTTCGACATCTACGTAGTGCTCTAAATTAACGGAGTAATTATTCCACATATGAAAATCCACCGGTGTCTCAGTCTTTAAATGAATGATGTCATTGTAAATTAGTCGCCCAGCTCGTTTTATTTCCTGTTGGCCATTGATGTCATTTCGTTGAAGGAAAAAAGCAATATTATCATCATATATTTTGACAATACGCAGGCGCAAAGCGCGAACATTCACCGCACGAAAGGGAAATTTTAGCCCTTCCGATCTCGGGATTATTGCTCCTTCTTTAATTAAAGCTACCTGCGGTTTTTCATCAAAAAATTTGATGTTCTTTTGTGTTGTTTCGTCGAGCTGTTGACCTTGTACGTTTTCTAAGTGATTAAATATAGTGAGATCAAAATCGCCAATTTGTCGTTGCTGAGTGAATATTTTAATTTGATTCCCTTGTATGAGCGTTTTTACAGGAATATTTTTATCGAATTTTATAAGCCCATCTACTTCCTGTGACTCATCCAATATATCACTGAAGTTGATTGTAATACTTTGGTCTTTTCCATTATTAACATTGTGACTTAAGTATTGAAATGTTCCCGATGCTGGCACGCGAACCGTCTCGGAATGCGTTTTCGAAATATTTAGACTTTCTCCATCAAAAATCAAATTGATATCATAAGCCTTTACCTCCCGCTCAATTCCTGTTACACGAAATAAATGAGTATTTTGTCCAATATGATGTTGCCACTCGATATCATATGCTGTACGACCTTTTTTAACAACAAGTGCTTTTTCAACTTTACCGACATCAATCTTTTCCGAAAACTCGACTTCCCCTGTTAAGATGTGGCGTCCTAAATTTTGCTCATTTTCATTTATAAACTGGATATTCTTAAGTGTAAAGGACTTTGGAAGTACATCAAATGAAAAATTAAATCGGGAGTCGTCATTTGCCTGTGGGATCTTACTTAAGTCCACTTCCGCAATATAGCGTCCTCCGGAATTCCAATTTTTATCTGGATGAAATAGAAGGGTGCGACCGGACCAGCTAGCTTCACCAGTCATTTGGGGGTTGAAAGAAATCAATTTGTTCGCATCCACATGCTGAAGGTCCGGTAGATTTACAAAATGTACTTCGACGACTTGGTTGTTCACGACGACTCCGGACGTATAACCTTTTATCAATTCGCTATATGTCGTTTGAACTTCGTCGACATGATCAATTTTCGATTTTTTCTTGCAGGAAATGACGCATAGAATAAGACAAATGATAGATAGAAAGCCAGTGCGTATTGACATGTTAGTAGTTTTATTATTTCAAAGATGCAATGTGGTGAATAAAACTACGACATAGGTGAGTATTTGTGGGCTTGGAATGAGAATTAGTAGAACTGTCAGTATAGTTGGTTTGTTGCCAATTGAATTCGTCTTAAGATGATGCTGTTTTTGCAAAGCGTGGTGGGTGCTTTAGTGGATAATGCTAATTATTGTGAAATTGTAGTTCGGCCCTACACGACAAGCAAAGGTCCATTTGTACATGAAAATCTATCTTTATGCGCCCTACATTTGACCTAAAATGAGGCTTTCAAGATTGAACGCCAGACATTAATCTGGTTTCAATACAATCGAAAAAGATGCGATACGAAGAACGTGTACCAAAAGAATTGTTTCGAGAAGACGGCCACTATCACGGCCGCCCGGCAGACTTTACGGATCGTATCATCCGACGTCGCCTACGTCTTGTAGAAGCTGTACCAAAATTTGTAGCTGGCGATAAAACCTTACTTGAAATCGGTTGTGGAAATGGTGCCTCAATGTTTTTACTTTCCGATAAAATGAAATCATGTGTCGGAATAGAAATCACAGATGAGCACCGGGATCAGTTTGAAAAACATAAAACTGATCTCGGCATCGACAATTGTGAATATCGCATTGTTGATGTAGTTAACAGCAAGCCCACAGAGCAATATGATCGCATCATCAGCTTTGAAGTAATCGAACACCTGACCGATGAATCTGGAGTCAGGTATTATCACGATGCTCTAAAAGAAGACGGCCTCATTGCCATCACCGTACCGAACAAATGGTGGATTTTCGAAACGCATGGTGCCAAGCTGCCCATACTTCCCTGGAACCGAGTGCCTTTTTTCTCATGGCTGCCACGTCCAATCCACGAGCGATTCGCAAACGCGCGCATATATACAAAACGACGTATCGAAAACCTACTTAAAAAACACAACTTTGACATTGTTGAATCAAGTTATGTGACAGCTCCGATGGATGTTTTACCAGAAGGCAATTTCAAACGATGGATGATAAACAATATTTTTTCAACAGATACGACGCAGGTGCCTTTTAAGGCAACTTCGGTGTTTGTGGTAGCGAAGAAAAAAGTAACGTAGCTTTACGCTGCTGATAAGCATCGAAACATTATGAACAATCGAACACTCCGGAGTCCCCAACGTTCCCTTGCATACACGTTGCTATTAATCATAATTCCACTTCTGAATCAGGGATGTCTGCGGATGTATTTAAATGATTTGGAAATGTATGATCAGATTGAAACCATGAAGGAAAAGCCCGTTTTTGTGCGTTTGGTTTCAAATGACAATAAGCTCGCTTATTTGAAAAGAAGCAATGATATTAAATCCTTCGTGGAAGAAAAAGCAAGATTAAAATCATTAAACGAAGAAATTATCCTGGCCGTGGGCGGCGAATTTAATTTCAGTAAAGTGTACTTTTTTTTACCCACACCATGCACGGGACTTGAAGTCAGGGGCCTACGACAACGTCCAATTGTACGACCATTTAAATAAGCCTGTATCCGATGTCGCCGGTGTTTTAAAAAGTGACTATTTACTTCTTGTACTTTCTAGATATAATAATTTTCCTGTTTTTTTATTAACCACCTCGGACAATCAACTTTTAGGAAAGTAAATTCCAAATAGAGCTCCGGTTCCAAGCAACGAAGGATACAAAGACCAGGCTATTCGTGAATTCAGCTACGAGCTCGAGCTTCTCTACTATGAAGCGCGAGAAAAACGACCGACTTTAGAGCAAAAGATTAAAAAACGATTGGAGCGAAGAGGAGAATCATTCGACTACAAACGATGAAGAGGCCAAATCAATAGCGTCGCCAAACGCCAATGTTATATTTGGTATATGAATTGATCTGACCTCGTTTATTCATTCTTGTTGTTCAATATGTTATAGTCGATCTATATCTCTATCCATCGATTCTGCAGCTATAGGAAACGTGATTATATTCGTATACAATATTGATATCAAGCTTACATACAGTACCAATCTCCCAGTATAAATGTCAGACGGATGACTGAAAAAAACTACTATTCGCATCTATATGAAATAGCAAGCTATCTGAACAGAGAGAATTCGCTTCGGTCCGCCTTGAACAAAGCACTGCAAAAAACAGCTGAGATCTTAGAACTTGAAACAGGTTGGATATGGCTTATCGAAAACCCCAATAAATCCGTTTACCTGGCTGCCTCCCACAATCTTCCTCCCGCGCTTGCCGATCAACCCGAAAGACTATCGGGATGGTGTTATTGCATAAAACAATATCTGGCGGACGATATTGACCAGGGTGTGAATATCAGCGAAATCGCCTGTTCCAGATTAGAGGATCTAAAAACGGGAACAAAAGGGCTTAAATTTCATGCAACAATTCCCATTGTACTCAATGATGAAAAAGTTGGAATACTCAACGTGCTTAGCAAAGATTCCAGAAAATTAAGTGAAGAGAAGCTCACCGTTCTCAATACAATTAGTGAACTCGTTGGCGCTTCCATTCAACGGACACGTCTACATCAATCTTGCATAAATCAAAACGCAAATTCGACCACTCCAGAATATAAAATGGTTGATTTAATGGTTTCACCTCAAATTGAAAGAATCCTAAACATCATTGAAAGTGAGAAGACCGATAAACATAAAGTCGTTGAAGTGCTAAAAATAATTAAAGATCTTCAAGGAGAAATGTCGATTCTACGTAAGGAAGCGAAAACTCTTCAAAAGCAAAATCGCACTGATGTCGACATTCTTTACCCGGAAACACCATTAACAAAACGTGAACTAGAAGTCCTTTCTCATATCAAAAAAGGAATGACAAACGAACAAATCGGAAAACAGTTGTTTATTACAAAACGTACGGTAAAGTTTCATGTCACCACAATCTTATCCAAACTAAATGCGCATAACCGTACTGAGGCCGTGGATATTGGCTTGAAACGAGGATTCCTGGATCTTTGATAGATAGCTATCTCCCTATAACCTGTACCATGGTACAGTAGAAATTCTGTACTATGGTCCATTTCACAAGTCGACATGGCACCGCATATTTGCATCGGAACAACGAGATCACTTCAGAGGATTGGGTAAAATTTTCACACCCCTCTAAGCAATTGAACAAATAAACTATATTAACTTAAAAAAATATTATGACAAAACAAAAAGTGTATTTAGAACATGCAAATATTACTGTGAAAAGTATATCAGAATCAATTGACTTTTTTCAAACCGCTTTTCCCCATTTCAAAGTAAGAGGAAGAGGATTCGGCAACAGAGAATGGGTCCACTTCGGCGATGATAATACGTATATAGCTATTAACCAAGCTCAAAAAAATAATTCAAAAATTCAAAAGAATTACGACTGGGTTGGCATAAATCATTTGGGGTTTGTGGTGCCAAATGTTGAAGAAGTTGCCAACAACCTTTTAAGCAAAGGGTATAAAAGAGACTTCCCAAAAGAAATTGAAAAATTTAGAATTAGAGATTACTTTGCAGATGCAGATGGAAATCAATTCGAATTTGTGCAATATTTGAGTGAGATCCCCGCAGAAAAAAACAGTTATGCTCATTCAATTTAGCAAAGTGATTCGCGCATATGGAACGTCATTAATTATCGCCATTCAATAGCACACCACTCGTCTTAAAAAAATCTTTTCCTGGTTTTCCAACAAGACAAAATAGAGGCCCGCATCCCTATCCGACAAATTAATCTCTGCCGTTTCATGTGAAACACTCAAACCCTTAAACATAAGTCGCCCATAGGAGTTGAAAACCCGAATATGGATCGGTCCCAGGCTTCTATCCAAAATGTCAACATGAAATATTCGATCGGTACTCGGGTTCGGATAGATATTTATGTGTTCACCATTTTGTATGGAATGTATATCCGAAATAGAGTCTCTGCATTCATATATATAATTCTCAAAGAAAAGAAATTGATCGAATTCTGTCATCGAATTGGGTGCAAAAATGCAAGCGGGACTGCTATTAAAACAAGCCGGGTGATACATGTTCGAAGTGTGTATCCATTCGCCATTGGCGTTGTCGGCAAATAATAAGTCCACATCAAATCGGAACATCGAGGCGCGAAATCCATCTCCTTCTAATCCCCATAAGTAGTAATCATCACCGCAAGTAAAGAGTCCGCGGTAATTAGCGGGTAAATTAGCAAACCACAAATTCCATGTCTGGCCGCCATCGAATGAATAAAAAATACCGGCCTGATAATAAGACACAAAGAGTAATAACGTGTCAGGTGAAATAACCTGCATTTGATATACATCCTGATATTCTGCCAGCAATCCCGCTTGTGCTGCTGGTCGTGTTGCATTGTAAAAAGAAGTATCGTTTTGCCAGCTAATACCGCGATCACTTGTTTTAAAAAGCGAGGTGGGGCCGCCCCAATTTCTTCGACCTACAAGAACGTACCATGTATCGTCTGTAACCGGTTCAAAATCCCGGATGAACTTCGTTTCATCACCATTGGAAAAATCTTGTATTGGAAAGAGTACACCCGAAATCAAATAATACAACCGGTTCTCCGATGCTACAATACTCGTATCCGGGCTTAAATAGTGCTCGGTTGAGTCATTGGTTTCATATTCGCGATAGATTTGCTGCGCATTGCTTGGCGTTATAGTTGTATAAAAGAACAGCAAACTAGTACAGAAAGCCAGAACAGTTTTATGAAAGCGCTTTGAAAATTGCATTTATACCCAGTAAATATAACAGAATACAGGATGAAGCCAATTTTGTCACCTCATCCTACATGGATGCCGCTAGTGCATTGGGCAAGGCAATATTCCTTTAACAGGCCTACTGAACGTAAAACATATGTCAACCAATAGACCCGTTAGTACCACAAAACAATAAATGCAACAATGTTGCATTTATTGTTTATATTTGTTCCTGAACAATAACGAGATAAAAAAATATGAAAGGGTTTTGCATGCGACTAAACGGACAAGGAGTTAACCAATCCGTTCATGTGGTATAAAAACTGACATCTATTTAGTGATTTCTGTTCATGGCCTTTTGCTGTATAGCTGAGGATTGTCTTCTAACAATCCAAGAACGGGTCATAAACTGAGGATTATTAACAATTGCCGTGCCGTTTGCAAACGTTTTTGCGCAAGAAATTTCCAAGGCGCAATTGCGGATGCAAACGGCACATTTTCTATAGGTAGCCCTGGTATGACCTTGAACAATCTTTAAGTCTTTTAAGGCATACATTGGATTTACTTTGAGCCATTGTCGTATATCCTATAAAAACTAGAAGATGCACCTCAAGGTCCACAATTCATGGGTGAAAGTTCTTCCCGAATTTTTACGCTAGCCTATTGAGATGTAAGGCTTGTAATTCCACAGAGAACTCTCAGGCAATTTATCCAATTGGCACGAAGCACTTACCATAGTAGAATCTTTCTATGGAGATGGAATTAAGCTGTAACATATTACTTCAAAGCAAGGTTGGTGACAAAAATCTTTCAATGAAGCCGGTTGTTCAAAGGGTTAACTGCCTTCCCAGTCAACAATCGAAGAGAATTTGATGCATGAAAAGTAAACAAACAGGT
Source organism: Saprospiraceae bacterium (assembly GCA_028279185.1). Lineage (GTDB taxonomy): Bacteria > Bacteroidota > Bacteroidia > Chitinophagales > Saprospiraceae > JANQSS01. The sequence goes on along the minus strand of JANQSS010000205.1, from coordinate 261,919 downwards.
ACGCTTGTCTGACATGGCCACATCAAACCAGAAACGGAAGCTGAAACATGCGAAGACACTATAGCTTAACCGAAAATGTTAAATTGGTCTTCAAAATATTTTGATAGTTAATTTGAATGCGCCGAAAAGTGGTATGTTGTAAGGGTACCTGATTATTTTTATATAAAAGTGCCTATCGATATAAAGCGTACAATTAAAGTCTTTCGAAATGTATCTACAGGAATCTGAGCACTGGTTTATAAATAGTTTGGTATTCAATATAAATTTCAATTTATTTGTATAAGTGAAAAGTCCTGACTTTAAAGAAATATTGCGAAGTCGGTCTCTAAAGGCTACTAGTTTCCGATTAAAACTACTGCAAACCATGCATTTGCACAAAGGCGCTATTCCAATAGACGCTATTCACACCGCTATGGAGCCTGTTGATCGGGTCACGTTGTACAGGACATTAAAAAGTCTTTCTTCCAAGGGAATCATACACAAAGCATACCAGGAACAAAATGAAACGCATTATGCGATTTGTGGAAATACCTGTGATAGCGACCACCATCACCATCAGCACATCCATTTTAAATGTACTACATGTAAAAATGTCTCCTGCGAAAAACCGGCGAATACGCTTGGCATTTCCATTCCGGATTATGACGTACATCACGTTTCCGTTCAGGTGGAGGGAATTTGTAAAGAGTGCAAATATGCAAGCTCTTCTATCATGTAAATAAGGTTACAATGCTCGATGCAACTCCGGCTACCTGCTGACGGACGGCAGATGCCTGCGTTTTCTGACACGTCAGCCGAAATTTTATTCAGTATTAATTCGATATCCAAGACTGACATAGTATTAGTTCAAGGGAGTTGGTTCTTGATCTAAAGGAAGCACAATTAAATAGTCATACCCTTCTAATATTAATTTAAGGCGATGATAATCTCCGTCTGTCGGTAGTATAAATTTATCAGCATTAAGTTCGTAACGCAACTCATTAAGGTTGATAATTGCAGCTTTCTCCTCTTCTCCAACAGCCAAAAGAGAAACAGATTTACCAAAGGGATTTCGAGGCCGCCCTTTCAGGTCCACAACTTGATCATTATATCGGACAAACCGTCGAGCAACAGCGATACTGGTAGTTTTTGTGCCTGTTTTACAACTTAATTCTTGAAGCGCATGCCCGACATCATAAGCTCCATTAGCATGTATTTTAGATGCATGCAACATTCCAAACTTCAAAAACACTTTTGGTAGTTCTCCGGATTGTCGATATTTTTCTCGTACATTTTTAATTAAATTGTTTCGCATATAGCTAATGCGATCGGCATGAGAACCGCGTTGCCAATTCATGTAGATATCCATACTCATCTCTATAGCCCTAATGATAGATTGAGCCTCAACATTGCTTTTCGCAAATAAATCAAAATACTCTTTTACATCATTATCTGCCAAAATAGCCTCGATGGCATCAAAGTTATTTCGCGATGTGTCCTCCTTTATAAAGTATTCTCGTAAGATTTTATTGACTTTTTTTTGTGATTGAATAATCAAGCTATGATTTCTATTATCTGAACTTGTGTACGCCAAGCATTCAGTCAAATGTAGTATCGAATAATAATATTCCTGATCTAACCCCCATAAGTCCATACCTTGTTCAGCAGCCACCTGCAAAAACCGTATATCCTCGCGGCCGCTGAAAAATGGGATGGTTCCGTCCTCCAATTCCTCCATATAATACCTTTCGCGGAAGGACAGCATATTTTCAAATGTCTCAGTGGAAGGAGTCGACATTTGCTCCAGAAGCTCAGCTGAGTGAGGTCCAACTTCACAAGCAAAATTTCCAAAGCCATGTTCACCCAAGGTCGGCAACCAGCTCGATACAAAATTTGATGTTTGGCTTGATCCGTGCGTTTCACCAATAATGATAAATTGAGAATTCTTTGCAATTCGTTCCAAGACTCGTTTCCCTGCACCCTTTAACTGTTCCTCCTCAAACGTAAAATATTGCGTATGTCTGGCAATGTCTTTAACCGATAAAAACGGCATCTCCGAATTAGCCAATTTTGTGATAGACTGACTATAAACGTTTGTCAAAACAAACAGAAAACAAATTTTAATTACGTGTTTCATTCATTCATTTTTATAACATGTTGATCCGCTATGAAAATCAGTCTTTCGAATTTACAACGAGGACGCTTTCATTTTTAAAATAAGCGTTTTGATGCCGAAAAAGTGATAATGCATAGAATATCGTCATGTCGTTCATTAATACATATAAATCTAAAAGTCTAATTTTTGCTTTTGGCATTTTATTGACAAACACTTCGATATTTTATTTCAATGACATTTTGTTTTTATTAAAGCCTTCGTACGTCAAACATCCAATTTAGTCCGGTGTAATGGATCATTGGTGTAACATTCTTACCCATTTCACTCCACTGGCCTATCTTCACAGTATGGCCAACAAGCGATATTACTGGCATGCCCTCATTTGGACGATATATGTCATTTACCAATTGAATGACTTTTATGTACCAGGTGATCAACAATTTAAGTTCATAGCACTTTGCATGTCGTATATGACAGCTGCCATATTGACTTTTTATCTTTTTTATGGATTCATTTGGCAACGGTTTCTTGGAACTAGTAGGTACTGGATTTCAGCACCGCTCTCGCTACTCGGCCTTTTATTTTTTATCATCATCCGCTATGTTTTGGAGGAAGTGATATATGAATACCTTTTTGGTTTTGGGAACTACGTTCATGATGACTTCATTCCCTATGCGATAGATAATATTTGGCGTGCCATCTTTTACGCTTCATTTAGCCTCATTGTCTATCTTCTGGAGCGACGTCAGATGATGCAAACCGAAATGATGCAATTAAACAGTGAAAAGTCCGCCGCTGAAATGTCTTTTTTGCGTAGTCAGTTAAATCCACATTTTTTATTCAACACGCTAAGTTTTTTGCACACTAAAGCTATGAAAGTCGATCCTGAACTGAGCGACACTATATTAAAACTATCCGACATGTTGCGCTACTCAATTCAACATTCTGATAAAAAGTTAGTGAGCATAGAAAGTGAAATTAAATTGCTAAAAAACTATGTGAGTATATTTGAAAATAGATTCAAGGGTAAGTTTTTTGTAGACTTTATAGTAGAAGATGCTACATTTCCCGTACATATTGAGCCGCTCTTACTAATACCATTTGTCGAAAATATGTTTAAACATGGTGTTATGAATGATGCATCTCATCCTGGAAAAATATCGCTTCAGTATGAAGGACGTAACTTGAAATTTATCTGCACCAACATGATTAACACCTATCAAAAAGATGAAAAAAGTGGTATCGGTTTAGACAATGTCCGGCGAAGACTTGTACTGAGCTATCCAAATAAACACGCCTTAGTCATTCGAAAAGAGAATGGAATTTTTTATACATCTTTAACCGTTCAGGTCTAATAAGATGAATGTATTAAAATGTTTAGCTGTTGATGACGAGCCTCACGCGCTTGAACTTCTGGTCACCTATTGCGATCGCGTTCCCTATCTGCACCTTGCTCATACCACTACCTCACCTTGGGATGCTCTGAACATATTGGAGACCGAACACATAGACATCTTATTTTTAGATGTCCAGATGGACGAGCTGACCGGACTCCAACTTCTTGACATAGGGAAAATATCCTGTGCGATTATTTTAACTACTGCTTATACCAATTATGCCTTAGACGGCTTCGATTACGATGTGCAGGACTATTTGCTCAAGCCATATTCATTTGATCGATTTTTGAAAGCTGTATCTAAAGCACGAAAACGGAATGAAGCACAAAGACCAGAGGATATGCCATTACGTGAAACTGTTCACCCGGATAAACACATTTTCATTAAGGGTGATGCAAAAAATAAATACCATCAAGTCAAGCTATCGGACATCCATTTTATCGAAGGGCTTAAAAACTATGTTCAATTTTGTTGTAAAGATCAAAAGATAATTGCCTTGCAAAATATGAAAGACATTGAACAGTACTTGCCAACAAATCAGTTCATTCGTGTTCATCGATCCTACATTGTCAACCTGGATGCCATTGATAAAATAGACGGGCACATGATACAAATCGCGCAAAAAATCATTGGAATTGGTCCTACATACCGGAGTCAATTCTATGCCGCTGTTCAATCGAGAGGTTTGTAAGCATATTCAGGTGTAATTTTCGCTATTACTACTAAAAAGCCTCACTGACAGAAAGCCAGTGAGGCCGAACACACTATGAGAACACCCTAAGTTTTTAAAGATCGGATGACCTATTTAAATTTTCTATTGCTGATATACACCAAATTAAGTTGAGTTTGTAAGCGGAAACTTATCTTTTCTTACTTTTCTTTGTTCCTATCTTTGAGTTCTATGTCCCAGTCAGAATTCATACAGTTTAACGTAGAAGAACTTTCAGGGGTAGACACGCAAAAGTATTATTCTCTCACAGATGCAACCTATATGTCTGTAGCTCCTGTTTCATCAATGCTGCATTGGTTAATACATGAAACAGGAGCTATAATAGACAAAGAAGATATACGTTTAGTAAAAAATCCAGTTGTAAAGGTAGTATTTAGCACCAGAAATAGAATGTCGGAAAAAGACATTGCTTCTTATATCGTTGGTAAAATAGCCAACATATATGATCTGAACGTAGATACAAAGGAGGTGCTATCCGAGTTTATTATTCTCAATGATAAAAATTTTATTAATGCAACCAAAGAAGCAGCTAAAGGAAGTTCTTCGTCTCATACGGATTCTTGTGTCGTTTTTGATAATATGAATATTAATAAAATTCTTTTAAGGCTTAGGTGCTTTGAAAGGGTTAACATATTGCTCGAAAACGATGTAAATTTGGCAGGAGTTAATATTGAACATATTGGATATAGTTTTGAGATCCCAAAAAGGGTGCTATCTTCTTTGGAAGAATTAAGTAAATACTTAAAGAGTATTGGGTTTGAAGCGAGAAAGGAACAAGTAAACCACAAGCAAGTTTTTATAACGAAAAAGTTCTCCCAAAACTAAAATCGAGTGCTCTCATGGTCGGCTGAGCAATTTTTCAAATAGGTTGAAACGACATATTACCAATGCAAGCTTTCCTGTAACTCTCCTGCCTAAAATTATACAATTCCACTTAAATATTTGCATAGCGGAGTTATTTTGAGGGTGGAAAAACTATCCAGGTTGCCTCAAAAGGCTCCCTTTGTCAACGTATTATCACTGAATCTTTGTTTTACCCATTTCCTTTTCCTTTAATGCCGTCAACAACGAAATGAATTTTTCAATCAGCTTTAAATTAGGCAAAAGCAAGATTGCAAGTTTGGTATGATCACATTTTCACCGAACTTGTCAATTAGTTTCACCTCTTTAGATGTTTTTGGCAGCTAACAACAACTGTTACAATACTCCAATCCGTAACGTGTATATCAATAGACGCGTTGCGATTTCCGTATTTCAAATTTCATTATTTCTTTTGTTCAGCGAATAGTCATTTTTTGCTCGAATGATAATTATTGAGCCTTCCCATTTAAAAAAATCGAATCTACGTTCAACGTAGACAACACAAGTGACGTAGTTAACTCACCAAATTTTGATAACCGTACATTGAGAGCTTCCAAGTGACTTGTGTCGCGTACAAACCCTCGCATGAGCATACATTCTTCACCGGTCAATTTATGGCACTCCGTAATTTCAGCAACGGTAACAATAAATTTTTCAAATTTCTCATACATGCCAAATCGAATTTTAATGGAAATATATACACTAAGGTGATAGCCCAATAATTTAGGGTCGAGCACCGCTGTATATCCAAGGATCAAGCCTGCCGATTCCATCTTTTCAATGCGATCTTTTACCGAAGGGGCCGACAAGTTGATGCGTTCTGATAGATTTTTATAGGTAAGGCGGGCATTTCTTTGCAATTCCACCAAAATCTTATGATCAATTTCGTCAAGTATTATATTATAATGCATTATTGTATAATTATATTATTTTTCAATGCAAATATAGCATTTAATATTGTTATATAATATATTATTCAGTTAATCCCTCATAAATTTACTGTCGAATAAACGTAAAACTACTATGACGTTTGACTTGACTTCGGCTGATCGAGAAGCCACCTGGCCCAAACTTGTTCGACAACTAGAACATTTTTATACTGAAAATCGACACAAGCGCATGTCCTCACTTCCTGATAGACAAGAAGTCGTGGACAGTTTAATCCAAACGTTTGATTCACCGATCCCGATTCAGGAAGCCATAGATCACGTCATAGAAGGCTTGTCGGCTCATGCTGTACAGGTAACCAATCCAAATTACTACGGTATGTTTAATCCCCGGACAAGTTTTCCTTCTATTATTGCAGATGTTATTACAGCTGTATTTAATCCGCAACTGGCAGCCTGGAGTCATGCACCATTTGCTGTTGAGATCGAACATCTATTAATCCAAACTATTGGGCAAAAGTTTGGATTTCCAGCAGACAAAATTGATGGTGTTTTTGCTACAGGTGGACAGGAAGCTCACATTACCGCTGTTCTTGCCGCTTTGAATTATGCCTTCCCAACGTACAAATCAACGGGTATTTATGGATGTCAAAACAGACCTATTATTTACGCATCCGCCTCCAGTCACCATGCCATCATTAAAGCAGCACGTGTATGCGGGTTAGGTTCGGATCTCGTGCGACTAATTCCCGTTGATCACGAAGAGCGAATGATTATTCCGGCATTAAAAAAGCAGCTAGCCCTGGATGTATTCAATGGCCACCAACCCCTTTTAGTTTTGGCTACACTAGGGACTACGGGATCCGGGGCCATAGACGACATCAAACAGATAGCCTCCTTAAAAAAGAAATATAATTTTTGGTTACATGCGGATGCCGCTTACGGAGGAGGAGCTATTCTATCAACGCAATACGCCCATTTATTAAAGGGCATCGAATTAGCTGATTCCATAACGTTCGACGCGCACAAATGGCTTTCTGTACCTATGGCCGCTAGCTTATTTATTTGTCAGCACCCATATGCCTTGGCAAATACGTTTAGCATTTCAGCCAACTTCATGCCAGGAGACGAAGATGAAATCGATCGACTAAGTTCTTACACGCATTCTATTCAATGGTCAAGACGGTTTATCGGACTTAAGCTTTATCTCCCTTTACTAGTTTTTGGATGGCAGGGCTACGACGAAGTCATTACGCGCCAAATTGACCTGGGAAATTATCTAAGAATACAATTACTTCAAAACGGGTGGAAAATATATAATAATTCGAAACTTCCTATTATTTGTTTTACAGATATTAAATATGAGTATGATGAAAAATTCAATCAATTTATTTATAACAGTTTTTTAGATAGTGGTGATGCCTGGATCATTAATTATCCCTGCAACGGAAAAGAAACATTGCGCGCCTGTGTAACAAATTATGCTACAAATGAGTCTCATATTCAAAACCTCATCCATTCATTAAACGAAAAACGCGCCTTCTATGCAGCTCAGCATTCTTGACATTTGTAAAACGTATGCGTCAGGTGTGAAAGCCCTGGACCATGTCGAACTGGATATATCGGTAGGTATGTTCGGACTACTCGGACCAAATGGTGCCGGAAAGTCAACGCTTATGCGCACAATCGCAACTTTGCAATCGCCGGACAGTGGATCAATACTGTTTAATAATTCGAACATTTTTAAGGACAAAACGAACTTCAGAAATCAACTTGGCTATTTACCACAAGAATTCGGTGTATACCCAAAAGACTCGGCAATACAGCTACTGAATTATTTCGCCATTTTAAAAGGAATTACATCTCGAAAAGAACGAAAATCAATTGTCTCTAAAGTACTAACCTTAACCAACTTGACCGAATATGCTAAGAAAAGAGTTAGTTCATATTCAGGTGGAATGAAACGACGCTTTGGGATAGCCCAGGTATTATTGAATGACCCTAAAGTGATTATTGTCGATGAGCCCACGGCTGGTCTAGACCCAGCTGAGCGAAGTCGGTTTTTGAATATTTTACGGCAAATAAGTACTGATAAAATTGTTATATTTTCTACGCATCTAGTAGAAGATGTAAGTGACCTCTGCCAAGATATGGCTATCATTAGTAAAGGCAGCGTTCACGCCAAAATCGCTCCTAAAGTAGCGATTAAACAATTGCAGGGAAAAATATGGGAAACCGCAACTCCAGACACGACAAAATCATCATTAAAAAAAGTAGTCGAACTCAGTCAACACTTTAACAATACGGGGCATAAATTATACCGAATGTATTCGGAAATTCGGCCGAACGTAAAGTGTGCACCGGTATCGGCACGTCTTGAAGATTTCTATTTTTTAACTCTTCAAGGTGGACATTCGTGAAAGAAATATTTAAATACGAATTACGACATTGGTTGTGTTCACCGATTTTTCATTTGCTTTGGTTAAGCTTTTTTGCCATCAGTTTTGTGTCAACAGTGGGAACCGGAGGAGGCATAGATGGGGAGATTACAACAACGGAGCAAGTCCTATATTTAAATTCGTCCTACTCGATAACCTTCATTGGGTTAGTCCTGACGAAAATGCTCCTTTTTATTATTCCGATCCTGGTTGGCAATAGTATATATCGTGATTTTAAGTCTAAGACATTCTCGATTCTCTATGCGTACCCCATTAAAAAGTACGATTATATTATTGGTAAGTTAGGCAGTGCTATTACGCTCGTTCTTGCCACTGTATTCTGCACTATACTTGGACTCTTGCTTGGAATGTATTGGCTTGGGGATGACAATTCGCAAATAACAACATTCAACATTACCAGCTATATCATTTCATATGGTATATACGCTATTCCCACACTATTTGTATGTTGCGCATTAACATTTGCCGTAGTCGGATTAACACGAAACATATTTACTGGCTTCGTCGTCGTACTATGCTTTTTTTTGCTGCAACTAATTATTCCAAATGCATTGACCAAATTTCCAACGGCCGTCAGCATTTTAGAACCCTTCGGACAATACGCCTTTCAACATGCCACGTCCGATTGGAATATTCAGGATAAAAACACTTATCTATTTCCAATAGACAATATGGTTTTAGTCAACCGCATGTTCTGGATCATTATAGCCTCACTATTCTTTTATTATTTTATTCAAAAGTTTGATTTAAATCATCAAGCTCCGATAGCCCGAAGGCAGAGAGTAAGTTCTACACCGGAAACCATTACACCTGTAGGCCTGGAAGATTTGCACGTTATTACAAGCCAATCTTTAATCGGTCGACTTATCAGTATATACCTCTTATCCCGATATTACATCCAACAAATAGTGACAAATTGGATGTTCGTTGTTTTAGCACTGGTCTCGGTTGCCGCCGTATTTTTCATCCAATTGAAAGCGACAACGACCGGTGATTTAATCCTTCATCCCTATACGCGTATCCTATTATCATCACCCTTAAAAATTTTTACGTTACTTGTCATTATAATTACAATTCTCTTTTCTGGTATTCTTGTGCATCGTGACAGAACCTATTCCATGCATGAGCTTGTAGATAGTTCAGCCTCGCAATGCTGGCAATTCTATCTTAGTAAATTTCTTGCTCTGTTCGTTATTCAATGTTTGCTACTATTCCTTTTTTTGCTGACAAGCATTTGCATTCAACTATTAAACGAACATACAAATTTGGATTTGCCTCAGTATTGCTTTCAACTTTTTGTATTAACACTACCCTTTCTTTGTTTTTGGAGTATATTTTCGTTGTTGATTTTTACTCTATTTTCCAATTTCTTCATTGGATTATTTGTTTCTTTTCTAGCCCTTTTTGGCACAGAACAGTTTGACCAAATTGGTTTGACTTCTTTGATCTTTAAACTGAATCAACCCGTACAATTGACGTACAGCGATTTCAACGGTTATGGTCAACAATTATCAGGGTATTTAATTGTAATGACCTATTGGGCAGCCATTGCACTCATTTTATTATTACTTGCAATTACAATTTGGCGACGTGGATATCATGATCGATTCATTGATCGTATGCGCCCCTCCATAGTTAATATCTCCCCAAAAGCACTCGTGCTTCTAACCCTAACAGCACTTACAGCATGTTTTATTGGATCGCAAATTCGTAGTGCCGAAGTAAAAGACAACCTGTCCTCAGCGGCCACTGCCATGCAAAAAGGGTATTTGCAAAATTTTAAATTGGAGTGGAACCAATTTGTCAATTTACGTACACCTCAGATTGCTCAAATAGATTTGAAAATTGACCTGGATGCGGACAATCATCGACTTGATGTGAATGGTGAATATCATCTTGTAAACACCAGTTATCAAAGCATTGACACCCTACTAATCCATACTGGATTTGATGAAAAAACTACACTTATGTGGGAATCCGACGTTGACACGCTTAAGATGGACGTGGCGATGAAATATTTCATAATAAAATTTAACAGTTCCTGGCAGCCATTCGATACAATAAAATTAAGATTTCGCATCAGCAACGAAACGAATACACTGTTCACCAGAAACACCAATGTTATTCGAAATGGTACATTTCTTTCACATGATATGTTACCCCGCTTTAATTATCCATTTGAATCGGTCCAAACTGTAGAAAACCAGCAAACAACACGGACAACTAATTATTTTAGTCGTGATGCGCATGTTGTCCATTTGCGTAGCGTAATTTCCACTGAAGATGACCAAATAGTGCTCGCCCCTGGAGAAAAAGTCTCCACTATAAAATATGGCAATAAAACGGAACACCATTTTAGAACTCGACAGCCAATTAAATTCAATTTTTCATTTCACGCGGCGGACTATGACGTCACAACGAATAGAAGCGACTCAACCGAAATTCAAGCCTATTTTCATCCCGAGCATCCTGAAAATGTACCAGATATGGTCCAAGGCATAGGGCAAGCATTGCAATTCAATTCCATTTTATTCGGCCCATATCCGCATAATACGATCCGCTTAATTGAGTTTCCGCATACTGAGGGGCCCTATACAGCCACGCTTACTGCCAACAATATCCCTACTTCCGAATTACTGTTTACCGTTAATAACGAAGATATGGATGAAATAAATCTTCCCTTTTATGTCACAGCCCATGAACTGACGCATGAGTGGTTTGGCAATCAAGTTATGCCCGCCGAGAGCATTGGGTCACGTATGCTCACAGAAAGTATTACGGAGTATCTAACACTGCAAATTTATCGGCAGACATTTGGTAAAGAAAGAGCGCTCAATTTTCTTAACATGCAGCACAGGAGATATTTTGCCGGGCAAAAAAAAGAACGAAAAACACAACCCTCACTAATCTATGTCGAACCTGATCAGGAGTACATTTCATATGGAAAAGGCGCAGTAGTATTCAATGCTATCGGCACCCTAATTACGCATGATTCACTCCAACAAGTATTAAAAACTTTCTTAAGTCACTACCACATTTCTAAGCAAGTCTATCCAACTCCTTATGCATTTGTCAATCTTTTGCGTAGTCGGACCGAAGTGGCGTTACATCCGATTATACATGAATTTTTCGACTCCGTCATCACACATGATTTCTCAATTAAAAGAATTGATTTGGTTGAAAAGGATAAATTCAATATTCGTATCGAACACACTCTCTTCGATTTAAACGAAACTGTAGAATCAAACGATTTAACCTATCCAATTATCCTTACTGAAGTTGATAAAAATGGAATACCTGTGCGACAGCAATCGACCTATATTTCAGGGCTACAAACAGAGACCCTTATCCATAAACATGAAGCTGCTGTCGAAATCATCCTGGACAGGGACCTTCTCTATCTGGATCGAGACCGAACGAACAATACAGCTTCATTCTAGGATTAGCACCGTGGCTGTATAGTATACCATACAATTATACATTGTCAAGATTGGATTCTTTTCATTTGTCAATAAAATCTGACAATCCAACGCAGCATTTCATCTACATTTTGGCTATTGTTATTGAAACATAATTCGACTTATGCGGAATTTCATTATAGTCTTCTGGGCACTTTTTCTTGTGGGGTGCCATGAGAACAGTGACTCAACTACAATTGAAGATATTCCTCTAAACCCGGAAGAGCATTTTGAATTTACATTGAACGGCTTCGATTATTACATCAAGGATATTGAATCTTGGATTGAAAACCACGACTCATTATATGTAACACAAATTCTCAATTTTCATTCTGGTGAATTACCTCAATTTATTTTCAACATTCACGGTACATCGACTGGAATGTTTAACCGTGCCGATATAACCATACTGCTGGATGAAAATCAAACCAATATAGATTTTTTTGAATGCAAAGGGTGCCCCTTTACAATTTCGATCGATTACTTCGGTGATCGTGGAGACTATGTCATTGGAACATTTGAAGGAAATGTACCCTTCAACCAAACCTGGTATCCAATTGAAGGAAAATTTGCCACTATACGAGAAAATTAAAAAGACAATAAGCGTATGTGAATAAGCGCGACATCGACATAGTACATGGATGCCTTCGGGGAGACAAATCGTTCGAACGTCTTCTTGTGGAGACATATGCAGCAGAATTGATGACTGTGAGCAGACGGTATGCGCGAACCTGGGAGGAGGCTGAAGATGTGCTACAAGATGCTTTCATCAAAATATTTAATCACATTGATCAATTCGATGAAAAAAAAGGAGAACTATATTATTGGATGCGAACGATCGTCATTCGTACTGCGTTGCGTGATTACAAAAGAAAGTTCCCCCGGACAGAAGATATTACTGCAGCCGCTCAGATTCAGGAAAATAAGATAATTGATGTAGTGGATAAGTTACAAGAAGAAGATTTATTAAATATTATTTCAAAAATTCCAGATGGATATCGACAAGTATTTAATTTATATGTCATTGACGGGTTTAGTCATAAAGAAATTTCTCAAATATTATCAATTAGCGAAAGTACATCACGATCGCAATTAACAAGAGCAAAGTCTATACTCAGGAGAAAATTAAAAAACTATAAATCTTACGCTAAATGTATACCGATCACCTTGACAATGACATTAGGAATAGACTAAAGCGATATCCATCAGATCTGGACGCCGGATTGTTATGGAAAAAAATCGATGCTAAGCGATCCGCCACATCGAATCGGCGACGAAAATGGCGTCTACTTACCACCATGCTATTGCTATGTCTCTTTGCGGGTTGCGGTACAGTAATGACGTTCACCGCCATTCAAGCAAGCCAAAGCAAATTCACAGTTTTACATCACGATCCTATTCAACCACAGTCCGCACATTACAAAAAACGACTAACTCAAATGATTGTGCAGCATACTATCAAAAACGACACTAAAGATCAGGAAAACCCGATCGATAAAACCGTTCGGTTAGTTTCAGAGGTTTCTTCTAATTTTCATAAATCAAGCCAAAAACAAAATGAATTCTTAAAACGTAAAACCAACCTTGCTTTTGAATTACAATATAAGTCGAACTCCATGCAACATATCGACACACTCCAAAAAGCACCGCCTAAAACAAAATCGAATATCGAACTACTCAAACTGCCCACCCTATTTCCATTCCGTATTACAAGGCTCCCTACAGAGCAGCAGCTATACCCCTTAAAGACGGCTAACAGTATTGAAGCTTCCACAATAAACACAATTTCTTGGTCAGCATACTTCAATGGTTCACATGCCATAAGAAAACTATCAGGAGGCGCATCGGACTATGTTATCTTACGAAATTCTTTGGAACGTAGAAACATGTCACGGTCAGGCGGCTTACTGGTCAACTTTCCACTTGCAAAACGACTTAGTCTTTCATCCGGTATACATTATCAAAAAACCATCGAGAAATTATCCTATCAGCACGTCTCATCTTCAATCATTCGAACAGCCAATGAACTGGTACAACGAAATACCCTCCGGAATAAGACACATTACAATACAATCGAACAAATAGGTGTCCCAATACTAATATCGTACACTAAAAATACGAACCGTTGGAGCTTAGGATTGCGGTGCGGCTCTATACTCAATCTAAATCAGTGGGTTAATGGTGAAATTCCGGCAATGAAATTTGGAGAAGGAAATTTTATGCAGATAAATCAGGAAGGACGTGTGTATAAAAGTCGCATTGGAGCAAGCATAATATCAAGCCTTTTTGCCAGATATAAACTATCACCAAGTTACCAGATTTATATTAACTCAGGAATCAATTATCTGCCAGGATCGATTACGCACAATGACTATGTCCTTGATCAACGCTACACGTTTTTATTTTTTGGTATAGGTATTAAAGGTTCGATCAACTAATATATTGACACCATGCGTACCCTAGTTTTAATAGTCATTACTATGTTAAATGTTAAACAAAATACCGCGCAAAACCACTCAAATATCAATGTGGATTCAAATAAATATGACAAAATATTAAATCCTATTGAAGTAAAATTTCTTTACAGTTATTACGAGCAAGACGGAGATCACTCGCCAGTTTTAGGTGGCATGGGAAGCGAATATCTTACTGATCATGTCGGAAAATTAACAGTAACGGTCCCTGTCAACGAGTCATCCATAACATTTTCTGTAGGCATTGATCATTACACATCTGCGTCAACAGACAACATTAATCCTGCTTCCATTTCATCCGCATCTATTGTCGATGATCGAATCTATTTCAATGCCGGAATTAGTCAAAAAATAAATGATTGGACTGTCGGTGTTAATGCCGGGTATTCTACGGAGTGGGATGTTACATCGTATTCAGGTGGTTTTTCTGTGAGTAAGCTTTTTAACAATGAAAACACGGAACTTAGTCTTGCTTACCAACATTATTCGGATAAATGGGCATTGATATTTCCCGTTGAACTGCGTCGAGGTGTCCCAATAGATAGCAGCGATTGGCGCTCTATTCATGATGGTGCAATCGTCTTTTCGCAGGTACTTTCCCGGCGTGCTCAACTTGCTTTGAGCAGTGGCATAATCATTCAAAATGGGCTACTTGCCACCCCATTTCATCGAGTTTATTTTCAAGATCAACGATTTCCAAAAACGGAAGCTCTTCCGCGAAACCGTAACAAAATTCCAATCGGTCTTCGTTTAAATTATTATGTCTCGGACTTTCTTATTGCCCGACTTTACTATCGTTATTATTTTGACAATTTCGACATACGAGCATCCACGATTGATTTGGAGCTTCCCATTAAAACAATCCCGTTTTTAACTCTTTCTCCATTTTATAGATTTCATAAGCAAAGTTCATCAAAGTACTTCAACCCAATTGACACACATCTTTCTAGCCAAAAGTTTTATAGTTCCGATTACGACCTGTCAGCATTTACAAGTCATAAAATTGGTATTGGAATCCGATACGCTCCTGTGGGCGGAATATTATGTAGAAATCGAAATAATAATAAAACCCAGATGGCTACATGGAAGAAAGTTGAAGGGCGGTATGCAACCTACCAACGCTCTGATGGCTTGTCGGCTTACATTTTCAGTCTATCTGCGACATTTAATTTAAAATAATCAATCATGAAAAAATACACCTTACTCCTTGCTTTAATTTGGCCATCCATATTGATTGGTCAACAATGGCACGTTGTCGAAATAGGACAATGCCCAACTCCAGAAGCCTATGACCTTGTTTTGGCTGATGGGCAAAATGATGGTACCCAGCGACTATATGTAACAACAAAAAATGGCGGTGTTTATGAGTGGACACATGACGTAAACATTTGGACATTGAGTAATTCAGTTCACCCAGGTCCAATTAATGATTTAATGCACATAGCTGCTGGGGAGGCCAGAAATGATGGAATAACGCGTATATATTTCGCAGAATGGGCTCCAGCAGGGCGAATATTCGAAGCATTTTTCAGTAGCGGGACATGGAATATTAATGTAATTGGTAATGCGCCTGATCGCAACACAGGTGTCGTTGTGGGTGATGCGAGAAATGATGGCCTAAATAGACTTTACATTTCTGGCACCTACGGTTTACACGAATGGTCATGGAATGGTTCCTCATGGTCCAACGCTATAATTAATGGAGATTATCATGAGGTAAGCGGAGACATCGGAAACGCACGAAACGACGGGATAAATCGAATGGTTATGAATACGAGCTGTCTCAACGAGTTAAGTTGGTCTGGATCTTCTTTCGATCAGAGCGATTTCCTCTGTCCTCCTGATAGTTGGACAGATGCTGTTCAAATTGCAGATGGTCGAAATGACAATACGTATCGCGTATATGTCAATACCACGGATGGCCCAGGTGGCAGATGGGAATACACCTGGACGGGTGCATCGTGGACGCGCACCGTCATTGATTCTACGAGCCATAGAGGCGACATTCATCTAGCCAAATTGCAAGCTGATGGTAGTAATCGAGTTTATACGACGACGTCCGATTACTTCAATGGTCCTGCGGACGATTTATTTGAGTATGAATGGGATGGCGCAAAATGGATAAAAACGGGTACGGTAGTCGATGCCATTTCAGGAGCAACAGCAATGTTGACTTCGGGCATCGGCCGTAATGACGATACGATGCGGATGTATACACCCTATTATGTGACTGGTGGTATCTACGAAATAACCCATATAAGTCCTTATGTACAAATTTCAGCCACCGCCAATGTTCTTTACAAAAATACAATCGACATTTTCCCAAACCCATGGACTAACGACGTACTACATATTGAATTAGACTTAGATGATTCGGCGCATGAATTAGCAGTGGAGTTTCTGACAATGGATGGTCGAAAAGTTAAAACAGAACTTTCTCAACGCAACAACACGATTGATTTAAAATGTGAAACATGCACCCCAGGAATGTATCTACTGTCTATTCAGTATGGTAGTAAAGGCCGTTTGACAAAAAAAATAATTCGACTTTAAAAATAATAATCATGACAAGAAAAGAATTTTTGCAGACCATTCCAATAGGGGCGGGTATTGCATTCTCCTTGATGTGCACAGGTAGTTGCAATCAGGCTGATCGACTTGCAACAGCCGCGAATGAAACAACAAGTTTACGAACTGATAGTTTTATTAATCCAAGCCAAGAACCTGTTGACTTTGTTATCGATCTAAATACACCCACATATCAGAAACTAAAAACACCAGGTGAGTATGCATTTTATAAAGATGTAATAATCGTGTTCACCGATGATGAAAAATACCTTGCCGCTTCAAAAATTTGTAGCGATGAATGGATTCCGCGTGTCATCTGGGATGGAAAGGAATTTTACTGTTTGGCTCATGGTGCAACATTTGATCGACAGGGAAATGGCACAACAACAAAAAACAACTTAGGATTTAGAGGTCTTGATATTTTTAATGTTTCACTTGACGGAAATCTCCTTCATGTTTACTCCTAAGCTGAATTTTAAATTTACTCTTGTAATGAGTTGGTTGTTGTTATCGATTGTCAGTAGAGCACAACAGTCAGCTTTCTTTGTGTGGGAAACCGATTTTGAACATGCTCTGCAAACGGCAAAAAAAGAGGATAAATCAGTTCTTCTCTACTTCTCTGGTTCAGACTGGTGTAAGCCTTGTATGAAAATGAAACAGGAAATTTTTAATTCCGTAAGTTATAAATCCTATGCAGCCCAAAATTTAATCAGTGTTTTAGTCGATTTTCCGCGCTACAAAAGAAATGCATTACCTAATGAGCAAATCCGACAAAATGAACAATTGGCCGCTACGTATAATGAAAAGGGCATATTCCCGCTGGCGGTCTTACTTAATGCAAGTGGTCAGATTATCGCTACAGCAAACTATAAGCCTGGAGGATCTTTGCCGTTCTTGGCGTATTTAGAATCCAAAATTAAGCCTAAAAACCAATCGACAACTCATTCGTTCGCAGCTATGGGATCGCCTTTCGAGATCACAATTGTAACATCACCTGAAGTGAACGCCAATGAACTTATTGCAAAAGCAGAATTGGAAATCCGGCGGATTGAAAAACTAATTTCATCATGGGATCACCATTCACAAACATCAAAAATAAATACCAATGCCGGCTTATCGCCTGTGAAAGTGGATACAGAACTATATGGTTTAATAGAAAGAAGTATTAAAGTATCACGGTTGACAGGAGGAGCATTTGATATCTCATTTGCCTCAATAAATCATATATATACCTTCGATGGAAGCACGAATGATATGCCATCAGAAGAAGAAGTATCACGCTCTGTTCAGCTCATAAATTATAAGGACATTTTATTGAATCCACTTGACACATCCGTATTTTTAAAAAAAGTGGGAATGAAAATCGGCTTTGGGGCTATCGGTAAAGGATATGCCGCCAATATGGCAAAAAAGTTTCTGATAAATAATGGTGTCAAAAATGGCATTGTCAACGCAGGAGGAGATCTGTGTGCATGGGGAGCACCGGTCAATGGTAATTCATGGAAAATTGGTATTGCCGACCCAAGCAAAGAAAAACCTTTCATAGCGTATGTTGATTTGAATGACTTAGCAATGGTAACATCAGGCAATTATGAACGATTTATCTTCATCGATAATGTGAAATACGCACATATTATTGACCCACGTACGGGCCACCCTGTGCGTGGTCTAAAAAGTGTTAGCATTGTTTGTCCTGATGCAGAATTAGCGGATGCATTAGCAACTGCCGTATTTGTTATAGGCGCGAAAAATGGCCTTGCTTTCGTAAATCAGTTGGAGAATGTCGAATGCCTGATTATTGATGATAATAATAAAATAATGTTGTCGAAAAATATGCGCTTAAATGAAGAGTAGTATCCTGATAATATTCCTAATTGTTAACTTATCGGCTTGTGTTGGAGTGAAGCCCTATCAAAAAATGTACTTATTCGACGAGGATATGGAATTAAAATCATACGACTGTCTGCAATTTGAAGTTGCATTTGAATCGTATCGCGAAGGTGCCTCCGGAGCAAATGGAGGCAAGGTTGGAGGTGGTTGTGGGTGTAATTAGGTGTATAACTTTATACGCCAACCATGGCTTATATACACCCAATTGAACTTTAACTGCATCTCTAAACATATCTCGAACCTCGAAAAGCAAATTACCTCAACCGGTGCAGCGTCAGAACCTGCCTTAACGTATATCGTTTTGACACCTTCTTTTAATTAAAACATTTAACTATGAAACGTATCATTCTACTCTCGATCCTTCCGTTATTAATTTTCAGTTGTGCGGACGAATACAATTCAAGTCAACATGATGCTAATGGTTTTTACAGTAATTCATTAACAGATACAGGCACGGAATTACAGTATCAAACGGGAGATGATTACGCCGACATCGTCGAAAACCCATTCATTAGCACCCTGGAAGAATCCACCTCAACCTTTTCCATCGATGCCGATGGTGGAGCTTATGCCAATTCACGCCGATTTATTTTAAATGAAAATCAGCTCCCTCCAGCAGGTGCTGTTCGAACCGAAGAATTTATTAATTACTTTGACTTAGACTATCCCTTTAATTCTCCAAACCATCCGATTACGTTAAACGGCGAAGTATCCTCTTGTCCCTGGTATGATGGACATAAATTAGTTCGTATTGGAATGCAAGGAAAACCGCTTGTAAAAGTGCCTGCATCCAATTTTGTATTTCTCATTGATGTTTCAGGTTCGATGTCCAGTTCGGATAAACTTGATCTGCTAAAAGAAGGATTTAAACGGTTTAGTCGCACGCTCACCTCGGAAGATCGCATAGCAATCGTGACATACGCAGGATCAGACAAAGTAGCCCTACCCTCAACACCAGGTAGTGAAACGAGTAAAATAGTACAGGCAATAAATTCACTGGGTGCTGGCGGAGGAACGGCAGGCGCTGCAGGAATAGTAACAGCCTATGAGATAGCGCAGGAAAATATGATAGAAGGTGGAAATAACCGTATAATTCTAGGCACCGACGGCGATTTTAATATTGGTATTTCCAATCATGATGACTTAGTCGAACTCATCGAAGAAAAACGTGAGACAGGGATTTTTCTCACTGCCATTGGAGTTGGACGTGGCAACCTTTATGATCATAGGCTCGAACAAATCGCAAATCATGGAAACGGCACCTATGAATACGTCAATGATGACCGCCAAATTGATAAAATTTTCATTCACGAAAAAAGCAAGTTTTTTACAGTTGCAAAAGATGTAAAAGTGCAAATTCAATTTAATCCGGAGATTGTACAATCATACAGACTAATTGGATACGAAAATCGTGTACTCGAGAATGAGGATTTCGAAGATGACAAAAAAGATGCCGGTGAAATCGGCGCTGATCAAAACATCACCGCGCTATATGAAATAATACCAGTAGAAAATGTCGATGTACGACAATCTCCGTCATTCACGATTGACTTTAGGTACAAGCTCCCGGATGAAAACAATAGCTTAGAAACATCGCTGGATGTTTATGATTTAAACGCAACATTTTCAAATGCAACCAACGAAATGAAATTTGTGGCAAGTGTATCGTCTTTTGCGCTTTTACTTCGTGATTCTGAGTACAAAGGCAATACCGAATACAGTAAAATCCTTGAGTGGTTGTCGACCGTGAAGCTCGAAGACCCTTATGGTTACAAAGAAGAACTAGTGCAGGTTATTAAAAGAGCATCATCTTTGTGATACCGGGCAACCGCCGTTTAAAACCCAACAGAATATCAGGGATTGCATGGATTACTATTTGATGATATACGAGATAAAATAGCGCTTTGTGTATCTTTAAACCGTGCAATCCTCTTCCAAAAAATTGTTGCTTTTTCTCTTCATCCTAACCATTTCCGTGCTGGGTCTTCAATATTTTATTAACCGAAAACTCCATACTGTTTTATCAGGTATTAACAACGCCTCTTTTGATAAGATTCGATACAATATTTTTACCAATATCATCTATGCGGAACATCTTGTCTATTCGACTGACAGCAATGCTACTTTTCCAAGTACAATTGAAAAGGTTGAAGCACGAGGATTTCACCGATTATCCTATATACGCGAAAAGACAATCGGGTTTGATCAATTAATTGTAGAAGGTGGGAAGATTTTTCTAGCAAAAGGCTTAATAAAAAATAGGCATGACGCTAAACCGCTTGTCACGAATAATAATCTGCGTGTTGATGAAATTATTCTTCGAAATATTGATATTAAATTATTAGACGGTGAAAACTATATGGTTGTTGTCAATGACTTGCAAGCCAGAATTCGAACACCGCATTTTTCAAATGATCCATCTTCCGGTCTGAATGATTTTTCATTCAGAACAGGAAATATACAGTATTCTCTACCCGATAGCATGTTCGACATTTCCATTGGTTCCACGTCCTATTTGCACAACGAACATTCCTTAACCCTTGGCAATTTAAAGTATTTCACAAGTGTTCCTGAAGAAAAATGGTTTGACCACAATCCGGTCAAGCGGGCGCACATTAATCTCAGTGCTGAGCGAATACAGGTTGACGATTTATTCTGTGAAGAGGCATATGACAACATCGTTTGTGCGTCACCTATTATCAAGGTTTATAAACCAATTTGCACGGTATTTGAAGATGGTCGATTCATACATTGTGATACGTGCTACCAACCCTTACTTCAAAATGGGTTATCTCCAATACTCGAACGATTTCGAATAGATACAGTCCGACTAAAAAATGGTACTGTCTCGTATACAAAATTGAATAATCCAGCATTAGATGAATCGAAATTACAATTTTCGAATGTAGACGCCGTGATGATAACGGATGGAAAACCGTACACCGATGGACGTGCTCGACTAATGGCGAAGTCGGATATCTTTGTAGGGACGCCGCTACTGCTTGATTTTTCTTTTGATTTGTTACAAAAAGAAAACACATTCACGCTGGTCGGTGAAATCGGAAAATTTCAATTAGCTGATCTAAATCCATTTTTACAAGGTGTCCACTTCGTGAAAATCACCTCCGGTCAAGCGAATAAAATTCAATTTAAAATAACGGGGAATGATGTCGCAAATTCAGGGCAAATGCGATTTGAATACGACAATCTTCGCGCTTCGTTTTTAAACGATGACGGAAGAGATATGTCATCCTTAATCAACGAATTAGCCATTCGTAAGTTTAATATTCCTGGTCCTCATTTTCGGGTTGGTGATTTAAAGCACAGTCGCGACACAAGTCGATCATTATTTCATTCTTTGTCTCAAAGTCTCCAAGCGGGAATTAAGTCCATCGCGTTGTCTGATTATGCTCAACAGCTCGAGCAACATAAGTCAAATAACTAGTTTGACCTCACCATCATTGACATAGACATTACTTGAGTATTATTTAAAACTTATATTCCAGACCAAAATGGATGTTCTCCGGAATGATTGAAAATCGATTTAGTCGACTGGACACATTATCAATTTGAATGTCCATAACATTACCTTCTACTATCATATTTAATCTTTTTGATACTGGAAACTGAAGGCCTAAATCCAAACCTGTCGAAAGCGCGCGTGAATTTCGTATTCTCGAATGTTGAGCTGAACGCTCTTTGCGTGATTCGTATGTGAATGTCGAGTATGGTTTTAAATAAAATTTAAATTTTTGATCCGGGTTTGTGATGTAACGTGCAAAAATACTAGCTCCCACCGAAAATCTCGTTTCATCGACTACGGCCCTGTCATTAATGCCGAATGGTCGAATTAATCCATTTCGCTGGTCGTAAGACGTATTTAATTGCACACCGATTAACAACCGTTTATTTATGTACTTTCCTACATATGGATTCACGCGTAACGGTCCAAGGCCGGATGAAGAAGCATATCCAATCCCAAACGAAGAACCGATGACTTTATCATATTCGAGTTGTGCATTTACCGTACAAAATGTACCTAAAAACACGATCAAGACCAATAATGATTTCATAGGAGTCGATATTATCATGTATTCCATATATCGCACAAAGGCGGCCGCATGTCCCCCGATGACTGTGACATTAACAGAGGGTTAACGTTTCGTTCTATTTATTGTATACTACCAATTAAAGGCATAAAACTAAAATACACTTCATAGAGAACGTTTCTTTTTCTTACCAGCTTCCATTCAGTATTTTATGGTAAAAATACACGACAATCTTAGCAACATAATCGTTACTAAGATTGTCGTGTATATTTAATTTATTTATTCTCTGCCAGCTCTCTTTGAATTTTTTTTATCGATGTTTCAAGAATTGTCATTTTTTCTGCTTGAGCCTGAAGGTTTGATATTATCACGTTTTGCGCTGCTATATTTAATTTTAAGCTTTCAATAATTTCTTGCTGTTCTTGAATTGCTTTGATGGCGAGCACGGCAAAATCATCGTATGCGATGACATGTAATGGGCTCTCACCTTCATTATCAGCATCCATTATCCGCACGATATCCGGAAAAATTTCTGCTACTTCCTGAGCAATAAATCCTCTGGACTTGTCAACATCTTGCGCTTCTTTGTAGTGATATAAAGCTGGGTTTAATAGAAGTACTTTTTCTAAAACATTTTCCATTGGTTCAATATTTGCCTTTAACCTCCTATCTGAAATCAGCGAATACTCACCAGTAACATTGTCGATTTGCGATCGCCCAAAATCATTGTATTCGAATCGAAAATTGTTGCTATTCAAACCAATACCTAAATTCCAGGCATTAGTATTCGACTGATGTTCAATGCGAATTCCATGATTGGAGGCAACTTGTTTTATATGAAGTGAAAAATCCCCATTTGGCGAAGATTTATGTATGCCGACATTCTCACTAAAATAGCCTCGTCCGATAAAGTATCCAGCATAGTTAGTGGCCCCGTCCGCATTGGCATAAACCCCATATTGCGTTCCACTGGTGCCACTGATTGTTGCATACACTCCATAGTTATTACCCGTGCCACTACTCATGGATGAATAGACACCATATTTTGTTCCTGTACCGCCAGATATAAAACTTCGTAGACCATAAACTGAGCTTGAGCTTGAACCGCTTGCCGTAATGGTTGAGTAAAATCCATATCGCGACCCAGTGCTTGATCCACCGCTATTTATTATGGAGCGACAACCATAATATGAGCTTCCATCCGTGCTTGCCGGAGTCATTGTATTATATAAACCATAGCGTACACCTCCATCAAAACCAGAATTGGTTTTATTATAAATACCATAGCTGGTAAATGGGTCTTCAGAGTCATTTTCTACATATAAGCAGTATGACGATGGCCCATTCTGATTGATATGTACCAGGGTATCCATGACCTGCGTCGCATCTAAATCTTGTGTTACTCTAAATTGAGCTCCAGGTACTTTGGTATCGATGCCAACATTTCCCTGGCCATTAACAAAAATACCTTCATTGCCTCCGTCATTCGAAAGCCAATGACCATTCAATTGAATATTTTCTGTCGCCGTATGATTACCTAAGTTATCTGAAGGACCTATTGTCCAATTTGCCCCGTCATAGGTGAGCACATCGCCCGCTATAGCACTCGAATCTGCGATGATATTTAAGTTGCCATTGGTTTCGGCTTGCACAATTCCGCCCGCGGCTAAATCGTCGAAGCGAACCTTGCCGGCTACATGAAAATTCACTAAGGGATCTGTTGTACCTATTCCAATTTCTCCAGTCCTTTTGACTGTCATTCTGCTAAGACCGACTGGACCACAACCGCTTTCGAGATGTAATTTATTTTCTATCCCATCATGCCTAAATTCAAAGCCACACATGAAATTAGTGCTGATGTCATCAGAATCTTCATGAAATGACAATCGACCAGACTCTGTTTGGTTAAACTGATTATTCCCGATTACTAATCTGGAAGAGTTTTGATCTGTTCCTGTTAATACCAAACCCGCCGAAGGAGTTGTTGTTCCAATTCCAATATTGTCCGTTAAGTTATAAACCAAGCCAACCCCTTGTGTCCAAATGGAATCTCGAAAACCTGATAAGTCTGTACTAATGGTCCCTCCCCCATCTACTATTTCGAGGTTTGTTCCGTTAAGATTTACACTGGTATTGTACTCATTCGTAGGATCGGGGTCTCCATCATCCGGAGAAGTGATATAACCGTTATTGCTAACCATAGAATCTACCTCTGCCTCTGTTAATTGCGTATCCGTATTGTCTAAGTAAGGTGTCAAGTCTATGTCTGTCGCCGAACCATTCTTCGTAATTGTCAATATATTTCCTGATAGATCAAGATCCTGGATTTCATTACTCACATCTCCATCAATTTCCATTGTCAGATAACCATTATTGCCAACCAATGAATCTACCTCTGCCTCTGTTAATTGCGTATCCGTATTATCTAAGTACGGTGTCAAGTCTATGTCCGTCGCCGAACCATTCTTCGTAATTGTCAATATATTTCCTGATAAATCAAGATCCTGGATTTCATTGCTCGCATCTCCATCAATTTCCATTGTCAGATAGCCATTGTTGCCAACCAATGAGTCCACCTCCGCCTCTGCTAATTGCGTATCTGTATTATCTAAGTACGGTGTCAAGTCTATATCGGTTGCGGACCCATTGTTTGTAATGATCAATATATCTCCGGATAGCTTCAGGTCTTGAATCTCGTTTACAGGATTATTGTCGGCATCATCGACACCATCCTGCAAAGACGAAAGGTCTACGACCAACTTTCCGCCGGCGTCCACTAATTCCAGGTTTAATCCATTTAATGAAGCGGATAAATTTAATTCATTTGTAGGGTCATCATCTCCACTTACTTGTCCGGTTATTGGCATCCAATCGACTCCATTAAAATAATAAAACCCAGCTAAACTGTCCGTTTGATAAATTAAAAGACCTGTTGCCGGTGCGCCAATCAAATCGCGTGCAGTCCTATTCAATCGCGGTATCAGTAAGCCCTTGTTACTCGATTGTAAGTCTAATATGGCACTGCTATCAGGCGCGGACCCGTCTTGGTTTATACTTGTAGGTAGCTCGGAATTATTGTGTTGAGAATGAATATGTTCACTATAAAGTAAAGTGATCAGAATAGAAAACAAGAAGTACTTTTTCATGATTATTGGTTTTTTGGATTAGTAGGTTATTGGCTTTTAATGGCAAAATAAGAAGTAAAAATTGATATTTAGCGAACTCCCTCCGACAACCTTAATTCATACCACCAATTCTCGTAAAACTATAAAATGGATTGAATGCATCGTCATCACGTCGTAGTGGATTGAATTTTCCGTATTAGTCCTTTCAAGATACAAATACACGAGCTACTAAACCAAGGAATTGACTTGCATCCGAATTTTATTACCTAAGAAGCAACGGCTAAAAGACACTTTCGTAATTGGAATATGCTTTTGTGAATAATAATCCATATTCGACCTATTATATGGAGGAGTCCTATATTCAACTATACGTCCTTCTTCTTAATTTTAGCCAATCGGTCAGAATCAGGTAAAAACCATTAATCAATTTAAACATGAAGGCTAACATAATTCTTTTACACGGAGCACTAGGATATCAAGATCAACTTATATCCCTGAAGGGTTTGTTGTCACACCGACTAAACGTGCATTCGCTCAACTTTTCCGGGCACGGAGGTCGATTAACATCCAATAATTTTTCAATGCAGTTATTCACTCAGGATGTCATGAATCATTTACAAGAATCAAAAATTGACAAAACGCATGTTTTTGGTTACAGCATGGGCGGATATGTCGGCCTCAATGTTGCGAAAAACCACCCTTCATACGTGGATAAAATAATAACCCTCGGCACCAAATTCAATTGGACCCAAGAAGCGGCCGAAAAAGAAGTACAAATGTTGAACCCAGACAAAATACAAGAAAAGGTTCCTGCATTTGCGCATAAATTAGCGGCAATACATGGCGAAAACAATTGGAAACATGTGGTCCGAAGCACGGCTTCGTTAATGCTGGACTTAGGAAGTGGTGGTAAGTTAAGCAACGAAGATCTCAGTTTGATAACCCAAAACGTATTAATTGGAATTGGAAGTAAGGATGACATGGTCAGTATTGAGGAATCAAAAAGTGTCGCTACTGCACTTCCTAATGGTCATTTAAAGATAATTGAAAACTTGGTTCATCCAATTGATAAAATTGACTTCAATGTACTTTCGAAAATAATACTTGAATTTACTGATGAGTAAAAATATAATAAAGACATGATGCAGCTTTACTATTCTGGCATTATTTATTGAAACACATTGTCGCTCACTTTAAATGAGTATTTTTACTGAGATTTCAAGAACCACGGTAGAATTTACCTTTATTATAAAAACTATGACTAAATTGAGCTCAAATATATATTAACCATGATTAGACAAGCGATAAACCCAGACGGATTATTTGATTCAACCCAATATGGTTTTTCTCAAGTCATTATTGCTCAGCCTGGCAACCCCGTCTTCATCTCAGGACAGGTAGCATGGGATGAGAATCTGAATATAGTTGGTAAAAACGACTTAAAAACACAAACTCAAAAGGCCATTGATAATTTAAATATTGCCATTAATTCCGTGGGTGGAACACTTGATAATATAATGATGCTGCGTATATATAAAGTGAATTATGTTCAAGAAGATGGGCCCGTTATCAACACGATTTTAAAAGAGAACTTTGGAACTAAAAATCCACCTGCCAGCACATGGGTAAGCGTTGATGGGCTTGCAAATGAGGGATTCTTAATAGAAATCGAAGCGCAGGCAATTGTGTAGTCGCAATGTGCGATTGTTAATTTAATCCATTAGGTTTCAGTACAGCGCTATTTAAATGTATCCGTAGTTATTCTCAGTAAATAGCGGCTTGGCCTTTCAAGCTCTTGGACTATACTGTTATTTACTACTTATATCGTGACCACTATATCAATTAACTTTCAGGACTTCCTACTAAATAGCAATATGCCAAATGTTTGAAATAAAAGGTATCTTTGAAAATTGGACGCTGACTATATCAACTCTAATTATGCTAAAAAATATTTTCTTATTATTGACCTTTAGTATGATATTCATATCATGTCGAGATGATGACGAGAATATAGGGTCGGTGGCTTCAATTAACCCTGAAGAGATCATTGACACCACAGACATAGTAACGCCAATTGGTTTTACTCCACTAAGACTTACTAAGCTGACACAGCGTATAAATGGTTCGATTTATGGCCAATCTTCACAGAAATTTGCATACGACGATGACAGAATAATCGCTGTTGATGCAGAAGACGAAAATAAAGTTCGATATGAAATCACCTATGAGGACCAAGAGTTAAAGGAAATAAAAGCGTTTAACATTGAAACAAAAGAACTCATTTCCAGAGATTCATTTTCGCATAACGAGGAAGGGATGATTTCAAAAATATTTCTTTTTGAAAAGCATTATTCGGGGGAGAGAGTTTCATTAAAAAATATAAAATATTTCTACTACGATGACAGTCTTCAATTATCGCGTATGTCGTTTTACAACATATTTTCTGGTAAAATCGATGGCTATAATCAATATACTTGGGAGAATGGCAACGTCATTCAAATTGATCATTACAGCCATTGGGATCAATTATTGCATTCATTTGCATACTCCTATGACGATAAAATCAACTATAAAAAAGACATTCCCATATTTTTAGGAGATCCTTTAAATTGGAGCGCAAATAATTATATTCAGACCTACTGGAGCGATTTTTTAGGAGATTTATTGCGTTGGTGTTGGCCTTGTGACTTTGAATACATCTATAATGATCAAGGATATCCGACTTTTACCAAAGATATTTTTGACAGACACATATTACTTGAATATGAATAAAGTGGTAATCGCATTTACTATAAAGCCAACTTCACGTCATTCGCATTTATCTAATCACGCAGCATATAATAAAACAATCACTCCACCACTTCTGCCGAGATAAATCGTTTAAAGGAATTCACATCGCCTTCAAATCGATCATTTTCTATCATACGTTGATAATACGATTCCAACTGGTCGTGCTTTATTCGATTAATCGCAAAGTATCGGCTATCGGGATGACTAAAGTAGAATCCCGAAACGGCTGCGGCGGGATACATAGCCATTGAGTCGGTCAATGAAATGCCACAATTTTCTTCCACTGAGAGCAGATCAAATATTGTACGCTTGGCCAGATGGTGTGGACAAGCTGGATAACCCGGAGCCGGACGAATGCCTTGATATTTTTCTGAAATCAAATCTTCATTAGTTAGATTTTCATCCAAAGCGTAACTCCAAGCCTCCGTACGAATATGATGGTGCAATAATTCGGCGAATGCTTCAGCCAGTCGATCAGCGACAGCCTTCAACAGTATGGCGGAATAGTCATCATGATCATTCTCAAACATTTTAACCTTAGTTTCGATATTCGTTCCGCACGTTACAGCAAACGCTCCGATATAATCTCTACGATTAATTGTTTCTGGGGCTACGAAATCAGCGAGGCAATAATTCGGTCGTCCAATTGCTTTATCAGATTGCTGACGTAAAAATGAAAATGTGGTAAGTTGATCATCTTTCTTTTCAGGATCGAATATTAGTACATCATCTTCGATCGAATTCGCGGGGAACAACCCATAAACACCTGATGCCCTCAACCATTTTTCATCAATTATCCTGTCTAGCATCGCATTCGCATCTGAAAACAACTTACGTGCTTCAGTGCCGTATTCATCATTTGACAGTATTTGTGGGTATTTTCCTTTCATTTCCCAACTCCAGAAAAAAGGCGACCAATCGATAAATTTTCGAATTTCTGTAATCGAAAAATTGTCCAACACCTTTACGCCCAGTTCATTCGGAATCGGTATGTCATAATCCTCCCAATTGATCGAATATTTATTTGCTCTTGCTTGCTCAATCGAAATCATTCTTCTTGCTCCTTGACTTTCCGCCCGGCGACGACGTACGTCCTCATACAAAGCCGAAACTTCCATTCGAAATTGAGTGGATACACCTTCTTCTTTTGACAATAATTTTGATGCCACACCCACGCTTTTAGATGCATCGAGCACATGGACAGTTGCTCCTTCGTAAACGGGTTCAATTTTCAATGCAGTATGCGTCTGACTGGTCGTTGCCCCGCCAATTAATAACGGAACGGAAAATCCTTGACGCTGCATTTCTGTAGCGACATGTACCATTTCATCTAACGAAGGGGTAATTAGGCCACTTAGTCCTATTATATCAACATTCTCTTCCTGGGCCGTTTCCAATATTTTTTGTGCAGAAACCATGACACCTAGATCAATAATGTCATAATTATTGCATGCGAGTACAATGCCAACAATGTTTTTTCCAATATCATGAACATCTCCTTTTACCGTAGCCATCAATATTTTACCTTTTTTGGATGCCGCTGATTCCGATTTTTCGGCTTCCAAATAAGGCTGTAAATAGGCTACGGATTTTTTCATGACACGCGCACTCTTCACCACCTGCGGTAAGAACATTTTTCCGGCACCGAATAAATCGCCTACTATATTCATACCTTCCATCAGCGGACCTTCGATAACCAATAATGGACGACCTAGTTTTTGTCTTGCCTCCTCTGAATCTTCAATTATATAATCCGTAATACCTTTTACCAATGCGTGCGCTAATCTTTTTTCCACACTTTCCTTTCTCCAGGCCTCATCTTTCACTATTTGTTTGCCATTTGATTTTAAGGAAGACGCTAAATCCAGAAGGCGATCTGTTGCATCGGCTCGTCTATCAAAAATTAAGTCCTCAACATGCGTAAGCAATTCCTTAGGTATTTCTTCATACACTTCAATTAGCCCTGCATTCACTATTCCCATGTCCATACCAGCCTGTATGGCGTGATATAAAAAAGACGCATGAATTGCCTCTCGCACTAAATTATTACCCCTAAATGAAAATGAAACATTGCTAACTCCTCCGCTGACTTTGGCACCCGGACACAGTTCCTTAATTTTTCGAGTCGCTTCGATAAAATTAATTGCATATTTATTGTGTGCCTCAATACCAGTTCCAATCGCAAAAATATTAGGATCAAAAATTACGTCCTCGGGATCAAAACCCACCTTATTAATTAAAAGATCATAGGCGCGTTTACAAATCGATACTTTCTCTTCGATAGTCTCTGCTTGTCCATTTTCATCGAATGCCATGACAACAGTTGCAGCTCCATATTTTCGAATAATATTGGCTTGCTCAATAAATATATCTTCTCCTTCTTTTAAAGAAATAGAATTTACGACGCATTTACCTTGGACGGTTTTTAGTCCGGCTTCTATCACTTCGAATTTTGAACTATCCACCATTATTGGCAATCGTGCAATATCCGGATCTGCCATCATCATATTTAGAAAATCTGTCATCGCTTGTTTTGAATCCAACAAGCCTTCGTCCATATTGACGTCGAGAATTTGAGCCCCACCATCAACCTGATGCCTTGCGACACTCAGCGCTTCTTCATAATCACCCTCTTTTATGAGGCGTGCAAATTTCCTGGACCCTGTAACATTTGTACGCTCTCCAATATTAATAAAATTGGAATTCGGTCGCACTACAAGAGGTTCAAGCCCAGCATAGGTTGAATAAACTGGTTTTTGAATTAATTTTCTCGGTGAAACACCTTCCACTCCTTTTTTCATAGCGGCTATGTGTTCCGGTGTAGTACCACAACAGCCACCGATGATATTTACCATTCCGCTTTCAGCAAACTCTTGTATTAATTGACTCATTTCGTCTGCCGTCTGATCGTATTCACCCAATTCATTTGGCAGCCCAGCATTCGGATACGCACTAACAAAGCATGAAGCTACTTTTGATAGTGCTAGCAAGTGCGGTCTCAATTCTTTTGCGCCCAAGGCACAATTCAAACCGACAGCTACCGGGTTAGCGTGTTCAATGGAGACATAGAATGCCTCTACGGTTTGACCTGACAACGTACGCCCGCTCGCATCCGTAATCGTGCCGGAAATAATCATTGGAAAGTCCTGGCCCCGTTCTTCCTGCAAATCCAATACAGCGAATATGGCTGCTTTGCTATTTAATGTATCAAAGATCGTTTCGATAAGAAAGAAGTCGCAGCCACCATCCGCCAAGCCTCGAGCCTGCTCATAATAGGCATCACGAATTTGATCAAACGTCACAGCGCGATAGCCTGGCCGGTTTACATCCGGGGACATAGAAGCCGTTCTATTGGTTGGACCAAGCGCACCGGCAACGAAAATTTCACGATCACTGGAATCCGCCGTCTTTCTGGCAATCTGCGCAGACGCTCGATTCATTTCATAACAAAGAGCAGAACAGTCATAGTCCTCTTGCGAAATGGCATTGGCATTGAATGTATTTGTCTCGATTATATCAGCCCCGGCATCAATATAAGCGTGGTGTATCGCCTCAATCACGTCGGGCCGGGTTATACTTAGGATGTCATTATTACCTTTTAATTCTATGTGGTGATTATCTAAGCTTGACGGCCTAAAATCATCTTCCTCAAGGGCATAACTCTGAATCATCGTACCCATGGCGCCATCCAATACGAGGATACGTTCGTTGAGTTGTGCTATGAGTTTTTGTCTTAACGTCATTTTTGGTCGCATGTATCTTTAAAAGACGAATTGGAAGCGGAAAAGGTTGACAATCAAAGCCGTTTTCCTACCCAAAAGGAGGTAAAAATAGAAAATAAGACTGTGCAATTTCTATACCAGGCGCGTCATGTGCTGTTCTCAAGATTTAATAAATTGCGAATCAAAAGAATCACAAACATTGAAGTACAAGGTTAAAGATCAGAAACGGTTGAATGATTTGACCAGGCAATTTCTCGAATCACAATCGATAAGCACGAAACCAGACTATGAGTCGTTAGTTGATGTGCTTCATTTTCATGAGTGGCGTTATTACGTAAAGGACGACCCTCTATTGGCCGATGGTGAATATGACACCCTTTTTAATTTATTAAAATCGATTGAAAAAGAAAATCCAAATTTTATTCGAGTTGATTCTCCAACACAACGTGTAGGCAGTGATCTTTCATCTGATT
The DNA here is from genome assembly GCA_028279185.1 of Saprospiraceae bacterium. GTDB lineage: Bacteria > Bacteroidota > Bacteroidia > Chitinophagales > Saprospiraceae > JANQSS01. Next base: position 228,941 of record JANQSS010000205.1, on the reverse strand, counting down.
TTCCCACAGTTATACACATGAGTCCCATGCTTTCCCTACCAAATTCGTACAATGGTGATGACTTACGAGACTTCGACAAACAAATTAAAAAGTTAACCGCAGTTGAGGGCGACATCGAATATGTAGTCGAACCTAAATTCGACGGCGGTACGGTCGTATTGATATATGAAGATGATACGCTTATTCGTGGCGCAACACGAGGAAATGGAACGGCTGGTGATGAAATTACACATAATATTAAAACGATAAAGTCGATTCCGCTGACGGCTCATTTTTCAGATCATGGTATCATGAAGGCTGAAGTTCGGGGCGAAGCCATCATTCGTAAAGATAGATTTGATGCTATGAATGCCGAACGTGAAAAAAAAGGCGAAGTTTTGTTCGCCAACCCTCGTAATACCGCCACTGGTGGACTGCGCACAAAAAACCCATCGGAAACAGCCGTTCGAAATATCGATGCTTTTATCTACCAAATTGCCGCGGCGGAAGGAGAAGGAGCAGACCAAATAAGTAATCATGCAGAAAGCATAAAAATATTGGATAGTCTGGGGTTTAAGGTCCCACGGAACGAGTCAAAATTATGCGTCAATATCGACGAAGTCATTGAATATTGTAAAACCTGGGAGGCAAAGCGCGAGGCCTATCCCTATGAAATTGATGGAATGGTCGTTAAGGTAAGCTCATACCTTCTCCAACAAAAAGCTGGTGAAACGAGCCACCATCCACGATGGGCTATGGCCTATAAATTTAAGGCAAAACAGGCAACTACAACACTCGAACAAGTTGTGTATCAAGTTGGAAAAATCGGAACCATTACACCAGTCGCAAAGGTTAGACCAGTGGCACTAGCGGGTGTCACGGTCTCTTCCATTTCATTACACAATGAAGATTTTATAAATCAAAAGGATTTATATCTAAATGATACGATTCTCATTGAGCGCGCTGGTGATGTTATTCCTTACGTCGTAAAATCATTTGCTGAATTACGCAAGGGGCACGAAAAAAAAATTAATTTTCCAAAAACATGCCCCATAAATTCGAACCAAGAAAATCCCATTAATTTGGTTCGGGATGAGAATGAAGCTGCTTGGCGCTGTCCAACTTGTGTGTGTGGTAGTCAGGATTTACAGCGTATGATATTTTTTGTTTCAAAAGACGCTATGAATATCGACGGGATGGGAAAATCAATTGTCGAGAAATTTCACGAACTGGGGTGGCTCAGGGACATTTCCGATATATACAATTTAAACTATGAAAAAATAGCACAGCTTGAGGGTTTCGGAGAGCGCTCGGCTGAAAAACTGCAAAAGGCAATAGAAAAATCAAAAGCCAATCCCCTGCATCGACTCTTGTTTGGGCTTGGAATTCATCACTTAGGTCAACGTGCGGCTAAAATATTTTCGGCAGAGATAAAGCATGCTCGCGATTTGGCCAACTGGTCTATCGATCAATTGCAAGAATTAAAGGACATTGGTCCCGTATTAGCTCGTAATGTGGTTGAATGGTTTACTGAAGCTAAAAATATCGAATTGCTTGATAGGCTTGAATCTGGTGGTGTCAACCTTCTCCAAACGGAATCAGATATGCCAAAAGATTTTAGCGATGGTCCATTGGCAGGTAAGACAATATTATTCACAGGGACATTAAAACATATGGGTAGAAAAGAAGCACAGAAGATAGCCGAAGAACTGGGGGCGAAAAACATTAGCGCGGTCAGTAAAAACTTGAATATATTAGTTGTAGGTGAAAAAGCAGGCTCAAAATTAAAGAAGGCAGAAAAGATTCAGACAGTTGAGATACTAACAGAAGAAGAGTTTCTAAAAATTAGAGGGTGAAATCATTTGTTAAGCGTGTACGCACAGCATCGACTGGCTAAACTTTTAGTGCAAGAGAAAATAAAACGCATATATGTTCAATAACTTTGGATAATCAAAGAGCGGTTGGATCGGATCACATCATATATTACTTGCTTCTTTTTCCTTATAGTGCTACTCAGTTGCCATACAAAAAATGAGTATAAAAATACCAGGGTCGAACCCCCTGTAACACAAGAAAATAAATTGAAGATATCATATAATAATGTAAAAGAAGTTGCCCCTTTCGATTATGACACCTTAGAATGGGCTGAAATCCTTCCAACAAAAAATATTCAGCTCGACATCAGATACGCTTCAATAAATAATTTCACAAAGCAACAGATTTACGATTGTGGAAGATGCTTTCTTCGTCCAAGCACAGCCAGAAAATTCTACCGTCTTGTCGATAGTTTGTCTGCATTGCAATATGGCGTGAAATTATTTGACTGTTACCGGCCACATGCAGCGCAGAATAGACTTTGGGAAATCGTCCCAAACCCCATGTATGTTGCCGATCCGAAAAAAGGCTCTATGCACAATCGTGGACTGGCAATTGATCTTACTTTGACGGACTTCAACGGGTCGGAAATCGACATGGGCACCCCGTTTGATTTTTTTGGTCATCGCGCATATCATGACTACAGTGACCTACCAGATACGATATATAGCCGCCGTATTAAGTTAAAAAACCTGATGGCCTCCTTTGGCTTTCAACACACGCGTACCGAATGGTGGCATTACAGTGATTCAAAAGATTGGGCGGATATTTCTAATTTTGAATGGAAATGTCCTCCGATAGTCAAATAAGCATCATCATTCCAATATTCAATGAAGAAGCGCTCATTGGTAATTTATTAGATTTTCTCTCCGTGCAGATTTGTAAGGACAAACGCCTGTATGAAGTAATTCTCGTAGACGGAGGAAGTACAGACAATACGTTGCGTATCGTCGACTCTTACAGCTTCAGCGTTCTTCATTCCACTCATCGGTCCCGGGCTCGACAAATGAATCTTGGTGCCTCTCACGCACTGGGCAACGTATTTTATTTTGTGCATGCTGACGTTATCCCACCGGCTTCATTTGCTAATGACATTTGTCTAGCATTGCAAGCTGGCTTCGATATGGGTTGTTTTTCTTACCGATTTGACAGTCCATCACCGTTGCTCAAAATAAATGCGCGTTTTACCAAAAAAGATTCAACCGTCATAGGTGGAGGTGATCAGACACTGTTTATTAGACGAGATGCCTTTTATGAGCTTGACGGATTTTCCGATGATCATATCATCATGGAAGACTATGAATTGTATTGGCGCGCCAAGAAAAAATTTAAATCCAGGGTTATTCCTCATGATGCGCTTGTTTCCGCACGTAAATACAAAAAAAACTCTTACTTGCGCGTGCAACTAGCTAATTTAATAGTCTTTAATGGATATCGATTTGGTGTTTCGCAAAAACGACTTGCCCGATGGTATCGCACCTTATTAAACTAAACATTTTTCAATCGCAGGGAGCAGTATACTCTATTTTCTTAACGAGTTTGATTGCTATTGATTTACCGTCGAAATTTCATAGGGAAAATTATCAAAGCTGTATTTCAGGTTTTCAGGTTTAATAATCTCTACATCCGTATTAAATACATCAAATCGTTTTGGATTGGGCGTATTTTCGCCAAAAATTCTTTTTGGAATACAGAGAAGAAGTCCATTTTCATCACCCATTGCCCACCAATGTCGTGCCGACTTGGGATAAACATTCAATCCAAGGTGTTGGCCGATCCGATGCGCCTCAGCTTGTTGATCGTCAACGACGAAAGCTATCTCACTTATATTTAAAATATCATCGACCGAAAATGTGCCATCTGATCCATTTTGTAAATCATGGCGTGCGATGAATTCTAGCAAGTTACCCGCCGGGTCGTAAAAAAAAATTGAATGTGCATTCCAATTCCTAAAGTGTCTGACATCCGAGGGAAATTTTGGATCACGAAGCCGCTTCGGCGTGGGAATCAATGCTGTTCGCTGTAGTTGCCATGATCGAGCGCTCAATATTTTATTTTCCGGTATGTTGAAAGCAAAGTGGTACCAAGGTTTTGTCAGCTGATTGTCAATCTTGGTAAATGTTACCGTAGATTTTCCGGCATTAAAAACAATTCTATTACTGAAAACGGATTTTATGGTCAAGCCAAGTAAGTCGGAATAGAATGTTTTCATTTTATCGAGTGGAATGTGCGTTTGCAATGTTATGTTAGAAATGAGATGTTCAGTTCTTCCGATAACACTATCATCTTTATCAGGATCCGTCTTCATCATACCCATCATAGGTTCAGGGTGCATAGCGAGGAATAATGCGCCTTTTGATGAATCGATAATAAAATTTCGTCTTCTCATTTCAACTGTCTGGAATGGATTTGTCTCAAATGCTCTGTTGTATTTTTTGTCGTTCGCATTCCCTCATAAAATAATAGGCCATGCGTGCGTAACATACATGGCCTATTTTATTATTTAAAACACTTTTTACTACCCTTCAGTAGACTCTTCTGCCGGAGCCATGATAATTTCAAAATAATTATTCCAGTCAAAATACCTCTGTGTTTGTTCTAATAAATTTTCTGGGGTGAGGTCTTCTTGTCGTTTTTCCAGCTGCTCTATCGATATGGTTGATGGGTCTCGACCTTCGTTATAAGCCGATCGTAATTGGTTCATCCAGTATCGATTTTCCTTTAAGTTTTTTATTGTTTCTTGCATCTGTGTCTCTCTAACCTTATTTACATCTTCCATTTCGAACATTTCACCTTGATACTTTCTGATCACGTTCTTAGCCGCATTCGTAAGCTCCTCTGCACGGTCAGGGTCAGAATTAAATGAAACGGTAATCGAATACGTCTGAATTGGAATGCGATTTGCACCTCCACTAACCCGTACGCCATAGACTCCACCTAGATCTTCTCGTAACTCCTCGCGCATTTTAATTCGTAATGCACCAAGCATACTATTGAACAGATACCTATTTTTCGGATTATAATCAAAATCTCCATGAAAAGACAAATTTACTTGCGTCTTAGGTGCCTTTCCTTTGTTTATTGATTTTTTAATTACACCAATTTGATTCCGAACACCAACATCTCGCCATGTTTCTTCGCGATTAGTTACTGGTAAAGTAGCTAGGTATTTCTTTGCATAGCCTTTGAGTGTCTCTAAATCGAAATTTCCAACAAAATAAAAAGTAAAATCAGATGCATCTGAAAAACGATCACGATAAATACTCAACGCCTCTTTGTAATCCATTAATTTGAGATCATCTGCGGTTGGAAAACCGCGACGAGGGTGATCACCCGTTTTAATTTTCGTCACATAGTCCGAGAAAAAATAATTTGGGTTGCTTAGCAGATTTTTAAATAAATTTTCCTGTCTTGAAATAAAACTCGCATAGGCATCCTCATCTTCCCGCGGCTCTGTAAAATACAAATGAGTCAATTGAAATAAAATTTCTAAATCTTCCGGTGATGCATCACCATAAAAGCCCTCATATGTCTCGCTGATATAGGGTTGTACCGAGACGATTTTCCCAGAAAGTTTCTTTTCCAATTGAACATTATCGAAAATACTCACGCCAGACTCGTTGATAACACCAGAGGCGAAACGTGCACTCGGATACATATTGTCATCGTAGAGTGAAGTTCCACCTTCACTGCTTGCTCGCATAAGTACCTCATCATTTTTGAAGGTTGTTGGCTTTACAACCACACGTACACCATTGCTCAGTTCCCACTCTTCAACACCAATTGACTCCATAGCAACAGATGATACGATCGTACCAGTTTGCAATTCTTTGCTAAATAATTCAGCGTCGATAACCTCATCTTCATAAGGTGTCAACTCCATCGCATTGACTTTTTGCAAAAGATCGTTAACTTCTTTTTCAGTAGGCATATCAACACCTTCTTTTTCCAGGCCGGTTATTACAATTACACGATTTTCATCTGTCAACCATTTTTCAGATAGCGCATTGATTTCATTAATTGTGATAGTGGGCAAAAATTGTTCGTATATCTTTAAATTATCCTCCGGACCGGGGACAGGATTGTCTTCCAAAAAGTGATATACATATCGCATGGCCAAATTTCTTGACCGAGCCTTATCTTTTTCTTTCACTGCCTTTTCAACCCTTGATAGTATTTCAGCTTTTTGACGCTCCAGTTCGGATGCAGTAAATCCAAACCGCTTAGCACGTTCTATTTCGGTCCACATTGCCTCGAATCCGCGTAAAGCACCATCTTCACTCGTACGAGCAAAGCAAGAATACTGGTCGATATCTCCGATGTCTGAACGATAACCACTAAAAGCAAATGAATAGGGTGGATCGGCCTCTTGTGTTAACTCGCCAAGTCTATTATTCATCATGCCATTGTAAAGTCTATGAAGAATTTGTTGGCGCATATCAGCAAGTGTTTTTGTTTCTAAACGTGGATGTTTAATCATCATGCGTACCGAGGTAAAAGAAGCTTCTTTGTCCGAAAGAATGGAAACATATGTCTCATCGTGGGGAGGAACCGAAAACTGTTCACGGATTCTAGGATTTTCCGGGTTCTTTAATTTTGAAAATCGTTTTTTCACCTCTTCTTCCATCATATCAATATCGAAGTCTCCTACAATGACAATAGCCATCAAATCGGGTCTGTACCAGTCTCTGTAAAAACGTCTCAGAGCATCATGAGGAGCATTTTCAATAATATCCATTGACCCTATTGGCAGTCGATTAGCATAACGAGAACCGGAATAGAGAACCGGAAAATATTCGTTTTGCATGCGTTGATCGGGACTCAAGCGACTGCGCCATTCGGATTTTATTACACCTCTCTCTTTATCAATTTCTTCACCATCGAATGTAATTCCACCTGCCCAATCTTCAAAAATTAAAAGTCCTTTTGATAATATATCGGTATCGTCTGTTCGAACCTGCAACATGTAGACAGTTTCATCAAATGAGGTATAGGCATTCAAATCAGGGCCAAATTTGGCACCCGTACCTTCCAGGTATTCGACCAATTCATTTTTTTCAAAATTAGCACTGCCATTAAAAGCCATATGCTCAACAAAATGAGCCAAACCGCGCTGATCTTCGTCCTCCATTATAGCGCCAGTTTTAACTGCAAGTCGAATTTCTGCTCGATTTTCAGGCTTGGCATTCTTTTGCAAATAATATTGCATTCCATTATCGAGGGTTCCCCTTCGAACGCGATCATCAATTGGAATCGGTTGGCTAAAAAGCCAAGAGGCCGATAACAACATGGCCAATAGCGCGTATACGTTTTTCATGATTTAGATTTTAGGTTTAGACGTTAGATTACGTGTATCTTAACAACAAGAATAACGCCTTATACAGATAAATGATACAATTTTAACGTTTTATGCCGAATTCAGTTCTTACCAAGGCTATTAAGGATCAAGCCAAGACACTTGGTTTCATACTGTGTGGTGTGAGTCGAGCGGGATTTATGGAAGATGAAGCTCGCAAGCTTGAAGCTTGGTTGACATCCGACTACCAGGGCAAAATGGCTTATATGGAAAATCATTTTGACCTACGTGTGGACCCTACGAAACTTCATCCGGGCTGCAAATCGGTAATATCGCTTGCTTATAATTATTACACAGAAAAAAAACAGGAAGACTCATCAGCGCCTAAAATATCTCGGTATGCTTACGGACGCGATTATCACAAGGTTATTCGCAAGAAACTAAAATCACTTTTCTCCTTTATTCAAACAAAAGTTGGAAATGTTGACGGTCGTGTATTTGTAGACTCTGCACCCATACTTGAGCGAGATTGGGCACGACGGTCCGGTCTAGGGTGGGTAGGCAAACATTCGCTTCTACTCAATCCAAAAAAGGGAAGTTATTTTTTTTTAGCCGAAATATTGCTTGATATAGAATTGACATACGACGATCCAATTCGAGATCATTGCGGAACATGCACAAAATGTATCGATGCCTGTCCCACCGATGCCATTTTACCCAGCGGATATATAGTGGACGCATCGAGGTGCATTTCCTATTTAACAATAGAATTAAAAGAGCAAATTCCTGATGAGTTCAAGGGTAAAATGGAAAATTACATGTTTGGTTGTGACATATGTCAAGCGGTTTGTCCCTGGAATCGATTTTCTGTTCCACATATGGAAGAACAATTTGAACCTAAACCACAGCTACTCACCATGAAAAAGTACGAATGGCAGGATATTACCCAAGAATTATTTGACAATTTATTTGAGGGCTCAGCGGTCAAGCGCGCTAAATTTAAAGGGCTACAGCGCAATATCTCCTTCCTGGGGGATAATGTCACTCCATAGCAGTAAGGGCCTGTGTATTTGGTATGAGCAGATAAAAATCATAGCCAAAAATCAGAGATTTACTTTCGATGTTCAAATGCTTTAATCGTAGTTGTCTGGCTGGACGCAGATCAATTAAATACCAATTTTCGGTTTTTTCCTTGTGATCGAGGACATATTTAACGTTGTCGTCAAGGTCGTCAAAATCGTTAAAAGATTGAAGTCCGCGCATGGAGTTATAGTATTCGCCTTTTATGCCTTCAACTTTTATATGTAAAGATTGCAAGTCATTTTGAATGGCAATTTCATGTGCTAAATTGCCTAAATCATACATGTTAAAATAGGAAAGCCCTCTGGCCATGTGTCCAGAACCAAATTTAAATAAAACCTTAGGCACACTTTCTTTTTTGAGTGCCTCTCTGTAATAGGTATAAAAATTTGATTTCATTTGAGTAATTCGTAATAAGTTATTATCATATCCACGGCCTTCGCCCCAAGCTTTATATATCTCTTGTGTCTTATTCAATTTATTGAGTATATCCAGTGCCTGGGCACTTTCTGAAAATAAATCATTTAGTTTGTTAAAATCCGAATCCTGTAGTTTAAAAAGCATGACCTCATTAAATTTCCCGGAGTCAAACGCCGCCTTTAACGTTTCTTTGGCTGTACGTAGATATTGACCAACAATTTCTTCTGTTTCTGTATTAGGTGCGAGCTTTAGCAATTCAGAAAATATATAGCGTACCTCGATGATAAACACCTGGTCTAGCCCCCATATTTTTCCATTATTTTTAATGGCCTCTTCCAGCATTGATAAATCATCTATGTTATTATAGAAAGGGATAGAGTTTGGTAGTTCTCTATTAAACTCCAGTAAAGCTTCACTGCTAGTTGATATGCTCGATTGAATTTTGTCCGCTATGAATGGGCTTACCTCGAGTGCCATGTATTGATAACCATAAGGTTTTGCAGCTTTGAACAACATTTCAGCAACCTGACCAACTTCAACGATTCCATGCTGTTCACCAATCATAATAAATTGCGTGCCATTTATGGCACTTTCCAATACTTCAGCCCCCGTGCCAATAAATTGATTATCATCGATATTCAATTCGTACGTGTTCTCAAGCAATAATTTAGCCAGTGCCGTATCAGCTTGAGCAAATATGGCAAAGAGGTTTATTAAAAAAAATACAGAAAAACAAGATACTCTTTTCATGATTTTTGATTTTATATGCTGCAGCCATATCCCTTTAAAATAATGGATGTTGTTGAACTCACATTACATCCTATAACATATGATCTTAGGCCGACACTATATACGTAGTGAGTAGACATCCTCAATCATTTCAACTATTTTTAGACCATCTAGCGCGTTAGTCGTAATCGGTTTTTTGGCTAAAAGAACATCCAATACGTTTTTATACATCATTTTATGTCCGGCGCACTTGTCATCATTATATAAGGCAAGTGACTCTTCGTCCATTCGAGGTAATGATGTTGGATTACAATACCGAATTTGATTAAAATATTGACCGCCAATAGATACTGTTCCTTTGCTTCCGAGAATAGTAATTGTACTTTCAAAATTCTTTTCGAATACGGCTGTCGTATAGGAAAAAATTCCTTGTATGTTGCCCGTTTTGAACAAAACATGTCCACTGTCTTCAAACTCAGTATTTTCGCGATGATTAAAATTATTAAATGTGGCATGTTGTACTTCCCAAGCGCCGAACAAATGGTAAATAATATCAACAAAGTGTGAAAACTGTGTATACAATGGCCCCTTATCTTTGGACAACTTTCCACGCCAATGGTATCCAGCATTCGTAGACAGATAATACGCGTCGCCTCTATTCCAAAAACACCGAGATTCTATTGAATAGATATCGCCCAAAAGATTTTGATCAACCAATTTTTTTAACCATGATACGACAGGGCTGTATCGGAGCTGCATTACACAAAATACTTTTGTGTCGGTCTCAAGTGATGTAGCTATTATTTTTTCTGCGTCGACCTTTGAAATGGCCATTGGTTTTTCAATTAATACGTGCATGCCCGCTTCCATGCATTGAATGGCTTGCTGCGCATGCAAATAATTGGGTGTGCAAATGGCCGCAATATGCGCACGATTTGGTTGTTTTACATATTCATCCAATGACGAAAAAACACGAATGCTATCCAGACCGGGGTTATTCAGAAATGGGTCGACAACATCCAGCAATTTGATTGAATTAATTGCCTGTATGGCAATTTCATGTTTTTTAGCAATGTTTCCGTATCCAATAAGCACCACATTTTTCATCTCCAATTGCTTTTTGTCATAATACCTTCAATGTTAATGGAATACTACTCCTCTCGAACCACGACGTTTTTTGATAACCTATACGTTTGGCCTGTTAAGTGACATTTAGCAAGACCCGATTCGAATTCCAGAGATGCCCCAGCCTCACTCCGCCAACCAACTTGTAGGGCAGGATTGCCCACTACGAGTGCATAGGCTGGTATATCCTTTGTTACAACGGCACCGGCACCAATCATTGCAAATTCACCTACGCTATTTCCACAGATAATTGTAGCATTTGCACCTATAGTGGCTCCTTTTCCTACACGTGTTGGTAGAAATTCTTCCTTCCTTTCTATAAATGATCTAGGATTAATCACATTGGTAAAAACGGCACTCGGACCAATAAAAACCTCATCTTCAATTACCACACCATTGTACACGGAGACATTGTTTTGAATCTTGACACCATTGCCAATTATGACCCCGTTGGCCGCGAATACATTCTGGCCAAGGTTACAGTTACTGCCAATGCGCGCACCTGACATTATATGGCAGAAGTGCCAGACCTTTGTATCGGAACCAATAATAGCACCTTCATCAACGACAGCTGTCTCATGTATAAAGACATTTTTCACGTGGGCAAATGTACATTTTAATCAAGTGACAATGCAATCGCAGTAGGCCTCGCAAGTTATATAATTGCGTGCAAGACTGTATCTTTATGGTCCTATTACCGTCTCCGAAAAACGAATGATTATATCCGTGCACATACCTCGAACTGCAGGCAGTAGTTTTCGAGCCTACTTACGCGCCAATTCTAACATCAATCTGATGGAGGATTATGGCAATCCAATTATGGTTCCATCAGTGATACGAAATGGGTTCGCGAGTTACGGATATGTCAAGCAATTATTTCGACCTATTCCGAAAAACATTGATTGTTTACACGGCCATTTTTTGCCCTTTAAATATAAACGGTCAAAAGATCAACAAAATGTAAAATTTATCACATGGCTCCGAGATCCTGCTCAACGTATTCGATCCCAATATGATTATTGTTTCCAATCGGATAAACGCGTTGATAAGTCTCCATTTCAAAATAAGGTTGCCAAAGAAAAATGGTCTTTTGAAGCCTTTTTTACGGATTCAAGAATGCAAAATTTATATAGCAAATTTTTATGGCGATTTCCGATAAATTTATTTGATTTTGTCGGTATCGTTGAATACTATGAGGAAGATTTTAAATATTTTGCAGAACACTATTTTAATGATTTTGAGCCAAAATATATCTACGGTAATCGAACATCACCGGTTGAGATAGATGAAAGTACTCGTGAAAAAATAATGCGAATCAATGCGCCGGATTATAAAATCTATGAAACTGGATTGTCCATGAAAAAGCGGCGAGCTACTCCGGTAAATGCAAAGCAATTGTAGTCGCCTAGCACCTATAGATGCCAGGCATCTATAGGTGCTAGGCGACTATTACTCCCAACTAACTGGATATTAGCCCTTTATCCTTATTCTTAGAATTCAAATTAATTACACGTGAATAAGTAGGCTCAACCAATTCTAATTCAACTGCTAACTTATGGTTCACCAAATCATTTTCGGTCGGAAAAAGATATTCTCGAGCAGAAGAAAATTTATAATCTGCTGGATTTTTGACCCCTCGAAGCACCATTGGATTATTGTGAATATAATCAAAGCAAGTTTGCCAATATGCATGCAATGGCGTGAAAAAATGTCGATCATCAAAACCCAAAATACAATGCCACCCTTCTACGCCTCCATCTTTTGCTTTGGTTTTATTTCGAAATAGAGATCCAGATCTACCCTCTTGCTTGTTAATGGCTTTAGCGTAGGAACTTGTTAATGTTCCAATAGCAGAACTCAAATTTTGTTGACGTGTTGGAATTGCTTCTCCTGCTTTGCTCTCAGCTAACTCGTCCAAACCAAAATTTTGTCCTGCTACAGCCAAAAATTCCAGTTCTATTTTTGGGCAAGGTCTAACAGCCTTTGAATCCAGGCAAGCACTTTCTTTGGTTCGTACTAAAAAATGAAAATGATTTGGCATGAGGCAATAGGCGATAAAGTCAACGTGCGAACCTAATAAGTGCTTCGATTTTTCTAGAAAATAACGATAATTAGCTTCTGAGAAAAAAATCTTTTGACGATTATTTCCTTGGTTGTAAATGTGGTAAATGTTTCCCGATTGATACTTAGACATCTGTGTTACACTAGGTTAAAAAATTAGTTGTCGTAAGTAAGTGTTTGAAAGAGGCAAAATATACCCATGGCAACTCATGTTTTTTGTAAAAAAATTTAGGACTCCGATTTTGGAGAATTGGAATTCGAGTATAACTAATTGACTATCTATTCGTTAGACAAGGTAGTCGCCAGGCATCTATAGATGCCTGGCGACTACCTACCGCAACGCCCTTTCTTTCCTATCTTCACCGCGCATTTTTTATAAACATTTTAACATGATCAATATCACACTTCCTGACGGCTCTGTACGCTCGTATGAACAGGCTGTCACCGCTATGCAAGTCGCAACTGATATTAGCGAAGGACTTGCCCGTAATGTGCTCGCCGCAGAAGTCAATGGCGAGATCGTAGATGCAACTCGCACTATTTCAGAGGATGCTTCAATAAAGCTTCTTACTTGGAATGATGTCGATGGGAAATCTACATACTGGCACTCCTCGGCTCATCTGATGGCCGAAGCTCTGGAATCATTGTACCCGGGTATTAAATTTGGAATCGGACCTGCAATCGAAAATGGATTTTATTATGATGTCGACACCGGGGACCATGTTATCTCGTCTGATGATTTTAAGAAAATCGAAGATAAAATGCTAGAATTGGCTCGCACAAAAAGTGATTACTTGAGACAAGAAATTTCAAAGTCTGAAGCCATTGAATATTTCAAAAACAAAGGTGATGAGTATAAATTAGAGCTGCTCGAAGATCTCACCGATGGAGAAATTACCTTTTATCAGCAAGGTCAATTTGTCGACCTCTGTCGTGGACCACATATTACGAACACGAGTAAGATAAAGGCCGCCAAAATATTAAAAGTTGCCGGTGCGTATTGGCGTGGTGATGAAAATCGAAAACAATTAACTCGTCTTTATGGCATTACTTTTCCAAAGCAAAAAGAACTTACCGAATATTTACACTTACTCGAAGAGGCCAAAAAAAGAGATCATAGAAAATTAGGTGCCGAGTTAAATTTATTTATGTTTTCAGATAAGGTGGGTGCTGGATTGCCAATTTGGCTTCCGAAAGGTACCGCATTACGAAACCGACTTCAGCAATTTTTACGCGAGGAACAAGTCGCGCTTGGATACCAGGAAGTCGTCACACCTCATCTTGGAAAAAAAGAATTGTACGTTACGTCAGGACATTATGCAAAATATGGTGAAGACAGTTTCAAGCCCATTAACACACCAAAAGAGGGTGAAGAATTTTTATTAAAACCGATGAATTGCCCGCATCACTGCGAAATTTTTGGTCATCGCCCTCATTCGTACAGAGAATTACCCATCCGTATAGCAGAGTTTGGAACCGTATACCGATATGAGCAAAGTGGCGAATTGCATGGTCTGGCACGAGTGCGAGGATTTACACAGGATGATGCACATATTTTTTGCACACCCGAACAGGTTAAAACGGAGTTTTTAGCGGTTTTAGATTTAACCAAACATGTCTTATCCAAACTTGGATTTGAAAAATTCACAGCACAAATTTCCTTGCGCGACCCTGACAATCCTGATAAATATTTAGGTAGTGATGAAAATTGGGATGCTGCAGAGGCTGCCATAATTGAGGCTGCCGCCGAAGCTGGTCTGGAGACAACAACCGAATTGGGCGAGGCGGCATTTTATGGACCTAAACTAGATTTTATGGTTCGAGATGCATTGGGCCGGTCATGGCAGTTAGGAACGATACAAGTAGACTATAACTTACCTGAGCGCTTTGAACTGGAATACACTGGCGCTGACAATCAACCTCATCGACCTATTATGATTCATCGTGCACCTTTTGGTTCAATGGAACGTTTTATCAGTATTTTAATTGAGCATACGGGTGGACAGTTTCCCCTTTGGCTGTCGCCAGATCAATATGCCATATTACCGATTAGTGATCGATTCAACGCTTTTGCTGAGGATGTAAAAAATAAATTGGAAAAACATGATATTAGAGGATTTGTGGACGACAGATCCGAAAAAATTGGTAGAAAAATACGTGACAACGAATTAAATCAGATACCATTCATGTTAATCGTTGGCGAGTCCGAAGTCGAAGAAAATGCGGTTGCCGTGAGACAAAAAGGAAAAGGAGATATTGGAAAAATGACCGTGGATGAATTTATTCCATGGTTTAAATCTCAGCTTTAATTCCGACTTTTAATACATGTCAATACGAGGTATACAACGAATTAAAAATTTTCGATACCAATATTTTACATTGACATTTTACCTTACAGTGATCTTCGTACTGAGCACTATTTTTAATCTTACGATTTCCGCCCAGGAAAACAATGCAACACTTTGCTCAGATGGACTCGATAATGACGGTGACGGTCTCATTGATTGCATGGATCAAGAATGTACGAGCTTGATAAATGACGGTTGTCAAACCTGTTTTAACGACGGATTATCTTTTGCCGACATTGTGATAGAATACAGTCAGCCCTGCAGTGGCAATGGATTTCAGGATGCACAAAAGGCGCTTGGCGTGAGTGATGATGCTGGTGTAATAGGTTCAATAAATTTCGTTAGTCTGGGCAATGGAGGATTTATAAAACTCGGATTTACAAATAACATACTCATTAATAGTGGCACCCCGGCTGGGGACTTGCATGTATTTGAAATAGGGCCTGCTGTTGAATCCATGACAATCGAACTCAAACCCCTTAATACTTCCGTTGAAAATATTCTGCAAAGCAATGGTATAACAGATAGTGATGGTGATGGTTACTATTTATTTGGAGAAGTGGCCGGAGCGACATCTTCACTGGACATCGACGGCATGATTCCTGGTCAAATGCCTGGAGCCTTACTTTTCGATGCAGTAAAGCTGACCGACGTTCCTGATACAGGTTGCGGGAGCATCGCTCCGGGGGCAGATTTAGACGCCATCTGTGCACTCTCTTCTTTGCCCCTTGAAGTTTGTAATAATAACCTTGATGATGATGGAGACGGCTTTATCGATTGTGCCGACGATGATTTAAAAGATGAATGTTGCTGTCTTGTTCAATCGGTCATCGATTTAGGAGATGACATCATTACATGTCTGGGCGATACTATATACTTATCCATTCAACAAATATTTCAAAATCCGACTTGGAGCTCCGGAGACACCTCTCATGAAATAAGCGTCGTGAATTCAGGTAGTTACAGTGTTACAGCCACAGACGAAAATGATTGTCCTATTGTTGATAATATAGAAATTCAAGTATTATTTGATCCAATTGTCAAAGACACTATAATGAAATGCCCTGAAGAAATCATTGTGATTAATCACACAGAAATATCGGAACCGGGAATTTATTTTGACACTTCTTTTGCCATACATGGTTTTTGCGATACAATCATGGAGTACACTATTTTTAACCATATTATTAATTCCGAATTTTTAGGCGAAAATCAAGTCGTCTGTAATAATACACATACGTTAACCAGTCCATGGATTCATACGATATGGTCTGATGGAAGCAGCGAACAGTTTTTCACAATTACGTCAAGCGCCTGGTATACTGCAACGGCAATTGACAATAATAATTGCACAATATCCGACAGTATTTTCATTGATATTCAAGACGTGGGACATGTCTATATCCCAAATGCATTTTCACCAAATAACGATGGAATAAATGATATATTTCGACCCTACTTTGAGTCAAATAAAAACCCAATTTATTCTATGCAAATATTTACTAGGTGGGGTGAAAAAATCTTTGATCAACTAGGAAACAATGTAATTTGGAATGGAAAAGTAAAAAATAAGAAAGTCCCTATTGGCAATTATATCTATCGAATTATTATTTCCCAAGGGTCTTGCGATAACAATCAAAGCCTTACGGGTGATGTCCTCCTTCTAGAATAATTAATCAAAATGTGACAGTTGACCGCCTTCGTTTGATCGGAAAGAATGACATACGCCTGTCAGCTTGGATAAGATATATAATATGACATTCTTTCTGTTCAAGAATTCATAAAATGTTCATACATTAGGCGTCCTGTAGCTCCACTGAGTTACTGCCGACATCCTTTCTGCTGAGTTGTGAAACCCTTATGGGTACTTTTTTAAAATAACTTAAACCAACATGAAAACCTTTACACGCGCTTACGTACTAGCCTTTTGTCTTGCATTGATTTCGGCCCAAAATTCATTCGCGCAAAACCTTCCTCCTGTTCAGTTTGAATTTGGCAACCAAAGTTTCGCCTCAAACGTCGACGCACACACTAGAACTGCGGATATTCTTAGCGGTCCAGTACATAATGACACCTACTACCGATGGGTACAATTTCAATCCATTCCAACGGACGAAATTCGGTCAGACCTTCAATCAAGGGGAATTTCTTTTATGGAGTATGTTCCCTCAAACTGCTACTTATTGGCCATACCATCTGACGTTGACATACGTACAATGCATCAAAACGGTGTTCGATCGATTCAACCTATGAGTTTACCGACCAAAATTGACACGCGCATTGTAAACGGGAACATTCCGGACTATGCTGAGGACGGAAGAAGCTTGGCACTAAAGGTTCTCGTTATGCCAGGCGTTAATATCGATTTTCATGAAAATGAATTTAAAACTCTGGGAGCATACAATCTTACTCGCCCGAATCACGACAGATTTATTTTCATGTCCACAACTCGTGAAGATGCAAGTCGCATTGCCGACCTTCCGTACGTGCGATATGTTGAACTTATGGATCCAAAAGGAGAGCCCGAGTCCGTTGAAGGCCGCGGTATTCAGCGAGGAAATACGATTGACAATATGCTAACTACTGGTGGACTCTCATACGATGCTGATGGTATTAAAATTTTGGTTCGCGATGATGGAGATGTTGGGCCTCATATCGATTTTCAAGGCCGACTTTGGAATGATCCAAATAACTCCAGTACAGGCACTCATGGTGATGGAGTTGCAGGAGTTTGGGCTGCTTGCGGAAATCTAGACCCCACTATTGTTACCAGCGCACCCGCGGCTGACGTATATGTTATTGACTACCTGTCGACGTTCCTCGACAATACACTGACATTACATCAGGATAGTGGCGTAGTCATTACCAACAGTTCGTATTCCAACGGATGCAATGCCGGCTATACAACAACTACCGTTACCGTCGACGAAATGGCTCACGATAATCCAACTTTACTGCACGTATTTTCTGCCGGAAATTCAAACAACAGCGATTGTGGTTATGGAGCCGGAAATCAGTGGGGAAATGTCACCGGAGGTCATAAGCAAGGAAAAAATGTCATCGCTGTAGCAAATCTATTTCGAGATGGAGTATTAGTGGGAAGTAGCAGTCGTGGACCAGCACATGATGGACGAATCAAGCCTGATTTGGCAGGGCACGGGCAAGGCCAAATGAGCACGGACCCGAACAACCAGTATCAATCCTTCGGTGGAACATCTGCAGCGGCACCAAGTACAGCTGGAAATTTGGCGCAACTTTATGATGTTTACAATGACCTGACTGGAAATACTGCACCTGCAGCATTGATCAAAGCTTGTGCTATGAATAGCGCCCAAGACTACGGAAATGTAGGACCTGATTACAAATTTGGTTGGGGACTCATTCACGCGGGACGAGCATACGACATTTTAGCCAACAACCAATATAGCAGCCATACGATTTCAAATGGTGGTAGCAATACACACAATATTGTCGTTCCCGGAGGCGTCGGCCAGCTCCGAATTATGGTCTATTGGAATGATCCGGAAGCTTCAGCAAGCGCAAATCCAGCTCTCGTAAATAACATAGATATGAATGTAGACGACCCTGGATCCACTAATCATCTTCCCTACCTGCTGGATCCTACACCTAATCCTGTAACTCTTGATCTGCCCGCAGGAAATGGAGTCGATAATTTGAATAACGTTGAGCAGGTTGCGATTACCTCGCCAGCGGCTGGAACGTACACAGTAAACGTAGATGGAACGAGCATTCCAATGGGACCTCAGGAATATTACCTTGTCTATTCATTCATACCCACAGGTGTTGAAGTAACTTATCCACTTGGAAATGAAAAACTTGTTCCCGGCGTCGTTGAAAGAATCCACTGGGATGCCTTTGGTAACATAGGCACATTTGATGTTGAATACTCAACCAATAATGGGGCTTCCTGGACCACCATAGCCACAGGTATTGCAGCTGAAGAGCGAGGTATAGATTGGACACCTCCAGCTGTGACATCCGGCGATTGCCTAATCCGCGTTACTCGCGGAGGTGAAAATGACGTATCTGATGAAACATTTAATATTCATGACGTCCCAGCAAACCTTTGTGTTACGGACGGAACGGCTGACACGGCTGTCGTATTCTGGGATGCTGTTCCAGGGGCAACTTCATATGATATTTATCAATTGGGTGCTGAAAAAATGGAAATAATTGCATCGACATCTTTGACGACCATCAACATCGGAGGTATCGCAGGTGGTACAACATACTGGTTTAGTGTTGCAGCTAATACCGGAACTGTGGCTGGTCAGCGTGCTTTTGCTGTGAGCTATGAGGAAGGAAGTAGCTCAGCTTGTATTGGCTGTTCTGCAACATATGGAATACCCTTTGCTCAGGGTTTCGAATCGGGGTTTGGAGATTTTTGCAATCCATCTTGTGACAATTTTGACTGGGCAACAAATACCGGTTCAACCGCCTCGACAGGTACTGGCCCTTCAGGTGCTTTTGAAGGTACGACATACGCCTATACCGAAGCCTCGAGTCCAAATTTTCCAGCTAAAGTTGCCAATTTGGTCAGTCCGTGTATAGACCTTTCAGGCTGTGCGAATGCTAATTTGCAATTTCATTATCACATGCTTGGAGCAGAAATGGGAACATTGAATGTGCAAGTCTCAACTGATCAAGGTGCAACTTGGACGCTTCCACTCTTTTCAGTCAGCGGTGATCAAGGAGATGTGTGGAATTTGGCTGTAGTAGATTTATCTGCCTATTGTGGTCAGACAATCATGTATAGATTTAATGGAATAACCGGTACTGATTTTACTAGTGACATTGCTATCGATAATATTTTGGTAGACGATGGATTCATCTGTATAGCACCGAGCAACGTGCAGATGAACTCTATTTTGGAAACAGAAGCGACCATCATTTGGGATGACGTGTCTGCCGATTCATATGAAATCGAGCTGGTTGACATCTCAGCCTCAGGTTCACAAACTGGCATACCTAGTGCAACAGGTATTACTGATACATCGTATACATTCACTGGCTTAACACCACTGAATCAATATGAAGCCTATGTTCGAAGTCGATGTTCGGGTGATTCAAGTGTATTTGTTGGTCCGATATCATTTACCACCATAGGATGTGTAAGTGGACTGCCCTGGACTGAAAATTTTGATTCATACGCCACCTGTACTACAGCGGGCGGGCCTCAGGTATGTGATTTTGGAGGAGGTTGGACGCAGGTCCAATCAGATGGAAATGATTGGCGGATCAATTCTGGGACAACGCCATCAACCGGCACGGGTCCTGATGGTGACAATCCTTCCGGAACTGGCAACTATGCCTACGTAGAAGCGTCAACAACTTTTGGATTAATTTCTGAAATGATATCGCCCTGCGTTGATTTGGACTTGGTTTCGGAAGCCGAGATTGAATTTTATTATCACATGTTTGGCGGTGATATGGGTACCTTAAATCTTGACATTAGCACAAATGGTGGAGCATCGTGGACGAACATTTGGACACAAAGTGGTCAAGTGCAGTCCGCCTCAAGCGATCCATTTAATTTGGCAATCGTTAATCTTTCTGCATATTCTGGGGAAGTTCAATTTAGGTTTCAGGGGATCGCCGGCCCTGATTATGAAAGTGACATTGCAATTGATGACATTATGGTCAGGCAAGCATCGGCCTGCCCTTCCATTTCTCCTGTCGTTATATCCAACATCATGGATAATGCGGCTGATTTGTCATGGTCAGACGATCCAAGTCATAACACTGTCGATCTAGAATTGGTCGATGTTACAGGGGCAGGCTCGTTTACTGGTATACCTTCATTTACAGGTATTACGGACGAGTTTTTTGATTTGACAGGTCTGGATGAAGGCAATGATTATGCTGTGTATATAAGAGGCCATTGCGGATCGGATTCAAGTTCCTGGACAGGACCCTATACATTCACGACGACTTGTTCGACCTATCCCGGAAATACATTTGGAACGGCCATACAGATATTGTCTTTTCCGTATGCCGATACAAACCGCACGGACCTATCCTGTGTAACAAATGAATATACCGGACAAGGGTCGCCGGATATTATTTACAGTTTTGTGGCTTCATCGGATACCGTTCAAATTAGCACATGTAATGCGATTTCTGATTTTGACACTTATTTATATTTGTTGGATTCTGCGTCAAATGTCATTGCCTTCAATGACGATGCCTTAGTCGGCACTTGCAGCTTTACATTAAATGGCTTAAATAGATTTTCAATAATTAATGCCAATGTAAATATTAATTCATCCTATTATATTGTGGTTGATGGGTTTAACACGAACTCAAGTGGAAATTACGCGCTTTATGTAGACAATTTTTCAAACTGTCCACCTACATTAGACATAGGAGGAGCACCTGTGGCAGGTACATATAGTGCATCTGGTGTAATAACATCGGACGCCATTATTCAAGATCCAAAGCAAATTATTTATAGCGCGGGAGGAGGTGTTGAATTAAATCAGGGATTTGAAGTTGAATTAAATGCGGAGTTCGATGCTACGTTAGACGGTTGTCCGTAACAATATATACACTTCACTAAAAAGGGTGGTCAACTGGTTTGACCACCCTTTTTAGTAAAAACCATAGGACTAGTTGTAATTAATCCAGATTCTCTATGCTGAAATTATTCTTGCACCAAATAAAGACATAGTTAACGTACATATATAAGAGAGGTTTGTCCAAATCCATCGTTACAAAGCTCCGCCGAAGCTCCAGCAACATCCGCATTTTGAGCCTTGATTTGAACAAATCCAGGTAATTTTGTACGTCGCTATATGCTTTAATTGGTATTATTTAATTTAATACCAAAGTCTGTATCCGAAAGTGGTAAGTCAAAATTAATTTCGGCTATCAACACCCCAAGCCAATTTTTTGCGAATATTTTGGAGATAAGAATAATTTTCCATATGTACCAGTCGTGCTGGAAAGGGGCATTTTCGGATCGATAGCTGATGCTGCTTTCCAATCACTTCAAATCGTGAATCCATCGAACACATAAATGCATTGGACCGACCTTCTATTTCAAACGAAATCACGGAAGCATCTGATAATATTATTGGGCGAACATTTAAATTATGAGGTGCCACTGGTGTGATCACAATATTACCACTATTAGGCATGATGATCGGCCCCCCACAACTCAACGAGTAACCCGTGCTTCCCGTGGGCGTGGAAAGGATTAATCCATCTGCCCAATAGGCGGTTAAAAATTCACCGTCTACGAATGTATTTATGGTAATCATTGAACTCGTATCGCGCTTATGAAGCGTAAAGTCGTTCAACGCAAAAGGTGCCGAATCGAAAATGGGTATGTTGCAATCCAGATGTAGCATACTTCTGTCACGAATGTGGAAGTCGCCACTAGCAATAGCCTGAATAGCCGATGACAAGTCTTCTGAGTCGATGCTGGCAAGGAAACCCAAACGACCAAGATTTACACCTACAATGGGCGTGCAGCTATCACCGATTAGTGATATGGCTTGCAAAATGGTCCCATCCCCTCCCAGGGTGACAACGAAATCACATGCTTTCACATAACTGTAATCAACTTCTCTATTTTGTGATGAGAACGCACTCGATTCATCCAGTACATTTGGTCCGTACGACCAACCAATGTTGTTGTCATCGAGTACTTGGGTCAAATACTGAAACACCTGAAATTTTTTTCCTTTCAGCGCCTGTCCAAATAATCCTACTTGCATGAACTAAAAGTTGAATTTGCTGTGTAAAAATACACCAGATTCTCCCAAATGATTAAAGCTATAATCCACACCGAATAGATAACCCTCCGCAACAAGGATTTCAAGTGCCGGACCATAACCGTAGAGCCAGGTTTTATCTAATGTATTTTGTTCCGGATATTGCGGCCCGTTGACATAACCAATATCAATATTCGCAGACAAAAAGAGACGAATAGGAACTACGTTGGTTTTTTTGAATGGCAAGACTTTGGACAAGTTCCATGTACGCTTATAAACTTGCCAGGCCATTCCTTGATGCGATAAGAAAAAGTCAGTGCCATCAATAACATAATGTTCATATCCACGTACGTACAACTCACCGTAACCCAGTGCACGAGAATGATTGTACGAAATTTTTGTCTTATTAAAAAAAACACGTCCGGTTGATGAAACGCGTGCTATGAGTTTTTCTGTGACAGGAAAGTATTTTTTAATTCTCAACTGAGCGAAACCATAATTCACATCATCGTATAAGCCCAGACCAACCTGCGTTACCAAACCCTCAATCGCATAACCAGAAGTAGCTTGATGGCGCCGGTCTCTGCGATCATTTTTAAATCCATATCGGAGCGCAAAATAGCGCTGATGGGAAGCATTGTTAAAATAATATGTATTGTTTAATTGTTGCACAGTATCCGAAATCGCAGCGCTAATAAAACTCACGCCAAACTCATGTGTTAAGTATAATTTAGGTCTATACCGCAACAAAGCAATTCCAACTATAGACGTAAAATTGTCTTTTTCTTCACTAATTAAAAAATCGAGTTGGTTATTCGATGTCGCAAACGCACCGTTTCGAGCACGATTATAGCGTGCGTCTAATTCCAATCCAAGGGTTTTAGATTTATTCAAGTAAGGATAACGATAGCGCAGTTGGTATTTTTGAGAAAAGCCAAATTGCATGACCACTTTCAAATAGTCTCGAACACCTGTCAAATTATAGTGATGTCCCTTAATTCCCCATATGATACGACTCAAGTCACGATCAAAATCTTCCCACCAAACATTAAAATTCCTGTCTGCCAGTCGTAAAACAGGAATTGGAAAAAAATACCACGTTTCGTTCACTTCCACGACAATATCTGCAATGCGATCTGATCTTTTCCATTCAGGAGCCGAAACGGAGACGGAGACGAAAAGTCCCGTGTTAAGCAGGTTGTTTTGGTTTCGCAGCAAGGTATGCTGAAATTCAGCCAGCGGAACACTATCACCCGGTTGGATGTCCATTTCACGATTCAAGACAAAGTTACGCGTGCGATCATTACCTTTTATGGAGATGCTGCGAATTATGACCTTATCATCATTTTGACAATCAACACGCCAACAACATGCAAACAGCAAACTCAATATCAAGTAATTACGCAGCATACACCTTTATAAGTACAAAGTAAACGTATTGATCAGCTAATGATAGTCATGCGAGGGCGAATTATCCTACAAATTACAGTTTACGTGTTGCTGCAGAATACAGATTTATCTATCGACGAAACATCATACATTGAGGTAGCTCATGAGCATATCATATCGCTCTTTCAACGTATCGTAGTAATCCGTCTCGGTAAATGTGGCATTGACCTCGTATTCATATCGTTGAAATGTCGACAAAATGCTACTAATGTCCTGCTTGTTCACCTTTAGAGTCACAAGTACTCGTGGGCTATCTGGATCTGTCGTGATAAACGTACTCAGAACAGTGCCATTTTCTGATTCTACAATTTGGCTCAAAGTCGCTAGTGAGTATTCCGACTTTGCCATTTCCAAAACGATGATACTCCCGCGTTCTGCAAATGAAAAGCTATTGGCGTAGAATTGTATTAAGTCTTCCTGTGTAATTAACCCAGCATACTGATCCTCTTCATGAATCACGGGCACAACAGTCAAATTAAATTCTGACATCACTCTCATCACATCGAACAAGTGGTCTCCTGCCGATACATAGGGTCGATTGAGCGACAAGTTATACGAACCAACCGCTTCCATCACGTCATGTTCTAGAATATCTTCCTCTGAAACCAAGCCGAGCAATTGGTCATTATTGACTATGGGCAAATGCTTGACGTAAAACTCATTCATAATCGAAAGACCAAATTCGCCCGTATCTGAGGTGCGAAGTGGCATGATTACATCGGATATGAGTTCTTGTGCTGTCATTATATTATTTAGTCCAATCGAACTTTACTATTACTACGCAATATACGAGGGAATCGTTGTATGAAGGATGTTAAAGAATTTGTAAAAATCTAAATGAAGTCGTCCCTTCGCGGTTGACTGAGGCAGACACAGTCAATGGTTTCCAGCGAGAAGTACCACGTGCAGGCTACCGCATAATCCTGCGCTTCTCGATTTCAAAATCTTCATCGGTGATTAATCCTTTTTTTCGCATCTCTGCTAAGCGCTGTAGTTGAGCAAGTAACGTTTCGTCAGACGGTATGTTTGATGGTCCTTCAACTTTTATGGATGTAGATTTTCGATACCCGGCCCGCTCAAAATCTTCAAAATCTTCATGGATTCGAACAAATGCCAGGGCGTCATCCGTTTTAATTTTCTCATAATCCTTAAATCCTTGAGCAACCGCGGTTGATAAATGGACGAACGCCTTATCAGCGTTTTCATTCAGAGAATAGGCGCTGGCCAGTAAATAATGAACCTCAGGGTCGTCTGGATTAATGTCTACACTTCGTTTGAAATCCTTGATAGCCCCTTCAAGATCATATTCTTTCAGTTTTTTCTGACCAGATAATTTGAATGGATTTCGACGTTGCGTTTTCATTTTACGCTCACGTTGTTGCGCCACTGCACGTCCTCTCGGATTTCGTCGATCCGCACGAACTCGGCTTTGCGACTGTCGACGTCGCCGGGTAGTGGTTTGATTTTTGTTGTATTTACGATCAAAATCTTCATCGCTCATGTTAAAGAAAGTAATGGCGTCAATGACCCCTAAAACCAATCCTACAGGCAGTCTAAATACAGAGAACATAAATGTGGCCATCAAATAAAACAAGCCAAGTCCTGCCTGCCCCAGATAAAAGCGATGAACACCAAATAAACCAAGAAAAAGTGCTAAAAAGGCTGCTGTTTTACGCGATTTCATATTTATACCATCTATCTAATCTAAACATGGTCTTTCAACCGTCAATTTCTACAAAATAAAGCAAATGTTAGCACTTCAGCTTATTCAAGCAAGGATATACGATGTAAAGAACCTTAAATCGGATAAATGAAATTTTTGCGTGTAACCAAGGTATAATTATGGGTTAGATGCTGTCAAAAATGAACATCGAAGAGGGTGTAAAATAGTATTAAACAAAAATTCGACTTAAAACAGTGATTGTCAGATCTTTATCCGTGTTAGTCGCCAGGCATCTATAGATGCCTGGCGACTAACACGGATTTTGACTGTCATTTACCACCACAACGCGTATACGAACGCCAACAGTCCCATCACTACAGCAGAGCCAATATTGAAAGTCATATCTGTTTTGAAAATACCATGCTCCAGGTTAATTGCTTTAATGTCGTCCCGCCTTCTATTATCAAAATAAGAAATTACGATTAATGTAAGAACGCATGTTAGAAATATAATGCCCATACGATCTATAAAAGAAAACAAAGGTGCTACCATTTTCATTCCGATAGATAATGGAATCGACAATAATATTGTGATAAAGGCGGCGTTGGCCGAAGTTTTTTTCCAAAAAAAACCGAATAAAAATATGGCAACAACTCCTGGGCTAATAAATCCTGTATATTCCTGAATGTATTGGAAAGCTTGGTCCAATACACCTAGACTAGGCGCCACTAAACAACCAATCAATAGGGCAATTGTCGAAGCAATTTTACCTATGCCAACTAAATGTTTTTCAGAAGAATTATTTTTACCGATAAAGGGTTTGTAAATGTCCAGCGTAAAAATTGTTGCCGTACTATTTACCATAGAACTTAATGATGATCCCACAGCTGCAACGAGAGCGGCAAATGCCAATCCTTTAAAACCCACCGTTACATAATTATTTAACAACCACGGATAGGCTTGGTCCGGTTTAGTAATATCAGCACCCAGAACGAATGCGGCTATACCTGGAATAACAACAATAAGAGGTAGTAACATTTTTATTAAAGCGGCAAATACGGTTCCATTTTGTGCTTCACGTAAATTTTTTGCAGCCAGTGCACGCTGAATGATATATTGATTGTTTCCCCAATAATACAGGTTTGCAACCCACATTCCACCAATTAATACGCTGATACCCGGTAGATCTTTGTAGGAAGCATGACCTTTTTCAAGAATCATATCAAATTTCTCTGGTGCTTTATCCACAAGTGCTGACAGTCCTCCCATAAAACTGCCTTCTATGGCTTGCATAACCAAAATTGTTGTCAACAATCCACCAAAAACAAGGACGACAACTTGTACCACGTCTGTCCAAACGACTGCTTTCAATCCACCAAAAATTGAAAAAGAAGCCGCATATAAAGCCAAACCGACAATTCCATAAATCATGTCGATTTCCAAAATTGTATTTATAGCTAATGCGCCCAAATACAATACGGATGTAATATTCACGAAGACAAATAACAGCACCCAGAAAACTGCCATAATCGATTTCACGCGACTATCAAATCGCTCTTCCAAAAACTGTGGCATGGTGTAAATACCTTTTTTTAAGAAAATAGGTAAAAAATATTTAGCCACAATAATAAGTGTCAGCGCTGCCATCCATTCATATGAAGCAATCGCTAGTCCAATAACATAACCAGACCCAGACATTCCAATAAATTGCTCAGCAGATATATTTGATGCAATTAATGACCCACCAACGGCCCACCAAGGCAAGGATTTACTCGCTAAAAAATAATCCTGTGTGGATTTACTTCCAGCTTTTTGAGACAGATATATACCTAAGCCAATCATCAATGCTATATAGCCAAGAAAAACAATAAGGTCCGGAATAGAAAAATTATTCATAAAAACACATGGTTTATGTAGTCCAATGCCTTAAGTAATAATCCATTCGCTTTATAAATTGAAGTCCCGAAAAATATACCATGGTATAGAGAATTTATAAAAACTGTAAAGTTTAATTAACTCCGTATACTCTGCGGCTCAAATAAGAAGGAGTTGAATGACTAAAATTTACAAGGCTTCAAAATACAACAGATCTTGACACCGACCAAACTGTGTCCGATAAAGACGAATCGCCGTTTTCCGCACATGGATGATTCAGCACAACAACCTATATCAACTGTTTAATATTGATATATGATATTATCTTGATTTACAAAAACTGACATGGTGCCTCCATAGCTGATTGTAGGCCCTTTGCCTACCAGCATGCATGCGTAAAAATTATGGAACGACTCCGCTGCCAAAGTATCATGACAAATATTAAAAAAAGAGCTTTGTTGTGAATTTTTGACTTCAAGTGGTTACATTTTCAATTTCTTTTACATTAATAAGTATCAGACAATATCAATTCATCAGAATTTCAATCAAATACCCTTATTTATGGGAGCTTTAGTAAAGTCGATATTCAGTTCTACCATGTCAGTGGCCGCATGTCAAAGTAAAGGACCTGTAATTTCTATGCGTCCAGGGCCGAGTGGAAAACTCGCTGTTTTCGCAGCTGGAGCATACCACCTGTTATCTCACGATGCAATCATCCACTGCAAGGCCTATGGAAATTATGCAAGAATTTTTTTACGCGATGGGTCATCCTATTGTGTCGCTAAAACGCTTAAAGCCCTACAAGCCGAATTGCCAGAAAATCAATTTACCCGATGCCATCAGTCGCATCTTATTAACAACATATACATTCAGTCGATAAGCCAAACGAAAGCAACACTTGTCAATGGCGAATCAAGAATAAATATACCTATTGCTCGCCGCAAATTGACCACATTAAAAAAGCGGCTGGGTTTATGTCGAAAAATCCCAACAACAATTCAAAAAAAAGTGTAAATAACGTGCGCCTGCATACAAAGTTCGTGCTACCCTAAGGGAGTGGCGCCTACTCATGCCGTGTTCGCGAATTCATGAACTCGCTTTACACGATTTGGCCATCCCGCTGCTTCTTAATCAATTCTGTCTTACTATTAATTTCCAGCTTTCGATAAATCTTTTTTATGTGATCTCGTACTGTCTCGGTGGAGATCATTAATTTATCGGCAATGAGTTTGTAACTCAATCCGTCAACTACGCCTTGAACAATTTGTTGTTGCCTCGGGGTTAAATTAGTTCGTTTTTGACTTGGCGCAAAATAGTTAACCACTTTGCGGGCTATCTCAGGAGACATATACGACCCACCTTGACCTACGACTTCAATTGCCTCAACAATTTTTGCAAATGGGCTCTGCTTTGTCAAATAAGCCGAAGCACCGGCGCATAAAGCCTTAAATACATGATCTGAGTCGTCAAAAGTCGTGAGCATGATTATTTCAATTTCGGGAGCCATATGCTTAATTGGTCGAATACCTTCTAATCCAGAGATGCCACCTTTAAGTCCAATATCTAGCAATAATATCTGACTTGACCTTGCTTCTTCATTTTCTAAAAAAGACTCGACGCTTTCTGCAACGGTATGAATGTTCAGACCTGGATAATTATCAATCAATCCAACCAGGCTTTCTCTGATTAGTTGTTCATCTTCGATCAAGCTCACGAGAACAGCTTTCATACGTATAGGGTTTTCATTCAAAGATACTGGTATTTGCCGGTTAAATGGAACCACATGAATGGGGGGGCAGTGTCAGCGAGTTTGCCTTAAGAAGATTTCAACGAATTACCCATTTGTTTACTCCATCAAAAATTTGGAAGCTCTATTTGAACACTAAATCCATCATTGGTTTCAAACACAATTTTTGCACCCATTTTTTCAGCTCGAAAACGTATATTTTTCAATCCCTGACCGGTAGACTGTTCCAGGGATTTTTGCATCCCTATTCCGTCATCTTGTAGTAAAAAAGACATTCTATTCTTGCGTCTCTCTATGGATAAAGAAATATTTTTTGCATGCGCATGTTTCATCGAATTTGTAAGAAACTCTTTGCAAATCAATAGTAAGTCATGTCTAAATTCACTTGGGACGACAATGCTCGCTAACTCATCATGTATGGTAACATTAAAATTAATGTCGAGCGGTTCAAGTGTATTAGTTGCAAACTCTCGAATACGTTCTACTAGATCAATACAAGTAATAGATCGCATGTCAATTGCCCAAACCACGTCGCGCATTTGGTTCATAGCTTTGCGACTTGCAGCCGCCAACCGTCTAACTAACGGTTTCCTTTTTTCATCGACAGAGTATTCTAGTAATTCCATTTGATATGCAACACCGGACAACAGGCTCCCGACATCATCGTGTAGGTCACTTGACAATTTATTTCGAAGTCGCTCAATTCGTAACACTTGCTGCATTTTCATCCGAAAATAGCCATAAAAAACGCCAAGAATTAAAAATGTCAAACCTGATATAAACCACCACGTTTCATAAAATCTTGCTTTTACAATTAATCCAACCTTCATTGTGTTCGAAAGCACTCCGGTTGACGACAAACCACGGACGTGTAAATTATATGTACCCGAAGGCAAATAATCAAAACGTATCATACGGTTATTGTCATTTTGCTTCCACGTTTGTCTTTTTTCAAGCATTACGGAATTAACATCTTCCAATCGATAGAAAAATGAATTTCCAGGTGAATTGACAAAATCATCGAGCATAAATTTAAACTGGCAACTTCTATTAAACGGCGGAACAATTACTACCGGATCATCCAAGTATGTCATATTAAATGTAGAAATATAATCTCCTTCCTTGTTATAATATTGCGCTTCACTAAGATTAATCTTAACCCTTTCGTCTGACTTCAAAACCTCCGTTGGATTGAAGCTCACGATACCGTTCATGCTGCCAAAGAAGTATTGTCCTTCCGTATTGCGCGCAAACGAAAACCTGTTAAATTCATTGTGTGGAAGCCCATTCTCGGTGAAATATTTATTAATCAAACCAGTCGATTCATCATAATGACATAGCCCGCTATATGTTGCAATCCAATAACCCTTTTCATCCGGCAAAATTCCTGAAACTGTTTCATCTGATAATCCTTCTACTTTTCCGACATAGGCCATTTCATTTGTCTTGACATCCAAGATATTCAGCCCGCCCTTATCTAGTCCGATGAATAGTTTATTGTCCTGATTTTCGTGTAAAACCAATATGCTTTTTCCGCTTAACAAATTATAGACTTCGAAACTGGACTTATGCGGACGCTTACTGCGATCCTTATCTATATATTCCCTGGCAATACTATTGTTATCGAGATTAAAGTAGTATAGTCCATCAGTATGCCCAATCCATACATGATGGTCTTGGGACAAATGCAAATAACTATTTGACAGTGTCGTTTCAATATTTTCATCGTTTAGACGCACATCAAATACTCTTGTGGAAGTCTGGTATGTTGCGACTATAAAATTATTATGATGTCCCCTTCCTGAAATTAATACGGTGGAGTCGTCAATTGAAATCATATGATGACGATTTAAAAATAATGAATCCTCAATTTCCATTGCAGACTCATTTAACATATCAACATGTACTAGTTTTTTGAACAATGGTGACAATAAAATATCACCTGAAGGCAATCGCACTGCCCCTTGAATATGTTTCAAGTATATGGCTTTTCCTGACTTTTCTTTAACAAACTGAAGGGAAGAAACTTTACCAGACAATAAATTAAGTATGACAGGATCACTGGATTGCGAGGACACTAATAATTCGTCAGAGTTTAACGGTAAAATAACTCTGCAAGCAAGACCGAAGTCCCAGGGGTTCCCATCAGATTTCAAATAGTTTTTAAATCTCGAAAACTCCGGCCTGACCTGAATAAGACCATTGTACAATGAATAAAAGAATGTTTCCGTAAAATTCTCACCGGCTATAGGCGGAAAAAAGCTTGCTCGATCAAATGCTTTTGAAATATCATGTACGCCACCAATCGCCGGCAGTAAGTACGCCTTAATTGATTTATTTTTCCGAATCAACATCAATTGATTGCCGTATCTGTCCGAGTGAATTACCGAATCAGAACCTAGTATGCTCATCTTGTTAAATGACTTCTTGGGATTGGTTATTAATTCGTTTTCGTCAACAGATATCTCCATTTCGGATATTGGATCATACAAATACTTCGAAAATTCAGCTAATCTTGAATGTTGCAAATATTTAATAAGTATTCTTCCATCTGACAATTCGGAGAGGCCACCTACCCATGGGCCAATGGAACCCTCCATATATGCAGGGCGTTTTGGTAAATCGACTGATTTGAATTCATACCCATCAAAACGACACAATCCATTTCTCGTTCCTAGCCAAATAAAACCGTCCGAATGAATTAAAATATCATTGATGTGCTTATGAGGCAACCCTTCTTTTATGCCAAAATGCTTTAATTCCACATTTTGCGTCCAACAAGTACTAACTCCAACACTCAGCGTAAAAAATAAGATTGGTATGAATTGTCTTGCGCCTAAAAAACAGAACTGGATTCCATTCATGTTAACTTCCTAAATCGGTTTTCAAACAATTTTTTGAATGCTCATCCGGTCAGTATTCCAGTATAAATTTGGACAGATTTTGGCCTTTTTGTAAACCCAATTTTTTTCGTAATCTATATCTCGCTACCTCCACACCACGAAGCGAAATGCTCATCAGATTAGAAATTTCTTTCGTACTTAGGTTTAATCTCAGAAAAGCACAGAGTTTTTGGTCATTTGGAGTGAGTTCTAGAAAATCCTCTCTTAATCGTGTCAAAAAGTCACCATGAACCTTGTCGAAATGATATTCAAATTGCTCCCAATCGGACTGCACACGTAATGTTGTGTCGATTTCTCTTTCGATTCGCTCAAGAGCCTTTTTTGTTTCTATATTCTTACCTCTTCGTCTTACTTCTTTCAATTCTTCTTTAATCGTTTCGATGAACTCATTTTTCACCACAAGATTCATGGTAGACGCTGCCAACAGATTGTTCAAGTGTCGCAGTTCGCTTTCTACTTTTTCTTCTTCCAATTGCAATAACTCTTTATCTTTTTGCTTTTCTATTTCGATAAGCTTTTGCTGCTTTTCTTCAAGTTCGCCTAACTTCTTTTCTTCGATACGTTTCGCTTTATTCTTATATCGTTTTTTCTGAATGCGTGATACTAGAATCAGGCATCCTATCAGACAAACGGCCAATAAAACTTTAGCTAGCAGTGTCCTATAGAACGGTGGTCGGACCTGAATAATCAATGGATCACTCGTAATGACTTCACCCAAATAGTTGGTAGATTGAACAAGAAATTCATACGTTCCTTCGGTCAAATTGGTATATTCTTTAGTTGCTGAACTGGTCCAATCTCCAAAGGAATCTTCAAGACCAATTAACCGATATCTAAATTGTTGATTTGAGGTATTCCGAAATTGAAAGGTCTCCACATTAATTTTTAAGACTCGTGCTTGCACAGAAACGAGCAACTTATCCAGTTTTATAGGTTTATCCTCAAACGGATTTCGTCTGTACAAAATGGTGTCTTGAGTTAGGCTGGAGACTTTATTAATAAGTATAGTTTGATGCGCACTAATACGATCCTCATGCTCTGGCACGTAGTGTAATAATCCATCGTTTGCCGAATACATAATACCCTCATTCAAGTCAGTCGATAAATTCAACAAGTCATTATTTAGAAAATAACGGAGATGAAAAAGCGAAGAAGGAACAAACGCATAGTTATTAATGCTGATTTGTTTAAAAAAGCCAATCAAGTTTTCAGCAACAACGTGAATATTTTTTTGATTGTCTTGCTCCAACAAATACACAGCTTGATTGCCAATTGTTTCAGCAAAGAGTTTCGCTGGAACAATTCGTCCATCATTTTGATCAATTTCAAATATGCCCGCATTTGACGCTATGTACAGTTCATTGTCAATTTTGCTTAGGATAATTCGATCGTCAATCGGTAAGTCATTATTGTCCGAAACTCGATGCGAAACAACTTCCGTCATCCCTTTTTTAAATCGCAAATAATACAGTCCCTTATAATATTGTCCAACATAAATATCGCCATGTTGATCTTCTTCAAAAAAACGGCTTGTCTCATCAAACCCTCTTATTTTCCATTTCGGAATTAATTTGCCACGTTTATCTACCTCAAGCAATACTAATCCGGAATACGTTCCAGCCACTGCATATCGGGGACTCGTCCTCAACTGCTTGACTTGCCAAACTCCAGGTTGAGTCGAAATTCGAATGGCACGACTGTTGTTTAATTGAAATATACCCGTATGGTGACCCACATAAATATTTCCGGCAATTTCTTGTATCCCATATGACGGGCCTTCTGTCCCCGGTAAAAAAATAGCCTGTTCCGAACCCGATTCTATATAATAAACACCGTTGGAAGTGGAAAAATATTTTCCGTGATCAGCTTCAAAAACTTCATAACCCGAACCTTGAAGCCCGGCCTCCCGATTTATAAGTCGAACGGGGGAATTGATATGTACCAGTGCTATCCCATTTTGCATGCCGACCCAGAGATTACCCGCATAATCCTGAAATGCCCTTAAACATGTATTCGATGATAATCCATCTTCCACTGTGATTTGCTCAATAATTTTGTTACGCACGTCATACAAGAATATTCCAGCGGTTTGTGTTGATATCGCTAACCGCGTATCCGATAGTTGGATAACGTGATTGATATACGTTCCTGAAATGGCCGCGACAAGCGAACCATAATGTGCCTTATGATCGAAAACGGATGAAAACTCAATCTGACCAGAATTATAAAAGATGACATATCCATCTTCCTTTGGAATCATGCCAGCTACAATTTCATCTATCCGTTTTTCAATTGAAATCGGAATGAGTTCAG
Organism: Saprospiraceae bacterium; assembly: GCA_028279185.1. Taxonomy (GTDB): domain Bacteria; phylum Bacteroidota; class Bacteroidia; order Chitinophagales; family Saprospiraceae; genus JANQSS01. The sequence goes on along the minus strand of JANQSS010000205.1, from coordinate 194,339 downwards.
ATTCATTTATTTCGAATAGTTGTCCACTTGAACTTTGGGTAAATACCTTACCTCCGGCTTGAAATGATTTTGCGAATCCATCTCGATGGCTAATAACGTACGTTTCGTCCCCATCATACTGGTATATATGCTGAAATGTGCAGAAGAATACCAGGGAATTTACGATGAAGACATCCCATACTTCATCAAAATCACGGTCACTTCCCATCAATGAATCCGCTAGAGACACATACTCCCAATTATCTTTGAAATACCCGAAGTCTCCCTGCGATCCTACATAAAGTCTATTTTGACTTTCATCGAATGCTAAAGACCGTTGTTTCTTTCCACTATTGAAAGCTTTGACATCCCAACTATTCCCGTTGAAAGACAGAATGCCTAAGTTATTCGCTACAAAGATGTTCATGTCTCGATTTTGTACAAAGTCGATATTTTGAATTCCCGCCTTATAGTCAGTCGGAGCATATACTTTGATTGGATACTTACCCTCTGATGCGCTGAGCGAACTAAAAGAGATAAGTGATAGCACAACAAACAAATTGAGCTTCATATTACGGCAAGAATAGATCATGTGTAAGTATTCACATTCTAAAGATACCTAATAATCAAAGATTTACAATTTTGAATTGAAACGATTGTAGTAATACCGGAAAAAGTTGTTGTGGTGTATGATGAAAAAATTGTTGGGTTTCATTACTAACATTTAAACAGCTATGTCTTTTAGGTTTGTGGTAAACGACAATCTTGTTTAATAATAGTAAATTTCATTTCAACAAATCAAAAATCACTCAGCATGAAGAAAAGTATACTAACCCACCTCGCACTTCTTTTCTTTTCAACTTTAATCATCGCCCAGGCCGATCAAGTCAAAGTTGTTAAAAATGCAGATGGCATGCGATTGGTAGTCAATGGCAAAAATTTCATGGTTAATGGGATGAACTGGGACTACTTCCCCATTGGCACCAACTTTAATTATAGTCTTTGGAAGCAATCCGACGACATCGTAAAGGCCGCATTAGATGAGGAGATGTCTCTTCTCAAAAACATGGGCGTCAATGCTGTAAGGATATATACCGGCGTACAGCCAAAATGGATTAAGTATATCTATGAAAACTATGGCATATACACCATGCTCAATCACTCATTTGGACGCTATGGCCTTACGATAAATGGAACATGGACTCCTGTTACGGATTACAGAGATCCGGCAACGGTAGAACTACTTCTTTCGGAGGCCACCACCATGGCCGAACAATATAAAAATACGCCAGGCCTATTACTATTTCTTTTGGGTAATGAAAACAATTATGGTCTGTTTTGGGCAGGTGCTGAAACAGAAGACTTCCCAGAAGGAGAGGACGAGAAAGCGCATATCGGTGAGGTGCGTGGTCGGCCAATGTATAAGCTCATGAATGATGCTGCGGTCAAGATGAAAGCCATCGACTCAAACCACCCTGTGGCACTATGCAACGGTGACGTTCTTTTCATCGATATTATCGCCGAGGAATGCAAAGATGTCGACATCTACGGTGTGAATATGTACCGAGGTGTTTCCTTCGGTGATGCTTTTGAAGTTGTACGTGATAAGACGAATAAACCCATACTATTCACTGAATTCGGTGCTGATGCATTCAATGCAATCGAAAATCAGGAAGACCAAATGTCGCAAGCTTATTATATGGTAGGCAATTGGAAAGAAATTTATGAAAATGCGGCCGGCCTTGGAAAAGCCGGGAATTCTATTGGTGGATTTACATTTCAGTTCAGCGACGGCTGGTGGAAGTACGGCCAGACAAAAAATCTTGACATCCACGATAATAATGCATCCTGGAGCAATGGTGGTTATGCCCGAGACCACTTGGAAGGTGAGAACAACATGAATGAAGAATGGTTCGGTATATGCGCCAAAGGGCAAACGAACGCCAGAGGTCTGTATCAACTCTATCCAAGGGCCGCTTATTATGCTTTAAAACAGGCACATAGTTTGAATCCATATTCCGACGGCACGTCGATCTCGTCTATCAATACCTACTTTGATAACATTCATTTAATGGATGCTGTATTAAAAGCAAGAGCGGATAAAGCCGCACTAGGTGGTGGACAAAAAATAAAGTTGAGTAATCTGCGAGCCGAGTTTACAACCTTCAATACAGGTGGAAGCCTCATCACGACTCCGGACGATAACGACCCGGATGACAATGTTTATCCAAACCAACTCGGCTTTGATCATATGCAATCCTACTTTATTGGTGTTCAGGGCAATCCCGCTCCAAACATGCAGGCAAATATCACTTTCAATTTTTTAGGTAATGTTGCCGAGAATCCTATAAACGAAATATTCTATGAAAACCGAGGACGTCCTGTTACCCTTGTAGCGGAGGATGGAACAATAACGGTAAGAGATCCGAATAGATTTCAAGTTTATAACGCATCATTTTCCTGGAATGCGAAAGATTTTGATCTCAGAGGATTTTATCGAACCGGTCATTATCATTGGGGCTATGAAGGCGACTTTTTTGGTTTATATCCCGAGACCAATTACGGCCCCAATTTGGATATCTACAATGGTGAATTGCTCGGATTCGAGATCGATGCCAAGAAAAAACTGAAAGGTTTGAAAGCAGCCTTCGGTCCTCAATTGTGGTGGGGAGCAAACCCCGCTGCCGTGGTTAAATACAGTAGGACAGTAGGACACGTTGACGTCACGGCCATATATCACGAAGACATAGATGACCTGGGCGAGGCCGTATCTACCTTTGCAGTTCCACTTCCAAAGACCAGAAGGGCAACGCTGCATGTAAAGCGCAAGTTTGGAGGACTCGGAGTGGAGTTAGGCGGTATTTGGGGAGGCCAACCTTTAAATGGTCGAACATTTCAAGTAGTGGAAGGCACAAGTGGTAAGTATACCGTCTATGATGATAAAATTCAATCCAGCGATAATTGGGGAGGAAAAGCTAAGATTACTTACCAAAAAGGGCCTTTCAACTGGTATGCACAAGGTGCGGCCATGGGACTGGTTGCCAATGGCGGCGGCGATCCTACCCTTACTTTCACCGGATGGCGATTGAAAGACAGCGGAAGCGGAAACCAAACCAACTTCTTGACCGGTTTCGCATTAACCGTTGGAAAATTCCAGTTCGCGCCCAATTTTCTATGGCAGAAGCCAATTGTAGATCCAATTCCGGGTGATGTGTCCGGTCCTGGAAGACTACGAAATATTCAGGCCGATCCTTTTGCTGTCCGTGCAAATCGAGAAACGGTAGCTGGAGAACTACTAATAACCTTTGATCCTACTCCGGCTAGTTGGATGTATGAATGGGATAATGATCGATCAGAAGATGCAAAATTTGCAGTTAGTGCGGGGTTTGTTTACAGACATTTACCGACAACTCAAGATGCTGCCATTGGATTTTTCAGTGATAGAACTTCATTTGCCTTTCCTCAATCGGCACCTGCAGAAGATTTGTGGGAATCAAATATTCGTATTGTGTCGAAGCCGAAAGCCGACTTAGGTATTATTTCTAACATTTATTTCGGAACGGCGCAGGCTAATGGAAGTGATGACCGCCTCATCGAACGATTTGGAATGGATCTGAGAACTATTTATAAAAAATTGAAACTCGTCAGCCAGGTAAAAGTAAATGATTGGGGCCCATTCGACTATCACCGCGACTTTAATTTGACCTACCCCCTACAACTCATGTTGGATTTATCGACGACATTGGGTAAACCCGATTGGTTCTTAATGCCGAGTACACAGATTGGTGTTCGTGGCACTTGGCGATCTCTCGACCAATATTCTCCTCGATATAGCCCACTAGAAGCTATCGAATTTCAGCCAGAACCGATCATTAGTCCTGTGGGATTTGAAGATGGAACGGAATGGGAAATCAGAACATATATTCATATAAACATTGGAAAATAATAGGAACATGAAAAATAGTTATAAAATAAAATTTAATTTTCTTTTCTCACTCTGCGCGTTTTTAGTTTTCACGGTGAGCTGCGATAGAGATCTTTCTGATGATGCCGAGGTTGCCACTTTTCCAAAAAATGGAGAAGTATTTATTGACGGTTTCAGCGCCGGCCTCGAATATTTACCATTTGGCGATTCATACTTCGAAGCATTTTCAGTCGATGCCGAGACACGATTTAATGGCAGCGCGGCCATGCGCTTTGATGTTCCACCAGTCGGGGATCCAAACGGTGCCTATGCAGGTGCAATTTTTCCGGACAACGGTCGCCGCGACTTAAGCGATTTTGACGCATTAACATTTTATGCCAAAGCAACCAAAACCGCATCCATTAATGAAATCGGTTTCGGTCAGGATTTCGCTGAAAATAAATATCAGGTAACCTTAAATGGCCTCGACCTTACAACGAATTGGAGGAAGTATACTATAGCTATTCCTGATCCATCTAAACTTACAGAAGAACGAGGATTGTTTTGGTATTCTGAAGGTCCTGAAAACGGAGAAGGTTATACCTTTTGGATAGATGATCTGCAATTTGAATCATTAGGCACCATTGGTCAGCCACGGCCTTCCATTTGGAATGGTACGGACGAAACTATTCAAACATTTTTAGGCGTGACGACTAGAATTCCGGATTTAAAATTCACAGCTAATCTGGAATCAGGTATCGACCAAACAACCAGTATTACGCCAGCCTATTTTGAATTTACTTCGTCAGATCCGAGTGTTGCGACAGTAGATACGAATGGAGTTGTAACGGCAGTCGGTATGGGTACAGCCGTCATTACAGCAACATTAAATGGCATCGAAGCCGCCGGATCTGGTACAATAAATGTGATAGGTGCTTTTGAACATGCGCCTGTGCCAATGCAAAACGCAGAAGATGTAATTTCAATATTTTCAAATGCATATGTCAACGAACCGGTTGATTATTACAACGGTTATTGGGCACCATTTCAGACGACTCAAGGGCAAAATGATTTAACTATCAATGGTGATGATATTATTTATTATACCGATTTAAACTTCGTTGGTATTCAATTCGCAGTTGATGCACCAACAATTGATATCTCACAAATGACACATTTTCATATTGACTTGCAGGTCCAGGATGAAATTCAATCTGGTGATTTTGTTACTGTTCGCTTGGTTGACGCTGGTGCAGATAATACGCTGGGAACGGGCGATGATGCCTCAGCCGAAGTCACACTTAATACTACCTTGGTTCAGGGCGAGTGGGTCAGCGTTGATGTATCTTTTGCTGAATTATCCAGTCTGACAAGTCGCTCAAATTTGGCCCAGATAGTATTTGTTTCGGATGCAACCGTGTCAGAAATATTTGTCGATAATATTTACTTCTATAAGGGGTCAGGCGGCGGTCCAACCGGACCAACGACAGCTGCCCCAACACCTACAACCGATCCGGCAGATGTCATTTCTGTATTTAGTGACGCGTACACAAATATTGTGGACACAGATTTTAATCCGGATTGGGGACAGGCAACTGTCGTTTCACAAATGCCAATTGCAGGAAACAATACATTGCGTTATGCTGGACTAAATTTCCAAGGTATTGTTTTAGGTAGCGCACAAGATGTGTCAGCTATGACGCATTTGCATATTGATTTTTGGACATCAAATTCGACCGCACTGAATGCATTTTTAATTAGTGATGGACCTGTTGAAACAGCATCTGCATTGACTGTTCCGACGAGTGATTGGGCAAGCGTTGATATACCCTTAGACCAATTTTCACCTGTCGATTTGATGAATGTAATTCAGATGAAATTCGATGGAAATGGTGATATTTATTTAGACAATATTTATTTTTATAAAAGCGGCGGCATGTCCAATATGCCAACGACCGCTGCTCCTACCCCCACGCATGACCCGGCCGATGTCATTTCTGTTTTCAGTGACGCCTATACGAATATTCCCGGCACTGATTTAAATCCGGATTGGGGACAGGCAACTGTCGTTTCTGAAACCCCTGTGGATGGGAATAATACATTAGTATATACCGGTTTAAATTATCAGGGAATTCAACTCGGAAGCGCTACAGATGCATCTGCCATGACACATTTACATCTCGATGTATGGACCGCAAATTCCTCTGCATTAAATACATTTTTAATCAGCACAGGACCTGTAGAGACAGCAAGTGCTGTTGCGGTTCCAACGTCAGGATGGCTGAGCGTTGATATAGCTTTAGGCGATTTTTCTCCTGTCAATCTCGCAGATGTTATTCAAATGAAATTTGATGGGAATGGTGACATCTATTTGGACAACATTTATTTTTATCGAGATGGAGGAATGTCCAATATGCCAACCACTGCCGCTCCTACCCCGACGCAAGATCCTGCCGACGTTATTTCTGTATTTAGTGATGCGTATACGAATATTCCCGGCACCGATCTAAATCCGGATTGGGGACAAGCAACAACTGTTTCTGAAACCCCGGTTGATGGAAATAATACGTTAGTATATTCCGGTCTGGATTTTCAGGGCATTATACTAGGTAGTGCCACGGATGCGTCTGCCATGACGCATTTACATCTTGATGTATGGACCGCAAATTCCTCTGCATTAAATACATTTTTGATCAGTTCAGGGCCCGTTGAAACTCCAAGTGCCCTTGCGGTTCCGACTTCCGGTTGGTTGAGTGTCGATATTCCATTGGCCGACTTTTCTCCAGTTGACATTGCCGATATTATTCAAATGAAATTCGAAGGTAACGGTGATATTTATTTAGACAATATTTATTTCTACACAGACGGTAGTAGTTCGAATATGCCAACTACGGCAGCACCTACTCCAACTCAAGATCCAGCGGATGTAATTTCTGTATTTAGCGATGCGTACACGAATATTTCCGGCACCGATCTAAATCCGGACTGGGGACAGGCAACTGTCGTTTCTGAAACCCCTGTGGATGGGAATAATACATTAGTATATACCGGTTTAAATTATCAGGGAATTCAACTCGGAAGCGCCACAGATGCCTCTGCCATGACGCATTTACATCTCGATGTATGGACCTCAAATTCGTCTGCATTAAATACATTTTTAATCAGCACAGGACCTGTCGAGACAGCAAGCGCTATTTCCGTTCCGACTTCCGGATGGTTGAGTCTTGATATTCCATTGGCCGACTTTTCTCCAGTTGACATCACCGATATTATTCAAATGAAATTCGATGGAAATGGTGATATTTATTTAGACAATATTTATTTCTACACAGACGGCAGTAGTTCGAATATGCCAACTACGGCAGCACCCACTCCAACTCAAGATCCAGCGGATGTAATTTCTGTATTTAGCGATGCGTATACGAATGTTCCCGGCACAGATCTAAATCCGGACTGGGGACAGGCAACTGTCGTAACGGAAACGCCAATCGGAGGAAATAATACCTTAGTTTATACTGGATTAAATTATCAGGGAATTCAACTCGGAAGCGCCACAGATGCCTCTGCCATGACACATTTACATCTCGATGTATGGACCGCAAGTTCCTCTGCATTAAATACATTTTTAATCAGCACAGGACCTGTCGAGACAGCAAGTGCTATTTCCGTTCCAACTTCTGGATGGTTAAGTGTTGATATACCATTAGGTGACTTTTCACCCGTTGACATCGCGGATATTATTCAAATGAAATTTGATGGGAATGGAGATATTTATTTAGATAATATTTATTTTTATAAAGAAGTGACGGCAAGCGAGCCAGAATTACCACTGGATTTTGAAAATGGCGAAACGTTAATTGCATTTGACGGTGGTGCTACTGCAGCAAATGTGCCGAATCCTGATTTAAATGGAAATCCTTCTGCGAATGTTTTACAATTCAATAAGGTTGTGGGCTCGGCATGGTATTCCGGAGTTGTTTTTGACGAAACTTCACGTACGACTCCACTAATTGATTTGCAGAATGGTACCATATTTACGATTAAAATTTGGTCGCCTAATGCGGATATTCCAGTAAGATTTCAATTGGAAGGAGGTGTACCAGATCCTGGAACTACACCTTCTTACGAACTCTTTCAGACGGTGACCACGGCTAATGAATGGGTGACCCTTACTTTTGATTTCACTTCAATTGTCAACGCTTCAGATGAATATACGAAGTTCTCAATCTTTCCGGATTTTGATCCAAATGATCAAAACCCTGTATCTGTCGAGGCAATCTATTATATCGACGATATAACGCAACAGTAGATTTATAAAATCCGAAAGTAAAAAAATAAAAAAATGCACGAATCAATCTTAATAAATAAATACGCAAAGTATTCTTTAGTATTATTAACAATTATCGCTGTATCATCCCTTTTTTATAGCTGTGATGCGGACGATACGCAAACGGTAACCAATTTTACAAATCTTGTTTTTCAGGATGAATTCGATTCAGGAACATTGAATGCGGGGATTTGGAATTATGATCTCGGAATTGGTAATGCTGTATCAGGAGATGGATGGGGAAATAATGAACTTCAATATTATACCGATCGCCCAGAAAATATCCGAATAGAAAATGGTGTCTTGCAAATCATCGCTCGTCAGGAGTCCTATATGGGCTCAGGGTATACGTCGGCACGTATCAATACTCGTGGAAAATTCGAGCAAGCCTATGGTCGATTTGAAGCGCGAATGAAAATGCCCTGGGGACAAGGCATGTGGCCTGCGTTTTGGCTCCTGGGCAATGATATAGATGATGTGGGTTGGCCACAATGCGGTGAGATTGATATCATGGAATATATTGGTCAACAACCAACGAAGCTACTGGGAAGTGTGCACGGTCCAGGGTACGCAGGAGGAAACTCGGTAGGTAAAGCCTACTATCTGCCAAGTGATAGACTGGATAATGGGTTTCATATTTTTGGTGTAGAGTGGGGTCCGAATTATATAAATTACTACGTAGATGATGTGCTTTATAATCAAATCACGCCTGAAGATGTTCCCGGAGAATGGGTTTATGATCATGGTTTCTACATTATTATGAATTTAGCCGTTGGTGGGAATTTTGTTGGGCCTCCAAATGCGGAGACCGTTTTTCCGCAGACCTTGGAGATTGACTATGTCCGAGTTTATCAGGAGTAGAACCTTAGTCACGGTGTCCTTTAAGGCACATGTATTTTTTCGGTAATTTATTTCGATTTTTTCCTATGCTAGCGAAGATAGAAAATAAAGCGATTGAGCCTGATATCCATCAGACGTTCATTGATGGTGAAGCATTTTTCAAAATTTCGAATTACGATGCGATGCGACCATTTTTTATGAGTATCGTAAGTGCTTCGAATCACTGGATGTTTATTTCCAGCAATGGTGGATTAACAGCCGGACGAAAAAGTGCCGAACATGCTTTGTTTCCTTATTATACGGATGATAAAATAACTGAGTCGGCAGAAATTACCGGAAGTAAATCGATTTTTATCGTTAAAAAGAATGACGCGCAATTTACCTGGGAACCGTTTTCATATAGACAGGATGGTAGATATACTCTTACAAGAAATCTATATAAAAATAAATACGGAAATAAAATTCTTTTTGAAGAGGTTAATCATGACTTACAATTAACCTATCGCTACCAGTGGAATTCAAGTGATAAGTTTGGTTTTGTTCGACACGCATCAATTATAAATGAGGACGATGTCGCGTCAGTTCAGATTGATTTGCTAGATGGCCTTCAAAATATTTTGCCTGCAGGGGTAGACAGTGATATGCAAAACCAATCCAGTAATTTGGTTGACGCCTATAAGCGTAGCGAATTGGTCAAAGAGGTTGGGCTCGGTATTTATGCATTGAGTGCTTACATCGTAGACAAAGCCGAACCTAGTGAGTCATTGAAAGCAAATGTAGCTTGGTCTATTGGTATTGAGCGTCCGACTCACTTGCTTTCATCCATTCAATTAGATCGATTTCGACATCATTTGGCGGTACAGGATGAACTCGACATGAAAGCCGAAAAAGGCGCATATTTTATTCACTCCAGTATATCTGTTCTACCGAAAGAAAGTAAAGAATGGATGATTCTGGTCGATGTGAATAAAAACCACGCAGCTGTTGCTCAATTAATACATACATTAAAAAATGCAACTCATTTATATCAAGACATACTTGAAGATATTGATGTTGGAAGCAGGCAATTATTAGAATTAAATGCTTCAGCTGACGCTCTGCAATTATCCGCTGACGATTTAAGGGATAGTCGACATTTTTCCAATACGCTATTCAATATCATGCGAGGCGGAATTTTTGATAATAACTATCAAGTTGAAAAGAATGATTTTAGTGACTACTTATTAAAAGCGAATAAAGACGTTTATTTTGCTTCCCTACAAGTCATAGAATCGTTGAATACGGAATTTGAATTGAGAGAGCTTCACTCGCTGGCGGAAGAACATATGGATCCAGATTTTAAGCGACTATGCCTGGAGTATATGCCACTAAAATTCAGTCGAAGACACGGAGACCCAAGTCGCCCGTGGAATAAGTTTTCCATCAACACACGAGACGAGATAGATGGCTCAAAAATCCTTGATTACGAAGGCAATTGGCGAGATATTTTCCAAAATTGGGAGGCATTGGCACTTTCGTATCCAAAGTTTGTGGAAAGCATGATTCACAAATTTTTGAATGCAACGACCTTTGATGGATACAATCCATACCGCGTGACCAAAGACGGTTTTGATTGGGAAACCATCGAGCCTGACGATCCTTGGTCTTATATCGGTTATTGGGGAGATCATCAAATCATCTACTTGCTGAAATTTTTGGAATTTATTGAGAATCATGACCCGGGTAAGCTAATCAGTTATTTTGATAAGGACCTTTTTGTATATGCCAATGTGCCTTATAAAATAAAGTCGTACAAAGAAACATTACTCAATCCTAAAGACACGATTGATTTTGACCATAAAATGGATGCACTCATCCGAAACCGTCGTGAGGAATTAGGAGCTGATGGAAGTTTGTTACGCGATGAAAAAGATAAAATCCACCATGTCAACTTTATCGAAAAAGTATTAGCTACTACGCTTGCTAAATTGTCAAATTTTATTCCTGGAGGTGGAATATGGATGAATACGCAACGTCCGGAATGGAATGACGCTAATAATGCCCTTGTGGGTAATGGCACTTCGATGGTGACATTATATTATCTAAGACGATTTTTTAAATTTTTTGAGCGTATACTAGAATCCACAGAGATCGAAAGTGTAAAAATTTCAACTGAAGTAGTTGACTTTTATAAACGCATACGAACATCTTTGGAAATGCACCAGGGTCTGTTGTTAACAAACATAAGTGATCAAGACCGTAAAATGATGCTTGATGATTTTGGTCAAGCTGGCAGTGACTTCAGACTGCATGTTTATCGCCAGGGTATGTGGGGCACAAAACGGTCTGTTTCTATTGATGGTCTTCAAAAATTTGTGCGTATTACATTAAAATTTTTGGAGCACTCTATTGATGTAAACAAACGCACGGATAATTTATATCATGCATACAATCTCATGTCGCATGCGAAGGCAGATGAAATTTCGATATCTCACTTGAGTGAAATGCTAGAAGGCCAAGTGGCGGTATTAAGTTCAGGCTATTTACAAGCAGCTGAAGTCGTGCATGTGCTTGATGCAATGAAAAGAAGCGCACTTTTTCGAGAAGACCAATATAGTTATTTGCTATACCCAAATAAGGCGCTTCCTGGCTTTTTGAAAAAAAATATAATCGATTCCAGTGCAATAAAAAAATCTTTGCTATTTAATCAATTGATAAAGGATGGTGATCATCGAATTATCGAAAAAGACATTAATGGTGAATACCATTTTAATGGAAATTTTAGGAATTCAGGTGATTTAAAAAATGCACTTTACGACTTATCTGAGCCCAAATATCTTCCCTTGGTAGAATCTGAGACACACATCGCCCTGCAGATATTTGAAGATACTTTTGATCATAAGTCATTTACAGGAAGATCAGGAACATTCTATGGATATGAAGGACTTGGGTCAATTTACTGGCACATGGTTTCAAAACTGGCTCTAGCGGTACAGGAATGTTGTATCCAGGCTGTAGAAAAGGGAGTATCAAAAGAGATCATCGGACGAATGCTTGACCACTATTATGAAATTGTCGCAGGAATAGGTGTGCATAAATCACCAAAATTATACGGGGCATTTCCCACGGACCCTTATTCGCATACACCTACTGGTAAAGGTGCTCAACAACCAGGCATGACAGGACAGGTAAAAGAAGATATTCTTAATCGCTTCGGCGAACTAGGTGTAATTGTGAAGGAAGGAAAAATACACTTTTTTCCTCGTCTACTAAGAAAGAGTGAATTTCTATCCGACCGAAAAACATTTCACTATATAGACATCCATAATAATCAAAAACAATTAATGGTCGACGAAGGATGCCTTTGTTTTACCTACTGTCAAATTCCGGTAATATTCACTATAGCGGATGAAGAGCGGTTGAATGTTACATTGAGCAGCAAAGAACAGATTAATCTCGATTCACTTTATCTGGATGAAATCATGAGCAATGAAGTATTCAATAGAACAGGAAAAATAGAACGAATAGTGGCGTACATAAATAAAGACACACTTAAATAATCGGTAGAATTTTTCATTTTATTCTGCTAATTATCTTAATCCACCTATTGCATCATTAGGAATGCCTAATGATAATATTATAATTAGTTTCACAATTAATATTCAATGAAAGCCGTCCGATTCATTTTTGAAAATCTACTATTGACCTTAACAGTCTTTTTGGTATTCTCATGTCAACCAATGAACCAACCAGATAACGCATCAACGGATAAAACCGCAAAAGATATTCTTGGAAACACTAATTATCAGGCTATCTCATATGGGGGCTACCGTAAAAGCAGTCGGGACATACAACCTACTGTCGTGCAATTAAAAGAGGACATGAAAATTTTGGCTGCAATGGACATTAAATTGCTTCGTACCTATAACACAAAATTAGCTCAAGCTTCTAATTTGTTGAAGGCCATTCACGAACTGAAAACCGAAGACTCCGGCTTCGAAATGTATGTTATGCTCGGCGCGTGGATAGATTGTGCCGGAGCATTTACGGATGAACCAAATCACGAAAAAGAAGACGAGGAGGCAAATCGCTCAGAAATCGCCCGCACAGTCGCACTGGCAAATAAATACCCCGACATAGTCAAAATCATTGCCGTAGGGAATGAAGCCATGGTAAAATGGGCCGCTCCCTACTTTGTTCAACCCGAAGTTATCCTAAAATACGTGAATTACTTGCAAAAGTTAAAGACTGAAGGAAAACTGGATAAAGACCTATGGATAACCAGTTCGGATAATTTTGCTTCATGGGGCGGTGGAGAGGAGCGCTACCATGTAGAGGCATTAAATGAACTGATTCGGGCGGTTGATTTTATCTCATTACATACTTATCCAATGCATGATACACACTACAATCCATCTTTTTGGGGCGTACTGCCTGCAGAAAGCGCGAAGTCTGACATGGAAAAAATTGATTTGACGATGCAGCGGGCATTAAATTATGCGCAAAAACAATACGAGAACACAGTCAATTATATGAATAGTTTGGGTGTCGATAAACCCGTTCACATTGGTGAAACGGGATGGGCAAGTTCATCAAATGGGCATTACGGCGAAGAAGGGTCTCGCGCAACTGACGAATTAAAGGAAGGAATTTATTACGCGTCAATGCGAGAATGGAGTAATAATAATAACATTACTTGTTTCTATTTCGAGGCTTTCGATGAAATATGGAAAGACGCTGCGAATCCAGGTGGATCCGAAAATCATTTCGGCTTGTTCACCATTGATGGTAAAGCAAAATATGCTCTGTGGGATTTAGTCGACGAAGGTCGATTTGATGGAGTATCGCGTGATGGCAACCCAATTATCAAAACATTTAATGGTAATAAAAATGAATTGATACAGTCGATAGCCATACCTAGATTAAACACACCTGCCGACATCCCCGCTGAATGACGCTCAGCCAAAACCACAATTAATATGATAAATCGATTTATACTAAATGCATTAATAATCGGCTTACTCATGACATATTCGTGCAAAAAAAAGAACCCATTGCAAATACAAGTTTTTGAAACTTCGGCAGCGGGAAACAACCTATCAGAAATCGGTGAATCCCAACAAAAACCAGCTTCCATAACCATTTCATTGCATCCCGATGAAAAGTTTCAATTGATCACTGGTTTTGGAGGTTCTTTTACAGAAGCATCGGCATCACTACTTAATAGAATTAGCAAGGCCAATCGGACGAAAATATTACAGGCCTATTTTGGAGACAAAGGTGCACGTTATTCACTGACTCGCACCCATATTAATTCGTGTGACTTTTCATTAAAAAATTATTCGTATGCCCCGGTTGAAGATGACGTTTATTTGGAAAATTTTTCAATCGATGAAGATCGGAACGATATCATTCCAATGATACAGGAGGCTATGGACATTTCGAGTGATGGATTTAAAATAATTGCATCACCCTGGACTGCCCCTCCATGGATGAAGGACAATAAATCCTGGCTCGGAGGAAAATTACTGCCTAAATATTATGACACATGGTCGCTGTTTTTTTCGAAATACATTAATGCTTATAAAAAAGAGGGAATTGATATTTGGGGAATTACCGTAGAAAACGAACCGCTTGGAAACGGAAATAATTGGGAAAGCATGCATTATACAGCCGAAGAAATGACCGATTTTGTTCAACATCACCTCGGTCCAAAACTCGAATCAGATGGGCACGATGTTGTTTTACTCGGTTATGATCAAAATCGTGAACACTTAAAACATTGGGTTGATGTGATGTTCGCTAATGAAACTACATCAAAATACTTCGACGGCACGGCAATTCATTGGTATGCCAGCACGTATGAGGTGTTTCCGGAAGAGCTGCAATATGCTCACAAAAAAGCACCGGACAAGCACCTAATACAAACCGAAGCATGTGTAGATGCAGAAATTCCAAAATGGCGAGATGATGCATGGTATTGGAAAAAAGAAGCCACTGATTGGGGGTGGGATTGGGCACCCGATAAAGACAAGCCATTGCATCCTAAATATGCTCCGGTGCATCGATATGCTCGGGACATCATAGGTTGTCTGAATAATTATGTTGACGGCTGGGTTGATTGGAATATGGTATTAGATACGAAAGGCGGACCTAACTGGTTTAAAAATTGGTGTGTTGCCCCTGTAATTGTCGACCCAGAAAAAGACGAGATTTATTTCACACCGATCTACTATGTTCTTGCGCACTTTAGCAAGTTCATACGTCCAGGGGCCTTCCGTATCGGTTTTAAATTGGACAATTCAAAAATACAGGCAACGGCTGCACAAAATCCGGACGGCTCAATCGTGTTAATTTTGTTTAACGAAGGGCAAAATTCCCATGGTGTTAAATTATCTCTAGGTGAACGGACTAACAGTGTTACGCTAAGCCCACGATCATTACAGACAATTTTCATAACAAATCAAAACCAATAATTATGTCGAGCGTAAAAACTAAGGCTACGGACAAAGTGCCAATTGGACAAAAAGCGGCAT
The DNA here is from genome assembly GCA_028279185.1 of Saprospiraceae bacterium. Lineage (GTDB taxonomy): Bacteria > Bacteroidota > Bacteroidia > Chitinophagales > Saprospiraceae > JANQSS01. The sequence continues at coordinate 178,774 of JANQSS010000205.1, read as the reverse complement.
TTGGAGCGGGCCACCTGGTACTAAACCTCTATCCTGGAGCACTAGGGTTTTTCATGTTCTTTCTGCTAACGGCCTTTGGCATGGATCCTTTTCTTGCAGGCCTTTTAGGTGGACTGCCTCGATTTTTTGATGCCATTACCGATCCTATTATGGGATTTGTCTCGGATAATACCAGTTCGAAATGGGGAAGAAGACGACCGTACATTCTTGTAGGAGGTATTTTAAGCGCTATTACATTCATACTTCTTTGGCAACTTGATGAGAACAACTCATCAGAATATAATTTTTGGTACTTCCTCATTATGTCAATGGTATTTCTCATTGGGAATACCATGTTTGCCACACCTTTGGTTGGCTTGGGGTATGAAATGACGTCAGATTACAATGAACGAACCCGACTGATGGCTTTTTCACAAACTGTAGGTTTAATTGCCTGGGTCATTGTGCCTTGGTTTTGGGTAATTATTGCTGATCCGGATATATTTATTAATCAAGCCGAAGGTGTAAGAACTATGGCTATTTATGTAGGAATAGCATGCTTGTTACTCGGATTACTTCCTGCTTTTTTCTGTCGAGGAATGGATTCGGCCTATATGGGAGAACGAAAAAAATTATCCTTCTCTTCTATTTTCACGAATCTAAAAGATTTATTTAAAAGTATAGGAGAGGCGGTAAAGAACAAACCATTTATGAAATTATGTGGGGCCACATTTTTAGTCTTTAATGGATACCAGATTGTAGCCTCGTTTAGCTTCTTTATTTTCGTATTTTACATATTCAACGGTAGTTATGAGGCAACGGCAACATGGCCAGCATGGTTTAGTTCCATTGGGGCATTGGTATCCGCATTCTTAGTCATCCCAATTGTTTCCATGATGGCTACAAAATTGGGCAAAAGAAAAGCATTTATTATTTCAACGGCGCTGTCCATACTTGGCTATCTGCTAAAATGGTGGACGTTTACACCGGACAATGTTTGGCTCTCTTTTATTCCAATACCGCTGATGTCATTTGGACTGGGAAGTCTATTTACATTAATGATGAGTATGACAGCCGATGTTTGTGATTTGGATGAGCTCCAAAATGGAATGCCACGGAAAGAAGGAACATTCGGCGCATTGTATTGGTGGGTTGTAAAACTTGGACAGGGATTAGCTCTGGTTTTGGGCGGACTCGTGCTCAAATTAATAGGGTTTGACGGTAACGCTGCCACTCAGACCATGGACACGCTGACAAAATTACGAATAGCAGATATTGCTATTCCCGTCGTCACGGCTGCATTGGCCATTTGGGTAATGTGGAAATATAGTTTGTCCGAGGAAAGAGCAAGAGAAATAAAAGTTCAGTTGGAAGAACGACGAGGAGTTTTATAATGACGAAATTGTCACGTAGAAAGTAAAAAAATAATAAAATGTCACCAAAAATAATAATCTTAATAGTAGGCGTTATACTGACATTGATAGCCATTCTGGGAAGTCGGAAATCAAGCTCCGGTAGCAGGTTATTCGCAACCAAGCTCGCCGTCCCATTAGGTATTGTCGGTCTGCTCATGATGATATATGGCAGTTACTCATCTGACCTGGTTAATTATACTAGCCAAATCGAACAAGTTTCTATCGGTAAAAAACTCAAAATTGATGGACCCGTGACCAACGTAAAAGTTGTCTCTCCCATTGATAAGGACTCAGTAGATTGTCGAATATTATCCATGGGAGTTTACCCAGAGGCACACAACAAGGACATATGGGTTCTCATAAGGCCCAGTGATGATAGATATTATCCGCAATCCGATCATACCAACACGTCGTACAAAAGAGATGGTGAATGGCAAGTGGTTACACGTTTCGGAGGAGACAAAGGGGAAGCCTATGATCTTATTGTCTTTGAAGCAAATTCTTCTGCCTCCAAATTTTTTAGCTCCACAATTGAAAAATGGAAAGCGGATGACAATTATCCTGGTTTAAAACGAAATGAAATACCTGCAGGGGCCTCAGAAATAGAACGTATCGTGGTTTATTCCAAGAAAAATTGCAGAGGTGTATTTTAGAAAAAATCCGTATCGTCGACTGTACGTCGCATAAACTGTTATATCTCCTTCCATTGAATACAACATACAGTGATAAGATTCCTTTTACTCAAAAAGTAGCATTTGGCATTGGCATGCTTGCTAATCAGATGTTTCCTGCAATATTAGGAATATTTATGGTCGTTCTTGTCGAAGATTTAGGCTTTCCTGGCTGGATGTGGTCGCTTATTTATTTTTTCCCGAGAATTTTCGATGCTATTACAGACCCAATTATGGGCTATATTTCCGATAACACAAAATCAAAATGGGGGCGGAGAAGACAATATGTATTAACTGGAGCAATCGTTATGGGTGTTGCCTATGTTTTTATGTGGCAGCTTTTCAAGGAAAATTCACTGGAATATAATTTTTGGTATTTCTTTATTTGGTCTCTTGTCTTTTATTTTGGTCTTACGCTTTTTAGCGTGCCCTATGTGGCTATGGGTTATGAGATGAGTGATGATTTTCATGAGCGTACAAATATCATGGCGGTGGCACAATGGATTGGGCAATGGGCATGGGTTATTGCTCCACTCTTCTGGATTATTATGTACGATCCAAATTGGTTTCCCTCTGCCGAAGTAGCAGCGAGGCAATTAGCCATTTGGGTGGCCATACCCTGCGCTATCTGCGCAATGGTTCCAGCATTCTTTATAAAAAATAAATCCACGTTACATGAGGACTACGAACCCTTGAACTTATCAAATATCGGTAAAAGCCTAAATAAAATATTTACTAGTTTTATTGAAGCATTTAAAATTAAGGAATTCAGAAAATTGTGCTTGGCCACTTTTTTAATTTTTAATGCTTTCAATACAGTTGCAGCGCTTACATTTTTTGTTATTGTTTATAAATTATTCAATGGAGATGCTGCCGCAAGTGGCATTTGGGTTGCACTATTTGGTTGTCTTGGAGCATTGGGCACAACATTTATCGTCATACCTACAGTGGCATGGATGTCAAAGGCTATTGGAAAGAAAAAAACCTTTATGGTGTCTCAGGGCATTTCGGTATTAGGCTACATTATGCTATGGTTCCTTTTTGTTCCAAGCAAACCCTGGCTCTACATTATTGCGCTTCCATTTTTTTCTTTTGGTATAGGAAGTTTGTTTACCATCATGATGTCTATGACGGCTGATGTTATTGATATCGATGAATTAAACACCGGGCTGAGAAGAGAAGGGATATTTGGGGCTATTTATTGGTGGATGGTCAAGGTTGGGTTTGCTATTGCTGGAGCACTTAGTGGGGTTATTATAGCTTTTGTCGGATTCAACCCCGATCTTGTGACTATAGAACAACAACCCGCTGTCGATGGGTTACATGCTTTCTTTTGCTTTTTTCCTATGGCAGGCACATTAGCCGCTATGTATGTAATGCGAAACTATGATGTTGGCGAAGCGCGAGCGGGTGAAATCCGATCAGCCTTAAATAGTCGAAAAAAAGAACAAAAATTAGAATTAGAAAACGTTTTGAAAACCTAAAAAATAAATAGACATGTCATATCGACCAGATAAAATTTTATCACATACCGGCTTAGATTTTTCCAAAAAAAGCGACGAAGAAATTCAGCGATTATTTGCTGACGTTCTAAATGCCGGTATGCACGGAATTTGCTTTAGTATATATGAAGATGGCCAACAGCCGGGGAGTATCATTTCATCCGAACAAGTAAGGCGACGAATGTCCATACTAAAACCTTATGTCCAGTGGGTGCGGTCATTCTCATGTATTGAAGGAAATGAGCATGTACCCCGTATCGCGAAAGATATGGGTATTAAAACTTTAGTGGGAGCATGGCTAGGTGATGATTCAGAATTGAATGAAAAAGAAATTGAAAACTTAATCTTACTTGCAAATGAGGGTGTAGTTGATATTGCTGCAGTGGGAAATGAAGTCATGTATCGTGGAGATTTAACCGAGGAAGAATTGATACATTTTATATATCGTGTGAAAGAGGCTTTGCCCGGTATTCCTGTGGGATATGTCGATGCCTATTACGAATTCAGTCATCGACCAAAAATCACGGAGGCTTGCGATGTAATACTCGCCAACTGTTACCCCTACTGGGAAGGTTGCCATATCGATTATTCTTTATTGTATATGAAACAAATGTTTCATCAGGCACTTGATGCGGGCCAAGGGAAGCGCGTGATAATCACTGAAACAGGATGGCCAAGTGAAGGTGGAAGTCTAAAGGCTTCTGTTGCAAGTCGCGAAAACGCAATTAAATATTTTATAAATTCGCAGCTTTGGTCGAAGGAAGACGATATAGAGATGTTTTATTTTGCATCCTTCGACGAATCGTGGAAAGTTGGGGCAGAAGGCGATGTAGGTGCGTATTGGGGGTTATGGGATAAGCACGAAAAACTAAAATTTTAATTTAAAAAACCTATTTTGAACGAACATAAATTACGGCCCTTTCCCTATGAAAGGGCCATTTGCTATTCTGGGTTTCGACAAGGTCAGCAACCGGGTATTCGCTATCCCAGTTATGAAGAAGTAGTTGAAGATTTGCACTTATTATCACCACACTGGAAATATTTGCGCCTATATGACTGTGATCCACATGCCGAGACTGTCTTAGCTGCCATTAAAAATGAAAAATTTGATTTCAAAATAATGCTTGGGGCATACATTGTAGCAGAAATGAACAACTATAATTGCCCCTGGGGAGGTGGAACGTACTCAGAAGAGCAGTTGAAATTAAATAAAACGTTCAATGAAAAACGCATCCATAAACTTATTGCATTAGCCAATACTTACGAAGAAATTATCGTTGCAACTTCAGCTGGAAATGAAGCATGTGTCGACTGGACAGATCACTATGTATCGGTTGGTCGAGTCATTGAATTTGTTGAATTGATTAAATCAAAGACAAATCAACCCGTAACTTTTTGTGAAAATTACGTTCCCTGGCTAAATAAATTAAAGCCACTAGCCGAGGTAATTGATTTTATCTCAATTCATACATATCCGGTATGGGAATACAAACAGATTGATGAAGCACTTGATTACACAAAGGATAATTATTATGCAGTAGCCAATATATACCCAAATAAAGCCACAGTCATCACAGAAGCAGGATGGGCAACAAATTCGAACGGACGGGGCATCAATCCCGAAAACGTGAGTCAGGAAATGCAAAAGGTTTATTTTGACCATTTAATGAAATGGACCGACGAAGAACAGATAATTACATTCTTTTTTGAAGCGTTTGATGAGCCCTGGAAGGGTTCGGATTCTCCGCTTGAACCAGAAAAGCACTGGGGTCTTTTTAAAGAAAATCGAAGCCCTAAATTGGTGATGCAGCGCCTTGAATTCAGTCAATAGAGAGCAATAAAGGGCAAGCTACAACATGCACTAGCGCATTTCAACTTTTAGGTTTTGGTGTAAACCTATTTCAGGACTAGTCAGCTTTTTAAGGCGGGTGCAACCTGATGTCTCTGCCGCATGCGTGCTACCTCCCGCCCCATTCTTCCGGCATTGCCAGCGCTAATTCGTCGCACGTCGTATTTCCTCACTAGCACTGCCCTCTCTACGCTTCTTTTTATTCAAAAACTGGTTTCCGAATCGATAGCTCAACCGGAAATTAACCACTGGTGCCTGCCACGACGAGACCAAATCCATATCCTGTTGATAATCCACCCGTGCATGCCAAAAGCGAACCGCAAAATCTTCCACTCCTAGACTCACTTTCAATTTTTTATTCAAAAATTTTCTTGAAATTCCGGCGCTTGTTCCATATAAATACTCAGCATCAAAAATTCCTTCTTGTGAACGTCCCTGATACCACCCTCCAATTTCGGCATCTATTTCACCCGGTAACTCAAACTCGATTTGAATAAATGCAGTCGGTGTCCATCGATCTCGACGGAATGTTGCTCCCTCTAGCGGCGAATCAAACATCGTTTTTGACACGACAACTCCTCCATAACCATCAAGTCCCTTAATAAAGCTTAACGGAAATACAAGTGATGTGCTGAACACACTTCTATTACTAAAATTTACATCCGTCTTAAAGGCTTCTTCCGAGTCATCTTCTTGCTGGGTGATTTCTACGATTGCATTTTCCGATTTTTTATATTCGATATTGAAAAAGGGCTGCCCTTCATAACTCAATGTAAATTTTGCACTATGCGTTAGTTCCGGCAATATAGTTGGGTTCCCTGTTTCATATGTAAATGGATCGATATAGTATACAAAAGGATTTAGTGTTGAATATCTTGGCCTATCGATTCGATAACTATACGCTGCCGTGGATGTTAGGACATCATTGATTTTCTTGGATACACTAAAACTTGGGAATAATTTTGAAATATCACGTGACAACATGGAATCGATCGTTACGGACATCCCCTCTGAATTACTTTTTTCATAACGCAGACCGGCTGTTCCGGACCAGCTCCCTTTATTCCAATTTATTTTCCCATAGCCCGCATAAATTGTTTCCTCAAACAAATAGTGATTGCTTTGGCTCACATTATTTTTCCAGCTATTGTCTTCAAAATAGAGTGATTGCAAGTCATTATCCAGGTCGGCATAACTGTATTTTCCACCAATTCGCAATTCGAAACTTTTAGATATTGGCTTCGTATAGTCGAGTTTGGATGCAAATATTTTTGTATCACCTGGTTGAATGTATCGCTGTCGATCCAGTTCAGACGTTATTGAACTCGATGTATTTAATGTATTCTCGCCGTCTACCTTATAGCGTGCAACATCTAGGTCGAACTCCAACTTTTGCCCGCTGGTATCCATTTCAAATATGTAATAGGGGTTTAGCGAATAATAATCCCAGGAGCTCGTTCGGTCATTCTCCGTACGCAAATTATAGTCAAACGTTTCTTCATCAAGCAAATCAACTTTAGTCGTGTTTACAGCTGTTCGTTCATTTGTGTTGGAATATAATTTCGCACCAAATCCAATGCGATGTTTTTTCGTTAAATCATAATCGATGCGAATATTTCCACGGTAACTATTCGGCGTATTCGGATCATGGTTGCTTTGTGTGTAAATACCATCAACTTGTTTGTCAATATTATTCAGTCGTCGTATAAGGTCCAAGTCTTCAACCCAAGCATTTCTCGAATACCCCAGCCCACCAGAAATATTTACTTTTCCTGCATAATGACTTAGATTAATACCTGTGTTATAATCCCAAAGTTCACCTTTCCCTACACCAACATGAACACTTCCATTAGTTCCGAAAAGTGAATTCTTTTTCATTATAATATTTAATATTGGTCCTGAACCCGAAGCTTCATATTCCGCTCCTGGCTGATGGATAATCTCCACCTTTTTGATGTTGTCTCCAGGCATATCCTTAAGCAAGGATTGAATATCCATATACTGCGTGCTCTTTCCGTTCAATAGAATTGTTGGTGTGCCAGAACCAGCCAACGAAATACGATCATTTACGACGAGCATACCCGGCACCTTTTTCATTACGTCAAGTAAGCTTCCGCTCGTATTCGTAACATTTCCTTCAACATTTATAATAAGCTTGTCGGCTTTTTGCTCCATTAACGGCAGCTTTTCGGTAATTTCAACGACGTCCAGCATATTCGCATCGGTAACCATGTTAATTACCACAGGTGTTGAATTGTCGTTTGGCAGTCTTACTCCGGATACCTTTTTGTCTTCAAATCCGAGCATTGCAGCGTAGAGATAGAATTCCCCATCTGGAAGATTTTTTAAGATAAACGCTCCGTCTTCATCCGTGCTAATCGATTGCACCACCGAGCTATCCGATGATGAAAACACGGCCACAGTGGCATAATATATGCCCGCTCCTTTACCATCCACAACCCGCCCTGATAGTATATTTTGTGCACACGCGTCTTTTACCATTAGGCAAAACAAGCTCAATAGAAGAAATTGTGTTATCCGTAGCATACTTTCAACGATTCTGGTTTTATGATATTACGAAGAGCGGTATCAGAATGTTACAACGATGCTCAAAATGCCGCTATTTCTACACTGATAAACTTTTGAACAACCACCACTATGCGGCACCACTCTTCAAACGCAGAGCCCAACGCGTCGTTCGTCTAAATTCCATTTTTATCTATCGTCAATATCTTATTTTAGGCCACATTTTTAATCCTCAATCTTCTCTGGCATGAAAAAGCTTTACCCTTTCCTTCTTTTTATTGCAATTTCCTTTCTAAGTCAAGCACAGGACCAACCACTTTGGCTGCGTTATTCGGCCATATCTCCTGACGGCGAAACCGTTGCTTTTACATATAAAGGGGACATCTATGTTGCGCCCGCGGACGGGGGTGATGCACGACCGATTACTCTACACAACGCGCACGATTTCATGCCTGTCTGGTCACATGATGGTCAGAAAATTGCATTTGCATCGGATCGATACAGCAACTACGATATCTATGTCATGCCGGCTACCGGTGGCAAAGCACAACGACTGACGTTTCATTCATCCGGTGATTTTCCATCTGACTTTTCCCCGGACAATTCATCGATCATATTTTCATCAAGCCGGCTTGATGTTGCTTCAAATCAACAATTTCCATCTGGTGTTTTACCGGAGCTCTACTCCGTATCTGTCGATGGCGGCCGCATCAATCAAGTAATGACGACACCTGCGCTTTCAGCCCGATTTAATACTGACGGAAGTAAAATAATTTTTCATGACCGCAAAGGATATGAAGACAGCTTCCGAAAACATCATAAATCATCCGTCACGCGAGACATTTTTACATATGATATTGCCTCAAAAACGTACAATAAAATATCCCCCTTTGCCGGAGAAGACCGCAATCCCATATTCACAAAGGACGAAGATGCTTTTTTCTATTTATCAGAAAAAAATGGATCATTTAATATTTACAAAAAAGATCTAACTACGAACGAAGAAACACAATTAACAAAATTTGAAAACCATCCAATCCGTTTCTTATCAGCCTCTGATGACGACAAATTATGTTTCAGTTACAACGGTGAATTATATACCTTACTTCCAGGTGGTAGCCCGGAAAAAATCAACATAGCCATCAATGTTGATCAGCGATATAATGACGAAGAGATCGTTAAGGTAAATCAAAAAATTACGCAAATGGATTTATCATCCAACGGCAAAGAAATTGCGTATATTTTTCGAGGCGAGGTATTTGTAAGCTCTATAAAAGAAGGTACGACGCGTCGGATTACAAATTCACCTGAACAAGAACGATCTGTTTCATTCAGTCCTGATGGGCGATCGATTCTTTATGCAGGAGAACGCAATGGAAGTTGGAACCTCTACGAAACTTCTCTGGCAAGAGAAGATGAAAAGTATTTTTTCAATTCCACCTTACTCGATGAAAAGGTAATTCTTGCCTCGGAAGAAGAAACATTCCAACCAGCGTACTCGCCAGATGGTAAAGAGGTCGCTTTTCTTGAAAATAGAACCGCTGTAAAAGTGATAAACCTGGAGACTAAAGCAGTTCGAGAAATTATGCCGGCCAACCGCCAATATTCTTATTCGGATGGTGATCAGTTCTTTGACTGGTCGCCAGACAGCAAGCATTTACTCATCAATGTTTTGCCCGAAAAACGCTGGACCGATCAAATCGGGTTGGTATCGGCTGCCGGGGGTGAAATAAAGGATTTAAGCCAAAGTGGTTATGGCGCTTATGCGCCGCGGTGGATGATGGATGGAAAAATATTTACGTATTTATCTGGTCGGGACGGAATGAAAAGTCACGCCAGCTGGGGAAGTCAAATGGATATATATGCCACTTTTCTAACCCAGGAGGCATACGATGATTTTGTGATGTCAGAAGAGGAGTTTGAGCTTAAGGAAGAAGAAGAAAAAGAGGCAGAAAAAAAAGAAAAATCCGAAAATGATGAAAAATCAAAAGACAAAAAAACGGATAAGGACGATGAGGAAAAAGAGAAAGTAGAACCTATAAAAATAGAATTAGATAATATAGAAGATCGTCGCGTGCGCTTAACTATTCACTCAGCACATTTAGGTGATTTTTATGTAACCAAAGATGGTAAATCGCTTTTTTATCTCGCTAGATTCGAGAAAGGTTATGACTTATGGAAAACCAATTTACGAACACGCGAAACAAAAATTCACACAAAACTAAAGGGGCCGAGTGGAGGTCAGCTTATTGCAGATAAAAAAGACGAGAACTTATACATTCTTTCAAGTGGGAAAATATCAAAAGTGGGTATCAAAGATGGAAAATCAGAATCCGTCAATCTGAAAGGAGAAATGGTGCTTACCGAAATGCAAGAACGTGAATATTTATTTGAACATATTTGGCGTCAGGTTCAAGAAAAATTTTATAAAATTGACTTGCATGAACTTGACTGGGATTTTTACAAACAGGAGTACGCCAGGTTTCTCCCGCATATCAACAATAATTCCGATTTCGCCGAAATGCTTAGCGAAATGCTGGGTGAATTAAATGCATCGCATACAGGTGCCCGGTATTGGAACCGCGATCAAAATGGCTATAAGACCGCAAGTCTGGGACTGTTTTACGATTATGCGCATTCAGGCGATGGGTTGAAAGTATCTGAAGTTATGGATAAGAGCCCAATAATAAAAGCCGGCTCGAAAATCACGGCAGGAACAATTATCGAAAAAATAGACGGTGTAGCCCTAACACCAGAAACTAATCATTTTAAACTACTCAATCGGAAACATAATAAAAACACCTTACTCTCCCTTTACGATCCATCTACCGGAAATCGATGGGATGAAACGGTTAAGCCCATTTCACTTGGGAAAGAAAATGAACTTCGCTACCAGCGATGGGTAAAACAAAATCGCGAAATGGTCGAAAAATTATCTGATGGAAAGGTCGGTTATGTTCATGTTCGCGGAATGAATGACCGTAGTTTCCGCACAGTTTATGATGATGTGCTTGGCAAAAATCACAATAAGGAAGCTCTGATCGTCGATACGCGATTCAATGGTGGTGGCTGGCTACACGATGATTTAGCTACATTTTTAAATGGAAAAAATTATATCACCTTCATGCCCCGTGGTCAAGACTTAGGCAACGAACCGCAATTTAAATGGTCTAAACCTTCGATCGTTGTTATGAGTGAAAGCAATTATTCTGACGCGCACATGTTTCCCTATACCTATCGTGCATTAGGTATCGGAAAACTATTAGGCATGCCTGTTCCCGGAACCGGCACGGCCGTTTGGTGGGAGCGTCTGCAAAACGGCATGGTCTTCGGCATCCCTCAAGTGGGTATGGTAGACACGGAAGGCGACTACCTCGAAAATAAACAACTCGAACCCGATATTAAGGTTAATAATGATCCCGGCGAAGTGAGTAAGGGGCGTGATCAGCAATTAGAGGAAGCGGTAAAAGAAATGTTGAAGACGGTAACGAAGGAACGATCTTGATATGGTAATGTGGTAATGTGGTAATGTGGTAATGTGGTAATGTGAAAATATGGAAATATGGAAATATGGAAATGAACAAACTATTTTCGTGCTTCTCTGTGTATTTCTCGGCTTTTCAACTTGCGAATTAAGAAAAAATTCAACCCTGGGGGTTTGATGAATATGTTTTTCAAATAGTCAAACGTTGATTATGCCATTTAGCTTTATTTAATGTTCGAATGCAACCCGCAGGGTTTTTGGCATAATCTGACAATGGAAACGCTTTTCAATGAGATTTAATTCTTGGTGTTAATTCGTGTCCTTCGTGGCTGTTTTTTTGGAATAAAATGTCGAATATTCTTTAGGCCATCAATCATCTAATTGAATTTAACTCCCTATTCATACCCTCGCGGAAACCATATTCCCTCTTTATTCATGTCACCAATATTTGGAGCAACATGATTTCTTTCAAGATCTGCAAATGCAACGTCGTCAATTATTTTTTTAATTGATGGCAAGTCAAAACTCATGTTCTAATCTATTTTTGCTTTTTATATGGCCCTCGTTCTATAGATAAAATGAATTAATGGCCACGATAAGGTCGAATTTGTTAATGGAACTTATAACCATAAACTCTAATGCTCGTATAATATGTATAATAGTAGAGGGTTTATTTTACTCGCGCCTTTCGTTATATCCTGAAACACCTCACCTTAGTCATCTGTAGATTGATCTATTTTTCTTAAATGAGCAATATAGTTTTTAAGTAAAGAGTCAATTTGAACCGAGGCTATTGGATTGGCTGAGTGTATTCTATAGTTTAGCTTTCTCAGGTCCAAACCGCTTTTAAACACTAACCATTTCACCGCATCATAACCATCCGGTAATAACATTCCCAGCTCATCCTGGCCAAGATCATTATCAAAGCTTACAAATGATGGGAGGCCTCTCATTTTAATGCATTCAACGAATTCTTTGTAGCTTCGGACAACAATATAATCAGAATCACTTTGGTCTTTGTACACCATAGACACGTCGCGAACATCATCCAGAAACAATTTATACCCCATATTAGTTATGGTATTCTAATAAAGCCTTTTTTAATAATTCCCTTAAATTGTCTCCTTCAAATCGTATTTGCTCCCTATCTATTTTAGGATTAAACGAAATAATAATCGTAATATGGTTAATTTCGCGCTCTCCATCAAATTTTATAAATACCAAATCACCATTATCCTGTACTCTTTTTACCTCCAAAAACAACTGCTCCAAAGTCGTTTCATTATTGAATCTCATAATTTATCATTTATTTAAATAAAATGCTACCTAATTCACTAATATCGAATTTAGTGCTGATTGCCAATAGGTAAATCAGAATCAACATTTCTTCTTGTTCATTCGGCCACAGAAGCAACAACTTCCAATGAACATCATGTTTCATGATGTGTCGTTGGATTATTTGGTCGGTAGTACCGACTTAAAACTCGATTCTGAGATCACAAAAAATCATATGTCATTTCTCATTTTATTTTTTTATTCACCTCTTACTCTTATCGTGGCACCATCTGTTTTTCCTGCATTATAGTCTTTAACCTTAAATTCCTCCTACTTTGGAATATTATCAAGTGTAGAGGCGCTACCAACGGACAAATCATTTCTTATGTGCATTTTACATGGAGGAACTATACAATCATAAAGTGAAGAAATTTGAAAGGGATTATCAAGAATTAAAGCATGAATAATAAAACAATGGTTAAATGATCACCCCTGACCCAATGATTCTTGAACCTTCTCTAATGAGAAAGGAAGTATTCTTTTGTAGCTTATTTTCCGTAATGTATTCCTGTGCTCCCTTCGTCATATACATTTCTCCCATGGTAATTCCGCCGGGATAGGTGCTAACTTTAAGTCCCTTAAACCTTACTCCTGAGTTTTTAATCTGTTCAGTATCCGGTGTGTTGTACTGATAGTTTGATCCATTCCACAGTTCTTCCAAATTCTCCATGTCGAACCCAAATAAAACATTTGGAGTATATTCCTCAATAATGCCGCTTTTTCTTCCTCCAGCTTGGGTTGGAAACAAGGAAATAATAACATTATATCTTAAAAATTCTATTTTTCTATTCATCTAGAATACTTACTTTTCCACGTGTGGTATTAAATAATTCCTGTTTATCCGGTTGAACTGCAATTGTATTGCCGGTTGTCATGCGTGTATCCACTTGAAGTGTTTCAAGTTGATCTACTGTGCTACTAGGAACTTCAACTTGAATTATAGAATATTCACCTCCTGTCGCATCTCCTTGTTTAATAGCATCATCGACATTATCAGTAAATAATTTTACTTCCATAGTTCCTTTCCCTGGCCTAATCTGACCTGAATCTTTAATATCATTTAATTCAGCTTTCGAAACTGCTCGATAGAGTCTCGTGCCCCCCTCCTTTAGTAGCTTAGCTCCCATCTTGGTTGCATCCAGTATATCAGTAGCTCCACCAGTCGCTTGCGAAAGAACCTCGTCTTTTGCCTCATTAAGGAGAAAAGCAGCTGTTGCTTCTGGGCCTGCCATTGCTACCGCTATAGCGCCCGCACCTACTCCAATTCCGCCAATAGTTCCATAAGCCTGGGCCTTTTGCACATTCTCATAAGCCTTAGCTTGCTCTTCCGTGCCATGTATACGAGCCATGACTTGATTGTAACCGGCATTCACATCAACACCTTGTAACCCATGTAAGTCGATATTTCTTATCGGCGAATTTTCCGCATAATTAAATGTACTGACATGCGGGAACTGATCACTGATTGGGTCTATTGAAGTAAACCTCGCAGTACTCGGATCATAACATCTAAACCCATAATATAAATACCCTGTAAACGGCATTTCTTCTTTGCCGTTGTAGTTGTATTTATTTTCAAAACCCCGATCCTTGCGCTTCAGCCACGGTCCGTTGTGCTTCATGCCGAACGGATAGTAGTGATGCTCCTCCAATATTTCATTCAAGCTGTCGAGCGATACATTTACCGCTCCATCATCATTTAAATCACTGAATGTAAGCCGTAAGTTCCCGAGATGGTCACGAATGTAGTATTCCCACTGCCAACCGGTATCCTGCTCGAACTCGGCAATTTGCACACAGTAGTCAACACCAGAGGCTTCTACCACCTCATGCGGACCTACGAGCCATATAGAATCATGCGCTTCTATAACGAGTTCACCGGTACCTAGAACTATAGACGGAACTACAAGGGACGATCCATAATAATATTGATCATCATCGAAGTTTAAATCTATTGTATCTGGTAAAATTGCTACCCCGACACCCTCTGTATCCACGACTCGACCCTCTGCATGATGTACGACTTGTATTTTTTCATTAACTAGTTCAATGTTTTCAACATAATTTCTGTTTTCGGCAATGAAAGTCCCCGACGACAATATTGTATCCTGCTCTCCGGTGTGCGGATCACTTCCGGTTTCGACAATAGTCGGCTCCAAATAGTCCATCCATATTGTTTGAGTCAACTTTTGTCCTTCTTGATCATATCGGTTAGTGATCATACGTTCATTTTCGAACGTCAGCGTATCAGGTAAATTAAGTCGATTATAGCTGATATGCACTTTTCGCGATGGATCGTATATCATATTTCCATTTGCATCATAGGCATAAGGCATATTTTGATCGTAAGCCGGGAATCCCTCATCAGCTTCTGCTGCGACGTCAACTATATTTTCAACTTTCGAGCTTCCAGTAAGATCAAGTCCATATAGCCTTTCTAAATTATTTTTACTTGGGATACAATAATGAAAATCTGGAACAAAGAACATTTTTATCCTTTCAGTCTTCGCGTAGCATTTTTTGAGCAATGATCTCCAATCTTTCGTCGATCATTGCTCCGCCTTCTTCTTTTAAAGCGAACGCTTCCAAAATGTAAAACAACGAATTCACTTGTTTTCCCAATACTTCAAAATATTTTTTATGATTAAATTTTCTCTTTAATTCAAAGGCCGGGGTATCTAAAAACTTCATTTTAGTTGGAAGAACGATTGTTATTTTATTTCCGTCAAGTTGCATTCTTAATTTACCAGACCGCTTAGACAAATGTGCAATCAACCCTAAAAATAGACCAATTGACTGCTCAAATATATTAATATCCTTAGTCGTAAAATTCAATGGATAATTTTTAAAACTTCTAACGTCTTTTCTTTCCGATACATCAATACTAGTGCCCCAAATTGATGAACTTGGAAAACACAACTTATCTAATTCAAAATGAAATAAAATACCGGAAAATATTTCCTTGTCGTCCATCAATTTTATTTCCGATAAATAAAATTTAGTGTTTTTAAGCTCGCCGACAATGACATCCTCTTCGTCCATAAATTGTAACGTACCGGATTTTATTCGTTCAAAATGTTTATAGCCTCGAGATGGACTAGTTTTGAAAAGATGATTGATCTCAGGATGGTACTCATGTATAAGTGCCTCTAATAATTTCGACTTTACTTCATTAGCTAGCGCGGTAAACTTTTTTGAGATTGTGTCAGTGTGAATCGTGTACGAGAAAGTAACTGATATAATGGCAAACCATGCCGTAAACCAGTAGTTTCTGAATAAAATAGCTGAAACAATTATCGTCAGCATACTTATTACCACTAGCTGTTTGACAAGCTTTGCCTGCCTTCCACGAAGACTCATTCGCAAGCGGTCAAGCTCATTGATTTTTTCTAATGTATTTTTCGAATAGTTATCGTTCATAAATTTCTTCACTTATCAAATGAACCACAGCTGACTCACGGCTAATTCCGGCTTATTAAAAAATTATAAATATATCAGAATGCCCTTGGCCATTGTTTACCTTTCACACTGATATTCACTACATTAGTGCGCTCTATTCCTAGATACAAACTTCTCTTTAAAATGAAAAGATCCATACTTTCCCTTTCATTCTCAATCATATTGTATTCTTGTTTCGCGCAACTGAAGGCCGATTTACCGGTACTAAGTGTTGTGCATGGCCTGTCAAATGAAGGTATTCCAGTGATAACCATGCCGTCGATTGACGTGGAAGGCTTGCTACAAGAAGATGCCATAAACAATCAAAATGATGGTAAGATGCGTTTTGCCTTTCCATTTAAAACAGAGATTGACGTATTAACCGAGGGCGAAGTGCGACGTGTGCAAGATGGGACCATATATCGCCTGCACATAGATTGCCCTGGTGCCAAGAACATTAATTTTCTCTACAATTCATTTTTTATTCCGGTAGGCGGACAACTGCATATATATAATGGAAGCAAAACCGAGGTAATTGGTGCTTTTACGTCGAAGAATAATACCGTAAATCGCAAGTTTGCAACAGCCGTCATTAACGATGACAGAGCAACACTAGAGTATTTTGAACCTGCGGACGTGAGCGACCAAAGCCAGATAGTAATTAGTCAGGTTGCACATGGCTATCGCTCTTTTACGTTGAATAAAAATAATAGTCGTGACCCCGGTGATTCAGGTGCTTGCCAGGTAGACATTAATTGTTCGCCTGAAGGCGACAATTGGCAAGATGAGAAGAAAGGAGTGGGACGCATTACACTCAATGGTTCAGATTGGTGTTCGGGTTGTATAGTTCGAAATACCAATGATGACTGCGAACCGCTTTTTTTAACCGCGGATCACTGTCTACCCAGTGGAGCCGATGCCGTATCGAGCCCTGATGTTTCAGGATTTGTTTTTTATTTTAATTATGAATTCCCCAACTGCGGCAGTGGCACGGCTAACTTAAGTGAATCAGTAAGTGGTGGTACAATATTGGCAAATGATAGTCCTTCTGATTTCGCCTTAATTGAATTGGCCGAAAACCCCTTGGACGCTGTACCTACGATTGATGTTTATTTTGCCGGCTGGGATGCTCGTGACCAAACACCAGTGAGCGGAGGTGTCGGTATTCATCACCCCTCCGGTGATGCCAAGAAAATTGCTACGCACAGTCAGGTACCTGTGAGCACGGGGTGGAATGGGTCAAACGACGATTCACATTGGACAGTGAACTGGGATGCAACGACTAATGGACATTCCGTGACAGAAGGGGGTTCTTCTGGTTCACCAATATTTGATTCAAACAGCCGAATACTCGGCCAATTACACGGTGGAAGTTCTATTAATTGTTCCGACCCACCAAATGATCCGGGTGTATATGGCAAAGTAGCTCGATCCTGGTTAAATAATGGCGTCACAGACAATCGCCGTAAGTTGCAGCCTTGGCTAGACCCTGGTAATTCCGGAATAAACTTTATGGACGGAACATACCCCATCGGTTGCACCTTGAACAAAATTCAATTTGTTACCTCCACTTCATCTGTTTCCGAAGGAAGCAGTTGTGATTCGATGGAAATCATGTTGGAGGTATCAATTTCTGCTGCTCCCGCCGCAAATGCAACCGTCGACGTTGTTGTTTCCGGTTCAGCACTTTCAGGCGAAGATTACGTAATTATGGCAACTTCCTTAACCTTTAATAGTGGCTCTTCGGCAAGTCAGTTTATCCCAATTAATATCATTGAAGATGGTAGAATTGAATCTGATGAAATAATTACTGTCACCATCCAAAATTTAAATACAACGGATGCAAATGTGACAATTGGTGCTACTGATTCACATGATGTGACGGTATCCAATGATGATATAGCTCCAAACCCAAGTTCATCTGGAGATTTTATTGTAGGCTCCGGAGCTCTTTCGACCAGTGGTATTTATTCTCCATTTCGAGGATATTGGGAAGACAGTCGGTTTCAAATTATATATAGAGCGAGTGATTTGACAGCGGCTGGTATGCAAGCCGGGAATATTAATTCATTGGCTATGGAAGTAGTCACAAAGGCAAGTACGCAACCGTATAGTGGTTTCACCGTTCGCATGAAACACACTGTGTCAAACAGCCATCCGAACAACTCTTTTGTTGGAGGTTTTACGCAAGTATTCACAGGTAACGTAACCACAACGGTTGGTTGGAATACAATAGTCTTCGACACACCTTTTACATGGGACGGTTCATCCAATATTATGATTGAAACCTGTTTTGATAACGGCTCCTGGACGCAAAATGACATCGTCAAATATGATGATGTTGGATATGATGTAGAAAATATGAATCGCGCTGATGATGTAACGGGTTGCACGATGAGCGGTAATTTCACGTATGAATTTCGCCCACAAATGCGATTTAATATTGACGCCGGTTCGAATATTCAAACGGAAGTAAATAGTGTTAGTGGATTTGCTGAACTACCCGTGGGCCCGTTTGAAACAGTGCATTTTTATGATGCGAATACGGAAAAAATAATGGCGACCGTCCAGAATTTATCCGCGCATAATTTCGGTTGTACACGTGTTGAAGTTGATCGAGAGGGCACCGATGACGTGGCTTGGTTTGATACACTAAGCGTTTCACAAAAGACCTTTATTATCAGTCCGGAAAATCCGAATGGATCAGCTTCCGTGACAGTGACTCTCTACTACGACTCGTCAGAACTCGTATCGTTCCTTCCCCAGATAGGTTCTATGGGCAGAGCAAATGTTTCAATTGACGATGCAGGAAATTCGTATGCAAACACCAATTTGGAATCTACCAGCCAATTAGCATTCGGTCCGCATTATCAATATTCCTCCACCTTCGATTCAGGACTAGGGGGATTTGGACTAGTTGGAGGCGGCGGTGGATGCGTAGACACACTGCTAGTTTCAGGAAATGTTAGTGGCAACCAAACATTTAAAGCTTCTACCTCTATACGAACGAATGGCTTGACCGTTATTCAAAATGGAGCAGCGATATTTTTTGATGCAGGAAACTTTGTTGATTTGCAAGAAGAATTTGAAGTTGAGTTGGGAGCTGAATTAACGATTCGCATTCAAGTGTGCAATTAATTAAAGAGGCGAGTTAGCTATCGTATAAATTATACCTCTATTTAGCGTTAATTGCCGACAGAGGAAATGTGAATGATTTGGATGAAATTAGAAGTTCATTTCATAAATCCTTACATGTCAGAAAGTCGAACTAGAAATTCAGTGCTCTAATAATTCTCCCAATTGTTCATCGCTAATAGTAAGTAAACCATTTGAAATTAATCGTGGGGTGAGAATTTTCCAATTGACGTTTTTATCAAATACCTCAAAAAATAATTTTTTTGAATCAGCGAATCGATTATTATTAGCCAGTGCTACTGCATACCAATATTTCATTTCTTCATTATCGGGATTTAATTCCATCGCCTTGCCATAGGCCGTCATAGCCTTTTCGATATTTTGATGCTCGACAGCCAGGTCACCTTCATTCATATATTGATAGGCTTGATGAATTTTATACAAGCGGCGCAATTCTTTTAACGGTTCCGGATGGTCGTCAATCCGTAGATCAACTCGCCGGTCAACCCAGGGTCGATTAGTAGATTCGGGCGCCACGACCAGCAAAGCAACACTTTGTTTGCCCCGGATATCTCCTCCCTGATCTTCAGCGGCCTGCAACGAGGCAATCATCCGCTCTGCGAGGGTGCCCGATGTCTCTTCAAAAGCTTTGGCCATGGCGGGCCATACCTGATCATTTGCCATAAGATTAGCTTGTACACTGTAATGCTTCCCTACTGCATGGCCTGCCGCCTGTATACATTTCTCTCCGGTATATGCAGCAGCTCGTCCTTGTCTGTCCAACATAGCAACTTGTCTATATGCGCGTCCCTCATCTTTAGCGATTAACTCGTCCAACGCTTCTTCTGCCGACTTTCGCTCTTCCATTGCTCGGAGTCCATTGGGACCAAAAGCCGGATTGACAAATGATTGTGTGGCAACAACACCAACTCCGGCTTCTCCCCAAACGACCAGTGGTCCAACCTGAAACCAATGACTTTGCACAGCTACACCCATTTCACCAGTTACCGAATCATAGGCTACTATGCTATATGTATGGGCTAGTGGCTCCATTGATTTATATACTTGTGCGCCGCAAGGGCATATTGCAGATACTATTAGAATAAACGGCAATAATGATAGGTAAAATCTCATCTATAATTTGCTTTTGCTACATCCAAATGTAGGGTTTACCAGTAGCATTTTTGACATGGTCCACATTATACTTATACAAACACATATTCGAACTATGAAATCCTGTATTCGATTAATTTTCTTCACTGCACTACTATCCAGCTTGTTAATAGGTTGTTCGAACGATGATCATGCGCACGAAAACCTGGAATTATCCATGACTTACCAGGAAGAGCGGCAAATTACCGTCGACACAAGTTATTCCATCGATATATTTCGTATCGACACAGGTGAAAATATAGTATTCACCTATTCACAATTTGATCTTAATGTGCCATCTCCACTAGTGGATGGCTTGAAAATAGTATTTGAAATCCCTTCAAATAGTGCAGAATTCTCAGCGATTGATTTAGAGCTTAAACAGATGAATGCGCATGCCATCCATCACGTTGGAGGATTTGTTGGATTCTATATTAATCGTATTTCTGATGGTTGGATTGCCGGTTCAATGGATGGGTCATCTACATGGAATATACAATTTGATCTCTTGACAAAAGCACCAGACCTTGATGATGAATCTCGTGTAGTATTTAATGGTGCGTTTCATTTAGAATAGACAAAATAAATATCAATTAACTTCACTATGAAAATTATCCGTTATGAAGTTATTTCACCTACTATTCGGCATCGCTCTTTTAATTTTATTCCTTTGGACAGGGCAACATATGCGCCATACGCTCCATGTTGGTGACATGCTCGGAATGGAACGAGCTTTATTCAGAGCCGGGCATTTATATTTACTTTTAAGTGCCGTTCCACACATATTACTCGGTACATATTTTACATTTTCTAAAAATCATATCTGCCGACTGGGACAATGGATTGGAAGTATACTATTCGTTGTTTCTTCCCTGCTTCTAGTTTATAGCTTTTTTGTTGATCTACCTCCGAAAATGATTGAACGGCACCATGCGCGTTTAGGCCTCTATGGTATGTTGGCCGGAACACTTTTTCATAGTGTCGTACCCATAATTTTTCGAGAAAGAAAGGGAGTAGGATTCTGACCCCTCCGTACACAACAGACCCCATTCCATACGCCATATTCTTTATGGCTATCTTTCGTATCTTTTTCAAGCATCGACCCATCCAACAAATGAAATTTATATTCTACCTCCTACTATCGTCTTGCTTTATCTCACTTGGATGCAGCGATGATGATCCCAGCACGATTATCGAGACAATTACCGTTCGCGACACGATCACTGTTATACAACACGATACCACTATAATCTCACATCTCGACACCATTATTATCATCGAGCGTGATACGATTGTTGAAGTTATTCCAGAGGATTCGTCCGTCGTAATTATTTGTGTACGTCATGCGGAGACGGCCGGAGGAGGTAGTAATCCAAATTTAAGCACCGCGGGTATAGTGCGAGCAGAAGACCTTGCCCATGCATTGTCCAATTTCGACTTAAGTACTGTGTACTCATCAAATTTTAACCGTACGCGCCAAACAGCTCAACCTACAGCAGATAGTCAAGGTCATACAACCGAAATTTATAATGCATTTAATATTCCGGGGTTCGCCAATGACTTACGCTCCGAACACCGAGGCCAATCTGTATTAGTGGTCGGTCATTCAAATACGACGCCAGAATTAATTAATGCGTTATCACAAACCACGTCGATTCCAACATTCAACGAGAATACGTATGATAATCTGTATATCGTACATTTAAAAATTGATGGCTCAAGCATTATTTATCATTTGGAATATGGTGAAGACACACCATAATTATTAAAATTAAATGGGGGCTAAATACGATCGAATCGGAATTAATTATAATTCTACACGTCGCGCCGATGATTACATCAGTCGACAGTTTTTTAAATATTTAAAACCGGTAGATAGCGGACAATATGCCGATATAGGTTGCGGCACCGGAAACTATACAATTGTACTGCACAATTTGGGTTTAGATTTCGTAGGAATAGAACCGTCAGCTGTCATGCTGGAAGAAGCACGAAGCAAAACAAACAAAATTAATTGGATAAAAGGTGTAGCTGAGGCCATTCCACTTGAGAATGAAAGCAAGGATGGTGTTACGGCTATGCTCACGATTCACCACTGGACGGACTTAGGCCAGGGATTTTCAGAAATCCACAGAATATTAAAACCGGGCCGACCTTTTGTTCTCTTCACGTCTACATTTGAGCAAACCTCTGCTTATTGGCTACGTCACTATTTTCCCGAAATCATGCATGAGGCGGCCGTTCTGATGCCTGATGAAAAGACAATTGAATCGACTTTAGTAAATAGCCAATTTACTATCGACGAAAAAATCCCTTATTTTATTCGCGATGATCAAGCAGATTTATTTTTGTATTCAGGTAAAAATAGACCGGAACTTTACTTTGATCAACGCGTTCGAAATGGAATTTCATCATTCGCAGACGTAAATCGCAATGAAGAAGTAAAAAGCGGACTAAGTTTGCTTAAAAGTCATATTGAAAGTGGTCATATACACCAGGTAATTAAAAATGCGCATCACGACGGAGGAGATTATGTCTTTTATGTCGCTCGCAAATATTAATCTGGAAAGCTCTGTTTAAAGTTTATTAAATTCGCTTTCTGTCAAAATTATGTGCCATGTTTAAGTCCTTTACAAATGTTCTGTTTTCGATTCTGTTAATTGGTTTTTTATGCATACAATGTAATACAACTAAGGAAACCGTATCAAAATCCACTGCGGGCTATGATGAATCCATGGCCATGAAATACGGAGCTGATGATTATGGCATGCGGCAATACGTAATTGCATTCTTAAAGAGTGGTCCAAATCGCCCAACGGATAAAGCGGAAGCAAATAAATTACAAGCGGCTCATATGGCTAATATTGGTCGGCTGGCTGAAGAAGGTAAGCTGATTCTTGCTGGTCCCTTCATGGATAATGGCGACCTGCGCGGTTTATACGTTTTTGATGTTCGGACAATTGAAGAAGCCAGAGAATTGACTGCTACTGACCCGGCAATTAAGGCCGGATCCCTTGTCATGGAATTGCACCCCTGGTACGGTTCTGCAGCCACAATGGCTATTCCGGAAATTCACAAGCGCATTCAGAAGGTTGAGATGTGAGGTACTTTGGTTTTTAAACAGCACCAATTTAAGTGCTACCGAATTTAAGGTGGAACCTGACTAGCGAATGCAATAATTAAGCACTTTTCTGTTTCCATGTGACGTTGCTTTTTGCCTACTATTCGCGTTGCAACCACCAGCCTTTGGACATGAAGGCCTATTCCAGTTTCGACCATTTTATGCTATCTGCTCTTCCAACAACACCTTATCTTACACGCACTTAATTACAATCTTCAATGAAAACCTTTTTACCACTTCTTCTTTTATCCCTAGCACTTAACTGTTTCACTTATGGTCAAGAGGATAAACTACGAGACTCCTTGTATTCTTCAGGTGTCTTTTCCAACATATCATTTAGAAGCATAGGGCCTGCCTTCATGTCCGGGCGAATAGCGGATATTGCCGTACACCCTAATGACGAAAACACATGGTACATAGCAGTTGGCTCCGGAGGCGTATGGAAAACCGAGAATGCAGGAGTAACCTGGACACCACTCTTCGATGGTCAATCCGTGTATTCTATCGGCTGTGTGACCGTCGACCCGTCAAACCCCCACAGGGTCTGGGTTGGAACCGGCGAAAACGTGGGAGGTCGTCATGTCAGTTATGGAGATGGCATCTATCTCAGCGTAGATGGTGGTAAATCCTGGAAAAACATGGGATTAAAGGATAGCGAACATATATCGAAAATTATCGTCCATCCTGACAATTCCAATGTTGTATGGGTTGCGGTGCAAGGGCCACTATGGAATAAAGGTGGTGAACGAGGATTTTACAAAACTGTTGACGGAGGCCTTACTTGGAATAAAACGCTTGGAAACGATGAGTGGACCGGTGTAACTGACATCGCCATAGATCCGCGCGACCCAAGTAGATTATATGCGGCGACATGGGATCGTCATCGCACTGTAGCCGCATATATGGGCGGTGGTCCTGGCACCGGCTTACACAGAAGTATTGATGGTGGTGAAACATGGGAGGAGTTAAAAAGTGGATTACCTACATCAAATATGGGAAAGATAGGTCTTGCTATATCCCCTCAGCAACCCGATGTGCTGTATGCTGCCATAGAATTAGATCGTCGCAAAGGTGGTGTCTATCGCAGTGCGAATCGTGGTTCGTCATGGACAAAAATGTCTAACACCGTTTCCGGAGGTACAGGGCCCCATTATTATCAGGAGTTGTATGCTTCCCCACATGCTTTTGACCGTATATATCTGGCTAATGTTCGCATGCGTGTGTCCGACGATGGCGGCAAGACCTTTCGAACGATGAAAGAACAATATAAGCACTCTGACAATCACGCCATGGCTTTTAGGCCAAGTGACCCCGACTACCTGCTCGTAGGCAGCGACGGCGGCCTATATGAAAGCTTCGACCTGGCAAAGAATTGGCGATTCATGGACAACCTACCTCTTACTCAATTTTATAAAGTGGCTGTTGATGATGCCGAGCCATTTTATAACGTCTACGGCGGCACCCAGGATAACAATACACAAGGAGGACCGTCTCGAACGGACAATGTCCATGGCATACGTAATTCCGATTGGTGGATTACCTTATTTGGCGACGGTCATCAACCGGCCACAGAACCCGGAAATCCTGCCATTATGTATTCCGAATGGCAGCAAGGAAACCTGTGTCGCGTTGATGTGACAACAGGTGAAATCGTTTACATCAAACCACAACCTGAAGCCGGAGAGGTACACGAACGTTATAATTGGGATGCTCCAATACTCGTAAGTACACATAATCCCACTCGTATATATTTTGCCTCACAACGGGTTTGGCGATCGGACAATCGAGGGGATTCCTGGACCGCGATCTCTTCGGATCTGACACGTGATCAAAATCGCCTGGAATTGCCTATTATGGGTCGTGTTCAAAGCTTCGACAATCCCTGGGACGTGTATGCCATGTCCAATTACAATACAATTACTTCCCTTGCCGAATCTCCATTAAATGAGGATTTATTATACGCGGGAACGGATGACGGCATCGTACAAGTTACCGAGGACGGTGGAATGTCGTGGCAAAAAATTGAAGTTGGCGCCATACGAAATTGCCCATCTACTGCATTCGTCAATGATATTAAGGCCGATTTATTTGATGAAAACACAGCATACCTGGCACTGGACAATCATAAATACGGAGACTTAAATCCTTATCTATATAAAACAACTGATCGAGGAAAATCCTGGAAATCCATAAAAAATAATTTACCAGACCGTACATTGATCTGGCGTATTGTGCAGGATCATGAAAATAAAAATTTACTTTTTGTTGCCACTGAATTTGGTATTTATTTTTCAGTAAACGGGGGTGACTATTGGACAAAGTTTACCGGCGGTTTGCCCACAATTTCATTCAGAGATTTGGCAATCCAACGCCGTGAAAATGATTTGGTTGGCGCATCGTTTGGACGATCATTTTATATTTTGGATGATTATAGTTTTTTGCGTGATGTAAATGATGAAATATTACAACAAGAAGCCGTCTTGTTCGACACAAAAGATGCGCTATGGTATATTCCAAGGCCTCGTGTCAGCTTTGATAAAAAAGGGAGTCAAGGAGCAAGTTATTTTACCGCTAAAAACCCTGATTTTGGTGCCGTCTTTACATATTACATTGCAAAAAATTGGTCCACTTCAAAAAAGGATCGAAAAAAAGAAGAAAAAGAATTAAATAAAAACAAACAAAATATTCCTTTCCCAGGGTGGGATGAATTAGCCGACGAATTAAACGAAGAGAAGCCGCGGCTTTGGATCATCGTAAAAGATGAAGAGGGCAATATGGTTCGAAGGCTCGAAGGAAAACTTAGTAGGGGCATGCATCGCGTGGCCTGGAATTTGCGATATCCGGACTATGGCATCGTAGATCGAAATGAACAATTCGACAGTAAAAAATCCGGACTATTGGCAGGGCCAGGAATTTATACCGTCGAATTGGTGCTTGAAGAAAACAATGAACACCGCGTACTGGCTGCGCCAAAACGCTTTCATGTCGTCCCACTTCGTGAAGGGGCATTAAAAGGAAGTAATCATGATGAAACAGCTGACTTTTGGCGAGAACTAGAAGCCGTGCAGCAACAATCTTCCGCTACATTCCGAACTCTTAACAATACACTACAAAAGATCACCGCTATGCGCACAGCTTTGTACAACTCTTCTGCATCAGTAGGAGAAGGAGATAAACTACTCACCGAAACACGTAAAAAGTTGCTTGATTTGAAATTAATTGTATCTGGAAATCCAGCTAAGAATGAAGTTGGCGAAAAAAACAATCCATCGATTCAGCAACGACTTGGATATGCCTCTACGGGAACGAGCAGGTCAACATATGGACCCACTCCGAGTCACCGCCGTGCCGTAGAAATCGCACGTACTGAGCTCAAAGAAATCATGGCCGACCTTTCCAAAATCCAAAACGACGACTTGAAAAAAATAGAAATGATCTTAAAGGAAGCCAATGCCCCTTGGATCGAAGGACAGGAGTTAAAATTGGGTAATTGACATATGGTAAGAAAAAATGAATCCGTCCGGTAGTACTTGCGTCTAAGCCAAAAAAGATCTAAATTAAGCGCGCGCGTTAGGTGCCTGGCGACTACATGCGATTGCGAGCTGGCAGATGAATGCATGACTGGCGACTGTTCGATATGTCTCAATTCCATTTCGTGATTTAAGGTGAAATAATTTTCGTTCGTCAATCGACAATAACTTTTCTATAAAACATCATATGCGAATTGGATAAAATCACAACTTTATCCGATATTGGCGTCGGATGAAATTCAAACGAATACCAATAGCAGAAATAGAAAACCTCTTACCTGACGTAATTGCATTGACATTGGACTCAAGCAATATTACGGATGATTTCCTTGACTTTTATCCAGGCCAGCATACCACTTTGCGAATTATGGATGGCGCCGAAGAAATTCGTCGGAGTTTTGCTTTTTGTCATTCACCATTTGAAAACGTACGTCCAAGGATTTTGGTCAAACTACTCAAAGGAGGACGTGCTTCGCATCACGTATCTAAACGAGTTATCGGAGACGAAGTAGAGTTATCAGAAGCATATGGGTTTTTCTATGCCGATATTAACGCAGAAAAAAACCGTGTATACTTTTTGATGGCAGAAGGCATTGGCATTGCACCCATATATTCCATATTAAAATCAATATTGCTCGCTGAGCCAATAAGTAAAGTTTGCCTCTTGTATGAAAGTGCGAATGCGGACAATATTATTCTTAACGCAGAGCTTAAACTTCTGGCCGACAAATACAACAATCGTCTCACGCTTTATCATTCCATTCAAAAGGCTGGATTACTTGTTAATTTATCCAAATCGGATTATTTAAAAGGAAAAGTAACTCAAGAAAAGATCCAGTCTCTTTTTGAAAGTCAAAATTTTAACCCTGAAAAATGTGAAGTATTTATAAGCGGCTCCAGCGAATTAAATAAAATTGGGCAACAAGCTTTATCCCATCTGGGTATTCCAACCGAGCAAATTCACTGCAACCGCTTTTATGAAATCAATTCTTCCGTCCCTCCATCAGGAGCATATGGAAGCTCAACTATTGTTGTTGAAGATCTTAAAATCAATGCAAAGGGTTCGCAGACAACCACTATTTTGGAAATATTAAAGTTGGCGAATTCTGATATCCCATTTTCTTGCGAATCAGGTCTGTGTGGAACTTGTGCGGCCAGGCTTGTTGATGGAGAGGTAGAAGTAAATACACAACCAGCCCTTGAAGCAGTGGACATTGCCTCCGGGTATATATTGACATGTCAGTGCTTTCCGCGGTCAAAGAAAGTTACAATAAAATACTAGTGCTTTGTCAAGCCTCAATTGACGACTACTTTTGACGAAATTGTAGGCTGTCCCCAGCGGCTTTTAATCCATCACTTCACAGCTATCAGTTTGAACCTGAGCCTTGTTTAGACCAGAACTACCACAAGATTATTTAGGTATCCAACCATCGGTATGGCAGCAGGAATTGCTCACTACCTTTCATACTTCGTCCACATTAAGTTTGTTCAAACTACGGTGTGACCTAACACGAAGTATGTTATAATGAACATTGATGGTAATTTACTCGTTTGATTTGTCAAACAGACTAATTTATGAAAAGACGAAAATTCATAAAAGGATCGGCAATTGTTGGTGCTACAATTGCGGCGCCTGGTACCATTTCTGGTCTGAGCGGACTGATATCTACTTCTGGTCAACGAAGGATATACCGTATTTTAAATTCCAGCCGAACAAAGGTGGGAACCTTACCAATAATACGGGCTTTTGCTGGAGATCATCTTGATTATGTCTCACCATTCGTGCTATTTGACGAATTTGGCCCGGTTGAAATTAAACAGGGCGCTGACCCATTACGTGTTGATGCACATCCGCATGCCGGTGTGATTCCCACGACATATTTTCTAGAAGGAACAGGACATCACAAAGACAGTTTAAAATACGATTTTCAAATAGGAAAAGGCGACTTTATGCTCTTCAGTTCGGGTCGCGGTGCAATACACATGGAAGAATCGGGAAAATTGTTACAGGAAAAAGGTGGGAATTACCACGGCTTTCAAATATGGTTAAATATGCCAGCAAAATATAAACATATTGCACCAACAACACACGTCCACAAGGACGACAAAATGGATTTTATATCAAATGAAAATTATTCTGCCAAGATCATATTAGGAGAATTACTTGATGCAAAATCTAAAATTGAATTACTTTCCCCGGCATTTTATTTCCACATTCAAATGGCCGAAAATGGCCGGATAGATATTCCGACTAATCCGCAACACAATGCATTTGTATATTCTATTAGTGGAGACCTTGAACTCGTTGATCAACAAAAATTAAAAACCAATCAAATTGCACTGTATCAGCGAGGCGAGCCCAATATCAGTATTTATTCAAAAGAAGGCGCCGAAATTCTAGTTCTTGGCGGGCAGCCCCTCAATGAGCCGGTGTACTCCTACGGTCCTTTCGTTATGAATTCGGAAGAAGAAATTCATCAATGTATCGCTGACTATCAAAGTGGGAAAATGGGAAATCCGGATGAAGTGAATTGACGAAATTTATTGGCATTTTCGATACGATGAAACATAATATTTCACAAAGACTATAATTTGAATACGACGGACAATGTGGTTGTAGAATCATAGAATTTGGCCGTATGTCAATTTTCCGCCGACTATGAATTTTTCATGTTTTCGGAAATTAATTTTGTATGGTATCAGAGGAAGCTTTCAGTCATGGACTCAAAATGTTCTGCACTTTGTATGTGCCCTTATGATAATAGACTGCACCCGAATGTCATTAGTATTAGCTTTTGTAAATAAGCTATATGATCAATATAAATTTTAACATTTTAGCCATAGTCCTGCTGGCTGTAGCGAATATACTGCTTGGCACAGTGTTCACTTCTGCAGTGCAAAGAAATATATTTTGTTTTACTATTTATTCAAGTTTGTTTTGCTGCTACTATACAATCGCTGTTTCAATATTTTGAACGGTTCAATATTAAATGTTTTATTCTGTGATTATGGTTCCAGCATTATCCTTGGCTACATAGAGTTGGGTTATATTGGGTCATAGAGGTCGTGATTTTATCTGAAAAAACTATGGAAGTCTAATCTATGACAACCCGAACCAATTTATTCTCTTATTATCACTTGAGTTTGTGTTTGCCCACTTTGGCTTACTGCTTTTATAAAATATAGTCCGCTTTCAAGTGGAGAAATATCAATGTGTTGTCTATTCCCTTTATTGAATGAAATAAGTTTACCCAATCTATCCATTATTCGAACTTCAGCAATATTTTCATTGGTCGAAATATACAGATCGTTTCCGGAAACAGGGTTTGGGAATATTCTTAATTCCCATGAATCATGACTTGTCTGGCCCTCCATTTGCTTATATAATTCCGACTCTGTCGCTGTCATTAAATCCGAACTCATAGGGCATGGATCGGCAAAACAACAACTTTCATTGGGTTTAATGACACAAGTATCTACTATCCTGTATACTGCACTGTTAAAACCATTGACCGCAGAATTGAAACCTGGTTTGATGGTGATACAATTTCCTGCTTGAAGTATTACGCTAGAGTTGCCATTCGTTGTTATTGGCAATCCATTGGGGTTGCTAGATTCAATTCTTATAAAATCAGTATACGTGTGCACGCCTCCCTCTATTTGTTCTCCGGGATTAGTAACTGTCCAATTGGGTAAACAAAGGTCCCTGTCATCCAAAGGAACAAGAGAAATATTATCAAAACCGATCCGAGCACCCCCAGCTGCCCAAAAAATAATACGATCAAAGTTGGCGTTTAGGGGCATGGTGAATCTAAACAATCTTCTGTTCCAGCCATTTGCAAAATTGTTTGAATTTTCCTGGTAAATATCCATGCGAGCACCAGGCAAACCGAAACATTGTTGATTTTGTGGCAATCCAGTAGTGCTATTATTGTTTCCAAGTGATATAACAGCTGTTCCCACTGGAAATAGAGCGTGATTTCTAATCCATAAACACATTTGATATGTTACTCCAGGAGTCAATGAGACAAGCTGGAACACACCCTCTCCTTGCCCAGTTAAAACTGAACTAAAACACCGAACGAAAGAGTTTGTGTTTGGAAAAGAAATTGATGAGCAACTATCTGTAAATAAATGCGGCGTTCCATGATTAATATTCCAGTTGGGCACACAATTCCCGATATTCCCAGATCCACCACAGGAATTTGGATTTATATTACAGCCGTTGTTTAACTCGAATGTTGGATTCTCTATTAAATTAGAAGAAAACACACATGGCAATCGTGATTCTTTCTGAGAAAAACATGAAACAGATATCATGCAAAAGAGTAGAATCATCACAATGCATTTGGACATACACTTTTTATTTAATACCATTATTTCGAAAACTTATGTAAATGTTCTAATCGAATAGATTCTTCTTGCTCGTTGCGGATATAGTTTCGTTTTTCAATATTATAGTGCGTCAAGTCGATTTTTGAACTTAACATTCTCCGCTTCCAGTGATTCAACTTTTTTATTCAATTCGATGAGATAAAGAGTTAGCTCCTCGACTTTCCTAAGTGTTCCTTTTAATACTTCGGAAGTCATTATACCACCTTGTGCTTCTACTTCATCTTCACTTGGAATACCTGGCAAGTGACAATTCAGCTTGATATATTCTTCCAGGTTGGCCAGGCTCATCAAATCATAATCGGGACTGAACACGTAGTCTGGCCAGTTGCCATAATTTTTCACAACAAGTTCTTCTGAATAAATCTTGCCATTTACCCATAACATCGCTTGCCAAGGATACGGGGTGCTACCATTATCCAATTGAGAGCGGTATTGGCTGGTTCCAATGAACGTTTGCCCAGTTGCCATAATCTGAAAATTATCTTGCGGCTCCGTGTTTGTGAAATCCCTTACGGTTAGCGCTTTTCTAGTACCGTTGTCTGCGTGACATTCAATAAACATCAGAAAAGGACTAGCCATAGATTCATTGCTGACCGTAAACATAGCCGACCCGGCTTGCGTACCAATCGCAGTTTCTCCTAGTCTGTAAGTTTGACTACCTGCGTTATTAAATTGACCTGTGTCTTCCCAAGGCTGCCCTGTCAATGTTAAAGAAATTAGTCCTATGCAAAACATTAGAAAAAAGTACTTCATTATATTCACTATTTAATTAAATGTTTATTGAAATGCGGCTATCAGAAAAGATTGAAATCAACCCGATAACAGTGCCAAATGATTCCAGATATTTCAATTTTATATGGACTGTCATTCTATAGTTACCTGATGCGTGCTTGTCTCAGCCTTGTGGTTTACAATCCTAAGTAGATAGTTACCTTGCTGGAAAGAAGTGAGGTCAATATATTTTCCTCCATCATGAATAAGTGAGACTAACCTGCCAGCAGTATCATAAATGTAGACTTCCGATATTTCTTCATTTGAAGAAATATACAATTCCTTTTCAGTTGCTGGGTTAGGATATATATTTACCTGCCATGTAGCTATATCCGATGGCGAACTTCCTTGCCTATTTGGATTAAGACCAAGAGCTATTCCGCACGGAACCTCCAAGCAACAGTGATCAAGCATTTGAGGAGGGTACGCAGGACTAACAGGAATTTCAAACATGGTAATATTATCAAAGCTCGAAAGTCGAGCAGTCGTATCATCTCCCCCGATTCTCCTCAGTATAATTCGATCAAACAAGGATTCTGACGGGACGGTAAACAAAAAAGATCTAAAGTGCCAGCCGTTGATAAAGTTAATGGCATTTTCATTGAAGACATCAATAAATCCCGGCCCAGGAAGGGCTCTGCATATACCTTGACCGGGTAAACCAGGGCTATTATCTGCAAGGGATATTCTGACACTACTTTGGGCCGAAGTGTTGGTCGAGGAGTTAATCCATAGACACATTTGATATGTAGCTCCGGGAGTCAATTCAACCAATTGAAATACTCCTTCTCCTTCATTATCATTTTTACTGGCGCACCTAATGAATGAATTAGGTGGAGGATCAAGGTCAATGACTGGACAAATGACGGTATGATGATGGGGGGTCCCATGATCAATGCTCCAATTTTGAACACAATTGCCAATATTACCGTAAGTGCAGTCCGGGTAATCGACATTGCACCCATTGAATATTTCGAATTCCGGATTTAAAATCAGATTAGGAGGACAAATTCTCGAATTATACTCTTGACATAGAGCAGTGAATGTCATACTATTGAGCACCAAAATGATATAAATCAACACCGGTCTTTTATATTTTTTTAATTTCATGTTAGATAGTTTTTAACTACATGGTTCACGATAAAAATTGATACTACCTATTGAATAAGGTCGTACTGACCCCATCCTCACTTGATTCATTAAATCGTCATGATTCAGGCATTAATACGAAGCAATAGTAATAATTTCGACATCACTGTGTATAGTAATATCAGACCCGTCTTGTTAAGCGTGTAGAATTAAGCTATAATCGTGTCAATAATAATATCTGATTGGCTCCTGCTACCTCAATTAAAGGGAAAATTGCTTTTCACTGAGTTAGCTCCGAACCTTGTTGGATATAAATTATGAAGATCCGAAAATGCATTCCCATTAGCCTCGTTTATTTCCTTGCTACTTGGAAATACGTGTTCTGTGTTAATGTGGTTAAATGAACTGATCATGCCCCATGAAGAGAAAGCTGGAGGAGTCAAAATTTGGCTTCCAGTTTAATGTATATTCAGAATATACACATTTTGTGCTATCGTTTTTATTATGAACTTCGGAGTACATAATATTTCTGGCATTCCGTTATTAAACACTTATCGGGGTTGGTATTCTTCACCTTGTTTGTAGCGATCTGATACACGTGAATAACAGTGGCCCCAACCTAGTATGTGCTTGCCCCTCCCCGCCGCGAGCTTTGAGAAGAAGCAAAAGGCGTGCATGAAAGGTTGAAGGAAAATCGTAGATGATAGTCGCAATTGTCAACCCTTTTCTAAGCATTATTGTGGCCAACACTCATCCTCGACTTTAGATATGAGTGTAATACAGACTCTGATGCGTTGGTCCATTGACAATATTTATGAATAATACCAAGAGGTAAAATTTGATTTTTCATCTATCGTCATCGAAGACCAGACGACCTCTTCATAGATACATTATAATGGCGAATTAACTTAGATTTTCTTCTAGCTGCTATGCTGAAAGTTGCACCGCTAATAAGGTGCACATAACCTGTACGCCCCGAATCAATGGTTTTTATTTTAGTTAAATTAATAATGTGCGATTTGTGAATTCGAAAAAAAACATCTGCCGGAAGTAAGTCCTCGTAGTATCCGATCGATTTCGCTGCAAGAAGCTTCTGACCTCCCTCAAGAATAAAAAACACGTAACCGCCTTCCGCCTTGAGAGCTAAAAGTTCACTTAGCTGGATAAACTTATAGCCCTGGTTTGACGGAATAATCAATTGATCTGTACCGATATTTGTTTTTTTAAGTTGACGCTTCAAAAAATGAATATTTTGATGCTGATCAACATCTAAATGTCGTATTCGTTCGATTGAGGCCTTAAGATCATTAATATCCAATGGTTTTAACAAGTAATCAAAGGCCGAATAACGAATCGCTTTAATGGCAAATTCGTCATGGGCAGTAACAAATATTACCTTAAACTCATAGTCCCTACATTTTTCCAAAACATCAAAACCCGTTTTGCTATGCAGTTCAATGTCCAGAAAAACTAAATTCGGTTTTTTAACCCTTATAATATTTGCACCAGATTCGACATTGTCCGCCTCACCCACAACATCCACACCCTTAACATATTTTTGGAGCGCAGACTTGAGCACTTCTCGACCAGATTGCTCATCTTCGATTATTACTGCTCGTAAAATTTTCATAGGCGTGAATTTTAGGAATAACAAACTTGGCAACGGTAACAGCTCCTTCCAGATCGCTTTCAAGCTCAAACGACGAGGAAACCCTTGGATGGCTAATGTTTAGCAAGGCTATTCTATCTCGAATAATCTTTAACCCTAAAGACCTCCTTTTCCCCAGGTTGTCTGCTTTATCGTATGATTTCACTCTGCGGCCGTTATCAACTATTTGTATAATAAAAGCTTCATGCATCGAATGATTTCGAATTTCGATACTCAATATACCATTTTCGGTGTTTTCAAAAGCGTGCTTAATTACATTTTCTACGGCAGGCTGCAGCAGTAGTGGTGGAATTAGATAGTCATCCAATATTACATCGTGCACATTTTTAAAATCAAACTGAAATTTTTCAGTAAATTTCTGGCGCTCAAGAATCAGATAGTTTTCAAGAAAATCAAACTCTTTTGCTATCGTTATATAAACTTCGGTAGAGAGATTCAGGCTTTGACGAATGAGCTTTGAAAATTTAGACAGAAAATTTGCTGCACCAATGGCATCATCATCTAAGATATGCTGTTGAATAGAATTTAACGCATTGAATATAAAATGTGGATTAAATTGATTTCTAAATCTGGTCAATTCTGCAATCTCATTTTTGAGGTGCGCTTCTGCTGCTGACCTCCGGATTTCAGCGAGTCGATTTTCATATCGTATTCTACGAAGATAAATGTATCTCAAAACCCCTGTAACTCCTATAAAACAAAGTAACCAAAACCACCATGTGTCTGTAAAATGAGGTCTTATTGTGAATCCAAAAGTCCTCTCTTCAGACCATTGATCATACTTGTTACCTGCTTTTACACGAAATACATAGTCCCCCGGAGCAAGATTAGTATATTCAATGTATCGATGATCGGTGGATTTCCATTGAGTAGGTTTTTCATATCCATCCAGGGTATAGGTATAAAAACCCCTGGTAGGCTTGCGATATGAAATTCCCTTAAAACGAAAAGTGACGTCGTTTTGA
The DNA here is from genome assembly GCA_028279185.1 of Saprospiraceae bacterium. Classification (GTDB taxonomy): domain Bacteria; phylum Bacteroidota; class Bacteroidia; order Chitinophagales; family Saprospiraceae; genus JANQSS01. The sequence goes on along the minus strand of JANQSS010000205.1, from coordinate 142,748 downwards.
TTGGGTTGAAGTACATGAGTAGAATCTGTGTCAAAGTACTCTCCATCCGAAAACACTGCAGTAATCTCGAGTGTTGGCTTATTTTTGACTATTAACGAATCCGTGCTCTTAAATTTTGCCAAACCTTTGGATGTTGCAATCCAATAGTGTTTATCCCAATAAGCAAAATCATAGACGTAATTCGAAGGTAACCCATCAACATTATTGAAATTAGTAACTATAAATTTCACATCGCCTGAATGCTTTCTGATGATGACCTTGTCAAGTCCCCTATTGCCACATACCCACAAAACAGAATCCGTTTCAAGATACATCTGATTAATTAGATCGGAGGAGAGTCCAGTCTCTTGGTTTAACACAGTTGATATCTTACCATTGCAAAACTGAACAATACCATTACCAAGAGTAGATACCCAAACATCATTTGCACCGCTGATTTCTATATCTGAGATACGGGTGTTCAGAAGGGCAACAGAATCCGATAGCTTCCTTACATGGTTTTGGTTTTTCGATTCAATAACGTAAAGGGCCTTTAGGGTGCCAATCCAAACATTATTATTATGGTCTACATTCACAGTTTGAGTCCATTTGTATGAATCCATACTCGGGATCTTTCTGAGATTCCGAAATGTATTTCTGACGACTTCAGCGGCGTTGTAAAAATCAGATTCATCGCTATGACGTCTAATATCTTTCGATTCGTCAATCGAAGTTACTTTAAGGTCCTTATTCTTCTCTGCGATGAATTGATTTCCGGAATTCAATATTATTGCATTATTATAGTCAAAATATTTTCCAGTATTAAAGGATTTAGCAGTAAGAAGTTTTGGCATAATCGAACCATTTTTCAAGCAGCGTACACCGTGGTGAGCTGTCTTTAAAATTAAATGTTGACCAAGCGGATTAACTTTAATTATTGTTGTGTTAAATGGCGCAGGGTCAATATTCAAAGTAGGGATAAAAATCAAGCCTGATTTTGTTGAAGCCCAGTAGTTCCCTTCATAATCTTGCGTCACAGAGGTAAAGGCGGTGTTCTGAAACAAAACTTGAGGCTTTTGGGTAATGTCCCCGTTTGGATACATAAGAATGCCGCTGAATGTCGATATTAACACATTAGAATAGTGATCCACATAGATCGATGTAATTTCATTTATTGACTCAAACAGCTTATGAATCTTTCCTTCGTGGAGAAGAAATAGTTCGGCAACTGGTCTCCCATTTCTTCTATTCCTATTTATACTCTTACGGACAGCAAAAAGGATCTTATCTTCCTCAATCTCATATACGACATCCAGATAGGTTTTCCTTTCCATTATGCGATAAAAATCTGTATTGACAAATTGGGCGCGTTCTAGTGTAAATTTATGAGTGTCCGATTTGCCTAATGTATCAAATCGGTGCACGATTTGTTCCAGCTTACCATCTTTTTTAACTGAGTAAATTGTTGAATTACTTCCTATATATGAGCCTCTTAGTCTGTGTGTAAAAATACTTCCTGCCGAATCAACTCCAACATTATTGAAATAATTACGATCCTTGGGTATCAGAGAGGTTGAATACGCATCGTTGAAAACTACCTTGTGAAAAGAATCACTGTTAAAAACCGATAGTGATCCATCGTAGCCATTAAACCAAATTCTATTGAATTGATCCGATATTACTTTAAAATTCGTCGGGTATGCTAATCCATCCTTTTGAGAATACGTTTTAAATTCATATCCATCGTAAGTACTAATTCCCCTGTCTGTTGCAATCCAAATTAAATTGTCAGCTGCGACATATAAATCGTAGAGCTCATCACTCGGCAATCCGTCGTTCACATCATATATTATATGATATGGATCCTGAGCGTGCGATAAGGAAGAGCATGACATCAAAATAAAGCATGCCTGTATAAAACATACAACGCCTATTGTGCTATATCTACGCAAAAACGAAACATAAGCCTCTTGCATTCGATAAACGTTTATTAGCTCTAAATACCCTTACAATGTTAAGTTAGATTGATTTTACGGTAGCGCCACGGCTCAGTAATTCATTCGGTTTAATGCCAAATCGTTCGCTAAATTTTTTACTAAAATAGGAGGAGTTTTCTATTCCCACTTCATATCGGACTTCGGCAATTGTCGGATATCGCCGGTGTTCGATAAGTGCATATGCGTGTAGCAATCGAATCTCGCGAATAAACTCTACCGGCGTAAATCCGGTCAATTTATTTGTTATACGTGCCAATTGACGAGGACTATAATTCATTGCACGGGCAAGGTCCGTCACTTTAAAACTTGTCTCACTGATATTTTCTTCAACCACACTTTTTGCTTTAGCAATCAAGTCGGCTTCATAACTTTGAATATTCGAATCCTCAATCTCCAGGTGAAATGCAGAACGATTTTCCTTGTTTTCAAGCAAATTGGCGATTCTTGCCTTCAATTCACCGGCATTAAATGGTTTTGTCAAATAGTCATCTACACCAAGGTGAAATCCTTTTAGTTTGTCCGCTTGTAAGGCACGTGCTGTCAATAAAATAAAAGGGGTATGTTGATGATGAGACAGTTTCTTGGTTTCGTGAAGTAGTGTAAATCCGTCCATGACGGGCATCATGACATCACTGGAAATTAAATCAATGCGAACACTACTATCAGATAATAGATCCAAAGCCATTTTACCATCGGATGCAAAAAGGCAGTGGTAGTCAGGGGCCAGTATGCGCGATAGGTAGTTCGACATTTCCGGATTGTCCTCAACGATTAATATATGTGCCAAACCATGTGGTATTTGAGGTTGAATTTGGTTATCACCGCCTTCATTAGAAACCAGATGTGTTTGTGCGACTTCTTTTGATGCATCCAAAGCTTCAGTTGTTTTCAACGGAAACAAAAAACGAAAGATGCTTCCTTTATTAATTTCACTTTCTACTTCCAGTCTTCCACCAAATAGGTCAGCAATTTCTTTGGAGTACGCCAAACCAATTCCTGCACCGCCTAACAATTGGTCTCCATGGTTTACTTGATAATATCTGTTGAAAATAAGATCCTGTTCTTCGAGCGGAATGCCTTTACCCTGATCTATTACTTCTACACACATCATATTCTCAACACGACTTGCTTGAAGTGTAATAGTACTTCCTGGTGGTGAAAATTTAAATGCATTCGTAATAAAATTGTTCAACACTTTTTCAAATTTACTTTCATCTAAGGCCAACCACAAGGGCGCTGGTATATCGTATATGAAATTCAATGTGAATTGTCGAGCCTCAGCGAGTGAATGAAAACTAAAAAAAATACGCTTCAGACAAGAATGTAATTCTACAGGTTTTTCATGCAGCACCAGTTCTCCATTCTCAATTAGTGACAATTCCATTATTTCATTGACCAATGACAACAAGCGTTCCCCGTTTCGATACGCTAAATCGACATCTGTTTTGATTGAAGCATTAATATTTTCACCCATTATTTTTTCGAGAGGCCCAAGAATCAGTGTTAGGGGGGTGCGTAATTCATGAGAAATATTTGCAAAGAAATTATTTTTAGCGTTATCTAGTTTTTTAAGCTTTTTATTTACCACTTCTTTTTGTCGAAAATAAAGTATTAAGAATACTATTGAAGCTATAGCAATGGCTAAAATTCCGCCTAAGACAGTCAACCAGTTATTCCGTTGCTTAAGTTCAAGATCGCTGGCAAGCAGTTGATTGTCTTTTAATTCTGCCTGGTATTTAATTTCTAGTTCCCTTAAATCCCTACGATCTGACTCCCGAATTGTTAAGGCCTCCAAGCTATCGAGCACGATTTGCTCCTTATATGCACGTTCGTATTCACCCACGTGAGCCAATGAATGAATCTGTAAGCCAAGCCCTTCAATAACCTCACTTCTATTCAACGACCGAAGATTGTAAATCATACACGTATCAAGCATTTGAATAGCTTCCACATAATTTCCCTGATCACGTAATAGGTTTGCATAGGTATTACAAAGTGAACCAAAAATCGGCTGATTTTTAAGAGCAAATAAGATCCTCGCTCCTTGCTCAATATCTTCGTGAGCTCCCCGTTTATTCCCGTCACGGAGTCTAATTTCTGCTCGCATAAAATGCAAGTTCGCCCTGGAGCCAGGCTGAAACACATTTAGTTTTTCGAAAGATCGGTCCACATAATACTTCATTGAATCAAGTTTTTCAACACTTCGAAACCGAGCTGCCAACGATGAATGGCTATGTTGAAATCGAAACTCTAATTTGTGTTTTTTGCAAAAATCCCGGTACCTATGCAATTGCGTAATAGCATGTTCGAAGTATTTGGAATTTTGATATACGTCTGCAAGTTTGGCAATAACATATGCCTTGTAGTCTTTGTCTTCTTCAGGAACCAGCGCTAAGCACTTATTATAATAGTAAAGGGCACTGTCAACATGGAGGTTTTGAACAAAATGGTTGAAGATAGCAGTATACTCTCGATAAGGATTGGAGTTTAACCTTTCCCGTAATTCGATGTTTTTTCGCGTATACCACAATGATTTTCGGATATCTCTCGATTGATATAATGCGGATAGTCGCATGTATAAGTTGCCACGATCTCGATCACTACCAATTTTATCGACCAACTCCAATCCTTTATCAGCCCATGCAATAGCACTATCAATTTCACCTAACACATGCATTCCATATGCTGCATGGATGATCATACGAAGTCGTGATGAATCAGTTTGAGAAGCGGCTACAGCCTTCAAACTGTCAACGTATGCTTTGGTAACGGGCTCCTGGCCATAAGAAAACCAGCAAAGCAGCCAACATAACGCCAGTATGTAGATTCTGATCGAGGACATCAATATTCTTTTACAGCTATAACTTGAAGTCGTAATTATGCGATGCTTGCTTAAAGATAATCACTTGACCCGGTCGTATTCAACTATTCTCTCCATTCAACCGATTATATAGGTCATTTTCTATGCATTCTTTCTGCTCAGGTCTTGTTAACGCCTTTCTCGTTTCAATAGTCATTCGGAATAGCGTATCTAATCAACGCGCAAATTATTTCATAATACGTTCATTTCCACCAAGATGTCTTATATGTATCCTACTATGGCAAAAATGACATCGCCCTTTATCAGCCAATACAATATGTTTGTGATATCCGCCGGACCAATTTTAGCTGTCATCCGGTTTTGTCATGAGAGGCTTTAAAAACGTATTAAAAAAAGAAAATTTCAACACAATAACGATAGGCAAGTAGAAAATTAACCATATCGATACAAATAGTAAATCAACGGGCATGAAAGATATCCAGACGAATTCAAAACCTCTTCTTAAGCCAAAAGCACTCTCACCAAGCCTTCGGATAGTTTCAACAAACCACCGAGCCAAAAATTTGTCCACACGCTTGCAGGATAGATTTTGGATACATGCCAAGGACGAATATCGTCTACTGGAAATTGATAAGATTACATATATAAAGGCCATTAGCAATTACGCTCAAATCCAGTGTATAGATGGGCAACGTGAATTAGTAAGTAAGACCTTAAGTGCTATAGCCGTGCATCTTCCTCCTGATCAATTTATTCGATGTCATAAATCATATCTGATCAACATTGACCACGTTATATCTCTTTCGAAGTCATCAAAAGTAATATTAAAATACGGTGGCCAACATTGGGAAATCCCGGTTTCTCGCAGGAAATTTACTTCGCTGCTAAACAGCTTTACATCATGGTAATAATAAGGTGAAATATTGAAATCACAGACAATGTTCCACCTGGTCTCCATCACCCCAATGATATACTAGTACTTCGAATCAATTTTGTCATCGGATAGGTCTAAATGGAATACATTGATTTTAAATAACTAATATGACTTTTTTTCAATATCTTGTAAACCTACAAATGCATATATGCTGGGTTTGCACTTGCACGATCAATTCAAACTATCGGATCTAATTAGCCTTGACATTCATTTTTTAATTCGGGCATTGCCTCGTATTGTCTTTATCTTTTTTATACACAATCAAGTACTAGCAAATGAAGCGACCTTCTCGACTCGTGATTCGCTTTTAAATATAGTTGCCTCCGTTGATAATGACAGTTTAAAATTGCTTAAAATTTTCCAATTTCTCGAACATGCAGATGAAGAAGACGAAGAATTTTGGTATTTGAAAGGAAAAAAAATAGTCCAAAATAACAACAACAAAACATGGGAGCACAAATTAGACTATCATCGGGGTTTAAATATTAGACAGGTAAATACGAAAGAGGGCATATTGTATTTTGAAGAATTGTTACTTCGTATACCCGAGGGCGGGTTTTTGGCGGCTACCATTTCTCTTCATTTAGCCGAATTACATCATAAAATAGGCAATCTAAATAAGTCTGAACGCGCCTTATTCGATGCAAAACCAATATTCTTTCTTAGTGAAAAATACGATGAACTTGCACATGTCTATTATTTACAATCATTGATTTTGCGACAAAGAGGATTTCCTGACAACGGTTTATCGGCATTGGATTCGGCCTTGATATATTCAGATGAAGGCGATATTTCATTGCTGATGTCCATCTACAATAATAGAGGAAGGATATACCGGGGAATGGGGGATTACGATTCGGCTCATCATTATTACCATACGGGCTATTTAATAGCAATGGAACATGGACCTCGAACAATGGAGGCAAAATATTTAAACAACATGGGTAATGTTGCGCATACAAGAGGCAGACTCGATACCGCATTATATTATTACAATCAGTCCTTAGAGATTAAGCTTGAAGAAAAAAACGAACGAGGCGCAACCGTTGCCTATCATAATATTGGAGCAGTACATATGGATTTGAAAAACTTTGGGAAAGCACGAAAAGAATTTATCCGATCCAGGGAACTCGCCATAAAAACAAATTATAAAGTTTTACTCATTCATAATGACATTAAAATTGGAAAAACTTTTCTTGAGGAAGGTTATCCAGAAAAAGCCTTGCCCTATCATGAAGATGCCCTTCGAGGCGCGGGCGGAATTGGATTTGAATCTGGGCGTGTCAATGCTCTTATTAATTTAGCCTCTTCAAAAAGGACACTGGACCGGCCAGATGAGGCTATTGATCATTTGCTTCAAGCCATCAATATCGCTGACAAAATCGAACACAAGGCTTATTTGAGTGAAGCACTCACGGGATTGGCCTTAGCTTATTTATCGTTGAATGAACAACTCGATGATGAAGGAGGTACGCGTCTCGTCCGTGATCAGGACCCACAAATTGAACAATTGCTCATTCAAGGTGCTCAAATTTCGCAAGAAACAGGAAATTATAGTGGGATCGAATCATCTCTCGCAGCCTTGCGCAAATTCTATAATCAAAAAAAACAACATCAACGCGAGTCTGAGATCGCCGACCGGTATATACGATTTCGAGATAGTTTATTTAATCAACAAAGCGCCGACGCCATTAGTAAATGGGAAACAAAATTTGAAACTGCAGAAAAAAATCGCCAAATCGAATTGCTACAAAAAGAAAACGAATTGGAATCTTTAAAAAATAAGGCGAACAGAAACCGGCTTATCGCCATTGGGGGATCATTGTTATTCATATTGAGCCTGGCTTTCCTGCGATTTTATTATAAAGTAAAGCATCGACGACTTAAACACATTGAACAGTTGAGAAATAAAATTTCACATGATTTACATGATGAAGTAGGTTCTCTGCTTACAGGCCTTTCTATGCAATCCGAAATATTGGAAATGTCGTCTTCAAGCAACGATAAAAAATCATTAAGGCGAATCCATGAATTAAGTCGTTCAGCAATGGAACGTATTCGAGACGTCGTCTGGGCGATGGATTCTTCAAAAGACACGGGCATGGCGCTGGTTGACCGAATGAAGGACCATGCTGAGGTTGTCATGGGAGGATTGGACAAGTTCTACAAATTCGACGTCGAATTAAGTAAAGACCATCCTTTACGTCCAGACGTACGGCAACAGGTATACATGATTTACAAAGAAGCCGTTACAAATTTTTTAAGGCATAGCAACGGAGATCGAATAATCATAGAGTTGAGTACAAATGCGAAGCGATTGAAAATGAAAATTGAAGACAATGGTATTGTAGGCAATATCAACACTTCAGGTATCGGTTTGACGTCAATAAAAAAACGTGCAGCTGCCATAGAAGCCTCATTAAAAATCGACTATGGACGGACTGGATTTCAAATCTATTTAGAGGTTTGATTACAGCCATTATATTTTGTCATGCTCTTGATATCAGCAAATAGCAAAAATCAACGTAGCACTATTCAAAAAAAAATATTAAATAACACGCGGGCGCGCCTGTGCACAAGGTGGGTGCCGACTTAAGGTGAGGGACATATTGAGATGGGTGATGCTTTAACGTGGGTGATACTTGTTGCCGGCCGCCAAGCCTGCCACGCTAAAACGGGGCCCTAAAATTCCTTATTACTTTCCTTGTAAATCGTAGACAGCACGACTTGGCCCACAGCCGCTAAGGTATTTTTATCTATTACATCCATGTCGTCCGCATGTGTGTGATGCTCCTTCATGAAACCATCCGATTTGTGATGTATAATATCGATAGTTGGGATACGTGCAATTGAATTAATAAAATAATGGTCGTCTGTAATTCCTCCTTGCATTTTTGTATTGACGAAATATTTTTCTTTCCCGATAATTTTTGCGAGCTTCCAAATTTTATTAACCACTTGCGGTGCATAATGCATCGAATAACCTTCTTTCGGAAACTCCGCATCCTTCGCACCAACCATATCCAACAATATTCCATACTTCACCGGGTAAGGTTTTTCCGGCAAATTTTTTGCCCAATATTGAGCACCCAGTCCCCATGAATTTGGATTTTTACCACCGTCATCTCCCTGATCTTCCATGTCAAATAAAACAATGTCTACACCCATTGGGATCGGATGTCTAGAAATCGTATGAGCAATTTCCAAAAGCACGCCTACTCCACTCGCCCCATCATTGGCACCAGCAATGGGTTCTTCCTTTCGCGTTGTGTCTTTATCAGCAATCATGCGGCTGTCCCAATGTGCACACAATAATACGCGTTCATTAACCTCTGGATTATATCGACCTATAATATTGGTACCCGAAACTTCCTGCCCCGTAAATAGTTTAGTGTCGAATGTTTGGAGATCAACATCCCACCCTGCCTTTTGCAATTCGTTGCGAAATAGTGCAATTGCTTTCGACGCACCCGGACATTCAGGACAACGTGGACCCAAATCGACCTGCGCTTTTACCAAGTCATAAGCAGCCTGGCCGGAAAAAGCCGGTATTTTCACCTTTACATTTTCTTGTGGCTTTTTTTCTACGTCTGTTTGGCAGGATAGAAATAATCCGAAAAATAAAAAGCTAAAAAACCATCTAAATTTCATCGAGTTGTGCACATTTGTGAATATGGAGCGCAAAAGTAATGCAAAATGATTGTTAGTGCCATAGTAGCAGCAAGCACAGACGGCGTCATAGGGATTGACAATAAATTGCCCTGGCACCTGCCGGCCGATTTGAAATATTTCAAGCGAAAGACACTTGACCATCACGTCATTATGGGCAAGAATACGTTTTACTCAATCGGTCGCCCCCTGCCCAAGCGTACTAATATCGTCCTGACGCGAGACCCTTATTTCGTCGCCGATGGTATTTATGTTGCACACTCTGTATATGAAGCGCTTGAAATCGCCTATGATTCAGGAGAGACGGAGGTTTTTGTCATTGGTGGAGCTCAAGTATACGAAGCGGCGAAGAAGTTTTTTGATAAAATTTACCTTACACGTGTGGATATTTCTGTCGTTGGCGACACTTACTTAATGGAAATCCTTCCCAATGAATGGGATTTGGTCTCCGAAGTAAAACACGACGCCGATGAAAAAAACGACTATTCCTACACCTTTTGCACGTACGAGCGCAAACGCGATTCCTGAGGCTTTTCTGCACTATATCTGGAAAACCAAAAACTTCGACATACGAAAATTACTGACCACCGATGGAGAGCCCATTCGCATTCTAGACTACGGGTCACACAACTACGGTGCTGGACCAGACTTTCTAAATGGAAAAATTGATTATCGCAGCACGTTATGGCTCGGTCACATTGAAATACACGTGCGTAGTTCGGACTGGTATAAACACCATCATCAGTTGGACCCGGCATATGATCAGGTTGTTTTGCATGTGGTATACGAAGATGATCGTCCTGTTACGGATATACATATGACGCCAATACCTACAATTGAACTTCGCAATTTAATAGACCTTTCTTTATTGAACAAAGCCCGAGCTATGGTTCAATCTCGTTATCGATTGCCGTGTAAAGAACACATTGGTAAATTATCTACATTTTGGCTCAACGCCTGGAAGGAACGACAACTTGTCGAACGTCTTGAGTCGCGTACGATGAAAATCAAACGTCGACTAGATGAAGTCAATGGCGATTGGGAACAGGTGGCTTTTGAGTTTCTTGCCCGTGGAATGGGCTTTTATGCTAATGCAGAATCGATGGAACAATTGGCCATCAAGTGCTCTTGGAAATTGATGCGAAAACTTATTCACGATGAGAATTATATTGCTGCATTTTTATTTGGGTCGGCCGGTCTCATCCCAGATCATGCAGAAACACATTATGTCCAGGAATTAAAAAGTACATTTAATTTTATTCAAAAAAAATATTCTATTTCTTCGCAGCCGATCATTAAGTGGAATTTTAAGAGTGCTCGGCCAGCTAATTTTCCTACAGTACGCATTGCGCAATTGGCAGCCTTGTTACTAAATAAAAACTCCCTTATTCGTGCAATGATCGAAGCGACGTCAATAGATGAAATGAAGTCACTTTTCATATGTCGGCTGCCGGATTTTTGGAAATCTCATTATGTCTTCCATAAGAGGGTTAAAAAAACAAACCTTGCAATTTCAAATCAATCACGAGAACTATTGTTGGTCAACTGTGCCATTACTTTACGCCTATGGATATTTACATCAACGCGAAGATTTGTGTGAGCGCGCTATTCAATTCTTATACATGCTAAAACCGGAAAAAAATGCCATCATTACAGAATTTAGAGTTGCGAATGCGCACTGTCACAGTGCAGGAGAATCACAGGCTCTTTTACATACGTACAGGAAGTATTGCGCTGCTAAGAAATGTATGGATTGTCAGGTTGGTGCCAAGATTTTGAGCACTACATCCAACTAACATCTATTCCTGGGCAAGCACCGTATAGGCTTTATAGTAAAACCATAAGTCAATCTTCCTATCTCATACTAGGTAATAAAACCGTATATTTATTAGAAACAAACTACAACTATGAAGACTTCGGTTTTTTCACTCGTATTCATTTTTTACTTTGTTTCTTTTTTGCATGCGCAATACGAACCCCTTGCTACAACCGACAAATATTGGATTTACAGTTTTTATGATAGTCCTGAAGGTCCTTTACCTTTTAGTGGTTTTTTAATACGAATAGCGGGTGATACGACAATCGCATCGATAGCTTACAAGAAAATTGTTCGCCATGAATTGCATGGTAGTCATCCTTGTCCACCATCCCACAGACCTTGTTTTGAGTTTACCAATCCATATTCCATGTATGCCGAACAATTGATAGGTTTTGTGCGTGAAGATATCTCTACTAAACAAGTGTTTTATAGACCCCTTATTACCACGTATTGTGGGGAAGCTGAAGCACTTATTTATGATTTCGACAAAAGTGTCGGTGAGGCCCTCAACGATTGTGCTATACAGGTAGTTGGAGGCATGCCCAATTTTGGAAATGTCGATAGCACATCCACCGACTTATTTGAAGGAAAAATGAGAAATACCTTACACACCACCGGGTACATGAATTCGATAGGCCTTTTACATGAAGGGCCATTGCGCGTACTTGAAGGATTTGGCCTCGAGCGTTACGGTATTTTGAAATTTGATCTTAGTGAGTTAAGTGACTTTTGTGAGGGATCTCTCGAAGAATGTGAAATTTTTTCTTCTACTGTCAACCGCTCTTCCTTTAATCCAATATTTCAATTTCGTCCCAATCCTTTTTCCTCCGAAATTTTCGTAACAGCGCCATCGGGCCTGCTAATCAAAAAAATCGCTTTGTATATGATGAATGGAAAAAAAATATTGGAGTTGCGTGAACATAATAAAATAGATACACGCACACTTAGTCCTGGAATATATTATGCAGAGGCACTGGACAACATTGGCAATTATCATGTCGGTAAAGTCATAAAAATCGACTGATGAATATCGTCCTTATTAGCGATTGAAGCCGACAACTCTCGTTTTGTATTTTTATGCGATGGATAATACTATACGAATTGGCGGAGTACCCGAGCATTTTAATTTGCCATGGCACATGGGGATTGAACAAGGACACTTTAGAAAAAGAGGCGTTCATGTTGACTGGACTACATTCAGAGGTGGAACCGGACAAATGACGCGTGCCTTGCGAGAGGATGAAATCGATCTATGTATTTTATTGACGGAAGGAATAATCAAAGACGTAATTGCGGGCAATCCCTCTAAAATAATCAGTCAATATGTCATAACACCTCTTACCTGGGGCGTGCATACAGGGACAACGAATGAGTTGATCAGCTACGATGCAATTTTTGACAAAAAATATGCAATAAGTCGTTTTGGATCAGGTTCACACTTAATGGCCATCGTGGATGCAAATAGTAAGGGGATGATAATTGCACCTGATCAGTTCAAGGTAATCAAAAATTTGGATGGTGCTTTACCTTCATTAGCTGCCGGCGAAACGGATGTTTTTTATTGGGAAAAGTATACTACCAAACCATATGTCGATTCTGGTCAGCTTCGTCGACTTGGCGAATATTTGACACCTTGGCCTTGTTTTGTCATTGCAGCAACCGATAAAATTCTTGACCAGCAACCAGAAAATGTTATTCGTGTCTTGCGCACTATTCACGACTTGTGTGACAATTTTATGCGTGATGATGATGCCATCCAGCAAGTCAGCGAGCGGTATAAACAAAAAGTCGCTGATGTTGAACGCTGGTATCATAGCACAGAGTGGGCTATTCATGGTTGGGTGAGCGATAAAATGATCCAGAGCGTAATTTATCACTTAAAACTTGCTGGGCTAGTAGACAGAAATGAGGTTATCCCTGAATTGATTTGGAAACGGTAATATCAAATCCCAGCCAATGGGGTTTTAGGTTGTTTTATCACTCGCGCTTTTGCCCCGAAGAATATTGTCTTACTATTCTGCAAAATAATTGTGGCCATGAGAATCAATAGCTAGCCACTGTATTTTTTTACCGTTAAGTTCAACCACAAATCATTACGGTCGCGTAGTGCATATAAAGGTGTTTCATCTTCAGTTGTTCTACTTTTATTAAACCAATATAATCATACTTTCATTCTTATCCCACCGCTCAGACATTCTGAGTTAATTTGGACGAATGTAGCTTTAGATTTTGAACACCTCAAGACATAAAAAGTAACACAACAAATTCATATGTAGGTTAAGTGGTCAGTGAAGCGAATATATTCAACAAGAATCACTTCAAAATAAAAACTGTCGTGACATCCTGATACGGCATGGAGCTTCGTCTTTCCATCAATGAAGTCTTCATTTTCATCTCATTTAGTAGCTTTGTCGCAAACTAGACTATCCGATATGATACAACGAGACAAAATCGATCACGAAGCCGAAGTAACGTACTCATCTGCCGATTGGTTATATCTTTTGCTAAGCTTGGCATTTCAGGCAGCCTTGATCATTTTCGTTCCGGAATGGGCATGGGTTGGTCTTCCATTTTGGACAACTTTCCTGGTGAAGGCGCTAAAGCAGTTGTAATTTCTTTACATGCAAGACGAAGCGTGATGATTGTGACGCACTCTATTCATTTCATTATATCAATCGTATTGGTACGATCGTTCCTTATACTACGATGAAGTATTCCTCCTTTTTAAACTTTTTATTTGCCATTCTTTTACTGGCGAGTTGCGAACCCAAGAAAGAAGGGATTCCGAATATTGACAATATAAATGTCGATGCAAGAATTGTGCGTTTTGATAGCATGCTTTATTCTATTTCGTCCATAGATGATTTGAATGTGATGCAATTCACATATCCTGCATTTTTTGAACTGTATTTTTACCGAATACTGGGGTTTCAAAATAGAGGGCAGGATAGTCTATATAGCGATGTTCGAAATATGCTATCCTCCAAAACGTTCAAAGCGCTTGGTCAAAAAGGCCACAATCAATACGATGATATAAGTGATATATCTGAAGAGTGGAGAAAAGCGATGAAGTTTTATTCCTTTTACTTTAAACCTGAAACTGTACCTGATCTTTACACGACCGTCACGGAATTTGCATTCGGTAGTTTTATTTTCCCAATAAGCGAAATCAAAGACGGCATTGGTGTAAGTGTGGATTTATTTTTGGGCGATAGTATAAATTATCAAGCAATGGCTAAAAGCGACGCTAGTTTTTCAGCCTACAATTCTCGCACATTCAATCGCGATCATTTAGTAAAAAAGGCGGTTGATGCACTTATTGATGATATTATTCCACCCATTCAATCGAGTGAATTTTTACCTCACTTATTGCGAGAAGGGAAAAAGTATTTTGTATCTGACAAAATTCTACCCTTGACTTCCGATACAGTTATATGGGAGTTCACTCCGGAGCAACTTACCTGGATAAAAAATAACGAGTGGAATATTTATTCCTTTTTAATCTCCAATGAACTCTTTTTTTCAAAAGACAGGTCTACCTACATACGTTTAATTACACCGGCACCATCTACGCAAAACATGCCTCCTGAGTCTCCGGGAAGAGCTGTTGTATACATTGCTTATAAAATTGTCGAACAGTATATGCGCCGATACCCTAAAACGACAATGCGCGAATTGGTGGACATGGATGCGTATACGTTATTTCAAGAAGCTAAGTTTAAGCCCGCTTTGAGGGAGTAGGCTAAACTTAACATCGTATTGTAAGGCGATTTAAAGGTCTTTTTGACAGTTATTCCAGCTTGAAGCACATTCTTTCTACAAGGCCGACTCTGACTTCGTCCATTTTGCCGGGCCAAGCTTATCCTAGAGATTCGCCTTAACGTATTCTTAAATGACAAAGCGCAATATTTACATAACATCGCGTCGTTCTATCAGCCAAATCATGACAAGCATGAACTTTTCGCGAATCATAGAAGCATTAGCCATAGCGGCCATCATCATCGCTCTTGGTCAAGCAATTGATAATCCACCAGAGGCAATAGAAAAACAGAAAAGCGCAAACGTAACGCTACCAACGGCCTAACCAGTCCCGACATCTGATCAACGCCCTTGTACTGATGTCATTTAGCAATGAATCATAAAGCGAAGTTCATGGCAAGTGAGGTGGCTGACATTTTTCATCATTCAATGCATCCAGATATAACAATCTGACTTACTACTCGGCCTATCCAACTTAAGATATTGCATTATCCACCTGCTAACTGTAACTTTGTCTACATGAGAAAGAGAAATATTCCAGTCGTTGACCTTTCGAAGTATGTACATGGTGATGCAGCTGATCGAGAGGCATTTGTGGCCGACCTTGGCAAGGCATTTCATGAAATTGGCTTTGTTGGCGTCGTGAATCATGGCATTTCGAAGGATTTAGTCGATCGGTTTTATAGCGAGTCGAAGGGGTTTTTTGGGCTTCCACGTGATGTCAAACACAAGTATGAATTAAAGGGCCTGGCGGGTCAACGTGGGTTCACTTCTTTTGGAAAAGAACATGCGAAGCAAAGTGAGGTGGCTGACCTAAAGGAATTCTTTCAAATAGGACAAGAAGAAGAGCCAAATGAAGGTTATGCCTCTCAGACAATGGACAATGTACATATAGATGAGGCTCCAAATTTCACATCTACGGGAATGGAATTGTACCAGGCTTTCGAGACTTCTGGTTCTCATCTTCTACGTGCTATCGCGGTGCATCTGGATCTCGATGAAAGCTACTTCGATGGATATATCAAAGGCGGCAACAGCATTCTTCGATCGATACATTATCCTCCAATCACTCAGGAACCAGATTCCGCCATCCGAGCAGAACAACATGAAGACATCAATCTTATCACACTACTGGTAGGTGCTTCTGCGGGTGGGCTTCAGTTGTTGAATATGGACGACGAATGGATGGACATTGTTCCCGAAGAAAACGAAATTGTCATCAACGTAGGTGACATGCTGCAGCGATTAACGAATAATTATCTAAAGTCTACGACACATCGGGTTGTTAATCCGCCGCGAGAAGAATGGCATAAACCAAGACTTTCGATCCCCTTTTTCTTGCACCCCGTGAGCGAGATGGACTTGACATGCCTAGACCGTTGCGTTACAGAGGCTAATCCAAAGGCTTATACCGACATGACTGCCGGTGAATATTTAGACGAGCGCTTGCGCGAAATAGGGTTGAAAAAGTAGAAAGGCAAGTTGGTCCATAAGCTATAAAATTGGCCATTAGATGGAATTTAGGCACCTTTGTTTTCGTTAATTGAGTAAACCAATTGCAACGAAGTGAATCAAAGAAGACGCGTGCTTCTATTATAAAAAACGACTTATGTATTATCTATTACTACCCGGAGGCAATGAATGGCTCCTGATTTTTTTGGCAGTTCTTCTTCTTTTCGGCGGCCGAAAAATACCCGAACTTATGCGAGGACTTGGGAAAGGTATCCGCGAGTTCAATGGTGCCCGTGCATCGATTGAAACCGAAATCAAAGAGGGAATGAAAGAAGCGGAACGAAAAGAGGTCGAAGAAAAAAAGACTGCACAATCTAGTTAAGCGCTATGAAGTACTTTTTTTTATGTCTTGCTCTTGCAAGCATTGGTGTCACTATGCACGCTCAGAAAGTCGGTCACCTGAACTACGGCAATCTTCTCGAATCACTACCTCAAGTAAAAGCCGCAGACAATGCTTTGGCCGCGTACCAAGATAGTCTTGGTACTGCACTAACCGCTAAGCAAAAGGCTTTGGACGAAAAAATCGCATCGAGTACTGCTCGCTATAATAGCGGTGAAATGACACAAGTTGAAGCGGAAAAGATAAATGGCGAATTGAACGCATCGCAACAGCAACTTGCGGTACTGCAGCAAAAGGCTGAATCCAGCATATTGGAAATGCGTCGTAAAAAACTCGAACCAATTGTGCAGCGTGTCCAGGCAGTGGTTACCGCCTATGCGAAAGAAAACGGCTTCCTCTACATCTTTGACGAAAGTAGCGGGTTTCTTCTCTTTGACCAACCTTCTGAAGACCTGACCGATATCATCCGCTCCATTGTGGCGGAAGAGTAAATGAACCTACTCTTCTATGATTAGTCTTGGCCGTTACCATACACTTACTATATCTTCAGAAGACGATGAAGGTTTTTTTCTAGCTTCAGATGATGGGTACGATGTACGTATGCCGCGCCGATTTATTAAAGATGATATGGCTATTGGTCAACAAGTACGTGTTTTCGTCTATAGTGATACGGATGACATAGATATAGCATCAACTGAAACTCCCTTTTTCACTGTAAATCAATTTGCATATCTCGAAGTAACAGATGTAAACCAAATTGGCGCATTCTGCTACTGGGGCCTTGAGAAAGATCTATTTATACCTTTTGGAAATCAAGGTGATCGCCTACAAAAAGGCCAATTTGCAATCATTTATATGTACCTAGACGAATTAACAGATCGTTTGGTTGGCACGACAAAAATTAAAAAAATTCTTAGACAACAAGCGGATAGTCACCTAAAAAAAGGTGATCAAACAGATTTACTGGTCTTTGGCAAAACCGACTTGGGATATAAAGTTATTATTGATCATACGTACGCCGGATTAATTTTCAAAAGTGAAGTAATTCAACCATTGTCAATTGGACAAAAATTGAAAGGATTTATAAAACCAATACGGCATGATGGCAAAATCGATGTTAGTCTGCAACCCATAGGGCATCACAGTATTGGTGTTAATGCTGATATGCTTCTTAAAAAACTGCGCAACAACAATGGTTTTTTGCCTTACACGGACAAAAGTGATGCGGAAGTTATTCGACTTGAATTTGGCATTAGTAAGAAACTATTTAAAAAGGCTGTAGGCGCATTATATAAGCAACGGATTATTAAATTAATGCCTGATGGAATTGCGATGCATAATAATCCCGAATAGCTATTAGACATTTTCTTCTGAAGGAAAATATGAGTCTGAATATAGTATTGAGTTTTATACTACATGAGCGAAATCAATATCAAGTCCTTTCTTCATCCACGAAACCGACATCGACAGCCCTATGATTTCCAGTCCATGGGTGAGGCATACCCATCGTTAAAAACATTCCTTTCAAAAAACAAATACGGAAATACAAGCATCAATTTTTTTGATCCTGACGCCGTAAAACTTCTCAATACGATCCTGCTCAAAGAGCATTATGAATTGGGCTACTTTGATATCCCGTCAGGTTATCTGTGTCCAGCCATCCCAGGCCGCGCCGATTATATTCACCACATCGCCGATTTAATTGGACGTCATCACAAGGACATTACTTGTTTAGATATCGGTACAGGAGCCAATATGGTATATCCGATAATCGCGACATATGAATATGGATGGAAATGTATAGGTACCGACATCGACACTCGCGCCTTATCAAGCGCTCAACAAATCATCGATAACAACCCTCGACTTGATAACAATGTCGAATTGCGCCTTCAGAAGAATTCTTCGTACATTTTTAAAGGTGTTATTAAAAATTCAGATAATATTGACATTGCCATTTGTAATCCACCATTCTACACATCTTCGTCCGCCGCGACAGCAGCAACCAGACGAAAAGTGCATAATTTATCAGGAAAACGACATCTCCAACCCGTTAAAAACTTTGGAGGTCAATCAAATGAATTATGGTGCAGAGGAGGAGAGCGTGGTTTTATTTCCAAAATGATTAAAGAAAGTCTCCACTATGCGGGTACAATAAAGTGGTTCACAACACTTGTCTCCAGATCAGATCATCTTAAAACATGCTCTGCACAAGTAAATAGCATGCCGAACGCTTCGGTGAAAATAATTGAACTTAAAACTGGGAATAAATCCAGCCACATTTTGGCCTGGACATTTCAAAACTAATCTATACCCAATAAAAAACTACAAAGTATAACAGAGGTTTACCCCGCGATCCATTGCTACAAGGCTTCACTCGGGCTCCGGCTATACTCTTTCTCACCTCATCCGCTTTTGCAGTTCCTTCGCCGCTCATACCTTCGTGTTCGACCCTGCGGGATCACTCCGTCATGCTTTGACTTTGATCAAAACTCTAGATAATTTTATGCGCCTTCGTATGCTTTAATTGATTTGGCTTGATTAGATCAGAAGCATTTTTGTGAACGATGATCCACAAAATGGATAATATTCAAGAATCTAAATGCCTGGCCAATTTCCCTATCTTCGGTAAGTCAAACCCACATATGTCATCAAGCCTTATATGAAAAATGTATTCATCTTTTTATTTGTAAGTACGTTAATCGTCTCCTGCAAAACACAGAAGGACTTTACAGATGTAGAATATTCTTCCAGACTAATGAAACATGCGTTGGCTCTCTCCAATCGCTACATTATTACCGATGGGCATGTAGACTTACCCTATCGCTTGCGGGTGAACAACTTCAGATTGCAAAAGGAGTTTTTACAAATCCCAATCCAAACAGATGAAGGAGACTTTGACTACGTTCGAGCAAAAAAGGGTGGGTTAGATGCTCCATTTATGTCAATATTTTTACCTGCTCAGTATCAAAGTAGCCCAGGAGCTTCTAAAAACTTGGCCGACTCACTTATCGACATGATTGAAGGAATTTGTCTAGAGCATCCAAACAAGTTTGAAGTTGGTCACTCACCTGATGATATACGGAGAATATTTAAAGCCGGTAAAATTGCATTGCCAATGGGAATGGAAAACGGTTCCGGATTGGAAGATGATTTGAATAACATAGCCTATTTCAAAAAACGCGGTATTAGTTACATCACACTGACACATTCAAAGGATAATTTAATCTGTGACTCATCTTACGACCCAACACGTTCACATGGTGGACTAAGTAAGTTCGGCCGTGAAGTCGTGGTCGAAATGAATCGCCAGGGTATTATGGTTGACATATCACATGTCTCAGATAGTACATTTTATCAAGTAATGCGTTTGACCGATGTACCGGTAATTGCGTCTCATTCGTCGGCGAGAAAATATACGCCTGGCTTCGAGCGTAATATGCACGATGACATGATTCGCGCTCTGGGAAAAAATGGAGGAGTCATTATGATTAATTTTGGTTCAACATTTCTCGATAAAAAGGTTCAGGATGAACGAGACGCCTTGCGCAATGCGCTTCAAACATTATTAGACGAAAAAAACCTAAATCATAAGGACCCTGAAGCCAAAGAAATTGTTGCTGAGTTTCATAGAAAAAATCCCCCAACATTTTCGGATGTCAAAATGGTGGCAAATCATATCGACCATGTCGTAGAACTAGTAGGCATCGATCACGTTGGTTTTGGTTCAGACTATGATGGTGTCGGCGATTCTTTACCCACAGGGTTGAAGGATGTTTCTCAGTACCCTAACTTAATAGCTGAATTATTAAGGCGTGGTTATTCGGATACAGACATCGAGAAAATATGCTCTAAAAACCTATTTCGTGTCTGGAAAAGGGTTGAGCAAGAAGCTAGCAGACACAATAATTAAACCGTAAAACGTGTATATATTTGGCTGTCGAAAACTACTACCAAAAACGGATAAATCAAGTAGTTAAGTACATTGACGAAAATCTATCAATTGATTTAAACATCCGTCAGCTTGCTAAAATAGCGGGATTTTCATCCTTCCATTTTCAACGTATCTACAAGGCCCTACAAGGTGAATCACCTTATGACACACTACTTCGACTCCGACTAGAAAAGGCAGTATTTCTTTTAAAATACCGCAAACATCTCCGTGTTTCGGAAATAGCATATACCTGTGGGTTTAATTCACATGAAAATTTTACACGTCAATTCAAAGATCGTTTTGGATTAAGTCCATCGGCTTTTAAAAAAAGTGAGATTAAACAAAATAGCAGGATTTATCAAGAAACACATCAAAATGATTTCTATACTAGCGTATCGAAAGGCAAAAAGCAGTCATTCGATGTTAAAATTGAAACGCTAAATGATTTACCCATTGCCTTTATTCGGGCGATCTTTGCAGAAGACGGGAGTCTATTAGTACAACGATACCTTGAATTGATAAAATGGGCCGAAGAAAATAATCATGTGTATAAAGGTCCAATGCGGCGATTTGGTATGTCAGTTGACAATGTTGATGTAACACCAGCAGGTAAGTATCGATACGACTTCGCTCTTGTTATAGATGGGTCATTTAAAAGTAGTGGTCTTATAGAAAAAGGGCGAATTGAGGGAGGGTCATTTGCCACGGTGCATGTAAAGGGTAATTTGAGTAAGGTAGCTGCCGCATGGGACTATTTATATAAATCCTGGTTACCGGAGAGCGGATATGTACCTCGCCATCAACATGCACTCGAAGAGTTTATTCAAGGACCTGAAGACATCGGTTGGGAGACCTTCAATTTAAATTGTCGAATTCCGCTGCTTGATAAAAAGTATTTCTAATCAGTCATATGAGTAAAATGGAAAATTTAGAAGACATACGTTTTTTTCTAATTCAGGAATTGAACAAACATATTCCTCATATTAAAGTAACAATTGACAGTCTCGAAAAATTTGAAGTATCGGGAACCATTGAGGCCATGCAAGGAAAGAAAAAAGTAGATGGCATTTATTTCGCTAGTGTAGTGCCAAAACCAAAAGACGTACGCTTCTACTTTTTTCCGTTATATACGCACCGCGTTCAATTATTTGATATGCTTTCTTCTGGCCTCTCCAAAATGCTCAAAGGAAAAACATGTTTTCATATCCGTTCTTTAGAGAATGACCATCAAAAAGAGCTCCAAGCGTTAATTCATAAAGGTGTAAAATTATATCAGAAAGACAAGCTCCTTAGCAAATAATATCAAAGCGTTTCACTCAGCCATCTAAAAAATTCTTTTTGCCAAACCAGTCCATTTTGGGCGGATAGCACCCAATGGTTTTCATCCGGAAGATAAACTAATCGACTTTTGATTCCTTGCAACTGGGCGGCTTGAAAAGCCTCGAGCCCCTGTCCAATTGGCACTCTGTAGTCTTTTCCTCCTTGATAAATGAGAATCGGTGTATCCCATCTATTTACGAGGTCTATGGCATTGAATTCCCGATAAGACTTTTGAGCCGCAACATTTTCCTTTTCCCAATATGGTCCACCAATGTCAAAATTGACAAAAAACATTTCCTCTGTGGTTCCATACATACTGCGCCAATTAAATATTCCATCATGCGAAATAAAAGATTTGAACCGTCCTTCATGTATACCGGCTAAATAAAACACGGAGTAGCCTCCATAACTAGCACCTACTGCTCCCAACCTTTCGTTGTCAACATAAGGTTCTTCAGCAAGCGCATCTATCGCTGATAAATAATCTCGCATATTTTGTCCTCCATAATCCTTACTTATTTGTTCGTTCCATTCTACACCGTGACCGGGCATACCGCGACGATTAGGAGCAACAATAATGTAACCATGTGCTGCCATGAGTTGAAAGTTCCATCGAAAAGAATAAAATTGTGATAAAGCTCCCTGCGGGCCGCCCTGACAATAAAGAAGGGTCGGATATTTTTTGGATGGATTAAAATTAGGTGGATAAATTACCCATGTAACCATTTCCTTACCATCTGTTGTCGTCACCAACCGTTTCTCGATATTGCTCAACTCGATATTTCCGTACAAGCCATCATTCACATGCGTCAATTGTTTCATTTTGCCGCTTTCCACATTAACCGTGTAGAGTTCAGTGGCGTGATTCATATCCGTTCGACTTACAACAAGAAGGTTTTTACTTTGGCCTACAATACCGGTCACATCAAATTGACCCGAGGTTATTTGTTTTATAGGATAGCTCTGGCTCCTAGCCTTTTCAATGGTTACGGAAAACAACTGTTTCGTACCGTCTATTGGTGCTGTAAAAAATATTCGCCCGGTTTGTTCATCCCAGCTATAGCCACTGACCGTGCCATCCCAATGCGCTGTTAGGTTTATGGGTTCGCCATCGCTATTCATGATATAAATGTCATTTTTATCTGACTCGTAGCCATCACGACGCATGCTTAGCCAAGCCAACGTCCCATCAGCCGAAAATGCCGGACTATTATCATAACCCAACATACCCTGCGTCAAATTTTCAACTGTTCTCGTCTCGATATTAAATGAAAATATATCCGTATTCGTGCTCACAGCATAGGCTCTTCCTTTTTTTGCCTTCGTGACATAAAGCACATGTTTTCCATCAGGATGCCAAATGTAATCTTCGTCTCCCCCAAATGGCATAGTTGGACAATGATATGGATCGCCATCCATCACATCCATTATTTCATTTCCGTTTTCGTCTGATACTATAACATGGTTGTAATCTCCATCAGACCAGGCATCCCAATGACGGTACATTAAGTCATCATAGATGTATACATTTGACTTATTTAAGTGTTTATAGTAATCACGTCCGGTAGTCTGATCCAGTTTGACTCGCTTATGTGATAAAATATATTTTCCAGAAGGTGTCATTTTTTTATTACGAATAAGTTCATCCGATGATTCAACTTTTATTGGATTGCCTCCTTCAAGTGGAATTCGAAATAGTTGACTTGTTTTCGAATTAGACAATGCGTCATACCATGACACGCTATAAACTACATCATTTCCATCATCCGTTATACCCATACCGCTAACGCGACCAAGTTGCCAGAGCAGTTCCGGTGTCATAACATTTTGAGAATATTGACTTTGTCCAATCAAACAAAGCATTGCAATAAAATAAATTCGGAACATTAGATTCAATTATTTAATTAAGACACTAAAAGTACGAATATCGAAGGTAATGAAAGCGTTTCCACACGGTTGACTTTTGTCTTAGTGGCACTAGAATTTATTTGCTAATTTGTACTTAACCAGGGCTACAATCATCGACAACACGATTACGCCAACAAGGAAAAGCCAAATCAAATCAACTGTCTTATTACTTCCTGTCAGTGGCAATTCATTACCATAGTAGAGCAGTCCACTCCAGTGAAAAGGATGTTTTACAGCCGAGGGATAGTTTTTCAAAAAACCCAGTTTTGCAAGCCGAAGTGCTTCAAATTTCGGCATACCTATTTTTAAGTTTTTGTAAAAATCACGCATGATTAATGCGGAAGGCTGGTCTGGTATCGACCAAAGGCTTGTTACCATATTTGGACTACCAGCGTATTGAAAAGCAACACCCAGGCTCGCAATTCCTTCCCCTCTGTACACCTTCCCAATGCCTGTTTTGCAGGCACTCAAAACAACTAGATCAGAGGGTACCTCTTTATTCTTCAATTCGAAAACGTGAATTTTGTTATCATTGAGTGGAGATAATGTGGATGATTCTTGCTCCATCAATAAGGCTGAGTATTGCGGCATGGAATCATTCATTTCGGTGTGCGTCGCAATATGTAATATAGCAGTCCCTTGACAAACATTTTCGTAAAATAAATTCTCTGTTACATTTGTTTCAAAAGAATTGCAACGGAATAGTTCACAGAGTTTTTCTTTCTCTTTTATTGCGCCCGAAAGTGGCATTAAATTTCCTTGACTCAATTGGTTGCGTAATGTTAAAGATTGATTCTCTTTTCCCCGAAATTGAGGAATAAATGATATAACCTCCTCTTCCAATTGACTATGACCTGTAGGTTGTTTGTACAACTGTTTTGCATTCAATAAATATCGTATTGATATTTTTTTGACGAGGTATTGTAAAGCAGAATAATCACTGGTCTCTTCATTTATTTGATCAACTAATACGTCAAATGGAATAAGTGATAAGACATCATCCGGCACGACAACCAATTTGTGATACCCATCAAGTTGGTTGGAATCAATAAACATGTTAAATAATTCGAATGCCTTTTGTTGAAAGGCATTCGAATTTTGTTCTGATAAATTGTCTTCATCAAACCATGTCAAAAACTGCCGTACATTTCTTGCTATGATTTGTCGAGGCGGAAGAGGAATAACATCAACACCATGCTCGGTCAAGTAGAAGGCATATGACCCGGAATCATGAACAAAATATTCGATGAGTAACGTATGCCGTTTTTTAAGGGAAGATTTGATTGTCTCTACATCCGGTTCATCCCAA
The DNA here is from genome assembly GCA_028279185.1 of Saprospiraceae bacterium. Lineage (GTDB taxonomy): Bacteria > Bacteroidota > Bacteroidia > Chitinophagales > Saprospiraceae > JANQSS01. Next base: position 117,447 of record JANQSS010000205.1, on the reverse strand, counting down.
CCGAACAACGTGTTTAACAGGCTGGGATATTCACTCTTTATGTTGACCAATAATTCATCTTCTCTCTTTCGAAGTTCAATGAGTTTATCCAACGCCGTGTTCGAATAATCATTATGTAGCCATGCATTATCTCGTTGAATCTCAACTGATTTTACCGTGTCCAATAGTTTTTGGTAAGCGACAACTAAATTATTCGAAGAAGGAAGGTTGGCGAAATTTAATTTTCGTAAATGCTCTTCGAGAATAACATACTTTGATTTTTCCGCGTATACAAAAGCATTTGTATTGTCTCTATTTTCAACAAAGAGTCGAATTAATTCAAAATAAACATCTTTTGCGTGTTCGCGCCAAAATATTTTAGTTTGTTCATCCAGATGCTCATATGACATAGCGTCAAGCACTTGTTCGGCATATTGATAGTACAGAATAGCACGTTCAGAAGATGGGTTATTTGAATGATTTATTGTCTCCAATATTTTTCCTTTTAGCATTAAATCATCCATGAGGTATGATTTTTCGCCATTGGTTAACATGTCGTCAAGTGATGGAAAGGAATACTGATTCAAATTATTGTCAAATCCGTAGACCCGGTCGATTATTGTCTTATCAATATAGAATAACGCCGAGTCTAATTTTTCCATTGCTAGAAATGCCTCGGCCATGGCATAATAGCTCCCTGCTAATCCCTGACCTCTTCCTAAATCATAAGAGTACTGAAATAGTTCTATTCCTTCTCGATACTTTTCTATGGCCAATACATAGTCGCCTCTTTCGTACGCCAGGTAACCTGCAAAATCAGCAATCAGTCCCAGAAAATCATTGTCATTACAACATGCTAGAATCAATTGCTTTGCTTCTGAAACCAGTTCTTCGGCCTTATCCAATTCACCAAGCTGATAGAAGCACTCTCCCTTGTTGTAGGCTGCTAAGGGCAAATAGTCATCATAACTGCTATCTGGCAGTTGTTTTACTTCGTGTTCCAATTTTTCCAACCAATAGATAGCCTGACGCGCACTTTCGTCTGTGCCCATAATGATATAGGCAAATGAAATATATTCGTAGATATTTATTTTTTTCTTTGGATCATCGCCGGCCAGGACCAGGGCTTTTTGATAGTAGTCAAATGCCAATGAAAATTCACCACGATCTTTATATAATTTTCCCATTTGCCATGTCGCTTTAAACGATAATGGGTTTTCAGGTTCATCCAAAACGACTTGTAGCGCTTCACGCGACTTTTCAAATTTATCCCACTTTCGATAGTAAAACCCTTTCTTGTACCACGCCTCGAGGTACGGAATGTTAAAGTCTGATGTATTTTCATGAATAACTGACAACGCCTGATCGCAATAATAAATGGCACTGTCAAACGAAATGGCTTCATCAAAATAGATTGAAGCAATTGCGAGATTTATGTCAGCCAGGGTATCGAAAGCATTTCTGGCCTTAGCAAGCCGCGCGAGTTGATGAAATTCGTTAATAGCATGGTGTCTCGAAAAATCGTTAAAAATTAATTGTATTTGCTCAGAAATTGACTGCCCTTTTATCCCAGTAATGGTAAAAGCTAAAAATATAATATATAAGAAAACACGACTCACCCTATACGCTTCACAATTTGACGTTTACTATTGACAAAAGTTTACCGCTTAAACTCCTGCGCATATTGTCAGATTGTTAGCATCGGCATGGGTATCACGAAACTTTGATGACTTCGTGAATGATAAATGAAATTAAAAATGTAGAAAATTTTGGCGTCACGTCTACGTGTCAGAAAATCAAGCTTCTTCTATCAACGTACGATCACCACCGGCTGGCTGATCGATTTCTTGTCGACCGTCATGCTGAGAATATATCGTCCGGGTGGCAGTGACGAGACATCGTACGTCATGTTACTAGTTGAGAAATGATGGGACTTTCCTGCCACATCCGTTAGGAGAATGTGGTTTATGTCATCGGATAAAACGGTAAGATAATCCCGCACCGGATTAGGAAAGAAAGAAATGTCCTGTACTGTGTTAATGTGCGACGTCGCGCTCATAGCCTCAACGTTCCATACTTGTCCATATCCAGGCTTTATTGGTGTATCAGCATTCACACGTGCACCTACGGCGAGGTATTTTCCATCTGAATTCAAATCCACAGAGTAGCCTAGGAAATCGCGTGAATCAACGCCCAAGATGTCATCCACTTCTGTTACCCACTCGTCATTAACTAGCCTGTATACTCTAGCGATCCCTTGGCTTGTATGTTGGCCAGTGTATGAAAAACTCGATAATACAATTTTGTTGCCATCGCCCGAAATGGAAGATTTTATCCCGAGTCGATTTCCTGCTTCTCCACCAACGGTCTGCCCGACCTGGGTCCAGGAAGATCCATTGTACTCATAGACCATGCCTTCGCCTGCAAAATTTTGATTCATGAATCGGGCAAAACCCCCCGATGCGACAATTCGATTTCCATCTTCACTCATATCCAACCCTTCACCCAATGAACCCAAAGCAGTTCCTAAAATTTGCCCTATGTCTTCAAAATTCCCGTTCTGATCCTCATAAATATAAACGGCCCCTGTATTTCCAATGCCTTGCTCGCCTCGCGTCGGTGCTCCAACAGCAATTCGAGTCCCATTGCTTGACATGGTCACCGATTGTCCATAACTATCTGCAAGCGATGGCGTGGTCAAAGTGTTTCCAAGCTTCACCCATTGATCCGCCGACCATTCATAGATCTTTACGTGGCCTGAAATTTCATTTGTTGATGTTGTAATAGTTTCACTGAATACGATTCGATTTCCGTCATGTGAGATGGCGACATCCCATCCGATATTTGAAAAATCTTCACTTCCCTCAATATTTGCTCCTTTTTGCACCCAATTGCTTCCAATTAATTCAAATACGCGCACGGTGCCGGAGCCGCCATTGTTATTGAATATTGCTCCTAAAACAATACAAGTCCCGTCACCAGAGAGCGCGATATCTGCCCCCGAATTAGTTCGAAATCCGTCACCGGAAATAGCCAATCCGAGCTGCTCCCATCGGTCGTCGACCCACTGATAGATACGTGTATTACCTATCCAGCCTCCACTTCCAATAAGCGCGGGAGCACCGATCGCAACACGTTGGCCATCAGCGGATATCGATATATCAAAACCCGTATCATCGTCAAGTACAGGACCGACTATATCGGACCCAATTTGTGTCTGACATCGGCCAGAAAGAGAAACTGCCGCAACGGACAAAACCATAAGTATAATTCGAATCATGAATAAAGTATTTTCAGTTAATGTCCATCCAAATTAGATGGTCATCATCCTTTAAGACAATTTGCGTCTGCCTTCTAAAATTCGTAAAAAAGAGCGAGTTTTAAATTCTTCGAGTGTCAGACCGGTAGCCATGGCGTCGTCATGTGTCAAAGCACCACAATTCAGACCCCTTAAAAAGTAATTCAATAATCCTTGTCCGGTTGCCGCATCATCAAAAACATCACCGGTTAGCGTGGCACGAGCTGCGCGCTCAACGAAAATCTTTAATCGTTCCGTTGCCTCTTCGTAACTTTCAAGAAAGAACGAATAGACAGCTGCATAGCGCATTGGAAACTGGGCCGGGTTTAAGTCCCATCCTTGGTATATTCCCTTATATAAGGAATGTCGAGTGTGATTAAAAGCGATTTTCCAGTTGCGATGCACGACGGATCTATTTTCGGCTAACTGTTCAATTGAAAGATCCCCGCGATGTGGCCCTATTGGCATTACATTCGTGGCGCCATCGGAAAGCCAAATACCTGTACCGCCTAGTGCTACCTTCATAACCTGGTGTGCAAAGTCGCACACATCATGCCCCATGTCCTGATACTTGGCCGTAATATTCGAGGATGCCGTATAATCGTACGTGCCGAATGCCGTGGCAATCATTCTTCCCTTACTTGCTAAAACAAATTTGCGTAATGGATTTAGCCCATCAGCGTTCATGATTGCCTGAGTTGTTTCGACCATCATTTCCATTTTCAAACTGCCCGGTATCATATTATGGTGATGCTCAATTTCTTCGAAGCAACTGACTAACGCTTCCACTTGCTCCGTTATAGAAACTTTTGGCAACATAACAACAAAATTTTCAGGCAATTTTCCCTTTGTGCGTTTTAATAAATGGGTGAGAAAAATGTCAAGCGTGCGAATTCCCCGAATTTTTAACTCTTCCGTAAATGGTTTTATTCGAATTCCAATAAAAGGAGGTAGTAATTCCATTTCCATTCCAACGGCACATTCCTCGGCAGCTTTTTTCGCAACTTCATCCTCTTCTTCCCATGATCTATTTCCAAATCCATCTTCGAAATCAATGCGAAAATCCTCCAGTGGTTCACGATTCAATTTATCAATTACTTTTGTGTAGACGGTGTACGGCAGCATCAACTTGGACGTCCTCCTTTTTTCAGCAGGCATGGCCAAAAAATGATCGCGTAATTTTATCTTTTCATTTTCGTCGATGGGTATTTCTAGTTCCGATAGTCCTATCGCTCTCTCCATTTCCAGAAAATCGGGTGCATACGTCAAAAACGAGCGAAGAGCTGATTTCCCCATTTTACTGACGATGTCATGTGTAAATAAATCGGCACCGCCATAAACTGTATGCACCGGTTGACGCGCAGATCTGTCTCCTGGATAAATATCGTAAAAAGCCTTATTGGCCGCGGACAGTTTTAACAATATCTCGTCGAGTGCTAGCTTCGATATAGATTGATTCATTTGTTAGATTTCAAATTAATTATAGTTAAACAGTGACATATATTCCAGGTAGATCATATTCACGCTTATATCAGGTAACCATTATTTGTAACTCGACCGTCAGCCCGATAGCAACTGCACAATGGCCAAATCCAACGTTCGTCAAAGGTATAAGAAGTTTGTAGATTAAAAAGCTACGGCTTTGACCTAGCGATAAATTTATAATTAAACGCCGCTCACGGAAGTGCTCTTATTTGACTATAGCTTCAGGCCTTCGCAACAACTGCATGTATATCACACAATCATTCCGTAGCTTAGCATTCAATATAAAATTTGCGCCAATTCGGTGATTATCTTATAATGGCCCTATTATGAATCGATACATATCCTCCATACTGATCATTCTTTTTTCATGTTTCTTTAGTCTATCAGGTATTTTCATGATTATGCTAAGCGCCCAAGATGTCTTGATCGAAAGTGGTCAATATTTTGACGTAAAAGATGGTGATTTTAAAACCGGAGACATTTTAATTCAAAATGGAAACATTACCAAAATTGGAAAACGAATTAACACATCAAGTGATTGTATTCGTATTCAAGCAGCTGGAAAATATATTATTCCAGGTTTAATTGATGCTCATATTCATCTTTTTCAGTCCGGAGGCCTTTACACGCGTCCGGATGTCGTTGATCTACGTAATATTAAATCGTATGATGAAGAACGTTCCTGGTTATTGAACAATGCTGACCAAATACTACGACGTTATTTACGTAATGGCATTACCTCGATTATCGATGTCGGAGGGCCTATGACAAATTTCTTTTTACGCGACAAATTTAAATTCGAGAAAGATGTACCAAATATTTTTATAACCGGTCCGCTCGTTTCCACCTATCAACCATTGGAGTTTGACATCGATGATGCTCCTATACTGAAGGTTAAGTCTGTAGAAGAGGCGCGTGCATTGGTGCAAAAACAAGCCGCACATAATCCTGATTTTATAAAAATATGGTATATCACTTTTCCGCAACAGTCGGCAGAATCTACATATGATATAGTCGAAGCCACTATTGCCGAAAGTCATCGCAATAATTTAAGAGTGGCAGTGCACGCTACTGAATTGAATACGGCCAAACTAGCCATTAGGGCCGGGGCCGACATATTAGTACATAGTGTAGATGATAAAGTCGACGATGATTTTATTAAATTATTATCAGATAATAATGTAACCTACATTCCCACCTTAATAGTCCATGGCAATTATTTAGATGTGTTGGGTCAAACATATCGCCCTTCAGAATTGGATTTGGTGTATGGCCATCCTATTCCGGTCGGCTCATTACAAGATGTTGCTCATTTACAGGATAATGAAAACCTAAACCAGTACAAAACATATGCACCGCAATTAGCAGCGAATTTAAATGTCCAAAAAGAACAACGGGCAAAAAATCTTAAAGTCATTGAATCGGCCGGTATAAATATTGCAACAGGAACAGATGCCGGAAATATAGGCACACATCATGTTTCATCATTCTACAACGAAATCGATGAAATGAAGGAAGCGGGTATGACAAACAGTGCCATTTTAAAGGCGTCTACGATCAATGCGGCCAAGGCTATTGGAAAAGAAAATACACTGGGAAGCATTGCGGAAATGAAGGTAGGAGACCTTGTTATTCTCAACGAAAACCCAATTGATGACATTCAGAATGTGCGATCGATAGCTTATGTAATTAAATCAGGTCATGTCTTTCGGCCCGATACGATCGTCAAGTCTACTCCTGAACAGCTAGCTCAACAGCAATTAAATGCATATAACGCCGGTAACATAGATGCATTTTTGGAGCCATATGCCGACGACGTTCGTGTCTATTCATTTCCAGACAAATTACAATATCAGGGAAAGGAATTAATGCGCAAGAACTATGCGGATTTTTTTAAAAACACACCTGACTTGCATTGCGAACTTGTAAATCGCATGGTAATGGGAAATACAGTTATCGATCAAGAACGAGTTACCGGATTTGGCAACGGTTTTGAATTAGAGGCAATCGCTATATATAAAATTGTGAATGGTAAGATAGCCGAAGTATATTTTATTCAATAAAGAAACTACGTCATGTATTGCTTCTCCGTACGTGCCGGCCTAGGGAGTTCTACTCCTCTGATTATATACTTATTATATAGGCTTTACTCCATTACCGGAACGTTCGCTCAATCCTAACGGGACAATAACGCTGTAATACTGGAATAGCGGATTATTAAATGCCTGAGCTCCAACGGAGAGCAACACCGAGGCACAGTGCATCTACAGGGGTAGTCAAAAAAATCAGAATCTTGATCACTAACGCATTACTCGCTGGTGTGGGCGTGCAATCATCGAACTGATGGCCGGCTTTATTTTCGGCGAGGCTATCGCCGTCTCAAAAAAATGACGTGACAATTTTCTTGCATGATTAAAATATACAGAAGGCGGCATTCCGGCAATTCGAGTGAATTCTTTGTAGAAATGGGCTCTGTCAAAATATCCATGATCGGAAATAATATCAGACATGGCCACATTCGAATTTATCATTTGAGCCACGGCATAATTTAGTCGGATAATCGAGGAGAGCGCTTTTGGACTAATGCCAAAATGCTGAATAAATGACCGACGTAAATGGCGTGTACTGCAATGCACGCGCTTCGAAATGTCAGCAACACTTATTCGGCCTTTGTGCTGATCAATCAGTTGCAATGAGTGATCCAAAAATGCGGGTTGTTTGTGATCGACTGTCACATGTCTGTGTATAAACCGGTCAAGCACATGAATTTTTTGATGCACTTGCTGCGCCAGCTGCAATTCATGAATAAGTGTATTCGTCGCATTATCAAAATAATTGTCCAATCTGGTCGGCGAGCCGTACTGTCGTTTGGCTGGATCCGGAATTAGGGCAGCCATTTTTCCAAGTGAGAATACGGCTCCGACACATTGAAACTTTGGCCCGGCGCATGATAACCGCACGCTATGCGTGTGGTGTCCCAGTACGGAGACCTTAGGACGAATTTGCCATTCGGCCGATTTACCAAAGTAGCTGACCTGATCGCCGAGATCAGCGATCAGTTCGAAGCGACCATTTGGCAAAAAACAATCAGTAATTTGTTCATGGTGATCGACTACTTCCAGGTAAAAAAGGTAATCGACGACGCCGAGGTTTTGGTGAAACTGCGTTTCGAATTTCTTAAACGTGGTTGACTGCATGGTTTTGTTATGACTGTAACAAATGTTGATGTTTATAGTATGGTTCTACAGCAGCTTCATGACCAGTAAAAGGAGCTTCTGTCTATTCCGACAGAATGCTCCTTTTCCTAAATAGATATGAAGTACACTTTTTAAAATTTCTTCATTAATTAAATTTCATACGTTCTTATAAATTAAATTTCATAGGGCCATTAATATTCTTGTGTTAACTTAATAATCGCCCATTACACGACAAACGTTGCCTATTCATAGACTAAATTAACGTCATTGAAACCTTGTCCACCCAAATCATTAGATGACCACCACGTCAAATTGATATGATCCCCGTGTACAAAAGGGTCACCATCATCGTCCAGTGTAGGCACTGTATACGTAAATGAAAATTCCATTGATGCATTTCCTATTGTCGTAATACGATCTGTAAATGGCTCAACGGGTTTTGCATCATCTGCGTCATATGACGTATGATAATAGCCTCGGCTGAAATCAAATTCAGCTGACGTCGCCCCATTTCCTGGATTATATGTAGCACGGATGACAAGTTGATCGCCAGGATTGACGACGATATCCATCCAATTTGACTGCTGATCACGTGTGGGTGCCACGCCATCTATGGTCAAATCCAACACCCGAGGTGTTTTGGCCAATTGCTCCTCATGCTCCCGTAGAACAGCATTATCATCATTACCCGTTACACAAGAGGTCAATGATAGTGCAAAGAGAAATCCGAGTATATAAATTGTATTTTTCATTGTATTACTTTTTTAATTAAAATTTTATAGACGCTGGATTATTGTGAATAAATAATAGGTCCGAAATTTCCACAACACCCGATGAAAATGGTCCATTGGAATCCATCCGGATTCAATTTGGCTTCTGTACCAGCTCCTGTTGAATTGACATTTCCAAATCGTGAATTTTGATCAGGAACAACCATATTAAGTGCAGCACTAGGCCCGTCGATAACGGCAAAGAAAATTCCGAGGTTGTTTCCGCTGGCTAATGCCTTATCAATATTATGCCACGCACCAGCAGTCTTTGTTACTGTGGCAGCTTGTGTCCAGGCACCAGAAACAGAAGTACCATCTCCGTTATACGTTCCGGTCAGATCAATTGCCTTACCTTCTTCACTAGCGACAGCAACATATCTTCGCTGCGTTACACTTGCATCTTCTTCCAGTTCATTTGTAATTTGGATGCTGTAATCCAAAATATAAACGCCTGGTGTTGTGGCGTCGACACTTCCGGTTACGACTGTCTGATCCGAGATATCTTCAATACCAAGGGTTGCTACTGCCCCCGGATCTTCAAAGGTGCCACCGACATCAATCGTCATAAATTGATCGCCATTTAAAGTAAGTGCTGGATACGTAATAAATCCTTCACTGAGATTTTCTGTACTGTCCGGTGATTCGACAAGTTCGCAAGATGCGAGAAACCCAGCGATGGACAATAGTAAAATGTAGTTTAAATATTTCATTTCTATTTATTTTTATTTAACCCATTGACATCCGGCTGCTCATAATTTTAAAATTAATCGCAACCGGATGTCAATTGGGGTTAGTCATTTAATTTTATTCACCCATATCCCACCAAACCGGATCACCGATGTTGGTATTAGCAGGGGTATTTCGATTATTATTTAATTCTGCGACTGGGTAAAAAGCACGACGTGGAAATTGACTTCCATTTAAACTTGCTGCTGTACCTTCAAGTGACTGATCCAATTTCGGAACATCGGTACGTCTCCATTCAGCCCAACCTTCAACAACTTGCGTTCCAGCCATGGATAGCCATTTTTGCAAATAAATACTTTCTAATCCTTGATAAGCATATGCTCCGCCATCCGCAAGAAGGGCCGTAGCATCACCTCCATTAGCAAAAAGGAAGGCAGCTTGTACAGCTCGATCGTATGCTGTGCGCGCATCACCAGACATCCAACCACGCTCTATTGCTTCAGCAATGAGCAACAGACTTTCATGACCGGTAAATAAATATACCGGTGCGCTTGGACCTGTCACATTTGCATCGCTAGGCGTGGAATAGTCATTTTTCTTTTCACCCGGATCTTCTTCAACTGCATCGCCCTGAATTGGGCCAATTTGTGATCCTGTATTCACTGCAGGGTCATAATAAAAATTCACTCGCGCATCGCCTGCGTCCAACATACGTTGTATGACAGATGCGCTTCCATTAATATTTACGTCACCAAGTCCTGGTGCACCTGTTACATCACCACTGTGCAGCGGATTATTATTTCCTGCTCCACCTGGATAAGAAATAAAAACATTTTCACCTTCTCCTAAGAATTCAGCACCACTCGTCTCCAAAGCTTGTATACCGGCTTGGGCAACCGAAGGACGTGCGTCAGACTGTCGCATATAGACACGCAGTTTTAGTGAATTTCCAAACTTCATCCACATGGCCATGTCACCAGATAGCATCAAATCTTCTGCGCCTGGAACAATTGCTCCAGGTGTAATTAATTCGAGTCCTTCGTCGATCAATGTGATAATCCGATCATATACATCTTGGCCAGATTGATATGCAGGTTGTAAAACACCATTTCCGCCATCCAAAGCCTCATCAAAAGGCACTTGATCATACAAATCGACAAGTACTTGGTATTGATAGGCCATCAGCAAGGTCGCAATGGCCGCATGGTTAACCAATCCGTCTTCAATACCCTGATCTTTTACAAATTTGTAATCCGCCAGTGCACCGTACCAACTATTTTGCCATCCGGATGCCGTATGGCTTCCGTTGTAATTGTATCGATCATACGGCTCATATTGACCTGCTTCAGGTGCCTGTGTCCAATATTGGGCGATGAATCCACTGACCAAAGCGAAATCAAGACCTATGGTTTGACCCGTGAATAATTGTCCAGCAGGCAATGTCAACGCCGGCGTCGATTGACCCGGATTATTCGGTGACTCATTAATATCAAGCGCATCATCGCAAGACATTAATGTCGCCACAACAAAAAATGCGGTTAATAAATATTTATTTTTATTGAAATTCATAATTACCATTTTTAAAGTGTAACATTCAAGTTTATTCCATAGGTGCTCGTTGTAGGTAATGTACCAAACTCAAACCCTTGGAGATTTCCAGCATTTCCATTTCCTGCAGTAAATGAATTTACCTCAGGATCGATGTACGTATTTTCATCTGGTGTATGGATCCAAAGATTTCTACCATAGATGCCAACAGATAATCGTTCAAAAGGAAGGCGCTGCATAATTTTGGCAGGAATGGCATACGACAAAGTCGCCTCTCGTAGTTTAGTGAATGTCGCATCTACGATAAGATATTCGCCATATCCATTTATTGCATTCCAATACCCTCTAATATTATTACTTGAATATGTCAGTGGTGTAGTATTCGGAACAAATTCACCTCCACCGTTGTCAACTACAGAAAAAGGAATGATAAATCGTTCTCGATCATTAAATGCAGTTTCTACAGCAGATCCGTTGAAATATGTTTGGCTTACTGTACGGCTGTACACTACACCTCCTTCGCTATGCTCAACGAGCGCTGAAGCCGTAATGCCCTTCCACGTCACGCTGCTGCGAACGCCTCCAAACCATTCAGGCTGTACAGACCCAAAGAAAGCCGGCGCTGGCGCTTGCTGAGGTAATCCATTTCCATCTACAACTAAATTACCATTCGGATCACGTAAAGCTGTAGGCGCCTGGAGGACACCATATGGCTGACCTTCTACTGCATTAAATGTAAAATTCGCTAGGCCAATCCCGACAGTCAATTGCTCGCCATCATTTTCCGGTGTAAGCAATGAAACAACTTCATTGTCAATTTTTGTGAAATTAGTTGTGATATTCCATTCGAAGTCTCGTGTGCGTATAGGAGTTAAATTCAAAACAACTTCTACACCTTTATTTACCATTTCGCCGGCATTAATTACCTGAAATCTAAATCCACTAGTAGGTGCGGCCTGCGCATTTCGTAAGATCTGGTCAACGGATTTACGATTAAAATATGTTGCATCCAGGCCTATTCTATTTTTCAAGAATCGCGCATCGATTCCGAATTCATATTCTTTGGTTCGCTCGGGTTTCAACTCCGGATTTCCGATTCGATTTCCCTGTGTAAAACCACCCACCCCATTAAATGGAAAACCGGTTTGTGCAAAGTTTCCTTGAATGGGTACACCAGCAATGGTTGGTGAAAAGAATACTGAATTGGTTAAATAAACCGGAGCATCGTTACCTACTTCGGCATAACTTGCTCGAACTTTCAAGAAATTTAGTGGATTAGATGGTGCCAGGTCAAGCATTTCCGAAAGAACAACACTTGTATAGACTGACGGATAACCGAATGACCGATTTTCTTTTGGCAAGGTAGATGACCAATCCTGGCGATATGTACCACCTAAATAAAGCCAATTTCTAAAGTCGAATTCAAGTTGGCCATATGCGCCAAAAAGTCGTCGTTTAACATCTGCTATATTGACACTGGCATTTCCACTACCATTGCTGAAATTCTCAAAATTGGGTAAAGTGGTTCCAATAACACTTGCAATGAATTGCTTGGCACTACGCTCATTAAAATTACCTCCAACTAATAAATTCATTCCTAAGTCGGACGTAAGCTTTCGATTGTAGTCCGCATTTACGTTAATGTCAAATTGTTTGTTTGTATAAGATTCTTCCTGGATAAATCCTTGTTCGTCTGCAGTGCTATTTCCGCTTAGGGCAGAAGCAATTCGACGTTCTTTAACGCGACGCCGATCATCGGTGATTACATCCGAACCGAATATGGTCGACAACGTTAATGATTGACCATCTTGTTTAAGAATGTCATAAGAGAGGTTGGCATTTCCATAGAAACGATCCATATCCTTGACATAAGAATCGTTGAATAAATTGAAATATGGATTTTGAATAAAAGGCGTGTAATACCAATCAACCGAATTATAAATGTTCGATAGATCACGCTGCTCACGTAAACTAACGTCGCGACTTGTTTGTAATACCTGACTCAAAGGTGCTTCCCCACCTTGACCATTTACAACAAGGTCATTATTTTGTTTTACATAATTAAGTGTTACACCAGCTCGGAAGCGATCAGAAAAATTGTGCGTTCCGCTAAGGCTAACAGTTCCACGTTGTAACTCAGCACCGGGTACAATGGCATTTTGATCAGTAAACGAAGCACCAAGGCGAATTGAAGAACCATCGCGATTTCCGGAGACCGCAAATGTCGTATTGGACACACGACCGATATCAAAGAATTCGCGAATATTATCTTCTTGTGCCTGATATGTTTTATACCGCTGCTTATTAAACAATTCACTTGAAGGATCACCGATGATGGCACCATAAGGTCTCACAGACCCATCAAATTTATCACCCCAACTTTCCTGATCATTCAAGAAACTTTGGTTGTCACCATTTTGTCCTTGTCCAAATTCATTTTGAAGTTCAGGTAGTAAAAGGACGCGTTCATAACCGAGCGATTGTCCAAATTCAACATTGAAATTTTTTCGGTCTACGCCAAGGCCTTTTTTAGTGGTAATTAATACGACACCATTTGCGGCACGAGAACCATACAATGCTGCTGCTGATGCACCTTTAAGTACATTGATGGATTCGATATCATTAGGATTGATATCTGAAATGGCATTTCCACCATCCACTGCACCGGTCAATACTCCACCCCCATTGTTGGACACGTTGTTCACAGGAACACCGTCGATAACAAAAAGAGGTTCATTGTTTCCGGTGAAAGATGATACACCCCTGAGTTTGACGTTGGTCGAAGCTCCTGGTGCACCAGACGCAGTGATGAGCTGTACACCGGCCACTTTACCTTTTAGTGATTCCAGTGCGCTGCGCGTTTGTGTAGCGGTAATTTCATCGGATTCGATTTGCTGAACCGAATATGATAACGCTTTTTCGTCTCTGGATATTCCGAGTGCGGTAACGACGACTTCGGTGAGTTGCACACCCTCCACCATCGTAACATCGACGACGTTTGACACACCCAATTCTATTTCGCGTGTATCGTAACCGGTATAACTCACTTCTAGTATTGTCGCATCCTCTGGCACTTCCAGTGAATAGCTACCATCATAGTCAGAAATTGTACCGATGGCCGTCCCTTTGACGATAATATTGGCACCGATAAGGGTTTCACCATTTTCGTCAGCCACAACTCCCGTAATGGTCCGCTGGGCATGCGTAATTCCTGCCAATAGGAGGAACGACAGAAAAATGTAAATTTTTTTCATAATCAAGACTTTTATCAATAATTGAATGGGAAAACGAGGGCTAATAATTATTGTTAAGTAAAAAAAGGACAAGTAAACTCGTTTTGTTAAAATTAACAAAAAGTGGTCCGTTTTATACGTATTTCATTTATTGTGCTTAAGATTGATTTTAATAAATTAATTTTTACTAAAAGATTTTTACTTGACTTTAATTATTCCATTTTCTTGTATTTAGTCGGGAACATGTGCATGATATAAAACTAGTATGTTCTATATATATCAACGGACTAGCGTTTTATCGCCTCAGTATTCTAAACATGTAAAAGACTTGTAAATTAGTTGTTAAAAATAGAATTGGACTACATCCTTTGACATAGTCCAACTCAAATAAAAGTGGATATAAACTACAACAATATTATAGGAATATTAAAAGAAAAAATTGTAAGGAAGGGACCCTTAAGGGTTTAATAACAATTAATTAAGAAACTAAAGAAGAATAAAAAATGGGTGATTAATTAATCCCATTTGTGATAGGCCTGTCTATTAAAACGAATAATAATTTAGTTCGTCTCGCCTCCTCGATCAATGATCTGAATTATCTTATAAAAGAAGTAAAACACACGACGAAGGACAAGATAATAACGCGTGGATGCATATAAATGCGGCCTTCGTAAGTGTGATGAAGGTACGTCGTGCAAAAAGCCCATAAACTGCCTTTGCCTTTTATGCAGTTAACATCCGGACACATGAAACACTCATTGATGTCAACACCAATGGAAATATCGGACAAAGCAGCCCTTTGAAATTGCAACAAAATTCTTTCTACATGTAGAAATGTAGTTTGGCGTGGATCGCCAACGTATTCGTAATCGGGATTGTGTCTTCGTAAACTTTACATCTACTACTTTTTACATTCCAGGTAAGGGCATTGCTTCATGCACCTCAATTTCACAAGCCGTATGCCATCCAGCAAGGTGCGGATGGTCCTGAAGCAATTCCTTCGCATGATCCATGCTCGCTGCTTGAAGAATGGAGTATCCGCAAACTTCTCGTTGGCTCTCATCGTATGATCCGTCTGAATTGAGTTTTTGACCACCTGCTAGTGGAGCCCCAAGGTCGACGAGATGGTCGCCACATTTTTGAGCCCACTGCATCCACAAATCCATTCCTTTTTGTGCATCCTCAGGGCTGTTATTTTGCATTTGTTCAAGCGCACTAATAGGTGCATGGTAGATTACGATGAACTTCTTCATGATAATATAGATAATTTAAACAATAAAATTACACAAGGTGATTTAATTTCAAAAGTACGTATTTCCCCTTTCAGAATCAACTCGTGTTTTAGACATTTTACATTCTCTTTCATCTGCCGCTAAGCTTTATCTCGAGCCTATAACGTCATTAAGGTCTTTTCATTCTCACAATACCTGTACATGCAATTTTGGTAGAGCACATTACAGTAATTGAATGTACATCTTGAAATTTCTAAATTACTTTCGGCGGAATTGTAGGCATTGGCTGTGTTGAGTATTCAAACAATTCTCAATCAATGCCCACATGAATTACTGAATTATTCTTGCTGTTTTATTCCTTACTACATGAAATTCCTTAACGCCATTATTATTAATGGATTTAAGTTTGATATCCCGACCTTCTTCTTTCACTACCTTCTCTATAGCCTCTTTATTGCTTGGCTTCCCGTCAAGAAAATACGTTGCATCATCCGGAAAAGGGGGTGGTGGTGGTGGAGGTGGTGGTGCATCAGGTGTTGACATCCCTTCAGAATGCTGAGGTGCCACGGGTGCTGTTGGTGCTGTTGGTGCTGTTGTTTTACCGCGTTCCAACGCTGGAGGTGGAGGTGGTGGCGGAGGAGGTGGTGGAACTGTCTTAGCATTAAATGCCTTTTTTTGTTCTTGACTCATCTTCGCATATATTTCATTCATGCGCTTAACATCTTTTTTATCAATCCAGCCTATTCTTCCATTTTCATCAAAATTATTGTTCAGCAATTCCTTGTATTCCTTGATTTCGGCATCCGTAGCACCTGTATGTTGTGCCGACACTTTTTCGCCAAACAAAAAAACAGCTGATGCAAATAATGCAATTGTCAAGCTTGCTTTTAAAAAAGCAATAGTCGAAAAGGTTTTTTTAGACATCATTTTAAATCTTTTTTTGGTCACAGAATTATTAATATTAGATACAAGCATGGTTTGCCGTGGAGTCCAGTTTTTCATATTTAGTAGCAGTAGTTGATAACTCGTCACATTGCTGAATTCTCGCAAGACGGATTG
Organism: Saprospiraceae bacterium; assembly: GCA_028279185.1. Lineage (GTDB taxonomy): Bacteria > Bacteroidota > Bacteroidia > Chitinophagales > Saprospiraceae > JANQSS01. The sequence goes on along the minus strand of JANQSS010000205.1, from coordinate 100,959 downwards.
GTCTGCCAAATATTCATGGTTTAATTTTACGGCCTTTTTAAACACGTATATAAATGGATTAAACCAAAATAATACTTTTAAAATTTCGACGATCAGGATGTCATATGTGTGAAACTGTTTGGCATGTGCATACTCATGTTGTAGAATTAATGGGTCGATTTTATTATTCAGATATTTTTGCTTTTGTACAACTACGTAGTTAAGAAATGTATAAGGCAATTTACATTCACCGGTCAGAACAATTGCCACGCCATTAAACCGGATGACTTCTCCAAGACTAATTTTTTCATATAAGTTCCAAATTCCTTTTACAAATCTGATAAGAAAAAATACCGTTACAATACTGTATGCCCCGATGACAACAGAACTCATATCAAATTCATTTGTACGAGATGTACCCAGTTGGGATGAGAATACCTCCGGTACGAAAAAAAGGTCGGGAGCATTTGAAGTATACGTGATGACAGTAATAAATGGGATAACATGCGCTCCTATCAAGCTGGACAGCAGGAAGAGTCTATTGAAAACCAGCATTTTTTCACTCTCCAGCAAGAGCTTATAGAAAACATAGAATAAGCTCATACAGGTCATAACTTTTATGATGTATGGAATCATTTCTTATCCTTGATTTGATTTGAAATTATCACCTTCAATTCCTCCAATTCGGATTGGGTCATGTCCGTTTCTTCGGTAAAAAAGGAGGCAAACTGAGCAGGTGAATTGTTGAAGAACCGATTTATAAGGTCGGTTAAATGAGTAGCGAAATAGTCTTTTTTCTTAATCAATGGAAAGTACTGCCTTGACTTTCCATGTTGTTCAAAACTAACGACACCTTTTGCCTGCAACCGTTTTAACAATGTGGCAAGCGTGGTAATGGCTGGTTTAGGGTCGGGATAACAATCCCGAATTTCTTTGAGATACGCCTTTTGCCGCTCCCATAGGAAGCGCATTATTTCTTCTTCAGACTTAGCGAGCTTTGCCATAACAATTGTTTCTACAAATGTAGAATATAAATTTCAATTCTACAAGTGTAGAGCAAAAAATCTTTCCTGTCTTTGGCAAGACAGTGTAATGATTTAACTCAGCATAGTGATGCTAGCGATTGATTTGGCGGACGCCCCGTCAGGTGGCCCACATGAACGATGTGCTCCGGGTTCATGCCTATTAAATACAACCGATAATGATCATCTTTTGTGTGTGCCCTTCAAAACGTAGGGTTTGACGAACAACTGGAATATGTAAGTACCTACTTCGCTTTCTCAAAAAATGTACCGCCAGTATGTATTCCTTTTAATTCGTCTACATCCCACTCAAAGCCAATCACTTTTCCTGAATGCGGTCTTAACTCAACACGAATCGTCTCGTCTTTAATAAAAGGCGTTGCGATACAATACATATTTCCCATTTCCACCTTTATTTTGTCTTGGCTCCCCGTTATTTTTATAGTACCCATTTCTTCATTGACAAATATTCCGGAATATGCAGGAAAGGGTTTTGACAATTGCCATGTGCGCTTTGCTCTTTTTTTACGACCTTTTTGAATGGATGCGGATTCCTGTTCCAGCTGTTTGGCAAACTCCTTTAATTGGGCGTCATATTTTTCCTCAACCCCCTCAATTTCCATCATTGCATCATAGGTGTAGTTTGCAAGCAAATTCATTAAATAATAGCCAGATACGGCATCATTGACCATGACGGCCACACCTAGTTTTCTATCTGGCATAAATGAAACATGTGTATAAAAACCGGGAAATCCACCAAACCCATAAACGACTTCGTTCCCTTCATAGGAACCAATTTCCCATCCTAGTCCATATCCATTACCCTCATATGGAAAAGCCCGATCGGTAATGTCTATTGTCGAACTTTGTGAGGCGCGAATTATAGACGGAGATATAATTTGATTTCCATCGAGCTTTCCATCATTTAGTTGAATTTTAATCCATCTGGCCAGATCTGCAGCAGTCGTTATGAGTCCTCCAGCCGCTTGCATCGTATTATCTTGTTTCATCAAATAAACGGACTCGATATTTTCTGCTGTCACTCCTGCATAAGGCTTTGCCAACGGCCAACCGTTCTTTTCAGCTTTGGAAATATAGGCCGACGTTTGTGTCATGCCAAGCGGATCAAAAACAAGCTCTTCAAGCCAATCTTGCCATTTTTTACCAGTTACTTTATCCACAATTATTGAGTAAATATTGTAACCTACATTCGTATATTCATAATTACCGTATCCGACTTCATTCGCCTCACAATACTGCATCAATTCGACCATCGTTTTGAGATCATGATCTCCGGAGTAGGCAGCCCTAAAACTTATTCCATTATTATTTATTCCGGATGTGTGATTCAGCAAGTCTCGGATTCTTATTTTACTCATATGTACACCGGGATCAAATTCGACATCAGGAAAAAAAGAAATGACTTGATCGTCCAAACCGATGATTCCTTTTTCATCCAACAACGCCGCCAATAGCGCTGTGAAAGCTTTCGTACTCGAAGCAATGTAATAATCAGTATGTGGTGTGCTGGGTACTTGATTTTCAATATCTGCTTGCCCAAAGCCATCCATAAAAACGGTTTTATCTCCTTTAACAACGGCTATGCTGAAACCCGGAATACTTGACAGTTCACTCAACACCTTTTCATAAAATGTGCGGCCGCTTTCCGGAAACTCCTTCTTTATTGGACTGCGTTGTCCATGGAGATTAAGCGACAATAGTATTGTGAAGGTCAATAGGTATAAAATGCCGGTCGTGTTTTTCATTTTCTTTGAAGATTTTTATAATTCGACAAATCTAGTGGGAGCGTCAATTAAAATCTTGAACAAATGAAACTTCGAACTATAACTGAAGCTGTATCAATTTTCGAAACTTACCAGGGCTGATATTCAAATCTTTATTGAAAACACGGGTCATATGGCTTTGATCCGCAAAGCCCAGGTCATATGCAATATGTGAAAGACTATGCTGATCGATGGAAAGATCGTGCATAGCTCTTTTAAGGCGTAATCTGCCTATAAATTCTTTGATGGAACAATCGAAGTACTTTCGGAATACACGCGCCATATATACGGGGTGTAACCCGACCCACGAAGCAAGATCTCGTGTACGAATCGGCTGTTCAAATTCATCGCGCAATCGCTGTTCCAGAAGCACCAACCAATCGGGTTTGGCCTTTTGCCTAAGTCGTTTTGATGTGCTTTGAAGCCCGAATAAATCAATAAGACTATCTTCGACTTCATTGGGATCGGGACGACCCTTTACTAACCTCAGCAACCGGATAATTACACGGGATGCTTCGACACCATGAAACCATTTCAATCCTGTGATTTCTTTTTGGTTCAACCACTCTTGAAAAAGAGGGTCTTTGGGTATAAATGATATGACTCGTGCACCAAGCGGTCCAAAGAGGTTTTCATGCTTTATAAAATTTGGTTTAATCACGAAACTTGTCGAGGAAGCGATTTCCTCATGGTTGCCGTGTCGCTCCCGAAGTGTACCGCTCAGTACAATACTCAACTTTGACAAGCCATCATAGTGCCAGGTATAATAGCATTGTGCGGGATAATACGTTTCAATTAATTTGATATTTCCTATTGTACGCTGCTGATATATGTGATATCTCTTCAAAGCTACTTGAGGGTCAAATTAGTGAACTATTTGGATTAGTGAAACAAACAATTAATCCAAGTTTAACTTGCCTGAAATACTTCCATATTTACTATAAAGTTAAAAATTACTAAATATTGTATGATGGATAAATTCTTGAAAGTAAATCGAAAAACTATCCTATGCGACAACCCTTATTGCAGTATTTTTCGTTTCAAATTTCGAAAGTGCTCATGTGTGCTATTACATCCCCTGTCTATTATGAACTTTTTAAGCTCCTGTTCAGGTAATGTAATTATGATCACTCATATCAATAATTTTCAATAGTGGATAGGCCATATTCAATATAATCCTTGTCGCCATCACTCCTACTATTACTGAATTCGGTGTTGTTTTTTTGTAAATTAGCGAATGGCTCATCTAATCCAATGAATAAGGGACTTGCTATATTCTTGCTCATACTGGCCGTGCAGTCATGCACTGCACAAACAGAGCGTACTACTCAGCCCGTAGTCGGTGGTGAATGCGAGGGTTGTGAGGCCATCTTTGAATATGGAAGTAGGAAATTATCCTCAGTAGATACACTACCAAAATTTCATGAAACCAACCCTAAACTAAAAATTACCGGAACTGTCTTTTACAAAGATGGAACATCTCCTGCCGAAAATGTAATACTCTATATATATCAAACAAATCGTAGAGGAATTTATGAAACTAAAGGAGATGAAAAAGGTTGGGCACTGCGTCACGGATTTATTCGTGGTTGGGCGAAAACTGGAAAAGATGGTAAGTACACGTTCTATACATTTCGACCGGGCGCTTATCCCGACGGAAGGGAACCCGAACACATTCACATTACAGTTAAGGAGCCTGATAAGAATGAATATTACATTGATGAATTTGTCTTCGACAATGATGCCTTGCTGACAAAGGAGCGCAGAGTGGAATTAGAAAATCGCGGTGGCTCAGGTATTGCTACTCCAACAATGGAAAATGGCTTGTTGATAATAAAACGAAACATAATACTCGGCCTGAATATTCCGAATTACGACTGAAGCAATCCGTTTATGGCTATATACATTTTTTCTATGTCTTCATGCCGGATAAAAGTGCCGTAGATATAACGTCTCAATACTCTATCCAAAGAAGAAAAACAATAGAACATTTTCTATATATTATTGCCAACATAATCTATTCTATATACGTAACACAAGCAAATTATGATATGTATCACACCAGTTAAAAACATACTGACGGCTGCATCATTCTTTTTTCTTGTTTTAATAACTGCAAATTGCGGGCAAAAGATACAAGGTCCAAGTTATTTAGTCACCACCAGCGTTGTGATAAAAGAGGGTAAAATAGATGAAGTCTTAAATTTGTTCAAGCAAACAAATCCAGATTTAGTCAAAGACCAGGTGGATTGGGAAAAAGCAATATTCTCAATAAATCGAGAAAAAAATCTAGTTATGGTCTTCGCTTATTGGAAAAACAAGGGATCATATCTAAGCTTTAGGCAATCACAAAATTTTCAAAATACAATGGCAAAGTTTGAAACGTATTTTGATAGTAAGCCAATTGTTGAAATAAATGAAATTCTCTTCGAAATGTAAATACGTACAAATTATTGTGTGCTGTAACTTGTGCTTTCTTCAAACAAAGACTACTTTCTGAAGCTTACTGCTAAAACAAAAGTCCATCTTCAATGTGGCTGCCAGTGCTGTACAGATCAATCTTCCCATTTGTACAGTACATAGGCATGTTTTTATAGTTACTCGCTTTACTAAACACCACACCTTTGTATGGTCAATGCAGGCTACTAAAGATCTCGTTAACCTTATTTCACTCGCTGGTTACCTCGAATTCAAGGTCCGCCATAAGCAACAACTTGTGTTAACCGGTGTAAAAGGTCAGATATAAATGCCGCATGAATGAAAAAAGCTACTGTTGCGGCGAACACCAACTTTGATGACATGCCTAGCTCTAAAACTTGGAAACGAAGAAGTTTCAAAATAACATCATAATTTAATTAATCAAAAATGCGAATTGCTAATTTACTGTACCTTCTCGTAGGGCTCACGTGCTTTGCCAGTTGTACAACAAAACAAAACTCAGATACAGAAAAAATTAAAAAAGAAGAAAAAATGGAATTATCAAACAAAGAAAAAGCAGTTGCTTTACTCAACAGTTTTAACACAGGAGACCAAACACCAATTTCTTACATCAATCCTAATACATACATTCAGCACAATTTAGCAGTGGGCGATGGTCTGGAAGGCTTTGGTGAAGTCATGCAAAATGCTCCGGAAGGAGGGTTTAAAGCAAATGTTGTTCGCGCATTTCAAGATGGTGACTATGTAGTCACACACACCGAATATGATTTTTTTGGTCCTAAGGCAGCATTTGATGTTTTTCGATTTGAAGATGGGCTCATTGTAGAGCACTGGGACAATATGGCGGACGTCGCGCCTCCAAATCCAAGTGGTCGAACCCAATTTGATGGTGAAACGACTGTTGCAGACAGGGATAAAACGGGAGCTAATAAAAAAATTGTAGAGACTTTTCTCGATCAAGTATTGTTAAATGGCAATATGGATAACCTAACCACTCTCGTTAATCCAACAAATTACATACAGCACAATTCGGCCGTGGCAGATGGTTTAGACGGCCTTGGAGCAGCCTTAAAGTTCTTTGCTGAAAACGACATGGTAATGGTTTACGACCGGGTACACAACGTATTGGCCGAGGGCAATTTTGTGCTTGCCATGAGCGAAGGAAAATTCGGAAAAGCACCTGGTGATCACGTAGCGTACTACGATTTGTTTCGTCTCGAAAATGGACAAATCGTGGAACACTGGGACGTTATTCAGCCTATTCCACCTAAGACGGAATGGAAAAACAATAATGGTAAATTCTAATCGAATAATGAGATACCTGGTTATTTCAGTACTGTTAGGTGTTATTATAACGGGTTGTTCACAAAATAAAAACGCAATGGAAACTTATGTTATCGAAGTGACGACTTTTAAATACAAGAAATCAGTTACTGCAGATGCTTTTTGGTCAGAAGATGCCAGAATAGAAGAACAGTATACCAGTCAACAACCGGGCTTCATCAGCAGGGAGAGTGGATATTCGGAAAACCTCAACGAAGTCATAGTCGTTGTTCGTTGGAAAACGAAAGAAGATGCAGATGCCTCCATGGCCAAATTCATGAAAGACACATCCGTAAAAACGTTTGCAGATATGATCGATGAATCATCCATGAAAATGGCAAGATACGCGGCAAAATAATCGTTCAAAAAGTTACAATATTTTAGTTGAAGAAGCCGGCTCATTTAGCCGGCTTCTTCCATTTTTTAAATTAAAAAATAAAGATGAAATTCAGGCGCAACCAAAAAGTGGACAATGTTCTGTATCGACTTCATGAAGACGCAAAATATGATTTCGTGAAAGTCGGTGCTGGTGTGATGAAATCAATTTTTCGTCCAGTACAACCGCAGGATTTCGAGCACGCTTATCTTCCAATTTCAAAAGAGCAAGGGCAATCGTTGCATCGGCTAATTATTGAAAATAAATGTAAAAATATAGTTGAGTTCGGGACTTCCTTTGGCATCTCCACGATTTACCTGGCAAATGCCGTCCGGCAAACGGGTGGGAAAGTCATCACAACAGAATTACTCGAAAGCAAGGCAAAAATGGCTGCCCAAAACATAAGTGAAGCTGGCTTGAAGGATTATGTTGACGTTCGCACGGGAGATGCAATGAAAACATTGCAAGGTCATACCGCGCCCATCGATTTACTGGTATTGGATGGCTGGAAAGATTTGTATTTACCGCTATTCAAAATGCTCGAACCATGTTTTCACTCCAAATCTTTAATATATGCCGACAATATGGATATGGCCGGAACGAAGCCCTATGCTGATTATGTGTTACGAAATCAAAACAAATTTATGACACAATCAGTCGATAATGGGAAAGCTTTTATAACACGTATGTCATAGTCGTAATTGGGTTATAAATAAATAGGCATTAAAATTATGCGGATGAATTAAAATCAATAAAAAGTAATCCCTATCTCATGTATCCCGCTAAATGGTCATACCTCATCATTTCGATGAATCATTGGAATATTTCCAATATTGTCGACCGTTAACTCTTTGAAATCACCGAACCGCCCGACCAGAATGTGTGCAAACATTGGTCGCAGCTCTTAAAAACTTTTGATTCATGTCGATTTGACAACGAAAAGTTGCCCAATGGTGTATCTTGTGATAAAACTTGAAACACAGCAATGATGAAGTTGGAGCTGCAATCGGGACTGTTTTCAGTTATAAAGTGAAGAACGTGATTCTACCATTTTCAATTTCACTTATACTGCTTGCAAGTCCCACTCAGACTGTCGAGAAAACAATATAGAAGAAATGGAAAATGTAAATCGTCCTATTGTGGAAGTGCAAATGCTTATTCGAACACCAGTAAATGAAGTTTTCGAAGCATTTGTAAATCCTCAAATTACAACAAATTTTTGGTTTACAAAGTCAAGTGGAAGTTTAGAAAAGGGTAAAAAAGTAACATGGGAATGGGAAATGTATCAAGTTTCGACCGAAGTAGAAATAATAGAGATTAGACAAAATAAATTGATTTCTATAGAATGGGGCGAACCAGTTACTACCGTAGATTTTGAATTTGAAGATATAGCAAACCAATCAACCTACGTTGTCATAAAAAACTATGGTTTTAAGCAAACGGAAAGCGAATTAATTGAAGTAATCAAAAATAATACCGGAGGATTCACAACTGTATTGGATGGCCTAAAAGCCTATCTTGAATATGGGATTAATTTGAATCTAATCGGAGATAAATTTCCTCAAGTAAAACAGAAGTAAAAAGAAAATGAACTGTTAGTACTTGATTGAGGGATTCATTTTTTGTAGAAATTTATAAAACCGCGTTCATAGCGCACTATGCTCTAGACAAAACATGAAATACTTCAAAACCATAAGGGAATATTGCGAAGCCATAAACATTTTACCGCCCAAGCATGCGCACTTTGATATTCGCAGTTTCAAAGAAAATATGCTAACGGTAATATATCAAATGCCACCATTTCGCCATGCTTTTTATGCCATCGCGATCAAAGTAGAGGGTGGCGGAAAAGCTGTTTCAGGACACCATACGGAATTCCCCGCAGAAACGGTCATTTTTTTTAATTCACCTTTTCAAATTTTGTCCTGGGACATTGCACCTGATTGGGAGGGATATTATGTAATGTTTTCTCAGGACTTCATTGCCCAATCCTACCATTTCAATAATTTGTTGGAAGCCTTCCCCTTCTTAAAAATCGATGAGGCCATGCCATTTCATGTGGGTGAAAAAGAGGTCGGAATGCTATTGGGCATTTACAAAAAAATTCAGGACGTTTATCTCAGCACACATTCTGATAAGTTTAACTTTATTGAAATCTACACCCTGCTTTTGTTGAATTATGTCAAGCGATTTTTCAATCAACAGGTGGACCATTCTGATGCGCAACGAGCCATCCGTAGTGCAGACATCAAATTGGCGAGTCGATACAAATCTTTAGTTGAGGTCAAGTTTCGTCCCGATGCAAAAGTTAACAATACCAAGTTACTGCATTCCACGCGCTATTACGCTGAAATATTAAACATACATCCCAATCATTTAAATGCTGTAGTCAAGAGTATTACGGGGCATACTGCTTTACAATTCATCCATCGGCATATACTACAATTGGCAAAATCTCAATTGGCGCAAACCAGTTTAAGCGTTAAGGAAATTGCGTTCAATCTCTACTTTGATTCGCCAAATAACTTCAGTAGCTTTTTCAAAAAACATACCCAGCAAACGCCTATTGCATATCGAAAAGAAGCGATTCTTTGAAATTTATACTTCTTGCTTTGATATTAAAATTACAATAGGCTTTTCGGCTTCTATCTTCGTATCAACGTAAAACATACAGATATGAAGTATGCAGTATGCGGGCTTTTAAGTCTGCTTTTGATAAACGTAAATGGACAAGAAATGAACCAGGTCAACCAGGTTGTAACGGCGCTTTTTGTGGCAACGGACAAACACGATTGGAAAGTCGTCGAAAACTGTTTTGCAGACAACGTAAATTTAGATTATTCCTCTATGACCGGTGTTCCGGCGACCTCGATTTCATCGGTAGAAATTATTGCATCTTGGAAGAACATCCTTCCGGGCTTTACACATACACACCATCAGCTAGGCAATTTTATCACGACAATTGATGGCCACTCAGCACATGTCTTTTGCTATGGAACAGCTACTCATTACTTGGAAGATGAAGACGGGAATGTATGGACAGTAGTTGGTGGCTACGATTTTACTCTGAAGAAAATAGATAAAAGCTGGAAAATCGTATCCATGACCTTTAATTTTAAATACCAGGATGGCAACAGCACGTTAGCGGCTAAAGCAATCGAAAATGTAAAATCAAAATGAGAATACTTATCAATATAGCGATCGTCGGATTGTTTTTTTCATGCTCCGATTCAGAGGAATTAAAGCGACTTGAACGAGAAGTTCATCAATTAAAAGAAGATCAAACTCGCATAACAGCCGTGGGTGATAAGAATAAAACATCCGCAAGAGCCTTTTTCAAAGCACTTGAAAGTGAAAATCTGGATATCCTAGTTAATCTATTTGCAGAAAATGCGCTTCACATCAACCCCTACCACTCCGATTTATTTCCAAAAGGTGCAAAAGGCAGACAGGGCATTCGAGCATATTGGAGACCCGTCTTTCCAAATTTTGCAGGAATGACTTTCCATATTGAAGAAATATATGCTATGGAAAATCCAAACTTCGTTTTTGTAAAATACAAAGGTGATATCAAATTAAAAAATGACGCTGGCGTCTACAGTAATGATTATTATTCTACTTTTAAATTTGATCAAGCTGGGAAAATTATAGAATACGTCGAAATATTTAATCCTATTGTAGCAGCTCGCGGATTTGGGTTGCTAGCTGAAATCAAATAACCTTATGACTTAAAAATATTAATTAAATTATGAAAAAAATAAATTTCAAAAGCGAAGGCTTAACCTTAGTGGGCACCTTACATTATCCTGATAATTATGAAGAAGGAAAAGAATATGCGGCGATAATATCTTCAGGGAGTTGGACAACTGTAAAAGAACAAATGGCTGGATTGTATGCCGAAAAACTGGCAAAAAAAGGGTTCATCGCGTTGGCATTTGACTTCCGAAATTATGGCGAAAGCGAAGGCGAGCCGCGGACGTATGAAAACCCTTCAATGAAGATTCAAGATATTAAAAATGCCGTTGCCTATTTGAAGTCCCTACCGGAGGTAGATGGAAATAGAATCGGTGCTATGGGTATTTGTGCGGGATCAATGTATACTTTAATTGCCGCTTCAGAAGATGACGACATCAAAGCTGTCGCCACTGCTGCTTCCTGGTTGCACGATGGTGAAGCCGTCAAACTATTTTATGGAGGAGAAGAAGGTGTTCAAGCCAGGATTGCTGCAGCTCAGGCCGCAAAGCGGAAATTTGCTGAAGAAGGTATTCCGACGTACATTCCCACTATATCAACCACGGATGAAAAAGCTGCGATGTATGGTAATTTTGATTACTATCTTAATCCCGATCGCGGTGCCATACCAGAATGGGATGCAGACTCATTTGCAGTAGCCACTTGGGAAGATTGGTTGACGCTCGACCCATTTCCTTCAGCTACCAAACTGCAAAAACCAACATTGATGATTCACTCAGATGGTTGCGTTCTACCCGATTACACTAAAAAATATTTTGATGAAATTAAAACCGATGACAAGAAATTGATTTGGGTCGAAACGCAGTTAGCTTCGCCAATGCATCAATTCAACTTTTACGACCAGGAAGAGGAAGTAGGTCTTGCTACAGGAGAAATTGCAAAATGGTTTGAGGAAAAGCTATAAACATACAATACCAAATATCGAAAGTGGTATAAGATAGTTCTTATGCCACTTTTCGTATTTTAAAAATACATGTTGAACGTGACGTACGCCAATTACTCTAACCATATGTAGTCGGAAAGACAATTTTCAATGTAAGGGCCATTTTCGGTATAAGTTGGCCTTGAGACAATCAGTTGATACGGTTATATTCTGTTTGGATTATTTGGATTTAATTTGAATGCATTCATTGTCCAGTCGAAAGTTGAAGTTTCCAAAATATGACTATATTAACATGACAAAGACCGCAGCGGAAAAGCGTGTTATGCAAGGACATTATCATTTGCCGTTAGAGAAAACAAAAAAGATGAGAAATATATTAATTACGCTCTTTACAGCGGTATTGTGGGTTTCTTGCGAGTATAAGCAGGAAAAACAGTCGGTTGCATTTGACAGTCATATTGAGTCTGCAAAAATTTTGAAAACAATTGACAACTGGAATCTTGGATGGGATTCCAGAAACGTTGAACTGGCCATAAAGGATTATTCTGAAAATACAGACTGGACAAATGCTTTTGGCGACAGGGTACAGTCAAAAGAAGCGCTTCGACAACTTCTGAGTGAAATTTTTACTATGGATTTTGTCATGGCGGGAAAACACAATTATTCTAACGACGATGTCGAATTCTTAAATAGTGAAATAGCGCTTTTGCGATCTACAAACATACGCACAGGGCAAAAATGGAGCGACGGAAGCTTGATGAAAGACAGGCATATTCATCATCTCAGAGTTTATCAAAAGACAGGAAACGAATGGAAAATAATAAATCACATGATTAGTCAGGCGAACGAAAGAAATTGAATGCAATGTGAAGTAAGACCAATGTACCTTACACCTTAGTGTTTTCTCGTCAACTTTAGCGCAAAGGAAGTCAAAAATTTGAAACACTTGTATTCATCTCCTTGTAAGGGTGACATTAGCTCTCGTTAAATGCCTTCGATGATATATAGTATACTTCGTAACTTAACACCTCACCTACGAATGAAGGCAGCCATCCCAACGAGATGAAATACATATCACCTTCAATATTCCTGATTAATTTTGTGTATTGGGCCTTCATATTTACGAGTATTTTGGCCATTCGTTATTATGACATAGGTGGTATTGCTTTTATCAATGATGCCAGTATCCAAATTCCACTAATACGCATTTTTGCTAACGGTCCTATAATCGGCTTTTTAGTTGCCCTACCGTATAGTTTTGCGGAGGCATTCCTCAAAGACAAGGGATTATATAGAAACTCCTTAGGTCGGATTATTTTTAATCGGACGCTGTATTTATTTATTATAAGTAGTTTAGTATTGTTTTTATTGGCCTACTTAAACTATCGGTTAGATGTTATATCCAAAAATATTGATCATGCCAGTATTGGTTTTTCAAGATACATTTTTAGTCCGACGGTCGGTTTTTTATTTCTTGGTGCACTTGTCGGTAATATCATTTTAACCCTATTTAGAACGTTGCAATCCAAAATAGGTGCCGAAGAGTTAAGCGTCATCTTAGCAGGAAAATATCGACCTCCACTTGAAGTTATGCGTGCATTTATGTTTCTCGATTTACAGGCTTCAACCACAATAGCCGAGCAGCTTGGTCATCAAACTTATAGCCGATTCATTCAGGATTGCTTTAACGATCTTCACAATGCCCTGGTGGCGACAGATGCAACAGTTTACCAATACGTCGGTGATGAAGCCGTATTGACCTGGCCCATGGCCATTGCTGCAAAAAACAATAATTTTTTAGAAGCCTACTTTATTTTTCAGGATATTCTGGACAGTCGAAGTACATATTACCAGCGCACATACGGAATTAAACCCTTCTTCAAAGCAGGAGTGAACATAGGTCCGGTAATGGCAGCAGAAGTCGGTCTGGCCAGAAGGGAAATAGCCTATCACGGTGACGTATTAAATACAGCTGCAAGAATTCAAAGTCTGTGTAATAAATATAACGCGGCCCTGCTTTGTTCCGAAGTAGTGGTTAATCACATGGAACGATTACAGGATTATAAAATAGTCGAAAAAGAAGAATTAATACTTCGCGGGAAGACCAAAAAAGTCAAGGTGTTTCAGATTGAACCAAATCGTATATAAGTATAAATTGCATCTCCGGAGTTTGGCTTTATTTTATATTCAAAGTACATTTTCAAGCGCATACAGACGAGATACTAGTCTTTCAAATTCCATAAAATTCAACGTTTGTTGACCATCCGTTACTGCCTTCTCCGGAGTTTCATGCACCTCTATTAGAAGTCCATCTGCTCCGACTGCGGCACTTGCCAATGCCATTTGTGGAACATGTTTGCGAATTCCAATTCCGTGGGATGGGTCGACGACAACGGGTAGATGAGATTTTTCCTTAAGTATAGGCACGGCATTTAGATCCAACGTATTTCTATAGGAATTTTCAAATGTCCGAATACCGCGTTCACACAATATTAATTTTTCATTTCCACTTTTGAAAACATATTCGGCCGAATACAGCAGTTCATCTATTTTGCCACTGATACCTCTTTTTAATAGTACAGGTTTATCAATTTTTCCTAAAGCTTCTAACAAATTGAAGTTTTGGGTATTTCGAGCACCAACTTGAAATATATCCACGTATGGAAGCATTTTTTCTATTTGCGCCGACTCCATTACTTCCGTAATTATTTTAATTCCACTCCTATGACAGTGTTTATAAAACAAGAGCAATCCCTCCATACCGAGTCCTCTAAAGCTGTATGGACTTGTTCTGGGTTTATACACACCTCCGCGCATAACCTTAATATGATTTCGCTTCAATACTTCGACGGTTTTTTCAATTTGCTCTTCACTCTCGATGCTGCATGGGCCGGCCATAATGGTCATCTCACCATCACCAAATCGGACACCATCACCACAATCAATTATAGTTCGATCAACTTTCCACTTATGGCTGACCATCTTGTGTGCACCGCTGACCCGATGTACATCCTTAATTCCGTCCAGATGGCCTATTCCTCTTATATCAAATTCCTGCTTCGGTGTACAGATAAAATAATGTCCGATTTGCGTTTGAACGGGATAAAAATCAATATGTAGGCTTTGCAGCGCAGCTTCTATGCGACCTTTTTTATCTCCGTCTATGGACGTATCTAATTGAATAATCATAGTCTGCCGGTTTTAACGGATTCAATGAACTTAATTGTATCTTCTTCGATACTTGTACTGTCGGTAATATGGCGAATAAAAGCACTCCCAATGATCCCTCCGCTCGCATAATGCGTAACAAAGTCAAAGTCGGACTTAGAACTTATGTTGAAGCCTACCATGATAGGGTTTTTTAATTCCATATCGCGCAGTCGACTCAAGTAGTCATGCGCCAATTGAACATTTTTTCCCTTTCCTGTCGTGCTTGAGCTGCTCACTGCATAGATAAATGTCGAGCTACAGCTATCTATATATCGAATACGCTTTTCACTTGTTTGTGGGGTAATCAAAAATATTGGAGCAATGTTGTATTTTTCAAACAATGTCCTATATTTTTCCTGATATATTTCTATTGGTAAATCAGGAAAAATAACACCTCCTATTGCGTTTTCATGACATTTTTTGCAGAATCTTTCAATTCCGTATACAAAGATAGAGTTAAAATATCCCATTATAATTCTAGGAATTCTCGAACTACAATGAGAAAGGTGCTCAAAAATCAGATCAATAGTAATTCCATTTTTAATGGCGGCAGCATGGCTATTTTGTATCGTTGGACCATCACTCAATGGATCAGAATACGGAATTCCTATTTCAACAATGTCTACATTAGCTCGTTCAAGTCCTCTCATAATTTCACCGATACTATCAAGCGTCGGGAAACCTGCCGTAAAATAAATATTGAGCAGAGGACTTTTTCCACTTTCTATTAATTCGTCAAGCATCATCTCACTTGTTTTCTTTCGTTAATGTATCAAGGTCCTTATCCCCTCTTCCACTCAGATTTACAACCACGCGATCAGTTCGTTGCAATTTCATTTTATTTAAATAAGCCAGGGCATGCGCTGATTCAAGCGCTGGGATAATACCTTCCTTACGCGATAAGAAATGCGCCGCCTCCAACGCCTCCTTATCCGTAATATGTCCATAATCAACCCGCTTGAGCTGATGCAAATGGGCATGTTGAGGCCCAATACCCGGATAATCCAAACCCGCGGATATACTATGGGGTTCGATAACCTGGCCATCGGCCGTTTGTAACACCTTCGTCATACATGCATGTAATACACCCTGTGTCCCACGTGCCAACGTCGCCGCCGTTTTGTTACTGCTCACGCCCTCCCCACTTGCCTCAACACCGATGAGCATTACCTCTTCATCCTGTAAGAAATGATAAAAAGCTCCTATTGCATTGCTTCCTCCTCCAACGCATGCAATTATGTGTGTCGGAGGCCTATTTAATTGCTTCTTTATTTCCAGACTAATAATGGATTGAAACTTTGCTACCATATCCGGGTAGGGATGGGGTCCAACTACAGAACCAATTATGTAATGCGTATCAGTCGGGTTATTAATCCAATCTCGTATGGCTTCATTTGTGGCGTCTTTCAACGTTTTACTACCGCTGCTTACTGAGACTATATGCGCGCCCAATAACTTCATGCGGGCCACATTTGGTGCTTGTCTTTGAATGTCTTTTTCGCCCATATAAATGCAGCAGGTCATATTCATTAATGCACATGCCGTTGCGGTGGCAACACCATGCTGCCCCGCGCCAGTCTCAGCGATTATCCGTGATTTATTCAACCTTTTTGCCAAAAGGATCTGGCCTAACGCATTATTAATTTTATGCGCTCCGGTATGGCATAAATCTTCTCTTTTTAAATAGATATTGGTTTTATAATAATGGCTTAAGCGTCCGGCAAAATAAAGCGGTGTTGGTCTTCCGACGTACTGTTGCAAAAGATTGCTGAGTTCTCTTTGAAAAGTGGCATCACAAATGATTCTACTATAATTATCTTTTAGTTCTTGGATATTGTGATACAGCATTTCCGGCACAAAAGCGCCACCAAAGTCGCCATAAAAGCCGCTGTCATTAACCTGGTAATTATCTCTCATAATTAATTTCTTTGATCAATTTTTTAATCAATTCAACCGACTTCAGGCCAGGTTCTATTTCAAAGCCACTATTTACATCTATAGCAAACGGTTGCGGCTGTTTCAATTCCATGATTTCGCCGATATCTGCGATCGTAATACCTCCACTTAAGAAAAAGGGTGTTTCGCCTTGATAGCTCTTGAGTTGACTCCAATTAAATTTCGTTCCGCTACCGCCATACAACTCAGATGGTGTATCGAATAAAAAATACTGTACATATGGTGCATACGCATTCGTAATTGACCAATCAAATCCATTGTCAATTTTAAACGCCTTGATAATTTGTGGGTGTGCGTCCGACAACATTTTTGTATAGTTAATAGATTCATCTCCGTGCAGTTGTATGAAATCCAGCTTATTCTCCGTTACAATGTTAACGACTTGCTCCATCGTGTCATTTACAAATACACCTACTGTCTTCATATGTTCACTTCGGTCAACTGAAGACAGAGCCGAAATTTCCGAAACGTATCTGGGTGATTTATTATAAAATATAAATCCCATAAAATCCGGTCGACAATTTTGAATATTCTTGATGTTTTCAGAACTTTTCATTCCGCAAACTTTTACTTTCATCGCTTCGTCAAATTATAGTTCCCAATCAGATTTTTGCATATATTTCCCGGGTCTTCATGCCTCATAAAATAGCCTCCTATTAAAAATCCATCATAGCCAAGTTTTTTCAACTTCCGTATTTGGTCAGCTTCTGTAATTCCGCTTTCGCTAATTTTAATAAGTTCACTCGGTAAGAATTCGATCAACTCTTCGCTCCTTGTAATGTCTGTTTTAAAGTTTTTAAGATTGCGATTGTTTACGCCAATGATATCGACATAAGCATTCGTATGGCTATCAATTTCCTCTTTATTTCGCACCTCCAATAGCACTTCCAGATGAAGGCTTTTCGCGGCTGAAGCAAGTCGCTTGCAGGTCTCCGTCGTCAGGCAGGCGGCTATGAGTAAGATACAGTCTGCGCCCATACTTCGGGCTTCGATCACTTGGTATTCGTCAAGGATAAAATCCTTTCGTAAAATGGGACAATAATTGAATTTTCGAGCAATCCTTAAATCCTCCGAGCTTCCACCAAAAAATCTCTTGTCCGTGAGCACGGATAGTGCCGAGGCTCCGGCTTGCATGTACGAGATGCTCAATTTCTCGACATCTATCGTCTCATTAATAATTCCTGCACTCGGCGACTGCCGTTTTATTTCCGCTATGACACCAATTTTGTCTTTTCTTGTTACGTATTTTTTTAAGGAAACCGGTGTTGAACGAAAAAAAATACTTTGTTCAAGTCGCTTAGTTGAAATAAGACCCTTTAGTTCTTCAACTTCCTTTTTTTTATGCTGTATAATTGTTTCCAATATGTTCATAGGGTTAATAGTTTTTCGAATGAATGTAAAGCGGCCTTACTTTCTAAGGATGCTCGGGCGATTGCAAGCGCCTCATCGTAGTTAGCACTATGTTCGAAGCATTGAATTGCCATAGCCGCGTTGGCTATGACGGTTGCATTTTGAGCTGTTGTGCCTCTTCCATTTAATATATTTAGAAATATGTCCGCAGCGCTTTTCACATCTTGACCACCATATAATTGATCCGATGTGATTTTGTCGTGACACACTTCTACTGGTTGCAGTAAAAATTCTTTTGTTGGACTTATTATTTTTGCAGGTCCTGTAAGACTTATTTCATCGTAACCATCGAGTGTGTGCACGATACGATAGGACAGCGTTTCACGTTCGTAAATATATTTATAGTAACGTTGAAGCTGCTGTGAAAACACACCAACCAATTGCCTTTGTGGGCGTGATGGATTTACCATGGGGCCTAGCATATTAAAAAATGTGCTTACCCTCAGGCCTTTTCGAATGGGTGCAATTTGTTTCATGGCCGGATGAAATAGTGGTGCGTGCAAAAAGCAAATATTGCTTGCATCGACTTGTCTTTTCAATTTATCCTCATCAGCTGTAAATTGATAGCCAAAATGCTCCAGTACATTTGAGGAACCGCATGTCGAGCTTACCCCGTAATTACCATGCTTGGCAACTTTATAGCCACTACCAGCTACAACAAAAGAGGCTAATGTGCTGATATTGAAGGTATCCTTGCCATCGCCTCCAGTTCCACACAGATCAATGGTATCAAAATCGGAAAGATCGACGGAAATACATCTTTCTCTTAGGCAGTCTCTAAACCCAGTCAATTCTTCCACCGTAATATTTCGCATTTTAAACACGGTGAGGAAGGCGCTGGTCTCATAGACATTGTATTTCGCTTCTGATATTTCACCGAGTATGGTTTTGGCTTGTTCTTTACTCAGAAGTTCTTGATTAAATAATCGTTCTAATATTTTTTTCATAGAAAATTAGTCTTCACATACTCGTAAAAAATTAGCAACAATTTTATCTCCATTTGGTGTTAGCACGCTTTCAGGATGAAATTGAATACCGAATAATTTTCGCTCCGAATTTTCAATGGCCATAATGTGACCTTCATTCGACATAGCGGTGATATCAAAATTTGCATGCGCTTCCTCCGGCACAACCCAAGCGTGATACCTCCCCGCCAAAAACATCTTAGGCATGTCAAAAAATAAAGCACTGGAATTTTGAGCTAGTATGACATTTGATTGAACACCATGGTAGACCTCATTCAACAAAATAAGCTCGCTGCCCAAGTGTTCTGCGATGGCCTGATGGCCAAGGCAAACGCCAAGTATCGGTACCTGCCCGGAACATGTGGCAATTACTGATTTTAATTTTCCGGCATTTTCAGGAAGCCCCGGTCCCGGTGAGAGTATTATACCATCATAATCGCTGCATTTATGTAATGCAATTGCGTCATTTCGTACGACGTCAACATCTGCATGAAGGTTTCGAAGTATGTAAACCAAATTGTACGTAAAACTGTCGTAGTTGTCAATCATTAATATTCGCATAACTCACTCGCTTTTTGTATCGCCGTTCGTATCGCTGCTACCTTATTATTTACCTCATGCAATTCGCCTTCCGGTGTGCTGTTGGCGACTATACCCGCACCGGCCTGATAGATCAACGTGTTGTTTTTGCTCAGTGCAGAACGAATAATTATAGCTTGATTAAGGCTTCCATCAAATCCGATAAATCCGATGGAGCCGCCATAAAAATTTCTACTTGTATTTTCATATTTTGAAATTAGTTCTAAGGCTCTGTACTTTGGCGCACCGGATAATGTGCCAGCGGGAAAAGTGTCTGCGTAGATATCGAGCGCATTTGCCGACTTAGACAATTTTCCTTTCACTCGACTGACCATGTGAATGACATGAGAGAAATATTGTATTTCAGCATATGCATCGATTTCGACCTTGTCCGAGTTTTTACTGAGATCATTTCTTGCCAAATCCACTAGCATTACGTGTTCGGACATTTCTTTAGGGTGTTTTCGCAACTGTTCGGCAAGCTTTTCATCGTCCTCCTGGTTTTCTCCACGTAGTACGGTTCCGGCAATAGGATTGATGCAAGCCATTCCATTATCAATTTTCAACTGCGATTCCGGTGATGAGCCAAAAATTTTAAAGTCGCCGTAGTCAAAATAAAATAGGTAGGGAGACGGATTTATACTTCGTAGACACCTATATAAGTTGAAGTCATCTCCCTTAAACTTTCGCCGAAATTCACGTGACAAAACCAATTGAAATGTGTCACCACGTTTGCAGTGCTCAATACCCTTTTTAACCATATTTTTAAACGCTTCATCCGTCACGTTTGACGTTTCGTCATCCAGTATGGCAAATGGAAAGTTCGGTAGATTATTTACTTGAATACTTTGGCGGATCTGCTCCATTTCATTATTGGACGCAATGGAGTGGTTTACACTGTTTTGTATAATGTAAAGTTCATTTTTGAAGTGATCAAATACCAGAATAAATCGAAACAATTGGTATTTCAGATCCGGATTATCCTTAGCTGTTTTTCGATTTTTTTGTAGGCTAATATCCTCTACGTAGGCCACCGATTCAAAGGAAGAATAACCAAATAACCCTTGCGTTTGAAAAGGCAGTCCATTTTCCGTGCTTTCGAATTGTGCCGTAAATAAACGAAACGCATCAAATACATCACGTTGTTTATTAACCTGCTTTTTGACCGTGCTTTCCCCGGGCAGGTTATATTGGTATTCGTTTTCTTTTGCCTCGAATTGTGCTAGTTGTTCCAGGCAAATAAAACTTTTACTATCAGACCTGTCATGATAGTCAGCACTTTCAAGAAGAATTTTATCCGTAAATCGATCTCTCAATTTATTGTAAATACCAACAGGTGTATGCACGTCAGCCAGCATTTTTATGTGTTTACTATATATTTTATATTTCATATACGGGCAAAAAAAAAGCCTGCGAGAAGCAGGCTTATATTGGTTTATTAACAGGCAAATAGCGACTTCTCAGATTATGGAATCCGTAAGCACCACCACCAGTTAATGTTATTATTTCTATACATACGGCGTAAATGTAAACAATAGTTTAGAAAACAAAAGAAAAATCGCAATTTTATTTTCACCTCGTGGACGCCCTTCCGCGGTCAACTCATAAGTAGAGTCAATGCTATAAACACTATTGACAATCCGATTTGCGATAGCGTGTGGACTAAAGCTGCATGTTACTATTCTGAAGAGTAAATCGATACGCATTGGCCGGCATTCATACGGTGCAAGGTCAAAATCTCCTAAAAACCCCAAGGTTAAACAAGAAGAAGCCTCAAGCCTAGGGGTTTCACCGGGGTGTAGAAAAATATATTCTTCAGTGTCTTTTGCAATATTCTCATTTAATAATTGTACAAGTCAACCCGTAAGGTGTACTCGTTACTTTAGCAACTCATTCTGGGTTGTGATCGAGGCCAGGCTATCCATTAAACCTTCATATCCTTCTGCCGTCATACTTACATTTCGGAAACAACATCCAGCCACAAACGCTGCAAGCTGACCATCAACGTGTATTTTAATTCAAATTTTAAAATACATTTACAGGCGCTGCTCGTAAAAGCAAACATCAGATATGAAGTATTTTATTCTATTTCTCATGCTGGCACTTTCGTCCAGTCTGCTAGGCCAACGTCAGACGCCAAATATTTTACTCGTCATCGCCGATGACATGGGCATAGACGTGACAGAAGGATTTGGTATAGATGGTGACAAACCGGTCACACCGACGCTTGACTCATTGCGCACAAATGGGCTTGCCTTTACCAATTGCTGGGCAACACCACAGTGCACGCCTACCCGAGCCGCCATTATGAGTGGAAAATTTGGAATAAAAACCGGCGTTATGCGACCTCCCGGTCCACTGGATACTGCGCATACTTCGCTTTTTAAGCGTATCAATCAAATGAGTCCTACATCTTATGAAATGGCCGTCATTGGGAAGTGGCACATTGGTGGAAATACGAACCTTGACCATCCAGCACAAACGGGTGTCGATCATTATGAAGGTGTATTCAACTCATCGGTCGACAGCTACTATGACTGGAGTAAGGTAAGCAATGGAAGCACGGAACAAATTCAGGAATACGCTACGACGCATTTCACTAATGATGCCATTGATTGGATTTCGGAACAACATGAACCCTGGTTTTTATGGCTTGCACACATCGCGCCGCATGGCCCCTTCGAAGTGCCTCCCGCTGGTACCTACACAACAGTACCCGTTGATAATAGGACGACGTATTTTGCTATGATTGAAGCGATGGACTACGAGTTGGGTCGACTGCTCAGCAGTTTAGATGAAGAAGAACGAAAAAATACGGTTGTCATTTTTATTGGCGATAATGGCACGCCCAATGGTGTCAGCGAATTTTATCCCCAGGGTCATGCCAAGGGCTCTGTTTATGAAGGTGGATTGCGTGTGCCGATGATCGTTTCCGGAAAAAATATTACCCGCAAGGGCGAAATTGAAGATGGGCTTGTTCAGGTCACGGACCTCCACGCGACGATAATGGAACTTACAGGCGTTCAATTGCCCGGTGGAATTAATAATAGCCTGAGTATAAAACCCATGTTCGATTGTGCCAATCAGACGTTACGCGAAATTAATTATTCGGATTACAATGACGACGGAACACTCCAATGGGCAGCTCGTACAGCGCAATATAAATTTATTGAAGACGAATTTGGCAATGAAGAATTTTATGACATATCGGTCGATATAAAAGAAGAATTTAATTTAATTGACATCCTTTCAGCCGAGCAACAACTCATTAAAGAATCGCTGCAAGAAGAAGTGACTATTATCCGAACGACCTGGTCTTGCAGCGATGGAATTCAAAATGGCGATGAAACGACGATTGACGATTGTAACAATAATTGCACGGACATCGATGAACTGAGCACCGAAAATATTGGCTGCTGTCTCAATCCCGCTCATCCCAGTGTGTATTATGAATTTTTGGAAGGAGATCAGCGCACGATATATTGCAATACGTATCCTAATCATGCATTTTGCCACGGCAATCAAATCCCCGAACCCAGTTATAAATTATATCGCATGGACCTCGTGCCGGAACTATCCGGGATAGAGACAAGTGTTACGCGCGATAATGGCCGACCTGCTAATTACTTTGGGATCGCAAACAACGGCATATTTATGATGCCGGCGCCGGCGCTCCCTTTTGTTTTTGAAAATGTCAATACCGGTGAATACAATTGGGATTGGGTTTTTGAGCCCACAGTCAATCAAGGTCCGGACCAGGGCTTTGTAAAATTGGATTGTGCCTCGGCCCATGCAAATCAAAATGGCTACCACTACCATGGCAATATGTTTGAATATGTCGAACAATTACGTCCAGGTATATCTACGACAGATGATATTCCGGATGAGCCTTTACAGGTCGGCTGGGCGTCGGATGGCTTTCCGGTACTGTACCGATTTGGGCCGGATATGGATGGAAATATGAAAGAAATGCTGCCGAGTTTTCAATTAAAAAAAGGCCTGCGACCCGGTGACGGTATATCGGCTCCTTGCGGACCATATAACGGAAAATACTCTGCTGACTATGAGTATATCTGTGGAAAAGGAGATTTAAATCAGTGCAATGGCATAGAGGCTTCGGTAACTTTGACGACGATGCAAGGAGAAGAAACCTTTAATTTCTACTACGTCATTACCAGTGAATTTCCGCAAATACCGCGGTGTATGTTAGGACATTTTAGCGAAGACTTTGGCAATGGAAATGCAAATATTAATGGTGACGATGTAGATGGCGATGGATTTATTGAAGCATATGATTGTGATGATGAAAACCCGGAAATAAATCCCTTAGCCGAAGAAATTCCAGGGAATGATGTGGATGAAAATTGCGATGGCATAATAAGTAGTGTTGACGACATCGAGCAAATAGGATTCACGCTTAGTCCAAATCCAAACGATGGAAATTTTGTGGTGCGATCATCGTCCGGTGATCAATTTGTTTTACAATTATACAGCGTGGCCGGTCAACTCATCGCTGAAAAGTCGGGTACAGGCGCATTTGTTTTTACGGACATTCCCAGTGGTTTGTATCTGCTAACGGTAAGTAAAAATGGTGTATTTGTCGGGACGTCTAAAGTTGCTGTGCAATGAGAATGGCTTTACTCTTCCTATCGACTTTTTTACTTCTATCCTTCGATTATTCCCATGATGCTGTCATTGCCGTATTTAAATTATCCAGTCAGGAAAATAAATTGATGCTGGATATTACGTTCGACATTCAGGACTACATCGAGCATACCGGCCAATCCAACGAATCACTTGAATCAACCGACTTCCACACCTATTTAACCCGGCACACAGCATGGAAAATAAATGAAAAAGAAGCCGACATCCATGTAGTTGAAATAAAAAAAGACGGCGATCACTTTCGTGTCTCATGTCAACTGCAAAATGTACCCTTTGACGTGCGTTCACTAAAAATCACCAATGAATTTTTTCTGCACGTTCCTTCCCATTCCAATATTATCATGGTGGATTTGCATGATTCGTTTCGCGATTTTCGGATGCATGCGGGGAGGCGGGAGATAGAGGTGGTGTATTAGCGAGACACGTTAATAATGCATTTATCAAATGCATAAGTCCGGATGGCTTGAATTTATAATGCCATAGTTTTGCACCCGACTTGTTAGAGTAAGGGACTAAAATAAGGCTCGCACCGGAGTTACTTTAACATATGCATATCATTACGGCGTTGTTCTATACCCATGTAAGTCAGCGTGCGCAAATGAATGTGATGCGCCCGTCTCATGCGTTGAGGCTTGGATATGATGAATTCTGAAAAACGAGAGGTTTTTGGTAAATTGCTCGTATGTAAGGAAGTTGTCGATTATTTCGGAATAAATATTTAATAGGCGAATGGACGATATAATTGAATTGTCATGAACAGAATGCGACAGTTTCCAATACAGTTGATATTTTTTGCTATCTTATGCATTTCGGTGCTTGGGTGCACAAATAACAATAGTATCAAATCTCATTCAAACTATGAGAATAAGATTCTAACTATTCCACTTTATGTTGAACTAGCTAAGCGTGTGGGAACGAACTTCAAAATTATAGATCGTGCTACGGGCTTTATATATGAAGAAAACAGTAAAAATTATTTAGTGAGCAATTGGCACGTATTTTCTGGGAGAAATCCTCATACATTAAAACCTGATTTTGATACTTCTTTGGTTGTTGATGAGAAAATCATTCCTTATGACTCAAGTGATCCTGACTTTATGATTGTTTATTATCACACCATTAATAAATCACTTTATTCTAAAGCATGTTTAATAAAGAACAAATCAGGGTACAAATTTTGGTATGAACACCCTGACAAACATAAATGTGATTTAGCTCTAGTAGAAATTGATCTTAATGAATTACCGTTAGATAGTCTGATAATTACGAAAGTTCGACCAGAAAACATTTTAACCAGTGTAATAGAGCCAAAAATGTTTTCAATTCTTGGTTACCCCAGGGGACAAAAATCGTATAATCAGTTTCCTGTGATTTTAGATGCTAAAATGTTAACTATAATTGGGTCTCAAAGTTACACGTTGTCGTATAAGGCTTTTACTGAAAGGGGAATGTCAGGTTCTCCTATTTTAGAGTGGGATGATGAATTAAATTTTAAGATTCTAGGTGTTCATGCGCAAGGAATTAATGACTCCATAAAAATTGGTTTTCAATTCAACGAAATAAAAAGTATATTATCTAATAACAATCGATAACACGCATTAGTACGCCATGCTCGCGTCGAACACCGACTACTGCGAGACCGTTAGTGCCAATATGTAAAAAATGAACTATAAATCAATATCCTTAATATTATAAAGTTTCTCTAATAGTGACAAGATTGAACTAATGAAAATGAAATTTCTGATATTACTATTAATGGTAAATATTTTTAGCTGTCAAAATGATGAGTTTAGTTCAAAAGGAAATTGGGTCGGAACGTTTAACGTTCACCACAGGCTTTATACAAATGGTGATGATGGAGATCCAAGATTAATACAAAGAGTTAACGGTTATATTATTGATACAATTGACATTTTCAAAGTTCTTTCATTTGAAAATGACACGGTAACAATTGCAAGTTTTAATGAGACCCTGTATTATGGTTATGATGAAAGGAATTGGGCCTTTTATCACGTTTCGGACTCAATTTACATTGAATATGACGGAGAAAAAGTTCCTCTCGGCTATTCTTATATTAATGATAGGTTTGTTTTACATGCTGAAGGAGACGGCGGATCAAAATATGATCTTCATTTTGTTCCTGTTAAAAATTATAATATGGCGGGGAAGATTGATGAGCTGAGAAACTTCCTGTTAGGCTCACCAATAACATTAGACGGTGGCAAAAATAAATTTGAGTTTCTTCCGGAGCATTGGCTTCATATGGCAGAATTCGTTAAGGACAGTATGGAGTTGGATTATGAAATTTCTGGAAACGATTGGTACCTATACAAGCTTCGAAAGGAGTTATTTTTGATAATCGGGCATAAAATTATTCATATCAAAGAAATTGATGATGAATCAATTTATGGGCAGACTTACAATAAAGATGGATCGGAGATATTAATTCAGAAATCTGAATATAACAAAAAATTTGCTACCGAATATTTAAATGGTAGTTGGATTTCAACAAATTCTGATGATGATCGAGTAATCACTATTAAAGATGATAGCATAAATATTTCAGAAAAAAATGATTCAAAAACAATGGAGTGGAAGATAAATAAATATCAGAATAAAATGCTGCTAAATAGTTATAATGAATACAAATACGGGCAATTTTGGAAAATTATAAGTTTATCAAAATCAGAACTTGTTATTAAGAAGATCCTGTTAAATGAGAATAAAGAACAGCATTTTGAAATTTTAAAATTTATTAAAAAATAAAAATGAACAATAGCATTAAACTAATCTTGCTCTTTTTCCTAATTATAGGTTGCAATACTGATAAAAAAGAAAATCCCACCATGGCAAAAGAACAAAAAACAAAAATGAAAGATGCCACTCCGAAAGTGACAGGGGTTGGGGGAATATTCTTCAAAGCAAAAAATCCTTCAGAATTAAGAAAATGGTACGGAGAAAATTTAGGACTTACAGTTGACGACTATGGTTCTCCTTTTGAATTTAGAAACACACACAGACCAGAGGAAATCAATTACTTAAATTGGGATGCCTTTGAAGATTCAACAAATTATTTTAACCCTTCTGAAAAAGAGTTTATGATAAATTATAGAGTTCAAAATATAGAAGGTCTTGTTGAAAAACTAAGGAAAAATAAAGTGACAGTTGTTGATGAAATTTCGGAATATGACTACGGAAAATTTGTCCATATAATGGATACAGAAGGAAACAAAATAGAATTATGGGAGCCAGTTGATAGCGTTTTGACTAAAATGGGAAGAAAAACAACGAAATAAAAATGAAAACTACTGCTAACAATGCAGCCTGTAGGCAAACTACTAGATTATCCGACCTAAATTTCGTTTTACGCGTATTGGGAAGATTAATTTTTTATGTAACTATGAGTGGTATCAAAAGAAGAACGGCATCACGATAGTTCAGCAAAATGATTGTCAAGGAATAAGTGAATTAACTCCTGGATAAGAATTTTCAGCTGGGCATTTCGGACAAAATATAAAATCAAAAAACGTAGATTGTAGTGAAAAGGCTCAACAACCGAATGAAAGCAGATATCGATCAAGTAGACGGCCAAGACAATAAATAGCCAGGGAGCGCCTTTCTCAACATCGTGCGTACGCGTTCCGACCTTGTCGTGCACAGCCGTTTCTGCAAAGGCATGTATACCGCTGTTGGCCGAATCTGAGGTTCTCTCTTTTCCACTCTGGCTTTTTCCAGTCATGCCACCTACGAGAATTAAAAAATCCCCAAAACCCTTCCTGTACTAGCTCTAAGAGAAGTCTAAGACTTTTCTAAGGTTTTATTTGCCGTGCTTTTCATACATCCCGATTACATTTAACGCTATGAATAACTACATACGATCAAGGCGCGATTTTTTTAAACTATCGTCAATAGCAAGTACTGCATTTGTACTTAATCCGTTCCTCGCGAATACATCACTCCATCAACCTATTGATTCAAATTCGGACATCGAAGCAAATGCTTTTTTTAGCGCCTGCCAAAGAGGTGAACTTCAAAAAGTGAGAGATTTACTCGCTAAGAACAAATCACTGCTTCAGCAAAAAGATAAATTCGGAAGAAGCGGCTTCACCGTTGCACTTCTGAATTACCATCGCGAAATTTCGGAATACATGAAAAGTCACGGCTATAATACGGACTTACATGAAAGTGCGCTTGACCGAGATTGGGATCGATACAATGAATTGTATGGAGAAGAAAATGAACAGTCAACCGATTTAGTTAATCACCTGCATGCTATGGGCGGTACGGCCATGTGGGCCGCAGCTGCCGGAGGTGCCGGGCCGGACATATGGCGCGTGTATGCAGGAAGTTGCGACCCCAATATTCAATCCCACCAACCGAATAGTCTTAGTCCACTACAAAAAGCGCTGACGTATCCCGACTTGAAAACAGCGGAATTGACAGCTGCTGCATTGCTTTCAAATAATGCAAACCCGAATCCAATACGTAATGGAAATATATCAGCTTTGCATATTGCTGCCAAAAGAGGAAGTGTAGAATTAACCGAAATGCTCATTCGTTTAGGCGCAGATGTACATGCCAAAGACGACACGGGAAGAACGCCAATTCAATTGGCGGAATATTACGGGCAAAAAAATACGTTTGATTTAATTACGCAGCATAAAAATATTCACCGCACTTGCAGAACCTCCCGGTATGCCTATACGGTCAATGGAGAAAAGTATGTCTCTCCTGATATGATGGATATTCCACACCATATTCAAGGAGACGTAGTCGGAAGTGCGCATCGAGACTTAGACGCTGTAAAAACACAAATTAATAAAAATCGAAAGCTCGCCCATTCAATGGCTACTACAAGCGAAAGTGCTGTAGAGGCCGGGGCACATATGGGCCGAAGGGATATTGTCGAATTTCTATTGAAATCCGGAGCACCATATGCGTTGCCTACAGCTGTATTTATGGAGGATTTCACCACAGTAAAGCGGTTGTTGAAAGAAGACCCGGAAAGGATTCATGAACGAGGAGCTCATGATTTTGCCCCTTTGTGGTATAGCGTAATCGGAAATGCAAACGTAGAAATGGCAGCGCTTTTAATCAATCATGGTGCGCATGTGGAAGAACAACATTTTTTAGGAACAACCGCCCTGCACTGGGCATGCTTTGGGGGATCATTGGAATTAATAGAATTATTTATTGCGAATGGTGCCGATGTGAATCGGGTTGGAAGAAAATTTAATCCGGAAGGCGCATCTCCGTTGCAGTCTGCCAGAGACGAAAAGATTAAAAATTACTTAAAAAGCAAAGGCGCGAAATAGTCGAACAATGATTAAATTCGTTGAATGAAGGAAGAGGTAAAATTCGACAACTTTACATTAAATTTTACCTCCGGAGAGTTAACCGATAATTCTGATGAGAATATAGAAGTTGTTCGACTATCACCAAAGTCCACTCAACTGCTTCAGCTCTTGATCAACAAATTTCCTGAAATTGTCGGTAAGGAAGAAATAAAGTCTACTCTTTGGCATGATGTCGAAATTGACTTTGATAACAGTCTTCATTTTTGTATTCGGCAAATCAGAATAGCATTAAAAGACAATGCCTCCAATCCAACATATATTAAGACAGTCCCGAAAAGGGGTTACAAATGGTTGGTAAAAGTAAAACCATCGAAGCAAAAGAATATTCCGCGGGTTTTAGCTTTGTTCACTGCAATCATTATTGCAGCGAGCCTCGGCCATTACTATTTTAACAGCAAACAGCAACAAATGTCGGCTGTAATTGAAAATCAAGCCAAGACAGGGCTCATCATCATGCCGCTACAGCCGTCTGATTCATTAAACTCATTTTATGGAAATATGATGGCGTATAATCTACTCGAAATGTTTGGAGGCAAGAATAAATACGACGTCATTGGGCCGACGACGACCATTAATGTAAAAGGCGAACAGGTATATAATTTTCTTGAAAGCTCCGGCGCCGACTACGTTATCAATGGCAAGTTTTCCGGCACAGAAAGCGAAAGCCAAGTACTCATCGAAATAATTAGAAACTCTGACAAAGCCCACATTTGGGTTAAGGCCTACGATGCCACTTCCTCCGTCGAGCACATTACTCAAGAAATACATGACGGTTTCGCCGAACAAATAGATGAACCCACGAGCAGACCTGACACGAATTGAATGACTTACTTAAATACTTCTTGTGAGGTATATTGACAAAATTACAGCTGCTAGTATCGTTGATCTTTATCTATGGTCTTCTCTCACTCGTATTCATTATCTTTCTCCAATAAAAAAGGTGTACATTCAATGATTACGCAACGTACATGAAGTCATGCTCCCTTCACTGCCCCGCAGGCGCTTTACGAGGGCAAGTTGGTTGCAATCCTTATATACCGGATGGTTGTCTTAATTAATAATAAATGAGAATATTACTCACAGGAGCTACTGGATATATAGGTAAACGAATACTACCGGTATTAGTTAAAAATGGACATCATGTAATATGTTGTGCACGAGATCCGGAACAATTTAACCCACCAGAATCTCTTAAGTCATTTTTAGAAGTTATTGCTATAGACTTTCTAGAAAAAGAAACTCTACATAATATACCAAGGGATATTGATGCTGCATACTACCTCATACACTCCATGTCGAACTCAAAAGAATATGATCAATTAGAAAAAATTTCAGCTACGAATTTTAAAAACCACTTAAATACCACCAATGTAAAACAAGTAATATATTTAAGTGGGATAGTAAATGAAGATAATTTATCTAAACACTTACAGTCTCGTAAAAATGTGGAAAACATCTTAAATGAAGGCCATTTTAGCGTAACGACCTTACGGGCAGGCATTATTGTAGGCTCCGGAAGTGCCTCTTTTGAGATTATCAGGGACTTAGTGGAGAAATTACCAATAATGGTTACACCAAAGTGGTTGAACACGAAATGTCAACCTATAGGTATCAGAGATGTCATTAAATTCCTAGAAAAATCACTATTTAATAAAAAAGTGTTTGATCAAAATTTCGATATCGGGGGTCCGGATATTTTAAGTTATCGAGACATGTTACTTGGCTTTGCCAAAGTTAGAGGCCTTAAAAGATGGATACAAACCGTTCCGGTTATGACACCCAAATTATCATCTTATTGGCTTTACTTTGTTACCTCAACCTCTTATAAACTAGCCGTATCACTCGTTGAAAGCATGAAAATTGAAGTTATATGTAGAGACAATAGAATTAACAAAATTTTGGATGTTAACCCTGAAGGATATATCAAATCAATTGAAAGGGCGTTTACAAAAGTCGAAGGTAACCAAATCATTTCGAGCTGGAAGGATTCTCAAATAAGTGGTATTAAAGAAATAAACATCTCTAATTTTATAAATGTGCCAAATCATGGGTGCTATAAAGATACTCGATCAAGAGAAATTATTTCCCAAAACGACGTAATTTACAAAATATGGCGTATTGGAGGCGATAATGGATGGTATTCTGCAAACTTGTTGTGGAAAATACGAGGATTTATTGATAAACTATTTGGAGGTGTTGGGTTGAGAAGGGGAAGGACCAATCCTACGCATATAGAAGCAGGAGATGCACTAGATTTTTGGAGAGTGCTATACGCCAATAAAGAAAAGGGGAGACTATTACTATTTGCAGAAATGAAAGTACCGGGAGAGGCTTGGTTAGAATTTAAAATCGAAAAGAATAAATTGATTCAGACAGCCACGTTCCGACCACATGGACTTTTGGGAAGGCTGTATTGGTATGCTGTGTTACCTTTTCATGGAATTGTATTTAAAGGAATGATAAATGAAATAACTAAACGTAACAATGTCTAGT
Source organism: Saprospiraceae bacterium (assembly GCA_028279185.1). GTDB lineage: Bacteria > Bacteroidota > Bacteroidia > Chitinophagales > Saprospiraceae > JANQSS01. The sequence goes on along the minus strand of JANQSS010000205.1, from coordinate 68,765 downwards.
GTGTCATCGCACCCTGCCGGAGGTGCAACACTCGGGGACACACTGTATGCTACGAGACCGTTACCACCATTCAATTAAAAAAAACAAACAACAATGAAAGTCACTGCAGAAAAAAACGACCAAATTGCAAAAATGACGTTTGCATCCGTCTACCCACATTATATTAATAGGTTAGAAAAAAATGGTAGAACAAAAGAAGAGTTTCACCAGGTCATCAAATGGCTAACCGGTTTTGATACAAATAAAATACAAAAATTAATTGATGAAAAAGTGACTTTTGAAACATTTTTTCAACAAGCGGAATTGAATCCCAATGCCCACCTCATTAAAGGTGTGATCTGTGGTTACCGGATCGAGGATATACCGGATGAATTTGAACTATATAGAAAATGTAGATACCTCGATAAGCTATATGATGAATTAGCAAAAGGTCGTAAAATGGAAAAAATATTACGAGAGGAAAAGAAATAAAGAGCGTTCTTCCTCAAGTAGGCCGAACAACGCGAGGCCCTTCCGTCGATTATTTACATGGTCTTAACTAAAAAATGAACACCTCGACAAAAGAAAATTTATACTTGCACGAAACACTACTACCACACCATGAAATTCACGAGCGCTCCTCACACCTTTATTTTCAAATACATCTTCCCTGTTTTCATGCTTGTTGGCTCCGGGCTGGCAATCGTAGTCTTTAAAAACAGCGACGATCCGGCGTTATCCGAGTTTGCAAATGCCGTCGGTATAGCCTTTATTTGGATATCAATCTTCCTTATTCAAATGCCCTTTAGGGTTAAAAAAATAATGGTTGACGAAGACGGATTAACGATATTATCCAGAAGCGGACAAGAATCCATACCCTTTGACAATATCTGTTCGGTCTCGAAGTTTGACTTATCCAACCCTTGGTTTATGACCATAAAATATATCGATAAAACTAAAAATAAAACGCGGAAAATATCTTATCTCCCACATCAAAAACATCAGCGGTTCATGAAACAAGATGAAATGACAGAATACCTGGTGACACAATCACGAAAGTATAACCCAAATTATGAAGACGTCAGCGTGATTAAAAATATGATAATCGTTTTTTTAGCCGGTCTACCCTTTTTTATTGGCATGTTATATTTTATGTGCCAATCTGGATTGCAAAATTTTTAGTTCTATCTTGTTAAATAAAAATTCTAACTTTTATTCAAAGCAACAGAACGCAGTCCTATGTGACATCAAATTTTGTTGCACTACATTTTCACAACCGTCTTGTAAAACAACCCCGCTTCATTCGACACTTCCAGTTGCAACAATCCCTTTGGTAATTGTGCAAAGTTCATGACATCAGAAATTTCCTGGCTTTGATAAAGCAATCGACCTTGCATATCGAAAATTCGCAGTCGGCTCTTTTCATCGGAGTACGCTTCGTTTAATTTTACATTTAAGTGTTCCGTAAACGGATTAGGAAAGGCTGTAATGGCGGTTTCGTCTCCGTTTACATCGTCTACCGAGACATTTCCTGCTAAGTCAAATTTGTAAATCGACGTTTCAAAAATATAATCGCTGCCGATTTCTGTTTGTCCGTTAATTATATAAACTTCATCGTCAATAATAAAGGATGCCGGAGCCCAGCGAGACGTCGACGGGTGTGGAGGAAGTTCGCTCCACTCGTCCACTTGAGGATCATATACCCAAAATTCTCCCGTCTCCATAGAGCGGTGGTCATCCCCATCACCACTCAATACATAGCCTTTTCCATTGTATGAAAACTGCGTCCCTGCCACTCTTCCTTCTGCCGGCAACGTCGACATCTCATCCCAAATTTCTGCAACCGGATCGTACCGATACCATCGATCAGAAATAAATCCATTACCATGGCCAAATCCCGTATATATGTATTCGTCTATTCCAAATTGAAATGGGTGGTGTCTTGGGGCCGAAGGAAAGTCCGGCTTCTGTGCCCATGTATCCGTTGCAATGTCGTACTCCCACCAATCATTCAAATTGCTTGCTTCTCCCCCACCGAGTCCGACGAATACTTTCCCATTATGCGCCACCAATGTGGGATGTGTCCGACGAAGACAAGAGCACGTAGCCAATTCTGTCCAGGACGTATCGACCGGATCAAATACCCAAAAATCCCTTAAATACGTGCCAAATTCATCTGCTCCAAAACCAAAATACGCTTTACCATCCCACGTATCACCGATTGCAAATGAACGTGGAGATCCAGGAAAGTCGGGCAGCCTGGTCCATGTATCACTAGAGGCGTCGTATTGATAAAAATCACTTCGCGCTCCTGTGGGCGAACTTCCCGTCACGACATATCCTTTTCCATCAAGGGCAAAACCAAAAGAGTGATGCGTTTGATTGAAAGCATTCGGTAGTGAGGATACGGGCTCCCAATCTTGCGCATATAAAATGGTTTGAATTAAAAAAAAGAAAGTGAGTAGTAGGCCAATTTTATTCATTATTACTTTTTTAGTCATTGGGGCGCCAAAGCTATCATAATATTGGGTGTTTCATATCCAGGATTTCGTTAAAATTATACGTATGCCGGTACTTCATGGGCGTATCTCAAAGGTGAAACTTCACATATAGAGAAAATTAAAATCGCCATTGAAAGCTAACTGTTCCCTGTCCATACATTCATGGCCATGTACATTACCTAATCAACACCACTATTTAACATTTTCTATTCGTCGTGAATCGCTTAGATGCCCATATGAAGCAAAAACTCCCAATGAAGTTTTGTGACAGCCAAGTTCAAGTCATCCTCATTATTACGAGGAAAGTCATTCAAACGTTAGAGAAGAAGCCCAAACACCAACATTCATAATTTTCAGAAATGGGTGCAGTGCTTACATTCTTCAAGCTGCATTTCATTGGTATTTGACCGTCGTTAATATGATATCAATCAGCGCATTTCATATACCCTGATGAGATCAACCGAACAGTGCTAATAATTTTCGTTTATTTGAGATACGATTGATGAAACATGTACCATACTTATTATTCCTTCAACTTCTTTTAATTGGATGTTCTGATCAAAAATTGACCCCTGGCGAAACGGTCATTCGATACTACGCTGCCCGTGACGCTCTCAATTTTAATGAAACAGAAAAACTTTTAAGCGACAGCATAACAATTACGGAAGGCGACTACGTCATGTCTTACAATACCGACAATTTTTATGAAGTCTTCAAATGGGATTCCCTATTTCAGCCGTCCTACAAAATAGTAGAACTAGAGGAAAACAAAAATCACATAGTAGTCACTGTGTTCCTCAACTCCATTCGCCTCAATTTTCTTAATCACGGCCCCATGACGTGTCAGTATAAAATAACGTTTCGGGATGAAAAAATCGCAAAGTTCGAATCACTAGACTGCACAGATGTGGACTGGAACACATGGCAGAAAAATCGCGATCATTTAGTTCGTTGGACGCATGACAATCATCCTGAATTAGGTGGTTTTATCCATGACATGACGGCAAATGGTGCACGTAATTATTTACATGCGATTGAGCACTACAATGCTAAAATGTCAGACAACTAATTTTAAGAAGCTAATCAACTCCAAGGCTCAAGAAACACCCACTCGTCATTTACTTCAAAACCTAGCATACCCTTTTCTTGTTAAACCATCTTAAGTCTTATTCAAGATGCGTACTAATGGTAAGTAAGCTACAGCCAAATGTAAACCAAGTGTATTTTATAAATAGATACACTATGGTTCATGTCCTAAAAGGGTATGGTGGCATTGAGGTGGATTTTAATAGCTATCACGACTGGCAGGACAAGTTAATATTTCTTGAAAAAGGGCAATATATTAAGTTCTTATCTGATTCATTTCTCGTGCGTAAAATTGAATTCGAAGATGAACATGTTTTTAGAAATAAAGATGTACGAGTTTTGTTTAAACACCTTGTATCACTGGGCTACATCAATTTTAATGAATGTACTACTTGCCAGGACTATCTCAATAAATCCGTTTTTTCTCAAAAGACAAGTGACATTATTGACATATCATCCAGGCAATGGTATTGGCAGAATCCATTTCATGCAAATCAATCAGAATATCACCTCATTTTTGATATCAAAGATATAATCGATGAGCAGTATAAAAATCATTTGACCAATGAAAAAATCTCAAGGATAATTGGACTTCGTGGTTATGAAGCGCAGGCACTATTTAAATCAAAAATCGGGCTCTCGGTAAAATCGATGCTCGGTCGTAAACGGCACCTCGAAAGTAAAAAGGAAGTCGCATTCTCTGATAAAAGCATTAAAGAAATTGCCTACGAATACGGGTTCAAGGACCCGGCATACTTTAATCGTGTATTTAGCAACTTAGCCGGCCAAAGTCCAAATATGTTTCGTGAATCCATGCAGCTCAAACACGAAGATGAATTTCTACCCGAGCTGTATCGACTGCTGGAAATGCATCATAAGGGCCAACGTGCGCTTTCCTTTTATGCCGATCAAATGAACTTATCAATTAAAACCTTGTCGCGAAAGGTCAAAGACAAATTAAACACTACTTTGGGACAATTGATTCGACAAGAAATCATCAACTCCGCAAAACTCTTGCTTCACACTGATGCTCCAATCAATCACATCGCCCATGAACTAGGCTTCGAAGAAGGAAATCATTTTTCTACTTTTTTCAAACACCACACGTCTACCACACCAGTGGAATATCGCAAGCAGTTACCTAATCCTTAGACTTAACCCACAATTTCTCTTTTTGCGCCTAACATTTAACCAGACCGGGCAAAATTTTCAAAAAGTACAACAGATTGGTATTTTTTTGTAGCTCGACATATTCTTTGTCGATTCATATTTGCATCGTAAATAATTTATTAATCAAAAAATACATGTAAAATGAATATTAAAAATCAAGTTCAAGAAATGGATGCATTAGTCGCTCAAGGTGCTATAGTAGATGCCGTAAAAACGTACTTTTCTGACAGCGCAGAAACTTCCGACTACAACAGTGTCACAACGTCCGGTAAATCACAGATGGTTGAAAAAATGGAAGGTTTTGTAAGTGCGATTGCGAAAGTAAATCAAATTAAACATCACCACACTATTGCCGACAACAACCTTTCCGCATCTGAATTCACCTTCGATTTTGATATGAAGGATGGCAGCAATATCCATTGGCACGAAATTATTCGACGAAAATGGAGTGAAACTGGCGAAGTAGTTGCAGAAGAATATTTCCAGGCATAATAGTAGTTCAAATCAAAACCAATAAAGTATGAAACAGTTAATAATTTTAGGAGCGTTAATGCTCTTTTTATCAATCGATATGATTGCACAAGACAACAAAGCAAACAATATTGACAACAGCAACATTGCTTTACAAGGCTACAGTCCCGTTTCGTACGCCGATCTTGGCTTGGCTCAAAAAGGCATTAAGGCGTTTAAATCTGAATACGAAGGCGTCATCTACTATTTTACCTCAGAAGAGCAAAAGGCACTGTTCAACCAAAACCCCAATAAATACCTACCTCAGTACGGCGGATTTTGTGCATTTGGAATCTATGCCGGGGCAAAATTTCGACCTGATCCAAGCAAGTTCATCACAAAAGACGGAAAGTACTTTTTATATCTCAATAATTTAGAGCTCGATGCAAAACAGCTTTGGTTAGATGCAGATGATCATAATGGTCTGGTGCGCACAGCTAATGAAAACTGGGAAAAACTTAGCAAAACGTATAATTAACGTTCTGATGATCATAGATAAGGGTGAATGCTGAAAGGGTGTTCACCTACCTTTATTGAATACCTGATTCTGTTGCCGTTACACGACTGAATTTATACGACAATTCAATGAAAGTGTTGGAGTTGTAATTTTTTTTATAGTTTATAGGGAGGCTTCGTTCATATTTAATAGGAAATTAAAAGTATATCTTTGCGAAGCGATCAAGCAGAAGTCAGTGTGCGATGCGAAACAAGCACGACGAACTGAACAGTGTAATAGACAGTTTCTATTTGACTTTATAGGATCCTTCAAATTTTGATTTTCTGATAGAAACATTTTGATATTTTTCTTGAATCAATTCAACTATTGCTTCGTTTTTAAAATTAGGTCCTAAGACAATTTCCTTAATTTCTATTATAGGTTTCCTTAATTCACATATTTTAGTTTTCGGAGAGTAAAGGTTGTTGTTTAGTTTGATTGATACATATTCTGGCAAATTGTTTGTATCGACTAATGTGGGGAAAAAAGAAAATGGATTTGTTGTTTCTTCGTGAATGTATATTAAGCGGACTTCTTTTTCTACACTAAAATCATCAGATTTATGAAATCCTAAAAATCTATGCAGTCCGAGATTGAACCTAAATTTGTATTTTTTCTCGAAATCTGTTTTACTTTTTTTATAAATATTTAGTTTGTCAATTTCGCCATAATATATTTTACTTAAATGATAGTGCATCCAAAAAATTGGATTATTCGTTATTCTAAATATAAATCCTATTCCTTTGGTGTTATCCGCGTATAACCTCCAAAGTGTCAAGTCGTTTTCAATTTCTGTTTTACACATTGATAAACTATACATACCTCTTCTTAATTTATCGCATGCCCTCGGATTTTCACCTAATATTTCAGCCGCGAACCTATATTCTCGATTGTCGTTTTGATGGGACAGGTGGTAAAGTCGTATTTCACCATGTTCGAGTATTGACTGTGCTTTCTTTATAGATGAAAAATGAATGAATGTATTCTCTTGATCAATGTAATAGTCACTTTCCTTATAATGCTTGTTGCAAGAACAAAGGGATAATGATGTGTAGTTCCTATTTTCCGCATTACCTAAGAATCTTGAGTTAAGATGATTTGTCTTAATAATAGGATTCAAAACCTCCTCCTGAAAAAGGGACTTCAAAATTTCAAATTTGTTATCTTCTTTATTCATAGTTGATTCCAATACAGCATAACCGCTTAAAATAAATTTTGATGCAACAAATCAATTCTTAATTGAGATTTTTCAAAAAAAGATACTGTACCTTAATATCTCTATTCAAATTTATTCCATTAATCTCGATTCATGCGTATATACATTAAACCCGTCGGATTTCAAAAATCCTATTAATGTTATACCTAGCTCTTCTGCAAGTTCAACAGCTAGACTTGAGGGTGCCCCTACGGCAACAACAATGGGAAGGCCTGCCATGCCCGCCTTTTGAATTAATTCAAAGCTGGCACGACCGCTTAATAGTAAAACATGTGCTGATAGTGGCAGTATATTTTCTTGCAGGGCGTGTCCAATCAATTTATCCAGCGCATTGTGTCGTCCGACATCTTCGCGAATACATAATAATTCGCCGTTTTTATTAAATAAGGCCGCGGCATGAATACCGCCCGTCTCATTAAAAACAGATTGCCTATTCAATAGCGCTTCCTGTAACCGAAACAAATTATCGGATTCTATTTGAAATGCATTATCCGCTATATTGTAATTCGAATTTGTACGGATGGCATCTATGGATGCTTTTCCACAAACGCCACAGCTGGACGTCGTATAAAAATTGCGCTCGAGCGAAGCTTCTTCCAGCACGACCTTTTCATCAAGGGTAATCCATACGTGATTTGGACTTACCTGCATGGCTGATGCCACGTCAGACATTGCATTTATAATGCCCTCTGTAAATAAAAATCCAATACTTAGGTCAACATCATGACCCGGTGTGCGCATCGTAATGGAAAGAGACTTTGGGCTACCGTCATTATAATTTGTATGGATCGTTTGGATTTCAAGAGGGTCTTCAACGGCCAATACGTCTGTTTTATCGAGTGTTGCACTTCTCGATATTTTTTTAATATGTATCCTTTTTATCGAATTCATGGTACGAATTTATACTAATTATGCTAGTGCTGAGTCATGGCCAAATTTTATATACAGTTAACGCCAGCGATTCTAAGTCAATTGACTCACAGGCTCAATAGTCCCCACCGGTTGCTCATTTCCTGTTAATTTACTGCAGGAATGGTTGGAAATTCAATGAAAAATTAACGTACAATGTTCAAACTATTCCCAATGCTCATGGCTTTTTTTAGTGCAATAGTTATACACGGGCAACAATTGATGGTTGAGGGGTCTCCAAGCGATGATGGTATTTTTGTTGATGAAGCTGGATTACTAGGTCTTCATATCCATAAATCCGGGGGAAATGGCATATTTATAGATCGACCTGGATTTATGGGTATCCGTATTGATAGTTCAGATAGTTTTTCATTCTATACAAAGGACGCCATGAATACCGGTCTGGTAGTCGAAAACCCAAGCGGGGCTGGTGTATATATTGAGGACTCGGGCAGTTACGGAACTATTATAAACCGATCGGGCGTAGATGGCCTACAAATTCACACGACGGCGGGGCACGGAATATCCGTATATAATGTAACAGAGAATGCTATGGATATGCACACGGCAAAGACCGGGATTAATATGAGTGGCATCAGTGAATATGGTGTCGATATTTTCAGTCCGGGATTTCACGGTGTTCGCGTCATCAATGCCGGAATCGATGGATTGCATATCGAAAATGCGAGTGATGATGGGGTGGAAATAAATAACGGAAATTATGGCGTCTACGCACGGAACCAATCTAATTATGGTGTATGGTCAAATAATTCAGGAATACACGGTGTCTATGTCACAGGATCCGGTGCGAATGCCGGACGATTTACGAATAGCAGTTCATCTGCAGTCCCTTCCTTATACGTGGCCCACGGTGACGATGCCAAGCATGATATTGGGTTGGAAGGAGTAGGTCGAATCATTGCTGATAAAGACGTTATTGTTCGATTGAATGGCCTAAATGCCAGTTTTAAAAAATTCGAGGTCGAAGACAACAGCGGAAATCGCGCATTCACAGTTTATGAAAATGGTGATGCCGTCGTTGAATTAGGTTTAAGTGTGTTAGGCAACTTAAGCAAAGGCAGCGGCACATTTAAAATCGATCACCCGCTCGACCCTAAAAATAAATACCTCTACCATTCCTTTGTCGAAAGTCCTGACATGATGAACATTTACAACGGAAATATAATTACGGACGAAGTAGGCCTGGCGACCGTGGTGCTACCTGCATACTTTGATGCATTAAATCGGGAATTTCGTTATCAGCTAACAGTGATCGGAACGTTTGCACAAGCAATAATCAAAGAGGAAATTCAAGAAAACACATTCATCATACAAACATCCGAGCCCAATGTAAAGGTTTCCTGGCAGGTAACGGGTGTTAGAAAAGATCCATATGCAGAGGCAAATCGCGTTCAGGTTGAAGTTGAAAAAGAAGAAGAAAATAAGGGAAGCTACTTGCATCCGGCTGTTTATGAAAACCATATGCAGCAAATTGAATTATCCAATTAAACTCGATGAAAAAATTAATAGGCTTTAAGTTCTTCGGGTTTTAGGATTGGTTGACGAAGTGGCATACCATCTATTTTGAAAGACCGGTGCCAGGTTTTACTAAAATACAGCCCGTAAGGTTTTCTATCAATCAAGCCTTGCAGGTTGTATTTTTCATTTAGCAACATTTTACGCAGTGCCTAATGTCATTTACGCGATTAACTAATAAAATACGATTTCATGGCCTCAAATACCTGTGTTTTTTTTCTTTTAGACAAAGCCACTTGATTTCCGTTTGACAGAATAATACTTCCGCCCTCGGTTTTTTGAATAGATTTGATATGCTGCACATTAACGAGGATGGAATGATGGCTTCGAATAAAACCATAAGGCTTAAGAATTCGCTCATACTCCTTTAAATTAGTCGAAGCCATAAACTTCCTACTTCCTCCCAAGTGAAAAATAGTGTAGCTACTTTTTGCCTCACAATAAATGATGTCATGAATGTGAACCAGTTCCATGCGTTCGGTATCTGATAATATTAATTTTTCCGACTGCTCATACGTATTTTTTATACGATCTTTAAGCACGTCAAAACGCATGTGATTTTCTATCTCATTCTCCTTTTTACCCGCTTTTTGCACAGCCTTAATAAGTAAATCTGGTGAAACAGGTTTCAACAAATAATCGACAGCACTTACTTTGAATGCATCCAATGCATAATGGTCGTAAGCTGTGACAAAAATCGTATGAAATGAGCGATCTTGAATACGATAAATCAAATCAAACCCAGAACCATCCGGTAAGTTTATGTCCAAAAACAACATATCAGGTCTATACTTAGCCAAGATTTCGAGGCCACTTTCAACGCCATCGGCTGTAGCCAAAATATCAACTTCCGGACAAAAGGTTCGAATCAACTTAATGAACCCTTCGCGAACATTGACTTCATCTTCAATAATTATCGCCTTCATCTAATGTACAATTGGTAGTATTAATTTAACTTCCGTTCCTCGTTCCAGATTTTGGGCATAAGAAAATTGGAATTTTCTGTTAAACAACTTCGAAAGATAATCCAATCTTTCTGAAGTGATTTGCGTGCCCAAGGATTTGGATTTTTTTGATACTGTTAACTTAGTATTTAATTGATCAAAACCTTTTCCATTATCTATTATGGTTACAACCAGATCCTGTTGAACAACTTTAATGTTTATGGTCACCTGGCCATCTTGCACCATATATATTTTTCCATGTTCAATCGCATTTTCTACAAATGGTTGAATAATCAAGGGTGGCACCATTAATTCATCCGGAACGATTGAGTCTTCCACCTCAATTGTAAATTCAAATTTTTCATTGTAGCGCAATAGCTGAAGTCGCAAGTAATTTTTCAACGCATCAATTTCGGTCTGCAGCGAAATATATGGCACACGACTGTTTTCTAGAATTTGCCGCATCAACTCGCTGAAATGCGCTAGATATTTAATTGCTATTTTTTGATCAGATGCATCAAAAAGATAATTTTGGATAGAACTTATGGCATTAAAGATAAAATGTGGATTTAATTGAGACCGAAGTAACCGCTGCTCAATATTTTCTTTTTGTTTTTCCAATAAAAACTTCTTTCTACGTCCGACTAGAAACACACCAACGAACACCAAGCCCAGGAAAACAGCTGCCAAAATCAGGCGCAGCATTTGACGATCATTGGCATATTTATCCACTCTTTGTTGCAACTCCAGCTGCTGAATCTTTTCTTCTTTTTGTTTGTTTTGATATTCAAAATGCAAGACATCTAGCTTTTCTTGACTCGATTTATTTAATAAGCTATCTGCGAATGATTGATGTTTTTTTTGATACATCAGTGCTTTTTCAAAATTCCCAAGAGCTGATTCACAATCGGCTGCACATGCGTATGCACTCGCTAGCAAATTAAATTCTTCTACTTCATTTATGTCTTTCATCACTTGTTTCATATATTTCGTAGCAAGCGATATATTTCCCATTTTTAAATGACATTGCGCAAGGCCTAGTTGAGCGCGTCTAATTGCATCCGGCATTTTGCCTGTAAGAGCCATATCATAGAGTTGTTGGTTATATTCTATTGCTCTTTTATAGTTACCCTGTGCATAGTAACTTTCAGCGAGGTCGATTAGATTTATTTTGGCACTTCTTAAATTTCTATTTTCTACGTTAATTTCAAGCGCTCGCTCGGCATAATATATCGAGCTGTCCTGTTGGTTGAGTCTGCGAAACACTTGGGATAATCCCGATAAATTTGCAGATACTGCTCGTGGTACGTGTTTTTTGGCCATGTGCATCCCTAGGCGAAACTGTTCAATTGCCTCATCAAATTGTCTCCGTAAGAGGTTAATGTTACCTAGCTGTTGCAATGCCGCAGCCATCACAATATGGTTGTTATTTTTTTCGGCTTCAAACAGTACATCGTATAAATATCTTGAGGCATTGATTAGGTCACCCTTCTCATTGTATGTCATTCCTATACTATATTTCATTATGAGCCTTTTACGTTGCTCATGCGGGTCGTCGCGTCCTTCCGATTTCAACGAATATTCAATGGCTTCTTTATACGATTGAATCGCCGCACTCTGTTCACCGATCGTGCTTTGGCAATTCCCTTTTACAAGTAGAATAACAGAGAGCATTTTGAAATCACCTTCCTGCTTATAAAAGTCCAGCGCCAATTCTGCATAGGTAATAGCCTCTGCAGGAGCACTTTGGGAAAGGCCATCAGATTTCAAATAAAAAGAATACGCAATGTTTTTCTCCCGCCCCAATTCCTCCGCCATTATAAGCGCGATGTCCATTATAGAATCCAATCGATCGCGTTCCATTCTTTTTTGAAACTCAAGTGCAACGTCAATATGGTTGAGAAATGCCTGATGTAAAGAGTCAGTATTTGCTCTTACACAAAACAATGGGAGGAAGCAAATGCACGTCACTAATGATTTTAATGCCTGCGCTTGCAATGCGTAGAACTTACGGAACATATTCTGGCAAAAATAGTCAAATCGTTGTTCGATATTGTGCATCTTTCATAAATGGGCCTATGGGCATTACGGCCGGGAGCCTTCTGCTAATAAGCGGTTAAACGCTTCAAAATTCAACTCCGTATCAAAGTTATCTACCGATTAAGTCCGTTAAATCAACATTGATCAATTCAATGATAACATTTACTAAAAGTGGCAAATACAGACTTCAATTTCAATTCATATTAGCGTATTCAATCACGATAAATCAATAATTATGAAAAAACGATCAATTACGCTTACGCTGATGATTTTAATGACATGTATGATTTCTCATCTTTCTGCTCAGAAATTAGAAGTTTATGAAACTGACTTGAATTTCCGTGAGGTTGCCGATTTTAGATTTCCTGTTGATCATCCCAGCAGTGCCTGCGTGATCACAGTTGGATCAGGATTATCCAACAACCTAGCCACTACTCGGGTTAGCTCCTGGAGTAAGACCTATTTCGCCTCTCCGGGATATGGTGGATTTGGCGGAATTTCCAATGCAGAAAATGGCCTAATGATTCGCGCGAATGGCACAACCGGACGTATCAATTTTCTCACAGGCGGAACACCACTCTCTTTCACTCGTATGTCAATCGATGAAACGGGCAAAGTCGGAATTGGCACCATGACACCAACTCAACGTCTGCAAGTTTCAAGTGGTAATATTTATATTGATCAGGCCGGTGATGGCGTAATCTTGAAGTCTGCCAATGGGAATTGCTGGAAATTGACTGTGTTAAATTCCGGTGCGGTGAATACTGCAGCCATTGTATGTCCTTAATTGTGCTAAGGTAAAAATCTCCTGTTACGTAAAGGAACTCTATCGCTGCACGAAAATTTATTCTCGGAAGGTCTTGAAGTATAAATAGGTTTAAAATTCAGCGTGTTTCATTTTATAAAGGGTATCCACATATTTCAACAAACCCCAAAGGTTGAGTTCTCGGTTTTATCAACCTTTGGGGTTTACTTAGATCAGCTGACGAAGGGACAAAATTTATTATCTAAAAGATCACATCAGAAATTAATAATAGGCACAACCCATAAGGTTTTCAAACTCAACCTTGCGAGCTGTGCCATTAATTTAGTTCATCACGGATATGGTAAACGAAATTAGCGTTGAATTAAAAAAGAAGCCGTATACGTCTCTCCTTTTATATCCATGTAAACCCAATACATTCCTGATGAAAATTCACCTAAATCTATTTTATCTCCGTCTTGCAAAGTCAACTTGACCACTTGTCCGGTTCCGTCAGAAATCAAAACATTGTCCAAACCATATTTTTCAATTCCAGAAATTTGAACGTGCGTATTTGCCGGTATTGGATATAGCGTAACACCGAGATCTGCAAGATCATGTACAGCCGAAATTGATACAAACGTACATGAAGAAAGTTCCGTACAATTATCTTTCGTAATGCGTACGGCATAGTTTCCTGTACTGGTAGGTGTAAATTCTATGTTGGTCGCACCAACAATATCTTCGCCGCTATCACAATCTATCCACTGCCAGGAATCGGCGTTCGCTTCTGAAGACGTCAAGGTGACATCGAAAACGGTGACGTCTTCATTTATTGCAGTCACATCTAGCACTAAATTAATTACGCTGTCACAACCTGCGGAATTATTGGTCGTGACCTGATACGTTCCAGGAAGATTAAATTGTTCTCCGCCAACGATTACGGTTTCGCCTTCACAAATAGACAAATTAATTTGTGCAGAGGTATTTACGCAGGCAGTGTTTTCAAAATAAGAAATGCCTGTTTCGCCTTGATATAAAAATAGGTCTAGGTCGCCATCCCCATCCACATCAGACAGATCGGGTATCCCAAGGGAATCAGGCAAATCAAATGGATTTTGAACAGGTGTTATGAAAGCAGGCCTATTGTCAGATCCCGGACTGTTTTCAAAAAAATAATAGCTAAAATCTTCATCCGTTTCAGCAACAATGGAAAGCACATCTGCGTCTCCATCATTGTCCAAGTCTCCAGTTGTCGCAATCGCCGCTTGAAAGGTGTCTGGCATCATAATACCGTATGCTCCATTAAAATATCCACCATACGAAACATCGGCGAAATCACCCCGGTGTTGTGCATAATAAAATGCACCGTCCGTTTCTTCATTTACAGGATCAGTCCTCCAGCCGCCCATGAAAATATCCTGGTCGCCATCATTATTCATGTCTACAATTGATGGAAAAAATGTTCCATCTCCTATTGTCGGAAGACCCAGCCCATTAATACCCGTTGATTGAAACTGAAGTGAAGCGCCTACGGAAACATTTTGATAATACGTGCAATAATAACCGCTAATTGAGTCCAGCGCTCCAAAAATGATCAGGTCGGGTTTACCATCATTATCGATATCTTCTATATCACCAAATGCCATTGTGAATGCTTCAGTATCGGGCAAGTAGATTCTTTCATGCGCCCCAAAGTTTGGCGCGACCGACGTTCCTATATTATGTTGAATACTGATGAAAAATGTGTCGCCTGTCAATCCAAAATGAACGGCGTCTAAATCATCATCTTGATCTACATCGTAAAATCGGATTTGAAACTGGGTGGCAGGATCAGCAAGAGTAGACAAACCAAACGGATTTGATATAGGCAATGTAAATTGTTGACCATACGAATAAAACCCGAAGGTGGTAAAAATCATCGTTGTATATAATAATAAAGTAATTTTCATGACTAATTATTCTAATTCTTCAATTGTAAATAAAAAAGTGTGTGACCCAATCGAAAGCGGAACTCTCGCCTCCTGGAGATTGTAACTTTCTGTAATTGTATTAGCGGCCAGTACTAATTTGTCAGTAGACCAAATCGCATCAAATAATACGGTCTCGGCAACGGACCCATCACTTCCTGTTTGAATGGTGCCCCAGCTTTGCGTATCGAAGGACCCATTACACCTATGCACTGTTTTACGCCTGCGAATTTGAACATCAGGAATGGGGTTGCCCTCTTCATCCACTGCTATATACGTAATTGTAAATGCCTGCTGAATTGGGTTTGGATATTGATTCTGTTGGCACGCCAGAATACTTCCGGCCTCCAATGTAAAATGTCTGATATAAAAACTATCCGTAACGCACGCTGATAAAAGCAATACGATCAGTACCGATAAGCCGATAATTTTATTCTTCATGTTTTAATATTTTTTCTCCATAAAAATTTAGCATGGCAATTCGCTAATCGTGGTATTTATTATTTGTATGAACATATTCGTTCCTTCTATCCATTCGGGCCCATTGGGTTGATCCTGAATATTTTCCTGAATGAGGCAATCCCGAAGGTTTATTTGAAAGTCCCGGTAATTGATCAAATCGCGTTTATACTCCGAGCAAAGAATTGGGTTTTCATCACTGTTTTCGTAGGCAGCTCCACTAATTTGAACATTGGTAAGTACTTGTTGGGCATCGGAAGCCAATGTTGCCAGACTGGTTCCTTTCGATCTCAGGCAGTTATCGAGGCGTTGATTGGCTTCCTCATTTCCGGTTCCTGAAGGAGGAGGGGGAGGATTAAATCCGCCTCCAGTCATATTATCGCCATCATTATCGAAGCCATCGCCGGGAAATTCACTTCCGGATCCACCCACTACGTTACCGGCCGGATTTCGATTACCATCATGAGCAAGATCCGGGGATAAATCATCAATTTCTTCCTGCTTGCAATTAAATTCCAACCATTTGTCTTCGAGATAGGATTGAATATCGGTTATATCCCGAATCTCTTCCTTCATTGGATCAACAAACTCTCCTTCGGCGATTATAATATCCGGACAAGAATACCCTCCACGTCCCCATATTTCTGCCACATCCGCGCTTAATTGTCTGTTAATTCCTATTAAATCGTCATGCAATTTTCTGGCTTGGTCCATTGAGTTTGCAAATGCGGCATTGTTACAAGGATCGGCCATGCGGTCATTTAATAATTTCAACGCTAACTCAACATGACTTGTATATGAACTGGATTTTGGCATAATTCTCGGAGCGTATTGCCCATCCAGTGCTCGTACTTCGGCCAATATATGTTCACAATCTACATCTTCTCCTGCCCCATCGGATTTCGCTTCATCCTCTATTTCGTCTAATGTTTTACACTCATCTCCGTCAGGAATAAATTCCGGCTTGCACGTACAGTTTCCATTTCTATCCAATTCCATGCGGTAGCTCGGACATACGCGACCGGATACTTCGTAAGTTTTATAATATCCCTCCCAGGAAAATCCTCTTATTTCTTTTCCTTCAGTACGCACATTTTCTTTGAATTTATGAATTACGGTTTCATTTCCGGCTCCATCAATACCAAGCACTTCAATTGAAAAGGGAGAGTCCAACTCACCCGAGACTTTACTGGGTCGTAGTTTTATCCCTTTGTACTTTGAGCATTCGCCTTCTTCATTTTCGAATAAGCCCCTGTCCGTATCGCATTTACATTCGCCTGCTTCGTTCAATTTTCTATCCGGGTCCTCACAACCGGTAACAATGACAACAGCTTCATCACGCAAGCGCTTTCCCTCGTATTCATAATAGGCGTAGATTGGGTATTCGTCGGCATTCACATAATCGGTATAATTGGGGTGATAGGATGCATTTTCGAATGCCTCATCTGTCACATCGACTTCTTCTTCGTATTTATTTAGTAACGTCACCTTAAAAGCGACATTTTTCTCTGAATCATTAATGTGAAATCGATATTCTTTAGGCGAAATAATAACCTTCGGATCGACTTGTACACTGATAAATGTTTCATCCGAAAAGCCAAAACAATTGGCGTCAACGAAGAACTTTCCAGCCTTGCTTGTGCTCAACACAGGCGCTTCACAATCATCATGCAATGTCGAAGATCCATCTTTTAGGTATATGCGTACTTGAAATTCTACTTCCGAACCTTTCGTTACAATTTTTTCCTGTGGTACTATTTTAATAAAATCAATGTCATCTTCATCAAACGTCAACCGTTCATTCATTTCACGCGTAAGTCGCTCTAATTCTGCTTTCAAAAATGCGGCATCTTCCTTCATTTTCCGTGCCTCTGCCAATTTTCCGGCCATTTCGCCTTCTAAATGTAAGCGCGCTTGAATAATGGCATCCCGTCTTTTTTGAGCAATATGGCCCTTGATATGAAAATAATAGTATTTATAAGCAAACTCTTTACGAATATTTTCATTCGCTGCCAGCCTACCTGTACCATCCATGACGATTCCACTATTTCGTCTGAGATTCTCATCTTGTTTATATTCTTCTACAAGAGCTTCGGCCTCTCCTGAATTCCAAAATTCATTTAGTAAAATAGAATTTATCTTTTCAGGATTATTTACATAAAAGTCCCACCATTGATCTTTATTGTATTTTCCTAGCAAGTATTTTTCGTAACCCCGATAAACAATATTCTCATTCGTTACCAGAACTGCATTCATAAAGGGAAAAACTGCGGATTTAATGGCCTTAACAGCTAAATACACATGACTAAATCCAAAATAAGTCAATATTTCTGCGGCTGTGAGATCCATTGCGGCGGCCATGGCGTCATCATTTCCGGACAGATCGCCCATGGAAGCGCGATATAAACCGTCTACAATAACATAGGCGGAGGCAGCCCGGCCCAAATTCGTAAGTGTCGACTGCAGGGCGCGCAACTGGTCTGCCCCGCGGTGTCGCGCATATTGCGAAATAGTTTTTGTGTACGTTCCTGAAAGCGGACCTCGATTCAACGTTTTTTGCATTTTTATATACTCGATTACCGGCTCATATTCGCGTGTTGCGGGCAGAGATTGAACAAATGTCTGTAGATCAACAGCCATCCCGATTGCCGATACGGCCTTCTTTCCAAGTTCTTGTCCCTGTGTCGGTTTTTTTATTCGTTTTATGTCGTCCTCATATATGCGCAGAAAATCGCCCGTTGTTCGAACTGTTTGAGCAGAAATGATCGCAATGGATACATTCGATAAAAGCAGAATTAAAATAAATTGAATATAATTTTTCATATCATTTTACTTGTAGTTAAGACGAACACCAAGCTTAACATTATTTCCAGCATTCATGCGTACAATCTGGCTATCCATGAAATCGTCAAAGTCAGTCATATGATTAAAATAATTAGCCGAAGAAAATATTTCGACATATTGCATTATACGCACACCAAGATCCGCATCCAATTGTAAATTACTTGGATTACGCGTTGTAGGATCCAAAAAGCTGTCCGGCATCATGGGGTCTGGTGACCTGCTGTATACAGTGTTAAAATCGTACGCCGCTCGGAAACGTAATTTTACACGTTTGGCTATATTAAAATAACCCGATGTTTCAAGTCCATATTGATAGCTATTTTGATCGCGGTTTATTATACCGGCGTCTGTATTTTTGAAATCCATTGCCACATGTGCGCGCCAAAAGGGTCCAAACTTCCATCCTTTTATATTAAATCCAAGTTTGACATAGCCATCAATCCGATTTAAAAAGGTATTATCGCTTGGAATGTTTGAACGCCAGTTCACATCATAGCCGACATAAAATGCGCCGTCCCGATCGCTTCCCAGGCGAATGTCAAAGTGATCGCTATCCTGCGCATTTGGCATTTGCCGAAACCGAAACATCATGCGGCGGTTTCCGCTCCCTTTTCGTCTATTAAACCGGGCGTATACATCAACGTAATTTAACACATCCGTGTTGGGAAAATTTCGATAGATGACACCGATTTGGTTATTGTTCGATACGCCACCATTCCGTGTATTTGTTCGAGACCACTCGAATTGATACCGACTGTTGTCTTTTATTTCAATTTGTGAAAAAGATGTGTTTTCGTAATCGATCCGTAGTCGGTCGCGTAGACTATTTCGATTGAATTCAAATATCACAACAGGTTTTACAAAATTATACTCAAACAGTGGATTCTCACTGTTCCCCAGGGTGTAACTGAGTTCAGGCAGAAATGTAAACGATTCACTCGCTTTTAATTGCGCGTTCATCGTCATAAAATGCCGCGTATAGGAGTTTCCAGCTGCGATGTCAAATTGCTGATCTTGTAATTGATAGCGTAACGCATAGTTGAATACATCGTGATTGCGCTTTTGCAATCGCGTATTGAATGTTGTTTTGTTGTAATCATTGGCATCAAATAAGTCGTCATTATACGACTCAATATTAATACCAGCATCCAATAATAATCCGTCAAAATTATGTGTATAGGCACCCCCTGCATGCCAATTTTTGTAAGGTGTCAGAAGTGTTTCTGTTCGATTTTTGATATGAAGACGTAGTCGGGCATCTTGATTAAAACGGTATTCTGATCTAATATTTAGATCTGTATTGCCGCTATTGTTTTCACCGGTAGATAAATCTGTAAACTCTGTTTGAAATCCTGAGTTTCCAAAAAGAATATGTCCGTTTAACCTAAATTTATTCGCCAACGATATTTTTTCAGTTGAGCTACCTACTGAGAATTTCTCGTACAAACGATTAATAATATTATGCTTACTACTAATTTCATTCAACCGGGTTTGAAACATGTTGTAATCCGCCGATTTCGATAGTTTATTTATAAATCGTTCATATTTTTTATACTTCGTTTGATGCTTTTCAACCAATTGTTGAGCCGCTTGTTGCCACACATCCTGGTTTTCATTTAGGGGATTCGGAGCAGCACTGAATACACGACGGGTACAAGCCCGGTCAATATAAAATTGGATGTCGTCGTTTTTTAACAAAAAATATTTACCTGATTCATCAATCAAATCAAAGACGACATCGACAGTGAGTTGGATGTGTACCATCGGAATTATCGGATCAACCTCTTCGTACAAAGGGCAGTCCGCATTAAGCAGGCGATATTGTTC
Source organism: Saprospiraceae bacterium (assembly GCA_028279185.1). Taxonomy (GTDB): domain Bacteria; phylum Bacteroidota; class Bacteroidia; order Chitinophagales; family Saprospiraceae; genus JANQSS01. Next base: position 48,536 of record JANQSS010000205.1, on the reverse strand, counting down.
TTTTACTTCTTTATCGGATTGACCAACACCTGGTTGCTCTGCTCGCTTCAGCAATCTGACCAGGCCATAAACGGTCTTGTTGAAGCTATCGAAGTATTCGTCAAGCTCAGTTTCTACTTCATCTATTGCTTGTGCCTGTAAAACGACGGGTGAAGAAATCGTCATTAAGAGAACCAAGAATAAGATGATATGGGCTGATACTCGAAACATCGGCAATAAATCTACAGAGGCACTGGGATGACGCATAGTCTTTCGCCATCGGTTGATATAAATTCATCACCAACGTTTGATTTTAGTAAATAGGCGTAGCACATTAAGTTCCATGCCCCGAGTCTTGGTCATCACCGCAATTTTACGTAAACTGTGAATTGAATGTTAAGGCATAATCGTGCAGTCATGTTTCGGTCCTGTACATTGAAGACAAAAAACTGAACGTTCATGACGCTTGACATACTGAACGATACTTTTCATCTTAATATCGTAGTGACTTGAGTAAATGACGAATAGATGCATTCATATCTGCATCAAGCGAATATTTTGGTTGATGCTTATTCGTGCATGCATATGCTTATTACCTATTCAACTCATTTACACACAGCATTTAAATCACAAAGTCTACGATATGCGGGATGGCCTCTCTCAAATGAAAGTTTCCAGTCTTCTTGAAGATGGTCGGGGTTACATTTGGGTTGGAACGCGAAGTGGACTCAATCGTTTTAATGGAAGCGAGTTTAAAATATATACGCAGGCGGACGGGCTACCAAATGACAGGATTCTTGCTTTGGCCGAAAACAGCGTCGGAGAAATTGTCATTTTGACGTCCCAAGGTATTAGCATATTTGACGGAGTTCAGTTTGAAAACCACCTGTACAATTTCCCCTTTGTCGATTATGTCTTCGTTGGTGATGAAGAGGACAATTTTTACATTCATTCCATACAAAATCATATTTTTCTAAATTCTCGAAATATTATTACGGTTCCATTAGAAAGTGGGTACTTCGCTCGAGAAGATTCAACGGGTAATTTTCTGTATTTTAAAACGGACACCGCGTTGGTATATAATCGCGGGGTGCTTAGATCAGTCGAACGACTAACTCATCCGGTTCGGACTATTCATTTCGCATACAATGTATTGTCTGATAGTACGTTTGGATTTATCCCCTACTCGGACTCTTTGGTATATTTTAATCCTGAAAATCGACAGTGGCAATTTGTCAGAGACGTTACACAATTACACCGGAAAAGTAAAAAATTGTCCTATGTCCATGAAAATATATTCTATTCACCATATGGGAACTACCAAATACCATTGACTCGCCCAAGAAATATGCTACGCGTGTCTAATGGAGATTTTTTAATCGCTACGGAAGAGGGCCTGATTCGCTTTTTTGAATCCGCGTTCAATTCGATCTCAACCGAAGACGTTCCTTATGCCTGGAGTATAGTGGACGATGAAAATGGTATCTACTTCGGGAATTACGGTTACGGATTAATTCGATATGATAAAAACGAAAAGTCATTTAGAACGATAGAAGATAACCAGCCCACATTTCATTGTGGAGCAGACAGAGATAAAAATGGAAACCTGTACTTTTCGAACAACCATGGTATTGGTCTTTGGAAAAATTCCAATTTAAATTTCATTCCAGGATCAGGATCAACACTACATCTCGTTTTTGACACGTTGCGAAATCAATTGGTATCAGGTGTTCACAGAGGCATAAAGATGATTTCGGAAAAAGGAGATATACTTTCACGAACTCACCCTAAATATATTCACAATGCAAACTATATTCAAAATATTACCATAGGACCTGATCACTCGTATTGGTGCGGTAGTTATTTTGGTCTGACAAAATATAATCCGGATTTAGATTCATCTCGTCATTTTACCGATGAAATAGGAAACCTTCCGATCGGTCCCGGTGTATTTGACGGGTGCGTGGACCATACAAACCGTCTATGGCTTGTTGGTAGCATGGGGTTGTGTTATTTCGATGAGCAAGCGAATGAATTGCTTAAAATTCATGCTGCAGAACTCAATCGTGCTATTAAATCAGTACTCGAATTGAGACCGGGATTATTATTGCTGGGTGCCAAAGATCAATTGCTAACCTTTGACATTAAACGTTTCTTTCAAGATGGCGTACAAGCTGTTCAGTTTTACAACAGTACTAATGGATATGATGGCATCGAACCTGGCTATACAGGGTTTTATCGCGATAAAGAAAAAAATGTATGGGTGACATCCGCATCACAGACTTCGTATTTGCCATATCCCTATTCGTTAAAACCAAATGCAAAACTGTCTCCGTTTATTGAATCAATCAATGAGCAGAAAATTCGATACGATGTGTCCATTGATAGTGTCGAATTGTATACAAGCGACAATATCGTATTAGCAATTGATGCTATAGGTTTAGATCGCCCAACAAATATTAATTATGCTATTCGTGTTAATGGGGGAGAATGGAGTCCATGGCAAGAAAGTGGGCAATTTATCTTAGACAAATTGTCACATGGCCACCATCGCGTGGATGCAATCGTCGGACCTGGTAGCAAATACGAGTTACCCTATGCCTCTGCCATGATATGCGTGTCACTTCCTCTTTACCAGCGCGCATTTTTTCTTCCTACCTTATTTACTATTCTCGGTTTATTTTTAATCATGACGATTTATGCATGGTGGAAAAGACGTGAAGAACGAAGGCAATACCTAGTTCAATTAGAAGAATCACGTTATCTCCGGTCACAACTACTACTCTCTGAATTGAATCCACATTTTATTTTCAATGTGTTGGCTTCCATTCAAAATAAGATACTTAAAGGTGACAAACATGAGGCCAATTCAAAACTGGTTCAATTATCTTCATTAATTCGTAATTTTCTCAACGTATCATATAGAAGTAATGATCCAAAAAATAGGCTTGAGCATGAAATTACTTTGTCAAAAGAAATTGAGTTGCTCCAGTCTTATCTTGGGTTTGAACAAATGAACAGCAACAATCACTTTTCTTTTAAAATAGATATTGATCCCACATGCGAACCAACCCAAATCATGATACCGCCCATGCTCATTCAGCCATTTGTTGAAAATGCAGTCAAACACGGAGTCCTCCCGAATAAGCACCCCGGAGAAATAGCCATCCACTTTCACTACGAAGAAAATGCACTAACTTGCGTAATTAAGGACAACGGACTTGGCATAAATACGATGAAATCGAAAATGCGTGGCAGGCAAAATCGAAAAAGTCTTGGATCTACTATTGTAAATGACCGCATTAGTGTATTGAATCAGATCGGCTACAACATCTCCCTAGACATTGTAGAGCTCAGCGTTGGTGGAACACAGGTTACAATTACAATTTACGAATAAGATGTGCTGATGGAATTAAACGCTATTATAATTGAAGATTCGCACGAGAACATTGATACGCTTACCTTTTTATTGAATTCAAGTGGACATAGTATTAATATTTTACAAACGGCTGATAACCTTGCCTCTGCGAAAGAAGTCTTATTAAAATTAAATGATAGAATTGATATTGCCTTCCTCGATATTCAGCTTAAGGAAGGTGTCATTTTTGATGTTCTGGAAGAAATAAGTCAATATAATTCTATTACGTACGAAGTCGTTTTTGTAACTGCACATTCAAGCTTTGAGTATGCGACTAAGGCTATTGAATTTGCCTGTCTGGACTATATTACGAAGCCCATCAATTCGGACAAACTCAACGCTACCATAGCAAAAGCAATCGACCGTAAGCGAAAAAACAATTCTTCGGATGTACAAATTAAATATCTTTTGGAAATCATGAAGGGTAATATGGCCAATCCTTCTTCTATTTCTGTTAGTCTGCCTAAGGGTATCATTGAAATTATTAATCTCGATCAAATCAATTTTTTGAAAGCCGATGAAAATACATGTATATTTTCACTAAAAGACAAGTCATCCATTCATTCAAATAAATCTTTTGCACACTACATCGAACTGCTCCAATCACATAGCGACTTCATTCAGGTAAGTCGAAATTGTATGGTTAATAAAAACGCTATAAAGCGGTACAATCACCGGGAAAAGACCATTTTATTGAAGAACGAAAAAAGTATTATCGTCTCACATCGGTACGCCAAGTATTTTAAAGAGGAAATAAGTAATCCACGTAGATCCGAAACACTCCTAGACGGCATGATGGAAGGTATCCGAAAACTTTTTGGATCGTAAGCATCCTGTATTTTATTTTTTGCAATCAACTTCTTGATTGACCAGACGGACTGGTTATAATTTACATCGACATCATTCTTCGGTGATTTGAAAATGAAGTACATTTATCCTATGAAGAATGTGATACGTATAATTCAAATTGTACTGACACTCATTACGGCATATGGTACATATGGTCTTGTCCAAGCGGAGATGAATGGTGGTGCTACTTGTCCAGAAGTCTTCGGTATTTCTGCCTGCTATATCGTAATGGGTTGCGTCGTGGCCATTTTGGTTTCGTTTCTTTCCCCCAGGCTTCACACCTTATTCAGCCTCGGGTCCAGTATTGCATGGGGCCTTGCAGCCACTGGTTCCTACTATCAATACAAAGAATTGGCACAATGCCCAAAAATGGATAATGGCACGTCCATGTGTTATATAGCTTTGGGTATTTTTTCCACCTTACTCATTCTCGATTTTATTCACGGCCGGATAAAAAAGAAAAAATTTGGGTAAAGCAAGACGATGAACCATCTGAAAATAAGACTATATCGCGAAGAAGATAAAATTTCTTTACTTGCCATTCTTCAACAATTAGTTCCTACATATTTTGCTTCGAATGAGGTAGACGATTTTAAAACATATCTTGATATCCATCGTGAATATTATTTCGTTGTCGAGGACATTAGAAATGTAATTGCTGGAGGTGGATTGAACATATTACCCGAACAACAGATATGCCGTCTTTCCTGGGACTTTGTTCACCCGGATCATTCGGGCAAGGGATTAGGTCGAAGGTTAGTCGAGCATCGTTTAAAATATATCATTGACAACAAATTTTTTCAAAAAGTAGAAGTTCGCACATCACAAATGGCTTATAAGTTCTATGAAAAAATGGGCTTTGAACGGATTTCAGAAAAGAAAGATTACTGGGCTCTTGGATACGACCTAATTCACATGATATATAATCCAAATAAATAGATTTTATCGTACCGAATAAGAACATAGAATCGGTAGTATTTTCTCTTAAAAAGAATGCGATTGAGTTTGACATTCAGCATCATAAGCCTGTATTTACAATTGAAGAATTTAATACTCATGTAAAGCAACCAAAAGGACATATGGCTAAGAATTTATTTCTTCGCGATGCAAAGGGAAGAAATCACTTTTTGCTGACAGTTGCGCAGGATAAAAAAACTGATTTAAAGGCGCTGCAAGAACGACTGGCTTGTAGTCGGTTAAGCTTTGCCTCAGCACGTCGTCTTGAGCAATATTTAAAACTTATACCCGGCTCCGTTAGTCCATTCGGAGTCATCAACAATGCTGAAAAAAATGTTCGGGTTATCATTGATGCAGACCTCATTGATATGCCAATTGTTGGTGTGCATCCTAATGATAATTCTGCCACAATTTGGCTGACGGGTGAATCGCTTTTGGCCTTTTTGCGAGCTTGGGTAAAGGACGTTATAGTCATGGAATTTTGAGGTTGAAAAGCACTTATTTCCGAGCCAAAACGAGGGGTAGTCGCCAGGCATCTATAGATGCCTGGCCACTACCATGGGCAATTCGTTGAAAATCAGTCGATTAAGTAAAATTTTCGAATTACGCTTTTTACCCACCAGACTTGCCCTCTACATTTTGACAAATTTCTTCGCAAACATTTTATTGTCCGCTGTCTTTACGTGCAGAAAATATGTTCCAACGGGCACATCTGTCATCAATACTTCTCTCGTCAAACTTGACGCCTCCCAAGGAATATTTTTAACCAATTTACCTTGTTGGTCATATATGTTCATTTCAGCAATCTCCAATTGCTCATTTAATTCAATTGTCATTGAGTCATCCGTTGGGTTTGGAAATAGCGTTATGCGCTTCGCCAGTTGATGTGGCAATATTTCATCCGTCGAACTGTACGTCATTCCTTCTCCTTCTGTTATGGTGTAGAAACTGTCCGCCAATACATTCGTATAAAATTCCATATTACCCGATGGCCAGTAGACTATTACCGAATCCGCCATAGTGGCATCACCAAGACCTAGATGCTGACGTAAATCGTTGTGTCCTTGAAAAGCATTTTGGGCCGACACTTCACGTAGTTGGTTTACCACATTTCCATTAATCGTAGCAACAACACGAATTTGCGTACCAATTGCTGCTCGATTCGATGGATTTCCTTTCATTGTCATGCCGATAAAATGATTTCCACTTGTATTTTGATTAATATAGATGGCGGCTGCTCGATTCGCACCGGTTGCGTAAAAATCCAATCCTCCATCATTATTAATGTCGGCCAAAAAAACTCCAGAGTTGCCAAACTGATTACAAAATTCGTCACCTGCTAATGTAAATGTCGATCCGTCATTTAGCCATAATTCCGTCAGTCCACTATTGTGATTTGAAATAATTACATCGATGTATCCATCATTGTTTACATCACCCCAGGCATTTGTTAAACTCGAATTGTTGTATGTAAACGGCATGGCCGTATTTGTATACTGACCATTTTCCTGAACATAGAAGTTATTTTGCGCTCCTGACCAATTTGTCAGAAAAAGGTCCTTATCGCCATCATTGTCATAATCAATAAAATTGTAGCACTGGCCATCTTGTAAATCGGTCGCAAAAGGCAATACACTATTGTGTTTCAAAGTAGCAGTTTGTGTTTCTGACAGTTGATTTACATAAACAGAATCCAATCCAGGTGTTCCTCCGGGACCGGACGCAATAAATAAATCCTGGTCTCCGTCCAAATCATAATCTGACCAATACGGAACAGTATAAGGTGCAAGTGTTCTTGTAAACCCGTAAGTTGTATCATTTTCAAAATTAGCCGTGCTGCCATCTTGATTGATAAAAAGGTTTGATGGTCGAGGTGTGCCTATAAAACCCGCGGGATGAGCTGCAACTAAGTCCACATATCCATCATTATTATAGTCACCGAAAGAGGCTCCCCAACTCAATTGCACAGGATTCCATGGCCCTAAGGTATCGGCAGTAAATACACCGTTGCCATCATTGATATACATGACATCCTTATTCAACGCAGCTGCAAATGGGCGACTACAATTAATAAAAACATCCAGGTCGTCGTCATTGTCAATATCGGCCATAGTGACACCCGCGACGTTACTCGTAAAGACAAAAAAGCCCGCACCAATTGTCGTGTTTAAATCGCGTGTGAAGGTGCCGTCACCATTATTAAAGAATACGGCATTTGGTCCGACAATGATATCTGAATAACCGTCATTGTTCAAATCACCCCAAGCGGCGCCGCCGAACGAATTAAAACTTGAATGAAAAGGTAGCCATGTATTGAAGTTTATGTCGCGTTCAAACATGATCTGCGAATGAATTGTGCTTGTAAAACACAAAAGCCCAAATAATAGAATTGTACATTTTTTCATGTGAAGAGAATTTGATTTTCACCAATTCTACGTTCAAGATGTATGGAATCGGTGCATTCCGATAGAGACTTACCAAAAGTGATCAGAATCAAGGCAACACAGATGGTAAATGTTGATCGTTCTTTACCAGCAGTACGCAATGAAAAGTGCATTTTGTGAACTCCAATCAAAAGGAGTTGCTAAAACAAGAACAATTGATAAAGTCAACCATCATAACCTGGGTTTTTCTTTTTGTGCAATTTGTCTTTGTCCAGGGGCAGGACAACACACCTTGTTCCTTAACCAAAGAAGGTTTTTCATCGATGCTTCAAAGAGAGAATTCGAAAGAAGACTCCATGCAACTATATACATGCCTTAATTCAGGTGATCCAACGATACAATATTACCTGGGGTTATTGTTTTACAAATGGGGAAATGACAGTAGCGCTACGACACACTTCGAACGTGCGCTCGAATTAAATATTCAATCCACCGGATATGTACATATGCATGCCGCGCGTAGCTTCGCCCGCTGGTGGCACGATGACGAAGCAATAGAACATATCGAATCTGCGATCACCGCGGGTGCTGTTGTCTATCCCTGGTTCAGAAGTACTCCAATTCTTAAATTAAAAGAACGAAATGCACGAGTGGCTATGCTTTTCGAGCAGCAGAAGCCATCATTTAATTCCTGGACTCTTTTATTTATTCCTATCATTTTCATAGCATTTTTACAATCGCTTCTCTTTTTCACATGGAGTCAGCGATTTCATTCATCGACAAAATTCCTAGCCTGGTTAACGCTAGTGATTGCTGTAATAATGACATCCTACGTGCTCTATTGGACCAAATTTGCTTTTGATTTTTCATACCTCGTCAATTGGTACCACCCCTTATATTTTGCCATAGGCCCATTGTATTATCTTTATCTACGCACTATTTTTTCTGCAAATTCTATTATTAAAACATCTTCGATCGCACTGCATTTTGTCCCGTTTCTCCTAGTTTTTATCTGTTCCCTACCCCTACTCTTGCGTGCGTATGATATCCAACTGAAATGGCCCAATGACATTGTTTTTATTGGCACACATTATTTGTTTAAGTTAGCCCATTTAACAATATACTTCATTGCATCTTTGTCCATTTTCAGACATGAAAAACAAATAGACGACTACATCAACGCCTGGTCCAAAGTTATTATCGCATGCTTTGGTTTATTTTTGCTAGCCAATATCTCGTACTATGTTTTAGTCTCTTGGGAAGGATTTCAAATTACCCATGACTATTTCATTTCGATTGTCATGGCGTTGAGTATTTTAGCCATTGGCGTATTTGGTTTTATCCAACCTGAAGTCTTTCGTAGCGTTCCGGTGATCAAAGCCTTACAACCCATCAAAAAATACCGCACTTCCGGGCTCACTGAAAACGCATCCCTATCCTTAAAAAAAGAACTGGAAGATTTGATGAAAGAACATGAGGTATACAAAGAAAATGAATTACGGCTTCAAGATTTAGCCAATTATTTAAACGCGAGCAAACATCACGTATCCCAAGTAATAAATACCCATTACGGCGTCAACTTTTTTGATTTTATCAATACATATCGAATTGAACATGTGGCACGTCTCTTATGCAACCCCAATCGTAATAAGGACACGATTATTCAATTAGCTTACGATGCTGGATTCAACAACAAAGTTTCCTTTAATAAAGCTTTTAAGCAACATTTCAACATGACTCCATCCGCATATAGAAAATTAAAATCAAAAGAGGCAGCCATTAAAAAACTGGAACGGAATAACTAGTAGAGGAAAAAGTGTTTCAATTCTGACTTAATACTAAAGCTCGCTTGTATGTTAATGCAAAGCATATGTATATTTACAAAAATAAATTTACATATGGGAAAGAAAGGTGATAAATTGACGAACGACACAACGTTGGTAGCGGAAGAACTATTAAACAAGTTAAATGCTATACCAGGCATCACGTCCAAAAAGATGTTTGGTGGGTATGGTGTTTTTCATCAAGGGAAAATGTTCGGCATCATTGATTCAAAGGGTATGCCCTTTTTAAAGGTGGATGACAGTACGCTACCTGACTTCGAGTTATACAAATCGGAAAAGCACAGCCGAATGCCATATTATTCTATTCCTGATGAAGTCCTTTCCTATCCGAAAACATTGATTTCCTGGGTTCAAAAATCAATTATTGCCTCAAAATAGCTTTCCTCAATGCCTTAGCGGGAAAACTGAATAATTTTCCAATTAACAATGATTTTCACTTTACTATACGTATAACTTTAAGCTTGATTCGAGCATTTCGTCCGCTGGATCAAGAAAGTTCTTCATATTTGAGGCATTCAGGTTGGAAAATGATGCTGAATTGTGCCCTCAATGAGTTGACGTAGGACATCGCTTACGAATACCATTAAATCAAGGCACTGAAGGCCTAATTCTGCCAACTTTTTTGGCACCACCAACGCCGCACAACTCAAATAAGGGCTCACACGGCCCAGTTGCTTTCCAATTTTATGTAATTTCCTCGCGGGACGATAACGCTTCATCGGCTGTGCCTGTTCATACCGCTGACTATCCATCATTTCCTTCGTTTGCAAAGCTTCTTCTACACTTTCGAAAACAAAACGCTCATAATTACACCGAACCTTACCTCCCTTCCGCCCAGTAATTCGATTGGTCGTTTTGACATATGTGCTCAGCAGAATTCTTATTTGATCCGAGAGCATCCTCCAAACCTCCTTGTGTTCACAGCGTTTCTTGCACTTCTTTGATTTGGCGCGTCTAGCTTTATACGCTTGCCTGATGTCATCAGCTGATTTCGTGGTCACAATCATGACCCATCCATCTTTATTATTCTGGAAACAATTCACATGGAGATATGACTTAAGGAAACGGTCAACTAGCTGCAAGAAATATTTACAGTCATTCTCACATTCAAAAAAGGGGGAGTTGGCCGCACTTGAACCTCGAATCAGATAGATTCGATTAGCTTTCATCATTTTAATCTGAAGCATAATTAAAGAATTTGTCTACTGGTAAGTGTCGCGAACCAGTAAAATATCCCCTGATGGCCATAATTTTTTCAAATCAATTTGAAAAGAGCACAATCATCTAAGCTATTCCATCCGCGTATTCATAGGGCGGGTTAAGGCGCAATGCTATTTATCAATCGGAAACTGCTCCGGACCCATATCTCAAGAGATCGATTAGATGATGAAAGTTCGGCTGAACACACACCTTTCTCCAACAATTCGAAAAAAGTCATATTTCTTGGGTACCACTCCTTCCTTTCAAACACATCAATGCAAATCAAACTAATTGCAAACAGATTAAAAGTTGAAATCATGAAAACATTAATACGCTTTATCCCGCTCGTCCTGGTATTTTTAGCCATACATACAAATGCACAAAACGCCCCTGATGTCAATTTATATTTTGACTTCTCACTTCAAAATTGCCCCTCAAATCCAACCATCGAAACGAGTTTTGAGTTGAGTAGTGCTGACGGCACGACTTGGGATGTAGGATTTATCATGCTCACGTTGACGGTCGATGAAATTGTTTTAGGCACACCTCCACAAGTTGTAAATGCCCCATCCGGATGGATGTCAGATGTATATAAACAAGGAAACCAGTGGCAAATAGAGCTGGTTGACCCTACAGGTAACAATACCATTGCGGCTGGTAATACACCTATTAATGCCTTTAAATTACATTGGCCTTACATCCAAGAAGGAGTCGTCTTCTCAATAAATATCGACGATGCAGATCTCGGCGTTAACAATTCATTACTCGATGAGCAACTACACTATCCAAATGGATTGAATATTGCGGGTAGTGATGATTGTGCCAATCAAGTCGGGGAAGTAGACTTCTATTGGAACAATCCCTCCTTGGGAAATTGCCCTAATAACCCTACCCTTCAATCGACGGTGTCATTCGCCAGTCATAACCCTGGTGAAGTTTGGACAAACAACTTCGTGCAACTGGTTCTACAGTATGATAACGCCATCCTCAGTGCACCACGAATTATCAACGCGCCTCAAGGATGGACGGCGGATGTTTATCAGCAAGGTCTTGAGTGGCTGGTAGAATTAACTTCCGCAACGGGTATCGATATTACGAATACAATTGCACCTTGGTTTATTCTTGAATGGGACTATTTACAAGAAGGCATGCCCTTTTCAATTGTATTAAATGATATCGACCTCGGATTAAATGTTCCAAATGAAATCGTTCACCGGCCGAATGGAAACATTATTTCAGGTCAAACAATGTGCCCTTGCGATGTCAATATTACAAATACATTTATTACGTGCACGGATCCATGCCGAAGTTTGGGTCAAATATTCTTCGATATCGAATTAAATAATACTCCTGGTGGAAATTTAATTATCTCAACCGGAAGTCAACAAAAAACAATTTCTGTTCCTCCTGGGGACATTGTCGTTCTGGATGAATCGTTTTCAAATGTTTCTTTGAATCAATCACACACGATATTATTAGCAAGCATTGATGGAACCACATGTCAAGATAGTCTGTGGGTAAGCAATCCTGTTTGCGGACCTTGTTCATTGTCAATTACATCTATAACACCAGGCCCATGCAATTCGACGTCCAATTCATATGAAGTTGCAATTGACATTACCGGAATGACGCTTTGTCAAAACCATGTGTTTGTAACGTATGACAATCAACAGCCGAAGATCTATCCATTATCTGGTTCCGGTATCGTTGTACTCACGGATTTGCCCGCAGACGGACAGTCACATGCAGTCACCGTTTCCGATGTACAAATCGGCTCAGCCTGCACAGCTACAGCAGTTTTTAATGCACCGATACCTTGTGATCTTTCACCTACAATTAATATGGCCCTGGATCCTACGAAAATTACTATTGGTCCAAATCCCCTGCGAGCCGGGCAGTCACTTTCTATAGCAAGCAACCTTCCTATACGACAGATTAGTATATTCGATTTGTCGGGTCGGACAGTCTACGAAGTCAGTGGGTTACAATCTTTGGAGCAATCCATACAACTACCTAATATTAATCCCGGGTTGTATCTCATTTACACGGAAAACACAGAAGGCATCCGTTCAGAAAAATTAATTATTCAGTAAATGGTCTTCTAAGTCGCCTCACTTTGCTGAGGCGACATTTTTTAGTCATCATTAAAAAACGTGTAACTTAGTCGTCTTTCAATGATCGATGTCGGAAGACAAACCTCATAACCACCAAGCTGACCTAAAAATCATGAACATGATTTCCAAAGGCGGCCATGCACGACTTAACGCGATAAATGCTATCTACACAAATCTGGAATTAAGTAAAAAAATCAAAAATCACGTAGTGAGAAAGGGTGGTGATGCAGCAGAAGCCCAAGATGTTTTTCACGACGGCATTATAGCCTTAGATCGAAATATCCGCGAACAAAAATTCAAAGGCCAGACATCTATCGAAGGTTATTTATTCAGCATCTGCAGAAACGTCTGGAATAACCGTTGGAGGCAACGATCGAAAATGTCGAATAACGAAATTCAAGATTATCAATTAAAAACAAGTCAATCCTCTGATGACAATATAATCCAAGAACAACGCAAGGAACATCTATCCACTGTTCTTCAATTAATTGATGAGAAATGTCAAAAAATTTTGACACTCTGGAAGGCTAGCTACTCGATGGAAGAAATAGCTATCACTTGCAATTTATCAAGCGCGCAACTCGCGAAGAAGTACCGCTTCCGATGTATGAATAAATTAATGAAAAAACTAGCGGATCGTCCTAATCTAATTCAAGCTTTACGAAATGTCTGAGCAATTCAATAAAATAGAATTATATGTGGCAGGAAGCATGGCCAAAGAAGAACGTGTGTTATTCGAGAAGCTCATGGATGAGGACCCTAACCTTCGAAACGAAGTTGAACAGTATCGAATTATCCAGGAAGCGCTTGAACAAGAAGTCGAAAAAGACTTGCGGATTCATCTAAACGCATTAATGCATGCTGATAAACATAAATCACCACCGAGAGTGATTCCAATATGGCGCAGGCCACTTTCCATAGCGGCTGCGCTAATATCTTTGGCTGTTGTTACCTATTTATTGATTCCGCGAAGCGATAGTTTTTTGGCATCGAATCATATAGAGCACGTGGACTACAGTAGCACAAGAGGTGATCAGTTTGACTCTGAAATAAATGATGGTATTCAATTTATTAAAGAAGGAAAAAACAGTGAGGCAATTGATTTTTTCAGCGATTACATCACTCGAAATGAGGACAATATGTCGGCCCAATTTATTTTGGGTGATTTATTTATAAAAACGAACAATATCAGCGCAGCACTTAAACAAATGGCGATTGTTATCGATGCGAATTCTTTTTTATGGAACGAAAAAGCTCAAATAAACTATTTAATTCTTGCCTTAGAGCATGGCTGGGATTCAAGAGCTCAATCTATCATGGAAGACAGGCTTAAAAATAACGATCACCCGCATTATGAAATTGTAAAAAAGATTGAACAGCAACGCAAAAAGAAATGAAAACGTGTCTTAGACAGGGATTCTATATTTTACTACTTTCTACAATTGCCTGCGATGTTTATTCACAAATTCAATCCACGGATTCTATTAATGTTCAGTTGTTGTTTCGTGAGGCTTATAATGCTCTTTCGCAACGGAATGCGCAACTCGCAGAAAAACTAACTGATTCCATTATTGAAAATTATCCGCACCATCTTCTAAAAGAACTGAATGTCGATTTTGACATCTATACTTTGGGAATCAATGCTCGTCAACTTCAAAGTAAAGACGAGGAAGTTCGACATATGTGGCATTTTCTCAAATCTTTGTACCAAAAAGAGGAACCTATTGGCTACGAAGGGTTGGCCCGGTTACATTTGCTTCGCGCCGGATGGTACAATAATGAGTTGGCTATCGACTCCATCCAACGTTATTTGACGCAAGCAAATACGTATCTGGAGTTTACGCCAAAATCATCACATGCCTATATTCAATATTACTATCAAAAAGGACGTCTTGCTTACAACAATTTTGATTTTAAATCTCAAGCTCAATACTTAATCACTGGACTGCAACATTTAGAAAAGCATTTCCCAGATAATCACATAGCACGAATTAGTTTTTGTAACGCCATTGGTATTAGCTATAGAAATTTAGGCCAATTTGACAAGGCACAGCATTATTTAAATCTTGGGTTACAAAACCCAGCTTCTTCATTCTCGGAACTGGCTATGCAAGCCTCAATTCTAAACAATTTAGGACTCACCTACTCCGACCTGGGCCAATTCGACGACTGTATTACATGCATTGAAAAAGCAGTGACCTTTTATCATGACAACATCTCTCCCAGTTATGATGAATTGGGGTCAGGTTACGACAACTTGGGCAGATGTTATTTAAAAAATAAACGTGAAAAGGAAGCCCTCCTATACTTTGAGAAAGCATTAAAATTCATGGAAGAACATTTGCCGAAGAATCACCGGGATTTTGTTTTGCCTTACCTATCATTTGCCGAATACTATGCTCAGAAAAAAAAATACGACGAGGCCATACAATATTTAACGCTTGCCAAAAATCACATCCTCTCTGCAGGATGGTCTCGGGACGACCCTGTTGGAAATTACATAATTGAAGACCCATTAGACATTTTCAACTTGTCTATTAAACTGTATAAAAAAAAGTTTGATACGTCGAATGACTACGAAGATTTGAAGCTGGCAATAGAGGCCATGAAGGATTTTGCAGCAACTACTGCCTATGTAATTTCGCAATACGATGACATTGCATCGATACAAGGGTATTTCAATCGATACACGACCACATACGATATTGGTCTGGAATGCCTATATGCGCAATGGAAAAATAACTCTTCCAAAAATATTGTGCACGATGCATTCGCTTGGCTTGAAAAATATAAATCACTGGAATTAAAGTTTGCCTTCAGACGATCTCGCGTGACATTGCCAAAACAATATCTTAGCCTCGAACGTCAAAAAAAGAAATTACAAGATTCGCTAAACTATTTAATTTCAATAGCGGATAATAGTATCGAGAATAATGACCACTCGAATGTTTTGTCGAGGGTTAAACTAGGGCTATATGAATGGAAATCTTTCGTTCGTGATGAACATCCCGCTTATTATAATTTGCTATACGGACTTAATCTCGACCAAGCAAATCTCGATAAATCACTAAATCCTGATGAAACTCTTATTCTTCATAAGGCCAGTTCAAATGCCTTGTTTACCTTATTGATCAATTCAAATCATGCCACTATTCACCGCAGTTCGCTCGATTATTCCATTTCTGAACTTATTAGGACCTACAACAACTCGATCATCCAATTTGGAACAACGCATAAATACAATGAAAAAGAAGCACTCGAATCGCTTCAAACATATAGACTAGCCGGTAGATCATTGTACAATACATTCCTAGCACCTGTTGCAAATCAATTAACGTCCAATTTAGTTTTTATTCCTGATGAAGAAATTGGCCAATTTACTTATGCTGCGTTACTAACGGATACTGTCTCAAATCGTACCGCGATTCGAACATTTCCATTCCTCATAAAAAAGCATGCTATAAGCACTAGTCCCGCCGTGGCGCTGCTATATGAAATGAAAGAAAAAAATGTGCAAAATTCCCGTTCCGCTATTTGCTTTGCACCTTCATTTACCCCAACCGATGGGCCATTACCGTTAATTCATAACACACTTGAATGTGAGCAGGTTGCACAAATATTGAATGGTAAAATCATAAAAGATCAAGCGGCTACATTTCATACTTTTATGAAAACAGCACCTAAATTTAGTATTCTGCATCTTGCAACCCATGCAAAATCGGATACAACTGAAGGGGATAATTCTTATTTACTATTTTCACCTGATACGGCTTCAAACATGGCACTTTTTTCATCTCGTATTTATTCGATGGAATTAAATGCTGACTTGGTGGCCTTAAGCGCCTGCGAAACTGGTATCGGCGAACTTCGAAAAGGAGAAGGGCTAATAAGCCTTTCCCGTGCTTTCGCCTTCGCTGGAGTAAAAAGTGTCTTACATTCGCTTTGGTCCATCAACGATAAACGTACGACAGAATTTATTCCATCTTTTTATCGACACATTAAACAATATCAATCGAAACCAAAAGCACTGCAACAGGCGTCCTTAGACTATATTAAAAATAGTACTACCATAGAGGCACATCCTTACTACTGGTCCGGATTTCTAATATCAGGAGACCCATCACCTATTTCAACAAAAAAAAATAGTAAAACTGTGTTGTTTAAAGTCATTCTAGGTGTACTCATTCTTTTCTTTCTACTATTTTTTAGAAAAAAGTTGAAATTATTGGGTACCTAATCTCCATTCAAAACACATCATGTCAAACTTAACTTAAAAATACTGACATGAAAACTTCAAAAGTTCTTTTACCGCTCATAATCATGCTCTCATTTTGTTCATGTGAAATTATCGACGAAATCGAAAGTTCCTCCACAATTCGGACTGCTTACTATTGGATCATAGCTGATGCAGACACATATGTCGAATGTGTAAAAGCCGGTGGCATATGTGTGCCTGTTGAGGCAAATTACGCCGGCAGACCATTAGTCACAGCTCACAACGCATTAGGCGTAAAACGCAGCTTTGTCAATTTTCCATTACCAGACTTCCCCAAGGGAACAGTCGTTGACGAGGCGTACTTCGAGATGTTTCATAGTGGAACTAGAGAAGACGGAAAGACAGATGACATCTTTATTGATGTTAATACGATTGACGAGCCTTGGATAGCTGATGATGTCCATTATAATAACCAACCCATACAACCAGGGCTAACCGGGCTGTTTCAAATTAAATTGAAAAGCGCCGCTTGGTCAGGCTCAAGTAATATAGCGACATTAATGAATGATAGAATAAATGCGCCTGAACAGTTTCACGGATTCGTGGCATTTATTCAACGACCAGAGCCTGGTTACGAAAAAGGTTACTATTCAAACAACGATGATTCTGTTTTCAACGACGGCTTAGGACGTGCACCCCGCATACTTCTTAAGGTTACGTTACCGGAAGGTGCAAATGCAAACGATATTGGATTTAACGACCAACATACAGATATAAATGGAAGTCGAATATTCGGTAGCAGCGCGCGTCAGGTTCAAGATTGGCCCGCCGATTGGGAGGTTGCCATCTTAGCACGATAAATTCAATCAATCGTGTTGCACCAATTTCAAGGTATAATTGACGCATACCTTAAGAGATGCCTGCTCAAATTCATCGTTACAAAGCCTCGCTGCAATTATAGCTGTACTCTTTCTCATCCCATCCGCTTTCGCGGTTCTTTCGCTTCTCGCACTGATGTGTTTGACCCTACGGGGTCGAACACGTCTTGCCCTGACCTTGAATAACGCTCTAGATAGTTAATACACCACCTCACTTTATGTCGGCAGTGTATTAAAGTTGCCGGCATTTTTCATTTTGACCCCTCAATCGGCACCGGCGTCAGTCAATTGCAAGTAGTTTAAAAGGTTACATATATAAGGCTATTCTAAATAAAGATCTTTCAAATTTTGTTTTGTTAGGATTCCTGCCTATATTTGTGTAAGCAATTTTGCTACGTACATTTAAAAAGTATTTAATATGAGTAAGTCAATTTTTTATCACGCAGGTTGCCCGGTCTGTATCAGTGCCGAGCATGACATTATTAATTTAATTGGTTCAGAAAATGTAGAAGTGGTGCACTTTGGAGAGCATAAATCCAGAATCGAAGAAGCAGAGAAGGCCGGTGTTAAATCTGTACCTGCATTGTTAACTCCAACAGGTAATGTTCTGCATATCAACTTCGGAGCTAGTATGGAAGACCTGAAATCCTAGTTTTTTTCATTTTATATGTTAGGATTCCTAATTTTCATAATAAAAGATAAAAGCTCCCATCGATAATTGTCTTGTTACTATTTATTACTTCGTCTACTCGTATTCTGCAAGAAGCTATTACGTAATATGTGTCTTAGACAGTTTAGTATTAACGCTTGATTTGAGCTCTACAATAAATGGAATAAAATGAACAAAACGATGATAGCCATTTTAGCAGTTGTTACACTACTTGGAGGTGTACTGTATTATCAATCACAAAAAAAATTTGACATGGGCCAATCAATTCAAACTAAGGTGAATGTTTGGGATACATATGTAACCAAAAAAGACGGAAATATTATGCATTTCGACATTCTGGCGCCGGTAGACGTAGTGGATACTACTATTATTTATCAATACGGAAAAGAGTATTTAAAACTTAAAGGTCAAGAAGGGCAACCGCTTACCTCGAAACAGTGCCGGCTTTGTCACGTTGAAAGATTACGACCCGCTTGGAAAGATGATATAGCTAAAAAAGGCTACTTTATCATTGAAATGGAGGGTTGCCATTAGCCCAATAATAGTAGGATTACTAACTTTGTTGTAATTCTACTATTTATTTCTACATAATTGAAGTTAGAACGAAAAATTCTAAATGGGCTAGAACGACTTTCAGAGGCATTAAAAGCCCTGCTCTGGGAGCAAGCTAAGGAATTTGGAATAAGTCCCATTCAAATACAGATAGTACTATTTGTATCCAGTCATCGTATTGATCTTTGTAATGTCAGTTACTTAGCAAGGGAGTTCAACGTCACTAAAGCAACAATCAGTGATGCTGTCCGTGTACTCGTAAAAAAGGGCTATCTGGAAAAAGACTACGCTCCGACTGACAAACGAAGATATAATCTGGTAATTTCATCAAGTGGAGAAGAATTAATTAATCAATTATCTGAATATGCGTCTCCAATTTCAGAGGAACTATCAGTATTTTCTGAGCTTGAGTTATCCAATGTATTTGATTTAATCTCAAAATTAATATATCAATTAAATCAGCGGGATGTAATACAGGTTCAGCGTACTTGCTATAACTGCATATATTATAGTGGAAACAAGAAAAACCGTCACTATTGCAACCTTCTAAACAGTAGATTGAAAAAGACAGACATCAGATTAGATTGCAAAGAGTTCGAACAGGACGTGGATACAACAGGCATTGTAATTCAATAAAATACAACTTTAAATGAAGCTGGTGTAGTCCTCTGTAACAAAAGCAAAGCCCAGGCCTAATAGTGAAAGAAGAAATTTTATCTTACTAAAAACAACACTTTCTTTTAATATTTAAATGGTACAAGGAGACCCATCATAGCCTCTATTGTGCGAGTAATCGGCTCGCCTTCATATTGATCGAAACCATATGGATTAGCCCCCTACATCCCAAATGACAGACGACGTAAAGAGTGATTCCCATTTTCCTTATCTTTCCCAACCTAAAAGTTACAAGTATGAATCGTCTATTCGCTGTTTGTCTAAGTTTTATCCTCATTACATCAACCAACGGTCAACAAGCCTTGCATTCACTTGGAGAAGTTGTGCAAAATGGCACCTGGGTAATGTTGGAAGCTGATCTTAATATGTCGCCAGACTCATATCTCCATTCTTATAAAAAAGACTTTGGATTAGACGAGTTGGATCAGTTTGCGCAATTAGATCATGAACATGACAGACTAGGACAAGACCACTATCGATACAATCAAACGCATCGCGATATTCCCGTAGAAGGCGCACAGTACATTGTGCACGCTGAGAACGATAAGGTCATTCGATCTAATGGAAAGCTGGTTTCCGGAATATATGCCAATAACACACCTCTTATTGATGCAGCCACTGCGCTCGATGCAGCCATATTATACATGGATGCCGAGCGATTTTACTGGGAAGACCCTCATAAAGAGGCGCTCATTAAGCGACTAAAGCGAGATGAAACCGCTACATTTTATCCAAAGCCGGAGTTGGTTTACGCTGACCGGAATTATAGTCAGGATGGCGATAATTATAGACTGGCCTGGAAAATGGCCCTTTTTGCTGAAGGACCAAAAGGGCATAAGACAATTTTCGTCGACGCAAAGGACGGACATATTTTGTACGCATTAGAAGAATGCCATGATGCAGGTGTCGAAGGTATAGCCGAAACGCGGTACCACGGCACACAGCATTTCATGACCGATTCAGTTGCTCCAGGCCATTACAGACTGCATGACTATTCAAGACCAGCTTCTATCGAAACATATGATATGCGTCGGCTAAGCCAAACACTTGTTCCTGATAGCGCGGTTGATTTTACAGACGACGACAACTATTGGGATCACCACAATACACTGGCGGACGATGCTGCGACGGACGTTCACTGGGGCATGCAAGAGACGTATGATTACTTTGCCAATAAACATGGTCGTATAAGTTATGACGGTGATTCATCGGCTATCGTTTCGTACGTGCATGTGCGCAACAACTGGTTCAATGCGCGATGGACCGGCATGTGGGCCGAATTTGGAGATGGAAATGGAAATCCTTTGACGTCCATCGATGTTGTCTCGCATGAATTGACACATGGTGTGACCAGGACTTCTTCCGGACTTGTGTATCGCAATGAATCCGGCGCACTCAACGAATCGTTCAGTGACATCTTCGGTGTAGCCGTAGAATGGCAGAGCTACCCCGATTCGGCGGATTGGTACATGGGTGTTTTGGACTTTCAGTTTCGATCAATAAAAGACCCTAAGGAAATGGGTGATCCGGACACCTATCTCGGTGTCAATTGGTGGACAGATGAGGGAGATAATGGTGGTGTGCACACCAATAGTGGTGTACAGAATTATTGGTATTACCTGCTTTCCATGGGCGGAAGCGGTACGAACGATAACGGTGACACATATAATTTAACCGGTATTGGAATGGAAAAAGCTGAAGCCATCGCATTTCGAAATCTAACCACATATTTAACTGTCTCGTCCACGTACATCGATGCACGCTACGGTGCCATTCTAAGTGCCGAAGATCTATACGGCCCTTGCTCGGAAGAAGTGATGCAAACCATTCACGCATGGTATGCTGTCGGTGTCGGGCCTGACATGGTTATAGAGGACTTTGAAGTAGAGGCGCCAATGTCACCAATCCAACAAAGCTGTGCTTTTAGTGATAAGGAAATGGTATCGATGAATATTTTATTTCGCCGATCGGGTTGCCAAAATGGATTGCCGGCCGGTTCCCGAATCCCACTTGGGTATACATTAAATGGCGCAACTGTTTATGACACGCTTGTATTAGATAGTGATATTGTCGATGGAGATAATATCACTTATACATTTCCCGCCTCAATAAATTTAAGTGAACCGGATTTTTATGATTTTGAATTTTTTATCGACATTCCGGAGGACGACAATAATCAAAATGACAATTACGATGACTATACCGTCTTGAGCATTAAAACGCAAGACACTTCTTCACTCGTCAATTTTAATTGGTTTAATCGGCCTCCTGTCCCGATATATTATCGTGTAGAAAATGAAAATTCATATGCAGATGTTGCTCGAGCAGCAGCGGCTACCGGATTGCGTGGGTTTTTATTGACAGGAAAAGATGTCAACCAGGATAATATCGATCCGGCCACAAACGAAGATGAAAATTTCACGAAAAATTTGTCGTATGAATCTCGCATGTGCTATTGTGTTGATGCAAGCGATTTTGATAGTCTATCCGTAGCATTTGATTTGAGACAGGGGTTCGCAGGAGCATATGCTGAAATATTTGGTGATACGTTTGATATCACACCGGCACTGGCGATGCGTCTTATTGCAGATGAAGTGCCTGTCTCACAACAATTCCATCCAAGTCCCATTGTCAATGATACAATCGATACGGACACTTTTGTTCATCATGCAATTAATTTAGATCAACTTGCCGGCACGTCATTCGATCTATGTTTTCAAGGGAAACACTTTTTTGACGATCATGATGATTTTGCTGGTGAGGGTGATTATACACACATCGACAATGTCGAATTTATTATGAAAAAGACCGTTTCGGGTAGAACTGAAACCGAATTTACAGAAGATAATATCAATGCATTCCCCAATCCAAGCGTTGATCAATTTACCCTAACTTGGGCGGAGGGACTTGACAAGGTGGAAGAAATTCAAATTCTAAATATTACCGGACAGCCCGTTCTTCGACTCAAGGATATCGTCGGACAATCTATTGATATCGATGCGTCAAACTTTACCGCTGGTGTATATTTTGTCCAATTTGATTTAGGTGATAGACAAGCGATTAAACGTATAATAATTGGCGAATAAATTTCAGAAAACGACTTATCACTGTGTAAGCAAATATGTACCACTTAAATTCAGCATGGCAGTTATTGTCTGTTTGGCAATTTACATCTTAGCCGCTTGCACCAATTCAGACAAGGTCGCTCCGATAAACCCGAATGGAGATAGCGAGCTTGCCATATTGATGCGTAATATGTTTGACGACGCCATGAGGATGAAGAAAGCAATTGAATCAGGGGATCGTGTAAAGGTTCTAGAAAAATTTAAAAAGATGCATACGGCCGCAGCCACGGAGCCGGAAAAAGTAGCCAGCCCCATGTATAAAGTGTTCACTGACGCTTATTATGAGAGCTTGACAACATTGGAAAACGTAAAACTTGGCGAAACGGCACAAGCATTTAATAGCATGGTGCAAAGCTGTATGAATTGCCATCAGGCCATGTGTCCGGGACCAATGGTTCGAATAGAAAAACTATGGATTGATACAGGTAAGTAAAATATTTTGTCTAAAAGTATAAGCAATTAAAAACAAAACATGCAATCAGAAAACATTAAGGAATACGAAGTAAACTATCTCGCAGGTGGAAAAAATTCGGGCGGATACGCCTATCGCGCCATAATTAAATTGAGAAGAAATGATGGTACGCTTATCGGGGCTGCCTATTTTCATCGATCAGAGAACACTATGCCTGATCATGACGCAATCAACTCTCATGATCACCTGGAATGTCACTATAGAGATGTGGATTACGGCCATATTCTCGATATATTGAGAAACGAAAAACCCGTATTCATAGAATTCCTGAAAGGATTTGGCATTGGAAACATTGCTACATCAAGTGAACCAATTGGCGAAGGGGAATAACCGAGCTAATATAGCTGATCAACTAATTCTTGTGATATCTATTCATCAACGCGCATGGCTCAACTTAATTCACAGGTGATTTAACCAAGGATTTCGTGTTTTTACCATAGGTATGCACCTAAGCCGTGTATAATTAATTCGTCATATAATAGACAAATAAAAAAGTTTTCTATGGAAAAATCTCCGACCGCAAATGTAAGCCAGCGGTCAGAGACATCATGAAAACGATTGAAGTTATGTATATCGGATGTTGCGATTAGGTTTACAATTGTTACCACATTTTCGAATTAATAAAACCCCAATCCTAAACCAATGAGGATAAGTATCAATTCTGGTCACTGAGGTGACCCTTCTACTTTATAGATACACGACTGGGGTTTTGAGAATCTGATAGAAATTTGCTTATTTTTGAAAAGATTCAATAAGTCGGATGCACGCTCAACGAAAAACTGTACTATTTTCTCTCACTGACCAACTTCTCCTGCTTTTTATAATCTCACTTCTTATTGCAACGCCTTATGGTTACTTCATACAGGCGCAGGCACCTGATATAGGGTCGCTTGACACATTTTCATCTCAGCTGCATAGCGGAGAACAATTTACTGTGGCTATCAAATATCAGCGAGATACGTTTGTAAATTTAAACCTAACTGACACGATACCCCATTTTGACAGACATATCGATAGCCTAAAAAATTATTCATTTTCAGATAAAAAAAACCTTCGTAAAGCCTATGCGTGGCATGGGCGTTTTTATGTCAAGCATCTTAATAATAATCTACGCGCCAAAAAGTATTATCTGCTAGCCCATAAGGCCATTCCTGATGACGATATTATACGGGATGATTGGGTTTGGTATGTTGAAAATCCTTTGGCCATCATATATAATCAATTGGGTGATATTACTCGAGCAATGTATTACTATGAATTAACGGAGGATGCCATGATGCTTCAAAGAGATAAGAGAGTCTATAGGTTGTGGGGAAATATTGGCATTTTATATCAAAGTCAATTTGCGTATAACCAAGCCGCGCTATACTATAAAAAAGCCATTAAAAAAGCGGTTCAATTGCATCGATTGAGAGCCGAGGCAATTAACAGATTAAATCTTGCCAGTTTACTTATCATACAAGATAAATTGGATTCTGCACAATATCAACTAGACAGCATAACGTACTATTCAATAAACCAGGAAAGCACCGAAAATCCTTACGCCACTTTTTTAATGCT
Organism: Saprospiraceae bacterium; assembly: GCA_028279185.1. Taxonomy (GTDB): domain Bacteria; phylum Bacteroidota; class Bacteroidia; order Chitinophagales; family Saprospiraceae; genus JANQSS01. The sequence continues at coordinate 23,643 of JANQSS010000205.1, read as the reverse complement.
AAAAGGCAAAGTCGCGCTTAAGCAAAAGCGCTTACAAGAAGCCGTACAACTTCTGCATCAATCATATGCTTTATATGATCGCATCTCTGAATCCGGCAACAGGCGTGAAAAGGCAAAAACACTCCTAAGTCTTGGAGATGCTTTTCTATCCTCGCATCAATATGATTCGCTCCGGGTAACAATCTTATTAGCTGCAAAAAATCTCGATCCTAAGATCGAAGATATATTTTTTGCCGACTCATTCTTGGGTTCGGAAACCATTTTCATGGACCTCTATTCACTTTTAGGGAACATGTATATGAACCGATATAAAAAAGAGCATGTAAAAGCGGACCTTGATTCGGCCCGTATGGCCTTTACGCGGTCACTTGATGTAAATAATTTAATTCTCCGCTCATATGATACGGATGCCTCAAAATACATAGCAGCTCATTATCACAAAAACGATGTCAACGAAATATTTAATGTATTATTTGAATTGAATAATACCGGTGCAATCCTCAATGACCAAGAAATCAGAAACTATTTACAACAATCCCAAAGTCTTGTATTCGACGAAGGCTTACGGACACGAATTGCCCTGGATCGCCTATCCCAAAGTGATTGGGATACATATGTCTTTAACGAGCAACAGATCGCAAAGTACAAGAAAGAATTATATGAGAATAAATCATCACAAACAAAACTCATACTATCTTTATCAGAACAAAATCATAGAACACTTTCATCACACGAATCAAGGGACGAGTACCTCAATTCCGATTTTGTGCATTACATAGTAGCACGCAACTCAGTGTTTTCTGTTGATAATTTTAATGGCGACTATCGAATATTAAAATTGAGTCAAAAAAGTCGTCTTTTCAATCATGTGAGGCAACTTACCGAAGCATTAGACAAACGCTCTTCTGATCAGCAGTACCGCACGATTGCACGTGAATTATATGACACACTTCTTTTGCCACTAGGGAATTTACCGGAGCGATTCAGCATCATCGGAGAAGATCTTCTCAGTTTGATTCCATTTGATGCTTTAGTAGATCCAAAGAATGATTATTTAATTGAATCCCACACTGTAGATCATCGTCTGAGCCAGCTCGTTTATCCGCGTAGAACAGGAAATTCATTCAATAAAATACGTTGTCTATCTCCCGAATACCGAATGGATACGCAATCTACTTCTATGCAAAGGACTAATTTGCTCAATCTTAATTTTGCAGAAAAAGAAATCAGTGCCATACAATCTATATTTCCGAAAACTGAAATTATTCAAAACACAGACTCCCACGTATCTAACCTTTATAATATAAATACTGATGTCTTTCACTTTGCAGGGCATGCACGCACGGATACACTGCACGGCGCACTGCAACTAGATAATCATGGAACGTATATATCCGGAACTGAAATCGCCAGCCAGCCATCACGTCTGGCCTTGGCAGTATTAAGTGCCTGTGAAACAGGAGTTGGTGAGTTAAAATACGGAGAAGGATCACTTTCATTGGCCCGGTCATTTATGCTGAATGGAACCCGAAACGTTATTAATTCGCTATGGACAGTCAATGATCAGAGCACGGCCCAGATTATGAAGCATTTTTATGGTTCGCTCAATAAAAATCGAGACCCCGCTGTTGCTTTGAGGCAAGCGAAGTTGGCCTTTTTAAGCAAATCACAAGGCGCTGGACGTCACCCTTTTTATTGGGCCGGTTTTATTTTATCTACAGCCGAGGTAACAAAAAGTTCTTCAAATGCAACTTACTATGCAATAGGCATTGGTATTTTATGTCTCTTTCTTTTAATCTACTTACGCTTAAAACGAAATGATGAAAAACACAATATTAATCTTTAGTCTACTTTTTTGTTTTCAACTCAATGCTCAGAATGCAGACAAGCAGTGGTATATTAAAAATACCCAAGGCTTGGCCGGCAATAGCCAATATACCAATTCAATTCCGGACCAATTTCGTATTAAACATGTATCACATCCTACAATTTGGCTTGATCCTCGAGCCAAAGATGATGTTTTCGTCATTTTTGATGGCGGAGACTACTATTCTTCCCGATACATAAAAACGAATCCTATTGCAATAACGAACGGGAATGTTGCAAAATTTAATTCCGCTGAGAACCCTCAATATCTATACTGGACAAATATATATGACCAGGACGACCCGCCGGAACAAATAATTGCTGATGGCAATTTAACGAATCCCACTATAAACATAGGCTATGAAATAATGATGAATAGTTTTGACAATGACCTTATTGATCAAAATTCAAAATTATTAGCCAATCATAGCGTCGTATCGGGAAAAGACATTACATTGATTATTAACTTCGAAGATATTCAGCACACGAATTCCAGACTTAGATACAATAAGTTGACACCCTCCTCCAATGTAGATATGGGCAAGCTGATTGACACAAAAAATTTCATTATTAGGTCAAATTTATTCGCGCCCAGTCATGTCTTTAAGAATGATTTTATTCTTGGCGCTTCCGCGACAGATATTACAAGCGACAGTCTGATTATTACTAACCAGAACCAGTTCGCCTATGTAAACTTCCGTGGCACCGAAACACTTGAAGAATTTATAAATGCCGGAGGAGAAAACCCAGAATGGGCGGCCGTATTTGAATTGGTTGACATAAATACCGGAGACCCCACAGCCCAACTTGCCGAGCATACAGGACCACGACACGATCCTAATGAAATTGTTGCCATGGGTGTTTGTCATCAATCTCGTTTTGTTCGATATAAAGGACAGTTTTACAATGAGACAGAACACAACGCAGTCGGCTTAGCAATGGAAATTGAATTCCCTGCTATGATAGATATGAAGAACATTACATTGACATCAATTAAAGTAGGTGGACGAAAAACCACACCAACCATATCATATGCAGGGAATAAGATGGTCGTAGTCATGGATCGTCATCTTGGTAGTAAAATCTCTCGTCTGAAGCATAGAATCGATACTGCCAAGGTTGAATTTGAAATTTGTGCAAAATTAAATCCAGGCGTTACAGATGACATGATTCTCCAAGATTCATTAAAAGTGAATAATGCAGAGGCTTTTTTCAATTATAACGATCCATCAAGTCGATTGGCATTTCCAATGAAAAGAAAAGAACGGGTCTCTCTCATCGATTCCCTAATTTCTAAATTTGACGATACTACTTGTCGGTCATGTAAGAACATGACACCTCCCATGCCAAAATTGTGTAATAAATGGAAATGGTGGAATTTTTGGTATTTGGAAGGATATCGGTATTGTCCAGGTAGCACTAAATGGTTTAGGCTCCTCATTCCAATTGGATTGCTTCTTCTATTGACTTTAGTTTATTCGGGAAGTAAAAAATGAACTACAAATATGACATGAAAAAAAGTTTCCTATGCGTGATCATTGATTAAAATTGAGAAAACGGAAGAAGCAATCATTTCGCATTACTAATTTTATTCAATCTGAATCGGCTCTACCTCACTGAAATAATCATCAAAACTAAGTACAGCGTTGTTAAAGTGGATAATTTCTTTGAATCGCTGCATAGAAAGTACAAGTTGCACTTTACAACCTTGTATCATATCCCTACTTTTATTATTGCTTATGTAGATCAATGCCTCTTCTGAGCAATCAAGTACTTTTTGATTATAATAAACCACGTCCATTTTAGGAAAAATTCGCATAAGACCCCATTTCATTTTTAGATGAGCGTCAATCTGTTCAAGCAGCCAGTTTATTTGTTCCTTCTTTGATAGACTATCCAATATAGATAACTCATTTAAAATATATTTGGCACTTGCTTCTAAATAGTATGCATATTTAGTGATTTTTAACTCTTCAGCAGCCGTGTGGCATCCCTTATTCGCCTTTTGATAGTAGGATACAATACGCTCATAATAATACGATTGAGTGGAGTCACGATATTGATTCAATGTGCTAAAAAATGATAAACCGTCAACAACATCAATCAATAAGCGTTCTTCAATTAAATCAGAGTTGTATACACCAATCGTTGACTGTGCACGAATCGCGTTGCAAGCAATAATTAAAGATATAAATAAATATACGCGCATACGCCTAATTCTATTGGAGACAACCATCCTGACTACCGCAGTTTATTGTACGCTTGTATATATTGCGAACAACCCAATTACTTGTGGGATTATACAAGACTAGCCCCAATAAAATTGACTGCTTATCAATTTTCCACCAAGCGGGTTCTTCGTATTTTATTTGTTTCAGTAACATAAAAAGCAGGAAAAATTATTCCTTCTTCTCCTTAGCTTCAAGCATTGCCGTGCGCTTTTTATGCGCCTCTACATCCCATGTCATATCCCAGTTTTTAATGTATTCCTCGATCGTGCCAAGGCCCACCTCGGCGCGGCGTTCGTTTACTTTCTCAGGTTCGATTAATGGTGAGACATAAAATTCTCCTGTTTCTGCGTCACGGCCAATTTGACTACCGTAGATCTGGCGATTGCCTTGTCGTAATGCAACGCGATCCTCCAAGAGGGCAAGGCTACTCGCTCGCGCATTACCTTCTTTTACGGCCTCCCGCATCATGGGCAAATACTCTACCTGGGTTTCAATGTCTGCATGTTGAATTACCAAAAACAACGTGCTATTTCCTTGACGGCCAATAATCGTTGGACCAAGCCAACCGCGTTCATCCAATATTTTTTTCACCTTTATTAAATTGAGCGAGTCCGTTCTATTTATAAGCGCCCAATGTTCTCTCATTTCATCTGAAGCACGACCATACTCTTCCTCGATTTGACCTACTTGTTTTCGGTATGTCTGATCAAGTCGGTATATCTCTTTTAATTCAGCTACAAGCGGTTTGTCAAAATCCTTTTCGTATTCATCCAGATTGGCCTTTACCTTGGCGATTATTTTTGGCCAGCGTTCATCATCGTGCAAGGAATTTAAATCCGAATCCGTGGTAATATGATCGTAATTCATGTAATTTGACTTCCCTTCTGCCAGACGGGTCAAATGAAAAATGGCCGTCTCGTCATCGCCTGCCAAAGCAAATGAACAAGCGGCATTGTATCGATCATTCGGATAGGCCTTACCCTCCAACACATCGAAAGCTTCTTTATATTTATTTGCCGACAATTGATAATACTCAGCTTCATATGCGGCCCATGCCTCATCTACTAAGGCCCGGTATTGGTTCATGTCTTGCGTAAAAGACATATTGTTCATAAAAAAAACCACTAGCAAAAGAAATAGCATCTGTTTCATATAAGCTTTATTTTTTGTGCGATAACGTTATTAATAGCAGATAGTTATTTTAGGCCAAGTTAATTTCCTCACAGCGATTTGTTTAGCGACTTCCGTTTTTTAAAAAAGAATTAACACAACAGATGTTATTCGGATTTTGCCGCTTTAAGTTGTCTAAGTCCGTATTCCTAATGGGAACACCTGTACACAAATGTCCATATTGTCGTATCTTAGAAGTTAAATAACGATCAAAACAATTACATCATGAAAATTCTGAAATACATCCTCATAGCACTTTTACTGCTCGTTCTTGCCTTTTTCGCACTTGGTTTCATAAAGCCTGCGATCTCATATGATCATGAGGTTACGGTAAACAAGCCCATCAAAGAAGCATGGGCTGTACATGCTGACCAATCCAAGCTTGGCGAATGGCTTGATGGCTTCAAAAGCATTGAACACATTAGTGGTAAAGAAAACGAAGTCGGATCTAAATACAAAGTTGTAGTCCGGCCGGAAGATAATCCGGAAGATTTTATCATGACGGAAACCATTACATCAAAGAAGGATTTTGAACACATGACCTTGAACTTTGATAGTGAAGTCATGGTCTTTGATCAAAAAACATCTTTCTCTTCTGAAGGAAATAAAACAAAAATTAAAAAAGAGTCTACCGTCAAAGGAAAAAATGCGATGATGCGTTCTATGTTTGCCATGATGCATATACTTGGCGGCTCCTTTAAAAAGCAAGAAATTAAACATATGACGGCGCTTAAAAAATTAATTGAATCAAATACAACAGATTATTTTCCGGCGGTGGAGGTTATTGAAAATGTGCAAGAGGAAGTGGAGGAGTAAATAAATAAGATAATTATTCCCCGTACAATGCCAACAAAACTTTCTCCGGGGTAAATGGGGCATCGAAGACGAGGTTCGCATTTGGGTTAAATGCCAGCACGGCATTCTGAATAGCGAAGTAAGCACCTATACCATACATCAATGGCGGCTCACCCACCGCTTTTGACTTCAATATAGCCAAATCGTGACCATCCGTTTTTAACGGTTTGACATCGATCGTTTTAGGTACGGAATATATATCCGGGATTTTATAGGTTGATAGTGCATTTGACAGGAGTCGACCATCATCGCCATAGGCCAATTCTTCCATGGTCATCCAACCTATACCTTGTACCAAACCACCTTCGATTTGCCCTAAGTCAACATCCATATTCATACTCTTTCCAAAATCATGTACAATTTTGACATCATCAATTTCATAAATGCCACGCAGGCAATCGACAGTCACAGTTGTAATCGAATTTCCATATACATGGTAAGCGAAAGGGTGGCCCTTTTCTTTCGATTTATCAAAGTGTATAATCGGCGTCGCATAATGAGCATGTTCAGATAGGTTTACCCGTTGTTGATGTGCAATAGAAATTAATTGTTCCCAATGCAGGTCTGATTTTTCTCCATCAATAAATATGTGTTCATTTTTAAAATCCAGTTGGTGGTATTCCACGCCTAATTCTTGTCGGGCGACCAATAGTAAACGCGTCATAATAGAACGTATCGCTTTTTGTAAAGCCTTACCATTTAAATCCGACGTTGCACTTGCTGCCGAGGGAGACGTATTGGCGATTCGCGTTGTATTCGTTGTCTCAATTTTCACTCTTTTTGCCGATATATTAAATGCTTCGGCGGTGACTTGAACCATTTTTGTATTTAAGCCTTGCCCCATTTCAACACCACCAGTACTGATGCCCACACTTCCGTCCTGGTATACGTGCACAAGCGCCCGTGCGTTATTCATCATCGTATTCGTAAAGGAAATTCCAAAACAAATAGGCATACAAGCAATACCCTTTTTATATAGTTTATTTTCAGCGTTAAACTTTAAAACACCGAATTCTAATTTTTCTATATTAAATTTTTCATTCGACTCATTCCAGGAAGTTTTAGCTTGGCATTGGTCAACAACTTGTCCATAGGGAAATTCGTTCCCGTTATCCAATAAATTTATATGTTGAATGGTTCGTTTCTTTACACCAAGAGATCTGGCTGCATGTTGAATTGCTGACTCAATGACAAACATTCCTTGTGGTCCTCCAAATCCTCTAAATGCTGTATTGGGGGGTAAATTTGTTTTACAAGAATATGCCGTCACCTTGACATTTGGAATAAAATATGCATTTGTCGCATGAAAAAGCGTTCGTTCCAGAACCGCCGGCGACAAATCAGCTGCCGCTCCGGCATTTTGATGGAATGTTGCCTCGTACGCTAATATTTTATAATCCTCGGACAAGCCAATTTTATAATCTGAGCTATAGGGATGGCGTTTCCCCGTCATTTTCATGTCATCCATCCTGTGCACGACGTACTTGACCGGACGCTTGGTAATTTTACTAGCTAGGGCAACCATAACTGCAAAGCTTGTCGCCTGATCTTCTTTGCCGCCAAATCCGCCGCCAAGCCGCGTCACATCCACTTCAATTTGGTGCATCGGCACACTTAATACGCGAGCTGCCGTTCGTTGTACGGCTGTTGGACCCTGGGTTGATGAAACTATGAATAGTTTATCATTCTCACCCGGATAGGCATACGCACCTTGCGTTTCAATGTATAGATGTTCTTGTCCATTGCTGTCCGCACGACCTTCAAAAATATGGGCACATTTATTAAATGTATTATCAACATCTCCTATTGAAAATGTGCGTGGTGGATGAATTAATTTATTTTGTTTTCGAGCTTCACGCGGGTTAGTAATTACATGAAGTTCTTCTACATCAATTTCAATTAATTTTCGTGCCTGTCGCGCCAAATATTCCGATTCAGCTAATATAATTGCAATTGGTTGGCCCCAGAAATGAATTTCGTCAACTGCCAAAAGTGGCTCATCCAGTATGATTCCGCCAATCTGATTTTCGCCAGGAATATCCTTATGTGTAATGATTCGATGGATACCTTCGGCCTCTTCTGCCTTCGAATAGTCAACACGATTAATTCTCGCATGTGCACTAGATGAACAATATGCTAACGCAAACAATGTGCCTACTCGAACGGGTATATCATCGACATATATCGATTCTCCTCGAACATGACCAACGGCGTCGATATTTTTCATATGCTACTGTTTATAGCTACCAGGTCAGGAAATAAAGTGAAAAAATGTGCTCGCAACAACTGATTTAGTAGGAGTCTTTTGTACTGAGCGGACCCGCGTACATCGCTAATTGGACTAATCTCTTTTTGTGCCGTTTCCAAGGCTGTCTTCATGTTTTGATGCGTCACCTTCTTTCTTATCAAGAATTGGCACGTCTCGTTTAAGTACATCGGAACTGGACCGACTCCTCCAGCTGAAATATGTACATCTACGATACATTCTTCCTCGTCTATTTTGAAGCATGCCGCAGTATTGACAGTCGCTATGTCGAGATATCGCCTTTTACTCACCTTTTCAAAATTAAAAAGTATGGGTTTGTCCGGTATTTGAAAACGTAACTTCTTCATGTGTTCACCGTCGTGCATATCGAGCTTCTTATAATCCAAATACAAGTCTTTTAATAAAATTTCACGCGATGTGTCATTCTGTGCCGCCAACTCAATTGTCGTATTTAATGCGATAAAAAATACAGTTAAATCACCAATTGGCGACGCATTAATAAAATTACCACCAACAGTTGCAATATTGCGAATTGGTGTTGATGATACTAACAACAAATGCTCACGTAGCTTGGGAAACACTTGATTAAGAATCGGGGAATCCAATAACATTGTCGTATTCGTAGCCGCTCCAATCTCAATAATATTATCTTCTATTGAAATTCCAACTAACTCACTATTATCAGAAATTAAATTAATATCAGAGGTGAATATTTCATCATGCTTCTGCACTAGTAAGTCTGTACCCCCTCCGATAAAAGTATCGCCCTCGCTTCGAATGAATTTATGTAAAGCACGAAGCCGCTCATCCATACTTAGAAAATAAGCTGGAATGTATTCATTATTAACCAACCACGGAATTATGCTGCCGGAGGGTTTATTTTGCAGTTTTTCATATAAAATATAGGCAGCTCGTTCAATAGATTTATACCCTGTACATCTGCAAATATTGCCGTCGATGGCTGAAATTACATCCGAATACTGAATTGATTTTCGAGTCAAGCATAAACCGGCCAAAGACATGACAAAACCAACCGTGCACATCCCGCATTGCGTGCCCGAAGCATCAACCATAGCTTGCTGATAAGGTGTCAAGACATCCATATTTATGCCTTCAACAGTAACAACATGTTTACCTGCTACATTTCCGAGGGGTGTGATACATGATGTAGCTGACTTATATTGAATACCACTTTCGACTAACTCACCGATAAGAATTGTGCAGGCACCACAATCCCCTTCGCGGCACCCTATTTTTGTTCCTATGAGGCGTCGTTGATATCGGATGAAATCGAGAAGGGTTTGACCACTTCGCTCATCGGTCTTAACCGTATTATCGTTTAATATGAATTCTATCATTATCCTGATCTAAACAAACAATAGTATTTCGATTACCTAATATTCAATTTTATCATCCATTTTTTTCCAGGCAATAAATGCTTCTTGTGCTTCATCGCGTAAAAGTTGTTCGATAGGTAAATCCCTTTCTGTTAATGGTTTATCTATTTCCTCATAGATAAACTCATCATCAAATTTTATCTCAGCCGCATCTTTCTTTGAATTGCCATAATATATTTTTTCAGGTCGTGCCCAATAAATTGCGCCTAGGCACATCGGGCATGGTTCGCAACTGGTATATATTTCACAACCCTCTAACTGAAACGAACCCAGGTTTCGACAGGCATTTCGAATGGCAACCACTTCAGCATGAGCAGTTGGATCATTACTCGATGTCACCTCATTTGCACCGCGAGCGATAATCTCCCCATCCTTGACAATGACGGCACCAAAGGGTCCTCCATTACCACTTTTAACATTCTCTATCGAAAGTCGAATAGCCTCCCGCATAAACTCCTTTTTTCTATCCGTCATACACATATTGTCTTTTGTAGCCTAGAACACAACCAGCAATATAGGGGGGAAAGTTGAAAATTCCTAGTTGGAGGTATGTAGTACCTTTTTTGTGGATCAATCGAAAGAATTGATGCTTCGTTATATTCGCTCGTTCAGGCAACCACAATCATACTTTTTTTCAATTTTCGAGACTTAGTATGAGCTTCGTCGTATATCCTTCAGTATGACAGCCGCTACATGTTTGCAATTCTTATCATAGGGACAAGTACAGTTTGCCAGAATTTTATTTTCAACCCATCGCAATTCCACCTTATAGTGTGTTGAACCTACAGCTGTAGCCTCCAAATGAAAATCATCAATAAATGTAGACTCATTGACCTCTACTTCATAAGCTCTGCCGAGTACCCGAGTTTCAAACATATCATCCAGCCGAAACTCGCGTAGTTGAGTTAAGTATTCTTTCAGATTGGGATGTCGTGTCGTTGCAATTTGTGTCTTGGGCATTAATTACTTGCGTTTTTAATTGAAATTATTTCAGCGGCAACACTTATTGCAATTTCCATTGGGGTTTTACTATTAATTGGTAAACCGATAGGCGTATGCAACTTTGCCAGTTGGGCAGCACTATATCTCTGTTCGCGCAAAGAGGCAAGCAGCTTAGTCATTTTTTCGCTGCTACCCATCACACCCAGGTAGTTAAAATCCAAATCAATTAACTGCTTAATACAAACTTCATCGGTTCGATATCCAAACGTCATAATTGCCACATATACATTATCACCCTGCTCTATCGTATTACGCAATTCATCATAACTAACTGTCAGCTTTTTATTTGCAAATGAATTGTTCACTACTGTATTTAAATCAGCTCGATCATCTATAAGAATGATATAAAAACCCAGTTTATTCATAATTTCGGACAATGCCAATCCAACGTGTCCTCCACCGATGATATATAAGGTTTGATCAAAACCAACTTCTTTTATGTACGACCATTGTGCCAATTCCTCTTGGTGCACATCTTCGTCAGATCCTATCAGTGCTATTCCTTGATCGCTAAAGTGAAGTCTAACTCTAAGATTATTTGATAGCGACTCAACTACACCTTGAATACATGGTACTTCCTTCTGGCTTAAAAAATAAAATGCGATCGTCTGCTTACCCGAACAAATCATTCCAGACCGATTTCGACCACCCTCTGCACTATGAACTTGCTCCTGAATAAATGGAAGAAATCGACCGGAAATAAGCATTTTCTTAGCTTTTTCCACCAATTTATACTCCATTATCCCACCGCCAATCGAACCCTTCATATTTCCGTCATTATCTACAACGAGATGAAATCCAGCGCGCCCGGGACTACTTCCTTCGCTGTGAATAACTTGGAGCAATACAGCTGTCTTGCCGTTCCGCAGTATTTCAAGTATGTTTACCCAGAAGTCCATCGGAATAAAGATATGCGCTTTGGCAAATACTTCCTGTTGCTACTATTGTCATGGCTACTGTTGCCAGAAATCGCCAGTACCCAAGACTCAATTTCTTCGGCCATCGACAGCACCGCAATAACGGATACTATAGCATTGGATTCACTCGAATCCTCAACGAAGGACGTCACCCCAAAGGATAATGAGGTCATACCCTTCTCACAAAAAATAGTGCAGAACAAGTTCTTTCCTCTCTTTTTGTTCATATTTCTAGGCATGTGTTTGCTTTTGATACCTCTTCGGTCAATGAAACGCAGCATTGAAGGGGTAGTAAACGACACACGTCTAAGCCTCCGAGAGAAATATGACTACGATGAAAAAATAAAAACCTATAAAGCGACTTTATCCGTATTTCATGTATTAATTCCTGTATCTCTTTTGCTTTATTTATTGCATGTTTCTGTGGTAGACACAATGATGGAAGGCTATGTAAAAGAGTGGCTAAATCTACTTGTCCGTTGGGCACACGTTGTCGCAGGAATCATGTGGATAGGGGCTTCCTTTTACTTTATTTTCCTCGAAAACAACTTAAATCGAACAAAAAATATTCGCGATGAGTTGGCAGGTAATTTATGGGCTGTACATGGAGGTGGATTTTATTTTTTGGAAAAGTATAAAGTAGCACCGAAAAAAATTCCGAAGGATTTGCACTGGTTTAAATACGAAGCTTACTTCACATTTTTAACCGGATTCGCCTTACTCATCATTGTTTATTATATGGATGCGAAAGGGTACATGATTGACCAAAGTGTAATGGACCTAACTGTGCTGCAAGCCATCGGCATTAGCCTGTTAAGCATTGTTTCCGGTTGGGCGATCTATGATCTGTTGTGCAAATCAAAATTAATTGAAAACACCTTCTTATTCGGTACCGTGGGTTTTTTGTTACTAGCTGCAATGGCCTATTTTTTGAACCATGTATTTAATCCGCGTGCAGCCTACATTCACTTTGGTGCTATTATCGGTGCCATTATGGTTGGTAACGTCTATTTTAATATTATACCCGCTCAAAAAGCCATGGTTCGTTCAGCTGTAATTGGCGAGCCGCTCGACGCCTCGCTTGGAAAAAAAGCGGGACAGCGATCTCTACACAACAATTATTTTACGTTGCCTGTCATTTTTATAATGATAAGCAATCACTTTCCGAGTACATATGGGCATCCCAGCAATTGGATTATATTATTGGTCATCGTAATTGCCAGCGCGGGAATTAAACACTATTGGAATTTAGTTGAGCGCGGTATTCATCAAACAAAATTGTTGATAATTTCCATTATTACACTTTTTGTCCTGGCCTATGTTATCTCGCCAGCGTTCGAACATCAAATGGACATGGCCATACCCGTATCATTTAAAGAAGCAAATGAAGTAATTCAAACACGGTGTGTGACTTGTCACTCCGCCAGCCCCACGGATGATGAATGGAAAGTAGCGCCAAATGGAGTCATGTACGACACGCCTGAACAAATAAAATTTATGAGCAATAAGATCATGACGCGTGCTGTTCGTTCAAAAAATATGCCGCTTGGAAATAAAACAAAAATGACAGAGGAAGAACGAACGATATTAAAACGTTGGATTGTTCAAGGAGCAAAAATCGATGAGTGACGGAGTTGGAATAGGACTCTACAGTGCTAATGTGTTGTTGCATGAAGGGCTGCAGGAAGCCACGGTATTTATTTCCGATGGAAAAATTAATGCAATTGTGCATGGTCCAAAATCAAGCGAAGTCAACGTCTTAGATTGTCATGATGACATCATCATGCCAGGGTTGATCGATCCGCATGTCCATATCAATGAACCAGGACGAACTCATTGGGAAGGGTTTAAAACGGCTACATCTGCCGCTGCCGCAGGAGGAATTACAACCTTGATCGATATGCCACTGAATTCAGATCCAGTGACAGTCAACTCCGCTGCACTTCAACTAAAACAGAAGGCCGCAAAAGGAAAATGCATTATAAACTGTGGGTTTTACGGAGGTGTCATCCCTCAAAACATCCCTTCAATAGCAGAATTAGGCAGCGCCGGAATTTTTGGCATAAAAGGATTTCTTACCCATTCTGGAATTGATGAATTTCCGAATGTGACCAAAGATGATTTGGATAAGGTAGCCCCGATATTACAATCAAAAAATATTCCACTCTTATTGCATTGCGAATTATCTGCACACCATGCCGCCGCAGACCACTTGCATTTACACCCCAAAAAATATAACGCCTATCTAAATTCGCGACCGTCATCCTGGGAGACGAACGCAATAGAATTAGCAATAGATATATGCGAAACGTATGACATATTTGTCCACATAGTTCATGTATCCGCTAGCGAGAGTTTGGATTTAATTCGTCGAGCCAAAGACCGTGGCGCCAAATTAACAGCAGAAACTTGCCCACATTATTTGTTTTTTAGTTCTGAAGAAATTGAAGATGGAAATACGCTAATGAAATGTGCACCACCAATCCGCAACAAACAAAATCAAAATAAATTGTGGCTCGCTTTGGAAGATGATACGCTGGATTTCATCGCCACGGACCACTCACCTGCACCACCAGCGCTGAAGGAATTAACAACCGGAAATTTTGAAAAAGCCTGGGGTGGAATTTCAAGTCTACAATACAGCCTTCCTTCCGTCTGGACAGGCGCTGTCAAACGCGGTTGGTCGATAAAACAAGTTCATGAGAAGATGTCTTATGCCCCTTCAAAATTCTTGCGGTTAAACAATTGCAAAGGACGAATTGACGTGGGATACGACGCAGACCTCGTCGTCTTTGACCCTCACGCCGAATTTGAGGTTTCAGATCAAAATTGTTTTCATCGACATCCTGTTTCAGCATACGACGGAGTGACATTGACCGGTCGAGTTCGACGCACCTTTTGTCGAGGCTGTACGGTATTTGTAGACGGCGCAATTGTGGACAAATCTGGTGATCTGTTGACAAGGCGCGACAGCTGATTGGGTAAGTCACGATTTAGTAAGCAGCCCACTAAATCGACACTCACTATATTTGAAAACTATCAACCAATTTTATGCGCGTGAAAGAACCACCATTTACCAAAATGCTCAATCTTGCTGCCGAAAAGCTCGGTGCTCGTGCCTTGGCCTGCTCCGACGATTTTTTTGCATCAATGCACAACTTAATACAACCAGGTCGTGGCATTTTCATAGAAGATAAATACACAGAAAATGGAAAATGGATGGATGGTTGGGAATCTCGTCGAAAAAGAGATCCCGGCCACGATTGGTGCATTATCAAACTTGGTGCTCAGGGGATTATTCATGGTTTAGATGTGGATACAAATCATTTTATGGGCAATCATCCACCTCAGTGCTCACTTGATGCCTGTTATTCCAGACATGATGATACTACGGAAATGTCATGGGAAGAAATATTACCCAGGACAGAATTAAATCCCGGTAGCCAACATTTAATCGGCATTGATAACACAAAAAAGTATACGCACGTGCGTCTACACATTTATCCCGACGGGGGGGTGGCTCGGCTCAAGGTTTATGGTGAAGTACAAAAAGATTGGTCGGGTATATCAGGGGATGACATACTTGATCTAGGCTGTGCGGTTAATGGTGCCAAGTCCATTGCGTGTAATGATATGTTTTTTAGTCACATGGACAACCTCATTATGCCCGGACCTGGTATAAATATGGGTGATGGTTGGGAAACTAAACGAAACCGGACACCAAATAATCGTGATTTTGTGATAATACGTCTGGCCCATATTGGTATTATTAAAAAATTAATAGTGGACACAAGTCACTTTAAAGGAAATTATCCTGACTCATGTTCTATCGATGCTTGTCTCTCTTATGATGACAATATCGATAGGATGGCCTGGCAACCGATACTTGGACAAACAAAGTTAAATGCTGACAATGAGCATATTTTCAAGGAAGAAATTTCTGAGCATAGTCCCGTGAGCCATATTAGATTGTCCATATATCCGGATGGCGGAATTAGTCGACTTCGATTATTTGGAAGTATTGTAAAATCATGAATTTACATGAATTTAATCGACTGCCCGAAAAAGATGCTCTAGTAAGCATATTGGCATGCTGTCATGCACCTGAATGGGCGCACCAATTAATTGCGGCAAGACCATTCGATAAATTGAATGACCTGATCCTCTCCGCAGATAGTTTTTGGCATAAGGCTCAAAAACCAGATGTCATGAAAGCGTTTGACGCGCACCCAAAAATAGGGGATGTATCAAGTCTTAAATTGAAGTATGCAAATACGCAAAGTTGGGCAGGCCACGAACAAAAAAATGTTGAACATGCTACAACAGATGTGATTGAAGAACTTGCAGAACTCAATTCGGTTTACGAAAGGAAATTCGGCTATATTTTCATTGTCTGTGCAACGGGTAAGTCTGCTTTAGAAATGCTCGAAATTTTAAAAGCACGGGTAAACAATCACGACCAAAAAGAGTATTTAATCGCAAAGGAAGAGCAAAGAAAAATATATCATATCCGACTACACAAATTAATTGAGCCTATGACACAAATCACAACACATGTTTTAGATACTTCAATTGGAAAGCCAGCCGAGGGCGTGTCGATAAAACTTCAACGACAGATATCACAAAGCGAATGGTCTGATATTACTTCAGGTGTCACAAATAGCGACGGGCGAATCACAAATTTTCTCTCGGATGAACAGACAATCGAAAATGGAGTATATCGGATGGTATTTGAGCCGACTGATTATTTTAACAAACAACATGTCAAGGCATTTTATCCCTATATACCGGTAGTTTTTGAAATAAAAGAGCGTGGACACTACCACGTTCCATTGCTTTTAAATCCTTTTGGATATAGCACCTACCGCGGGTCTTGATTTAAGGCTTCGGATAACGAAACACTTCATGTGGGCCAAATTGTGCGAGGTCTATCGTTTCAGTATAGCTGGCCCCTAGTTTTTCAGCTACGCGCTTGGAAGCAACATTTTGGGGGTCAATGTAGCTAACGAGTGTAGGTAAATGCAATTTTTCAAAGGCATATTTTTTACAAGTTTTCGCCGCTTCGGTTGCAAGTCCTTTTCCCTGACTATTGGGATGCAGATAATAACCCAGTTCGATTTCGGGCCATTCGGGTGAATTCCATAACCCAACGGCACCAATGCAATCACACGTAGCTTTATCCTCAACGGCCCAGAAACTATAGCCGCGAAGAACATAGTGACCTATATAGGAGGCCATAAGTCGAAAGATTGCCTCAGGTCGTTTTGGGCCGCCGACAAAATGAGAGTACGTTTCGTTGGAAAAAAATTCTAATAAGAAAGGTAAATCCTTGGACTCATTCCACTTGCGTAATAAAAGTCTCTCTGTCTCTAGAGAAATCATTGGTAAAATTTTATTTTATAAATTCAAAAATATCAAAATTTGCCTTTACAACATGGCATTCTTCGATATTAAATATGGCAAAAACCAAGGTGTATTAACAATTTATTTGATGGGACTTTTTGCATTCGAATATTCACATATACTTTATACAAAAAATTCGTTCTGTCTTGGTGAACTTATACCTTTATGCTTTGATTGAGTACACATACGTATGGTACAAGCATTCATAGAAAACCCACTTCTGCTTTTATTCTTCACTATAGCCGTCGGCTATGGCATAGGTTTGATTTCGATTAAAGGGTTCAAGTTAAGTGTTGCAGCTGTATTGTTCGTCGGCCTATTTTTAGGTGGTTTAAATCCCGATCTTCACATTCCGGAATTTATTATTTATTTCGGATTAGCTGTTTTCATTTATTCAATTGGGCTATCGTCAGCTCCAACATTTTTTCAAAGTGTAAAACAAAATGGTATTCGAGATATCGGATTGATTTTATTCATGTTAACCGTTACGGTAACAATTGCAGTTGGTGTCCATTATTTATGTGCTTTCCTACCTCAAACTACCGCGGGTCTTTATGCCGGAGCAACAACGAATACAGCCGCACTTGCAGGGCTTATTGATTTGATTGAGCAATCTGTAAATGGTGGCAAAGCACAGAGCATTCAGAGTGATGCGGCAGTTGCTGCCTATTCAATAGCATATCCCGTTGGGGTGATCGGAACATTGTTATCCATAACATTTATAAAACGTCTTTTGAAAATTGATTTTAGAAGTGAGGAGGAAACGTTGACTGATAAATATCCCGTTAGACGTGAAATTGTATATAAAAGTGTTGAAGTCAAGAATTTTGGATTGGCCGGCAAAACAATTCGTGATATTAAAAAATCACTCGGTAAAAAGGTGATTTTCGGTCGTATTGTGCGCGGTAAAGAAACGATACTTTCATCTTGGGATACAACGCTGGAAGAAGGTGATAAGGTTATTTTAACCGGAACGAAACGAGATGTATTTCAAGTTGCTCAAGTTCTTGGTCGTGTTTTGGAAGAAGACATTTCGTATGACCAACGTGAATATAGCAGCAAGCGCTTTTTTGTATCTAATCCAGAAGTTGCTGGGCAGCCCATTTCCTCTCTAAATCTCGATGAAAAGTTTTCAATGGTGGTTACGCGGATTCTACGTGGCGACCTGGAGCTTTTACCATCTTCTCGTACCATTCTCGAATTAGGCGATATGGTTCGTGTTGTCGCTAAAAAAGATAATTTCAATGAAATCGGAAAACTGCTCGGAGACTCTTATGAATCCCTTGGACGTGTAAATCTATTGACATTCGGTGTTGGGCTCGCAATTGGTTTATTTATTGGGATGATTGAATTTACCCTGCCAGGAGGAATTAATTTTCGCCTTGGTTATGCCGGCGGCCCAATGCTTGTGGCCTTAATTTTAGGATCACTTCGACGCACTGGTAATATGGTTTGGACTATGCCACATTCAGCCAATGAAACATTTAAGCAATTCGGCTTGGCTTTACTCCTAGCTGGAATTGGAATTAATGCTGGGCACACTTTTATGACAACAATAGGTCAACCTTCGAGCATCTACATTGTAATAACGAGCGCTGCAATTAGCTTTATATCAGCAGCTATTTCCTTAGTCATTGGATTAAAATTTTTAAAGATTCCTTTTAGCGTCATTATGGGTATGGTAGCCCATCAGCCAGCCATATTAGACTACAGCATGGGGCAGACAAAAAATAAGTTACCGGTTATTGGATTTACGCTCATGTTGCCCATAGCCTTGATCGTAAAAATTATTTATGTTCAGATGCTGTATTTGTTTTTGTCGTAAGTAGTTCATGTGTGCAATTGGGGTGTATTGAACAAATGCTATACATCAACTGTGTGAATCACGATGAGCTGGAATTGTGATTACCTGGAGTTCCTGAATTAAAGTTAACTTCTTTTTTACCCCAATACATCATTTATTTTCACAAATGGCTGACTGTAATAGCGCTCACCTGTTGCAGCAGCAAGGGCGTTTGCCAGCGCACCGCCTGCCGGAGGAAGAGTGGGTTCTCCCAGACCAGTTGGATCATTTTTACTTTCTACAAAATGCACTTCGATTTCTGGTGATTCGGGCATTCGTATAAGCCGATATTGGTGATAATTCGTCGATTGCGTCTGACCAGCAACGAAATTAAAATCACCATACAAGGCATGGCCAATTCCATCGATAATTCCACCTTCAATCTGATTTAGAGCTGCTTTGGGATTAATTACAATTCCACAATCCACGGCACAAATTACTTTCTGGATTGTAGGCACTTTTTCTTTCACCACAACTTCAGCCACCTCTGCCACATATGTGTTATGTGAATAATAAGCAGAAAATCCTTGATAAACTCCATCAGGTGCATTTCCCCAGTTGGATTTTTCTGCTGCCAATTTAATAACACCAACAAATTTATCTACTTCATAATTATGTGGTTCACCGACCGGATTATTTTTTGCCTTATCGAATAACTCCAACCTAAGTGCAACTGCATCCTTATTTAATCGGGTAGCCAATTCATCCAAAAAAGCCTGCTCCGCGTAAGCCAAGAAGTTTGCATAGGGTGCTCGCCATGCTCCTGTTGTAACATTACTTGGAATATTATGCGAATCAACACGATAATTTTCAATCGCACCACAAGGAAAATTGCTGTGCATTTGACCGAACATACTTCCGTTAAAAAAGGCTTCTGTTAAGTGGTAGGCCGTCACTTCACTATTTTTAATTCCCACTTTAAATTTATACGCTGAAGCCGGCCGATACGTACCAGCCAACATATCATCCTCTCTCGAAAAAACAAGTTTTATTGGCTTTTTCGAAAGATGTGATATTTCCGCTGCCTCTAATGCAAAGTCACCGTACAATCGGCGGCCAAACCCACCACCCATTCGCGTCATTTGAATGGTAATATCTTCAGCATCGCGTTCCAATAAATTTGCTATCCTACTTTGTGTCCAGGCGGGTGTCTGAATTGGCCCCACCATGTCTACCTTCTCATCAGTCACATGTGCGAAAAAATTCATGGGCTCCATGCAAGCATGGGGGAGGAAAGGTGCTTCGTATGTTTTTTCAAAAATCTCATCAGCTTCGGCAAATGCTTTATCAACATTTCCGTCCACACGAAGTGGTTCATCTGATTTTTTCTCTAAGTGATCACGTAACGTTTTGCTGTGGTATTCTGAATCTTCTGCCTTACCTTCTTGCGTATAATTTGCCTTTAATACTCTTTTTCCCTTCATCGCGGCCCAGGTATTTTCTGCCAATACCGCAATTTTATCACCGAATTTAATTACATCTAAAACACCGTTAATTTTTTTGGTCTCCGTATCATCATAGTCTTTCAATATTTGTCCAAACGCGGGTGGCCGCATGGCCGTTGCATATATCATTCCTTCCCGCTTATAATCCAATCCGAATAATGGTTCACCCGACAAAATTCCTTCCATATCGACATTGCGTTTGCTCTTGCCGATAATCGAAAAATCAGACGATTTTTTAAGTGGCACCGACTCCGGGTCTGGTGTTTCACGCTGGCTTGCCTGACTTGCCAATTCACCATACGACAACTCTCGGCCATCCTTGTGCTTGACAATTCCTTTTTCCACATAACAGTCCGCCGACTCAGATTGCCATTGATCGGCCGCTGTGTCAACCAACATTTTGCGCGCTAATGCTCCGGCACGCCGTAAGGTAGTCCACCCCTGGCGGATGGATTGACTTCCACCAGCCACTTGACGCGTATACCATTCTGTATTCAAAGGAGCTTGTTCTACTACAACATCTTTCCAATCTACATCCAATTCTTCGGCTACGATCATGGGCATGGACGTTTTAATATTCTGTCCAATTTCAGGGTTGGCTGAAAATATAGTTACCAGCCCAGTTTCTCCTATTTTAATGTATGAATCAAATTCGAACCACTCTTTTGGAATAGCCTTCATCACTTCGACAGGTATCTTATCTGGAGCACAGTTTAAAAAATTAATGCCGATTAGCATTCCACCGCCGGCAGCAGCCGATACTTTGATAAAATTTCTGCGGCTTTTATTTATAGAAGGAGTCATGACTTTTAATTTAATTATATGCTTAAAGTTTATCAGCAGCCGTTTTAATGGCTTTCTTTATTCTGGGATACGTTGCGCATCGACAAATATTCCCGCGCATGGCTTCATCAATAGCATCGTCAGACGGGTTTTTGTTTTCCTTTAGAAGTGCAGCCGCATTCATAATTTGACCCGCTTGACAATATCCGCATTGAGGCACGTCATGCTCACGCCAAGCTTCTTGCAATGGGTGGCTATTTTCTGAGTCGAGCCCTTCAATTGTTATTACCTTTTGATCGCTTATGGTAGAAATCGGAAGCACGCATGAACGCATAGCTGCGCCGTCCAGATGAACCGTGCATGCACCGCATTGCGCAATTCCACAACCGTATTTGGTGCCTACCAGGCCCAGCTCATCTCGCAAAACCCACAATAGCGGTGTATCCGGGTCTGCATTAACAGTTTTAGAAGAGCCGTTCACAAAAATAGTATAAGTAGCCATATGAGAAGAAGTTTGAAGTTATGTTGCTAAAGATAACAATTAGTAATGCAGTTGATATGTGACCTGACTAAAATTGTCTTTTCTTCAAAACGAGTAAATTTTATCCTGGATAAAGTAAAAGCACCTGACCCAACAGGCACATGAAGAGACTTTGCTTAATCAGACAATACTTTTTCCAAGTCAATATCCATCTTGTCACCACCTATGTCTTACCGAAAAACGTAAAAGAACATTTAAAATTATTCATTGGGGGGTGAAAAAATAGTCCTTTTCTGTATCTATATCGACAGCGCCTTCTGGGAAAGAAATTATAGTAACATAATCCAGATTTGATAGTATTACTTTTCGTGCGCCAATATCGCCATGTAAACCCATCAGGGAATAAAAAAATGAGTGATGGAAAATGACGGGAACGCCCACCACATCCGAATAAGAACAGGCTACAATATTTTTCCTCGTTCTGTTGAACTTTTGAGCCATCTTTTCAAGAAGCTCGGAAGAAATTCCAGGTTGATCACATAATAAAATTAATGCGCCTTTAGTTTCCGGAATCGATTGTTGCACGTGATTAATTCCTATTCGAATCGAAGACGACATACCTTCTTTATAATCATCATTTTGTAAAATATCAGCTGCTGAAAAATCAACTTTAGATCTTATTATATCGGAGTGATATCCAAGTACGACAAAAACAGGCCCTATTCCTGAAGCAATGCTAACGTCTATTGCATGTTGAAGCAATGCCTTTCCATTAAATAACAACAATTGCTTTGGACGCCCTAGGCGAGAAGATGTGCCTGCCGCTAATATGATTATCGGAATATCGGACATGAAAATTCTAATTTGATCTTAGCGTGGCCAATATCTCCGCAATTATTGCGACGGCTATTTCCTCCGCTCTATTTGATCCAATATTTAGACCAACGGGACTATGAAGTTTTTGCCAATCAAGAGGTGAAACATCTAGTTGTTCAACTTCAAATTCTCGTTTTATCTTGTTTAATTTACTTCTTGGACCTAACATCCCCAGGTATGGCAAATCTTTTTGAATTAAAAACCGTAGAAATGCCTTATCATATTCATAATTATGTGACATCAAAACAAAGGCATCTACAGGGGAGTTTGGTTGAATTAAAAATTCCACGTCTTCAGGTTGTGCAGCTGTAAATCTTGCCGTTTCTTTTGGCAAACTCCGTATTATCGACTCTCGTTTACTAATAATTTTAGTGTGCCATCCCAAAACGTGGGCCATTTTTATTAAAGGAAGTACATCGTACCCGGCACCAACGATGTTCAATGCTATAGGGGGTTTAATATATTCTATGAAAACTTCATTTTCACCATTGTCCAACAAAAGATATTGATTCGATTTTACATTCAGCACATCCTTCATCATATTATGGATTTGCTGACCTGGTTTTGTATTTGAATTAAATGATTTGAAGTGTAAATCGGTATCGAGAAAAAAATTAGTTCCCATTTGTTCCGCGTTATACAGGGAATGCGAGTAAGCACATGCAACAGCCATGGTTTTTTGCTCATGGACAATTTTGTCAAACAAATGCATGACTTTGTTTTCATTTTCAGGAAGAATAGGCTCTAAGAGGATATGGATTTTACCATTGCACCCAAGTTTTATTTTGCGATCACCGGTGACATCGTCCGTCGTTTCATAGGAAAGGAGTTTTGGCTTTCGATTAACGATAACTCGCCCTGCCTGTCTGCGAACATCATCTTCCAGACATCCCCCACTAATGGCACCGGTGGATTGGCCAAGGTTATCAATGAGCATGCGTGCACCGGGTTTTCGATATGAAGATCCTTCGATTTTAACCACGGTTGCCAAGGCGTACGGCCTTGAAGGGTCCTGATGGTAGGCTTGCAGTATTTGGTTAAGTTCGCTCATGTATGACTAAGATAGGGCGTGGCTGTCAAAAAACTGGGGTGCCCACTTAGTGAGCAC
>JANQSS010000181.1 GCA_028279185.1 Saprospiraceae bacterium | reverse complement strand
AGGACAGTAATTATCACCACAAACAGCTCAAATTAAGGGTATCTAAATAGAATCAGGGTTAAGCCTGATGAACAAGAATGGCAGGCGTTCATGACTGTTGTAATGACAGAATGTTAGAAGGGTCAATGACTCAATTTGCTACTAAAGTGAGGAAGTTGTAAACACACAATACCAAACGATAATCTAGCTGTTGCTTAGCAACCAAAGGTTTTATAGGCAAAATCGCCAGCTGTGGGATGAGTGTAGGTGCTCATAGGATAGGCCGATGACGAAAAGTGATCATGGGAAAACAAAATAGTTGCAAGAAGTTATGTAATTGGGCGGATTCAACCATCCATCTCATGCACCCCATCAGTCCCTAAGGAGGACTAGAGCATCTAGTCAAAACATAAGAAAGACAACTGGAGTTGTCAAGAAAGTGAACCTTTCATCATTTCACCCCAACTAACATTTTGCAACTATTCTTCTAGACATGGATTAATATCCAAGCTAAACGATAAATACATGTAGATCTACTGAGCTGTCAATAAAAAGCTTGCCAATTTCTAGTTGTTGTCAACAGGACAAAATTAACACAAGGATACCTTAAAAGTTCTCATTTAAGCGCCACGACATTGGCAACGTCTAAATATTGTAAAAAAAAAAAAAAAAAAAAAAAAATCCTATACAAAATAAGCGCCAACCAGCTGTCAATAAAAAGCTTGCCAATTTCTGGTTGCTGTCAACAGGACAAAATTAACACAAGGATACCTTAAAAGTTCTCATATAAGCACCACTGGACATTGGCAACATCTAATTACCGCTGTAAATGTAAAAAAAAAATCCTATAGAAAATAAGTGCCAACCAGCATGTCACCACGCGATGTGGACACGGTAAATTAAATTCCTGTAGAATACGTGCTGTACACTCACACTGTACACAGCTCAGGAATTTTAATTTACTGTGTCCACATCACGTGGCGACATACACCAGGTCCTCCCGTTTTTCTGTGTGTAACATTGAATAGCTGGGTGTGGCCTGGGGATGAGGCTAGACCAATTAGCTGCTGTCAGATTTCACATGAAAATGCTCAGTTCTTATTTGAACTCAAAAAGAGTGGCTAATAAACTAACTCTAGATGTCTAGAATTCCACTGAAAAAAAAAATGACAGAAACTTAACTAAGAAACATAAAATTGTGCATACTCACCATAAGTGGTAACAGAGTACATCCTTCCAGGGGTGCCTTTCAACTTCTCCAGGGCAACACAGTGAAGGTAGACCCCGGGAGGGTCGTTCCGAGACGCATTGCGCCTTGCCTCGCCAGATATCACGATGACAGAAGTATTGGACTCGAGGCCTTCGATAAATATCCCGCTCTCGGCAAAATCACTAGCCTGTTCAGCACCGAGTATCTGCCTGCCTCTCACCTCCCACACTGCATTGCGCCCGCCGTCAACAGTGCATGTGTAGGAGACGTTCACGTCCGAAGCGAAAGGAACAA
>JANQSS010000170.1 GCA_028279185.1 Saprospiraceae bacterium | reverse complement strand
TAAGGAGGGGCGTCGATCATCGACTACATTGACCAATGCATAGGTGTCTATTTCCGACATCGTACATGTGTCATACATATTGATGAAGACCGTGTCGATACCAATGTCCTCACAATTGAATATCACGGGCGCGAACGTTGTGCGTACTTGTGAACCGGTACTACCTGAAGTCAATGTATCAATATCAGATTGGTCAATCGCGTACATGCCAGTTGCATCAAGGGCCACATCTAAAGGGTTGGTCACAAAGTCGAATGGGTCACAGATCAATTCATAGGCGCCCATGTCTACCGTGCCATCAAAGATCCGCACATTCCCATCCAGGTCGGTCATAATACCTGCGGGCACGGAGGAATTGTTGCCTGCGTTGACTGCAGGAGAATTTCCTCCAAGATGTAGGTCACCTATCAATTCGTTTACAAAGAGTGGATCAGAGTCGGTGGCACCCAATATTCCTCCCTTTACGATGGAATTTTGAATTGTCAAATAAAATGTCGTTGTCATACCAGAAATTTCCGTACTTCCATTATTCCAAAGAATGGAATTAAATAATCGTAAACGGGCCGTATTATGAATACCACTCGAATTTTGTGCAGCTGTCGAATTATAAAAATTGATTCGTGAATCGTCGCCACCACCCATCGCCAAAAAACCGGATGAATTGCCGGTTCCGTTTCCAAAAAACAGACAATTAATATAATCGACTTCGAAATATCTACTGGGATCATCAGGTGTTTGACTAAAGTTAATATCTATATAGCATGCTCCTCCATCTCCCGGTGTAGAATTTCTTATGAATTGAGTATTTTTTACCACTAAAAAATTCTCTAAGTTTTGTTCAAAATATAAAGCACCACCCAACGTGTTGGCATGATTGTTTTCGAAAACACAATTATTTATGGTCATGCCATGCTCTTGGTTATTGTTACCAATAATACAAATACCACCACCCGTTGTAATACCGGATGTTGCATTTCCACCTTTAATAATAAAACCATCGAGCTCTTCCCCATTTGGATGAATGGCGCGCAAAACGTGGTAAGCATTGTTGGTCGTATCTGAATTTTGATCGATATCTCCGTCAAGAATTGTTTCATACAATCTAAAATCTCGGGTAGATAAATCGACTGCACCATTAGAGGGAGAAAAACCACCAAATATTTTGATGCCATTATTAATGTCGAATAGACTATTCCGATCGTCATTGGTTTGGCTACTTCCTTCATCAGGAAAATATGTCCCTTCAGCTACCAAGATGGTATCGCCTTGATTAAGGCAAGCACTGTTGAGGGCATCTTGCAAAGTTGTAAAGGCTGTATTCCAGTTTAGACCTCCTCCAGGATTAGGACTACTCTCGTCCACGTATAATGTGGTAGGATTAGGACAAAATCCTATAGTAATAGTGGCGCATTCACCGGGCGTTTGCCCAGACTCTTCCACCCGCACGGCGTATGTTGTAGGCTCAGTTGGGGACACAGAAATTGAGCTTCCTGTTCCAATGGAACTTCCCATGCCACAGTCCTCTTCGTACCAGACAAAATCTTGTCCCGCCTGGAGAACACCCAACGCCGAAAGGACAGCAGTAGGATTGTCGCAACAGACTTCTGCTATATCTGAATGAACACAGGCATTGGGCAGACTTTCATCATATGACGCCACAAAAATATCGATGGTAGCCATGTTGGAGGCATGAATTGCATTAGCGGAAGACGGATCGAAATCCGCATTATCAGAATTAAAATAACCTACCATGCTGAAGCCATCAGATGCATTAGTAGCCAATCCAAAAACAATTTCTGAGAGTCGTCCGCCGACAGCCATTGATGAAATGTAGTTTCCATCAGATGAAAGTTTCAATGCGAAACCATCCGGCCTGAAAATAGTGGAAGAGGTTTCGAAATATTCACAATTTCCCGGGTCAAAGTCGACACTTCCTTCGAATTGCCCGCCTATATAAACGACGTTATTCTGATCAATATCAATAGTTCTACCGACATCTGCTCGAATGTTACCAACTTGTTTTGCCCATTGATACATTCCTTGATTATTAAGCTTAAGAACGTAAACATCTGGGCCTCCATTTGATATCAATTCTCCACCTGGATTTGATCCATCAAAATCAATTGACGATTCAAAAGAACCTGTGGAATACGAATTACCGGATGCATCAACCACGATTGAATTTCCTACATCTCGCATATCAGACCCAAAGGTATTGGCCCATTGATACGCGCCATTTTGATTAAATTTTGCAATGAAAATATCTTCATCCATAGCAGATGCCAGGTCTAAACCTGGTCCCGGATCGAAATCTACATCAGCAAACCGAAATTCACCGGTGATGTACGTATTTTCAGAAGCATCCACTCCAATGCTTCTGCTTATTCCGGCGGTACCCGCTGTTTGATTTACATAAATGAAGCTACCTGCTGAAGTAAGCTTAAGTACAAATGCTCGGCCATTCGCTAAATTCAAAATTTCGTCATTAGTTGGGTCGGGATCAAAATCCACGCTGTGGGTAAAATAGCCAGTAATATAAACGTCACCATCATTGTCTGTTGTAATATCAATTCCTTCATCCCAGCCGGTATTTCCCAGGACATGCGCCCATTGAAAGATCCCAGATGAATTTAATTTTACGATGAAAATATTCGGAAAAATACCCAGTCCAGACCGATTTTCAACACCAGATCCGGGGTCAAAATCGGCTGTACCTTCTAGTCGACCAGTAACAAAAACATTTCCGTCACCATCTGTGGCAACCGCATTTGCAATTACGTTGTCGGTTCCATGGAAAGCTTTTATCCAAACCAAGTCGCCGTCTGAATCGAGCTTTTGAACGAAGACATCCCCAATTCCAGCTGAGGTAACATTTGCAGTTCCCGGCCCTGGATCAAAGTCCACGGTTTCCCTGAAAAACCCTGTACTAATTGTATTTCCAGATGGGTCAACAGCCACATCATACCCGCGATCATCGTTGGCACTACCTTGTCCGACCGACCAATCATACACCTGAGCCGTCGAAAGAATGACAAAATTAAAAACAAAAAAGAATAATCCTGTCCATTTTTTAATATTCATAATTCAAACTTATTTTGTTGTATAGTTAAATTCTGTGCTCACATTATTCAACATGTCATTCCAATATGTTGATCCATTCAGAATAATTAATTATTACACTACGATTCGAATAGAACATCATTCGTTTCTTCCAAATTTTGCAATAACCAAAGTTGCAGGCGTGTCCCTCTAGGCACATCCAACTTCTTTATAATATTGCTCCTGTGTTTTTCGATTGTGCGGACGGAACAATTGAGTTCATCCGCTATGCTCAAAGACGTATTCCCCTCTCGTATGAGTCTAAGCACTTGCAATTCTGCCTTTGTGATTTTTTTCTTCGTTTTCATGATTTTCTCAGAATGGATTAAATCTATTCTAGAATACTTCTAGCAATTGTCGTATTTGAGGTTTTGGTCTTTTAACTACGGATATTCAGTCAACGTCAAACGACCAAGAATTCTCTGAAAAAGGCATCGGCCTTGCTGAACGTGACCGAGCCATTTTCAGATGTAAGCCAAAATTTGTAATCCGCTAGGTTCTTCAATCAACGTCTCAAATTGCTCGGCCGCTTTTGCTCTAAAATTTAGATTTAATACAATATTGAATTCCGATTTGAATATGACTTTTCTGTCCGAAACTGACTCTGCGATTCCTGAAACTCGCACTTGCCCGGTTTCTTTATAAACGCCTCGATAAATTGGGTTATCGTCGACATTCAGGTATGAATGAAGGATGTATGGAAATTCGCAATTAAATTCAAAAGCACCTATACCCACCGTTGAATTAATAAATCCACTGTTTCTATATATGTTCAGCTCTGCATGTACTAGTGGGTTATCGGCCAAACTAATCGCTGTGTATCCACAAAGTGCTTTGTACTCATTCCTGGAGGCATCTGTAAACATGGGTTCTGTGTCTATATTTCTTGGGCCTGGTGGCCCGTTTTGGCTATTTACGTACGTATTCATTCCTATTTGTTCCCAAATAATTTTAACAGTCCCTTTCTTCTTCGTCTTGCCACTGGCAGGTTCATTCCATTTTCCATTATAATGTGATCAAAACCTATCATCTTGACCTGGTCCAATTTAATTACATGACTTTGATGAATTTTGAAAAACATAGTATTCGGAAGTAACTGTTCCATTTTTTTAAGTCCATTTGATGAGAAGATCGTTTCATTGGTATTAAAATAAATATGGGTATACCCACCATTCGCAGAAAGTGCGATGATATTACGCTTGTCTATGACATGATACCCTTTATTTGTTGGAATTATTATTTTATTAGGTAGTCTCGGTTGTATTTGTACCAATCGCGTATTTGAGGCCATCTTGAGCTGAACTCGATTAGAATTTATATGCAGGACTTTCATGGTACAGCTTTTAAGGAATAAAGCTATACCTATGCCTTGGCGAAAGTGTACGTAGAACTACGTAATTTCCATATAATGGATATTAGCTGAAAGCGGGTGAGATTAGGAAACTTCTAACCCTCAGGTACAATGGTCAATCAAAGTAAATGCTTCACCTGCAAAGCCCATTGGCTAAGTTGATGGGCCTGACCAGGTAGACCAATTTTGGCAGAGATATTGCTGCGGTGCTTTTCGATTGTTCGAATAGATAGGTGCAATAATGCTGCAATTTCTTTGGTGCTTTGCCCATTTGCGATCATCCTCAATACTTTCAATTGCGATGAGGTCAATGATTGTAAATTTCTGACATACTCATCCGTTTCTTCTGTATTAATATTTCTCAATGCCTGACTGTAATAGAATTCACCCTTAAGTACATGACGAATGCAATCGCGCACTTCGCGAGCCGCATCTTCTTTTATAATAAATCCATTGACATTGGCGTCTTTTGCCTTAAGTATGTACTCCGGACCCTTGTGGTAAGATAGCAAAATAATCCGTGTGTGTGGTGCAATTTCCGCACATCGTTTCGCTACTTCAATTCCAGACAGGAACGGCATTTCAATATCTAAAATTGCCAAATCCGGATCCAGTTCTTGAATTTTATTTAATGCCTCTTTTCCATTTTCGACACTTGCAACAATATTAAATCCTTGTTCAATCAAGAAGTCCTCCAGTCCTTTTAATAACAGCGGGTGATCATCTGCCAATACAATGGAAATATTATTCATCGTCCCTGCATATTAATTCAACAATTGTTCCCGAAGGGTGATTTTTAGAAAAAGTCAACTCTGCATTTATTATGGCGGCACGCTCCATCATCGTTTTCATTCCCAAGCTCTGGTTACTTTGAATGGAATTAATAAAATCAAACCCCTTGCCAAAATCTATAACTTTAAATGTAATCGGTGAGTCACTGGAGGCAGCAATCTGTGCTGAGGGAGTTTCAGCGTATTTTATAAGATTCGTAATCGCCTCTTGAATTATACGATAAATATGTACATGTTTTTCTTTAGGAATTATGTCATCCACTGGATCTATTTCTGTGTCAAAAAATACATCGG
Source organism: Saprospiraceae bacterium (assembly GCA_028279185.1). Classification (GTDB taxonomy): domain Bacteria; phylum Bacteroidota; class Bacteroidia; order Chitinophagales; family Saprospiraceae; genus JANQSS01. The sequence continues at coordinate 8,898 of JANQSS010000170.1, read as the reverse complement.
AGCGTTCATCTGACTCGTTTACTAAATATTCAATAGCCGCTGTCAATCCCAGTTTTTCTAAAACAAAGGGGTGCAGGCCGCGAGAAACAGAACGAATTTCCTCGAGAGTCTGGCCTACAAATCGTGCCTTCTCATTATCCGCCGCAAGTTGATTTTTCAGCAAAATTAAACTTTGCCCTACACCATCATGCAACTCCCGCGCAAGTGATCGACGCTCCATTTCCTGGCTTTTTATTAAATCATGTGTGAATTGTGACTGCATTTTTGATTTGGAGCGAGAAAATCTCCAGGATCTAATTAAAAATATAATTGTAAATAATGCAATTAATCCCAATATTCCAAATAGAAATAAGTTCTGTCGGCGTCCATTTTCTACTTTCGTTAGTTGAAGTTCTATCTCTTTATTTTTTAGTTTTAATTCCTTTCGTTCCGTATCGAATCGTACTTTGTTTTCATGGAGTCTATCCGAGTTCGTTTTATCTTTGAACTCATCCGAAACATGTTTATATTTTTCCAAAGCTATCAAGGCTTTATGCGGTTTATTTAAATCGCGGAGAATCTTATACTTTAATTCAAGTGCGTATTTGTGAATTTTCAGCATATAGTTTTTATCGAGATAACTTTCTATTTCTGAAATTAATTTGAGCGCATGCGATTTTTGATCAAAATGGTCTAAAACATCGGCGGCGTTCACCAATAAGTTCATATGAACTTGGGGTGTCGCAATGTGAGCCGTATCTTTCATTGCACTATTTACGAGCGATAAGGCCTGGTCCTTGAAACCACCGTCCTTGGCCATGAGTGCTAAAATCATGGATGCTCTGGCCTGGTCAGCTTTATCTTTACTGGCTAACCCCATTTTCAACAGCTTATCTGCATATTTTTTAGCTTCTTCCGGTCTTTGGCCATGCAAATGATATAGGGCCAATTCATGGATAATGTCTCCAGTAGGGGGCTGATTCAGGTTTTCGTCATCAATAATTTGTGCGGCTTCTATCCAGTAGCTAGTCGCCTGACTCGTGTCGCGATTAAACAGGGATACCTTACCAAGGATATTCAAAAATCCAATTTGATTTGTGATGTCTTTGTTCTTATCTGCCAAATCGAGTCCATGAGTGGCATTTTTAATGACACGATCGTATTTAGCTGACTGCAATCCGGAAACCGATAAATTATAAAGCATGCTCGATTGATTCGCGTCAAACTCACCTCGCGTACAATGGCTAATGCCAATTTCCCACAAAGAATCTGCACTTTCTAAATCACCCTTTATTGCATATACCAAGCCCATTTGCGCATACGAATTTGGATAGTGCGCAAACAGCTCATTATCCCAAGTATACCGGAAGTATTTTTCATAATAGTGATCCATAGAATCCGTACCAAAATAGTATGTCCCCCAAGTGGCATAGAGGTTGGCAGTAACGTCCGTACTATTGTCTTTTAGTCCAGTGGCCTTCTTTATATTTTTGAGATAGTCTTCTGCATTCCCTAAAGATTGTTCACATGTGGCAAGATTGAATAGCGCATCGCCCAAATACGGGTGCGCCTTCCTTTCTAGAACGGCAACAGCCTTTTTGCAACGTTCTCTTGCTTCGGTAGGATTAGAATAATTAAGTCTTGCACAAATCTCTGACTCCAATATTGCCGCAGATATTTCATCTTCTGTGTTCGCCAATACCTGTTTCAAACTATCGACAACTTGTAAATAGACTTGAGCATGAAATTTCGACGAGAAAGTGATTACAATCAATAGGGTGACGCCTATAAGCTTACCGATAGACCCTATCTTGTTGCAGAAGCTATCAATCATATGTTCAAATATAATTGAGATTATCAACAATCTGTTTCAATCTAATTATTCGGCTACCATCTAACCAGTCCAAAGAAAACGAGTGAATGACATCACAGGGGAAATAAAAAAGGGCACCGCCTTCCGAGAAAGACAATGCCCGAGGAGTCGTAAAATTCTTTCGCTTTACTGGGCTACATCAATAGTCCTTTTGTCATTAATTACAGTCGACATCAAATTGCTGCGTGTTCCAACAATGCCAATCCGTGTCGCCAAATCGTCGTTCGTGTCGTACGCGCCCATCGCCCTGTGGATCATTCCATTCAATATCCAAAATATTTGTTGGACCGGCGTTGAGTTGAAATGCTCGATTGTATAATTGGATATTGGATGCGGTATACTCAATAAAATGTCCGAAACCGGGATCGCCAGCGATGTCATTGGTAAATCGGACGGCTATTTCATTTCCATTAATCTCACGCTCCGTATCGACTAACAAGTAACTTGATGGATTATTTGGATTTTGATTGATCTGAAACTGTGCACTGGTCAAATCAGTAGAGACGACTCCTGAGAACCAAACAAAATTCGTAAAACTCCCAGGTTGCGATGCCGTCAACGTCCATTGAACGTCTTCGAAATTATTGATGTATTCTCCTGTCAATGAAACGTCGAAAAATCCGCCGCCAAGATGAGGGGGCGCATTGTATTGATACGTCCACTCGAATGTGTTGTTGCCAATATATTGCGCATTTTGATTAAACGCCAGACCAACGGCGCTAACCGGGCCCGCCAAGTTGATAACAACTACTGAATTCCAAACGAGTAAGCTAACCCCGGCGTGAATCCAATTGGTCTTCGTTCCGTTCCGTGAATCATTTGTAATCAATGAATCGGCGTGCGCTATTTTATCCGTTGGCATCGTGTACAGCTCCATTGGAGGTATTTGGGGGACTACAAGGTTTTCTGGTATTTCGATGACTTCCTCCTGCTGACATGACTGGAGAGCGACTAATGTGAAGGAGACGAATAAGAACAAAATTGACTTTTTCATATTTAGCATTTTGATTTAAAAGTTGTGGCTATTGCCATTTGCCTTAATACCCATCGCTTTGTGAATACCCTTACTTGGGCTAGAAATTTTTTTGAATTTACCTCAAGTGAGACGAAGGATGCATCCCAACAGCTTGGATGAATCATCCTCTGGTGTGATTGGCAAGGCCAAAATTGACCATATCACAGAAGCCCTCCCCCTCTCTTATGCTTTAATTCTCAGTTATCATTATAATAGGCGATTGTACTAACATGTGTGCAGCCATTCACCTACATACGATCGAAAGGGTAACGAACCACCTATGTCCAAAAGAGCTTAATTTCATCTTCGATCTTAAAAAGGGAATTAGAGTCAAAAGCTCCGCTTATCATATATAACCAGTATGCTTGCGGTTTTTAAATACTCTGTGTGGTCAAGAATAGTTGCACTACTTTTGAGTGTTTGGAAACGGTAAAATAAACTAACCAATCCTCAATTGAATATTGATTTAATAATCCAAAACAAGGTTATTGGTTATCAATTTTTTCTCATTCGACAATTATAGAATCTCGAAGAACCGCAACCGTTGCGAAGAATCCATATGCGCCTGGAACAATATTGGTTGGTGAATTTTGCGGATTGCCATAAAAGTAATTACCATTCCAGTCCGTCTCTATCGCAGTCGAACGAAGAAAGTCAGCAAAATCATCGCGAAGACCGTACTTACTCACAATTGCTTGCGCTCCAGCAGGAAAAATAATGTCTTCCCTCGGTGGCCGAACAAACTCAGAAATATGAACAGAATTAAATGTATAATAAATAGCTCGTGCGCGATTTATACCAACCGGTTCTATTTGTGACCAATCAATGTCAATCTCATACATTGCTTGTTGATTTGCGCTAAATAGCGGGACAATATTATCTCCAATTCGAAAACTGTCCTGACCAACCGGATTGAATGAAATTTCGGGAATTGGAAGGACATTTGATAACCGGCTGGTGGCGGAATACATCTGGCCTTGCCAGTCAATTTCCAGTTGGTAATCCAGTTGCTCTACAACTTCAAATGCTTCCTCACTTACGTATCGCCCAGGGTGGTTCATATCTGCCACAAACAAATACAATTGATTATTTGCAATGACACGTACATCAGCATCAATTATTGGTGGTGCAGATTCATACAAATTAACAAAGGTCCTGCTGAGAAATATTTCCTGTTGCGAAAACTCATTCGTAAGCATACCATGAACGACTAAATTTACATCTTGGCGACCGTCAATTGACCACTCCCCACTTCGCTCGCAACTTATGACTACGAAAATCATCCCAACTAAAACGAAAAGTTTTTGAGCATTAAATATCATAAGTTGAATTTATACGTGAGTGAAGGAAAAAATTGAGTTAATTCAACACGACTCGGGCTTAATTGGTGATCAAAAAGTAAATTTGAAGGGATTTCCGGAAACAAACCATCTTCTTCAATTTTATTAAATTTAACTGCATAAATATTTTTAATTCCTAAAGCATTAAACAAGGAAAAAGAGAGACTATGTTGAAAACGCTTATCTACATTCTTATTTAATCGATATCGACACGCTACATCTAGTCTGTGGTATGCAGGTAATCGATCATTATGTCGTTCATCATAGATTGGAATTGTCTGCCCGTTGAACGAGTAAAAACCGGTAGGCGTTGTAATAGGTGATCCACTATATGATGTCCAGTACGCTGATGCCGATAGTCGATCCGAAGCCTTAAATGTTGCCAAAAGTCCAACATCGTGTGGTCGGTCTTGAAAAGCGGGATACTCCGCGTCATTATTGATATCATTGGTTTCTCGATAAACGCGGGACCAAGTATATCCTAATTCCATACTGAGTTTGCCAAAGTCTCGCTTTAGCAGAAATTCGACTCCGTAAGCCTCTGTTGAGCCAAAGCGTAGCTCTCCTTCCAGAAACTCATTTAAATAAATTGTGCTGTGTCCATCAAAATCAATTTGATTTTCGGAAGTCTTATAATACGCAGATCCACTAAACTGCATTGCCCGCTCCGCCCATTTTTTTGTGTAATTTATAGCCCAATGTTGGGATTGTTGTGGCTTGATATGGGGACTCGCTGTCAACCATAATTCCATCGCCGTATAGGGTGAAATAGAATTAGATATAAGCTGTAAATATTGGTGATATATTCCGTAGCTAACTTTTATAAATTGACTTTTGGGTAATGCGTATGTTAAACTTAAACGAGGGTCGACATTGAGATATGAGTTGTATGTTCCCTGAGGTGCATCAATTTTTTCAACGGGTTCATGATCGTCATTATACCGGTAATAGGACATTGGCCCTAGATTCTCCCAATTAATTAATCGCGCTCCGACATTCAGAGAAAGCTTATTGGTGACATGAATATTACTTCTGTAGTACACCACTAACTTTCTCCCATAATTTCGTGTAAACGAAGGAAGCACGCTAGTTGTGGAATCGAGTGTCAATTGTCCTGGTGTATTAAAATAGCCCTGCGCCTCAACGCCAAAATTTGAAGTCAAGTCCTGGTTAATATAATGTGTAAAATCAGATTTGAGGCTAATCGTACCTAATTCGGATTTCCAAATATTCGGCGGAAATGTGACTGTATAGGAATAGTTTCCTGTATACAATGTTGTATTAGAGAATAATTTAGGTCCAAAAGTTCGATTCCATCTAAAAGATGCCGCAAAATTTCCCCATAGAATGCGAGATACTTCTCCCGTACGTGCAATGAAATTATCGGTACTGCCAATTACCGTTATAAAAAATCGATTCTTATTATTCATTCTATAATTCCATTTAAAATGAAAATCCTGGAAAAAGAAATCGACTTTGTCAGTAAATTGTCTATACAGCGGCTCATAAGCAGAACGCCGGTAGGACACGAATATGGAACTGCGTTGCTTAAAAATAGGAATTTCGGCGGAAACGCGATTTACGAAGGGGTTTAAGGCACCGCTCAGTTGAAATTTATTTAGATTTCCGTCACGTGTGCGAATACTGATTACTGAAGCAAGCCGATCGCCCACATTTGCAGGCATGTCGCTCTTGTACACCGTAATGTTGTTTGCAAAATCTGGAACGACCATGGAGGACAACCCAAGTAAGTGTGACGGATTGTAAATCGGAGCATCGTCTATGTATATAATGTTTTGATCTCGCTCACCACCTCGGACATAAAAAAATGATGATATCTCACTATGCTGTTTTACACCCGGAACATTTTCCAAATTTTTAACTAGCCCTGATTCTCCTGCCAACTCTGGTAGTCTATTTAAATCATCACTGTTCAATGAAATTTTCCCTAAATCTTGCTGACTTGACATTTCATCGTCACCCGGCTTTACGGTAAGCACTGGTAATCCTGTGGCGAACACTGACATTTCGAGATTTAAATGTTCATTTTTTTTGATCGTGATTTCGACAACACGGTCCTGATAACCTACATATGAAAAGGTTAATCGGTGAACGCCGCGTTTCAATGAAATGGCATAGTAACCATATGCGTTGGAATAAACACCTCGGCCACGACCAGCCAGTGCAACAGTCGCGCTAATGAGACTTTCTCCGGAAGCACTATCCGTCAAAAAGCCGGTAAGCATGTAAGAAGGTAAGAGATCGTCATCTACATTTTTTAATATTACCTGACCTTCAACTATTTCGCTAGATAAATATTCTTGCGTACAAAGTCGCTCAATTACACTCATCGCCACCTCCTCTTCACAAGAAAATGAAGTGGTCGACTCGACGTTAATAACTTGTGGATTGTATGCAAAATAGATCCCTGACTGCCGTGTAATTTCGGATAAAATATCTGCGAGAGGAACATCATTAAAGTGGAATGTCAGTCGGGAGTCTCCTTGTGCCAATGCTAAAAGACTCCATGACATGCAGATCAGGAAAAAAGAGCATGTTTTCAACATCATAGGGGATGTAAACTTAATTTAAAGTACAATTTCCTTGTAATATGATGTTATTTTTATTTTTAGTGACGTTGATACCCAGCGAAGACTCTAGTATTTGTAATATGGCATCGATAGATTTATTTTCAAACGTAGTCGAAATTTCACACGGACGTACATCTTTTATCGCAACTCGTACATCAACACCATATACGCGTTTTAAATCACTTGTCACTGTGCTCAGTGCTGCGTTTTGATAAACCAATTTTTTCGTTTTAATCGCGTTAAAATTTTCATTTTCGTTCAATTTCTTAGTCAATTCGCTTCTATTCTTATTGTGAACTGCTTTTTCACCTGACGTCAGGATAACCTCTTCTTTAACTGCACGTACAGCTACTTTACCCGATGCGACCGAAACCTCTACTGTACCTGGGTTAAATTGCGCATCGACATAAAATGATGTCCCAAGCACCTCCACTTCCGTCCCTTCCGTTGAAACGATGAAGGGATTTCCCGACATGTGCATTACATCAAAATAGGCATCGCCAGACAAGGCAAGTAACCGTCTATTTAATTCATCTGTTGTATACGTCAGGGTTGAATTACGATTCAATACAACCTCGCTTCCATCGGGCAATGAAATGGTTTTACTTATTGTCGTTGCCACGTATTCTCGTCCTGTAGTGCCTAGCTGTTGAACTAATAAAAAGCCTACGACCGCCAACGCAGCAAACACGGCCGCTATTCGCAGCATTCGACGAGGACGATAATTCTTGATCGAAACAACTGGAGTTTGTCGAATAGTTTTATTAGCCACTTCGGTCCAGGCTTGCTCTATGTCAATATTTGTCGAAGATTCAACCAATCCACCTAATAGGTAAGCCTTCTTCATTTGTTTGAAGTATGCTCTGTTCTCAGCTGACTGCGAAACATACTTTTCAAGTGACGCTACATCCGAATTGTCCGCGTTACCACTCAGGTAGCGGATGATTAATTCATCATATGTCGAATCCAGATGCTTCATTTTTACCCGATTACTTGCCGTCTATATGTTAACACATTAATAATCACTTACCCTTACTTAAAAAAGAAATTCATCAAAAAAACAAGTGTACCAATTAACCGATACGATTTTAAACATTCTCGTAATATGCGCATCGCTTTGGACATATGAGCCTCTACTGTTTTTTGTGCAATACCCAATTCTTCTGCAATTTCTCTGTATTTCTTGTGATGGAAACGACTCAATTCGAATACTTTCCTACACTTGTCTGGCAGTCGTTCCAAAGCATACTCGATAGACGCCTGCAATTCTGCGAATTCAAGATGATCGCTGTCATTCGGATCTACAAAATCTATATCGCCGCATACTACATCAAGTAAATTGCTCCTAAACTTTTTATTATCCCTTATGTAATTCAGGCACCGATTTTTCACAGCCGTAAAAAGGTATGATGTGACTGATTTGTTTCGGTCAATTTCATTTCGTCTTTCCCAAAGTTTTATAAATACGTGCTGGCATATATCTTTCGCCATATCATCGTCATGGACATATTGGCGCGCAAACCCACAGAGTCTGGTGTACTCCGCTCGAAACAATTCCTCGAATTGCTCCGCTTCAAACTTGTATGGCAAGCGCCCATCCATGATTGCCCACAAAGATAGGAAAGGATGAATAGTACAGCTTGGATGTCAATTTTTGTCAATATTCTTACATTGGTCAATGTAACCTGCTATCTTTGCGTTAATAATCAACGAACTTCTGCACAAGTCAGAATAAGAATCACTATTATGTCGAGAGTCATCTGCGTTCTATTATTGTTGTGTGCCATGCTTTTTGCACACGGTCAATCCTGTTTGCCAAATGGAGCAACGTTTAATTCGCAGCAGGAAATCGATCTATTTAATTTTACATATCCCGGATGCGTTGAAATCGGTGGATCGATTACTATTAGTGGGTCTGATATAACAAATTTGGACAGTTTACATCGAATTGAAAAAATTATTGGTGATTTACGCATTCAAAACACACAAATTTCTTCTTTCCATGGCCTTCATTCTTTGGACTCTATTCGAGGCAACTTAATTATTTCATACAATGATAAAATTGAAAATTTTAACGGGTTTGATCAATTAGTGCGGGTT
>JANQSS010000163.1 GCA_028279185.1 Saprospiraceae bacterium | reverse complement strand
TAAGATGTAGGATAGTCTTCGACTCAGTAATTAACATTACAAATTACACAGACCACGAGTACCTTATGAGATGTGCTGCACATACTCATAAAAACTGTTCTAACATTGCCGAATATTATTGTTCCTACAGTGGTGTTAAGGACATTGGAAATCGTGATCAAAGTTTAGAAGGTATCCAATCGGTGTACAAAGAAGATGTAATGAGGATTCGCACGTTAAAGGAACAATGTGGGCCTTGGCAATTTCACTCTGCCGCAAATGTGTTAAATTCGAGGCTCTTTATGGTGTTTCCATCAGAACATATTAGATTGAATACGAGGAGCGATATGAATAGGGTATTTTGTCCCGATGTTGATGACTGCAAGTCCACAAAAGAATTCTGTCTTTTGTGGACAAGTACTTGCGAAAAAGACAACAAACCTTCGTACAACCACATAGTTCCATTTGTAACGAGGTACTTTCAATTATGTGAATTTAAACAAACTTATATTTATGATCATCATTGATTTGTTTAGATGTTAAATGCAAGTAATGTTAATTTGATGTTTGAATAATTCGTTTTAATAATTTTGTTCTGTATTTCAGGGGAAATTTGCGAGTGAAGCTCTCACCTGTAAAGGTAAATAAGGGCAAGAAAAGAGCTGGACCTGAAAGGAGAGTGACAAGGCAGAATACAAGGTTAGGAAATACTCCAAAGCGTAAGCATAAGAGTAAGAGTAAGAGTGAAACAGAAGATATAGCTGTGGACGAAACCGATAGGGCATCAGGAAGAAGTAAGCAACGCAAAAGTAAAATTAAAACAGAAGATATAGGTGTGGAGGAAGAGGGTGGCGATTTGACCGAAAATTTGAGTGATCGAGACACTGAGGAAAATAACGCGAACAGTGATCGAAACGAATTCGAAAGTAAATCTCAGGCAGCAACGAGTACAGAATCAGTCCGAGTGGATGATACATTTACTGTAGAAGAAGAGAATGTGAGTAATAATCACATTAACAGTGATGAAAAGGAATCAGAAAGTGATCGTCAAACCAAAACGAGTACAGAATCAAATCGTGACAGTTCCCGAAACCCTGAGGAAAGTAAAACTCAGACAACCACGAGTACAGATTCAGTCCGAGTGGATACACATACTGGCGAAGAAGAGAATGTGAGTAATAATCGCATTAATAGTGATGACAAGGAATCAGAAAGTCATGCTCAGACAAAAACGAGTACAGAATCAGTCAAAGTGGATACACGTTTGGGCCAAAAAGAAAATGTAACTAATCGAAACACTTCCCAGGACACTGACAAAAGTACGAATATCAATCATCGAAATGAATCAGAAAGTGCTTCTCGGACAAATAGTGACAGTTCCCGAAACACTGAGGAAAGTAAAGCTCAGACTAAAGCGAGTTCCAATACAGAGCCAGTGGCAGTGTTAATGGATAGAAGTAATCCACAAGAACATAGTCTCAGTAATCGTAACACTACTCTAAACGCTGAGAAAAGTGACCCTAAACCTAATGGAAAAGAATCAGAAGTTACACTTCCGAATGAAACGAGTTGCAGCACAGAATCAGTGCGAGTGGATACAAAACTTGACAATTCGGATGAACATGGAAAGGATTTGTTACGTAACGAAACTGAAGAAAGTGGTATTGAAGTTCAGTGTCAGGACATAGTCCCAGGCCTAGTGGAAAAGAATGGAATTGTTTCTTTTATAGTCACGGATGGAGAAAATAAACTGAACTCATGTCAAGATAAAACGGTTCCTGTTACGATTTCGAGTGAATGTATCAATTCTCAACCTCAAGCCAGTAAAAGTAGTGAAATATTTGCTACTGCTGTTGAACCGTCATCTAATGAGCCTGGAACAATAACTAATGGTGAATTGGTTACCAGTCCTGTTCTGTTGTCATCTTCCCAACCGTTAGGAATTAAGACTAGTGGAGGTGACGTTGGTCACAGAAGATGCCACCATAAGGAAGGTGAGACATGTAACTCTCCCATTTGTACCAGAGTAGATGAATCAGATATCGAGTCATCTGATAGTGAAAATTTACCTTTAGCAAAACTCAGAGGGCTAAAGTCAAATACTGGTGATGTAAGTGACGCCAAAAAATCATTAGATTTCTCTAGTGACGACGATATGACATCACCTAAACCTAAAGACACAGAAAATGTGAATAAGGCTGATATTGACCAAATTCTTAAAAAACTAAGCGATGAAGAAGCTCCTATTTCTATGGAAGAATACCGGCTATCACATGCCGAGGAACTTTTCGCCACCGAAATTCATAAGGCAAAGAAGTACATTGATGAAACAAGACATGAAGTTGACTCGACACTTTTTTCTCAATCAGACACGACGGCGACACCAACCGAGGTTAGTGGAAGCGGTGACACATCCTCTGACGACGAACCAGAAATCGTAATTCACCGTAAGAAGAAAAAGAAGAGGAAACAGTGAGTTCTGATATGCCAAAGTTTTATACTAATTGTGAACAGACTTCGAAATATTTCAAGTGAAAAAGAACACAAGTTATAAAATTAACTTAAATTTAGACTGATTACATTTCCAGTGATGCAATGGATTATCCATTATCTGGAGAAAAGTTCGGATTTCCACTGTTAAAAGCCCTGCCAGATACCTTGCAAGAGAATTGTGTTAAGCAAGATTGGTGTGACATTGAAGTGAAGTCCGGATTAAAAGAAGGAAAAGGTGTTTTTGCTAAAGCATTTATTAAAAAAAACACTCCATTGTGTAACTATGGAGGGGTTCAGGTGTCGCGAAGTTACGCAGAAAAATATCTACTCCCTTATGATGATAAGTGTAACTATTTGATAGAATTAGTTGAAAAGACATGTTCTGGAATGGAAACTTTTTACATTAATCGTGATTTAAAACGTGAAAAAACTTTTGGGCAACTCCTGAACCATTCATCACGTCATCCAAATTCCAAACCTAGGCTTTTTACGTGGGGAAAAGGTAAATTGGAGTTGATATTTTTTGCTTGTCGTGAGATCAAACCTTTTGAGGAGATTGTCTGGGACTATGGAAAGCATTTTAGTGGTGTCAATCCATGTGTTGAATCATGTACAAAGTGTACGAAGGGTTAGTTTTATTCAATACATCGATTGACATGACTATCATGCTTTCCTAGATATGTGATCATTTACACCTTAGTTGTGTAGTCTTAGGTACCGAAAAAAAAAACAAAAAAAACAATAGGGTTAAAAAAAAAGAATACAAAGGAATTTAGTTAATTGAACAGGTCACAATGACCCAGTTTTCTTAGATTGAAGTGAGTCATGATGACTCAATTCACCATACTTCTATGTAGCTCCACAAACACGGTGGAGTGATGTTAACTTTTTTCTTCCTTTTTGTTCAAAAAAAAGGATAAATATACTTATAAACTAAATGGTCAACAATGTGTTAAAGTTGCATTTCTTTGACGGACAAATCTCGCATTGAATGCCTCTTTCTTTGTAATTACATGTACCACAAGGGGGAGGTGCATTTGCAAACTGACAGGCTTTCTATGCCAGAAACACTATGCTGAATATATTTGTTTCTACCAAACATCGTAACTTCAAATAGCATTTTCAGTATTAGGTATTTGATATTTCAAGAACAACTTTGATATACGCTGCTGAATGTTGTGCCAATGGGCAATAGATGTATAATTATTTTCTGTTTGTACCAAAGATCGTAACTTGAGCGAACATTTTAAGTATTGTATAGTTCAAGACGAACTACAAAGGACGCTGCTGAATTTTAACTGCCTTCCATTTTCTGTGAAATGTTTTACAATTTCTTTTTGTATGTGTTGTTGTTCGTATTGTATACAAGACCAGTATTAAGTAGTTGATAGTTCAAAACAAACTTTAAAAGTATGTTGCTGAATGGTCTGCAAAGTATTAGCTGTTTCTACCAAAGATTTTAACTTGAAAGAGTATTTAAGTATTAAGTATTTCACTATTTAACACAAACATTATGTGTTATGCGAATTTGCAATATATTTATTAGTTGTTTCTTCCAAAGATTGTAACTTGAAAAAGAGCTTTTGAAGTATGAAGTATTTGATAGTTCAAGACGAACTTTAACGTACGATGATGAATTCTGATTGCCTTCGATTTTCTGTTAAATATTTTACAATTACGTTTTTCGCGTGCTCACAATGAGATTGTATACAAGACTAGTATATATTTGTTAGCTGTTTGTACGAATGGTGGTCACTTGATAGTTTTTTGTCTGTCATTGCATAAAAGAGTAGTAAATTGATTTGATTGTTTCAAAAGTAACTTTGAACATGGTAACTTGGAAGAGCATTTTAAGTATTAAGGAGTACATCTCAGTCTGACAGGTAAATTCACTGTTTGTGCCAAATTGGTTTGATTGTTTCAAAAGTAACTTTAAACATCGTAACTTGGAAGACCATTTTAAGTATTAAGGAGTACATATCATTCTGACAGGTAAATTCGCTGTTTGTGCCAAATTTGTTCGATATTTTCAAAAGTAACTTTAAACATCGTAACTTGGAAGGCCATCTTAAGTATTAAGGAGTACATATCATTCTGACAGGTATATTCGCTGTTTGTGCCAAAGTGCTAACTTGAAAGATGACTGGGTATTTATACCAAAGATCGTAACTTGAATGATTGTTATTATTATTGAGAAAGATGAATTGTGAAGGGATTAACAGATTTTGTTTGTTTGTATTTCTTCAATTAAATTTTTTGTACAGTTATTTACATAAGAGTGGTAATTGTTCATAATAGTTAAGATTCGTCATGACTTTGACTTTGTAAATATGTTGTTCTGTATAAATAGGATTCGTCATGACTTATTGACTTTGTAAAATACGTGGTTTCGTATAAATATTTCTTACTTCAAAACAAACTGAATATTCTGGCAATAGGCAATTTAATTATTGCATGTTTGTACTCAAGTTCGTAACTTGAAACGGCATTATCCTAACTTGAAAGTGCATCGATGTTTGTCTCAGGTTAATCCAGAATGTGCTGGAGATACTAAAAATTCGTGATGACCTTGACTTTGTAAATATGTTGTTCTGTATAAATAAGATTGGTCATGACTTGTTGACTTTGTAAAATATGTGGTTTCATATAAATATTTCATACTTTTATAATATTTCCTAAAACAAAGTGAATATTCCGGCAATAGGCAATTTAATTATTGCATGTTTCAACTCAAGCGTAACTTGAAACTGCATTATCCTAACTTGAAAGTGCGTGTCTGTCTGTGCCAAAGATCGTAAGTTGAAAGAGCATTGCAGTATTAAGAAAGAAGATATTTCAATTAGTGTTTGAAAAGCTGATTAAAACGGTATTCATTTGTTTGCTGTTGAAAGAAAAATATTATAAAAAGTAACATTATGATGTACAAATTAACAATATATTTTGCAAAATTTTTGGATTGTTATATTATGACGAAAAATATCGTGATCCAGTTTCTAAAAAGTACCATTAGCGCTGACTTCCAACTTGAAACGTTTAACCATAATTATTTATGGTAAGCATAAGTGAAAAATTTATATGTCTAAAAGGTTTGTATTGTTATATTTCAGAGTTTTCACAAATGAGTTGTTCTTTATGAACTTTAGAAAGTTAGTTACTTTTTATACACTGTTAATTTTCAGAGTTTTTGAGCGATGGTAAGATAGAGAGTAACTTTACGTACTATCCCTTCCGAGGGATGAATGTTCATGTAGATCTGATAAACAAAAAGTAGGGTCCTTTTTTACTTTTGTAAATAAACAGATTTATTGGAAAATTCGCATTTCTTTTGTATTTTGTATCAACACATATAACAGCAATGTAAAATAGCACAAAAAAATTGCATTAATAATTACTAAAGTAAACTTTTCATTGCGCTTCGTGATACACGAGTATATTTTGCTAATCGATAAACATGGCTGTTGGTTCTCTTACATAATAAACGATGCACTCTGTTTACACCGGGTAGGGGAACTGGGACCCGTGCATCTTCTACCCATCTTTTTTGCATCCAAGAACTTATTTTAAAAGGTAGAAACTTCGAAATTTCATTGCCAAGAATATTTGTAGCCATTTTGTATTAGTGTTATTTGTTTTAAAAACAGGTTATAAAGTTAGCAAATCGTACTTTCAACACCTGGAAAAGATAGCTAAAAACTTTTCAAGATGTTTCCAGCACCATACGTACCTGTTTGCCCTAAAACAAATAGAACCGACATGGAATTTATAAAATGACATGCAAAAGCAATACGTTTAATGTGTCTTACGATATTATTTCGTAACTTCAATCGTAACTGGAGAAAGTAGCGCACAAATTTGTTAGTAAAAAATGCATCGTTTAATGCACGGCATCAAGCTTGGGACATATTCATTACCTGACAATACATTACACGTTTATCCCAACAAATCTACTCTTCCCCTAGGCTTTCGATTTCGATATTCCGGATACAAAGTATGCCATAATAGATAAAGGTCATCCTCAGCGTCTATTAAGTACTCCTCGATTTCTTCATATTTCTTGTATTCCTCTTCTGTTTCAAAGGGTCTGCGTTTGTTTAATTCCGCTAACCAATTTGTGAAAAATGTGCGAGACCTATACAATTCTTCGAGTCTATAATGTAATTTAAATTGTCTTCGAGTAACTTCTCTTTCAACTCCGTTTATGACTATTATATAATCACTCATCTCTGT
>JANQSS010000162.1 GCA_028279185.1 Saprospiraceae bacterium | reverse complement strand
TTTGATGTTCCTTTGATCTCTTTGCGTGTGACTACTTCCGGTTGCCGAACTTGCTCGCATAATGATCTACAGCTCATAAACGCAACTTTTCAGTTTTATAATGTTCATTTCTATGGCTTCTCGATCTCACCCCCCGTATAGTCCACTAAAATTAATGGCAGATCATTTTTTTGACTCCGCCCAAACTCATTAAATTACTACCTTAAAATAGAACCTGACGATAATTAGCATAACGCTAATAAAGAACATAATACGCCGTGGACACGAGAAAGACAGGTTACAGCGACTCCCAGCGGTGTTCTGCACTGAGCACACATCTACTTTGCTAGGACACGAGACGATTGTACATGTGCACACACGCGCATTGTATTTGTTGATCGTAAAAATTTATAATCATAACAATATCATGTAATTAGCTAAGCGTGTTGACGACCATTTCCTGTTTCTGTTTCCGATTTCCGTTCCAGTTTCCGCTTCAGATTTCCGTTCCAGCTTTCCGTTCCTTTTACAATATTTAACTGGGAATAGTGAGCGTTATCCGGCTATAGTTCTGCTGTTGACGATAATTATCACCTGAGAAATCACTTCTGAATCATGCGATGCGATCGTGCGCAAGCCACTCGGCCGGAGGCACATTATTGATTAAGATATTCTAGTCGATAATTTCAAAACTTGAATCAATAATTATCTTTAGAAGACTATCTTAATCATGATCTTAATGATTCTCTTGATTCACTGAAGATAGTCTTTTCGTGGTAACGATTGTTGATAATATGATTTTTATCTCAATCACCTCACCTTTGTAGCAGGGGTTCTGCGCATATCTCACTACCATTAAGTTTATGCTTTACGCATAGACGTTTCTTTCGTTGCAAATCTCTCCACTCGTTCGAACGTCTACGATCTCAGGGATATTGTCTAACGACTCTGAAATCGGCAGTACTAACATCTCATCATAAGCTTATTCACTGGAATAAGCGATTAAGGATCTCCCGAATCAAACTTCAGCCAGTTGTCAAGTGAATATTGTTCAGTAGAGGTAAGTAGACGTCTGATTCACCTTAAAGCATGCCTACTCTATTATCTCCTATATGAATGATAATTTAATACGTTATCACCGGTGCATGCCCTCAAATGTAGCTACATTTGCGTTTCCCGGCATAGCAATAATAATAATTACTAGTTACATTGAGATGTACTTGTACAACATGTACATCTATACCTCTACCAGGTGGGAAGAGATAGGTCGTACATCAAAATAGTCAGTGAAACTTGGCTGTTCGGTTTCATGAGGTCACTAGAATATAGCTAAAAGCTA
>JANQSS010000161.1 GCA_028279185.1 Saprospiraceae bacterium | reverse complement strand
GCTTGTATACATAAACGGTACATCTGTGCGTGATATTCTGTATTTGACTACGGCGAGCATGGGGATGTAACTAAGTAATACAAGCTATGAGCACGTGTGTGTCTAGACCTACTCCTACTATGCATGCATTAATGAGCATCATCTATTTGCAGGGGAGGGGAGGGTCCCCAGTTGGCTAAAGCATTGGGTGAGGCTGACTTTTCCGAAAAAAAAAGTATGAAATCATACGAAGCAAGACCTCAATAATCCGGTCCTTTTTAGCCTACCAGATGGGAATTCAAATCGAGTATGTTGAAAGTCTTGACTCTGAAGAAACTCTGTTAATGAGTTTCTTTCTTCAAAACGTCCAAGGCCATATCTGCACGAACTTCGAATATAGGTAGCTCAAAGATTTTTGTAGGGTCAGTGTTCACTGCCGTTCTGAATGCTCTACGAGTATGGATTTTTGGATGATCTTCTTGAAGGGAAAATTATGGAATCGAGGAGTGATACTGTTGTTGTATTCGGCACAAAGATGAAACGACGGCAATGCTTGCCCCTGTCAAAAGAAAAAAGGAAAGAACGTAGACTACCAGGTGCAAAACTAGAAAAGAGATGACTGTATTATCCATGTATATTGTACACAATGCACTCAGTATTTACTTATGTGTGACAGGATCTGAGAAAAGGGGGAACTTCGCGCTGATAATCAATTTCCGGTTTATTGTTCCAGGTGAAATAATGAGCTTCAGCTAAACCTCAACATGGCAACTAGTGAAAGTGTCGTAATGAGAAAACGAATAAACGACTTCCGGGTAAAAATTCTATTGCTCCGTATACTTTCTGCCGCACCCACTATTTATTAATCAGCTAGATAAATTATGCTTTAGGAAAACTTGCAATGACGTGATCGTTACAGCGCGTCGTTTTTGCGTATGCGTACTAGGAAGTACAAAGTACAACTACATACTGTAGTTGGTGGACGGACTGTTGGTGTGAGTGTCCATCGGTTGGACATCAATC
>JANQSS010000154.1 GCA_028279185.1 Saprospiraceae bacterium | reverse complement strand
CTCCTATAGGTGCCTGGCGCCTACCCCGGTGCGGAGTGATAAATCAAATACACTATTCCCCTTAAATTCGCGTTCACATTTCTACTGTACAGAAGAAAGTTCACATCATATGAAAAGGTCATTAACGCTTACTTTTATCATCATCACATTTGTGGCAGGTTCAGCATTTGTCAATAATGATAAGCTGTTCGAAATAACGAAGAACATTGAAATTTTCACCAAAGTCTATCAAGAGCTTAATTCCAACTATGTCGATGAACTCGACCCCGGTAAGCTTATGAAAATTGGTATTGACGCCATGCTCAATTCACTCGACCCCTACACACGTTTTTATTCTCAAAACCAAATCGAACGATATAAGTTCTTAACGGAAGGAAAATACGATGGCATGGGGGCGCTTGCGCAAAAAATCGGTGAGCATTTGACAATAATTGAGCCTTATGAAGGCTATGCTGCACATAAAGCCGGACTGCGTGCAGGTGACAAGATCATAGCAGTGGCCGGACAATCTGCCGTCGGTAAACCCGAAGAGGAAATTCGTGCCATGTTCAGAGGTGCAGCCGGAACCGACCTACCAATAACAATTCAATCCTATGGTTCTAACGAAACGCGTGATGTCACCATCAATCGATCGGAGGTCAATGTTCCTAATGTACCTTATAAAGGAATGTTAGATGAAACTACCGGCTATATTGTGCTTACCACATTTACTCAAAATGCCGCTAATAATATTGCTAAAGCCTACGGTCAATTAAAAGAAGGCAATCCGCAAATGGACGGATTAATTCTTGACCTCAGAAACAATGGGGGCGGACTCCTGCGAGAAGCGATTAATATTGTAAACCTCTTCATTCCACCTGGCGAAGAAGCCGTAATAACTAAAGGAAAAGTCCGCGAACGGGACAAAAGCTATAAGACTACACAGCCAATGCTAGATGGCGATATTCGACTTGCCGTTTTAATTAATAAAAGTAGTGCGTCAGCATCAGAAATTGTTTCTGGTGTTGTTCAGGATTTAGATAGAGGTGTGATTTTGGGCCAACGCAGTTTTGGCAAAGGACTCGTTCAGAATACGAAAAGCCTTGGCTATAATAATAATATGAAGTTGACAACCGCCAAATATTATATACCATCTGGAAGATGTATTCAGGGCAAAGAATATATGGACGGTGAACCGGTGGATATATCGGATGACGAACGTGGTGTGTTCTATACGCGCAACAATCGTCCCGTCCTCGACGGAGGAGGTGTTACACCTGATGTTCCATTAAAAAAACCAAAACTTGCCTCGGTCATAAAAGCATTGCAAAAACAATATTTACTGTTTGAATTTGTAAATGCCTATACACTGAATATAGACAGTATCGGACCTGCAAAAGACTATAGGTTCAATGACTACGATACATTCAAAAAATTTATCGCAGAAAAGAACTTTCACTATGAAAATGAGGCGGAAAAACTAGTACTAAAATTGAAAGCCAAACCCGAAAGTGACACCCCCGCAATACGCGAGCACCTGCAAGCCTTGGAGTCAGCTTTAACTGTTCAGAAAGAATCAGAGTTGGATACCTATAAAGCAGAAATTACGCGATTGATAGAAGAAGACATTGTTGCCCGCTACCACTTTCAAAAAGGGAAAATCCAACAAAGTTTGGATACCGACCCGGAACTTGATGAAGCTATTGCTCTCTTACGCGACACGAAGCGTTATGAAAAAATATTGGCCGGTAAATAAATTATTCGCGGGAATCATATGATTGGAAAGATATCGGGAGTAGTTCAACAGATTGACAGGCGTCTTCCTTTTCCAAAAAATTACACGAGTCATATTGTAATTGCCTCGATAATAAGTATTTGGCTTGTTTTATTCCTCATTTTTATTGCCCCTTTCGACGTACGGGAATTGACCTTTATTAACCGCCTTATACTGCTACCAACGTATGGTATCATTACATTTATCAGCTATATGGTCGTTTCTGTTGCCGAAAACAACCTATATGCGCGTAAAATGAAATGGACCATTGGTTATGAAATCGTATTTCTTCTCTTGTTTAACGCTCTGAGTTTAAGCGGGTGTTATTTGTATTACCAGTCAAATATTATGAACGGGTTATACTCTTTTGGCGAATTCACTTTAGGTATTTATTATCCGACATTCCTCTTACTCCTTATACTTTTGGTGACATTGCGCTGGTTGTATTTCCAACGCGACAGCAAGCAGTCAAGTACGGAACAAATCATTATAAAGGGTGCCAACAAGCTCGACATATTACAAACCTCAACCAGCAATATCATTGCCGTTTCCAGCTCTGATAACTATGTCATCATACATCACATCGTCAATGGCGAGTTACAAAAAAAGCTACTTCGAACAACCTTAAAAAAAGTCGAAGCGCAACATGCATTCCTGAGGCGTATTCATCGGTCACATTTGATTAATCCAAACCACTTTGTCGAATGGAATGATGCACATTCAATTAACATGACGCTGCTTGGCTCCATCCCAGTTTCAAAAACATATAAGTCCGTCCTGTTTGACGACAATGTTTTCACCCCTTAAACCGGTCTTTTCATCCCAATCACTCATATTTCTGGTGATTTATTTAAACTCCTACGTTTCTTGATCACTTATTTGTTCACCGGTTAATAGGATTATTTTGGCTTTAAAAAACAGGAATGTCATCTTTCGATTTCGACGTGTTATACTTGCTTCTCTACTTTTTTGTTTTTGCATTGCCGTTTCCAATGCTTGTACGATCTTCTCTGCTCAAGATGAAAATGGAAATGTTTGGGCTGGAAATAACGAAGATGATTTTTTCACATTTGAGACCTACCTCAATGTCTTTCCGGCAATGTGTTCGGATGAATACGGATATCTGACATTTTCATACATCAACCCTGAAAATGGTGCCAATGCCAATACCGAGGGTGGATTTAACGAAGCTGGTTTATTTTTTGACTTTAATGCTTTGGACATGTTTGGAAAAACATACCGCGTTCCAAATAGGCATCTCAAGCAATCATTTCCAGCCGGAGACCATGAAATCTTTAATCACTTGATGAAGCACCTTAAATCCGTACCAGAAGTGATTGAATTTTTTGATACATATTGGTTTGATGTAGGGTTCAATACTGCGCAAATGCATGTAGCAGATAAATATGGAAACTTTGCGATTATAAACGCAACCGGTAGCAAAATGGTCCAGGGCAGAAATTATCAAGTGTCAACCAATTTCAGTATTTGCGATGACGAAGATGGATCTGAATGCTGGCGATATCCAATAGCCGATAAAATAGTACGAACGCGAGAAATTGGTTTTTCTTCTTTTGTTGAGGCTTGTTCCAAAACGGCCCAGAGGAGTTGGGCGACTACCATTTATTCAAATATCCAAAATTTGACAACAGGAGAGTTCTGGCTTTTCTACGGCCTCGATTATGCAAACCCTTTTTACTCCTCGCTAGACCAGTTACTTAAAAATGGACGTCGTTCGTATTACATGCCCCAATTATTTTCGGAACATGCATTAGCGCAAACGCGTGAGGTCTTTATTAAATCCGGGGGCGAGGCAGCGTTGACCTATCTCAATCAGTTAAATCTTCCCGAAGCCAGTCGGCTTGATGTGATTCGATGCATGGCCGCGGCTTTTACAGAAAAAGCAAATTTAGAAATAGCCCCTTTTCTAAGCGAATATTTACGAAGTGATCCACTTGGATATATTTACCCCTTGACCTTGGCTCTGAGCACTTATCGCACCGGTGATATAGTTGGAGCAAAAAAAATATTGTATGATTATCGCTCAAACTATCCTCAAACATATTTGAACGTTGACCGTATTGTCAATCGAATGAGTGGCCAAGCTGACGAAAATGCTAATGCCGTATTTACACTTCCCGGATATTCAGACGCCACTAATGTACTGGTAAGCGGTCTTGCCGACTATTCGCAAGAATACATATTGATTAAAAAAGGAAACAGCTGGGAAGGAGAATTTTATTTGCCAAATGGCATATATAATTATGCGTTTATTGTAGACGGAAAAGAAGTACTAAATCCTATGACACCGACCGTGGCCATTCACTCAGCATTTGGAGAAGCCACAAAATATACACATCAACTATGTATCGAGTTTAGCCAAGAAAAATATCAACGAACAA
>JANQSS010000132.1 GCA_028279185.1 Saprospiraceae bacterium | reverse complement strand
TCTTGTCAGATTTGATCAGTTCTTTCATGGTATTTTGTGATTTTGCCCGAAAAGACTGGTCCCCGACACCTAATATTTCATCGATTAACAGAATGTCGTTTTTGGAGTGAATAGCGACTGAGAAATTGAGCCTTGCTTTCATTCCAGAAGAATAGGTATTAAACGGTTTGCCAATTACATCCTCCAATTCCGCATATTGGATAATGTCACTAATGCTGTTTTTTATATCGTCCCGAGACATTCCCATTAATAACCCTTTTAAGACGATATTATCCCAGCCACTCATATTAGCAAGGGAACTCAATTGTAGTGATAAACAGGCTGCTGAATAACCGTGATTAATAACCGTACCTTTGTCATGCGCAATAAGGCCCGCCATAACTTTTAACAGCGTTGATTTTCCGGCACCGTTTTTACCAATTACTCCAAGGGTTTCACCCTGATACAGGTTCAGGGAGACATCCTCCAGAGCCCAAAAGATTTCTTTTTTAAATCGCCGGGTAATATGGGTGAAATAGACGCCAACATTTTCCAGAGTGATGATCGGTTGCTGATTCATTGGCGATAACTCAGTTCAAAAGCTTGGGATAGATAATGTCGAACTTCTTTAAAAAGAATATGGCTATACCGAGCAATAGAATAGAAATAAGTAAAATAATCAGCAGGTAACCCCAGTTTGGGGACTGAGAATAAATAAGGATATTTCTGTAGGAATCAATCAAAACGAACATTGGATTAAGGTTAAAGATCGCCTGGTATGATTCTGGTAATGATTCGATTGAAAAAAAGATGCCTGACATAAAAAAAAGTAACTGTATTGCACTTGGAATAAGCATCGCTAAATCGGGCAGAAAAGGAATGGCCGAGGCAAGTAAAAAGCCGATAGCCGCTAAAAATACAATTTGAATAGCAAGCAGCGGTAACAGCTCCAGGTAATGAGGGTTTATGTGTAGCCCGTAGAGGTTTAAAAACAGAATCAATATCGCAAATACGATTAAGAAACGACAGAATTGGTGCAGTACCGATATGATCGGAAAAATCAGTTTAGGTACGTAGACTTGACTCATCAACATCTTGTTCGCGGCTAATGATTGGGACGTGGAAGTGATGGTGGTGGCAAACCATTTCCAGACGACCAGCCCACACAATAAAAATGGAATAAAATGTTCACCGGAACCGCGCTTAAATATGAACCCGAAAACCAGGTAAAACACCAACATATATAAGACGGGCTCAATAATCCACCAGCTAAAACTCAACAAGTTTTTAGTTGCTTCGGACCTTAAACCGGTTATAGTCCGGTATAAAATCAGTTCAATATACTTATGTGTTTGTTTATTAAGTATTTTCATCCAGTTTAAATAAGGTTATCAGTGGCAAACACCGATTCTTTAAAAGTCGGTATTCTATCAATTTATTGATTAACACAGTTAATGGCAAATACAAAAAAAAGAATAGTTTATGTGATTACCCGCTCAGAAGAAGGTGGGGCGCAAACGCATGTGTTTTCGCTGATTAAATCATATTATCAGGAATTTGAGATCACTTTGATTACAGGAGAGAAGGGTTTTCTTGAGCAGGCAAGTCGCAAACTAGGCGTTGAGGTGGTGATTCTGCCCGCTTTGCAAAGAGGGTGGTCAATATGGGGTGATATAAGGGCCTATTTTCAATTGCGTGAGTTGTTTAAATCTATAGGCCCTGATTTGATCCATTTTCATTCGACCAAAGCAGGTATTGTAGGTCGCCTGGCAGCCAAGAATAAATACAAAACCGTGTTTACAGCACATGGTTGGGTATTTGCTGAGGGCGCTCCGCAGTTCAGACGTCAAATCGGCAAAATTCTGGAGCGATTTACTGCCAGCAAGACCGATAAAAT
>JANQSS010000125.1 GCA_028279185.1 Saprospiraceae bacterium | reverse complement strand
ACGGTACTTTGATGTTCCTTTGATCTCTGCGTGTGACTACTTCCGGTCGCCGAACTTGCTCGCATAATGATCTACAGCTCATAAACGCAACTTTTCAGGTTCACGACATGCATTTTTATGGCTTCTCGATCTCACCCCCGTATAGTCAACTAAATGGCAGATCGTTTTTTTTGACTCCGCCCAAACTCATTAGATTAGAGTCTTAAGCCTATAACACTGAAATGAACTCTAAAGTCTCTCCGAATACCAAGTCTCGTAACAACAGGTACAACACTGGCCCTGTGACCATACTGTACTACTGACCTACATTGAGCTTGGGGAGCGAGCGAGAACCGGCACATTCAGCAGCGATTAGTAGGGGGTGTGGTCCTAGGAAGCCATATTCCAAAAATTTTTCAGGCAGGATGTGGAGCCAGGGAGCATTATGCACGTGAAATTAGCGACAGAAAGTGTCCATAGGCGTAATAACTATTAAACCAAGTAATTCAAACCATAATTTTTATAATATGGGCATGCAGAATGTGCCCAAAGTGATCGGACGGATTTTTGACCTTCCAAGTTATGGCTGAATTTGTTTTCTTACTATAGGGAAGCCATTCAATCGCAACGTTTCCCGCTCACGCGGGGCGCGCAATGTTGACGACCATTACCACACAAAAGTAACTACCTGGTATATGTGTGTGGAGCTGGTCTTTTTTTCTGCTTGGTGTGTGGCTTCCTTCTTGAAAACCTAAGTAGAAGGAAAAACAAAATTAAATATTCTCAGCTCCAGAATGTGCTATGCACAAAATTACTAAAAACCAGCAGATAGGCCAGAAACTAGTAGCTACCAAATCCACGATTCTTCGTCTTCGTCAAAACACAAAAGCCACAATTATGCCACTGTCTAGATGGTCTGATGGTTAAGCCAAGTGTGTGCACCAGTTCAAATCCAGCTTCGGCCACTCCTTTTTTTTTTTTAATTTTTTTACGCGACAGGTAAAGGTCGTCATCTATGTCACAACCACTAATCACCAAGTAGAATTTTCTGCTGTCCTTTTTGAGCTAGTTGACTGTTGTCAGGGTGTTTAGAGTCGGTAAGTTGTTGAATTTAAGTAGTAGTTAATCCTAAGCAGAAAAAAAATAATAATTATTCTCAGCTCCAGAATGTTCTATGCACAAAATTCAAAAACCAGCAGATAGGCCAGAGAATACCAAATCCATGATTCTTCCAGAATTTTCAATTTCACTTTCATTATCACTATTCATGCATTTATATTAATGTGGTACTTTATACTATTATTATAAAATTGCTTATTAAATGAAAGCACTAAAGTGCCTAACGCTCGGCTCTGAAACTTATCAGACTTTACTATTATGTAATGTGCATGCATAAGAGCGTGCAAGTCATAATGACAACTACTCTCAATAAAGAACAAAATGTACCTCCCAGATCTCATTTCCTTGCAGGACAGAAAACACCACAGGGACAGGTAACTGATTATTATTAGG
>JANQSS010000124.1 GCA_028279185.1 Saprospiraceae bacterium | reverse complement strand
GCTGAAGCTTGAACTGCTTTTTTTTATTATCAGTCTGATCACATATTTAAGTAGACGGGGAATAGGTATTCGAGAGGCGATTCCGGTTGCCATCACAACGTGTATAGCGGTTTATTCGTTTTTCATACAGTTATGTTTCCTGCTTGGTCAGCCGCAACTATTGATTATTTTCGAACTGGTTTTTTTAGTTGTTGTATTTGTCTACATAAGTAAACAACCCAGGCAATATGGTCTTGATTTAGCTGGTTTATTACAAGCCATAAAACCAAGAGAAATCAGTTTTTATATTTTATACATTGTCTTGATATACCTGGCGGCGTTGGCATTTTTTATCCCTGAGGGAAACTATGACAGTATGCGTTACAACATTGCCCGTGTGCCGATGTTTATGCAGGCCGAGAGTTTTTTCTTGGACTCATTCACTGAATATCATCAGGTTGTTTTCCCGGTGGGTGGGGATATATTGTTTTATCCAAATTTGCGTTTTAATACGGATTACGGGTTGGCCATTAATGCCTGGTTTGCGTATTTAGCAATTATCAGTTCGTCTTATGCCATAGGCAGACATTTTGGTTCCAGGTCGTTGGCGATAACAGTGATGTTGATTGTCGCATCAGTACCTGTATTGGTATTTCAAGCTACCGGAACCAAACCGGATATTTGGTGTGCAGCAATTGCGTCGACAGCAGTGCTATTGTTGATTCGGGCATCATTGAACATGGATGGCTTTGAACTATTGCTGCTCATTATTTTAATCGCCTTTGGTTTATCACTTAAGTTCACCTTTGTTGCATTCGCGTTACCGTTTTGTATTGCCCTACTATTATTAATTGCTAAACAGCCTGACACACTGGTTTTAATTGACTCGGGTAAAAACAATTTAATTTGTATTTTATTAGTGTCAGTTATGGCGATAGTGCTATCGCAATTATGGCTTATGATTCATAACCATTTTTACTGGGGACATTTTTCCGGCCCTGAACGATTTATTGACAGACACGTCAATCCCGATGGTATTAAAGGGGCGATAGCAAATTTAGTACGATATTGTTTTCAATCTATTCACTTGTTAACGCCGACAAACATTGCGTTTGAAAAGTTGTTGCATATCAGTTTGACGGATTCGCTGCATAATCTATATCAAGACCATTTCCAGCCATTGTTAGGCCGTCTTGGAATAGCTGATTCAAGATTAGATTTAAATTTAAAAGTACGAACCCGCTGGGGAGATGGAGAAAATGGTGCCTGGTTTGGTCCG
>JANQSS010000123.1 GCA_028279185.1 Saprospiraceae bacterium | reverse complement strand
TTACGCTACGAATAGATAAGCTACATCTTGACCTCAGGTAACCACGGATAACCTTGACATCGAGCTTGAAATGACATAGTTACAAACTCTCAATAATGTACAGCCAAACCACTTTGGATCCTGTTACCTTCACCTTGATACTCTAACCAAAAATGCACTGTTCTAAGTCAGTGTTTTAAATTGTGATCATAATCGTAATTAATGGTCTTTGAAGTGCATAGCCCTTGGACTTTATGTAATTTAGTTAATAATAAATGGTACTAACCTCCAATGTTATTTTTTCAAAGTTTCATCTGGAGGACCTGAAGGTAGCATTTCAAAGTTGTTTCGGCGAATGGTAGGGGTTTCACCTGGAGGACCTGAAGGGAGCAAACAAACACTTCAATACATATTCTAATTAATAAAAAAAATTTGTAAATGAGAAAAAAATGTAAGGAATAAAAATATTGGAATGCGAGATGTAAAATGGCAATTCATAGGAATAGTTGATTACAACAAGTAAAACGGAAGCAAGTTCGAAGCTGCAGGTTGATTAATATGTGTTGCAATTTTCGTGTAGTTTTTATTTAACAATTTCTGTCGATTGACAAATGGGGAGATTAATCAACAAACGAACGAACGAACGGATCAATGGATGGATGGATGGATGGATGGATGAACGAAAGGATGAATGAATGAATTTATACATGTGTACAGCGATATACTTTTCTGACCAGTGACCAGTGAGTTATGGTAACGTTTCCTACTACTACTCAATGCACACATATATCATGTATGTCTTAGTATCTCAGAAACATACAGGAGAATGGGCAAAATAACAAATAACCAAGTTTTTCTTACCTTGTTTACATTATTTGCTGTCAAAAATGCCGGCCATTACAATTACCATACGAATCACGTGGTATACGAGATTTCAATTTGTGTCCCTTAGTTACGTTCATGGCAACGATTTTATCTTTCCTGAAGATGGCTCCACGTCCTAGAGCTAAGACCATACTAACTTCACAATGACAACTATAAGTGCGTTTTAGCTTAAAAAGAGGAGAAATCCACATTGAAAATAATATTTACATACCATAAAGACTGAACAATGGAAAAACCAGACTTGTAGAAGTAATTAAACATGAATCGTAACTCCGTTACACAGCGTTACACTTTATTTCGAGTGAAAATGGAATACAGAATTTTTAATTTTTAAACTCAAATTTTTCGGATATTTGTTGTTTGAAACTGCAATGAGACATGTAAAGTGAATAAACTGAATTACATCATTTCGATAATTGGGGGAAAAAAAATTTACTTTTTTTCAACGGTCACGCTGTACACAATTATGAGAACTGTTGAAAGTAGAGATATAAATTTAAATGTTGAAACACATAATATTGTTTAACAAGCAAATTATTTATTATAAATATACACAGTCAGATGTAAAATCAAGTCCATTGATGTAATTTAAATAAAATTAAATTATATACATGTACTTCTAAATCGTATGCGGACACCGGACAAAAATAAGAAATTAACAGGTTGATAGTAATCAATATGGAAATAATATGAAATAATGTTCAACTACAATTAACAAGTATGTAAATTATTGGAGAACTAAATAAGGATTACGATAACACAAATTTTTATTATAGCATGTGGTTATTTTTAAAAAATACGAAAAGAATTTGTACATGTGAAAACGAGAGTTACGATTTTATAGTGATCACACTGTTCAGAAAAATGGCTATTATATGATACCATTACAATAGAGTATTTTGAACAATGATGATCAGAAATCATAAAAATTATATGATACCATAAAAATACTATGATTATGTGATACTA
>JANQSS010000122.1 GCA_028279185.1 Saprospiraceae bacterium | reverse complement strand
GTAAAACACCTTGATAGATTCTTAATCGCGTCTCGAAACTTCGTCGTAATTTGCGTGGCTAAATAGGAAATAGATATACCTGAATCGGCTAAATACGATATGATAATTATGTTAGCTTGGGCTGGATAAGCAACTAAAAGTAGCTTGTAGAGGTACAGTTTATTGCTTAATGCTGTCATTTGTTTTTTTACAATTTGTGTAATTCCCCTCGGCTCAAATTACGAACTTTTAAAGTTGGCACCATGCATAGTTACTTTTCATGTTTAAACCAATTAAAATGTTTTGTAATTGCACCAATAGAGACGCTAAAAACGACTTATTAATCTAATTTTAATGAGCGAGTAAAACCAAATTATTGACATTTAGGCATTTCGACTACAAATGGCAGATATAATGCTATTTATGATGCAACACTAATTGGGTATATTTGAAGCGTCCCAACGTAAGAAAGACCTTTGTTCCATATTGAACTCCGAGCCCTTTGGGGCTTTTTTTTTGTGTAAGGTATTTACATTAGTTTTTGGGATTCTCCATCGAGTCGATAAATAGTAAGCTGTTGGTGTTTCGGGAGCTACTATATTACAATCGAGACCGTGTCCAGACTGAAAGCAGAAGAAATAAAACACTCAAAAAGTAATGGTTGAGGCGTTTGAATTAGAGGCGGTCTACCGATTGTTTATCTCGATTGCATTGTGGTTAAAGTGAGGCAGGATAAGTGTGTTATCAACAAATCCATTTATCTTGCTCTGGCCAATGATTTGAAGGGTAAAAAAGAACTGCTGGGCTTATGGATATCCGAAAATGAAGGAGCCAAGTTCTGGATGAATGTGCTCACTGAACTCAAGAACCGAGGCTTAAATGACATTCTTATTGCCTGTGTCGATGGCTTAAGCGGCTTTCCGCAAGCGATTGAGACAATCTATCCCGACACTAAAATTCAGCTCTGCATCCGAAGCGTCGGACCGGTCCATATAGTGCGTAACTCGATGAAGTATGTCGTGTGGAAAAACTACAAGGCGGTTGCTAAAGATTTAAAAGCGATTTATCAATCGGTTTCTGAGCCACAAGCCCGCCAGGCGCTCGACGACTTTGCTGAAAAATGGGACGAGAAATATCCCCAGGTCAGCAAAATGTGGCACCGGCAATGGCCACACCTAATCACATTGTTTGACTATCCTGAGGAAATTCGGCGAGCAATCTACACAACTAATGCCATTGAATCACTCAATAGTGTGATTCGCAAAATCATTAAAAAACGGAAAATATTTCCGCATGATGAGTTAGCAT
>JANQSS010000121.1 GCA_028279185.1 Saprospiraceae bacterium | reverse complement strand
CCAGGTTATCAGACAGCAGCACTACAACGAAAATTTAGTATACAACCAAGATTTTATCAGACAGAAAACTTCATTCTATACTCCCTTGTTGGAGCGCTCATAGCCATGACGCTATTTGCCTACGCTTTCTCATCTTTCTCTTCCAGAAAATTACGAAAACGCAATGCGAATTTAAAATGGGAAAACGAAAAGCTTGAGTGGCAACAAAAGGCACTCCAATTACAAATGAACCCCCACTTCATATTTAATGCGTTAAATAGTATTCAAGGTTTAGTTGGGAAGGACGACAAAAATGCACGATATTATATTTCAAAACTTGGTAAACTTATGCGAACTACGTTAAACCACTCACGAGAAAAATGGATTACCATAGAGGATGAAATAGACTTCATTGCAACTTACCTGGAATTGGAGAAACTTAATAATGAATTTACGTATTCAATAGACAAAGGCAATGTGTCGAAAAATAATCTAATACCACCGATGATGATTCAGCCGCTTGTGGAAAATGCTGTAAAGCACGGAGTTAGTCAAATGAATGAAGGAGGAATTATTGATATTGTATTTTTATACGAAGGACGAAAAATAAAATGCCGAATAACCGACAATGGTCCTGGATTGAAACACAATGATAAAGCCGGAAACTATGCCAGCGTGTCATCTAAGGTGATCAATGAGAGAATGGATATATATAGAAAAGAAGGGATAAAAGTTGATCCCATTCGCATCTCTAATGTTAAAACTGATGGTGGCAAAAAGACCGAAGTGACAATTGGCCTACCTTATCAGGAAAAAGAAGAAATATGACTAAAATTACAGCAGTACTTGTCGATGATGTATCGACAGCACTGGATAATTTAAAACGCATGCTATCTGATTATATTCCGGAAGTCGAAATCCTGGGCCAGGCAAACTCCGTTGTTACCGGCGCTAAAATGGTAAAGACGCATAAACCTGAAATTGTCTTTTTAGACATTGAAATGCCGGATGGCACGGGGTTCGACGTAATCGATCTATTACCAGACGATCTTAATGTTCGAGTAATATTTACAACGGGTTCTGAAGCATATGCGCTAAAAGCATTTCGATATGCAGCGGTTGATTATTTGCTCAAACCCATAGATCCGGACGACTTAAAAGCGGCAGTCAGTAAAGCCATGTCTACTCAGGCCAGAAGTACTGTGTCATTGAAAGATATATTTCAACAAAATCAGGACAATTCAGGGCCAAAACGAATTGCCTTGCATACGGCAGATGAAGTAATGGTAGTGGAAATTAAAGATATAATACGTTGCCAAAGTATGGATAATTACTGTCATGTGTTTTTAAGTAGCGGTGAAAAAGTACTGATGTCAAAGCCATTAAAATATTTTTCCGATATGTTGGAGTCATCTAATTTTATACGTGTGCACCAAAGTCACTTGGTAAATTTTAGCTTTATTCATTCTTTTGTGAAAAAAGAAGGTGGTTATTTGTTGTTAAAAGATGAAACACAGGTTCCTGTTTCAATTCGTAAGCGTACGGAGTTGTTAACCAAATTGTCCGTTTGAGCGCATTCAAAAAACTAACGTTTTAGAAAGCGGATGCCTCGCAACGATACCTTTAAAACGATCAGAGAGAATTATTGAGACTGAATATTCTCCTGACGGAATATCCTTTCGACTTTTATCAATTACTGCAACGAAGCCATTGTCGGCTTGTTGTACAATTACTTCCTTAGATACAAGTGGACCGGTTTCTAAAAAAATACGCTGTGTGCCGGATTGTAACGATAACAATATCTTGAGATTGTCACTCGTGTTGAATTTTGGGAATGCCCAACCTGATAGAATAAAATAATCTGTATTTTCGGACATTTCTCTTCGAACAAATCGCATTTCTTGGGGATGCGACCAGGTTTTTATTTTTGATACGGTTTTAGGTACAACCAAATGATCTTGGTAATCATAGATACCTCGGTGTTTGGTTTGTTTAAAATATTCAACGGCCTGACGACTGTTTTTTACCGACAGCAGATTTTCGTTTCGAGTGATATTATAATTGTACAATCCATGCACCAAAGCATTGTAATTTTTGTTGAAGTCTTCGAGTTGATTTTCAAAACGAAAAAGGAATAAAATGCATGATATACCAATGATCCAGGATAAGTTATTTTTTGTAACCTTCTTTAAGTATACGAAAGTCAGATAAATAAATATGGGAAGAATAGATTGGAATAATACATAGCGCGTTGCTGTTGAACTACCGAGGCCGTGTCCCGATCGTAAAAAGGCTATTCCCAATGCTATTCCAAGCCCCCAAAGAAGCCCGCTCAGAAGTAGAGGTTGGCTTTTTATACGAGGCCAATATTTTATAAGTACAATCATGAATACCAATAATAATATCGGTCCTACTGCAAAGTGCCAACTGAGCGTTTGACTGAATAATGACCTGAAAGGAATGCCGTAAAAAACAAGTGTATTAATAATTATCGTAAAAGGTGATCGTATTGAGTCAAAAAAGGGATTCGTTTTTATAGATGGATTAAAACCTATGGTATAAATGGCAACGGATGTAAACATTAGAGCGAGCCACAGTGCAAGTGCTTTTTTACTATGTTTTGTTATAAAAAAAGGCAAAGCACATAGAAATGCTAAAATCCCACCTGCAAAATTAATCAGTGATAATATGGCAAAAAATCCTGCCCAGGCAAATGTTGACCAACTACTCTTGTTTAAGATATAGAAAGCAGATAAACTAAAAAGTACGCAACTGCCATAAACAACGCCGGCACTTGTCCAGTTTAGAAATGAATAATTTGGTACAAGTAAAAAAAATAAAACTGGAATGAAATAATTAGACGAAATCTCTAATTTTTTACTGATTTTCCAAATAACAAATACAATTGTTAGGTAAATTATGTTTATAAGAAAAATGAAATGACGAAAATCAACTTTGCCAAAGATCGAAAAATCAATCAAGGCTGCTAGGTGTAAAAATGTTGACCTATGCTCATTGCGCTCCGAAAAAACAAGTCGAATTTTTTCAATGAGTCCCTCGGCTTCTTGAAAGTTTAGCAAGAAACCTAGTACTTGATCGCAGTCATCAAGTCTCGGAATGTTAACCGCAAAATACATTGACGTACCGACCATTAGCATTGAAAGCAATATCGCTAAACCCCAAAAGCCATACTTCTTTATCAATTTCGCATATTTAACGGACACAAAAGAACGATTTAAAGATATAATTTAGAATTTGATTCTCCCGTAAATGTAAATCATTGATATTAAACAAATGTACCCAGGACTGATCATGTTTCATTTTGCTTTAGGACCGATAAGTGATGTCGTTCATATAATAATTATTTTAAATTTTAGTTACGACTACCAACGGAACTGATAGCATGCCTAATTAGCAAGCGGTGATTCATCATGGTAGTGCTCATGACTTTACACAGATTGGTGATAAAAGCGAAAGGAAATTTACTACGGAGCCAACCAAACGGCAGCAGATAAAAGCTAACGTGCAGTCGTAAAGCGAATTGATGACATATCGGCGAAATGGAATTGGTTTTCGAAAGGAAACGTTATGTCGTGTTTTGAAATTTGAAAAGTTCCATATGAACACTAGAAGTATTTCGACAAGAACCTTAAGGCTAATAATTAGTCTAGCCAAAGACAATGACTAAATTTGGGTGTCAGTTGATAGAAATGATGCGTTGAATCGTTATTACAACGGACATTGATCAGACTACGATGAATTCAGAGGATATAAAACGGCTCTATGATTCTGCATTTCCTGCCATATTTGCCTTTGTGGTAAAAAACTCGGGCAAGAAAGAGGACGCAGAAGATATCTTTCAAGACGCTATGTTGGTGTTCTATAAGCGTACCAAACGGGCTGATTTTGAACTAACTTCAAAGCCAGAAACTTTTTTGTACGCTGTAGCGCGAAATCTTTGGCTTAAAAAGCTACGGAGCCCACGTCTTGTTGAGGTCACTTCAGCCGCAGAAGCGGTATTAACGGTTGAAGATGACTTAGATGAGGCCGATTTTCAGGCGCTAAGGGAAAGGCTCTATCGGACGAAATTCGCCGAATTAGATAGTGACTGTCAACACGTAATTAAGCTATTTCTGGAGGGAAAAACGATGAAGGAAATTGCCAAAACGCTTGATTATGGCAGTGAGGGCTACGCTAAGAAAAAGAAATTCACGTGCAAGGAAAAACTATTTTCATTAATCAAAGCAGACGCGGCTTTCAGCTACCTTTCATCATGAGTGATCTTAGCAATATAGAACAGCAAATAGATGCCTATTTCAATGGCCAATTGTCGGTCACAGATGAAGAAACTCTGATGTCAGCCTTGGAAGAGAATCCTGAACTCAAGGAAAAATTTGAATTTGCACGTGATGTTTTTAACGCATTGCGAGACGAAGAAGCCATGGCGTTTGAAGAGGATTTGTCATCTGTTATTAAGTCGAAATCTCGCGTACCGGAGACACCACTCGCTGATTACAATTCTCCCGGCGCGCGTGTATACATGGTCATATCATCAGTTGCAGCGGTGGTCCTAATTGCCTCCGTTATTTTTGGTCTGTTCAAGAAAGACAATGATCCGCAGCAATTATTCGCTTCATACTACCAAACGTATCCAGTTAAAGAACTACAGCGTTCGGATGCAAGTGAATGGCAAAAATCACTCGAACTCTACGCAAATGAGGACTACGATGATTTTATCGCTTGGGTTAAAACCAATACGGATTACCCCCAGCGAGATGGCCAATTTTATCTTGCAATAGCCCACATGGAAGAAGAGGAATTCCACTCAGCTAAGTCTATACTAAATCAACTATCGGCTGATGAAAGTTTTGTAAGTCATGATGCAGTATTATGGTACTTAGCTCTAACTCAGTTAAAACTCGATGAAATAGAAGCCGCGAAAGAAAACCTTGAAAAACTTTCCCAATTGAATGGCGTATATGCTCGGAATGGGATACAATTATTGAATAATTTAGAAAAATAATTACTCAACGGATCAATATTTTTATTGAATACATGTTTCGGATAAAAGAATATTGGAGAAAAAATATGTTTATTTTAACGGTGACCATGTCCGTTGTTTTTGGAACATTGATTGATTTATTTAGTTCTGATGAAATTATGCTGTCAGGGCTCATAGAACATTTAATTTTCGGGATAATTTTAGGAATAACCATTCGAGACGTTGTTACAAACGATTATATCGTCTATGCCAACCTTCGAAATGCTGATAGTATAGCTGAACGACTTAAGGCATTGAACTATCAATTATATACAGATACTCCCGAGGTGAAAGGATTCAGAAAAAAACGAAGACTTAAATGGGATAAAATTACTGTCAAGTTTACGGACCATTATATTGAAATAAATACACCCGCTCACCAAATTGACGACTTCGCCGAATTTGTTTGAACTATCAAACAAAAAGGTTGCACTATGTAAATCCGTGTGGTGAAAATTTAGAAAACAGAATGCTTAATTCGTTTTAATAGTTCTATTTCTTTTTCCTAAATTTCAATAGTAGGAAAAGCCCAAGAACTAATAATAGACCGATGATGTAGGGCCAGAATGAAAAAGATGATACTAATGGATCGGGACTGCCCATTGCTACAAGTGAAGCCCAATAATATGGGTGAGCACCCCGATTATCTGCATTCTTAAGATAAGCTAACTTAGCATGGCGCAGAGCCTCTGGTTTGCTATATCCGTTGCTTAAATAAGAATAAAACTCGGCCAATATTGATGATGTACTGAAGTCATCGGCCTTCCATAAGTTGTGAACAACAGATTTGGCTCCAGAAGAAATGAAATAACGGGAAAAGCTATAGACCCCTTCTCCTGAATATTCTTTACCGTTCCCGGTTTCACATGCACTGAGCACAACCAAATCGGCGTTCAAAGACAAGTCATAAAAGTCTTCGGCAAATAGCTTCGATGGCTGTGATGTGTTGCTCCCGACCGCACTCATGTATATGACAGATTGTGCGGGAGATTGGATATTAGCTTTGGCATGGGCAGCTATATGAACAATATTGTACGCCGCAATTGTATTACGCAAAAAATCGGGACTTACCTGATCACCTATGTAATAATCTGTATCAAATACCCGATTTAGTCCATTTGATTCAGTCTTATAATCCAGTGAAATATAGTCATCCATATTTTCATACGAAGGGCTGTAAAAAGACGCTCGAAGTATACTCGGACGAGCACTTTCTTTTATAAGTTCGTCTGCAAATAACAAGTAGGACACGGTATGATCACGCAATATAAATGCTGCATCATGATATGATTTATTCTGTCCATCAGGTTTTACAAGCAATTCGAGTGGTACGGCATTTAGGCCACCATCTGGTAAAACAAATATGCTGCTTTCCAATTCTTTTCCGTTGGTCAGTATGGGTTTTACGTAAACATTGTATAAAGCTTGCAATTCGCTTATTTCGTCATGAATGTTGCGACTGTCAATCGTGCTGTGCGTAATGAATGATTTGACGAATTCTATACTTGCTTTATTTGACATGGAGATTGGTACACGAGCATATGACGTACCATCAGCTGAAATTTTGAAAATAAATAAAATAGAGTCTGTTTCGAAGTAATCAAGTATACAGCCGTTATCTCGACCTAATTGGTCTCGTAGCAATTCAACTTTATCATTAAATTTAAACGAATGTTCGGAAGCGAACAATTCAGGCTGATAAAGCCGGATGGAGTCTGTTAATTCAATAATTTGCTCTTCAATTTCAAAAAGGATAGAGTCAGCCAAGGCTTTCGAAATATATTTTTCTCTAACGGATTTCTTAAGTGACCTCTTTTCTGCCTTTAAAGATTCCTTTGAAGCGATATAAGAAGCTTTGTTGTTTATTGATTTAGCAATTTCGAGTTTAATGAGATCTTCACGTAATAAAGAATTTTTTAGTGAGAATGAGTAATTTATGGCTTTGTTCAAATATTTTATATCGTTCTTTTCCTCATAGAGCTCTAATAACTTGTCAATGAAAAAAGCGTATTGGGATTTAAGTTTTACTTTGTATCTAAGCAATGAAGTTGGTCGTTCGATTAAATTGTTTACTTGTGTGAATAATTCTGGCACAACTGTCATTAATAATTTTTCTTTAGTTCGTTCGTATTCATTGGAGAGAGAGCCATAGATCAAGTATTGTTGGGCTACATCAATTGCCAGTTGAGGTCTGGAGGTTTGAAAATCTTCAACCCAGGTATGTAAACTACCCTGCACATTCAGTATGTCAAGTGTATGAAACGCCTGTTGAAAATAGCTATGTATACTGTCTGTATTCCCAAGATGACTGTTTATTTTCACCAGCATTAAGAGGGCCGAAACAAGTTCATATCTGTCACTCGAGTTGTCCAAGTGTTGTAGTTGTTTTTTAAAGCGATGAGCACTCCTTGAAGCTTCATTATATCTCCCTTGATTTAGCTGCAAATGGCTCATAAGCTTAAAGGATCTTGCCAATTGAAAACTATCAGAAACGAGTTGGAGTTTTATGGCCCGGGTAACTGATTCGGTAGCAACACTATACTTTTCAAGTCCGATCAGCGCTTCCGCAATATTCAAATGGGTTTTAATTAATAATTGTGTGTCTTGTCTTGTGGAGGTTTTAAAAGGACCCTCTAAAATGAATTGACTTTCTGCCAGCGATTTTGAAAATTCAGATTGTTTTAAGTAAAAAAGAGCGATGTATTCAAAAAGACTGTAATAGTGGTAAAACTGGTAACAGATCGTATCGTTTTCGCACAAAGCAATACTTTTCCGTACATGGTCATGCGCCCGATCATAATCTCCAAATTTTGCGTAGCATGTGGCTAAGTTGGCCAAAGCGATTGATCTGGATTCATTGTCTCGGTCACGAGACATTGGTCCCGCTACTTCTTCGAATAATTTAACCGCTTGTAGAATATCTCCTCTTCGGTACAAATAATTCGCATAGTTTGAAGTGGTGCTAAATCTCGCTACAGATCCCACTCTAAGATACTTCGTAGCAAGATCGTATGTTTTCGTGATTTGGTCTTTTAGTTTTAAAACTTTGTTACCGTAATTATATGTATAGTAAAGTCCATTTTCTGTAAAAACCTGAAATTCTAAATCGTTTGCCGAAATGGATAAGTCTCGAGCTTTGGAGATAAATAACTCCATGGCATCATAGTCATTATTCAGGTAAGCCATTTCCCACAGCGATATATAATTCTCAATTTCGAGAGAATCCTTATTCTGACAAAAAATGGTGCTTGAGGATATTCCAAGCACCATTATGGATGTTGTTATTTTTATTATAACCCTAAATTCCATTGAAGAAATTCTCAATTTCCTTTTATAAACATCTTATACAAAATGTGCTCGCCGTATGTGGCTGAAACGAAATAAGTGGATTTGGGTAAGTTTTCAACGGGTATGGAATGCAATTTAATTGAGGATGAAACAAGTTTGTTAAATATGTTTTGGCCTGTAGAACTATAAATACTAATTTCAACATTACTATGATTTTCAGTTGTGACTTCTAATTCAACATTTAAGACGTTTTGTACTGGATTTGGGAATAGCTGAATACTTGAACCTTTATGGTCGACGCTTAGACGTGAAGAACCTGGGCAAGGACTTCCGCAATCCGGAATGACATAGCAAAATACGGGGTCACAGTCAGGGTCTCCTGAATATGTCTGGTACGTGAAGCATACAGTTATTGGTCGTGGAATATCGTCTGCAATTGAAAAACTAAACTCGGCAGTTCCATTCGGGCTATACCATAATCCATTTGGCAAAAAGTCAACACTTGTAATTATATAATCGGACTCATTTGCATCGGTTAGTATAATACCATTTGCGTTGGCATCTGTGGCGGAAATCTGAAAATTGGCAGCATTTGGGCCAGGACCATTACCGTCCCATAAATATGACAAAATGGAATAGTCTACCACTTGAATTCCGGAATCACTATTCGGATCAACACAACCAAATATGCAATTTGAAGTATTCTTTCCTCCATTTCCAACAATAAACGTTCGCGGGCAGCCATCTCCCCCCGATCCTTCCTTCTCTTCTTCTTGAGCAATTACAGTAAGTCCGATGGGGACCATTAACAATAGGGTAAAAATTAAATGTTTCATGATAATAAGTTTGTTATACAGCTTAATTCCAATGGTCAATCGATGGTTACCCGTAGCCGTATGTTAATTCAAAAAAGACGCATGATTCAGGGTTTAAGTGCGCACAAATACTTAATTGTAAGCGGGTTAGATTGTTTGATCACGCGTATAACGAGGTCAGACTATACGCAGTAAACAAATATAAGATTTTTAGAGTAGTTGGTAAGCATGAGATATGGTTGAATTACAGGACGCAGGACTAGGGCATCTCAAATTGAAAGGCAGTGGAGGTGTCGATTACCCCCAAAGCCTTTCGTCATAACAAACTACAATCGAAGTTTGATTCTTTGTGATTTGAAGTCTTCTTAATACACGGTTACCCGATGCACAGGGCAGGGGTGATTTTGGTGTAACCTATCGTAACAACACCACTGACATTTCTTGCAATTACAAGCACGGTGCGCATGATATGCGTCGAGAGCTTCGTTTGTGCATATCTACGCCAGGGATTTTCGCTACCCGTATTAGTAAAATGACCACTATCTATGACTGTGTCCGATTCTAAATCCAGAATGTAGTATTTTACTTAGACATCAGTGTCAAATCCAGCAGGTCTAATTAAATATATCTTCGATACGTAATGAGAGACAATAACAGAAAGTACACTTTCTTGGTCAGCCGCATTGTCACATAAGGGATGTTACACGGATGAAACACGCATAAGATCAACTATCGACTCCTATAAAATTGATTCATAAAACTAAAGGGTCGGACATAAAATGAAGGATCTAAATTGCATATTAAATATGTGTTTAATTAATAGTTAAAAATGATGATTCTTAACAAATTGGAAATCCGGGACACCATGATGAAAGTGTCGCTGTCACAATTTCTCCTCTAGGATAATTTTTTCCCGATGCTACGACACGATATACAGTGCAGTCGTCCAGCCCTGATGGAGTCAAGTACCTATTATTATTCGTCAATACTAGCTTATCCTGGTCGACTACTACATTTGATTCAACCTCGTAAATGACATACTTTATTTGAATCGTTTCGTCAAATCCGGTAAATGTTAATAGATATCCTCCAGGTGCACAATTAAAAATGTCGACTTGTGCCGCTGAGTTATCTGACAGCGCACATGCAACTTCCAGTTGATGATTGTTAGTTGAACCTATAGTAGCTGAATGCAACTCATAGAGAGGACTGTTTTTGAAAAAGATGAGCGCTGCACACATCAAAATTTTAATTAGAACAAATCGTAATGTCATAATGTAAGATTTTTTGATAATTCCTACTCTTTTTTGGCTTTTCGGAATCTCCCTTAGGGGTTAATACCGAATGTTGAAATTGGTTACTCAATAATTAGTGATCTAAAGAAATTGGTAACCTTTTTTTTAAAATGGGATTAAAAGACATTATAAACAAAATTGTATTGCTGTCATGGATCGAATATTATACGCTGGTTTATTTTTTGTTTTTGTCTTTAGCACCCATCATTCTAATGCACAATTTGAAAACATTGGAGCACGGATGGAGCCAACCTTCAAGGAAATAGTAGAGTTTCAGGATAAAAAATTCCAAAAAAAGATAAAACGAAACAAGGGAAAGACAAAAGGTATAGGCTATACACCGTACAATCGATGGAAAGGGTTTTGGGAATATAGGCTTGGAGAAAATGGAAAGTTTAGCGAGATATATGGAGCTATAGAAGCGGCAAAACGCCAGAAAGCAGATTGCACAACTGAGGCTGACTGGAATGAAATTGGGCCGTTTAATTATCCATTGATTGGAAACCATCAACGAGGTATTGGCCGCGCAAACTTTGTTCGGCTTCATCCGGATTATGATGGCATATCTAATACAACGCTATTTTGTGGGGGCCATGGAGGACTTTGGCGATCGACTGATAATGGCGACAATTGGGAGAATCTAAATTCGGATGCTTTTGACGTTTCATCATGCTCAGATGTTGTCGTAATGAAAACCACTTCAGACGACCAAGATGCAGGTGCAGATGGCGAAATATTGCTTACGTCAACAGGCATAGCACAGGTAAGCAGCAATCCCTACCGCGTCAGCTCAGGTCTAAAAAGATCAACGGATAATGGTATTTCATGGGAATCTATCAACCTTGAATCTGCACCATGGAATACGGGCCAATTACGCACAGTTACCAAATTAGTTGTTGACCCTGGTAATAATCAACGCGTCTACGCATGTGTTTCGAGATTTTCATGGACGCCGGGCCAAAATTATTTTGACCCAAACGAAACGAGTCATTATCTCAGTCAGGTATTTGTATCTGAAAACTACGGATTAACCTGGATGGAAATATATGACGGTTTTTATATCGAAGATTTTGAATTTAAACCCGACAACCCTAGTGTATTTTATTTGTCAGGGCATTTACTCGTACGATGCACAAGAAATGTAAATGGGTCGTATATATTCGATGATTTGTCTGCCAATCTGGGTAATTTATTTTACTTCGATTTAAATGAAGGTGCACACTCAAAACGCATGAAAGTAGAAGTTTCACCTCAGCATCCGGATAACATTTATGTAATGGCCGTTAATTTAGATTCGGTAGGACCAGGATGGTGGCGATCACTTATATGGAAATCAACGAATCAAGGAAGCGCGTTCCAAGTGGTTTCAAGAGATTCTCTGGGCGACCGCATGTCTAGTTGGATTCATGTGGCTTTTGAAGTATCACCTATTAATGACCAGCATTTTTATACGGGAAGTGTAAAAAGTTATCAATCAACGAACGGTGGTGCTTCCTGGACACATATAAATTCAGTTCATGATGACACAAATGATGCCGTAGCTACAGATGACGGAGAAGTATTCTTTGCCAATGATGCTGGAATTTTCAGGAGCCTTGATGCAGGACAAAATTGGTCACCTACTGCCCAGGGGCTTTCGATTTCATGGGTTTACGATTTTGGTATGACATTACGATCCTCATCCATGGTACCAAATTACTTGCAGGCCGGCTTTCTGGACGTTACCTGCATGACGTATAGAGATGATTCTGATTGGTTTCAACCTACCGGGGTTGGTGGCGATGGGCTTGAATGTATTGTCGATCCAGTAAATCCTAATATCATGTATAACGAATCACAATTTGGAGGTACCCGTAAATCGACCAATGCCGGAAACTCATTCAGTGGATATGGTGTGGGCAGCGGACCCGGTGCTTTTAGAACCCCTATGAAATTGGATCCAAATGATCATACGAAACTTTGTGTCGGTAAGCACCAACTTTTTTGTAGGTCGGGA
The DNA here is from genome assembly GCA_028279185.1 of Saprospiraceae bacterium. GTDB lineage: Bacteria > Bacteroidota > Bacteroidia > Chitinophagales > Saprospiraceae > JANQSS01. Next base: position 31,281 of record JANQSS010000121.1, on the reverse strand, counting down.
AATACGACGGAAGAATTGACAAATTTATCACCGGTAACAATAGGAAATGAAAATAAAATTACAGCATTCAATATTGCAAAGACCAATTCAAATATTATTTATACCGCTTACGAAACTGGAGTTCCGGTTTTCGATCAAATAGCTTATGACAATTGGTGGGACGACCCTAATGCACGTGTTACGGACCAACTATTTAAAACATCTGATGGAGGTCAGACATGGACTGATATTACACCTACCGACTTAATAGAAAACAGACTTTCAAATATTACGAGCATAGAAATCCATCCAAATAATCCTGACAAAATATGGATAACATTCACGCGCTATTTTTGGCAAAATAGAGTGTTTAAATCGGAAGATGGCGGCGCCACCTGGACGAATTATTCTCAGGGATTACCAGCAATGCCTGCAAATAAAATCGTTATTTCACCGAATGTAACGGACCATGCCACCTGCGAACACCTCTACTTAGCTACTGATCTGGGAATTTACTATCGGTCAGCAGATATGGCGCAGTGGGAGTGCTTTGATGATGGTCTGCCTAATATTCCTGTACTCGGTTTAGAAATTGACCCATATCAAAAAATTATCCGATCCGCAACAGCAGGACGTGGAATCTGGGAATCGAATTTGCATCCAGCAGACCGAATTTATGGAACATCCGATTTCGAATTTACTACTTCTTGCCTCGGAAACGGGTCTGTTGAAGTAATTGCCATAGCCTTAGAAAATTGGCCAAATAGCCAATGGGAATTATTCGAAATGAATCAACCCGACCCGAATAATCCAGTTTGCGGTAATCCGGAGGATTTCACGTGTGATGAAAATACTATTAGTGGATCTATTAATACACAACAAGGGAATTCTGCAACTTTTATTATTACCGATCCGACAAAGCACTATTACATCAAGCACAGCAATTGGGGTGATTGTCATCAAATTCAAGATGTGCGAAAATATGTACAGACCGATGATATTGTCCCATTCGCCTCATTTCATTTAGAAAATGGACTGGGCGTGATTTCATCTATCTTTTGCGATGACGTGGACGTATATTTAGATGGCCGCAGTTCGAGAGCTGAAAATAGCTATTTAGTTGAATTGGCGAGTAGACCGTTAAATTCTACAAATACGTTTAATGCCTTGTCTTCTTTGGGGTGGCAACCCGGAGAAGTGGGAATAATCAATTTATCGCAGATCTTTGCAATCCAGGGTATGCCACAGGTAAATCTATTATCAGGGTTCGAATATGAAGTCACATTGTCTGTACGGAATGATGAATGCGGCATTGTAGATGTAACAACTAGAACTTTTTCCATCCATGTAGATGTCGGTTTAGATGCTTCTTTTAAAATTTTAGGCACGCATGCAACGACACCTTCTTACTTAACGACAAAGGCTGAAAATGATTACGTCAGTGACGGCGCTCAGCACGAATGGCATTTGTTCTACTCGCCAACAAACGTGCCCGGTCCTTATCGTTATTTTGATATGCAAACTGGACCACAAGCGTTTTTATATGCGGATTTACCAGGCTATTATATCATAATTCATAAAATTTTTACGGGGTGTGAAGAATTGTGCTTTGCTGCCGTTTGGACAGGAGTTGAAAATCCTCCATTTGACTGTAGTAATATTGGTGGGTGCGGTGATTTTGATTGTTCATTAATTGATGATCTGTATGCAGAACCCGTTTGCCCACCGAATATTTGTAAAAACGCACGACATGTCAATAATGAGGTCGAGTTATTCCCAAATCCAAGTTCGGGATTGCTCAATATAGTTATTGAAAATGCCGAAGCACTTCAATTGGAATTATTGGACGCAAATGGAAAATGTATGCATCAGGAATTTGTAAAAGGTCCTGTTCTACAGGCGAACTTGGACCATCTTCAAAGTGGATTGTATTTTATTAAAGTAAGTCAAGATGGGGACAAACCTGATGTTTTTCGTTGGGTTAAGGAGTGAAATTTTAAACCGAAAATACGGCTCCATAGACGTGGATCTCAAGCCATAATTTGGATTAATTGGCTTTGGTTCAGGAAATACGTATATTGCTAATAATCAGTAAATTATGAAATGTAATCGCCAGGCATCTATAGATGCCTGGCGACCTTGCCTTCAGAATACACTGAACTCAGCCTTTTTTCTTTACTACTTCAGCATCAATACGCCTTCCAATTGATGGATTTTTGATTCGTCTTCTGTCACTTGTATAAAACATTTGCTACAACAGAAAATAAAACTCAAGTTGTCTGATTTATGTTGCGTACAGGCACTTCGCTGAATGGTCTGATAATCTATATCATTTTTATTAATATGGTCTTTAGCCCACATTTTTAATGAGTCACTGAGAATTGTACGAACGAGATAATTATTATCTCGCTTATCGAACCTTGAATCATGTACAAATTCAATTGATGTATAAGCAGATAAGTCGACCTTTTTTATTGCATCACTATCGCTGATCTCAATTCTGTAGTTTGTATTAACGGATGAATTATAATTTAATTTTTGGAATAATGCCTGGTCAAAAGTAAGTAGGGAATCCTCTGATATCTTCGAATGCCAATGAGGGTCGTACTTTAAAATAAAGGGGGACATTGCCTGGCGATTTTTTAAATAACGCACAATATTTCTTATACGTCGGTCATCTTCACTGCTAATAGTAGTGTCTAACGCTTTGAGTCCGTCAGTCTGTATCATGTCGTACTTATTCATTAAATGAGTGAGTTCGTCATGTTGACTAGATACGGCGGTTTTATAAGCATTCCATGGTCCAAAATTTCCAATAAAAAGCGATATCGCCAATGCTAGTGGAATTATTTCCAATCGCTTTTCTTTTGAAAAAATAAAATAGATTGATATTATAGCTAAGCAAAGACCGGCAACTACAACAAAGTATCTATGCTCTGTCCAGCCGTATGCGGCAACTCGTGCATAAACGGCGGCAAACAGTAAAAGTAGAATTGGAAATAATAAAATGAAAAAGTACTTATGAAATATTTTATTCAGCCTCGTAACGCCATTTTTGAGGTATGGATGACCGAGTAAATAGATTAATGTTCCTGCCACTGAAAGACCGGCAATCCAATAGGATACACCACCACGCGGCCATTGCCATTGAATACCGAGCTTTACGAAATAAGCGAGCATAATAACAATGTATACGCACATTAATGGTATGAAAACATAGGATACGGATTTCATAAACAAATCATCGTTGAGTGCAACCTTAGATATCCGGTTACGCAGCAGACTTTGACAATATGCCAATGGATGATAGAACAAAAACGACCAAAGGGCAATCGTACCAATCCATTCATCATCGACTACCTGCCCTGGAAGAAATAAATAGTCGATGAGGAGTAAAATCAATGATGTTGCTCCGAAAATTAAAAACGCTAGCAATACATTGCCTAAGAAGTAAAACAAGTGTACCACATTGAGCTGCCAATACATATCGTTGCCTGAAGATATCCGAGACAAAAAATAGGCATAGATCAAATGGATTATCGAAAATGTCACAGCATAACGAAGCCATAACCACCCTTCGTTCATCGGGTTATTGCAAACGACAGCGACCAGGATTTGTGCTATTAGAACATAAAGCAGTATGGAGATCCCGGACATTATACGCTGACTGCGCCAAACACCTTCAGATATTCCAATAATGTATGCACCAATCAGTATTGGAATTATTGTCGAACGCCTAATGTCAAAATCTACAATGTCCCAGATCAATAAAGAACAGTACACGCAGGTAGCAAATGCAGCAGTAATCAAATACGGAAATGTATTTGTAATTTGCCCCACATGAAGATCAAATATTTTTCTTATAAAGCGCATATTGATCTTGGTTTACGTTTGGAAATAAGCATTATCCTAGAATTAGAATTGATTTTGTCACGATGAGATTATCAGCGAACAATATTCGAACAAAATACATTCCCTCTAGCCAGTTAGAAATGGGGATTCGTTGTTCATATTGTTGGTTTAGGTTACTCAATAACCTATGTCCATGGATATCAAAAATGGTAACATTGTACGTAGCACTATTAATGTCGGGGCGGATAATTAAATGTGCATCTTGAATGAAAACTGAAAATGCAATATTTTCCTTATCCTGTTCACCGGTTTTACTGAATATTTCACAATCCGTGTAATCCGAATTCAGTTCGATGACACCTTGTGGAGTCAAATCTTTACCGGTAAAGGCGCTGTGGGTTACAGGAAGTCTGGTTGCGTGAAAGACCGAAGAAGACACGGGCATTTGACCCTGCTGAGCAATCGATAAGGCGCCAACAGGGTTAACATATTCCCAAACAATATCGCCTGAGGCATTAAACTCGACCATATGCCCGTAGTCCCCCCGGTTAGTAAACAAATTGCCATTGGATAAATATTTTGCATTGGATTGAAAGCGCGAATAAAATTGATCGGAAGGACTGATCGTTTCTAGGGCACTCTGCGGCTGAAATAAACCATTGCTGTCGAGCACGTAGTTTCCATCATTATCGAATATTGGCGCTACAATTTCAATCGTTGAAAAGTTTGGACCAGGACGCTGAGGACCATTATTAAATAGTATAATTCGTCCGCCGTTCGGCAGCCCCTCTGGAATCCATGAGGTGCCGTGAGCACCGTATAATAGAATATCTTCTGTGATACCTTTATTATAGGCGGCTGGATTTCCCCAGCGGAAGAGAAAATCGCCACCATATCCTCTTATTCCACCTGTGTCCGTAGCCGCCTGAGCTGATGTAGTGGAATGATCTATGATCCAGAATTCATTTCCATTGCGGCAATTAACAATAATTTCATCCCGTTGTGCATGGTAATCGATTGAATTGCAATGAAACCAATCACGTTCGCTGATAGAACTGATTCCGAAATAATTGAAGTTCATTTTCCGCGGATGTGCACTAATATCCGATACGTAGTTTGGTTTTGTGTTGTCAAAGTCTTGTACAAAGTGATCCATTAAATGCCACTCCCATATTATTTCTGCTGAATCGTTTTCCAGAATTTTTATTTCGAATATTGCTTCGGAATACATTTCACGAAGACCAAACATATCGGTATCGCGACCTAGAGCTTCGACCTCATTTGGAAATAAATATTCCCACGCCATTACTAACAAATTACCATTGGGCATTAATTCAACAGCATGGTGCTGCGTTATGCGTTCCGATGAAAAATCATGGGACCATTCTACTTGACCGTCCCACGCGTAAATTTCGATAAGACCGCCTTGGCTTGTTTGCGAAATTAGGGGGTGCGGTATGTTCGCTGTGCGCAATAGTCGGCCATCTGGCATGAGATATGCACCTAGTCCTGTTCGCTGATCGTGAGTCCATTCGTTGATCTTTTCGCCACAATTGTCAATGATATAGGTGTTTCGACCAAAAGTTGGGCTAAACAAGGTGTATGCATTGAGGGCCTCCGACTCGTTGATAAAGGTGCCTATGGTTTGTTGGGCATTGACCTGAATGCCTGCCATGAACAAAGCAATCGAAATAAATGATAAAAATCGACTCATTGATTTTGGATTTAGTCATCAGTTGTTATCTATGATGGCGGTACGTTTCAAAAGACTATCGACCGTAATGAATATCAATTTATGAAGTTATGCTAACATATCGAAGACTGGTTTGCAATTTGTAGGCCTATTGCTTTTTTTCTGGAAAAACTACACCCCCAACACCTCAACAATTCGCCTTACTTTTGCGCGTCATTTAACTACGAATTAAATATGGACCTAAAGCAACTAGTTTCACACGCCAAGGAATATGGCTTTATCTACCAGTCGAGCGAGGTATATGACGGGTTAAGTGCTGTATACGACTACGGCCCTAATGGAGTTGAATTGAAGAATAACATTAAGCAGTATTGGTGGCGTGCCATGGTTCAAATGCATGAAAATATTGTTGGCCTTGACAGTGCCATATTCATGCATCCCACCATTTGGAAGGCATCGGGCCATGTCGATGCTTTCAATGATCCGTTGGTGGACAATAAAGATTCAAAGAAAAGATATCGGGCAGACGTACTCGTGGAAGATCATATCGTCAAAATAGAGGGTAAGATTGAGAAGGAAGTGAAGAAAGCCATGAAACGGTTTGGAGAAGATTTTGATGAAGAAAAATTCAAAAGCGAACATCCACGTGTTTCGGGATATGTTGATCAAATTACGAGTATAAAATCTCGATTAAAAGAGACTATCGAATCTGGTGACTTAGAAGGATTACGCCAACTGATTGTAGATCTGGATATAGCTGACCCGGTTTCCGGATCACGAAATTGGACTGAGGTACGGCAGTTTAATTTAATGTTCAATACACAATTGGGAAATGTAGCAGGGGAGGAAGGAAAACTGTATTTACGACCAGAGACGGCACAAGGAATTTTTGTAAACTACTTAAATGTGCAAAAAACACAGCGCATGAAAATTCCATTTGGAATTGCTCAAATTGGGAAGGCATTTCGAAATGAAATTGTTGCACGGCAATTTATTTTCCGAATGCGCGAGTTTGAGCAAATGGAAATGCAGTTTTTCGTACGTCCTGGTGAAGAGATGAAGTATTATCAAGAGTGGAAAGCTCAACGTATGGCATGGCACTTGGCTTTGGGTACGCCGGAAGATAACTTACGATTTCATGATCATGATAATCTGGCTCATTATGCCAATGCCGCGGTTGATATTCAATTTAAATTTCCATTTGGATTCAAAGAGCTTGAAGGCATTCATTCACGTACGGATTTCGACTTGAAACAGCATGAAGATTTTAGTTCTAAGAAATTGCAATATTTTGATCCTGAATTGCAGGAGAACTATACCCCCTACGTCATTGAAACATCCATCGGAGTTGATCGCATGTTTTTAGCTATGTTTAGCAATAGTTTAGTCATAGAAGAAGTGCCAGACGCAGATGGCAAATCGTCTGAACGCACGGTGATGAAACTGCATCCAGCTTTAGCCCCGGTAAAAATTGCCATTTTACCTCTGCTTAAAAACAAACCGGAGTTGACAAAAAAGGCTAAATCTGTTTTTGATCAATTGAAATTGGACTTTAATTGTCAGTATGATGAAAAGGATGCTATAGGTAGACGCTATCGTAGACAAGATGCAATCGGTACTCCATATTGCGTGACCATAGATTTTGATACACTCGAAGATGATTCCGTTACAATTCGCGATCGTGATTCATTAGAACAACGGCGCATTTCAATTGACGAAATTAACAGTGTGGTACAAAAAGGCATAAGCTGGCCTACATTATAATTACTGCAGGACGAACAGCATGAGCAGATTAAAAAATATTGCAAAACTATTTTCAGCAAGGTATCAAACCTTACAGTTGGAGTATCGTACAGAATTTAAGCCGCGCTATGGCTATGGTTTACCTCCACACACTGAACTCTATGAATTAATAAATTCTAGTCGAAAAAAGTATAGCACATTACTGGATGAATTTTCCGTACACAAAAATGTCTTTCGACAAATTAAAAAACATCGAATTGATGAACCTGATACAAAAGCCCCCTATTATTTTAATGAATTTTTGCCGGCACTCGATATGCTGGCACTTTATGGATTTTTAGTAAAACTTAATCCATCAAGATACATCGAAGTGGGTTCTGGAAATTCTACGAAAGTGGCCCAATTGGCACGCAGCAATCATAAGCTGAGAACAAAATTTACATCGATAGACCCTTTTCCAAGAGCTGAAATTAAAAACTTAGTCGATGAAGTCCACGAAAAAAAGTTCGAAAATATTAATTACGACTTTGTGTTGGATTTGAAAGAAAATGATATTTTATTCATTGATAATTCCCATCGTGTATTTCCAAATTCTGATGCGACGGTGTTTTTTATGGAAATATTACCAAAACTAAATCCAGGGGTCGTTGTTCAAATTCATGATATTTATTTACCCTACGATTACCCCCAGGACATGTGTGATCGAGCCTATTCTGAACAGTACGTCTTAGCCGCATTTCTGATGGCTAATCCGGAACGTTATCAAACATTGCTTCCAAATTCATTCATTTCAAGAGATGAAGATTTAAATGGCTATTTACAAAAGAATGTTTGGGATGACGCGTACTTCCGCAACGTTCAAACTCATGGTGGATCTTACTGGCTGAAAATCGGTTAGCCGGTAGTCTGATTTTGCTTTTCGTCATGTGCTAAACAACGAGTGTCGAGAAAATGACATTTTCGTGATTGTCCGGTCGTTTTCAATCAAACGAAACTGTATATGGTACGCATTGTTACAATTATTGGACTTCTCACCATTTGGACGTATATTCATTGTCTCGCACAAACCTCATCATTCAACCAATCGAATCATGCCTATCATTGGAATGACAAGACTGGAACACCACATCGGGTGATTTGTAATAACAAATCACTTGCTGAGAAAATAAATTCAGAGCATGAGGCCATTACGGTCATCAAAAGGTTTATTAACCATGAATTAGCTGAATTTAACATTGACTTCAAATCCCTAACGTTGATCGGAATAAAGAAAATCAAGCGTATTTTCTACATTAATTATAGACAAACATTCGAGGGTTTACCCATAGAGAATTCTGAACTTATTTTCCGTTTACATGAAAATGGCAATTTATTGGCTTATGGTGTGGATTATCACCGAAACATTGTACTTAAATCGCAGCTCTTGCTTAATACAAAGGATATTTTGACTAGTTGTAATAAGGAATTCGCCGATTGCCATATTTACGTTGATGATGAAGTAATAATTTATCCAATTTGGACCGAAGACCACTACGAATATCACAGAGCCAGGGGGGTCGAGGTGACTAACGGCACGAACAGACGATACAAGCTATGGGTTGATGCTCATGACGGTCGAGTGCTCAAACGTGAAAATAAAATTTGCAAGGCCATTCATGGGCAGTGTCGGGCTGCAATACTACCGGAGTTGTCAACAGATAATCAAACTCTAAGAAATCTATCAAATCAATATGTTTTGATCGATGGGGAAGAAGTGCTGACGGATGTTGATGGAAATTTTAATCATACAGTTTCAAACAGTAGCGCGACTTTAGTTGCAGAGTTACGAGGGCCATATGTTCATGTTCAAAATTACGTTGCACCGAATGCTCGAATTGAGCGCACGGTACTAGCGGACGAAAATGTAGTGTTGGAATGGAATAATAGTAATTCTAAACTGAGTGAACGAAACGTTTTTTATCACATCAATGAGTTGCACCAGTACAATAAGCAAGTTGATCCTTCATTTACGCACTTGGACTATCCACTTGTCGTATACGTGGAGGATAATGTAACAAACACGCAAACATGCAATGCGTATTGGAATGGAACGAATTTATTTTTCAACGTACAGGGCGTGGGTTGTTCAATGAATTCGGCTCATGGCGCATCTGTTATTTACCACGAATATGGTCATGCTATGAATGACCGAATATACAATCAAATGGGGGACCAGGATGGGTTAAATAATCACATCTTACATGAGGCATTTGCTGATATAACGTCTTGTTTATTGTTGAATGAATCACGATTTGCTCTTGGTTGGTTAGGGCCGAATACCTTTACCAGAAATTTAAATAATTCGAATACCTACCCAACAAATATTGTCGGTCAGCAACATACGGATGGTTTGATACTAGGGGGTGCGTTCTGGGATTTAGCCCAATCCATTGGACCCGAAAAAGCGTATGAGTTGGCTCACTTTGCAAAATATGGCCTTCCAGACAATGATGATATAGGCGTAGCATTTGCCGAGGTGTACATGGAGACATTAATTGCAGACGATGACGATGGAAATTTGTGGAATGGAAGTCCGAATAGCAATGAGATTGAGCAAGCATTTTGTGCTCATGGTATAGGGAGTAATTTGTTCATAATTCGAAATTTAAGGAAGCTATCTTACCATAATATCGAAATAGCAGGTGTAGATGTTTCAGTTGACGTAAAAATTGTCGGGCCTTCTTTTTCACATTCGGATATTGATGAACTTGAATTAATATACTCTGTAGACAATTTCTCATTTGAGAATAAAGCATCTTTTACTGAATTAAATGATTCTATTTTTCGCGCTATGATACCAGGGCAAGAAAGTGGGACGGTTGTCAAGTATTACTTTGCTTACCCCGATGGCAGTTGTGGCCGCGAATTAAAACACCCATCAAGGGATCACCGAAATCATTATTATTCATTTCTTGTTGGAGACTTTGAAGTGATTGTGGCAGATAGTTTTGAAGAACATAAAGGGTGGACATTCGGCACGCCTGCGGATAATGCGGTTGCCGGACGCTGGCAAAGGGCAAACCCACAAGAAGTAATTGATGGGCTAGGCTATATTTTACAACCTGGTGAGGACTTCTCTGTAAATGGACAAAACTGTCTCGTTACTGGATTTAATCGCGGAGCCCAATGGTATTCCAATGACGTCGATGGAGGAAAAACAACGGTTACCTCACCTGTATACACGGGTCTCGAGGAATCAAGTGTAGTTGAATTTTATAAATGGTTCGTACACGGGGCTGCATTTGTATTTCCAGCACAGGGAGAATGGACGTTTGAAGCTTCAAATAACGGAACAAATTGGATTGAAATCGAAAAAACACGATTTGGTGAACATCGAGAATGGGTGAAAGCCGTCTATCGTGTAAGTGATTTTCTGCCAATTACGCAGACAATGCAATTTCGATTTATTGCTGATGATAGTGGAACGGGATCTATAGTAGAGGCACTCGTTGACAACTTTAAAATTATGAATGTAAAACCAATATCAAGTGTTCAAATTGAATCGCGTGAAAAAAATATAGAAATTTGGCCAAATCCAAGTACTGGGACGGTAACATTACATTTGGCACGTCCTTTGACAAAAACCATTCCCTTCGAAATATATTCACTCACAGGTGATGTGGTTAATAAGGGTCTAATTCAAAAAGGTGAACGCGCAGTTCGACTTTGGTTTGATGAAAGCAGCAAAGGAGTGTTCATTATTCAACTTGAAGCAAATAACAAATTTGTTCGAAGAAAAATACTAATTTATTAAATGATAATATCGGCTTGATACTTGGTCATTTAAGTAGTAAGTTAAAAGTGCAGCAGAGAACTGAATCACATTAAATGTGTACGAGTTTTTTTAGATGTACCGTGAGAACAATTCACGTAGCTTCCAATTTCAATATCCTGGTTGTCCTATGACGGACCTCATTGCACAATTGCCCGTTTTCAATCAAGGATCGACCAAAACTTGGAATTATTTCACTTATTTTTTTATGAACTTTGGTTTCTTGCATTTTACGCGGGAAGCAAATTTTTAATACATCTAGCATTATTGCGACGGCAGTTGATGCGCCTGGAGAGGCACCCAATAATGCCGAAATGCTTCTGTCGGCACTAGCCACAATCTCAGTTCCAAATTTCAACATACCTCCTTTATTCTTTTCTTTTTTTATTATTTGAACGCGCTGACCAGCAGTAATAAGTTTCCAGTCTTCAAATTTTGCTTCGGGATAATATTGAACGAGCATATCGAATCGCTCCTCAGGGGATTGAAACACCTGGTCGATTAAATATTTTGTCAATTCAATATTTTGCGCTCCCGCCGACAGCATTGGCCACACATTATGTACTTCCAGCGAAAGAGGGAGATCAAAATATGATCCTTTCTTCAAAAACTTTGTTGAAAATCCGGCATAGGGTCCAAATAATAAAGAACGTTTACCATCGAGCATACGCGTATCGAGATGTGGCACTGACATTGGGGGAGAACCCACTGCTGCTTTACCATAAACTTTGGCTTCGTGTTGGATAACGATGTCAGGATTTGTACATGTTAGAAATTTGCCGCTCACAGGAAAGCCGCCATAGCCGCGGCTCGCTGGAACATCGGCTTTTTCCAAAAGCGGAATGGAACCCCCTCCAGCTCCAATAAACACAAATTTGGAGTAATTACTTTTTTGAACGTTAGATTTTAAATCTTCGACATCTATGCGCCATATTCCATCTTTTTCCTGTTCTAAATCTTCGACATGATGACCCAGGTACAGTTTAACACGAGAACTATTTTCCAAGTAATTAATCATGCCACGGGTCAATGCACCAAAATTTACATCAGTGCCTATGTCCATACGAGTGGCGGCAATTTTTTCACTTCTCTGCCTTCCGCGCATCATTAATGGGACCCACATAGCAATTTCATCGAAATCTTCAGAATATAACATGTCATCAAACATGGAATAAGGCTTAAGGGTGTAAAATCTTTTTTTTAAAAAAGCTATGTTTTCATCTCCCCAGACAAAACTCATATGATCAATGTCGTTAATGAAAGGTGTATCGGCCTTCACTTTTTGAGTCTCAACTAAATATGCCCAAAATTGTTTCGAAATCTCAAACGCCTCGGATATCTTTAATGCCTTTGTGATGTCGACAGAACCATCTGATAAGACTGGCGTATAATTTAATTCACAGAATGCCGAATGTCCCGTACCCGCATTGTTCCAGGCATCTGAACTTTCTGCACCGACACGATCCAATCGTTCATAGATGCGTATTGTAGAATCAGGAAATAACTCATGTAATAAAATACCTAATGTTGCGCTCATAATTCCTGCCCCGATCAATGTGAAATCAGCTATTCTTGCCATCTTGCTACAATTAACTAGAGTGTAAGGTAGGTGAAAATTGCTGTTTTAAATGCAGAGAGCGAAAAACATGCAGAATCAAATTGGTTCCTCGATAGACCGTAAAGCATTACAGCTTGATGATTGATCAATTAATTCATTCCAATGTGTTTAAGGATTTCGAAGAACTGTTCCTTACGGCTCCGGGCGAGTTGGATTCGAGTACCATCTTCCAATTCAAAACAATTTTGACTCTTTAAATACTTTTGTATATAGCGTACATTAATGATATGAGATTGGTGTACACGATAGAAGGCGTGGTCGGATAATAAATATTCAAACTCTTTGATTATTTTACTCGCAAGTAAAGACGTTCCATCGACCAGGTGAATTTTACTGTAGGCACCCTGAGCTTCCACATGAACGATGTCGTTTATTTTGATAAATTCAATAGAGTCCAGCGTTGACACAAGCATGATGGGCTTTTCCTCATGTCCGGCTTTTAGATTATTGAGTAAATTTTGAAACTTTTGTTCATTCATCTCATTATTACCAAGAGCGATAACTCGCGCGACCGCCTGCTTCAGTTCGTCAATGTCAATAGGTTTAAGTAGGTAGTCGATAGCGCTAAATTTAAACGCCTTAACCGCATACTGGTCATAGGCAGTTGTGAAAATGATCGAAGCTTGTAAATCGGGTAACTTGTCTAGTATATCGAATCCGGTACCTCCTCTCAACTGTATGTCCATAAAAATTAATTTCGGCATTACTCGACGAATCAGGTTGATGCCATCGCGAACACTTTCAGCACTGCCCACGATATTTAACTGGGGGCAATAGGATTCTATCAGAGACTGTAAAACAACCCGATTTCGTTCTTCGTCTTCAATTATTATAGTTTTCATTGAGTTTTTGAATTTAAACAATTTTTATCAATAGCTCAACTCGACAACCGCAAATCGAACCATCTTCTGTATATATGAGTTGACGGTCTATTTTTTGATGTCCTATGGATTTATTTAAGTGCTTGAGACGTTGTTCTACAATTGATGTTCCATGTTGGATGTTATTTTGATTGCGTTCATCTAGATTTCCTGTTCCATTATCTTCAATTAGGACACGCGCATAAGCTTGAGATCGAGAAATTGAAATTTTAACATGACCTTTTTCATTCATTCGTTGGGTGCTTTGAAAGACAGCTTGTTCGACGTGAGGTTGGATTAAAAAAACGGGAAGAAAAGTGTGTAGTCGATCAAGTGTAGGTTCGACGTGCAGCTGATACATAAATTTTGAAGGAAAACGCATGCGTTCGACCTCTAAATATTTTTGCAATAATTGGATTTCGTCGTGCAGTGAAATACGATCACTGTTGGAAACGTTTATGACTTGGCGTAAAAGGCGACTAAATTTTGAAAGAAATCTCATTGCACCTTCGTTGTTTCGCTCAGCGATGAATTGCTGTATAGCATTCATTGAATTAAAAATAAAATGCGGGTTCATTTGTGATAATAAGGCCTTCTTTTCGAGTTTCAGTATTAATTCTTTCGTTTTTGAGGCTTCCTGCTCTTTCTTCTTTGCAATTTGCTCCCGCTTTTTGATATAGAAATAAATCATACCCAAAAGAAGAGTGACAAATAAAATACGTGCCCATAGACGCTGCCACCAGGGGCTCCTGATTTGAATTGGGATGTGTAGTTCATCTTTTGACCAATTCTCACCTAGCTGACGGACGCGCAATTTTACTTTATAATCTCCAGGCTGCAGATCTGACAACAGGGTTCGTCGTTGTGTGCCAAGTGAAACCCAATCTTCGTGAAGCCCATCAATCAGGTAACTGTATTCGATGGCTTCTTTGGTGAGAAATCGAGTTGCGCCATAGACTATTTCGATTAAATCATTTTTATGGCTTAAACTAAGTTTATCTAAACTTAGGATAGAATCGGTTGAGAGCGTCTTTTTATTATCTATTTTAAACCCCAGTAACTTAAGTGAAAGTTTGGAGTATTGGCCCCTTATTTCATATGGATTAAAATAGTCTATTCCTTTATTACCACCAAAATAAAAGATACCATCATGTTCACATTTCACACCCAAAGAATATGCACTATTGAGCAGCCCATCTTTCATATTGAACTGTTCGATTTCAAAGGTTTCAGGATCTAATCGTATGAGCCCATCGTTACTGGAGCACCAAATATTTTGATTCGAATCCTGCATTACAGCGTTTATGTATTGATTTTGCAATCCGGATTGATGATTTATGGTCAGAAATTCTTCTTTTTCAATATCCATGATACTTAGCCCAAGGTCGGAAGCAACCAATAATGAGCCATCGTGTGCGATTTGTAAATCGGTGATATAAAAAGATGGTACACTTTTACCGCTTTTATCCGGATGAAAATATTTTATTTCCTCTGTATTTGGGTTTAATTTCCCTAATCCAGAATTGTACCCACCAAACCACAAATTGCCCGCTGAATCTTCCACGGCTCGACGTATCATATTCCGACGATCATTTCGCCTTGGAGGTAGACTATACGTCTTTATCAAATCACCTTCTAGCGTTCGTTTTTCCAGTCCGTAAAACCCTCCAATCCACAAATTTCCCTTGTCATCTTCATACGCCCCTTGCGATGTTCCTTTTAATCTGTGCGTTGTCTTTTGTTTGTTTTTTTCATCCAAAATGATGAGCCATGGAAAACCAACTAAAGCTAGTTTTCCGTTGGATAATCGAGTAAAGCTGTGGATAAGATTTGTTGGGATCTGATAATATCCCTCACCACTGGTTGAAAAAAATTCTTCTTGTTTGCTATTATTGTCAGTTGCTATCAATCCACGTTCGCGATAGGCAATGTATTTTTTGCCATCTTCGACCAATACAGCCGTGGTGATTGATTGATCGTCTACCGTGCGTTGAATGTTTCGAAAGTTTCGAGAATAATTGTGCTTTATGACATTCGTTGAAGGAATCCAAACATTACCGTGACTGTCACAAAATGGCCTCCGCGTAAATCGTTCTTGAGGAACGTTGGAATTCACAGTACTACGAAAAAAGACAGTCGAATCGCGAAAGTCAAATCCATATACCTGTTCAGCAAAAACGGCGGCCCAAAGGCGATTATCTGTATCAAATGAAAAGTGAATCCGGCGGCGATTGCTTTGCATTGGAATTTTCGAAAATTGGTGCGGGTCATCCAGTTGACCGTCGGGGTAATAAACAAATCTCGATTCTGGACTTTTACGGCTAATCCAAATGTTGCCTTGACGGTCTTCTTGAATATCATCAACAAAATCGTCGATTAATCCGGGTTGATTTGTTGAATTTAGATACGAACTGTCCCGGGTGTCGAATATAGATAGGCCATCTTTTCCTCCCATCCATAATCTGCCCAATTTGTCAGAATACATAACACGCGGTGTAATGGTGTGAAAGGCACTTGATGAATCAGGAATGAGTTGAGTGGTTGGAATTCCGATGATTTTATTATCAATTTCATGTAATATTTGTACTCCCCTGTTTCCAGTGATCCAAATTCGATTTATGCTATCGACAACGATGTCTTCTATAGTTTTGGATATTGCTAGTTTGCCGTCTGCTAAGGAGTCCAGTGAGAAGAATTTTTGCTTTTTATTGTCACTATAATTTAAGCCATAATTTCGTGTTCCGAGCCATAATCGCCCGGTATTGTCTTCATCAATACTCCAAATTACATTGCCATTAACGTACCCATCTGAATAGGTTTGAGCCGGATAGTTTTGAAATGTAAATCCGTCATAGGATGTTAGTCCATCAAATCCTCCAAACCATAGTATTCCCTCATGATCTTCAAAGATTTCGGCTGTACGCATAGCATGTTTTCCGTCATCTTCATTAATGACATCGAAAATTACTGTGCTCTCCTGACCAAAGCCAAGAATAGGAATAAGAATGAGTAGTATAGGCAAGATTTTTAACCGCATAAGGGGAATTCAATTGAAGTCCTTTATTAAAGATACATCATCGGGCATTTGTAAAGGGTTGGACTTAATGTATCCGAAGGGGCATTTGATAACTGGTGGTGTTCATTTGATAATGGGTCGGTTGAGGGTAATTGGCGCTCGAAACACCGCAATGTTGAACGAGTTGTGCATGTTGTCAATCGAAAGTCCGAGCATGTCAATTATGCATTGTGATTAGGATAAATATGGATTTCCTTTGGATCAAAATCACAAAAAATAAATAAAAATGAAGACAAAATTATTATTAACGCTGATTGGCTTTATGTATACAGGATTCATATTTGGACAAAATTATAAGGTCGATGTAGAAGGGGATGGTGACGAATTTATTCGCATCCATTCTACGTCTTTGGCATTTGGTCAAGCCGGAGTCGAATTGGTGTTGGGAGATGCTGGTGGCGCTTTTGCTGGAGATTGGCGAGTATTAAATAACAGTGGGACATTAACGTTCGTAAGTTCGAACGATAATTTTTCAACTTTTGGTAATGTTCGCATGCGGCTTACACCTTCTGGAAACCTTGGGATCGGAAGCGTACAACCTCAAGCACGTTTACATATTGACGAAGGCCAAGAAGCATCGATGACGGAGGATGGTTTTTTAATTATTGGCGACAAAAGTGAGCATAATATGGTGTTTGATGAAAATGAAATCAATGCAAGAAATAATGGAGTGGGTTCTTCGCTTTACATACAGCGTCATGGTGGAAATACGCATTTAAATTTTGGTGGCGGAAATACGTATACCGGTTGGAATGGTGGAAATACCTATTTGGCCTATGGAGGTGGTAATACATATACTGGATGGAATAACGGGCATACGTATTTGTCTTATGGAGGTGGCGATACATATACTGGGTCGAATGGCGGAAACACATACCTGGCCTATGGCGGAGGTGATGCGTCAGTTGGAGGAGGAACGACAAATGCAAAATTCAATATAACGGCAGATGGATATCAAATGTATTTACGAAATGCGAATGACGGAATCAATGATTGGTACATTGGTGCCAGTAGTGCTGCCTGGTCCATTGGTGACAACCGGCTAGTTTTTAGCCCAACAAATTCGTCCACAGACGCAATGCTGCAACTGCATGATGTGGCTGATAACAATGGCACTATTGCACCCGTTGCCATTGTTTCCGGATCGCAGAAAATGTTGTTGGACGGAAATGAAATTGATGCAACATCTTCGCTATACATAAATCACAATTCGAACTCGAATACGTATATCAATCCATCCGGAGGTAAAGTTGCAGTGGCAAATAGTTCACCATGGGGATGGCTGCATGTTGAACGACCCACTGGGTCAACATCTCCTCCTTTGGCATTGGAATCACAAACTGCAACATGGGGGATTGGTCCTGGAATTGCTGGCGATGGCAGTCTGTTATTCATTCGAGAGGGGCATCCAGCTCTTTTAGCGTCAGTAGATCCGACTACAGGTGCATGGAATATTGGTTCGGACAGAAAACTAAAGGAAAATATTGAACCGCTAACTAAGGTTTTGACCAAGTTGGACAATATCGATTTGTATACATACAATATGAAAATTGATGACGAAAAAAATCGACATATGGGCGTTATAGCTCAAGAAGTTCAAGCATACTTTCCAGAAGTAGTTAAAGATAATGACGGTACGTTAAGCGTCGCTTATTCGGAATTGACTGTTGTAGCCCTAAAAGCGGTGAAAGAGCTACGCCAAGAAAATCTAGAGATAAAGGAAACATTGAAGATGCAATCCTCACAACTTGCTATGCTGCAACGCAAAGTTGAGCAACTGCTAGAAGATCAATAGATCAATCCAGTCCTCCTATGCGGATAGGTTCATGGATGCGAACCTGAAATAATCATCACTTTTTAAATTGAGTCAATCATGCAAACAATTCAAGAAACAAAAAAAATGTTGGGCATTTCGGATGGGACAGGGTATTCATTTATTGTCCTGGATGATATTTTATTTTTAAAAGCGGACAATTGTTATACAGAAATCCATCTCACGAACGGGAAAAAATACACAGTTGTTCGACTTATAAAATATTTTGAAGAAGTCCTCCAATCACCTTGGTTTATTCGAATACATCAATCTTATGTTGTTAATATGAAACATATGTCTAGATATTTGAATAAAGATCACCAGGCCGTTGAGTTAAATAATGGTGCATTAATTCCCGTATCACGATCTAGAAAAAAGAACTTCCTTGCTTCTTTTATTCGTGCATAGTTGAATTGACACATATAAATAAAACTAAAAATGAACAATAATAAAAATTCAATATTCAATCAAATTGGTGGTATGCCTGCTGTTGACGCAGCTGTGGGAATATTTTACAAAAAAATTCTTGCTGATGATCGCGTAAATCATTTTTTTAAAAATGTGGACATGGATGAACAATCACCAAAGCTTAAGGCTTTCTTGGCCTATGCTTTCGGTGCCCCAATGGCTTACACAGGTAAATCCATGCGACAAGCACATGCCCACATGCGCATAACAGACAATCACTTCCAAGTGGTGGCCATGCATTTGGCAGATACATTGAAAGAACTTCAGGTGCCAGATGAGTTGATACAAAAGGTTATGTATGTCGCCGGAAGTGTAAAGGATCAGATTGTGACTCAGGTGAGGTTGGCCGAATAGCCCGTGTAATCCTTTTCATATATACAGCCGACATACTATACGTATGTCGGCTTTTTATATTAATAATGAAGCATCCAATTATACCCGTCGAAATGCATGATGAAATGAGATTCGGTGTGACGAGAAAAATGACCTTGCAATCCTACACTATTTGATTTACCAAACACGTAGTTAAACAGGCACATATAATTAAATAGTGAATGCTGTCTAAGAAATGAACACTCTTTATATCTTCGAATTTAATGATGGACACAAAAAACTCAATATGACTTTACAAACCGCATTGATCTATTTGCGACCTATTGCGTCTACAGACCTACAGAATGTGTTTGAAGGCTTGTCTCACCCGGAAGTTGTCAGGCACTATGGTGTGCACTTCGAAACGATAGAAGAAACTCAAGAGCAAATGCAATGGTTTCAAAAGCTCGAAGAAAATGCTACCGGTAAGTGGTGGGCCATTTGTTCTCAAGAGAATGATCAATTCCTGGGCGCAGCCGGGCTGAATGACATCCAAATCGAACATCGAAAAGGTGAGGTGGGAATGTGGCTACTTCCCAGGTTTTGGGGTCAAGGAATTTTGTCTCAAGTCATGCCTTTAGTACTGAATTACGGATTTAACAAATTGAATTTGCATCGAATAGAGGGCCTTGTTGAACGTGATAACGTGAAATGTATAAAGGCTATAGAAAAATTTGGTTTTCAACTTGAAGGAGAAATGCGTGACTACGAGATAAAGGATGGAGAATTTATTAATGTACGTATATATGCCAAATTAAGAGAGTAAACAATTATCAAACATAGTTTTTCAACTTTATTTGTGGTATTTTGTTATACCTGCGTCGATTGTCCATAATATATATTGATCGTGAATAAATACTAGAAGTATGTTAATATTCGATGTAGTTAAAAGATTCCTAAGTGGAGAAAGTAAGACCCTTGAAACACCGGAAAACGCCTGCCCTAATTGCTGGGGTAAGCAAGAATATGGAGGTCGCTTTCTTGAAGCCGTTGAACAACAAAAGATAGATTTGAATAATTTAAATGCAAAGAAAGGGTGGATTCAAGAATACGCCGTTCGCCATTTTGAAGGTATTAAAGTAGACAAAACAAGGGATCAATATAGTTGTCCCATGTGCAAGGTTTCTTATACCCAAAGCTAAATAGAACATGTTCTAATTGTTGTTTATGAGATTTACCTCAATAGTAATTTTTTCGTCGATTCTCATTTTTTCCGTGATTGCAAATTCTTATGGGCAAATAGCCGACATCGGACTTAAAAATAATTCTTCGAAACACCTCGGTATTATTGGGAAACAAGCGCCAGAACTAGATGAATTTAAATGGGTAGATGCCATGGGAAAAGAGAGAGATGTGATTCGGCTAGAAAAATTAAAAGGAAAGTTTATCGTAATATATTGCTTTCAAGCCTGGTGCCCGGGCTGCCATAGCAGAGGTTTACCTGCTTTGAAAAAGTTGACGACCGCATTCGGCGATCGAGAAGATATAGTTTTTTTGGCAATTCAGACTGTGTTCGAGGGACATCATGCCAATACATACAAACGTATGGTGGAGATCCAAAAGCAATATGATATAAATATTCCTTTTGGTCATGACGCGGGCCAGAATCAAAATAATCATCGTTCAACTACCATGCAAAAATATAGAAGTGGCGGCACACCTTGGTTCATATTTATAGATAAAGAAAATCAAGTTGTGTTTAATGACTTTCATATAGATATTGACAAGACCATTTCATATCTGAATCAATTAAGCCACGAATATTGAGTAATGTTATCCCTATAGTTGAATTGTTTGGAAGTGAAAATTGTCATAAAACCGAGCTTTATACTCAATTCCTTAGTAACCTCAATATACATTTTATATTTCATGATGTTGAACAGGACGAAAGAGCCGCTCGTAGGCTCCGATCGTATTATGAGTCTGGAAAATTGAATTATCCGACAATTCTCATTGGCACTAAAAAACTCCGAAACCCAACGTCATTCGATCTTATGAAAAATTTAATTAAAGCTAATATAGTAAATATGAATTTTAAAATTGTTCATGATGAAAAGAATAGAATGTTTAAATTGCCTGTAGGCGAAGAAGGGCAGTTTGCTTATGTTCAATATAAGTGGAGAGAAGGGACGATGTACCTCGTGCATTCCGAAGTTCCGCTGGCACTTAGAGGCCAGGGTGTTGGCAGGCGGCTTGTCGAAAAAACAAAAGAATATTTGGACGCACACTCAATAGAGGCGATTCCTACATGCGGTTATATCCGATATATATACGGTAAATTGTACCTCGAAAAATCTGAATCAAAAGATGTGAAGTGATTTGCAACTAAAACCATCTGCAGGGCGTAGGTTATTTGATAATAGTCGATATGTGAGGTGTTTTAGTCGCTGAAATGGGATGTTGACAAAGGCAAATTGGTATCTTAGGATTGTCAACCGAACACAGCTGAATGAAAAACCACCAATCGTATATTTATGAAGATGCGTTTAACGCCGTTCGCACAATTTATATCATTCATTTTCTATTTGTCATAGTACAGGTGGTGTTTCAATGTTTGGATGAAAATCTATTTGAGGTTTTTACAAAAAATCGAATTTGGTTTTCTATAGCAACAATAATTTTGGTTGCTCTTGGTCACCATTTTTTCAAGTGGTCAAAGGTTAGAATTATGGTAGTTATCCTGATTAGCTACATAGGAATATTGTTATTAGAATTATCGATTTGTGGTATTCCACCTCCACTATTCACTTTTTCGGGAATGGGCAAAGGCTTTATTTTGGAACTTTTCTTTTACATAGTTCCTTTTATTTACTTGGGACTCCGTGTCTTGTCTATTGGTTTTTTGATAAGGCTTATATATTTAAGAGAGGTGTATGCGATATAAAAATTGAACAATAATTGAATTAAAACCCCGAAATTTTATTGTTGGTTAGCGGATTTAATCAGGAATTCACCTTCTTATAAAATTTCGAAAGAACGAAAGGGGCCAACATCTTCTTGATCCCCAGCGGTCGAGGAAGGTTGAATATGAGTTGATCATATCCTGTTACCTACTTCTTGATGATTAGTAGACAATTAGAAGCTATGATGAAAGCGTATATTTGTTTTTAGCATATGAAGAATAAATTGAAAGTTGGGCTGGCCCAAATGTCTCCAGTGTTTTTGGACAAACGTAGAACGATTGAAAAAATAGGAATAAAATTAGTGGAGGCGGCTGATCAAAAATGTGATGTACTCGTCTTCCCAGAAGTTATTCTTCCGGGATACCCATTTTGGCTCTCTTGCGGAAATGGGGCGGCTTTTAATTCAGGGATTCAAAAAAATCTTTATTCCAAGTATGTGCAGGAGGCAGTACAAATTGAATCAGGAGACTTGGAGGGCGTATGTGCTTTAGCAAAAAAGTTGAATCTGGCGATGTATTTGGGGATCGTCGAACGAGCAAGCGATAGAGGAGGGCATAGCTTATACTGTTCACTTGTGTATATTGATAAAAACGGCCAAATTCTTTCAGTGCACAGAAAACTGCAACCGACCTATGAAGAACGCCTGGTTTGGGCAATGGGGGATGGACATGGCTTACAAGTTCACGACATAAACAATTTTAAACTAGGCGGACTAAATTGCTGGGAAAACTGGATGCCCTTATCCAGAATGGCACTGTATGGGATGGGTGAAAATGTACATATTGCCGTTTGGCCCGGCTGTGTACGCAATACCGAAATTATTACAAGAAGCATTGCAAGAGAATCAAGATCCTATGTGCTTTCTGTTTGTGGAATAATGAATTTTAATGATTTACAAGCGGCGTTGCCAGACATGCAATTGGACCCTTCGAATGTATTGGCTGATGGCGGATCTTGCATTGCCAACCCCGATGGTTCCTGGCTGGTTGAACCGCTGAAGAATGAAGAAAAGACCATAGTTGCTGAGTTGCATTTAGAAAGAATTTTGGAAGAAAGACAAAATTTTGACGTTTCCGGACATTATTCTCGCCCAGATGTTACACAATTAACGGTTAATCGAAAAAGGCAAAGTATTTTAAATTTATCAGGGTTAAATAAGGACGAATAGTACATTAACGTGTTTTAGTAGGATGTTGAAATCAAAAAGACTATTTATTGAGGAAATTGTTACCGATGATGCGTCGTTCTTTTATGAATTAATGAATTCACCTGGGTATATCAATAATATTGGCGATCGAAAAATCAAGACGATAAGGGATGCTGAAGACTACATAATAAATAAAATTCGTCCGCATTATATCAAACATGGATATGGATTTTATAAAATGGTTGAACAAGCGTCCGGGTTTAAAGTTGGCACCGTGGGTTTGGTAAAACGTCCCCATTTAAAACATACCGACATTGGATACGCATTGTTACCGAATTTTGAAAAACGAGGCTTTGCGACAGAAGCTGCTCAGGTTATCCTAGATTATGCCCTAAATGAATTAAAACTCAATCCGGTATGGGCAGTGGTGACTTTTGACAACAAGGCCTCGCAAAGGGTATTAGAGCGTATCGGACTGACACAAATTGGCACGACGACTTGGGACGATGGGGAGGCGTTAGCACTATTTTCAACGAAGTGATAGTAGAGTTCTGCTTTTGTCTCTTTTAGATAGCTTTGAGAAATACGGTAGTTTTAGGAGTAGCCACTCGGCATTATATTAAGGAAGCAGCCACCATACAAAAGCAACTACTGCGCGAAAACACTAATCTAATTTGATTTTCTTTTTCGATAGGTCTTCAACGACACTGCTTTATCTATTAAAAGAGTCATCATTTGCGTTTAAGTGCTAATGCGAACTAAAATTTTTTTAAAAAACTCACAGGTCGGTGGGTATATTTTTCTAGTTCGCGACACTTACTACTGATATGGTTGAATAGAATCGAAGAAGAGCTCTTCGCAAAATTCCTGTTTCAGCCTGATTCATTGACTTAATGCAAAAGACCCATGCTCGTAAAAATTAATGCTGCTGCTGTTCAAGGAGTTGATGCACAACCGATTGTTGTTGAAGTTCATCTTGGGGGAAAACCCGTTCCTGGAACACGATACTATCATCTTGTAGGACTTCCTGATAATGCGGTAAGAGAGGGACACCAGCGTATTGAAGCGGCCATTCAAAATATTGGTTGTCGATTCCCCAGATTAAAAATGACAATCAATTTTGCGCCGGCAGATGTGCGCAAAGAGGGCAGTGCGTATGATTTACCCTTAGCCGTCGGTGTGCTCGCTTCTTCGGGTCAAATTCCCACCGACAAACTTGAGCATTACGTCATGATGGGTGAGCTGTCACTTGACGGCGGCTTACGACCTATAAAAGGCGTACTGCCCATCGCAATCAAGGCACGTGCGGATAAATTCAAAGGTTTGATCGTGCCAAAACATAATGCCCGAGAAGCGGCGATTGTAAATGATCTTGACGTCATCGGTGTTTCATCACTTGTGGAGGCAATCGAGTTTTTATCAGACGAAGTAAGTATTGAGCCCACAACCACTGACACGAGAGATGAGTTTACGGATACAAAAAACCAATACGCTGTTGATTTCTCCGATGTACGTGGACAAGGAAACATAAAACGAGCTCTGGAAATCGCAGCTGCTGGTGGACATAATGTTATTTTAATCGGGCCACCGGGTTCCGGAAAGACAATGCTAGCCAAGCGCCTTCCAACAATACTACCTCCATTGAATCTTCGTGAAGCATTAGAAACAACCAAGATTCATAGCGTTTCCGGCTTGCTGCCAGAAAACTCTTCCTTAGTGCCGATTCGTCCATTTAGATCTCCTCATCATACGATCTCTGACGTTGCTTTGGTTGGTGGTGGTTCAAACCCTAGTCCTGGTGAAATAAGTTTAGCGCACAATGGGGTTCTTTTTCTTGATGAATTACCCGAATTTAAGCGCTCGGTTTTAGAAGTGCTACGACAACCAATGGAAGAACGGCGCGTTACCATCTCACGAGCACGCGTAAGTGTCGACTATCCGGCAAGTTTTATGCTTGTTGCATCCATGAATCCTTGCCCGTGCGGTTTTTATAATCATCCGGAGAAAGATTGCGTTTGTGGCCCCGGGGTGGTAAAGCGATATCTAAACAAAATATCAGGACCGCTAATGGACCGTATTGATCTTCATGTAGAGGTGACGCCTGTATCGTATGACGAATTAGCCAAGGACAAAACTAATGAAGAGTCAAGTATAGCCATTACCGGAAGGGTAATGCGGGCACGTAGAGTTCAGGAAGTTCGGTTTCATGACATGGGAAATAGTATACATGCCAACGCTCAAATGAGCGGGCGGATGGTCCGAGATATTTGTCGAATCGATGAGTCAGGTACAAAATTGCTTAAAGTGGCTATGGAAAAACTGCAGCTTTCCGCAAGGGCATATGACCGTATCTTAAAAGTAGCACGCACCTGCGCAGACCTGTCCGCCTCCGCAGATATTCAAATTGAACATTTAGCCGAGGCAATTCAATTTAGAAGCTTGGATCGAGAAAATTGGGCAGAATGAATTTAAGAAGCATTTTAAAGCGTTGACTACCTTTGAGCGATGAAAGTTATCGACCATCTCAATGCTGTCCAGGATCGTGTATTGGTGTCCTTTGAAGTGCTTCCGCCGCTGAAGGGAGGAGGAATGAAAGATATATTCAAAACCTTGGACCCGCTTATGGAGTTTAAGCCACCTTTTATTGATGTCACGTATCATCGCGAAGAGTTTATTTATAAACAACGCCCTTCTGGCTATTACGAAAAATCAGCGATTAGAAAACGTCCTGGAACTGTAGGAATTTGTACTGCGCTGATGCATCATTATGGTGTCGATACGGTACCTCATTTAATTTGTGGCGGATTCAATGTGGAAGACACTGAAAATGCCTTGATAGATTTAAACTTTTTAAATATTCAAAATGTGCTCGCGTTACGAGGGGACGGTCGGAAATTTGACGGAAAATTCGTACCCGAAGAAGGGGGGCATGAATATGCTATTGACTTAGTTCGTCAGATCAATAACATGAACAATGGCCAGTATCTCGATGAGAGTATTGAAAACGGGTCAACAACGGATTTTTGCGTTGGTGTGGCTGGATACCCAGAAAAACATTTTGAATCTCCGAGCTACAAACTTGATTTGCAAATGCTCAAAAATAAAATTGAAGCCGGCGCGGATTACATAGTGACCCAAATGTTTTTTGATAATAAGTATTATTTCAAGTTTGTCGAAGATTGCAGAGCAATAGGTATTACGGTGCCAATCATTCCGGGAATAAAGCCATTGACGAGAGCTTCCCAACTTGTTTCTATTCCTCGCGTTTTTTATATCAATTTACCTGATGGACTCGTTGATGAAGTAACGGCCGTGAATACAAAGGAAGCGGTGAAGGATGTTGGAATAGAGTGGTGCATATCGCAATGCAAAGAACTGATTGAATTCGGCGTACCTTGTCTGCACTTCTATACAATGGGCGATTCAGCGACCGTTTATAAAATTATTTCAGGCATCATATAAAATATTAATTTATCCGTTATGTGGTGTTCGATATCAAGTGTTAATATTTTTTGAATGCGAGACAGTAGATTTTTTTTCATAGCAATTGTACTTTTCTTCGGTTCATCGCTACAATTAACTTTGGCTCAGGTAATGCCTCCAAACGATTTCTTGCCTCACACCTTTGGCGAAGAATTCACACCCCACCACCGACTTGTGGATTACTTTGACCATGTTTCCCAAGAAAGTCCGCGGGTATTGGTGAAATCTTATGGAAAAACAAATCAAAACAGACCATTAATCTACGCGATTATCACGTCAGAAAGAAACCATAAAATTATTGAAGAGATTAGGAAAAATAATTTGCGTCGAGCAGGAATAGAAAATGGAAAGGCAATTGAATTATATGATAAAAGTATCATTTGGTTAAGCTTTGGTGTTCATGGCAATGAAGCCGGAGCTTCAGAAAGTGCTATACAAACACTCCACGAATTGGCGAGTCGGCAAGATCCGTCGACTTTAGATTGGTTGGATAACACAGTTGTAATTATCGACCCCTGTTTGAATCCAGATGGGTATAATCGATATACAAATTGGCAAATTAACATTACCGGTCAGTACAAGAATCCTTCCTATGCTGACAATAGCCACATGGAACCATGGCCAAGTGGTCGGGTGAATCACTATCATCATGATTTAAATAGGGACTGGGCTTGGGCGACCCAAGTTGAAACGCAGCAGCGACTTGAAATTTACCATAAATGGCTGCCGCATATTCATGCTGATTTTCATGAAATGTTTCCAGAAAGTCCCTATTATTTTGCCCCTGCGGCCGAGCCATATCACGCTTATATTTCTGATTTTCAACGAGCATTTCAAATCACTGTTGGTAAAAATCATGCAGGTCATTTTGATAAGAATGATTGGCTTTATTACACGCGGGAGGAATTTGATTTATTCTATCCCTCCTACGGTGATACATATCCGACATTCAATGGTGCTATAGGTATGACATACGAACAAGCGGGTCACGGTGTTGCTAGCCATGCGATTAAACTGGAAAACGGTGATACCTTGACATTGCAAGATAGAATTGATCATCATACGGTTACGGCTCTTTCTACAATAGAAGCGGCTAACAACGGAAAAAGTGAATTAATTGACGCATTTGAGCTGTATTTTTCATCCGCTCGTGAAAAACCTCTGGGTACGTATTACTCCTACATCGTAAAAAATGATGGGAGTGAAGCCCTTCAATCCTTTTTATCCCTATTGGATCGACACCGCATTAATTACGGAGTGGCAAGTCAAGATGGGGAAGTAAATGGTTTTATTTATAAAAAATTTGAAAACGGAAAATTTAATTTTAACGCGGGCGATATTATTATACCGGCCAAACAAAGCCATGGAACCATGGTTCAAGTTCTACTCGAGCCAAAATCGAAATTAGCTGATTCGGTTACCTACGACATTACCGCATGGTCATTATTGTTCGCTTACGGTTTAGAAGCTGCGGCTACTTCGCGTGATTTAGCTTTCCAATCATATAAGCCAAAAGCAGTTTCGTCTTCAACTTTACCTGATGCTTATGCATATATTTTGTCTTATTCAGATAATTCATCGGGTTATTTGACCAGTCAATTGCTTCGAGCCGGAATTAAATTACGAGTTGCGCATAAACCATTTACGAACAGTGGATATAACTTTGAAAAAGGAAGTATCATAATTACAAGAGCGGATAATAAGGCGAATGATTTAGTTGAGATCCTAAGTCGGTTGACAAAAGGGGTTGATGTAAATATGATATCTGTGAACACTGGATTTTCCGAGAAAGGGCCGGACATAGGCTCTGACCAGATGAAATTGATGACAACACCAGATGTTCTTCTGGTTGGAGGCCAGGGAACCGATCAATATAATTATGGGCAAATTTGGCATTTTTTGGATGAAAAAATTCAATTACCATATACAACTACTCTAGCATCCAATTTCAACACAAAGAAAATTGAAACATATAATACAATTATTCTGCCTGATGGATACTATCCAAGACTAAATGAGCATATGCTGGGTGATTTAAAAGATTGGGTTCGTAATGGGGGAAAATTAATTGCATTTGGGTCTGCCATTTCTGCCATTTCCGGGGAAAAAGGATTTCCGTTTGAATTAAAGAAAAACATGGATACGCCAAAGAAGGAAACTGAATCAGGCGATCATAAGTTAGAACGATTTGAAAAAGTCTTTCGTAAAGACGTAAGCAATTGGATGCCGGGGGCAATTGTTAATCTGAATATTGATGATTCGCACCCTTTAGGATTTGGTATTGGAAAGACTTACGCCTCTTTGAAACTATCGACGAAAGGGATCCCGTATCAAAAAAATACATGGAACGTGGCTTTTATCAACGACGAGCTTAATTACACAGGGTTTATCGGACAACATGTGAAGGAAAAGCTAAATAATACGACAACGTTTTTCGTGAAGGATATGGGACGCGGAACTGTAATTGGGTTAGTTGATAACCCGCTCTATCGCTCCTTTTGGCATAGGGGGGAACGAATTCTTTATAATGCCCTTTTTATAGTAAACTGATTTGAAAGTAGTAAATGTTGGTTCTAGGAACGGAATATGAAAAATGAAGTAACGCCAGTCGAAAAGCTTATGCTAATGCAAGAAGCATTGGCGAAGTATAACAAACTTTTGGAACCCGCATGGGAGACAATCTTAACGAACGAAGTAAGTAAGTACCCAATTGCTATATTTTCTACACTACCGATTGAAGCGGGTGTTTTACTCTTAGATCGAAATGATGCTCCCGGCCCGTGGTCGGTTAGCATGTCTACTTTAGAAGAATTTTCCGTGAAAGGCTTGATTGATCAGGACAAGATTGAGAACTTTCAATCCGTTTACAAAGACCCTGAATTGCATTTTTGTACATTTGTCATCAGCGATTTGGGAGCACAATTTTTGTTTATTCCCAGGTAGCCAGAAGATTCGAAAACTACACCACAGATTCATTTAAAAAAGATAATTAAAAATAAAATGAAAGGAATTGTACTTGCCGGGGGTCTCGGCACCCGATTATATCCATTGACCATGGCCGTCAGTAAGCAACTAATGCCTGTTTATGACAAGCCAATGATTTATTACCCCTTGTCAACCTTGATGGCTGCCGGAATAAAAGATATTCTAATTATTTCTACTCCTCATGATTTACCGAATTTTGAAAAATTACTAAAAGATGGTAGCGAGATAGGATGTAATATCCAATATGCAGAACAACCCGAGCCTAAAGGTTTAGCTCAAGCTTTTACAATTGGTGAGACATTTATTGGTGGTGACAGCGCATCGCTTATACTAGGTGATAATATATTCTATGGAACAGGAGTAAATCGCCAATTACGCGATTGTAATAATCCCGATGGTGGATATATTTTTGCTTACTATGTTTCTGATCCTGAGCGTTATGGTGTTGTCGAATTTGATGATGAGTTTAAAGCGCTTTCCATTGAGGAAAAACCTGACCACCCGAAATCAAACTATGCTGTGCCTGGATTATATTTTTATGATAATTCTGTAGTGGATATTGCCAGGAATTTAAAACCAAGTCCACGCGGAGAACTTGAGATCACAGATGTCAATAAGGAATATTTACGTCAGGGTAAATTAAAAGTACAAGTACTTGGACGAGGAGTGGCTTGGCTCGATACGGGTACACATGAGTCATTGATTCAGGCGGGCCAGTTTATACACGTTATTGAAGAACGGCAAGGGCTAAAAATTGGGTGCATCGAAGAAATCGCTTATCAAAATGGATTTATCGACGATGAGCAAATGATGAAATTGGCCCATAAGTATATGAAGTCTGGCTATGGCGAATATTTAGAAAGTTTAGTCGTAAACAAAAGGCGCTAACGTTTTTAAGAAATGTCGGAGTTTGAAGAGTGCATATATGTCAATTTGAGCGCCAATTTTCAACTCAGCACTATTACTGGCCAAGGTTTTATATCTACATAATTAAAAAAGGACCCGACAATTTTGCCGGGTCTTCCATTCAATTCTAATAACAAACAATTTATTTCTTCGAAAACCTACTGGCGATCCATTGGACCAAAAATGCGCCCACAGTTGCTGTAATGAGTGACCCAATTATGCTGGTTGTTTTAAATCCAAGCAAGCGAAAAACGAAACCACCTACAATCGCCCCTGCTATTCCAAGAACGATGTTCATGATGATGCCACTGCTTGTTCCCTTGAACAACATACTACCGAGCCAGCCTGCAATCGCCCCAATGATTAAGAAATACAAAATTGACATATCGATAAGAGTTTTGATGAGAAGGTAACTTACTTTATATGTAGTCCATGAATTCGAAAACGGACGACCAAATGAACACAAGCCACCATTTAAAATTATATATCGCTCAAATATAATAACTTGATATTATATATGGCAGAAAATAATCTAAACCAAATTCTTGGCTGTCGAATTACTGGGCTACCGG
>JANQSS010000117.1 GCA_028279185.1 Saprospiraceae bacterium | reverse complement strand
ATTGTTTAAATTCATAATGAACAAACTTTGCTCGTCTTCCGATATATCCATATCTCCCATTCCAATTTTTCCAACTGCATCGAATGCCGCGGGATCTGCACTAGCGACTGTTGAGCTTGCCGGCAATGTATACGTGCGTGGATCGGTGCCCACGTCCACTGTTGCCAATGTATTGACATCCAACCAATTTGTAATGACAGGAGATCCTGGGTTACTGATATCTATCTTATATATGCCTCCTATTCCGAGGGTTGCATAACCACTATGTCGCTTCATCATGGCTGCGGCAAAAATGCATTGTGTGGATCGTTGATAGGCCAGTCCCCAAGTAGGGCCTATTTCGCTGTTAAAAGCCAGATGAGTGGGTGGTGTGAATCCGGAAGAATTGTATGGATAGCTCACCAGTACATCGCCAGCACCTGAACTTCCTCCTCCTAAGGCATCCCCTGCTAAGAAGCAAGATGTTGCTAGCAGTGGATTCGATTGACAATAATCGGCCGGTCGCGCCACAGCAAGATTGACTGTGCACGAAAAAGTTGGAATTTCTTGCACTGTCGTTTGACTATTTAACCCATGGAACGACGGACTAACTCCCAGACTATCGGGTACCAAAAACTGCACCCGATAAGGCCCTCCGGAACCCGAATTGGCAAATACATACTCCCCGTTGGAATCCGATAAAGTCGAATCGACCAACATACTGTTTCCTAAACCATCTAGTTGATACAAAAAAACTTTTACATCTGCATAGCCTATGGTGTCACCATCTAATTGACCATTAAATTCCGGATCATTAAATATTCGTCCACCTACGGAATTAATTCCGGTACAAGGAGCAGAAAAACTTAGCTGATGCTCTCCAGAAGAATTAACTGAAAATACAGAAGAATTAAAAGAAAAATTATAAGAATACATTAAGAGCACTATGGACATAAACGCTCCAAGTGCAATTAGCCGAATGGGATTTTTCATTGCAAAATTTTGGGTTATGCGAGAGAAGTCGCGAAAAATTATTTAGGATAATTTACTTATTAATTATCCGTCGAATATTTTATAAATCATTTTACTCATGTTTATTGGTAAATTGTATAGCAATCTATTTCGGGTTAATACATTCAGTAGTTTTTTTACCAGACGTACAAAAATTAAATACCAGAGGGAGGGATAAAAATGAACGAAGTTCAATATTTTTTACCAGGTGTTTTTGCAAATATGAATAGAGATCAGCCATATGTAAAGGATACATAGGACCTACTGTCACTAAGATACAGCGTGAGCAGGTCGGATATATACGCTCGTCTCTTGAGCGCCATACTTCAATATGTTCACTGTGGGCCAAGGTCTGGGGTTATTTGGCTTAACAATAATTTCTATAAAGATATGTACTACTTCAATATAAAACAACTACATATTACATTTATTTATATAAGTTGCTACATTTTATTTAAAAAGTTCAACTATAAATTTCTCATTAAGAGCTAAAGGCCTAAAGTGCAATAAACACTTTAGGCCTTTAGGATGGATTTTTATCTAATTTTCATGAATTATTATTCTATCCACATACATGTTTAAGTCTGTATTAAGATGAACAAAATATATTCCTCTTGCCACATTTTTTAGAAGGACTCCATCATTTTTCAACGAATTCGTTCGTTCTACTTGATGCTCAAAAACCAGCTTTCCATTAATGTCAAACAGCGTAATCATATTCACTTGCTCTTCAGCGGTTAAGCCATCTACATAAATTCTTCCTCCTACAAAGGAAGGATTGGGGTAAACTCGAAAATCACCTGTGTCGGGGTTATAAAGTTTTGTCTGTGGGTTAATTGTAATCTGATCATGTGCATCTTCTGCGACTGCAAAAGATGAACTAGAACCCGATTGACAACCCGTTATGACAACGTCATCTATGTATACCCAATCAGAGTTTCCTGACGCATCACATCTAAATCGTAACCGCATGTTGTTCGTAAATGGGCCTGATACTGTAACAAAACCACTTTCCCTGTTCAAGTTGGTAAATTCATCACCCAAATTCCATTCTTCAACAGTACTGTAAGATGAGCCACCATCTGACGAAACCTGAAACCAAAAATCCTCATTGCTATTATCCATACTTCTCGCGATATAACTGAAGTCTACTTCTAAAGATTCAAAAGAGGATAAATCCAATATATCCGTCGTTAAGACTGAAGTAGACGTGTTGTCTCGCAATCTAACACAATATGTTCCGCTGTTAGCGTAAGCAGCATCATTGCTACTTCGTCTACAGTCTACCCCTCCATCATTCCAAATTCCAAGCCCGCCCTCAAAGTCATTCGAATTGATAATAACATTTGTACATGGACCAACATCATCACAAAGTCCATCTCCATTGGCATCTTCGTAAATTGATATGTTTGAGAAGTAGGAATTACCAATCGTTGTCGCGTCATTATCCGCTGTAATAACTAAATATGCAAACAATCCAGTATCGAACTGACCAACCGGAATAGTAAAGTGCTCATAATTTCCAGATCCGCTATATTGATAGTCCTGATTTAAGCTAGATGCTGGTTGAAATCCATATAAAAGAAAGCGTTCCGCCGAGTTACCAAGAACTAAGTCCGTATCAAAATAAATTTCATGCAATTCTCCTTCGATCGTGCTTCTGAAGTCAAATTCAATCACCGTATTCGGAGTTAGCACATAATTCAATTCAATTGCTTTCCATGCATTATTTTCCAGCAAGGCTGTTGCACCATTGTCAAGGATGGTCACCGTACCCAGGTCTTGGTTTGGATCATATTGAATAACAGGATCTACGTTAAAATCTAATGGCGGACAATCGGTATCACAATCATCTGGGATACCATCCCCATCCGAATCTATAGTATCGTCTCCACCTGGGCAAATATCGACATCATCGCAAACTCCATCCCCATCGGTGTCATCCGTGGCCGAATTTGGACATATATCGCAACCATCTGCTATGCCATCTGCATCCGTATCGATATTGTCATCAAAGCCCGCACAAACATCACAAAAATCAGGTACCCCATCTCCATCTGAATCCACATTGTCATCGCCTCCTGGGCAAATATCGACATCATCGCATACCCCATCTCCATCTGAATCGTCCGATGCTGAATTTGGACAAGGATCACAACCATCCGGGACACCATCTCCGTCTGTATCTAAGTTGTCATCAAAGCCCGTACAAACATCACAAAAATCAGGTACCCCATCGCCGTCCGTATCTACATTATCATCACCTCCTGCACAAATATCAACATCATCGCATACCCCATCTCCATCTGAATCACCTGACGCTGAATTTGGACAAGGATCGCAACCATCCGGGATACCATCGCCATCCGTATCGATGTTGTCATCAAAGCCAGGACAGATATCCACATCATCACAAACCCCATCTCCATCGGAATCGCCAGAATTTGAATTCGGACATACATCGCAAAAATCCGGGATTCCATCTCCATCCGTGTCGACATTGTCATCGCCTCCTGGGCAAATATCGACATCATCACATACCCCATCTCCATCTGTATCATCCGTAGCCGAATTTGGACATGCGTCGCAACCATCTGCTACGCCGTCTCCATCGGTATCGGTCAAGTCATCAAATCCAGGGCAGGCATCACAAAAATCAGGTACCCCATCGCCGTCCGTATCTACATTATCATCACCACCAGGACATATGTCTACATCATCACATACCCCATCGCCGTCCGTATCATCGGATGCCGAATTGGGGCAAAAATCACAAAAATCAGGTACCCCATCGCCGTCCGTATCAATATTATCATCACCACCAGGGCATATGTCTACATCATCACAAACCCCATCGCCGTCCGTATCACCAGATGCCGAATTAGGACATACATCACAAAAATCAGGTACTCCATCGCCGTCCGCATCTGCATTATCATCACCACCAGGACATATGTCCACATCATCACAAACCCCATCGCCGTCCGTATCGTCTGTTGCAGAGTTGGGGCATACATCACAGCCATCCGCAACACCATCTCCATCGGTATCAAGATTATCATCAAAACCGGCACATGCATCACAAAAATCCGGCACCCCATCCGAGTCCGTATCCACATTATCGTCTCCACCAGGACATATATCTATATCATCGCAAACCCCGTCTCCGTCCGTATCGTCTGTTGCAGAGTTGGGGCATATATCACAGCCATCTGCAATACCATCTCCATCTGTATCAAGATTATCGTCAAAACCAGGGCATGCATCACAAAAATCCGGCACCCCATCTGAGTCCGCATCAGCATTATCATCTCCACCAGGACATATGTCTACATCATCACAAACTCCGTCTCCGTCCGTGTCGTCTGTTGCAGAGTTGGGGCATATATCACAGCCATCTGCAACACCGTCTCCATCGGCATCAAGATTATCATCAAAACCAGGACATTGGTCATCCTGGTCACAAACCCCATCACCATCCGCATCATCACAGATATCATCACAAAGCAAATCGCCATTCAGATCTTCAAATATTTTCACGTTTCGGAAATAGCTATTCCCAAGTGTTGGATTTCCATCATTATCCGCGGTAAATACAAGGTAGTTGTAAGTTCCTGTGGTATAGTTAGAAATGGGAATGGTAAACGTTTCGTAGTCACCGGACCCAGAATAGGTAAAATCTGTTATTAAACCTGACGTGCTTTGATAACCATATAATAGAAACCGCTCGTCCGTTCCGCCAAGATTTAAATCCGTATCAATAATTAATTCATGTAATTCTCCCTCTTCGGTAGATTTGAATTCAAAGCTAATTACAGTATTAGAGGTATAGTTGTAGTTAAATGCAATTGCTTTCCAAGCATTATTTTCCACAAATAATACATCACCGTTTTCTAGAATTTGGTAAGCACCATTGTCCTGACCACCAAAAGGTTGAATTGAGTAGTCATTAAAATCCAATGGAGGGCACGGTACAAATGGGCAGGGCGGGCAATCTGGGCCTCCACAATCAACATCCGTTTCCTGGCCATTTTGAATTCCGTCAAAACATGTCGGACAAGGTGGGCAATCTACACCTCCACAATCAACACCAGTTTCATCTTCGTTTTGAATGCCATCTTCGCAATGTGTCAACGGATTTCGTATAACTAAGAAATCATCAAAAAAGAATCCTTCTTCGTGATCGTATGTTGTCGAAGTATAACTGTAAAATCTCAAGTAGACCGATGGTTGACCCAAGTAATCGCTGAGGTCTATTTGTTCTCTAACCCAATCTTTTTTTCTGGCATCATAAATTGGCTGACCAGTTGGTTGGTTAGAATTTGGATGTCGACTTATAGCCGATCTTGATCCCGGCTTCGTGTGTTTACCACATACTTCATCCCAAGTCGTTCCATTTAACGACACCTCTAAGGCAACGTAATCAAATTGTCGCTGAATTAAATATTTCGTGTAATATTCAACAAAAGCAAAATTTGCATCAGTTAAATTAAGTGGATCATCCAAAGTTAATGTGCGAGTACCGGGAGTATTTGTACCACTTTGCTCAGTAAAACTTAGAGAACCTGAAAATGCTTCATCGGAAGTTGTAATCCAAGATCCTGACCAATTGGACAAACCAAAATTGTCAGCGGATTCATTTACGACAACTACTGGATTGTAAAATTTGACAATAGTTTCCGTATATAAATCGTGCGTCCCATTATTTAGTGTCACTTCTAATATCACACTGTCGCCTGGGGCCGTTGACGCATCCAAGGTAATGGAGGTTGATGCTGAAGCGAATTGGTTGCCAGACAATGGTCCCAAAGATAGTACCGGGTTCGTAATCGAGGTTATATTCGAGGAAATGGCCTGAATGGATATATCAAACGAACCGGAGACAGCTGAAATATGCTCAAGCATAAAAGATATATCCGGTGTCAAATTATCTACATTTATCGACGTGTTATCATGAAGTATGGCATAGTTCATTGCCGTATAAGCTGCCATAAGCAATGTCCTCATTTGTTCTTGACATTGAGGTACAATAAAACTTGGATTTGGCCAAAAGCCCCCTTCTGCTGACGAGCCGACTTCAGGCGTGAAGGCATATATTTTAGGTTTCGCCACTTGTTCACCATAATGCCAATCATTTGCCCCCCCATTAGTCTCATAAATTATGTCCCAATCGCTTCCATATATGTATCGATTTTGCCAACTCATGTGTTCTCCCATGGCGTAATAGACATCGTCATCTGGACTTGGAATTGCCTCATTAGTCCCAAAAGGATTCAAGACATATTGACTGTAGGTATGGTTATTAATAGCCGTCTTGAAGTCATGCGCCAGAATGAAATCTCGAATCATCTGTGTCTCTGGTTCAGAAAAAGGAGCTGTGCCCCGATACAAATCGCTCGATGGGTTTCCTGATGAGCCCACATTATTCAACCCCCAATTGTATGCATAATTCCGGTTGAGATCTACTCCGTAAACTCCTCCTCCATTATTTCTTCGATTTTTTCTCCAAAAACCCCCACCATTTGGATTTGTGGCTTCGTTGTACAAATAACCATCTGGATTCAAAACAGGGACGAAATAAAGTTCAGAATTATCAACTAACCGCTTGATATCATTGTCTGTATCATAGTTTTCCAATATATACCACATAAAATATAATAGGCTCATCATCGATACAGGCTCTCGCGCATGGTGAACCCCTGTATATAATGCCTGAGATTCCCCTTCTGCACTATTCGGATTATCCGATATTTTCACAAAATAAACCGGACGTCCCTGAATTGTAGTTGTGGTAGCTGACAAAGGAGCCTTTGCCGTAATAAGATTGGGATACAGCGCAAACATCTGATCGAGTTCTGCGACCATTTCATTGTACCTAGTAAACCCACCCATGCTGCCCAGTTCGAAGTTATTCGGCACTGGATAATCTTGCTCTGCGCAACCAGTATATTGACCCGAATTCCTCGTCATCCTATTTTGAAGCTTTTGTTGCTCCAGTTTTTCTAATGCAAAAGGAAGGTCTTCATTTATTCGTCGTTCTGTGCTCTTTGCCAAATCCGCATCTAATATGCGAATTCGAAGTCCCTCTATACGTCTTAAGCCTTCTAGCTGAGCATCAGAAACAACTGTCTTCAAAGAGTGGTCGGAATGTTCAAATTCTGCACCACAGTGCATATCAATTCCTACTTCTTGAATTGAATGAATTTGTTCATGGTCTGCTCCTTGAATTTCAACCAACAAGTAAGTAGGTGGTGATGGAAGAATTTGAGCAAAAACTTGGGTTTGAAAAACTATGATGCAGGCACACCACAGTACTAGTAAAGATCTGAAGTTCATATTGGGGTTATTTGTTAAATTTTAGCAAACCCCATTTCCAACTTATGCGTATAAAGCTGGATGTAGCGTAAATATATCAATTATGCGGAATAATTCTACAAAATATTTCATTTAGTATAAAATCAATCCAATTTGTCTTAAAACATTAAACAGCGTTTTAAGAAAAAAGCCCCGTTTCTTTAGCAGAAACGGGGCTTTTTCTTTACAGCTATTAGATACTACTCACCAACAACCATTTTCTTAGTTGCGGCATAGCCATCTGTTTCCACCTGGTAGTATAGAACGCCTGCGGCTGGAATGTCGCTTCGCTGCAATTCAACATAGTTGATGCCTCGGCTACCTTCCAATGTCGCTGACTTCAATACTCGTCCACTCATATCATAAACTGTCAATGTAACTTCTGCTGACTCTGGCAACACATAACCGATTGTCGTTGCCTCGATGAAT
>JANQSS010000102.1 GCA_028279185.1 Saprospiraceae bacterium | reverse complement strand
TTTCATATCGTCGCTAAGTTTGCCTTTGACCCGATCGCAGAGAGAAGCATTCTCAGCATGGAACAACGCCTGCAAGGCATTTCCAATGCGGCCGATATCGCTATCAATAAAGTTTCCTCATTAGGCCTAAGATTCATACTGAGTTTTTCTGGTGGGGCCGGGGGAATCCTCGGCCTTCTTGGCAAGGCCATCCAAGCATCGGACACATTCACCAATGCACAACTTGACCTATTTAATGTGTTGGCGGCAAACAAGCGTTTTTTTCCAGGCCTTGATGAAGATAATAAACGGCTAGGTGCTTCTCAAAAAATGATTCAAGAGATTGTTCAGGACGCAAGGAAGTTTTCACTTCCGGAGCAAGAGCTTTTTGGAACCTTTAAGTCGATATTACCAGCACTGGCCCCTAAAGGTTTGGCAGGGCCTGGCGGGAAAATGGCCAGAGACATATCAAGAAACCTGCTAAAAAGTGCCTCTAACTTAAGCATCAATCCAGGTTTTATTCAAAACCAATTAATTGATATGATACAAGGCCGGGTTTCCGGGCAAGGGATGTTATTTGACCGGTTGTTATTAGAAGTTCCTGAGGTGTTTAAAGAATTTGGGATAAAGACGGCCAAGCAATTTAATACGTTAGAAGCAAGCAAGCGGGTCAATCTTCTTAACAAGTCTTTAGAAAAGTTTTCATCAAATACTTATGTCCTAACCAAAAGGGCCAACACTCTTGCAGGATTACTGAACAAATTTAAATCAACATTCGGTGGAATGCAGTCAGTTTTAAAACCCATTGGTGATTTGATAATGAAGCTTATCGTTCCCCTTGCCAATGACCTCCTGGAATTTATTAATACCCGTGGTGCTAAGATAGTCAAAAAAATGACTGATTTGATTGGGTCTTTAATTGAATCACCAAGGAAATTTATTGTTGACTTAATGCAGTTACGACATTTATCAACCGATGCAGGCGGGGCCGCTAAATATACTGGCCTTATTTTATTACTTATTAATCTTCAAGAGTTTGTTTCTTTTATTTCGGGCAAGAATTTTCTTACAAAAACAGAGGCATTCCAAAATGTTAAAGCATTCTTTTACGGCCTAGGTTATCGAGTTCCTATTTTGGGAAAAGTTGCCCGTGGCTTTAGGGGCATTTTTAGGTGGATGACCCGCTTTATTGGTGGGTCTGGTAGTTTCTCGTCTATTGGTGGAGTCGTAAAACTATTTGGTCGCCTATCTTTTTATTTCGCTGGTTTCCTCATCATATTTCAGGCGTGGTCTAGGGCCATGGAAAAACTCAAGATTGAATCTCTTCTTAAGGCAACCAAAAAAACCGATGAGTATTTAGAAGTTGTCGCTAGAATCTTTAATGGAATTAGAAACATTTTAGGGCCGTTTCAGACTATTGTTGAAGGCCTTGCTGACCTTATTGTTGTCATGGCCGGTAGTGGTGATGAACCCATCGGTCGCATGATGAAGGTTGCGACCGCTATTTCATGGATACTGCACGCTATCGGTAATGCCATTAACTTTTTCGAGGCCGTCCTTCGGTCTTTTATAGCTGGGGTATTGCAGACCCTTATCAGTTTCGGTCAATTACTTTTTGGCGGTGTATCGGCAAAATATTCGAGTTGGTCTGCACTTTGGTCAATAATTAGCGGCAGCATTGTTGAGGAATGGAATAAGGTTCGGCGAAAAATTATATTGAGCGACGAAGACCGTGAGAAAGCAAAATTCCATTTAGAACAAAACAACGATATTAAGATTATCCAAGATTTCAAGGATAAGCAGAATCCTGACCGTATTGCGTTTAGAATCAAAGACGTTTTGGAATCAGTAGCAAATAATCCAACCCAGGCCGCACGTTCACCTGGATTCACGGGGGCCGTGAGGGGTTTAAACTAAATGGCCAACATAATTGATAACGCCAATATACAGCTTCCCGATTTAAATTCTATAAGGAATATATTTAACAGGGAGCGACCTGAAAGGCGTCAAGATGATTACGTTGCCTTCATAATTGAAGAATTAAATTTTGATGGTACAACGAGTGCTGTAAGTTCATTGCAAGAGGTTACTTTAATTGGCAATCAAATGCCTTTTGCGCCTTTTCGGTTTGGTGGGGAACAGCGGCTTCATAAAATGTATTATCCCGGCAATGATGAACCCTCAATGCAGGTTCTAGGGCCGAAAGAAAACAACGTAACCATTAACGGCCAACTAAAGGATATAAAGCATAAAGACCCTAGCAATTACGGTGCGTCTCAACAAATCCGAAACATAATTGAAAATATCCGATATAAAGGAAGTCTTTGCAAATTTGTCCTAGGTGATTGGCGACGCTACGGGTTCATTGAGAAAACAGATTTTAAAATCATACGGAAATCAAGAATTGATTACAGCATAACACTTAATATTCTTACCCATAATGTGCCGACCAATGCCAAATTTATAAGAAGCAATTTAAAAACTGTTCCCTTTAAAATTAATGCGGAACTGGCCGATGCTGCACAAGTATTAGAGAATTTGAGGGCCGGTAAGCCTGAATTTGAATTATCAATAAGTGAATTGATTGATGGATACGTTGGTAATGTTGCGGAAGCGATATCAACTCTAACGGGGTTTGTGGATTCCGTTTTTGGCCGTATTGACGACA
This sequence comes from Saprospiraceae bacterium, assembly GCA_028279185.1. Taxonomy (GTDB): domain Bacteria; phylum Bacteroidota; class Bacteroidia; order Chitinophagales; family Saprospiraceae; genus JANQSS01. The sequence goes on along the minus strand of JANQSS010000102.1, from coordinate 1,406 downwards.
TAAGGCAGAGTATTGATAGGGCCGTTGGCCTTATATCTTTTACCCAGGCACGTCTAGCACGTTTTAAAAGACAAATTGGAGTTCTTGCCTCGTCAAATATTCCTGAAGCAATAAGCAGTCAATATCAACAGGCCGCTTATTATGCGGCATTGATAACCATGGCATCGTCCATGACGGTGATTGCAGAGAGATACCGAACACAATTCGGTGCTTTGGCCGCAAACATTCCACTAGCAAGATATGTTCCCATTCAAGGGGATACTTGGCCGAAGATTGCGGTTAAATTCTACAATGCACCGGACGCCTGGGCACAAATACCCCGTTACAATAATTTGGATATTGGTACCGAACCCGTTGTGGGGGTGGTCATAGAAATACCGAGGGCATCATGAAGAAATATAAATGGGATATTATGTTTGGACTTTTTATTGTTTTGGGCAGTATTTATTTGTTGGCCCCGGCAAAGAATCCTCCTAAAAAAGCTGTGACAACGGTTTCGGCCGTTGATGCCTACTATAATTCCAATGAATTGACTATTATTAGAAAAGCTGACCCTAAATCATTTATCGATAGTTGCGATAATCCCGACCATGACCCTTTAAGTTTTAAAAATGAGATTAACTACTATGTCTATACTTATCTCAGGGAGTATAACCGTATTTACTTAGGCCCTTCCGTTAAAAAACATTATATGGTTACAGGAAGAAAAGCAGTCGCTCTTACGAGTCATCCCCTGTGTATGTTAACACCCACACGCTGGAAGCACGCTTTAGGCCCTAACAAGGCACCTTCTGAAACACTAAGCAAGAAGTGGAATAATCTCACACACGAATACAATGGGGGGGGAATCCTTATTAAACAAAAATTCTGGGAGCGTTTCTTTTCCTGCTTGGCCTATTCAGAGTCGCTTTCAACTGTGGGCAAACAAAATAGCTTGCACCCAGGAGTTCTTTTCTATAACGATTCCCTACAGAAAAAGAAGGTCAGTCAGACCAACATAGGCATTTATCAATTCTCTCCTAGTTATCGGGGGAATATTTACCCCTGTATTAGGCAATGGAATCAAGATGGCAGAGGGTGTAAGATTACCAATTTGTCCGATGCGAAAGCAAAAGAAATTCTTTCTTCACCCCAGCAATCTTTCAATATTTTTTGTGGTGTGACCAAAATCTTACAAATGTTTCATATCCAGGTGAATACAACTAACCCTGCATATAGGGATAGGCCAAGGAATATTGCCAGTCGAAAAAAACAGTGTGTTCATCCATTTTGGCATAAGTCAAAAGCATATAATCACTTTGGCCCTTTACAAAATTCAACCGGGAAGAACCTCGATAAGTTTTTAAGCTGCCTTAGTGCCGGGAAATAAAACATGAGCATTTACTACCCGCAAGGTGCAATTCTCC
>JANQSS010000101.1 GCA_028279185.1 Saprospiraceae bacterium | reverse complement strand
GATGAATATATTTATGATGGGTGCACAGAAGGGTTCATTACGTTCTCAAGAGCTTTGATTGATGACATCTCTGAAGACCTGGTGATTAATTATTCCATTTCTCCATCTTCCACGGCGACATCGGTCATCGACTACATAGCCATACCCAATCCGTTAATAATTCCCGCGGGTGAAATTTCCGTTCAAATTCCACTCATCGCTTTCGAAGATGGTATTCCGGAAGGCTTGGAATCAATTATCCTTTCTATCGAAAATTCTTGTCGTTGTGAAAATGATGAAATCGAAATTGTAATTTCCGATCTTGATCCTTTGGCCATATCACCCGATCACCAACAATATTGTGAAACTACTTCCGTCACAGTCAATGCAAATTCTTCAGGTGGTCTTGATCCGATATCCTATGAATGGAGTACGGGAGCCACCGAACCGAGTATTTCGATGACACTGGCTAGTACGGATACCTTTTATGTAACAGTGACCGACGATTGTGGTAATATGCTGGACACATTTTCAATCGTCGAAATAATTAATGAAAATTCAGCTCGCTTTGATAGTGAAGATATCGAGTTTTGCCCCGGTGATGAAATAAATACTTCCGTTGACATTATCTACGACGGTAGCATTCCCTTTACAATCTACATTGCACGGGATGGCGAAATTATCGATACGCTTATAGGTACAGATAATGTTATTAATTATCCGATCACCCAAGCCGGTGTCTATTCGATCTCTTCTGTTCAGGCAATTGATTGTCACATAAATCCTGTAGACGAATTTGAGGTTCGCATTATTGAACTCAGCTTTACGGGCGAGGTAACACATATTGATTGTGACAGCGACCAGCTCGGTGAGATTGAATTAAATGTCATCGGTGAAAATCCACCGTACACTTTTCATTGGAGTGATGGGTTTATCACGAGTAATCCTTCGGCAGCATTTTTGGAAGGGTCATATTCGGTCACGGTTACGGATTTTGCGCATTGTTCCGTTTCAGATACATTCGAAATAATAAAACGCACCGGACCAGAGTTGACTCTCGATAGCATCCGTCATATTACTTGTCGTAACGAATTTGGATTCGCGGCTATACGCGCATCCGGTGGCAGTGGAAATTATTCGATAATGTGGTTAGAATTGGCCGATACGGCGCGCGTGCAAGACGGCCTTAATGAAGGTACTTATTCGATTGAATTAACAGATCTTGAATTATTTTGCACGGATACCGTGTCACTGACGATCGAAGATCAAAGTGAACTTTTTTCGATTGACATTTTTGGGGATACATTAAATTGTAATCATCAAACGGCCACTCTGAAAATTAATTTGATCAATTCTTTTCCATACGAAATTAGTTGGTATGACGAATCCGGCAACGTCCTAAATGCACCCCTCGATACCCTAATAAATTTAGATCAACAGGGTAAGTATTTTGCAACTGTTACAAATAGCAATACTGGTTGTACTGCGGTGGACAGTTTCGAACTACCTTATTATTCATTTCAGCCATCAGCAGTCGCGGGTGCCGATGCAATATTGAATTGTCGATTTGATGAAATCATATTAGACGGATCGAATTCGGTGTATAGCCCGACCACTACCATTACATGGTCTTCTACAGATGGTAATTTTATTCAAGATGCTGATTCTATACGAGCCCTTGTAAATTCGCCCGGTGAATATATTCTAGCACTGCATGATGAGCAAAGCTTGTGCAGTTCTCAAGACACCCTAATCGTTCATGAGCCTTCGGACCGCCCAAATGTTTTGATAACACCTCCAGGTGTATTAAACTGCGATAATGTTGAAATACTGGTCGATGCATCCTCGTCAGATTCAAGTGAACATATTCAATTCACCTGGTCCGGCTTAGGTGGCAATTTCATTGAGACATCACATGCTCTGCAAATTTTGACGCGTGACACGGGTTGGTTAGTGTTAGAAATTATGGATACCATATCCTTTTGTTCGGGGGTTGATTCCATTTACATTCAAAGTGACTTCGAGCAACCAATTGTATTTGTTTCAGAAGACGATACCATGACTTGCCTCGACAATTCACTTGTCATTTCCGGACTTGGAAGTAGCTCAGGTTTAGAGTTTACATACAATTGGCAAACGCCAAATGGCCATATAATAGGCCCCGTTAATCAAGTAGAAACAAGTGTATCAGCACCTGGTATTTATATCTTAACCGTAATAAATACAACAAACGGTTGCCGTTCCGTCGACTCTCTGCAAATATATCCGGATGAAAGGCTTCCTGAAATAATTGTAGCAAAACCCGATTCGATTACCTGCATCAATTCATTGGTTTTAATCGACGCACAAGGCTCCAGTTCGGGTTCCGCATTTATATATGAATGGTCTACCGCGAATGGAAGTATAATAGGACGTACAGATACATCAATTATTCAAGTTGTAACTGCAGGTACCTATTTATTAAACATAACGAATATATCGAACGGTTGTACAAATTCCCAATCCGTTGTTGTAGCTGAAAACCTTGACGTACCTATAATTTCATTTGACACGCCTCTTCTCCTAACTTGCGAAAACTCGCAAACTTCAATAAATGCCGAAAATTCATCTACAGGATCCGAATTTATTTACAACTGGTCTACGCATACGGGTTCGATTTTATCAGGGGAACATTCGTTACATCCACTAGTCAATGAAGCGGCCTATTATACACTGGAAATAATAAATAGTCAAAACGGATGCCGCTCAATAGATTCAATATTTATTGACGAAGATCTAAGCCCACCGGAAATAATTAATGCAAATGAGTATGAATTAACCTGTGCAATCCATGAAATATTAATTACTGCTGAAATTGCAAATAGTGCCGACGTTCGATATGATTGGACATTACCAAATGGTGTGGCAATTATGGATGCATCATCTTCAATTACGGTATCGGAAATAGGTGATGTGTTATTAACGGTGACATCCCTCGATAATGGGTGCAGCAACCAAGCCATTTATACGATCACTGAAAATCGAGAAATTCCGGAGTTAGTTGTTCCGCCTATATTCGTAGTCGATTGTGGTCCGTTCATTCAAGAATTGGTAGCAAATACAAATTTGACGATGGATTACGAAATTGCCTGGTCCGCGCTAGATGGTGGCATTATTTCAAATCCAAGTCAATTGAATATACATGTAAATACACTTGGTACGTATCAGGTCGATATTGTGAATCTGGCTAACGGGTGCGGGAATACGGCTTTTGTTGACGTCGTGAATAATGGCGAGATAACGGCCGATTTAACCATTCAACAGCCCCTTTGCGATGATTTGGCTGGTGTTATTGATTTGGCAGAAACGACTACTGGAACTCCGCCATACTCGTATGGATTAAACGGTGCCGCTGTTTCTGAAACTACATGGCCCATAACTCTGTCTTCCGGGCAATACGACATTGAAATAATGGATTCCGAGGGCTGTGTGGATAACCTTTCATTCACAATTCTTCCTCCACGACAACTTGAATTGGCTTTCGATGCGATTGACACATTGAAAATCGGTACGTCTATTCAACTGATTCCCCAATTAAATATTGACCCGGAAGAAATATTCATGTTCGAATGGACTCCACCTCTTTACTTAGATGACGCCCTCGTTTTAGACCCATGGAGCACACCATTGGACAATATTACGTACACCTTGACTATAACCGATACTGCCGGCTGCTATGCCTCTGCCATTGTCCAAATAATTCTCGATAAAACGATTCGTTACTATGTTCCAAATGTATTTTCACCCAATGACGATTTAATTAATGACCGAGTAACAATTTTCACGAATGAGCATGTAGACGAAATAGTTTCTTTTCAAATTTATAATCGATGGGGAAGTCGTGTGTATGAGCACTATAATTTCCCACCAAATGATTTGACATTCGGATGGGATGGCTATTTTAATGATCAATTAATGGATCCTGCCGTCTTTGTTTATCAAGCCGAATTGCACACTGTTTTTGGTGAAATAATTTCCATTCAAGGCGATATTACGTTGCTTCGGTGATCACGGCTCAGTGAGGGATTAACAAGCGATAAAGCCAACAGCGGCCATGGGTCAGTATTCAGAGAATGTAGGGGTGAAGGTAAAATGGATCAGGGAATGTTGACATATATATGTCAACATTCCCTGATCCATTGCTTATTTATTAAGAACCATTATGTCATTATGCATATTCATTTCCTGGCCCTTCGATTCACAAACTATGTGGTCACGAGTGGTTGTTTTTCCTCGTCTTTATACCACTGGATCTTTCGGGTAAAGTACATTGTTAAGGCCAAAATAACGAAGAGTCCAACAGCACCAATTAACAAAGAGTATTGAATAGCATTTATAATTACAAATAAAAAAGTAAACAATGCTACTAATATCAAGGTTTCTAATAGCACGAGACGAGTACTGCCAAAAATAGAAAGACAGTAAATCGAAATTAATATGATGGAGGCAGTCGCAGATATTAAATAGGCCGTATTATAACCAACATATTCAGCAATAGCCAATAACAAAACGTAAAAGACAACGATGGCTGATCCAACTAATATATACTGAAAAGGGTGGATGCGCATTTTATTAATCAATTCAGATACTAAAAAAGAAAGAAATATAAGTCCGATTACCAGCACCATGTATTTTATACTGCGCTCACTTTTAGTGTAGTGGTCTGCAACCTGAACAAATTCTACGCCCATATATTGACCTCGATGCTCAAAATAGCCGTCGCGCCATCTGTAGGCTAATCCAGCATTAAATTTTGTGGCTTTCCAAGATGCGGAAAACCCACTTCCTTTGACTTCCCTGTATACTGGCGAAAAACCCTCATTAAATCCTTGGAAATTGGGATGCGGCCAATTGGAAGTAATACTATAGCTCGTCTCCTTTCCGACCGGAATTATGTGAAAACCCTGAGAACCCTTTATATTGAAATTAATTTTACCAGTAAATCCAGATCTATACTCACTCGCTTTCAAATTAGTATACATGCCTCCTTTTGAAAAAATTCGACTGGGTTGCCCAGGTTCAAATTTTTTACTTCCAGAGTTAAGTGTGAGCGCTGGGTTGTCCAAAATGCCTTTTGGATCACCAACATTAAACATAAGTATTGCGTGGTCCCATAAAATATTTTTTTCGTCTATATCCCAATTACTCATATCGGGAGAAGAAAATGAAAATGCAAAATTACTGGTGGATGAGAAAACAGGAATTTTATAAATACTTTTCTCCAGTTCTTCTACTTCTATGTTCGAATTTGCCTTCAGTTCGTCAGGAAGAAAATAGGCGTAGTGTTTTTCCAGTGAATTATCCGGTTTTTGTTCGTAATATGGAATAGCCAAAATCGGTCCCATTATTTGCTGTTGACCACCCCATTGATTTGCTATGACATGTTGAACTTGTTGTTTATAACCCGATCTTTCTCGGATTAAATCCATAATACTCAATTGGGGGATTAGCATAATAATGACCAATGCAAAAATGATAGCAAGCTTCGTCGTAGTAGATGTACTCCGTTTCATGTTTAAACAAACTTTAATATTTGAAAAATGAAAAAGTCAGCGATGAGAGACTTGCTGCGTTGACGACATTGGAACGTTGTCAACTGGAGATTAGTATAAACCAAGCTCTTTTTCCTCGAACGAAGCCTCAATCGGGTACGGGAAGTGTTAGAAATCCGTAAATTCGATTATCATTTAACTCATTCAGAATGAACAAAGTAATACGTATTACCCTCTTGACATTATGTTATTTTATCACTTCCAATGTGATAGCCCAACCGTTCAATGATTCTTGTCAAGATGCACGCGTCCTTCTCAGCCTAGAAAACAGTTGTATTCAGTTCCCATTCATCAATGCGACGTTCGACGGTCGCTCTGGGACGTGCTATTCAAATGACTATGCCAATACATGGTTCAGCTTTACCGCACAAGGATTTGATTTGGATATTGAAGCCAATGGTGCCGCAAACAGTTTCATTACCCTATGGGATGTAGACCCTGGTGACCCATGCAATGACACTTTGTGGACGCAAGTCGCTTGCGATACAAATATGATCAGTCTGGATGATCGATTGACAATCGGGAGGACATACTATATCAGTGTGGCTTTTCAAAGTGGTGGAATAAATAATTTCCAGCTTTGCATTCACAATCCTTTACCAACTGGTGTTCCGCCAAATGATGTTCCATGCGGTGCAAACCTGGTATTAGCTGATGGGACGTGCTATGCCGGGTACAATATCAATGCTACAACGGATTATCTCAATCCGGCTTGTAACAATAATAGCCGGGCATCGGTCTGGTATCGCACTTTCCTAACTCCGGGTCACTCCCGATTGATGGTTATCCTTGATCCTATTTTTACAGGAAATTATTCCGTCTTTTTATCCCGCTTTAATAATAATAGTTGCTCTTCTTATCCAATAATAGTCGGCGACACATTGTTTTGCGATGATTTACCTGACACAGACACGATAATTTTTGAAAATTTATCAGCCAATCAAATTTATTACCTACAAGTCGCCTCGCGATTTGGTGCTGAAGGTGCTTTCACATTTTGCCTGCAAGAGTTGGACGATCCGTCGGGTTGTGGTGCAAATGATGACTGTTTAAATGCTTCAGACATTTCTGTCGTATCAGCTGTGGAAGACACGATGTGTTTTTCGGGATGTAATTTATCCGCTCTGCCCGGACCACAGGACTTACCAGGTACCTGTTATTACATGGAACATCCAACCGTCTGGCATGTCATCACGCCCGATGCGACAGCCGCAGCGATGCGAATTATCGTAACGAGCGCAGAATTAGAAAACCCACAAATCGCTTTGTACACAGGTGATACGTGTACAGATTTGACACCAGTACTTTGTGATTTTTCGACCACTGGTTTCATCGATGTAGCACTTTTCGATTTAATTCAAGGAAATAAATATTTTCTCGCAGTGAGCGACTTATTCGGCGACGAAGGAAATTATGACGTTTGCGTAGATCAATTTGAACTCGAAGGTGTAGATTGCAAATTAATCAGCACGTTAAGACCTGTCAGCACTTCGTTTGGCTCACCACTAACGGGACCCTACCAATCTGGTGAGAGTATTCAATTCTGCTACAATATCACGGTTTGGCAAAAAGCACTTTGTAACTGGTTACAAGGCATTGCACCGCGATTTGGAAGTGCGTGGGACCCGGTTTCTTTTCGAATTAGTGGCGAACCGAGCATTGTCAACCAGGATTTGCAGGCACATGTGCCCGGCAACTGGCGATGGTATTCGGAAGGCTCGGTAACCTATAATGTTCATAACCCGGACAAGGGATACACAGTAGGGTCAATATTACCAGGTGGTTGGTTTTTTACGAATGACGCGTATAATCAAAGTAATCCTAATTTGAGTCGAGGTGACGCTGACAATTGCGACCTTGAATCGGGTGTTACCTGGGAGGTGTGCTTTACCTTGAAAGTAAAAGATTTTGAAGATTGCCTCATGCTCGACGATGACGATGCCAGTATCCGAATAGAAGCATTCGCTGACTCCGAAATAGGTATATACCCGGCGGTCAGCTGCCTCATGGATCAACCGGATTTATTCGTAGGTGATTTAACATGTTGTGAAGGTCCATCACTCGCGGATGGTATTTTTAATTCTTGTAACGGTGCCCAGTTTATGCGTAACTTGAATCCTACAAACGATCCGGATTTAAACTTTTCATGGACTGTCATTCTTCCCGATGGTGTTTTTGGAGCCGAGCCTGGAAGTGGAAATATTATAGATGATGTTATAACCAATTTTACCGATTCACGCCAATCCGTCCTTTATTTAATTTCGGTATCAGATGCCTCGGGTTGCTTCGGCGCACCTGCAACTATTACCGTCAATGTGGAACCCGAATTAGTAGCCGAAGCCGGAGAAGACATTGTGGAGTGCGAGGGTATCTCCGTGCGATTAGGCGGCAATCCGACCGCATCAGGTGGTAGTGGCAACTATCAATACACGTGGACGAATGGACCAGACCCGGTGTCCAATCCATTTATCGTTCCTGATGAAACAACACTATATGTATTACGCGTAACGGATAGTCGCGGTTGTATAGGCCGGGATTCTGTTCTTGTCGAGGTATTGGATGTTCCAAGAACTGTGATCAATACATTTTTGTGCCCTGGCGATACGCTCGAATTTAATGGACAATTGATCACGGAAGGTGGTACGTACAATCATGTTGTCATAATCGGTGCACAAAATGGATGCGATAGCTTTGTTCAGGCTATAGTTGTAATGCACGATGAAATTATGTTGGCTTCAGAAACGATAACACCAGATAATGGAAGTAACAACGGAACGATTTCAATTCAACCAACAGGAGGCCAAAGCCCCTACTCTATTCAATGGTCAAATGGACAGACTGGACCAATGGCAACCAATTTAATGCACGGTATGCATTCGGCTGTAATTCGTGACGCGAATAATTGCGAAGTCACCTTTGAATTTGACGTCCCTTTTATGAGTTCCACTGACGACGTTGACAATGACGAATTCATCCGGGTATTCCCAAATCCTGTTAATGCATCCAAGACTTGGACAATTGAAAATAATTTAAACGAGCGTATTAAAGATGTTGTCATTTACGATGTTAATGGCAGACAATTTAATTTCGATGTAAATTTCGAGGACGCTAGTCGATTTTCAACAATTATTTCGCCGGAGGTTCCCGGACTTTATTTTATCGAATTAAAACTGGAAACCAAAATTGTGTATCGCAGATTGCTTGTGAAGTAATCGAGGATCATCAAGAAAGAAATAATTTAGTCACAATTAAAAGGAATACGGCATTACACTAAAATGCATTTAAAGCGACATCCAATGACATAGTCTCATTGAGTACAATTCGACCTTTTTCGTTTCGCTTTACGGTACAACATTCGTGATGGCGATCGTGCTCTAAGAATAAAATGTCATTGCGCTCAACAGCTCGTTCCAGCATTGACTTCTTTTCTTTTATCGACTCCAAGGGTAAAATGTCATACGCCATCACATATGGTAGACCAATATGATGATGTGATGGCATTACGTCAGCACAATAAATAATATGACGACCACCCACTTCTATATCCAAATACATCATACCGTGTGTATGTCCGAATGTGGAATAAAGTCGAATATTCGGAAGCCATTCTTCCCCGTGAAAATCCTCTAAGTAGACGAGACAATCATGTTCCGCTAAGGGAACAAAATTCTCCTTCAAAAATGATGCACGCTCACGAGGATTCGGATTCAATGCCCAATCATAATGCGAACGTGATGTATAATACCGTGCATTGGGAAATGTCGGCAGCAGTTCGCCCGTTTTATTTTTTACTACTGCACCTCCGTCGTGATCAAAATGTAAATGGGTCAAAAAGACATCTGTAATCTCGTCTAGCGAAACTCCGACTGAAAGAAGAGAGTTTTCTAATGTATAGTCACCGTGCGGGTGGAAATGCGATTTAAATTTTTCACCTTGCTTATCACCCATTCCAGTATCTACCAATATTTTCCGATCCTCAAACTGAATTAATAAGCAGCGCATGGACCAAGGACACATGTTATTTTCATCTGCCGGATGCATTTTGTTCCACATGGATTTGGGTACCACGCCAAACATTGCGCCTCCATCCAATTTAAAGTAGCCTGCTTCTATTGGTGTTAATTTCATACTAAAAGTGAATTACAATTAAATATTCGAAAACCAGGATTTAATTAATACCCAATTTGTTTTTTGACGGCACCCTTTTGTTTCAAGGCTATCATATTTAAAGCCGTGGCGGCCGCTTCCACTCCTTTATTTCCGTGCTTACCACCAGCCCGTTCAAGGGCTTGCTGCTGGTCATTAACCGTAAGCAATCCAAAGATGCATGGTATGCCTGACAAAAGGCCTAGTTGCATTAAACCATTGGCCACTGCCTGATTGATGTACTTATCGTGATCCGTCTCGCCTTTGACCACACAGCCAAGACAGATCACAGCGTCAAGGCTACCATGACTCATTAATAGTTTGGCGCCCATCGGTAATTCGTAACCGCCAGGCACATTTTCAATTTTTATATTTTCACGCTTAATGCCAGCTTCCGCCAAGGTGCTCAATGCACCTTCTAAAAGCGCCCGTGTAATATTTTCATTCCATGAAGAACGGATGATTCCTATCTGAATTTTATCCACATCTTCAAGCTGCGCATCACGCACATCTGAGAGGTTTTTATTAGCACTAGACATGGCATTCTGTTTTATTATTGACTAAATATAATGCGCCTATGGCGAAAAACATCATAAGCGATATGCTTGATCTTCCGATCACAACATGTCCTAATGGAACAACGTGGCATAGAAAAGGTTAGCGAATTCCGATCCTGGAACTCCTAATCACGACGACATAATTATGAATTGAAAGTCGAGTGGCTTAGCGGACCATTTAGTTACCGAACAAAGCCAGATACTTGTCGGCCTCCAGCCCCTCAGAAGACCGGGGGAAGTCTTTTTTAATCCTTTGATAGGCCTTTAATGCTTCCGGTCGATCACCAAGATGATCAGACAAGAATGCATATTTTTGCAAGTAATAGGGTACGAGGAAATCGTTACTACCTGTATTCGTGGCTTTTTTATAAAAAGAAAGCGCCTTTTCCAAGTCATTTAATTCGGAATAGCTATCACCAAGCACACCTAGCTTCATCACTTTAGTCAACTCATCTTTTGCGCTGTAACTATTCAAATACTCAATGGCATCATCGTATCTTCCTAGATTGAAATAACAAAGCCCGGCATAATACTTAGCCGTATTTCCGGAAGCCGTCCCGCCATATTGATCAATGATATCAAGAAAACCTGGAAATCCAGCCCCTGGCGCCTCTAACGCTGCTGAGAATGAATCGCGTTCAAATTGAATTTGAGCCTGAGACATTTGGTTAATGGCCTCTTTTTGTTTTGGTGCCTGAATGAATGTCTTATAACCAAAGTATCCGCCCACAAGAAGTAAGAATGCCGCTGCTACACCAATTATCGTCTTTTGATTTCGTTCAACAAAACCTTGTGCCTGTTCGCTGACTTCAACAATGTCAATTAACGTTTCGTCTTGCTTCTTCTGCTTTTTCCTTCGTGCCATGAATGATTTGATTAATATAAAAGCGGCGCAAAAGTAGTGATTCTTTTTGGGATGTAGAAGCTTCTCGTGCTATATATAAGCCATTGAATTCAGGTTTGGTATCAGAAATGATTGGTTAATATGTTGCCGATATAATTCTGAAATATGCGGTTAGTGGTAAAGCAATGACTTTGCTCATACCTATTTCATTCAAAAAGCGGTTCAACTAAGAATGGGCCAATTCATACGATTTTTTATATTAATTATTATTAAATGTATATATACTTATATTACAAATCTTTATGTAATTGTAGCATACATCGAACCGCGTAGCACGTCAAATTCAACTGTTGACTTCCTCTATTTCAATCCAAAAATTTCAAGCAGCTCGTATAAAAAATTGATCACCCCCATATGCCCGATGTACATTGAGTGCCGGGTACAACAATAATTCACGTTATAATCAAGTATATTCCTAAGTGATTCGTTCCCTTCTTCATATAATCATGCTCTTAATAGCATTCTCAACCTTAGCCCGCCCTCCTCAAAGTGGTTGTCCGGATGGTCAGGGATTCAATGCCTTTGCAAATGGCGACTTTGGCTCGGGAACGGACAACATCCTTTCCGTCGACCCGATGTCAGCACCTGGATATAATTATTCAACTAACCCTCCACCAGATGATGGCTTCTATACGATAACAAATAATACGACCTCATGGGGATCCTTCGCAAGTAATTGGATCGACATAGGAGACAACAGCCCCGACCCTAACGGTTATATGATGGTGGTCAATGCTTCGTTCAGTCCTGGCATTTTTTTTCGGCAATCTGTCGATGTCTGTGAAGGAACCACTTATCAGTTTTCCGCCGACATTATCAACCTGCTCGAACCTGCAGGCCCACAGGAAATATTACCGAATGTCGATTTTCTGGTGAATGGAGCTGTTCTCTATAGTACTGGAAACATCCCTCAAAACGGCCTTTGGCAAAATGTTGGTTTTACATATACTGCGTTGCCCGGGCAGACTGATGTCACGCTAGAATTGCGTAATAACGCGCCAGGAGGCCAGGGTAATGATCTTGCCTTAGATAATATTGCTTTCATAACATGTGGACCTCTTGCTGAGCTGAGCATTGATGCCACACCATGTGCCGGCCTGCCATTTGATTTGTCCGTAAATCTTGTCGGAGGTGACTACGTGAACCCATACTTTCAATGGCAAATAAGTGAAAACGGTATTAACTGGACTGACATTCCAGGTGCAAACACTTCCGTACTCGAACAAACGCTCATGGAGTCGTCCTATTTTAGGGTATTTGTTGCAGATGGTAATGTGAATATCGACCAAATTAATTGTCGTGTGGGATCAAATTCGATTTTGATTTCAATTCGCAATACGGTTGCCAACGAAACGGTCACACTTTGTACCGGAGACGAAATTGTTATTGATGACTCGACAATTGTCAATCCTGGCTTATACATTTTCACACTTACCGCAACAAACGGATGTGACAGTTTTTTAACACTCACCGTTGAAGGAGGAAGTCCAACGACGATATCCATTGACGATACAATTTGCATTGGAGCGTTATATCTGGGGGAATCATATACGACTTCGACGGTCATCATCGATACACTTGTCGGCATGAATGGCTGCGATAGCATCCATATTACTAATTTATTCGTAGATAATACCGATTTAATTTTACCCGCAGACGTAACAATTGAACAGGGTGATACCTATACTATAATTCCTTCGGCATCTGGTCAAGTCATCCAATGGAATTGGACACCGGACACATTTTTGTCGTGCAATGACTGCCAAATAGTAGAGGTAAATCCAATTACTAGCACAAGATATCTCTTATCGACTTTATCCCCTGCAAATTGTACCGATTCTGCATCCATTTTAATCGCAGTTGAATTGAATAAGAATGTATTTATTCCGAATGCATTTTCACCTAATAATGACGGAATAAATGAACTATTTCAAATTTATGCCGAGGATGGCGTCTTCGAAATTTCAATATTCGCGATTTATGATCGCTGGGGAGGCAAAGTTTTCGAATTTAATAATGTCAGAGCGCAAAGCAATGATAATCCGGGCTGGAATGGGACAGTTAATGGCCAACGTGCAAATGAAGGTGTATATGCCTATTTTATTGAAGTTCTACTTTTGGATGGAACACGTGAACAATACGAAGGCGATGTCGTACTTATCCGATAGATATTAGTTTTATTCATCCAATTTTAATACCTCCAAAAATGCCTTTTGCGGGACTTGCACACTACCGATCTGTCGCATTTTCTTCTTTCCTTTCTTCTGCTTTTCCAGTAGTTTTCGCTTCCGAGTAATATCTCCTCCGTAGCATTTCGCAGTTACATCCTTTCTAAGCGCTGACAATGTTTCGCGCGCAATAATCTTAGCCCCAACCGCTGCTTGAATGGCTATCATAAATTGTTGCCGTGGAAGTAATTCTTTTAATTTTTTACAAACCTTTCTTCCGAAATATGGCGCTTTTGATCGATGCACTAGAGCCGAAAGCGCATCGACATCTTCTCCATTAAGCTTGATATCCATTTTGACTAAGTCAGATCTTCTATAATCAAGAGGTGCATAGTCAAACGATGCATAGCCTCGAGAAATGGATTTTAATCTGTCATAAAAGTCAAAGACTATTTCGGCCAGCGGCAGCTCAAATGTCAATTCAACGCGTTCTTGAGTCAAATAATTTTGTTTAGTTAAGCTCCCGCGTTTGTCCATCGCCAACGTCATAATCGAACCGATATACTCTGGTTTTGTGATCACTTGCGCTTCAATAAAAGGTTCTTCTACATAGTCGATAAGTGTCGGGTCTGGTAATTCGGTTGGTGTATTAATTATTAAACTTTCACCTTTTTTTGTCAAGCATCGATACGAAACATTGGGAATTGTGGTTATAACTTCCTGGTCATATTCACGCGACAATCTTTCTTGAATAATTTCTAAATGAAGCATACCCAAAAAACCACACCTAAAACCGAAACCTAACGCTACAGAAGATTCGGGTTCATATACAAGCGATGCATCATTCAATTGTAGTTTTTCCAGGCTATCCCTTAAGTCTTCAAAGTCCTCATTTTCGATCGGGAAAATTCCTGCAAAAACCATTGGCTTTACATCTTCAAAGCCTTGAATTGCTTCTTCACAAGGATTTGAAACAGCTGTTATGGTATCACCGACTTTTACTTCTTTGCTATTCTTAATTCCAGTTATGATATAACCGACATCTCCCGTATCCAATTTTTTCTTGGGTAGCATGTCCATTTTCAAGACGCCAATCTCATCCGCAAAATATTCACCACCTGTATTCACAAATCGCACTTGTTCGCGACTTATTAGTGATCCATTGAAGATTCGAAAATAAGCGATAACCCCTCTAAACGGATTAAATATGGAGTCAAAGATTAGCGCTTGGAGAGGCCCATTTGGTTGGCCCTCCGGAGGCGGAATACGATCGATGATGGCATTGAAAATTTCCTGAATACCAACTCCGGTTTTACCACTTGCTAATAAAATCTCTTCGCGCTTGCCACCGATTAAGTCTATAATTTGATCCGACACTTCGTCAATCATAGCACTTTCCATATCAACCTTATTCAATACAGGAAGAATTTCAAGATCGTGTTCGATAGCCAGATATAAATTGGAAATAGTTTGAGCCTGAATACCCTGTGAGGCATCAACCAATAGAAGCGCTCCTTCGCATGCTGCGATAGACCTCGACACCTCATAGGAAAAATCGACATGTCCGGGTGTATCGATCAGATTGAGCGTATACGCCCGCCCATCAGAATGGGTATAATTGAGCTGAATGGCGTGGCTTTTGATCGTAATGCCTCGCTCCCGCTCAATGTCCATATCATCCAGCGTTTGATCCTGCATCTTCCGTTCTGATATGGTCTGTGTATGCTCGAGTAATCGATCGGACAATGTGCTTTTTCCATGATCGATATGGGCAATCACACAGAAGTTTCTGATTCGTTCCATAACTTGCAAATATATACCGGCTTGCGCTATTCCGCGGCCTCTTCAATAACATAACGACAAAGCATATGACAAAGACAAAAGTTTACATACATGCGGCCGCTCCACGACATCATGATTCCCATGATTTCTATAAAAAAATGGGCTTCGTCAACAGGTTCAGCAATGAGTCCATTACTGTATTCAGTGATAGCCAAATGGATATAATAATTAGACACCATGCAAGTGCACGACATGGATTCACTGTTTATGCTGACGACCTTGACCCATTGTTAGCATCTATTCCGTTTGCCAAATTCGAATTGGATGGAGGTGTTCTTATTGCTGATCCCAATGGTGTTAAGTGTTGGCTCTATAATGCCAATGATCATCCCGAATTATTAGCGGATAAGCCAGAGAATAAAAATCGTATGGGTACATGTTATGGTGCTGGTATTGAAAGTGTCCATTTCGACGCAAGCATTGCCTTTTATGCATACTTAGGTTACAAACCGACGAGCGTCGTGACAGATCAATCGCAATACATTACATTGTCTAGAGAAGATGGAATCGACATCACACTCTATAAACCTGGTATTTGTCCACATGCTTTTTACAACCCTTCTCTTACCTATTTCAACGGAAAAGAAGGAAATAAACGTGTGATTGAAGATTTGCGCAAAAGTGGCATTACATTTCGAGAGGAAATAACCCTATTTAATGAAGAAGGTCTGGTTGATAATATTATTGTTTCCGACCCCGCAGCTTTTCATTCATTCATTTTTAACGATGGCTGATAAAATTACTTCACCGAAATATCGTCGGTTGACAACTGAAGAATTGGAGATGCTGGAAAAAGAATTCGTTTATTTTCTGAGTGCACAAAATGTAACCGCCGACGATTGGTCAAAAATCAAAGCAACCGACTCCGATCGAACCGCAACCCTCTTAAATGTTTTCAGCGACATGGTCTTTGATGCGTCATTCGAAAAAGTATCTTACCTGATACGAAGTCAGCGAAATGTAATTCATACTGTCCATTGCCAAACTTCTCAAATCATGCATGCTTTACTCACTACAACAAGTCAAGACATTGACTTACGGACTATAGACTTTAAAAATAAATCGAGTATTGACACGAATAACAAATTAAATATTCGAACATACGCAGAGTCTTTCGAAGGAAATCGAAAACTCATACTATTTAATTATATCGAAAATGATTTTCTAATTTCTGATGGGCAGTTGTACAAAAGACTTATTTTGTTGGCAGCAGAGGATTAATCAGACTATATACATAATTATTGAAGTGAGATAGGCAAATTTATAACAATGCATACAATTGATTTCAGAAGTGATACTGTAACCAAACCGACACCAGGAATGCTCAATGCCATGATGCAAGCAGAGGTGGGAGATGATGTGTTCGGAACGGATCCAACAGTGAATGCACTAGAGGCAAAGGCGGCAAAATTATTTGGACACGAAGCTGCCCTGTATTGTCCTTCCGGAACAATGACTAACCAAATTGCACTTCAAGTCCACTGTGGCCGGCTCGATGAGATCATTTGCGATTATACCGCCCATATTTACCAATATGAGACAGGCGGCTATGCGTACAACGGTGGCCTGGCCATAAAGCCAATTCATACTGAAAATGGAAAATTAAATCATAAAAATGTTGCGGACTACATTAATGGTGACTTTGATTGGCTTCCAAAAACAGCACTCTTATCGATAGAAAATACTTGTAACCGTGCCGGTGGTTTAATTTATTCATACGATGAAATGAAAGCTTTACGTGCAGCATGCGAAGTCAACAATTTGAAATTCCATCTTGACGGGGCTAGAATATTTAACGCACTTGTTGAATTAAATTTAAAACCAAAAGATATTGGACCATTATTTGATACAATTTCAATCTGTATGTCTAAAGGACTTGGTGCTCCAGTTGGCTCGTTGCTGCTTGGGAATTCCAAGAGTATTAAACTGGCCAGACGATTAAGAAAAGTAATGGGTGGAGGAATGCGGCAGGCCGGTTATTTGGCCTCCGCATGTATTTATGCATTGGATCATCATGTCGACCGTCTAGTCGATGATCATACAAAGGCAAAAACTCTTGAATCGACATTAAAAGAGTTATCCTATGTAAGTGAAATAAAACCCGTTCAGTCGAATATGGTGATTTTTAGTGTAGATGGTTTATCCGCCATTGAATTTTCGGAAAAGATGCGATCCTATAATATATTATGCACGGGCATGAGCAATACTTGGGTGCGATTTGTTACACACATGGATGTGAGTCAAGACGATGTTGAAATGGCCTGTCAGCGATTGAAGCAGGGTTGATATCTGACCCGACTATGATTCTCCAGCCTCGCGACTTTTTATTTCATCTCGAATCTTAGCAGCACGTTCATAATCTTCGTCTGCTAAAACTTGTTGAAGCAGGTCATTCAGTTCAGATAAATCATAGTCATCGAAGCCGACTTTTGGCTTAGTTTTTTCAGCTTCCTGCTCTTTTGATTCGGCCTTATCATACACAATTCCCGCTTCATCCAAAATATAATCATAGACATATATTGGGCAATCAAACCGAACGGCCAGCGCAACAGCATCGCTTGTCCGGGAATCAATTTCAAAAACTTCTTCTCCGCGAACACAGACCAATCGACTATAAAATATGCCTTCCAATAAATTATTGATGACAATTTCTTTTAACTCGATTTCGAAAGTATCAATAGTATTTTTAAATAGATCATGGGTAAGCGGCCGATTAGGCGTCATATTTTCCATGGCAACGACGATTGCTTGCGCTTCAAACGCCCCAATTACGATTGGCAGTCGCCTATTTCCTGATACCTCCCCTAATACCATGGCATAATTGGGATTCTGGCCCACTGAATGATGCAAGGCTATTATGTCCAATTCGATTTTTTTCATTGCATTGCCTAAAGTACAGAAATATTTCTAGCCTCTTAATTTTGAGCTGCCCTGAATTTGTTTATCGCTTCTGTCAACCGCGGAACCACATCAAACAGGTCTGCACACACACCGTAGTCAGCAGCTTTGAAAAAAGGAGCCTCAGGGTCCTTATTGATAACGACCATTACTTTCGAATTATTTACCCCAGCCAAATGCTGAATTGCACCGGAAATTCCTATTGCAATGTAAAGATTTGGCCGTATCGCAACCCCAGTTTGACCAACGTGCTCGTGATGCGGTCTCCACCCTGTATCAGCCACAGGACGGCTACAGGCCGTTGTGGCGCCGAGAGAATTAGCTAATTCTTCGATGATATTCCAGTTTTCAGGCCCTTTCATTCCGCGACCGGCAGAAACAACTAATTCAGCTTCAGGAAGTGGAACCGTTCCTTCTACCGTTTGTTTTTCAACAACTAGAACGCGATTCTGAGGAGCTGGAAGTTCAATGCTTTGTACCTTAACGTTGCTTCCTATTTCCTCAACAGGAATACTATTGCCCATAAGGCTAATAACCTTTTTCTCACTCAGTAACTGGAGAGATGCTTTGGCCTTGCCGCTAAACACGCCTTTGGTAAAAGATAATCCACTATCCGCTGTTTTAATACCATTAGCCCCGGAGACTGATCCTGCATTTAATCGAATGGCAAGTCGGCCAAGGATGGTCCGGCCATTGGCAGAATGAGGTACAACTATGGTCGATGCGCCCAGTTTTTCAGCTGCAATGGAAAGGGCGGCAGAAAAATCACGTCCATCAAAACTGTCATAACCTTTGTTATCGGCATGATGAATTGCGTGTGCACCATATTTTCCCAGGTCGCCAGGATTGTTTACGGTTCCGAGTACGAGCGCATGGCATTGGCCTCCTACTGCATCCGCAATTTTACGACCGAATGTGACAACTTCAAATGTTGTCTTTTTCAATACACCATTTTGGCTTTCAGCAAATATGAGAACATCATTCATGATGAAATATTTTTATACATTAATTAAATAACTTTCGCCTCCTCATGCAGTAACCGCACGAGTTCGTCCATATTTTCAGGATCAACCATTTTTACGGCAGATTTTTCATCGGGTAGCGAAAAGCCCTCCACGGTTACCTGCTGGTCAACGTCTATAGGGTCCAAAACCTGGAGCGGTTTACGTTTAGCCATCATGATTCCGCGCATGTTGGGAATACGTTGCTCAGCCAGTCCTTTTGCCGCGCTCAAAACGAATGCACCTGAAACCTTCACCACCTCAACCCCACCTTCTATGTCTCGTTTTATTGTTGCTGTGCCGTCATCAACTTGTAAAGAACTAGCATAAGAGATATAAGGTAAGTCGAGTAACTCAGCAACCATGGCGCCAACTTCATTTCCATTGTAGTCAATCGTTTCCTTGCCTAATAAGATGGCATCAAATGCCTGATCTTTTGCGAAATGTCCAATTTGATTGGCAACGAAAAAGGCATCTCTTGCCTCAGCATCAATCCGAACGGCGTCGTCCGCTCCAATAGCCAGTGCTTTGCGAATTACGGTATCACTTTCTGCCGTTCCGACATGGATCACGGTAACAGTCCCCCCATGTTTTTCTTTTAACTCAACAGCCCGAACCAGTGCATACCATTCGTCATATGGATTCATGATAAAGGAGACCCCGCTGCCATCGAAAGATTTTCCATCAGCTGAGAAACTAATTTTGGCAGTCGTTTCCGGTGTCCGGGAAATACAGACTAGAATTTTCATAAAGAGCGTTTTTTGTCTTTAACCCGAATACACAGCGGGTCAATTAAAAGGGTGCAAAGATAAGATTCGAGACTAAATTTTTATGCGCACCATTGCGGCAATTCACGTGTGGTAGGATAATGATTCTCGTATTTCCGCCCAAAAAGTGGGCGCTACTTCTTCCTAACCGGCATTTCCATCTTTGCAATATTCCGCTGACATAGCGCCTTTACTTTATATTGCAATACCGATATCTCTACTGAATTTATGTACTTTGGCCGCATGAGTAATGTACATCAAGACCGACTCAATCGCATACTTGCTATGTTGAATGAAGGCGGCGACCAAACATTTCTGCTATTTGCCGCAGCGAAGGAGTACGAAGCTTTGGGAGATATTGAAGCCGCGATTAACCACTACCATCGTGTTCTCACCCTTGACAAATCATATATTGGTGCTTATTATCACCTGGCAGCCGCTTATCAACAAGATGGCCAACCAGCGCGGGCTACGGAGACGGCTCATGCAGGAATTTTACTCGCACAAAGCTTGGGTGATTCAAAAAATGAGTCGGAATTGGTTCAACTCGTCGCGAGTTTTTGAACAGTTATTTCTGCTGAGAAAACGTGCCGGGCTGGACCGATAACATTTAATTCTAAAAAGGCATCACCGGATCGAGAGAGTTCTATGGCCAACTCTCCCCCGTCGGACTCAACCGTGATGATGCGTTTACCGAATGATTTAGATTTCTGCATATGAGCAATTGCGGCCGCCAGTGCTCCTGTGCCGCAAGCCAATGTCAAATCTTCGACACCTCGTTCGTACGTAATAATTTCCAGGTAGTTCTCATCTACGACATGAATAAAATTTACGTTAGTGCCTGCTGGTGAAAATTTTTCATCATAGCGAATTCTTCGTCCCGCTTCCTGTGGATTAAGTCCAACAAAATTTTTCAAAAATAGAATGTAATGCGGTGCACCAGTATCAACCAAATACCCTTCATCGATTAAAGTTCCTGCAACTGCATCCGGAAAGCTCGTTGTAATCGTACCATTCGCTCTTATTTTGCCTTGATAAACTTTTTCGCAGCAAGAAAATGTTGCCGTGTCAAATACATAGCCTATCGACCTTGAAAACTCAATTGCACATCTCGAACCATTGGAACACATGGCGCCATAGCTCCCATCCGAATTGTAATACTTCATTTCAAAATCGTGTGCATGACTCGGCATAACTACGATTACACCATCTGCTCCAATACCAAAATGCCTATGGCATAAAAAAACCACTTCTTGCTCGTGGATTGAACGCTCTAATGTTCGCCCATCAATCATTATAAAGTCGTTACCTGCTCCGTGATATTTTGAAAACTTAATTTTCATAGATGTCATTAACGAATGTATAGTCACTCGAAATGTGAATTAAATACTAATAGTAAATTAAAGTTGATGGAATATTATCCAAGTCCATCGCCATGCAGGTATTCACTGATGATGTAGAGGATAAAAAAGAAGATAATAATACCAAGTGAAATGTAGGAGAACTTCCAGCCCCACATGTTCCCGATATATTCCATTTCATCCTCTTTTTCCTTTTGTGATTTATCCTTTTTCATCACTTGCAAATATACAAGATGGATCCATACCACATGATTTAGTACAGATGGACGAATTCAAATCCAATCAGCGAGAGGTGCTGCGTTTACAAGGTTTAAGACGGTAGGGATAATTAAAACGCGTGAAGTATTCTTTTCGTATTAAGAAGCTTTGGTAGTTTTACGCTGTATCAACCGTCCTTTTATAAATTTATCTATGAATTCTTCTTTGTAAGTTTTACCGAGTGGAATTTCTTCATCGCCAATCATGACACCGTTCTGATTGACTTCTTTGATATAATCAGCGTTTATAATGTACGATTTACTGATGCGAACAAATGATGGGTGTTCGAGTTGATTAAATATGGTCTTGATGTTCATAGCAGTCATGTAACGGCTATTTTTCGTATAGACCATCACGTAATCTTTCATACCTTTTATATAGAGGATGTCATCTAGTTTCAATCGGACAAACTTTCGATCGGCCTTAATATAGATGTAATTACCATCATCATCTGATAGCACTTCAGCATGTTCCGATTCAAATTTTTCCTTGGCTTTGTTAACCGCCTGGATAAATCGCTGCATACGGATTGGTTTAACTAAGTAATCAACAACATCCAACTCAAATCCTTCGACCGCATATTCAGGATATGCTGTAGTGAATATCACCAACGGGGGGTTTTTCAATGCCTTTACCAAATCAAGTCCAGTCATTTCGCCGGGCATTTGAATATCAAGAAACATGAGATCCACCTCGTTTTCCATTAGATAGTTATACGCACTTATAGCGTCGCCAAATTGGCCTTTGAGTTCTAAGAAGTCCATCTCCTGGACATTCAATTCCATACCTTCTCGGGCTAAAGGTTCGTCGTCAACAATGATGCATTTCATAATTTCTTGATTTTATATTGTACTTAGTTGGGTTGCAAGTTAATAGAAAGTGAAACGTCAAATTTCTCCTTTTTATTTTCTATTTTCAAATTGTGCATGTTTGGATAGAGCAATTCCAGACGTCTCTTGACGTTCGCCAATCCGATGCCACCATTTAATTTTTTATTTGGTAGTCTTGGTTTGCTATTTGATATACTAAAATCAATGTTTTGTCCGTCAACATCAAAATCTATCGATATATACGATTGGTCACTGGAGCTGATTCCATGCGTAACAGCATTTTCCACAAATGGAATGAATAAGAACGGGGCAATTTTAATATGTTTTGGGTCTCCCTCTACTTGAAATTGCACTTCCGTATTACTTTTTCTCAGTTTATCTAATCGCAAATAGTTTTTGAGATACTCTATTTCATCGGATAAATTGACTTTCTCTTTAGCACAATCGTAGAGTTGGTACCGCATTAAGTCTGAAAGCAAAAGGACCGATTCACCCGCTTCAGCCGGACGCTTTCGAGTCTGTACGTAAATATTGTTTAATGAATTAAAAAGTAAATGTGGGTTAATTTGCGTTTTCAAAAAATTCAACTCCGACTCCAACTTGTCAGTCTCGAGTTTTCGTACTTTAATTTGACTTCGGACAAAGCGCCGCATAATATTAGCGCCGATAGCCGCACCAACAACAAAAGAAGTCGAGGCAAAATCCGCGATTAATTGATTGACGACAGACTCATTTTCAAATAGATGACAATCGACACAGGCCAATTCAAATCGCAATAGAAAAAGTAATTCAATATTAATAATAATACTAATCACAGAAAATGCCACAAAAAAGAAAAGTCTATTCGTCAATAAATATGCCGGCACGAGCACATAAAGATTAAAATAGACCGTGCACATATCAATAAAAAGGAAAAACACTAATGTGAATGCATTGACACCCGGTAAGTTTGTCCAGCCGAAAACCGCCAGCAACTCATCGATATACAAAAAAATCCAAAATGCAAAATGCAGCCAAATACGATTTTTATTGTCTGCAATCCACGCGATGGATTTTATCCCCTGTGTGCGCCACTCCGCCATTATTCAAATACTAGGTTTCAAAGGTTGTTTTCAGATGAAATGGATATCCGATCAATAATTGCTACTTAAAGGTGCGAAGAATTCATCAGAAATGCACGAATCACGTATACATCTCCCATGAATTTATATAAACCGCTACTTACCAAGTATAAATGACGTAATTGCGTATTTTTATTAGATTACATTTGATTGACAGTTCGTCTAATACGCGAAAAGATGTTTTCGCATCTCCCCTTCATGGGACAACGGATATGGCAAGGCAATAATTATATTAGACGAACTATTCCGTCCAATCAAATGCCGCAAAGTGCTCGCTTTGCGGTATTTTTTTTAACTCTATTGATGCGTGTAGCTCATACTAGTCAAGCCAGCGTGCAATAAAGGCGCCATTGGGATCGAGCACTTTGGTTTGATGTTCCAAATTTAGCTGGACTTCTTCACGTTTTACAGGTCCCACTCCAGCAAGTCTATTCCAGTTTCCATAATTACTACAGGGGTCATAGTCGATCAGATGCGATTCAAAAAATTGTGCACCCACCAGCCAGTCTTGTTTTAGGTCATGGATAAAGTATGATCCCACCAAAACACGCAATCGATACGGTATATAGCCTGTAGACACCAATGCCCGCATGGCGGCATCAACCAAGGGCTGCCCTGTCATACCAGAGCACCATGTTTTGATAACATTCGGATCACGTCGACGTGATACCTTCGCTCTTTGAATCCCAGATCGATGAAAAATTTGATCACCAAATTTCTTTCCAATAAATCTAAAGTGATCTCGCCTCAGCAGGTGAATATTATAGGTTTGAGTCATAGCTTGTAGGCCACGTTGATCCAACTGTTTTAACTCATGATCTATGAATTTCGGCGATAGACATCCGTGAGAAATCCAAGGAGACAGAACAACCGAGTCCGTATTGTCTGAGCTTAGCGATTCGATAAATTTTTCCAGCTGTAATCGACCTTCCGATTCCCCCCCATTATAATTCATTTCCAATATAGTGCCCTTCCCAAAATCTTCCAAACTAGGTATGGCTCCATAACCAATTGCTACATCAATCGTATTTATATGGGACGGAGAATCTATGGGTTTTCTAATAGAAATGTAAGAGACTTCTTTTTTGAATATGGAAAAACGATCCGGTGTATGCGTAACCGGGAAGGGTAAATCCGCCGTATATAGAAGCATTTTACCCCGAGAATAACGCATTTCTTGGCCTATAGCCCACAAGCCATGTTCGACGGCATCTTGAATTCGAACTTCCTCTCGGGTTCGTTCTCGATTACAAAACAACCATTTGGTTCTATACATTCTGGCAAGTTCTATCAATAGTTCTTCTGTATTACCACGAAGGACAAGCAATTGACTGCCAGCATCCAATAATTGCTGTCTCAAATTAATCACAGATTCAATAATAAACTGCGTTCGCGGGCCTGCTATTTTGTCAAACCCAAACTCTGTCTTTCCAGCAAACAGTCGATCATCAAATATGTATACCGGCAATATTTCGTCACAAGCACTAATGGCTTCTGTCAAGGCTTCATTGTCGTGCAGACGCAAATCACTGCGAAACCAAACAATTCCACGGGTTTTAGTCATAAATTCATATTTGCTTTAATGAATTGCCTATCAAATTTCGTTAAAACTGTGTAGAAAGATTCAAATTCATATTACAAAAAACCATATTTAACGTCTTGAAGACCTATCTTGCACGTTGGAGTAAATAGAAAGTAATGAAGAAAATTTCCATACTGACATCACTTCTCATGATTTTGTCTGCTGCGGCGTTCGCCAGTGCCTTTAAGGTGGACACATTCAGCACAAATTCGGCGACGTTGTCGGCTTGTGAGGATGCGTTTGGCAGCGGAGTAAGCACGTTTGACTTAACATCAGCGCAAGATGAAGTCGTAGTAATACTGCCTAATATGGGTTTTCGATGGTTTGAAGATGCTGGCATGACATCTTTAATTGCGGATCCAACCAGCTACCTTTCTACTTCGAAAAGTGTTTTTGTGGAAGTATTCAGTACGATCGATGGGACTTGTACAACAACCCAAGAGGTTTTCTTAAGCGTTACAAGCATTCCTGATCTTTCTTATTTGGACGCTATCGGTGATACCATTTGTGGCCGGAGGCCCTTTCAGTTTGGAATGTCGCAAGGACCTGATGCCATATACGATTGGGAACCCAATGAACTTCTGGATAGTGATACATTGAGTAATCCAATATTTACTCCGGACGCTCGCGAAGACTACTCATATACCGTGACCGTGACCAGTCGTGATGGGTTGTGTCAAACCATGCGTACCATCGAATTTAAAGTGTTGGATGCCGATCTGGATATAACCTATCTCGGTGAGTCCACCGATACCGTTGAGTTGTGTAAGGATCAATTATTGGTTACCCTGGCAGCAACCACTTCAGGTGATCCCGCTGAAATCATGTGGTCTGCCTCACGAGATACATTAAGTTCATTAACTGGCCCGACTACATCTTTCGATGCCGACTTTTCAACCTTTGTATACGCGTCGCAGACATTTGACAATGGATGTATACTCCATGATACTGTTCTTGTGCGCGTTGACTCTTTGCCAGAATTTGAGATTTCTGTTATCCCGGCATTGGAATGCGCTAAATATTGTCCGGGGGTAACGGTTACCATGGTCACCAATGCACCTGACCTCGCATGCTACCCTGATGTCGAATACTTGTGGACGCCTCGCGGTGATATCGTCGGTGCGGATACCAATCTGAACGTCGCCTTACAATTGTCAAATGGAGCCACTCAGCTATACACGCGGACGACAACAAATCATGCATGCATTGAGGTAGATACACATACTATTTTTGTTGTGGACACCATACCAATATTACTTGGTGTTCCCGCAAAAGTTTGTCCAGGAGATCAATTCGAAGTTTATATCGATACAGCCTACTTACCCGGATTTACGGATTACACCTGGATGCTTCAAGGTATGGGTGCAAGCTTGAATTGTGACGATTGCCCCAACACACCTCGTGTGACAGTGAGCGTAGATGGCTCCGCGACTGGAAGTTTTATGATCAGTGTGATGGGAATAAAAGACGGGTGTTGTACGGCCAGTGGTGTAGCCAATTTTTCGATTACCACCATCCCAATTCCATTGAATGATACAATGATTTGTGGTGTCGACGATGTACAATTTTTTGGATTGCCCGAATTAACTGGTTATAACTGGATGTCTTCAAACGGAGGTTCTTTCGACAATGATCAAGCGGTAAACCCAATACTTAGCGATATTCCGGTAGGTGGTACTGTCGTCCAGGTGACTGCCATGGATGCTGACGGATGTCCTGCACAAGGTTCTGCTACGGTGAGTCCCATTCCAGTAGTAATTCCAATTATAAATTTAGTGACGGTTTGTCCTGGTGACGACGCACCTCTATCTGTGGCGTCTGACTATGTTTCTTACACATGGACGAGTAATCAGGTATCATTTGACGATCCGAACTCGGCGACGCCAACAGCCTTGGATATTCCAATTGGTGGCGCAACAGTCATGGTCCAGGTAGTGGATGAAAACGGTTGCATTATTAATTCCGAAAATCGCCGTATCAATACGCCTGCAGAAGACAATTTGACGCTGTTTACAGTAGAGCCTGACTCTAATCGCGTGGACTTTCCAATTGAGACCGATGTTACTGTCGAAGGTTTTGTAAATCCGGCTGCTAACACACACAATTGGACATTGAATGGTTCGCCATTAAGTGAAACATCCGAATTGGTGACCTTAACACTGCAAGCAGGAGAAAATATTCTTTGTGACACTATAACAAATTCGGGCGGTTGCGCTGAAGGTGATTGTTTGGTTTTAATAGGACAATTACCAAATGTGTTTATTCCCAATGTCTTTATGCCATCGGATAACAATGAAAAAAACAGACGTTTTCAACCACTAGACGATACGGAATTGCGTGATCCGATTCCTGCTGAATTCATTGAAGACTTTAAAGTTTGGAATCGCTGGGGTCAAAAGGTTTATGACAACGATTCCAATGAGACAGGATGGAACGGTAGACAAGGTGGGGATGAAGCTCCATCTGATGTCTACGTATATATCATTAAAATTGCATTGCCGGAAACAGGATCCAGAACGTTCACTGGAGACGTGACCTTGATTAGATGATTAGATAGATTGAAATGTACTCAGCAGCCAACTAAATAGGATGAGGTGCTGCTTCCCGTTTATGTTTAATAGTCGCGTTGGTTTACTTTACATTTATACCTGAAGTTCTCCCGGGGAAAATAGATTCTTCTAGAAATAGTATTACTCGGTACACAGATCTTGACAAACTGACTAGTAAATATTCCAGATTTCCCATCAACTCTAGAAATTTTTCAGTCTCTCTCAAAAGGAAAATTCCAACCCCAAGCTCGGGAGAATTGGAAGTTGATTAACGCGCTCAAGTGACAGCACATCTAAATAAAAAATATTCTCGCGATCATAGGCATTCGTGACAGCCGCTGTGATTTTCAATCCAGAATACTTGCTAAATTTAATTTGCTTCTGTAATGAAAAATCCAATCGGTGATAATCTGGTAACCGACCTTCATTAATCTCATCTTGAAAAATAGGCGTGATATCAGGATTGCCTTCTATGTAATCAAAATCAGTCGTATTAAAAAATGGATAAAAGCCATAAAACCCACTGATTTGTGTGAAAGGGAAGCCTGTCCCCAGATTCCAACGACCGGAAGCAGACCACGATTTGTCTTTTCCAAAATAATAAGTCGCCAGGAAGTTAACATTGTGTCGGCGATCAAAATTCGCGGAAAACTCTTGTTCACCATTGTCTCGATTAACAAATCCCAACGAATACGTCGACCAAATATCAAGGTTCTTACGTTTATAACTAATGCTTACATCAAGTCCTTGCGCGTCTCCAGTCTCTGTTACAAAATTTGGGTCAGACGAGGAAAGCTTATTTCTATTGAGCGCAATGAGTTGCGTGTAACGTTTGTAATATGGTTCGACATTGACAGACAAATCATTGCTCAAGTCAACTTCGAAACCGGCTATGGCATGAATCGACTTTTGCAATCGCGTGTCGGTTTCATCAAGCGAACCTGGTTTTCGAAGCAAACCTTCCGGAGAAGAAAGGTAGCCAACGAATAAATTGACGATGTCTCGCTCATTGACCGTCGAATTTAAATTCTGCGAATACAATCCACCAGCCAATTTAAACCGAAGCACATCGGATATATTCCACTTCATACTAAATCGTGGCTCCAATGAAAGTTCACTTTGACCGGCATAATATTGCATACGAAGCCCGGGTTCAACAATGACATTACCCATGATCCGTTTGTACTTAAAAAATGCCGCTATATCCGTATTATTTATTTTTTGATCAAAATTAAATCCAAGAAAGTTCACAAAGCTAAAATCTGTGCTCACAGCATTAATATCTATACCGTAATTCAACTCATTTTGATATCCGAAAAACTTAAAATCTAATTTAATATTTAAGTCGTTCAGCGTATTCTGGCGAGGTATATTTTGTGCATTTATCAATTCGATGTCGTATGTAGAGTACGAAACATTACCACCAAATATTAAATTAGAATTTGGTGGAATTAAATTAAAATTGAGACCTCCACCTGAAGACTGCCAACCAATATTAGCTAAATCAGTATAGTTTACATCGTCTTTAAAATTGAATCCGAAAAAATTAAAGCTGCTACCGTTGTTTGACACCATCGAAACTTTTCCGTACAGATCAGTATAATTAAAAGGTAGACCTTGCTCATCGGGCGCCGCATATTCATACAAGGATTTGCTTGTTTCATCTAAATAAGAATGTTTAGCAGACAGTAAAAATGAAACACTTCCAAGCCCATCTTCCGAAAACTTTTTAATCGGCCCTTCAATCAACGCTCTTGCTTGAAATGGACTGGCACCGACCAGCCCGGAAATCCGTTTTTTATCACCTTGTCGAGTTGTCAAATCAACAATCGCTGAAATTCGCCCACCAAACTCCGCATTGAAACCGCCGGAGTACACTTCGACATTTTTGATAGCCTCTGTTTCAAAAACACTATAAAGTCCAATGCTGTGAAATGGGCGATAAATGGTCATCCCATCCAATAATATTTTATTTTGAACAGGGGACCCTCCCCGTATGTATAGTTGTCCCCCTTGATCGCCAGATGAGATTACACCGGGTAGAACGGTCAGATATTGCGCTATATCAGCGTCACCTCCTGTTGCCGGAAGTGCTTTTATTTGTTGTGGACTGATTTGTATGACAGAAACTCTGGTCTCTGTCTTGGACTGATTTCGTCTGGCCGATATTTTCACTTGATCCAGACTTATGCCCAATTCGGAAATGAGAAAATTCTGATTTTTGATTCGGCCATCTTTGATTTCGATACTGACTTCCGTTGTATCATAGCCAATGGAAAAAGCCGAAAGTTCTACAGTTCCGGCGG
Organism: Saprospiraceae bacterium; assembly: GCA_028279185.1. Taxonomy (GTDB): domain Bacteria; phylum Bacteroidota; class Bacteroidia; order Chitinophagales; family Saprospiraceae; genus JANQSS01. Next base: position 78,691 of record JANQSS010000101.1, on the reverse strand, counting down.
GCACATTAGCCAAATTGTAGAACCCATCGACATCCGCGGTGGTTCCGACAGTGGTACCCAATGCTACGACAAATGCAAATGGAACCGGGTCGCCTGTATCGTTATCGTACACCACTCCCCGAATAGTCCCTCCTTGACCAAAAGTTAAAAGCCCAGAAAGCAAAAAAAGCAAAGCAATAGTATATCTCATTCGACTGAATCCTTTTTATCTTGATTACAGAACACAGGAAAAGGGTCAATGACAATTGACAGATTCTGCTGCGCACCCAAAAGTACAGTAAGTTATATTAGCGCACCCAATCCAAATTAAGGATATTAACAATCAACAATCGATGAAAAAAATTCTTCAATCTCCAGCCCGTATTAAGTTTTCGGACTGCGACCCTATGGGGCACTTGTACAATGCAAATCATATTCGATATCTTCTCAATGCTCGCGAAGATCAAATTGAAGCTGCACTCAACTTTAATCCAATCGACCATGTACGAGATACAGGTGAAGGGTGGATGATTGTCCAAAACCAGATTAGTTATTTCCGTCCCGGCATGTTCAACGAAACTGTCATTTGTGACTCATTCATCCGCGGTTTCACATCGAAAATGTTGGAAATTGAATGCAAGATGTGGGATAAATCCATGCAAGCTGTAAAAAGTCTTCTGTGGACACGATTTATTTATACAAATGCACAGGCACATCGAGCCGCTACGCACCCGGACTATATTATGAAAATGTTTGAAGAATTAGTGAATCCCATTCCCGAAAAAACCTTTGAAGAGCGGGTTAAACACTTTCGACAGCTCAATAAATCCGCTACAGTGAATCAAAGCCAATAAAAAGGCCCAACATCATCCACTAATGCCGGGCCAAACCTCTATTTCAGGTTGGTTGATCTTTTGGAGTATTTATCTAACGCGAATAAGCTTTCCATCAAGCATTCCATATATAATTGCCGATTCAAAACCCGCTTTCTTTACTTCTGAGCGAATGGCTTCGGCATCTTCTATTGTCATATAATCACCTAAGTAGACTTTCGTGAATTCGCCCTCTGATTCTTCAAATATAGATCCGTAGCGCTTTACTACGGAATTGTCAAATGCAGCCATGTTCGTATAACTTCCAAGTTTGATACGATATCTGGTCATGTTCGACATCACTTTTTCAATCTTTTCTTCCGGAATTGCTGATGAAATATCCGTTGGTGATTCGTCGTATCTGGCTGTAGTTGACGAATTGTTGCCAGCGGTTGACACACTTGACGTCGTGGTGTTTTTTGTAATCTTAACGTCTTCACGAATCAGTTCTTCTTTGACTACGAAGGCATCTGCATAGCCCCGAGATTTAACTTTAGTCAACATCTGTCTAGCCTCCCATTCCGAATCGAATTGTCCCACTCGAATCTTAATCACATTGTGATAAAAGACCTTATAAACAAACCCTAAGTCTCTCAGTTTATCTGCAATTTGTCTGTAAGAGCTATTGCTCTGGCTAAGAGCAGCAACTTGAATTGTATAAATTGTCTTAATCCGATCCGGATCTGTTCCCGAATCGGCAATTCGAAATGTAGGTATGTCGTCAGCAAAAGAAGTGTTACGGGTTGCGTTTGGTTTAGCAGATGCAGCGGAAGAGTTTGTTGTAGGCAATGACACAGTAGTTGGTTTGACAGATGCAGTTGAGGTGTGGTTGGCCACCTCCGTTACTGTGTTCGACTTAACGTGTATCCGATTGAATGAATAGATGTCTTCACCACCTTTCCCGCCTGAACGGTTGGAAGTAAAGTACCCGGATTGTCCTTCATCTTTGGTAATCAAGGCGTAGTCATCCCACGAAGAATTGACACCGGCACCCATATTTACTGGCCCCACATTTGTCTTTTGGTCGAAGGAATAAACATCATACCCTCCCATTCCGCCGCGGTTATTTGAAGCGAAATAGAGCATATCATTATCAACACTTGGTGAGATTTCATCACCGGCAGTATTCACCTTAGCGCCTAGGTTTTTTGGCGCAGACCAGCCATCACCCATACGATCTGTATAATAAATATCAAACCCTCCAAATCCACCTTCGCGATTTGATGCAAAATACACGCGTTGTCCATCAGCCTGAAGGTGTGGATAAATATTGGCTGTTCCCAATTCATTGCACGGAAGGGAAATCATTGCATCCCAATCGCCGTGAGCGTCCGTTTCAGCCAAATAAATGGATCCACTTTGTTTATTCCCCACCTTTGGCGATTGCGCGGAAGGGAAATGCCCTTTTGAAAAACAAACCGTACTGCCATCTTCAGCATAAGAAGAAGGCCCATCATTTATATAATCTTTTAATTTACCTCTCAATCGTTGTTTGGCTCCAGTGCTTGCATCGACCTTCATTAAAATGTGAGGTAATTCATTCAATTGGGTGGAAACACCCGTGACTTTCAATGCATCGTAATTATCGGTGACGCAAACGATGTCTGATTTGAAATAAGTAGGCGCAAATTCATTTCCCGTACTGTTGAAAGGAACAGATTTGATGTCATACCCAATTTCATCCTTAATCTCCAATTCTGCGAACGACCGATTGCCTTTGATGGACGCAAAGGAAATTATTTCATTGGCTTCTTCGTCACGTCCAATTTTTTTCAATGCCGATGCCCACTTCATGTATGCATCCGCGGACATGTCGTGTCTCATGGCGGCTTCCTCAAACGTTTCGATCGCTTTATACGGGTTATTCGTATTGACATAGCACTCAGCCAGGCGCTCGTAGTTTGTAATGTCGGCAGTTTCGTTAGAAGCAATCATGTCTTCATAACTAGCGGCTGCTTCAGCATACATGCCCATTTCGTACTGTTTGTCCGCCTTTGAAGGCATTTGCTGCGCGTGGATTTGTCCTGCAACCCAAAAGAGCGCAAGGAGCGCACAGATCATTTTTTGTTCAACCTTTAACCTGTTCATAGTCATCATTTATATTGTTATGAACTTCAAAGATACTTTAGAAAGTACATATTATAAAAATATTTAATATAAAAAATATTGATTTTAAGATCTTTTTAAGTATTAAAAATTTTACATGTGTAATGTGTTGAAAAACAGCTTAGCTTTCAGTTGGAATAAAACAAGAGTAGCCCAACTAAAGCACGATAATTCTCTTTTTTACAATATTTTGGAATACGAGGTTAAATTTCCTGCCCTTTAGACGTTTGAGTAAATAGATTACATATATTAGCCAACTATAATAGATTATTAACAGCATGCGAAACATTTACATCGTCTTTTTACTACTATTTGTTGCAGGAATTAGTCAAGCACAAGAGCGTGACGATACCTGCGATCCAATCGACACATTGATTGTCAACGACACAATAGGCAGTATCACTGTGATATGGACGATGAATGATACGGCGATTGCCTATAACTATCGGTATCGGGTATTAGGTGACACGAATTGGACGACGAATGCTACACTGGACACATTCATTGTCATTGATGAAGACGGGGAGTGCATTGACTATGAAATCAGCATAAGTACAGTATGCGCTTTTGATACATCTACTTTTACGTTAGATACGATTCGATCCTTCTGTCCAAATGCTACTCGTCCTGAGATTTTAGATCCGGGACTAATAGACATCTACCCCACTCCATTTTCGTCATTTCTTCGTGTCAAATTAAATGATGAATCCATTCGCATCAAGCGCCTTATTATTCGCGATTTGAATGGCCGCAATATGTCCGTTATAAAAGACTTGACTTTGCCCGAAATCAATACGACTAATTGGCCCATGGGTGTCTATTTAATTGAAATTGAGACACAACATGGAATATACGTGCAAAAACTATTACGGCTTTAAACAAAATCCTCAATTGACTGCAGCTAAATTTGCGCGATAGACGCTGTACTTATGACAAGTTGTACGCATTTTGGCATATAAATTCAAGGCATAACCTAACTGCAGATTATAAGATTGAAAATCGTTCCCCGAAACCAGGAATAGTAGAAAACTTGCTTCAGATCGACTTTATCTATCGACAATGCATTGGGATACTGGAAAGAACTATCACCATAAATATTCAATGACGCTACTCTTTTTTGGTTGACCGATCCAAAATAAAAACGAGTAAAAACCCAAAGATACCGGCCAAAATCGATGCAATTAGGAGGTTTGGACCGGCTGAATAATCCTGTGGCCAAACATTTGTTTCCGCGAGCAATTTGATGTCCTCTGCCTTGGACGGAAATGCATCACTTTCTATATTAAAAATGTTACCGGTGTCATCCATCCATTGTTCAGGAAGCCGCCACGGCCATATTTTCCATAGCGAGCCAATCATGAATCCACTTAATGCTGCCAAAGTTTGTGTTTTGAACTTTTTGAAAGTCCAGGATAAGAGTCGTGAAAATCCTGCTAACCCAGTCAAACAGCCCAATCCAAATACGGCCATGATCAAGGCTTTTCCAACTGAAGGATCCATCATTAATTCCTTCAGCGTACCTGTGACAAATTTGTACATACCCATGAGAAGCAAGATGAAACTACCTGAAATTCCAGGAAGCATCAATGCACAAATAGCAATCATACCCGAAATGAAAATGTAGACATAGTTTGCACTACCCTCGGCTGGTACGGAACATACGATGAAATAAGCAATTAAGGTAAATGCAAGCACCAGTAATCCATGCAGAATATCCCAATTATCAATTTGTCTTAGTATGTAAATGGTGGACGCTATAATTAAACCAAAAAAAAATGCCCAAACGGCGGGTGGGTAATTCTCTAGCAAAAAGGTGATAGAAAAAATGGCTATAACAATTCCTCCCACCATACCGATCATTAAACTGACCAAAAAGAAACCATCTATATGGCGAAGTGCGGCTATTAATTGAAATGAGAGTAGTTTTGAAAAAAAAGCCTTATCAATCGATTTTATGGCATTAATAAGACGTTCATAAATCCCAGTTATAAATGCAATTGTTCCTCCTGATACACCAGGTACTACTTCAGCCATTCCCATTGCCATACCGCGCATGGCGACACCTAATTCAAACTTCCTTTCAGACATGGGGCAAATATAAGTGATGACTGATTACTCCAGCTAAGATAGCATTCAAGTCCTGTCCTGTAGAATTGAAATCAATCCCAGTGTTGTCGACCGAAAATCTTGCCTCTGCTTCCCTGATTCTGTGTGGAATCTTGATCTGGCCATGCGTTCAGGTTTCCATCTTGTGAAGTTAAATCAGGTTGGCCCGCCGCGTACCAGGCAGAATACCAAGCACTGCCAATTGCATGGATAGATGCTCTGAATCGTTCCTCTACCATATCCTGCATGGCATCTGAGAAAGCCTTTGCATAGGCCGGACATGGTTGACTTACATTTGCAAAATTTCGATCTTCGAAACAGTATTGTTGATCCGCAGGAAATGTCTGCGAAATTCTTTTTTCAATTTGTAATACACTATCGACCAATAAATGACTTTCGAGTACCATATTCCAATAAAATTCAGGTATATCTTCGATTAATTCAGCAGGACCAACAAAGTAGTCATAATATTCATCAGCAAACAATTCAGGTATCCGGCTTTCCCAAAATGCATGAATACCGACTTGGTCCGTTAATTGTCCGTTGTAATTTGTCGTCGTATGCAAGGGAACGTGAGCATCTCCGATATAATGCCCCATTTCAGTAGCAAGCCTTAGGGCTCTTCTAAAATTTCTTGCCTCAAAAGCTGACTTTAGTTTTCTATGATATGTTATTAAATTATATGGTAAAATTCCGTGTTCCGAAAAATTGTCCTTAATAAAAAACGCGGATACATTTTTCAGTTCCAGCTTCTTTGCTAAATCATCAGCACGAAAGATAGGGCCATCATAATATTTTGGCATTACACTGTTTCGAAAATATGAATCGAACGTCTTAAAATTAATTGACCCAAGTCGGCCACTATCGGTATCTAAATAAGCAGTATCTGGCTTCACTATCCATGATGCTGAAATTGTATCAGCATTTCCGGTGACCAATAGGACACTTGAAAAGTGAATGAGTGCCTGCGTAAAGTTTCGTGGAACATTTTCAAATGGATATGTTCCCCATTGATCTATGTCGATGTAATGTCGAACTGCCTCATGCTTTGTGGCATATCTGCGTTTATCCGGATCCACCGCATGTTCCGTAACGAATTCAATTTCTTTTTTAAATAACGGGAGCATTTCCTGAGGCAATGTAAAAACTGCCAATCGATTGATACGTTTATGGCCAAAAAAACCCCATTCGGGGTGCTCGCTTTTTTCGGATAAAAATGAAAGAAAGGTCAAGGGTAAAACAAAGCAAGCAATTAAAAAAAATGAGTTATATTTCTTTGCTTTTTTAATAACTATTCAGATAGTCAACAGTCTGTTGATTTATTTAAAAAATCCGTCATATCCACCTATCGTACCTCGAACAACGTGGTGTTGCACGGTTCCAAAATCACCATGATTATTCAAGGCAAAATAACTAAAATATTCTTGTCCCTTATCATGTGCTTGCATCGGTGTCGAAATTAGCGCTCGTTTAGGCCAAAGTGCCAGTCTCGCCGTGTCATTGTGCACATTAACCAGCTCCGTTGTCATAAAAGGCGGCGTAGCTAACACAGAGTCTTTTACCACTGCTTCGTTTATGAATTCAGCATAGTTGACCCCCTTAAAGGTTACTAAATACTTTTCAAACACGGAAGGTTTCAATTCACCAGCATTTTTTGGTTGATCCAAAACGGAAGGCCTAATTGTGAATTCATCTTCCTTGCGTTCGATGACATAGCCGTGAGTTGGTGCTTTTGGGTAATCTACCTTCACAGATTTTATTTCTTCAATTCTGTCAGCAAATATGAGTCTCGTTTTCCAATCATCGTAGCGAATCTCAAAACGCTGCCGAATATTGGTTTCACCATAGGGTAACTCCATGACAAATGTTTTGTCTGCTCCTTCTTTAAAAAAATGAGTCCCTTTTTCATTTTGCGTAACCCCACCTATGTAATACCCCAACAGTTTTTCGTCATTTTTATCATAAGCCTCGATTTTAATGCCTTTTGCCGCTAGAACTGGTAAAGTGGATTCCACCTCGGCTTCTGTCGGAACAAATTGAATCCGTGCTCTTTTCAATACTTCTAAAATGCCCTCCATTACGTAAGGATTGGCATCATATTTTTCATCCAACCGCCACTTATCCTTCTCCTTAGTCAGAGTTACAGAAGGTTTGTCTCGATAAGCAATAAATATCTTCTTTACTTCATCAATATCGTCTACTACAAACTTTCTATCTTCTGCTAATCGCTCCATTTTAAGTTCTGTGCTTGATTTGCTAAAGAAAAAATATCCTCCAACCAGCAATAGAAGTAGTAACAGAAATAGAGTTGTTCGTTTCATATAATTTGAGTTTAGCTATATTTTCGACGCCGAATGAATTGAAAAACTACACCAAAAATGATTAAAGCGAGAATTGGAAACAAAACATTGATTAATTGCCATTTTAACTTTTCACTGGACGCCTTAACAGAATTCAACAATCGGAGCTTCACCTCTTTTGTTCGAGATTGTAGCACATCGCCATTTCCAATCATGTATTCAATACTATTCAATATAAATTCCTTATTTGCGAATGCACGCCTCTCAAATAGGTTGTAACCAAGTGGCCAAAACTCTTTTCCAGATGCCTTCAATCGATTACGTATCATATCCCCATCTGAAATGACGAGCATTTTTGCGGGCTTACTTTTAGGATGGAATGTTTCACCCAATTCTTCCAAACCTTGTAACATACCTTCTGTGACGCGGTTTTCATAAAGTGATGCAAATGTGCCTTCAAGCAACACTCCAACTGGCAGACGCGGTTTATTAAATTTTTCTGGAACGATTGGTACTCTAACCGAATTTAAATCTAACTGGACAGGAGTCAATTGAAACCGCGCATAAGGGGAAGAAGTCAATAAGACTGTTTTCTTGACATTAAACTTGGTCTTTAAAGTATCAATCGTACTCGGAAACAACAAGTTAACACGATCCAAATTGTTCGTAATAGCATGCCCCGCAGTCGGCATAGCCAGAATATGATAATACCACTTATATAACTCATATCGAGATTGGGCTCCAGAATTTTGATTTGCTGTCAATGGCACACGTGTACATTCCAGGTCCTGAACTAAATCAGAATTAATCCGAATCCCATTACGGAAGAAAAAATCGTCCAAATTGAGGTTTATATCAAAAGGAACATAACGCTGATTTTGTCGGAGGCTATCCATGCCAATATCCAATTTATCCACCAACCAAATGATGTTACCCCCTTTCATCAAATATTGATCGATCATGAACTTATGCTGTTCAGAAAATGGTCGTGTTGGGTTCGGAATGATAACTAAGTCTAGCCGCGGATCAATCCGATACGTGCTGTCTAAATAAAGACGACCGGTATTATGAAATTTACGTAATTCATTTTCCAAATCTATGGTCTGAAGTTTGTCCAACTCGCCATGGCCAGCGAGAAATGCAATATTGGTTTGATTGAGCCGACTTAATTTTTGTACAGCATTGGAGTACTTATATTCCAGTAATCCAATAGAGTTGTTTAGTTGAACATCAGGACTTACGGCCACAGCTTCATTCTCTAAGACATTTACAGAAAGAACCCGCGTACCCGCACGAAAGAGCACATAAGGATATATAATTTGTTCTGATTTTTCATCTGTATCTACGACACGGATATTAATTGGAAATATACCCTCTTTCGACAGGTCTTCGCGCTTTTTGTTGATTTGTTCCGTACTACCTTCACCCGGATCAATGACTTCATACTCCAGGAGTCCACCGCTCAATTTCTTATACCGTTCAAGCATGTCCATAGTAGCCGTTTGAAGACGCTGAAACTCCAATGGCAATTCTCCGGTCAACAACACTTGGGCATAAATTGGGCTCTTGAGATTCTCCAATAGATCATTGGTTGTTTCAGTCAATGTAAATCGACCATCTTCCGTCAAATCGAATGTATGATAGACATATTTCCCAGCAGCATTCAAGACCACTATAATTGCCAGAACAAGGAATAAATTAATTAAAGCATGATGTCTGCTCTTCATATTATCGCCAATTTCGTGTTGATAATGAAAATAATGTTAAGACCAGAAACAAGGCAATCATGGATACGAAATATATGACGTCTCGAGTATCAATTAACCCCCTACTAATCGAAAGATAATGATATTCAATGCCTAATTTTTCAATAAAATAATCCAAGCCACCAATAAAAATTGGGAAAGAACTCATAAGTGAAAAACCCCAGTACATAATAAAGCATAGAAAAAAAGCAACAATAAATCCGACAATCTGATTGTAACTCAGTGATGATCCAAATATTCCAATGGCCGCGAAAACGCCTGTCAACAAAAATAATCCAATGTATGATCCGATAATCTGGCCTGAATCAATATTCCCAATTGGCGACCCTAGCTGGTACATTGTATAATAATAAAGCCCTGTCGGAAGAATGGCAACCACCGCCAGGGTCATGGTGGCAAAATACTTTGACAAAACCAGATGTGAATCGGAAATAGGTTTCGTTACAAGCAATTCGAATGTACCCTGTTGCTTTTCTTCTGCTATCGAACTCATCGTCAGCGCAGGCATAAGAAACATAAATACAAAAGGCGCAATAGCAAATAAAGGTTCTAGTGTAACAACAGGAAAGTGTAATAAATTGAAATCCGGAAACACCCACATCATGAGGCCTAGGATCAATAAAAATATTCCTATTGTAATATACCCTATAAGGCTACTGAAAAAAGTATTTATTTCTTTTTTATATAATCCCCACATTCGCTACTCCTATTTTGATGTCAATTGTTGGAATACGGATTCGACGGATACATCTAATTCTTTCATTTCGAGAATTATATAGTTATTTTGCTTAGCAAACAAAAATAGCTCACGTCTGATATCCGTTTCTCCTTTTGACCAGATCACGAAACCGTTCTGCCCTCGTTGCTTTATACTTTGTACAACGGAGAGCTTTTCAAGGATGTTTTTTTGAGGAGCGCGTTCGAACAATAACTCTACACGCTGATTTCCCGCTAGTCTATTTTTCAGTACATCTTTTGATTCATCAGCTACCAAGTTTCCATTGTTAATAATAATGATACGGTCGCAAATTGCCTCGACCTCCTGCATTATGTGAGATGAAAATAAAACCGTCTTATTTTGCCCTAGGTGTTGAATTAGCTGTCGAATTTCAGCCAGTTGATTTGGATCAAGACCTGAAGTAGGTTCATCTAAAACCAGGACATCGGGATCATGTATAATGGCTTGGGCCAATCCAACACGCTGGCGATAACCTTTTGAAAGGGACTGTATGCGTTTATGCTGTTCCTTTGTGAGACCTGTCACTTCAATTAATTCATCTACCCTTTTTTTGACTTCGCTAACCCGAAAAAGTTGACCAACAAAATGGAGATATTCCTTCACGTACATATTCTTGTAAAGCGGATTGTGCTCAGGTAAATAGCCTAGATTAGATCTCACCTCATGTGGATTCTTCTCAACGTCAAATCCCGCTACATACGCTGATCCGGATGTCGGAATTGTGTAGCATGACAACATTTTCATTGTCGTGGTCTTACCTGCACCATTTGGTCCAAGGAAGCCGCATATCTGCCCTCTATTTACTTCAAACGAGAGGTTATTTGCAGCAAGCTGCTCTCCATAACGCTTAGTTAATTTGGAGACCTTTATCGACATGTATCCGTTTTTTGACTTTCCATAACTTCAATCAATACATCTAAATTCCAGGCATCCTTCAATTTAAATTCCCCCACTGTTTCGCGGCAAAGTTCTGACAGATAGGCTCCACTGTCCAAATATTTTCCTATATCATGTGCCAATGAGCGTATGTACGTCCCCTTAGAACAAAGACAATTAAATGAAAGTGTGTTTACCGATTCTCGCACTAATTGCAGTTCACTAATTTCTATCGGCCTTGGTTCTAACGTAACACCCTCGCCTTTTCGCGCATAAATGTAGAGTGGTTTTCCATTCTTTTTTATCGCGGAGTAGATCGGTGGAATTTGCGATTGACTCCCGGTGAAATGTGCTTCGGCATTCGATATCATCTCGGATGAAATATGATCAATCGGATAGTTTTTTTCAACATGCATTTCGGCGTCAAATGTAGGAGTCGTTCCGCCTAATGTTATGACTCCAGTATATCTTTTATAGGTGGAGGATACCTGATCCATTGCTTTTGTGGCTTTTCCACATCCTATAATTAACAATCCAGTGGCTAAAGGATCAAGTGTACCTGCATGCCCAACCTTAAATTTCTTTTTACCTGTCAGATGCTTTAAACGATATCGTATTTTGTTGACCACATCAAAAGACGTCCATTGTTTTGGTTTGTCAACAGGTACAAATACTCCATTGGACCAATCGATGTGCTCCAACTTGTGATTTTTTATGAGATATTTTATCGTATTTAAAGTATCCATAATAGCATAGCAACAACAAAACAATAAATGGCGAAGTAACGAAGTTTGGAATTTCGGACGATCGAAATGATCCATTTGCAGGCAAGCCATCCTGTAAAAAATGCGGCCAAAAACCCAACAATTAGTGGTAGTACATTCATATTAACATGTGTAAAATCACCGTCGATAATCTCCTTAATCATTTTACCAAAAATAAGCGGGATGACCATAAGGAACGAAAATCGAGCTGCCTCTGACTTATTCTTTCCTAACAACAAGGCCACACCGATGGTAGCTCCTGATCGGCTAATTCCAGGCATTATTGCAATGGCCTGAGCCACACCGATCAAAAGAGCATCAGCATTGGTCAGCGGTCGGCTACCTCGATTTAACAATTCAGACAGCAACAATATTATTCCAGTAACCACAAGCATGGAAGCTACAAGCGTCATATTTCTGTCAAACAGGCCTTCTATCTCTTTTTCCAATAGGAGTCCAATTAGAACAGCAGGAATCATAGATAAAATTATTTTGATTGCATATGCAATTTCAGGCCGTTGTCTTTGCATCGTCCCTTTGGCTAACTTCTTCACATCCTTCTTGTAAACAACAATTGTAGCCAAAGCCGTTGCGGCATGCAAGGTGATTGTCATTAAAAGACTCTGCTGCCCAAGACTATCATCCCCTAAAATGTATTTGGCAATCTCTAAATGGCCGCTACTGCTGACAGGCAAAAATTCAGTCAGTCCTTGAACAATTCCAAGGATTAAGGCCTCGAGCCATTCGTGCATTCTGGAAATTTATTTTTTGAAAATAGCGTAGACTTCTACAAGCAGTCCGATAATTATGAGGAAAGGAGCCAATGTAATTCGTCCAAAACTATATATGCGTTCACTATCAAACACTTCAGGCGAATCACTTCCACCGCCACTCATTAGTATCAAACCGAGAGCAATAAACAGCACGCCTACACCCATGAAAATGTAGTTTTGCTTGTCAAAAATCAACGGTACGGCCTTTGATCCTGAGGATTTAGTCGAACGAGATGCCTTAGACACTGATGCTTTCTTACTATCACTAGAGATGGTCTTTACTGTTTTGACTACTTTTTTTTGTGATTTATTTTCCTTTGCCATTTGAATCCCTCATTTACAGGAGGGTACAAAGCTAAGTTTTTTAGCATAAATGGAAGGAACAGACATCGTCGAACTATTATGTTCGGTCACAAATGACAGGTGCAAAAACTTTATCTATTAATATGTTACCGGCCGATGAGTGCTTACCTGGAGGGTAATAGCATTCAATGATTATGTATTCAAAGACTTCGTCAGTTGTGAATCGAATGGGGTATCGTTCCCAATCAGTATGTAGTAAAGATTTGACATCCAATATCAATTGAGCGTAGTCGCATTTCGTCGTTCCCAACCAAATCCGGAGTCGGCCCGATGTGTTATACCCCGCATATGACTCAGAATGACTTGCGAGTACTGACATCGTATAGCAAGCATTTGCTTTTAGCGGTGATGAAAAGCGTTGGCCAATCGCTTCATAAGTACCATTAGGACGTGTTATCAAACCGACAAACGTATCTCCCTCATATGCTTCCTCTTCCACACCCCAGGGGCCTGGCAAAATATCCGGCGTAGTCCCTTCCTGGCAAGCGTGCCATCCATCCGGCATCGTGGCATCAATCGGCTCACCCTCCATCGACGGGTTGTTTAGTATTTGCGCTGGTGTTCCAATGGCAAATCCGAACATGAGGAATACAAAAACCAATTTCATTTGATTAAAACGAGGTAAGTATTGGTGATAATGCACAGGCCTGGTGCTCTTAACACAAAGGAGCTTCTGTTCTCTCTATTCTTCCTCCTTGACATTTTCTTTGATAAAATCGTTCGTTTTTTCGAGAAGGTCTTTCAATTTTGATTCAATCGATTTCCGCTCTTCTTTAGACAATTCGTCTGAACTGTCTTCCTTTAAATCCTTGAGCTCACCTTCAAGACGCTTACTTTCACGCCTCAAATTTTTATACTCTTCCACGGTTTCTTTGTCCATATTTTTAATCTTGGCCTCAATACCGGTGAGTGTATCATCGATTTTCGAAATGACTTTTTTGTATTTACCATCCTTAATGCGCTGGTGCTCGTCTTTGACAAAATCTTTAACAGCAACTCCGACATCCTTTATCTCATTGAAAACCTTTTCTGAGGTAGCTTTTTCATCAGGGTCTCCGAAAAAATAATTGTATACAAGTACACCTATGACAACGAGAACGGCAATTTTTAAAAGTGATTTAATCATGTCGCTTGATTGATTTCTAAGGAATAAAGGTATAAAAAAGCGACATGGTAGCGCTGTTCTAAAAGAGTTGAGGTAAGTGATGATATGGATATTTTGGACGATCGACACGAATTTATTTGTCGCGCTACTTTTCAAGCTACAAGCACCAAGGCTTTCGTGAGCGTGTCTTCTTCGATACCGATAGCGGACACATTGATATTGCCTATATCATGATTTAACCAATCGACAGCCACCGAACCGTAGAAAGTGCTTTTCGTTTAACGAGATAAGGAATGCTAACCCGGAAACTGGTAAACTAACGACCGAGGCCATTTTTTGTAATTTCGCGCGTCATTAAAACAGGGCAAAATCCGCATGCAATATCAACCGCGTACAATCGAAAATAAATGGCAAGCGTATTGGAAGAAAAACGATACTTACAAAGTCTCCAACACGAGCGAGAAACCAAAATTTTATGTTCTGGACATGTTCCCTTATCCGTCAGGTTCCGGGCTACATGTTGGTCACCCATTGGGGTACATCGCGAGTGACATCATATCCCGATATAAAAGGCTGTGCGGATTCAACGTTTTACACCCGATGGGTTTTGATGCATTTGGACTGCCAGCTGAGCAATATGCAATTGTTCATGGCATTCATCCTGCGAAATCTACGGAAAAAAACATTCAACGATATAAAGATCAGTTGGAGGATATCGGTTTTTGTTTTGATTGGTCGCGAGAAGTACGTACAAGTGATCCCTCCTATTACAAATGGACGCAATGGATTTTCTTGCAATTGTTTGGCCACTACTATGACGTTGAAGCAAATAAGGCGCTTCCAATTTCGGCCCTGGTGAAAGCATTTGAGCGTGGAGGGAGCACAGCAGTCTTAGCTAACCACTCTAATGAGACTCCTTTCACCGCCTCCGACTGGCGTTCGATGAGTAAAAAAGAACAGGACGATGCATTAATGAATTATCGCCTTGCGTATCGAAAAGTCACTTTTGTTAATTGGTGTGAAGGCCTGGGTACGGTATTGGCCAATGATGAGGTAAAAGATGGTCGATCGGAACGCGGAAACTATCCGGTTGAACGTCGCCCGATGTTGCAATGGTCATTGCGCATAACTGCTTATGCTGAGCGACTACTGGATTCAATCGATAGTTTGGAATGGACTCCGGCGCTTAAAGCTATGCAGCGAAATTGGATTGGTAAGTCAGTAGGTGCTAGCATATTATTTGAAGTTGAGGGAATAGACGAAAAACTTGAAATCTTTACCACACGACCAGATACTATTTATGGAGCAACCTTCATGGTTTTAGCACCTGAGCACCCTCTCGTCCCCGTTATATCTACATCGGAACAAAAAACTGAAGTGCAGGCCTATATTACCGCTTCTGGGAGCAAATCAGACAGGGAACGCATGGCTGACAAGGAAGTTAGTGGAGCATTTACAGGAGCGTATGCCATCAATCCAGTATCAGAGAAAAGGATCCCAATTTTTATCGCAGAGTATGTCCTCATGGATTATGGCACAGGAGCTATTATGGCCGTCCCGAGCGACGATACGCGTGATCACGCATTTGCTTCACACTTCAATTTGGAAATCATTGAAGTTGTGGATCGAAGTGCTCATTCGAATGCAACCATGGAAGACAAAGTAGGCACATTGATCAATTCAGCCATTATCAATGGCCTATCTATACCTGATGCCATTAATAAAATGATCACTCATCTCGAGCAGGAAAACATCGGCCAAAGACAAATCCAATATAAATTACGCGATGCCAATTACAGCCGACAGCGTTACTGGGGAGAACCGTTTCCAATTGTTTATGATTCAGAAGGCGTCAGCTTTGGACTAGAACTATCAGACTTGCCATTAGAGCTGCCTGAATTAAGTGATTTTAAGCCGGCATCTGGTGCTAAATCACCTCTAGCTAGACTTGAACATTGGCAGAAACTGGATAATGGTTTTATTCGAGAAACGGATACGATGCCAGGATTTGCAGGTTCTTCATGGTATTATTTGCGATATATGGACCCACACAATGAGGCAGCATTTGCGGGTCGTGATGCAATGGACTACTGGCAAGACGTAGATTTATATATAGGTGGAACTGAACATGCTGTTGGTCATCTGTTATACAGCCGATTTTGGCATAAGGTGCTGTTCGACTTAGGTAAAGTTCCAACCTCTGAGCCTTTTAAAAAACTTGTTAACCAAGGGATGATTCAGGGACGATCAAACTTTGTCTATAGGGCGAATGAGCAAATGGCAGAATATTTTTTCTCAAAAAAATTGAAAGAGTATCGAGAAGATGTTCAGCATAATTATCCCGTCGCAGGTATTTACGTGGATTTTGCTATTCCAGAATTTAAGCTTGCCATCGAAATTAAATCAGCCTCAAAATTAGTACATCTAATCAACGATACCTATGACAGGTTTCAAGAAGAGGGTTGGACTTTACTTGGTATTCCCATTGAAGAAATTGGAAAGTATTGGAACAATTTTGATTTGTTTATTAAAAAAATACATCGAGCAAGAGAAGGTGAAAAACCTTCACCAATATCACCAGACATGGAATCGACACCGGTCTACATTTCTAAAGATATGGTTCGAGATACCAATCATGTGACGGCCATTCATGTAGACATACACTTGGTTTCCAATGACAAATTGGATATTACTAAATTTTTAAAGGCCTCCCCCGAAAATGCGAATGCCCTTATAATTACAAATGAAGACGGTGAATACATTTGTGGTCATGCAGTCGAAAAAATGTCTAAATCAAAATATAATGTCATCAATCCTGACGAGGTAGTTGAACGATATGGGGCTGATGTTTTTCGCATGTATGAGATGTTTCTGGGTCCAATTGAGCAGTCAAAACCTTGGGACACAAAAGGAATTGATGGCGTTTCGAAGTTTTTGCATCGATTTTATGGCCTGTTTTTTACGGACGGAAAATTTTTATTGTCTGAGACTGATCCAAGTACAGAAGAATTGAAAATCTTGCATCAAACCATCAAAAAAGTATCTGAAGATATTGAGCGTTTTTCATTTAATACATGTGTGAGTCAATTTATGATTGCAACCAATGAGCTCAAAAAATTAGGCTGTAATAAGCGTGGCATACTCTTGCCATTAGTCACTGTACTCTCTCCTTTTGCGCCTCACATAGCCGAGGAGTTGAACGCGCTAAGCGGGTCCGACATATCTATTACGACCGCTTCTTTTCCTGCTTATAATGAATCCTATTTAGTTGAACGAGAAACCGACTATCCAATTTCCATCAATGGTAAAAAACGGGCTGTTGTCGCTTTTCCAAGTGACAGCACAAAAGAAGAATTGGAAAAGCGAGCTGTAGAATTAGAAGAAATTCAAAAATGGATCGAAGGCAAACAAATTCGCAAGGTAATCGTAATACCTGGTCGGATGATTAACATCGTTGTATGACTTCGGCATCCGGATTATTTCTTTACATGTGGAAATTCCTCTTCAGGTTCGTCGCACTGTAAAAATGAACATAGTTCGTTCCATCCATCATCATGGGCCCAACATACTTCTAGCAAACGTGACGAATCATTTTCATCGAAAAAATCCCGTACGTTTTGAATATGATCCGAATAAAATTGAATGTCTTCTTCTTCGAATAAATTTGGCATCGCATGACCATAGACAAGTTGTCTTGTTTCATCCGGTCCAGTCCTGCGTGCATGATGGCAGAGGCTATTAAACCAACGAATAGGAGTTGTTCGCTTTGTTAGTATGAATTTTGCGTCCGGAAAGCGCTGGTAAGCGTCTTTGTAGAGAAATGCCCAGGGGTAATTTTCAAAATTGTTGTACGCGACAGCTTCATTCAACACTTCCTCAGTGAGTCCCTGTTTAGCCAACTGTAACAGTCGTGCATCAAATCCCTTGTGTTCTTTGAAGCCAAGAATTTCAAGCGCCCGGCCCAAAGAGTTCGTACCTGTTTTTTCAAGGCCAATACCAAAAACTTTCATATCGTCGGGTTTAATTGTGGATTGCAAAAATGTTGTAAATATTTAATATACGACTGCTTATAAATCAAGGCTTTTCACTACTTTTCGGACTCAATTTAACCGCTAGCGATCATCCAATTGCTTGCTAAAAACGTATACAAGATATGAAACCACACAATTTTAGTGCCGGACCTTCAATTTTACCCGAAATGGTCTTTAAGCAAGCTGCCGCTGCAATCGAAAATTTTGCTGATACAGGACTTTCAATATTGGAAGTTTCACATCGCGGCCCACAGTTTGTTGAGGTTATGCACCGAGCTCAGACATGCGTGAAAGAACTACTGGGTTTGACTGATGACTTCGACGTCATGTTTTTGACTGGTGGAGCATCAACACAATTTTTCATGACGGCTATGAACTTGCTCGGATCAGATCAAATTGGATATTACATCAATACGGGTACATGGTCAAAAAAGGCAATAAAAGAAGCTAGGGCATTCGGAAATATTGTCGAACTAGCCTCATCGGAAGAAGCCAATTTTAACTATATCCCAAAACCGAATCCAATTCCTGGCAATGGACAATTTCTTCATATTACAAGCAACAATACCATATTTGGCACCCAGTATCACAAATGGCCTGAGACAAAAATGCCCATTATTTGTGATGCCTCCTCGGATATATTTTCGAGGCCGATGCCCATCGATAAATTTGGTTGTATATACGCGGGTGCGCAAAAAAATATGGGACCTGCAGGTACGACTTTAGTCATCTTGCGAAAAGACATGCTGGGAAAAACCGACAGAGCGATTCCAACAATGCTTGATTATCAAACGCACATCGATAAAGACTCTGCATTCAACACGCCACCCGTATTTCCTATTTATGTTTCCTTGTTAGTGATGGAATGGATTAAGGAACAAGGCGGACTAGGCATGATGCAGGAAAAAAATGAAATGAAAGCCAAGATCTTGTACGATGCAATAGATGCCAGTTCTTTGTTTGAAGGTACGGCTGAACAAGAAGATCGCTCTTTAATGAATGTTACGTTTGTATGTAAAGATCCAGATTTGACATCACGATTCCTCGATGTGTGTACTGAAGAAAAAATAAGTGGCTTAAAAGGTCATCGATCCGTTGGTGGTTTTCGCGCCAGTATTTACAATGCTATGCCTCAAACTAGTATTCAGCACTTAGTAGACGTGATGAAAGAATTTGAACGTAAATCATAATGGCTAAGAGAAATCCCGATAGTGAAGCTTATGTGCAATATCGTGATGTAAAAATTCCCGTTGCCATTTATTTTGAACGTCGAAGAAATACACGTATTTCAATCGGGGCCGATCGTATTCATCTAAGACTTTCTGATCACCTCAGTAAAGACGAATTGCAAGATCAAGTTCAATGGGCGGAGAAATGGCTGAGTAAACGCTTTGACAAGGCACCGGCATTGTTAGAACGTTTTAAAGTCATTCTTTTTGAACATGGTGATAGAATTCGAATAATGACGGACACGTTCGTTTTGCATATTGACGAAAGAACGTCAAATCGATCTAAGGCAAAATTACACGGAGCCGACATTTTTCTTCAGCTTCAAACTGAAATAAGTGAGAAAAACCGCACAAAAACGGTTCAAAATCTCTTGCATAAAATATTTTGTCTGCGTTACCTTTCTTATTTCGAGAATCGAATTAAGCATTTAAATAACATACATTTTAACGCACCGTACAATTCGGTGAAATTAAAGTATATCCATTCAAAATGGGGTTCATGTTCGCATGACGGAAAAATAATTTTGTCGAGCAAATTGTTATTGTGTCCAACCTGGATTCAAGATTATGTCCTAATTCATGAATTAGCTCATTTGATCGAACTTAATCATAGTGATGCATTTTGGCAGTTGGTTGAAGATGCTTTTCCTGATTATGAAAGAGCTGAAAACTGGCTTGATGACATTGGATCCGGCCTGGAAATTAAACCAATTCGTATTGCAGAGACCCCTCTACCCAGAATGAAAATTCCCTCTAACGATTCCGAAGCGTCAACTATAGGAACCGTCAATAACTCCAAAAAAAAGCTATCTCAAGCACATCCCGCCCCTGACGTTTCCGACATGATTCAGAAGTCAAAAGTTGATGCGCATGGCGGAAACAAGAGCAACAATGAAAGCGAAGGAAAGCAACTAACGTTATTTTAAAATATGGGTTTTTGCTGAATTAAAAATTGGATTGACACGTACCCAAATTAAAAAGGCGTAACATAATTGCCACGCCTTTTATTTTTTCGATACTACTTAACTTAGTCTTCGACGACTTCAAAATTAATTTTCGTATCGAGATCCGGGTGAAGATTGACATCGGCTACGTAGGTGCCAAGTGTTTTGACTTCTTCCGGAAAAGTGATCTTTTTACGTTCGATGTCGATATCAGCCTGTTCTTTTACGGCTTGAGCCAATTGAATATTAGTGACAGAACCAAAGATTTTGTCTTCAGCTCCTGCTTTGGCTCCGATTTTAATTACCATACCAGCAAGCTTTTCGGTCATGGCTTTGAATTCATCTAATCGGCGTTCTAATTCGGCGGCTTCACGTGCCTTTATTGCATCCAACTTTTTCCGGTTTGTTGCGTTCGCAATGACCGCCAATTTTTGTGGGATGAGGTAGTTACGACCATAGCCATTTTTGACTTTGACCAAGTCATGGCGGTCGCCTAATTTTTCTATATCGTTGAGGAGTATAACTTCCATGATCTTTACTTTTTCTAAATGATACGAATTATTTCAGCTGATCTGTTACATATGGTAACATAGCGAGGTGGCGCGCACGCTTGATAGCAGTTGCCATCTTACGCTGATACTTTAAGGAATTACCTGTAATCCGTCTTGGAAGAATCTTTCCTTGTTCATTAACGAATTGGAGCAGAAAATCTGGATCTTTATAATCAATATGTCGGATTCCAAATCGGCGAAACCGACAGTATTTTTTTTGGTTTTGTCCCAGCTTAGGATTGCTTAGGAATTTTATATCATCTCTTGATGCCATGATTAGTTAATTTCTGGATTAATGTATTGAATTATTCTTCTTCTGAGCTTGCGGATGTTGTAGTGGCGGTAGTTGTGGCCGCTGCAGGTGCCGCTTTTGCCATGGCAGGCGTTGGCTCAGCTTTTGCAGATGCTCGTTTAACGCCAATTTTTCCATCGCGTTTGTCTTGATTGTACTTGACGCCATATTTGTCCAAACGAACAGTTAAGAAACGCATGATGCGCTCGTCACGGGTCAACGCCAGTTCAGCGCGAGGAATAATAGTACCGTCTTCCGACTGAAACTCAACACAGAAGTACACACCAGAAGTGCGCTTGTTGATTGGGTACGCCAACTGACGAAGTCCCATTGCATCTCTATGAACGATATTGCACCCTTCATTTTTGAGCATATCAACATAGGTCTGAGCTGTCGCGTCAATTTCATCGCTGGACAGCACTGGATCAACGATGAACGTAATTTCATAATTTAACATAAAATCAAACCTTTTAAATATTAATAATTTCGGGCGGCAAAGTTACACTTTTCACGGCACAATTGGATCAAATTGGTGAACAATTGCATCGCAAATGCATTTCTACTAAGTCTTGCTTGCCAGCAGACCGTCACAGTATAACAGTATTTGATTTTATTTAATGTATAACTTATTGTAAATCAACAAAAATGAAATTGACTACTGCAAAAGTAAAATCTTCAAATGCATACAGCGACGATCTAAATTCAACTGGATTTGGCATCGTAATTCACATAACGTTACTTGCCATCGGCCTTCTATTTGTGACTCCGGCAGTATTCGGACAACAAAATGAATCATTCACTACGGTTAAACTGTACACAAATCTCTATACACAAACTGAAAATTTTGATCAGGGTGGAAGTCGCATAACTGATACAGCTCGTAGATCTTTCGTTACTAATATCCTGGAATTGAATTTTTTCAATCCACAAAAGAAAATCGATTGGGGAATTGACGCTTACTTCCGGGCATCCCGAGACCATTCAAGTAATGATTCTCCGCTCGAAACATTGCGGTACGAAAACAATGGAAGAACGGCGCAAACCTCATTCTCCCACATCGGTCCTAAGTTGAGTTGGCGCTTTTCGGAAAAGATTCCCGGCCTTTCCAGCAAGTTCATTTTATTGATTCCGCTAGGCCAAAACGGACAGAATTTGAACTCTTCTATACCATCTCTTGATAATACAGGTGTTCAGTTTTGGTCGCAGCTTAATTACAATGGCAAACTAGCTGAACAACTTTACGGATATGCCGAATTGAGCGTTGTCGCGCGTCTTGGACGAGACGCACTTCCTCATAACGATGTGTTCATTCCGTTCAAAGTCTTTCTAAGTTATTTCCCCCTGCAAGCAGTCGGTATCTTTAGTTATGCTGATTATACTCCAACAATCACCAACCCAAGTGCATTCTATTTTCAGGCAGGTGGTGGTCTTAAAATATTCCCAAGCCCATCCTGGGAAATCGAATTGAGTGGTGGAAGCTTTTTAGCTGGCAAAAACACAGGCGCCGGTTACAGTTTAAACCTGGGCCTGGCATACAAAATTCCTTCGAAGAAGAATGGTGGGTGATTATTATTTAGCCACTAATGGCAATTTAGCGGTTAGAGCGATTCTATAAGGTCAGCAAATTCGCCTATATGTTCTATTTCGAATGATGGTTGAATATTACGAACTTTTGACTTGCCATGATGCAGCCAACAAGCTTCAAACCCAAAGTTCATGGCCCCCTGGACATCGGCTTCAATATTATCGCCAACCACTAATATGCGTGATTTTTCTACTTTGTCAGTGATTGATTGATGAGCATACTTGAAAAAGGCGGCATCAGGTTTGGCCACGCCAATTTCATCCGATACAATAATACTATCAAAGTATTGCATTAAATTAAGTCTTTGTAATCGCGGGCGTTGGACTTCTTTCAGACCATTTGTTATTATACTTAAACGATGATCAATGTGTAATTTGGCTAATAAATCCACGACACCTTCAAATACGAATGTATGATCAATAATTCTTTTCAAATAATCTGCACTAAACAATCCCGCTGGGACAGGAGTTTGTCCAAGCTCTTCAAAAAATAGATCGAACCGCCTTGTTCGCAAGGTAATTGCGTCAATTTTGTTTTGTTCAAATTCAGACCAAATGGTATAGTTAATTCTTTTATAGACAGAATACAATTCGTCCGTTAAGTTGATATTTACCGCCTTTAAGGTGTCATGTAGCGCTCGTCTGCTGGCCACATTGAAATCAACAAGCGTATTGTCAAGATCGAACATTATCCAATCAAACCGTCGTTGATTAATCATCACTTTCTGTTTTTTGTAATTCAATTATATAACTACTTTTTGCCGGAATTGAGATATTTTCAAAAGTAGTTATTTCAATATCATTCAATATTTCAAATCCTTTATTGAATGATTCAAATAATTCTTGGTAGTGTTCAAAATTCAAGTCTACATTTTCGTCCCGATAATTTAATATGACAACTATCGCTTCATCTTCCTGACGACGTCCATAAACGTATAATTCTTCTATCGGTAAAAAATGAATCAAATTGTTATAGGCAAATAGTCTTTTCGATTTACGCCAATTGAGGAGTTTTTTCAGATAGTCTAATATAAACACTTCTGTACTTGATAGACCTTTGGACTCAAACACGTTTTTTTCACCTCCCCACCCACCTGGCATGTCTTTTCGAATTTCGCCATCTGGCTTTTCTCCTTCCATACCGACCTCTGCACCATAAAATATTTGTGGAATGCCCCTTGTTGTAAGTAAAAAGGTGTAAGCCATCAAATAGTCTTCCACCTTAGCATTCAACGTTGTGAAAGATCGATTCATGTCGTGATTATCCACAAATATTTTGTTACGATTAGGTGTATGAAACACGAAATCATTCGTCACCACTTGGTAGAGTTCTAGCATTCCCTTCTTCTCTCTGAAAGCACGATCAATGGCTGAAGCGATGCCAAAGTCCGAAATACTAGGGAGTTTCGACTTATAATCGACATTCAGATTATTATTTGTCCAATAGGCCATTTGAGAAGGCGTATTTAGCCATGTTTCCCCAACAATAAATAAAGTCGGATATTCTTTGATCACTTCATTCACCCATTCTGCCATGGCAAAACTATCAGGATATGGATAGGTGTCCATACGGATACCATCAAGGTTTGTCATTTCGATCCACCACAAAGAATGTTGCGTCAAATATTTTCTGACGTCTTTATTTTTTAAATTTAATCCAGGCATTGTTCCATCAAACCAAGCGATCGACATAATGTCTTTATCCTTTTCTGAAGCATGAGGATCTGTCACAATGGCGCCATTATAATTTGCTCCAACTCTTTGATGACCCTTATTAATAAAATCAGCTTTGGGCACATCAGCCATCCAATGATGGAATAGGCCAATATGATTGAAAATCATGTCCTTAATCACTTTTAGGCCCCGGTCATGCGCTTTTGAGCATAATTCAATATATTTTTCCAAATCACCCAATCTAGGGTCAACTCGGTAATGGTCCGTAATGGAATATCCGTGGTAGGAGCAAACCTTCATATTGTTTTCATACACTGGATTTAGCCACAAAGTTGTTACACCCAGTTGCTCTATATAATGTAATTGATTTATTATCCCTTGAATATCGCCTCCGTGTCTTCCATTTGGATCACTGCGATTCATCTTTTCTCGCATACCGCCAATATTGTCCGTATTAGGATTTCCATTGGCGAACCGGTCTGGCATAATTAAATACAACACATCCGATCCATTAATTGGCAATGGCTGTGCTTGTTTCTTTCGTAGTTGGTATGGAATTACAAAATGACTTTTTTCACCACGTAATTCAATGACAAAGTTTTGTGGATGAGCATCAGGTTTAATTTCTAAGTAGAGAATTAAATAATTCCCACTGTCCAGTTTTTTATTATCAAGGATTTTAACATCTTTTGTCGCTTTCAATTCTGCACGGCAATTCCCTATATGTTGACCTTGGATTAACAATTGAAGTAGATTGTTTTGCATACCCACAAACCAGTTTGGAGGATCCACACGATAAGTATCACTGTGAATTGAGCGTGCGGAGTCATCGGCATGTGCCATCGCTGATCGTACTATGTTAGACATACCGTCAACCAACTATTAGAAAAGAAAGTTAATGCTGTAAGGCATTCTCTTCGAACAAATGAACGCGTATTTATCAACTTCATCCCAGCGAATATAAGGTTCATGAATGATTATATTCCGTATATAATAGCATAGTCCATCAAACATCAGCATCCGAAGAAGAAGCATTTGTGATAAACTATATTTGTAAGTAGATCCGATCGCCAAGCCATGAATCTAGCCCCTCATATAGCACGTGCAACAGAGTCAGACATGGTGATTTTAGTCATCAGCAACCTTTCGTTCGATTTTGAAGAAAGCCATAGAGACGTTCTGCATCGCATCGAAGAATTGCATCAGGGAATTCAAGTCATCTGCGACCCTAAGGATTTGCACTTAACAAATCTATCGACTTTCGGTAACTGGGGCATACTTCCCATATTTAGTAAAAAGCAACATGCAGACCGTACTGTTCACCGGTTTTTTGATAATGTACTCAAAGCCCGTATTCCTGTATTGACCATGTACATTGATTTGGATCAAGTAGCAGAAAACATGACCGAGGGAACATTACCGATACAGGTCGGAAAAATTATTGGCGGAACAGCTTTTGATAGATTTATGACTGGCAAAGAAATATGGACTTATTTAATCAGCAAGCTACGTCTTTTCGAAATGGCCCGTGCGTCATCTAAAATAAGTTTTCCACAAAAGCCAACA
Source organism: Saprospiraceae bacterium (assembly GCA_028279185.1). GTDB lineage: Bacteria > Bacteroidota > Bacteroidia > Chitinophagales > Saprospiraceae > JANQSS01. The sequence goes on along the minus strand of JANQSS010000101.1, from coordinate 53,071 downwards.
GAAGAGATTGAAAAATATTCGTGGTCAACAATAAAAGAAGAACTCGATCAAATTGAATTGAACAATGGTTTAGTAGATCGACGCGGAAAATTTTCATTATACCTGTCCAAATTCAAAAATCTCTCTGCTATTCCACATGAGGTCGGGCGATTGCGGGCAAAAACTTTTAACGAAGTTGGCGAAGGTTCAGGCAAGCCTATTGATTTAGACACCTTTGATCAAGCCTATGATCAACTTTTCCTTGTCGATCAAGACGAGCAATGTATCGTTGGAGGATACCGCATAGCGCCTTGTGATGAAATACTTGAACAATACGGCATCGAAGGATTATACATGCACACCTTGTATCGTATAGACAATCAAATAATTCCTACACTTAAAAATAGTATTGAACTTGGGAGATCCTTCATCGTTCAAGCTTATCAACGAAAACAACTACCACTCTTCCTTTTATGGAATGGTATTCTGAATTATTTAAAAAAGCGAGAGCATTGCAGATATGTTTTTGGCTTAGTCAGTATAAGTCGTGCCTATAGTGACATAAGTCGCAACTTAATAACGACATATTTGAGGCGATACCATTTCAATCGGGATGTAGCCGTTCATTTTATACCCCGACAAGAGTATTATACAACGTCATCCGAAGACAGCCTCGAAAATGTTATGCGCGTTTTAAATGGAGAATTAATTAAACTTGATGAATTAATATCGGAGATTGAACCTGAAAATTACCGACTTCCCGTTCTAATCCGAAAGTATATAAGTCAAAATGCGCGTTTTATTGGATTCAATATAGATCCAGACTTTTCACATTGCGTTGATGGTTTAATGATGTTGGATTTTCAAGATGTGCCGGTTCAAACTTTACAATTGTTACAAAACAAGTAATCCTCAATTTGCACTAACTCGCACCTTTTTCGAATGAATGAAATACAACTCCGTAAACCTTTTAAACCCCGGCAACAGTTTTAAAACTGACTCCAAAAACATAAGTAAAAGTGGAAGAACGCGGTGGTTTCAAATTGAAATCTGTTTAATCGGTGTATTTAGGAGAGTTATAAGATTGGATCGAAAAATTTATATCCAATTTTTCCGAGAGCATACGGCTAAATTGATTACATCTCACAAAATTCGAAACATAGTTAAATAAGTAATTCGTTCAACACTGCATCTCAAACGTTGCGTTCAATTTTGACCCGGTCTGGATTTCTCAAATGAAGAACTCAAATAAAATTACGCTATTTTTGGAAAGGCTACCTATTTCTGTACCGTTTTAATAAGGGTTCCCCCCTTCACGGAGTCCAGCACTTTCATTCCGTTTAAAATTGCCAATTCTTCATGTCGATTGTTTGGCACCTTGAAACGAGTCAATGCCTGCTTCAATGTCATGGTTGATGGTACTTTTTGAATCTTAATTCGCTCTGGCTTCCTATTTATTTTAGAGGCGTCGGTAAGTTTTTTGAATGATTTCATCGAGTTCTCCATCACCGGCGCAAACTGACTGAATAATTCATCATACGTCATGCCATTAAATTTGTAGATTAAATCGCCATACTTAATAAAATAAGAGATAACCTTAATTTTAATTTGCTGACCTTGTTGGTTTTGACCAACTTGTTCTGATATTGCCGCCAGTGCTTGCAGGCCATTTACATTTCGATTGGACTTCTCTATGAGCGTAAGTTTATTTTCGGTTAACTCATTATTTAACGCTTCTTGCAAGGTACTTCCTTGCCCTAGTGATAAGAACATAGCTGCCTTGCCATCCGGCTCGCCCATTTGGACTTGAGCCGGTGTATTCAACATTTGCCATTTGGAAGGTAACTTATATTGAAATTTTAATTCAGGATGATAGAAAAATCCATTTTCCTCGTAGCCCTGACGTGGGTCTTCTCCATATACCAAGCCGTCAATCATGCGCAGATAACTATCCCGACCAATTTTATAGGTGCTTTTGGGATCCTTACTTTGTGCTTTATCCGCATGCTCATGTACTTTGGCATAGCGATCCAATGGGTCGGGATGCGTAGATTGGAAAGTCGGGATAGGATCTCGGCCGTCCTTTGTTGATAACCGATGCAGCGTGTTGAAGAAATCACCCATTTCATGTGCATCATACCCAATGGCTGTGCTGTAATTTACGCCGAGACCATCTGATTCGCTTTCGTGATCGCGTCCGAACTTCATAAAGAGCATACCCATGCTCTGCGCCGCAACATCTCCAAACTGACGAAACTCTGGAGAAACAACCATTCCACCAATCAATAGCAACTGTCCCAGGACCTGATTAGTATACTGCCTGGCAGAATGGCGCGCGGTTATATGTCCTATCTCATGCCCCAAAACACCAGCAAACTCCGCCTCATTGTTGAAGTGGGCCATGATACCACGAGTGAAATAAACATAACCTCCAGGCACTGCAAACGCATTCACAACCGGGCTATCTAAAATTTTGAACTCGTAATTCAAGTTAGGTCTGTGACTAATCTTGCCCATAGCCTTACCTTTCGATGAGATGAAATTCTGTAACGTTTCATCTTCGTATTTCCCAAACATGGCAACGATGCCCGGGTCCGACTGCTTTCCCAAGGCTATTTCTTGCTGCTCACCCATCAAATTCAGTTGTTTTTTTCCAGTGACTGGGTTTCGCGAACACGCCACAATTATTAGCAACAAACAAACAATGCCGAACGACGCTATTCTACGCGTGAGAAGATTAGTCTTTGTGAATTTCATATCAAAAGTGATTTTAAGCATTAGGCCTTGAATATAATCGTATTTGATCAGTTTGCCGGCCTTTATGGTGAAACGTTAGACATAAGACGTCAAATTTCATAAAAGGTCATAAGCCTTTGTTAAGAAGCACGTTAATTTTATTCGCTTTGCCTGGCACTATGTCACAAAACATACGGTTACGTCATTGAGAATGGAATGGATGAAGATGGGCACCATTTTTGCTCTATGGGTGTTTAATTGTGTAATACATGTCCTGACAAAGTGATTAACAAAGCCAAATTACATGAAATCATATTTGAAGCAGATACCCGAATGGGTAAGCTGTTTGATGTAATCTTGCTTTGGTTCATTATTGCCAGTGTTGTAACTGTCATTATTGATAGCGTAGAGCCTATTCACAACCGTCATCAAAACTTGCTATACGTTCTGGAATGGATCTTCACAATAGTTTTCACGATAGAATACGCCATGAGGCTCTGGGTTGTTAAAAAGCCTTTAAAATATGCTACGAGCTTTTTTGGCATCATTGACCTACTCTCAATTCTCCCGACTTATATCAGTATTTTTGTAGCGGGCACACAGTATCTGCTGGTTATCAGAGCATTGCGTTTATTGCGTGTTTTCAGAATACTAAAACTGGTAAAGTTCACACGTGAAGGCATGCACATATTGCTGGCCCTGCGTAAAAGCCTATATCGAATCGGAATTTTTCTCGCTTTCGTATTGACATTGGTCACTATCTTAGGATCGACCATGTATGTTATAGAGGGGTCTGTGAATAGCAAATTTGCCGACATTCCAACCAGTATATATTGGGCGATTGTAACCTTGACGACTGTTGGATACGGTGACATAACTCCCGTAACATCAGCAGGTCAGTTTCTCGCCGCTGTCATCATGCTATTGGGTTACTCTATTATTGCTGTACCAACAGGTATAGTATCTGCGGAGTTGACACGTTCAGCGATAAGCACTAATACGCACAACTGTCGTACATGTGGCCACTCGTTTCATGAGGACAATGCAAGACATTGTCTCGTTTGCGGAGCCTCGCTTTATCTGGATGAATCAGAATAGACCTAGATACCTGGATAGGTATCGATAGATTTGACCATAGGCAAGTCCAACAAAGCTTTTTCCCTTGGGCTCACATTTGCCATATATAAAAATCCTCCAGAGGCTTTGGCCACATGCTTGGCAAAACTCAAGAAATCATTGTAAAGACGATATGCATCATGCCCGTTTAGTTTTGCAATTAGCGGGTTCATCTTTTCAAGCTCGGCAGACAAATAGGCTGTTTTTTCCTCGAGTCCATCTGGCATTTCACGAATGAAGTGATTGAGCTGGGGTTCAAAAGTCTGGCCTACTCCGATATAATATTCCTTCAGATCCTGATCGTTAGTAAACGACCTAAACTTGACTACGCGCTGCGCCCAGGAACTTTCATGGATATCGAAATTTCCGTCGGCTGTACCTATGAGCAGCGTGATCAATGGAATGGCATCGAGCAACTGCTCATTTTCCTCTGCCGTCAATTCTGAAAATATAGCGTCCATATTGGCTGTAGATTTGGTCCGCAAAATTAAGCCTTCGATGGGATTTTACAAGCTTTGAGCGCACAAGTTTGCGCAATGGAATAAAGGACAATCAAATAATTTGGATAGATTGGATTTTGCATCTTATTTAAATCGTATCTTACTAAATTTGTCGCCCAACAATTTAGCGCTTGGCAGGTAAATCTTCATCAACGAAAATGACTCCGCTTATGCGGCAGTACTTCGACATGAAAGCGAAGTACCCGGATGCTATATTACTCTATCGAGTGGGTGACTTTTATGAAACCTTCGCAGATGACGCCAAGCTCGTAGCCGACATCCTGGGAATTGTCCTGACCAAACGCAATAATGGTGGAAGCGATATTGCGCTGGCCGGATTTCCTCACCACTCAATGGACCTTTATTTGCCGCGTCTCGTTAAAGCCGGCTACCGGGTAGCAGTATGCGAACAATTAGAAAAACCATCGAAGGAAAAAAAGATTGTTAAGCGTGGGGTCACCGAAGTCGTTACTCCCGGGATTAATACCAACGATCAGTTGCTGGAAAGCAAGAAGGCTAACTACCTATGTGCCTTCGTTGTCGATGGGAATAGAAATCATGCGGCAGCAGCTTTTTTAGACTTTTCAACGGGACAATTTTCAACATTTCAGGGAGCACTATCGGACACAGTAAATCTCATTGGTGCATATCGTCCCGCAGAATTATTGTACGAAAAAGGCATACCACTTACCGCTGATATTACGCATCCCGATACCTACGCTTATGGCATAGATGATTGGATATTCGATGAAGATTTTTGCCGGGAAAAGATCCAGCGACAATTACGTGTTAAATCATTAAAAGGATTTGGTATTGATTCGCAGTCCCTATCCATAATCGCCTGCGGTGTTGTTTTACATTACCTTGAGAACACAGAGAACAAACAGCTTGCACATGTCAACCAAATCAGCCGGATTGCTTCTGATGATTTTATGTGGCTAGATCCGTTTACAATTCGAAATTTAGAATTGGTTTATTCGATCCAGCCCCATGGAAAGTCATTATTTGATGTAATCGATCAGACCGTCAGCCCGATGGGCGGCCGTCTCTTACATAAATGGCTTGTATTTCCTTTGATCGATGCAATGGAAATTAAGAAACGACACGATTTGGTCGAAACCTTACATGGTGCGAATCAATTACGAGAAGATTTGCGTTCGCTTATAAAACCTATCGGGGATCTTGAACGGCTCACGGCTAAATTGGCGGCAGCCAAATTTATCCCCAGGCATGTAACACAACTCCTATCCAGCTTGCAATTACTATCGCAAATAATCGATAAAATATCATCAACTCAATTCACTGCGCTGGTTCAATTGAGCAAACAAATGAATGTCGTTCAGGAATTGCAAGATGATATAAACAACCGATTTCATGGTGAATTGCCCGTGCAATTGGGTAAATCTCAGACGATTAAAAATGGATTTTCAGCTGAACTTGATGAATGGCGCGGAATAATGTCCGGTGCAAAAGATATATTACTGAATCTGCAAAAGCGGGAGGCCGAACGAACGGGAATTGACAAGTTGAAAGTAGGTTTTAATAATGTCTTCGGATACTACCTAGAAGTTACAAATAGGTATAAAGACAAAGGACTTGTGCCCGATGATTGGATAAGAAAACAGACGTTAACGAATTCCGAGCGGTACATAACACCAGAATTAAAGGAATTAGAGGACAAAATATTAAATGCAGAAGGTAAAATTAATGAGCTAGAGCAACGTCTTTACGATGAATTTTTAGCCTTCGCTCAAAAATATATTACAACCCTTCAAAATAACGCCAAACTTGTAGGTCACCTTGATGTTTTATGCGGATTGGCTGAATTGGCTGCTCATCAAAATTATATGAGGCCATCCTTTAATGACGAGGGCAAAATCGAAATCAAGCAGGGCCGACATCCGGTAATTGAAGCGCTTATGCCACCCGAAGAATCTTTTATTCCGAATGATGTTGTGCTCAACAAAGAGGACCAACAAGTAATTGTCATTACAGGACCTAATATGTCTGGAAAAAGTGCCGTTCTCCGCCAGACAGCGCTCATTTCCTTGCTCGCCCAAATTGGATCGTTTGTGCCAGCCGACTCAGCAGACCTCATCGTATTGGATCGCATTTTTACGCGCGTTGGAGCGTCTGATAACATTTCTTCCGGCGAATCGACGTTTATGGTCGAGATGAATGAAACCGCAAATATTTTGAACAATTTATCCAATCGCTCCCTTCTCTTACTTGATGAAATTGGTCGCGGAACAAGTACATTCGATGGCATTTCAATTGCTTGGAGCATTGTCGAATATATTCACGATCAAAGCGAAAAACGCCCCTTTGCTTTATTTGCTACACACTATCATGAATTAAATGAATTGGCAAATAAATATGAGCGAATTAAAAATTTCCATGTAAGTACTAAAAAGATTGGGAGTAAAGTTTTATTCCTGCGTAAATTACTACCTGGCAGCGTTGAGCACAGTTTCGGTATTTATGTGGCACGATTAGCAGGTATGCCGCAAACAGTGATTGAGCGAGCACAAACCATACTTAAGTTACTCGAGTCGCAAACGATAAATGCCGGTCTAATCGATGAAAACTCGAATAGTCCAAATACACGATCTATTCCTAAAATTCAACCCTTGCAGCTCAGCTTTTTTGAAGTCAACGATGTCAATTTAGCTAAGGTTAAATCTCTTATCGAAGAGACAGATGTCAATGCCATGACACCTATGGAAGCAATGATGCGGCTGCAGGAGTTGACTGATTTGGTTAAGTCATAATTTAGTAAACATGAAAATTGAAATTAGAGAATCTGAAAATAGAAAAGGTGAGCGTTAATTTTAATAAAGCCAATCGTCTACATAAATTCATACTTGGCACGATTACAACTTGCCTGTTTACTATATTGACCGCCTCAACTTGTGTTCGCAATCATTCCGGAAATTTAGAAAAGGTAGGGGTGTATAGCCTAACGATGGAAGAACCCTCAGGGTTAGCGTTAGATCCCAATGGTGAATTTTTATATATCGTAAGTGATCAAAAAAGCAATATTTATAAAACAAACCTTCAAGGAGTCGTTCAAAAGAAGATCGATGTAAAAGCGGCCGATTATGAAGGCATCGCAATCAATTTCAAAAACGACCTTTTTTATACAGTTGACGAATCAAAAAATAAAATACGCTGTTTTGATCTTGGTGGAAATGAAACACACCATATAAAACTTAGCGAAAATGTCAGTAAAAAATCCGGCCCAGAAGGCATAGACGTGGACTGGGAAGACGGCTCTTTCTACGTGGTTAATGAAAAATCGCCGGTAATGATATATCACTTAAATGATAAATTTCAGGAAATCAGGTCACAAAAGATTGAACACATTTCTGATCTCAGCGGAATCACGATAAACCCAAAAACCAAAGACCTTTGGTTGTTAAGCGATGAAGATCAAAAAGTGATTCACGTCGATAAAAAGTTTAACATCCAAAACGAATACCTGATTGATGTAAAACAAATGGAAGGCATAGCCATTGACTTTAAAAAACGCATTCTTTACATTGTCTCCGATGCAGAGGAAGAGTTACATATTTTTACTTATTAATACCGCATGACAGAAATCACTCGCAAAATAAACAAGTGGGAATGGATTGTTTTTTCACTTGTGTTACTCAGTCTGCTCATCGGCCTATACGTGGTTTACGGAGTTGGGGTTAAATCGTTTGAGGAAAACTACGTTGTCGAAGATGGCTTAGTCGAATACGGGTCAGCACTCTTTCTATTGGCAATTGGTATTTATTGTTTCTATAAAACTGCGAACTATCGAAAACGGCATCCGGTTTGGTGGTTAGTCGGAACCATCGGGCTAGGCTTACTTTTTATATTTGGAGCCGGCGAAGAAGTCAGTTGGGGTCAGCGGCTATTGGGTTTTGAGACACCAGATGCGTTAAAAGAAATAAATAGGCAGGATGAGGTTACATTACATAATATTCGAATTGGTGATTTCGATGTCAATAAGATAATATTCAGCAAATTACTTACGGCTATACTCATTTTCTATTTTACTATCTACCCCCTACTCTATCGTGGTGTGGCGTGGATAAAAAAGCTTACCAATGCGCTAGGTATACCCGTACCGCAGTGGCATCATACAATCTTCTTCCTAATTGCCACACTTATTGCCCTACTCATTCCATCAGAAAAGAAGTGGGAATTACATGAGTTTGTATTTTCGGCTATATTTTTTGTAATTTTTTTATTCCCCTTTAATAAATCTCAAATCGATTGATACGTTGATGAAATATGTACTACTTCTTACGACCTTATTTTATTTAATGAGCTGCCAAGCACCAAATACGCATGAATCTATGCATACAAGTAGAATGTTTACTAAAGTCGGTGAACACATTCCAACAGTTGAAAAGAAACCAAAAAAACTGGTTATACATGGCGACGAGCGTCTTGATAATTATTATTGGTTAAATGAAAGAGAAAATCCAGACGTCATTCAATACTTAAAAGATGAAAACACCTACATTGATCATGTTCTATCCCATACTAAAGACGATCAGGAAGCACTCTACGAAGAAATGGTCGCCCGAATGAAAAAGGATGATACCTCTGTACCCTATAAGCGTAATGGCTACTTCTACGCCCGCAAGTTTGAAGAGGAGAATGAATATCCCACCTATTTAAGAGGCAAATCTCCAGCCGGGGATGACGAAGTGCTTCTCGATCAGAATCAACTAGCCAAACCATATAAGTTTCACTCGTTACAGGGCATGAAGGTCAGTCCGAATAATAAATTATTGCTTTATGGTGAGGACACGTTGAGTCGTCGTATCTATACATTACGGATCAAAAATCTGGAAACAGGGGAATTGCTCCCCGATGTCATTCCAAATACGAGCGCCAATGCCGTTTGGGCGAATGATAACAAAACAATTTTTTATACCGTCAAAGGAGAAGATTTACGACCAGACAAAGTCTATCGTCATACCTTAGGTACCGATGTATCTGAAGACGAATTAATTTTTCATGAAAAAGACGGTGCCTTTTATACTTACGTTTATCGATCCAATTCAGAGCAATACATCATGATTGGATCTAACAGTACCGTATCCACAGAAATACAATATATCGACGCCAATCGACCGCTTGAAAAATTTAATGTATTTCAACCTCGAGAGCGAGGACTGGAATATGAAATCGAACATGTAGGTGATAAATTTTACATCTTGACGAATTTTCAAGCACAAAATTTCCAGCTGATGGAAACGCCCGTCGGTAAAACTTCTAAATCCAATTGGAAATCATACATTGCTCATCGTCCAGACATATTTATCGAAGACTTTGATGCATTTGATAACTTTCTTGTCATCACAGAGCGGCACAAAGGGATAGGAAAAATTCGAATCAAAAAATTCAACGGTGAAGATTTTTTCATAGCATTTCCGGAAACAGTTTACACAGCCTATACTTCGGATAATTTTGAAATGAATGCTGATGTCGTTCGGCTTAAGTATACGTCGATGGTTACACCAAGTACAACGTATGATTATAACGTCAACACTCAAGAATTGCGGCAATTAAAACAAGATGAAGTTTTGGGTGGATTCTCAAGTGAAAATTATAGAACAGAGCAGGTCCAGGCCAAGGCACAAGATGGTAAGGCCGTACCCATCTCGCTTGTTTATCCAAAAAACTTCAGGCAAGACGGCAGCCACCCCTTGTACTTAGTTGGGTATGGTTCCTATGGCAGTAGCTATGATCCGACTTTTAGTTCTGTTCGCTTAAGTTTACTAGATCGCGGTTTCATTGTTGGCATCGCGCATATTAGAGGAGGCCAGGAATTAGGTCGACCCTGGTATGAAAATGGAAAATTATTTAATAAGAAAAATACCTTCACTGATTTTATTGATTGTGCTGAATATTTAATAGCTGAAAAATATGCGGATCCACAACGAATATTTGCTTACGGCGGGAGTGCAGGAGGTCTATTAATGGGTGCCATAACCAACATGCGGCCCGATCTATGGGCTGGTATCGTATCAGCCGTTCCTTTTGTAGATGTCGTGACGACCATGCTCGACGAATCCATTCCACTTACTACAGGTGAGTTCGACGAATGGGGTAATCCCAAAGATAAAGCCTACTACGACTATATCAAGTCATATTCACCTGTAGATAATATCGAAGCCAAAGCCTACCCCCCTATACTGGTAACGACCGGTCTACACGATTCACAGGTGCAATATTGGGAGCCTGCGAAATATGTTGCCAAACTCCGTGATATGAAAACGGATAAAAATCCATTGCTTTTTCATACCAATTTAGAAGCTGGTCACGGTGGTGCTTCCGGACGCTTTTCGCGACTAAAGGAGTGGGCCTTGCATTATGCTTTTGTGATTGATTTGGCGGGGGCCAACGTTGGAGTGTTAGATAAATGAGTCGCACACATAACTTCTATACTAAGGAGGATTTTCCAACGCATTCATCATGTTGATGTTTTCTAACGCATATTACATTTAAGAATTAAATGTATTTTAAAACTCTTTCAGGTAATAATCTCATTGTTAAGAACCATTTAAAATATCATCATCCCGACAATATTAAGCACTTATTCAGTTAGCATATATTGATCATGCAAACTTCCCAGAATATAGCGCGCCTAACACAAAATTCACGAAAAGGGAGTCGAACATACGACTCTTGAATAGTTTTACCTACGCTATAAAAAGGTTCAAAAAATTACATGTGTAACGAATTGAAAAGTTTTAATATCTGAATTGGAACAGAAAAACTTTCAACGACGGTAATCGTAGTCCCTTTAGAATCGGAAAATAGCAGAATTACTCCACTATAGAAAGGAATAAAAATCCATTATTCTTACATCCCCGTTTTACTGTAGACAAATTTGATATATGGCCTTTTCTCATAAAAAAGGAGAATGATTCCGACATGCTGCTTTTACGATTGATGATGCTATGACTTAATCCTTATAATTAGACTCGAAGATGATTTCCAGAAAAAACAAAGAACTCATGAAGGTCTGGTAAAAGATAAGGTTAAAGCGAAGGACTTTTGGCATGTTGTCGTCAAACAACAAAAGATCCGCATGCGCTTAACTTTATCACTCCTCATTCTATCCCTCGGATCAGTCCTCCTGGCCCAGCAAAATCGCGTTTGCACCCTTAATTTTAAGACTAATGATGATGGTACTGGCTCAACGCACATGAAGAAGCGATCTGCAGAAACTCCATATACTATCCATACATTTCAATTCTACGTTTCTAATATTCAATTATTTAATGAATCAGAGTTAGTTCATACTTGTGAGAAAACAGCATTTCTTGTCGACGTATTCGACAGCGAAAGCCTTTCGCTCATAATTGAAATGCCTTACCGAACTTCATACACACATATTAAATTCAACATCGGCGTAGATAGTGTAACTAACGTTTCCGGTGCATTGGGTAACGACCTTGATCCTACCAAGGGCATGTACTGGACATGGCAAAGCGGCTATATCAATTTCAAAATAGAAGGCAGTCACGTAAACTGCCCTTCTAGAAATAATCAATTTCAGTTTCACCTAGGTGGATACAGACATCCTTTCAACGCTTTACAAACCGTCCAACTTAGTGTCAAAAATTCGGATGTAATTAATATTGGTATTTTACTCGACGCTTTTTTCGATCACATTGACATTAGAAGTACTCATCATGTCATGAGTCCAACGAATATATCGGTGCAGCTATCGAATCAATTGCCAAAACTATTCACAGTCTTATAATGAAGTTGAAGTCAACCATAATTTTAATTTCCATTTCTATTTATTTCATGGGCTTCTTCACTGACGATGTTAAGTTGCATCGCCCTGTATATTTCCCTGATTTCAAGTACGATTTTAATAAAAATCCGCTCTCCGAAGGTAAAATTGCACTTGGGCGCGCCCTCTTTTACGACCCAATATTATCGCGTGATGGAACCATTTCGTGCGCATCCTGTCACTCACCATTCAACGCTTTTGCACATACAGACCATGACTTAAGCCACGGGTTCAACGACTCTATTGGTACACGCAATGCACCTGCTCTATTTAATCTTGCATGGCAAAATCATTTTATGTGGGACGGTGCCATAAACCATTTGGACATGCAAGCACTAGCACCCATAAGCCACCCAGGTGAAATGGGGGAATCAATTTCAAACGTTGTATACAAATTGCAACATACAACCCTATACCCTCCACTGTTTTACGAGGCATTTTGCGACAGTGTAATCACGGGTGAATTTCTATTGAAGGCACTTTCCCAGTTCCAGCTAACACTTATCTCTGCCAATTCAAAATATGATAAAATGAAAAGAGGTGAAATTGAATTTTCTGAACAAGAAATAAAAGGTTACAACCTCTTTAAACAAAATTGCAATTCTTGTCACGCTGAACCCTTATTTTCAACATATGATTTTGCCTTTAATAATTTACCTGTAGACCCCGTATTACGGGATTTTGGCAGGTCCATGATTACGCATCAGGCAGTGGATAGTCTTTTGTTCAAAATTCCATCCTTGCGAAACTTGCAATACACCTATCCCTATATGCATGATGGACGATTCGATCACCTCAATCAAGTTTTGGCGCACTACGAAAATACAGTTGTACTACAAAAGGCAGGTGATAAACGTATTCCTAAATCAATTCACCTAAGTTCAATTGATAAAATTGATTTATCAACCTTTCTCTTAACGTTGAATGATGATGATTTTGTTTTAAATAAAAAACATCAATTCCCAAGAGACATATTACTTTCAAACAATTAAATCACATGAAACATTTTATTTTATCAATCTTATCTATAATGCTAGTTGTTCCCATTTTCGGCCAACTTAGTCCGGCCGTAACATCGTGGTTGCAAAATACAACAGAAACGGGCAGTTATTATATGCAAGGAAATTCTACGGCAATTGACAATGGTATTTTATATAATTGTCAACGTATAGAATATTCTGATGAATATGTTTACGTAATCACAAATGGGATACCATCCTATCCAACTGGACCATTCTTGGATGGAAATCCGTCACAGGCGGAGAGTCAATCTGCCATATTTCAAATACCATTAAATCCCGACCAAAATACCAGCACTCTAATTCCTACCAATCCCGGAAATATAGGAATATTCGTAAATGGTGTTGCCTTATTTGATTATCGCGACGGTGTAGGGTGGAATTCCACTACCAATGCGCTCTGTGGTGGTCCTGGTAATCCGCCTTGTCCAGGAGGCCCAATGGCCGAATCGGATTGGATGCGCGATGCCATACCAGCTGAACGAGCAGGATTTGATTGCTCTAAGGGGCATCCTGCCATGGGGAACTATCACCATCACCAAAACCCTTCAGCTTTCAAATTGGATTTAGAGTTAGTATCAAACATTTGTAATTTATACGATGCTGATGGTTTATATGCTATCGATTCAACTCAACATTCACCATTGATTGGATTTGCCTACGATGGTTTTCCAATTTACGGTGCATATGGTTTTGAAAATTCCGATGGCACAGGTGAAATTGTTCGCATAAAATCCAGTTATCAGTTGCGAAATATTACTGAACGTACGCATCATGCTGACGGCACAGATGTTGACGATGGTCCTGATATTGATGCCACTTATTTTTTGGGTTACTTCAGAGAAGATTATCGGTATGTTGCGCACCCCGGTGAAGATGACTATTTGGATCAGCACAATGGTCGATTTGCTGTAACACCGGAATACCCTGACGGAACATACGCCTATTACGCCACTGTTGACGAACAATGGAATTCGACCTACCCGTATGTTGTAGGGCCAACATTTTATGGAAATGCACTAAACAGAGAGGTCAGTTCCATAAATGAGCCCACTACGATTTATGAAGGATCATCCTTTGTGACTGACATTAATATTTTCTCCTTGGATATAACCGTTTTCCCAAATCCCGCTGCAGACTTATTGGCGGTTCAAATTCATGATTTAGTGAGTGCCGCGATTCAACTGGATTTAATTGACAGCACTGGTAGATTAATCGATTCAAAAGTCATAGAAAAAGGAAGTACAATTGGCTATTTTGACACGCAGACATTATATCCAGGCGCATATTTTATAAAGGCTTCGGTAAATGGTCAAAGTAATCCCATTAAGATCGTGATTGAAAAATAAAGGTGTGATGGGAGTTGTTGACATCAGGCTTGTGTTGGTACCATTTTGAGGCAACTGAACGCTGATTGATAGCGTAAACGAATCCAAAACAGGCTGGCCTTGTTTAAGTTCTTCAGGATCTCTGTTTGACCAAAAAATCACTTCTGTTGGTCAAACAGGTTGACGTAGGCATCTACCAGACCGACTTGTTCCATCTCCCAGTTATATATTTTTTTGGCTTCTAGTGCTTCTTGTATGAACCCAAGATATGTCTCGGCACATTCGTCAATTCGGTGTATGGCGGCAATAAGTTTATCAACTGTACATGAACTAATCGTTACCCCACATGGTGATTTTCGAAGTATCGACTCATACTCCGGGAATGCCATATTAATCGATGGCACACCTGCATGCATATAATCGAAAAACTTATTTGCCAATGAATAATAATAATTAAGGCTACTTGATTCCAACAAATTAAGTCCTATATAGGCAGTACTCGTTAATTTTCGCAACTCCGCTGGTGTCATAAAACCGCGAAACACAACAGCATTGCTCCGCTTTATGCCTTTCGCTCGTTCACGCAATTCTTGACTCAGATCACCCTCCCCTACTAAATGTAGTTCATACTCGGGCAGACTATCCATGGCGTCAATCGCAACTTCAAGGCCTCTTCCGACATTTAGTGCGCCTTGGTATAGAATAATTTTTTTTTGGCCTTTTTCTATTGAGATTTCATTTGTTGTAACGGGTACATTTCGAACAACACCGAATCCTAACCCGTATTGTTTATTAAATAAGTCAGCCAATGATTGGTTGACCGTATATCGCAAATCTGATTTTGGTATTCCAAAGTTTGCAATAGATAGCCATATACTTTTAACAATTTTTCTATTATTTATTTCGGGCACTTCTGTAAAATATTCATGCGCATCAAAAATCAATTTAAATGACCGAAATATTTTCGCACAACTCACACCCCACAGTGTATCTAAATCTATTGCACAAACTGCGTTCGGATGATGAAAAATAATGTAATAAAAAATACGAAAATTTATTTCTAAATAAAACAAAGGTCCTGCGTTGAAAAAACATGAAAACCGTCGTGTTTCAAATTGCAAATCGTCCAGGGGCAATGAATTTTGATGCTTCCTTCCTATCAAACTTACATTAAATCCAGCAACATGCAAAGCTGCGCAGATGCGCTGCATACGTTGGTCATACCGAATGTCATTCGTTACAAAAAAGTAGATACTCTTTTTCATCTTCATCCTTCTTGCCGCTTCGATGGATGGAGAACTATTGTGTCATTTTCCCGAGCAATCCATTGTTCTCTTATCATTCGTTCCAACACTTTATGTACTTGATTATGTCGATTAGAAGGAAAATTCGTGAGCAAGTTATTAACTGAAGTGTCATCATCTAAGTTTTTCAGAATTATGGCTTTAAACTTGATGTACGTCTCTTCATCAGGATTACTATTTTTTTGAAGGCAAACGTCACAATATCCGCACCGTTCATCTTCTAACTCGCCAAAATAGTTAAGCATAATGTTCATACGGCAGGTCTCAGCCTCGACGTAATTCTTAACACTTAGCAAGCGCTCTTTCATTATTTTTTTTCGTTGATCAAACGATTTCTTATCGATATTAAAATTCTCATTAGTACTTCGAGGTAGTAAGAAGGTTAGTTTGGCCGATTCGGATTTTTTTTCGTAATCAATAATCTCATCGGCTTGAAGTTGTTCTAACATTTGATTGATCACTGGCTCCGTACTCTGCAATTGCTTCGCCATGAATTTTTCGCTTATCCTGGTAAACTGACTATAAAGGCCTTCGTAAGATCGAAGGAGGGTTTTGATAAAAATTGCCGCGCTCTTATGCTTTAATTGATAATCATACATAAGCATTTTATCAGCAACCATCATAACCTTAGACGGTTGATAAAAACTTTCAGTTAGTGCAATCCATCCGGAGTACTCTAAAATCTTCAAAATATTCGAAGTTTTTTGATAACCCAAGTTAAATTTATCGACAAAAGATTGAAAGTCAAAATCAAAACTCTCCCCTTCTC
Source organism: Saprospiraceae bacterium (assembly GCA_028279185.1). Taxonomy (GTDB): domain Bacteria; phylum Bacteroidota; class Bacteroidia; order Chitinophagales; family Saprospiraceae; genus JANQSS01. Next base: position 36,507 of record JANQSS010000101.1, on the reverse strand, counting down.
CACTTCCAACCGCTAGATTGAAATGAAGCCCCAAGCAACCGTAGACATGCAGTATTTCGTCCAAAGACGGAAAGGATAGTTTAAATTTTGAATCCATAGCAATTTCATCACCATGGTTATACAGGATGGCGCAATATGCCTTCTCGCCATCTCGACCCGCACGCCCAGCCTCCTGATAATATTCTTCAATACTTGGCGGCAATTCAACATGTATGACAATGCGTACATCGGATTTATCAACGCCCATTCCAAATGCATTGGTAGCGCATACAACCCGGATCTTATTTTTCATCCAAGCGTCCATTATCTTTTGACGGTCCGGATAGGACATTCCGGCATGATAGGCAGCCGTACGTATTCCTCGTTCATTAAGCAATTGAGCCATATCAACAGTCTTTTTCCGTGACCTCACGTAGACAATGGCGGCTCCATCTACATGTCGTAACATATGCTCGATTTGTCCAAGCTTGTCCTCCAGGCGCCTTACCAGCAAATGCAAGTTCACTCGTCGAAACGATTTGCGGACCACAAAGGGTTCTTGTAATTTAAGCTGCTGCTTAATGTCCTCTTGAACAATGGATGTTGCTGTAGCCGTCAATGCCATAAACGGTACACCTGGAAGTTGTGAACGTATTTCATGAATTTCCCTATAGGCAGGTCTGAAATCATGGCCCCATTGGCTTATGCAATGTGCCTCGTCAATAGCGATTAAGCTTAAGTTCATTTGCCGGATGCGCTCTAATGATAATGGATGTTTCAGCCTTTCTGGAGCCATGTAGAGTAATTTCGTATCACCGTATATGGCATTGTCAAGGACCCGATCAATTTCAAAGTAGGACATTCCTGCATGGATGAAGTCAGCTTTGATTTCACGGCTTCGCATTTGCGCCACTTGATCCTGCATCAGCGCTATTAGTGGTGAAATGACAAGGCAAACTCCCTCTGACGAAACGGCCGGAATTTGATAACAGAGTGACTTTCCACCCCCAGTAGGAAACAGCACGAATACATCTCGTCCCTTCATGACCGAAGTTATGGCATCAGCTTGTCCCGGTCTGAAACTTTCATATCCCCAGTGGGCTTTTAATTTTTGATATATGGTTTGTGTATTGGCCATCCAGGAGACCGGTTTTGGTGGTTACTTCCGTTATCTACAAAGGTATATCGCATAAATTGGGCGCTCACCGCATTCGACCGTCTTAAAATTGACGGTATTCGTCGACTATTGCTTATGAATCTTATTATATATGAAGCTTAGCATGCCTCATTTTTTATCTTTGGTGCGTTATACAGTTGGACTGATACTTCCGGTCCGCACATTCATTTAGTATTTAACTTAAAACTCATTTCCGTATGCAAATTAAAACTTTCGCGATGCTGGCATTGACTTTTGTCCTAGCATGGCCAATTTCAAATATCTCGGCACAAGGAGGAGACAACCAACCTCCTAAAAACTGGTTCCATCTTGACTATAGTAAAGATGGCTACCGAGGCGTGAGTACAGATCGCCTGTACAGCGAATTTCTTAAGAATAGAAAATCAAGAACTGTCATCGTTGCAGTCATCGATTCAGGTGTTGATTGGGAACATGAAGATCTTGACGATGTTATGTGGGTGAATGAAGATGAAATTCCAAATAATGGAATCGACGATGACAACAATGGTTATGTAGATGACATCCATGGCTGGAATTTTATCGGAGGCCCTAATGGAAACATCGATGCAGACAATCTCGAAATCACGCGCTTGTACCGCAAGTATCACAAAATGTATGGCAATGTTTCATCCGACGCCAACATGAATAAAAAAGAAAAGGCTGAATATGCACGATACATGGATTTGAAAGAAAAATACAATTCAAATCGGTCAAAAGCAAAGTCAAAGCTGGATGAACTTGGCCAGCAAAAGGAAATGGCGCTAGGAGCACTCAAGGCGGTAAAAGTGGCACTTGGAGACAAGAAATTGACACTTAAGAATGTTCAGGCGATAGAAGCTGGTGCAAATCAGGAATTAGCCATGGGGCAGCAAATCATAGCAGCTGGTTTGATGGAAGATCCATCCCTCACCTTTAAATCAATGAAAAAAGAAATTAACGAAGGAATCAAAGGCGCCGAAAACTATTATAAGGGTCAATATGAGCATTATTACAATGCAGACTTTGATCCGCGACACATAGTTGGGGACAATTACAATAACCAGACACAGCGAGTCTACGGAAACAACGACTATGAGGGTCCAGATGCATCGCATGGAACTCATGTGGCAGGTATCATTGCGGCAGAGCGGAACAATGGTATTGGCATGGATGGTGTTGCAGACAATGTTCGTATCATGACTGTGCGAGCTGTACCAGACGGCGATGAGCGCGACAAAGATGTTGCAAATGCAATTCGCTACGCTGTAGACAATGGCGCTTCAATCATCAATATGAGCTTTGGAAAAGGATTTAGTTGGAATAAAAAAGTAGTCGATGATGCCGTTAAGTATGCTTATAAAAACGATGTTCTTCTCGTGCATGCAGCTGGTAATGATGGAAAAAGTAATGATGTTACCGACAATTTCCCATGTGACCAATATGATAAAGCCGGTCTATTCAGTCCTAAACGTGCGAAAAACTGGTTAGAAGTTGGTGCATTAAATTGGAAAAAGAAGGAAAATACCCCTGCACCTTTTTCAAACTATGGTAAGGAGAATATTGACTTATTCGCACCGGGTGTAAAGATATATTCTACCATTCCAGACAATGATTATGCAAGCTTTCAGGGAACGAGTATGGCTTCTCCCGTGGTTGCGGGCGTTGCAGCGCTTGTACGATCATATTTCCCTACCCTAAGTGCAACTCAGGTAAAGGAAATATTAATGGAAACGGCTGTTCCTATTAACGAAACGGTGAAAATTCCGGGGGAACAATCAAAACAAACGCCATTTTCTGATTTGAGTGTTTCTGGTGGCACGGTCAATGCTTATGCCGCCATTAAAAAAGCTGCTCAAACCAAAGGAAAAAATAAAGTGAAAAAGACAAAAGCATATAAAGCCTCGATGAAAGCATCAAATATGTCTGATAGTAAGTCAACAAAAAAACCAAAGGCTTAATTCGTCTAATAACGGTTTAATAAGAAAGTGGCGATCATGCGTAATGATCGCCATTTTTATTTCACAGACATTATCTATTATTTGAAAGTTTAAAACACGTTCCAAATTCCTTATTTAGCATTAGCGAAGGTTATAGCATCATTGTAGCCCAAAGTCTGTGTATCGTATCTATCAAATCCCTGACTCCAATTCTGATGCTGAACCTGTACTAAGCGGTATAATTGATATTGGTAAATACAGAAAACAATGGAACAAGGTCATTCACAGAATATCAAATAGCCAGAAAAAAACATTTAGTAGTTCAATAGAGCTGAAACTGTCTGCGATTTTCGAATATCACTAATTCTCCGACAATTCCAGCGGCAGCATTTCATGTTTCAGCTCACGAAAATCGACCGGTGTCACACCCGACACGCCGGGTTCATCCATATAAACACCATAAATAACGTCCACTGCAGCCATGGTTAATTTATTATGCGTAATAATCACAAACTGTGAATCACCTGAAAATGTTTGAATGATATTATTGAATTTCTGAATGTTCGAATCGTCCAATGGTGCATCCACTTCATCAAATATGCAAAATGGTGCTGGTTTCAACAGATATAATGCAAAAAGTAGTGCCGTGGCGGTCAAAGTCTTCTCCCCACCCGACAATTGACTAAGCGACTGTGGCCGCTTACCTTTCGGTTTGGCGATTACTTCGATCTTGGATTCAAGTGGATTATCCGGATCTAATAAGATAAGTTCACAATTATCTTCAGCGTTAAACAATGATCGGAATATTTGTTTAAAGTGTATATTTATTTTTTCTAACGCCTCCATGAACTGTATCGTCGCTTGTTGCTCCAACTCCTTAATTGTATCCAACAAACTTCGTTGTGCATCTTCAATATCCTGTTTTTGGAGTGCGATACCATCGTAACGCTCCTTCATTTCATTGAAGGCTTCAACTGCTAATGGGTTAACCTCACCAAATCCGTAGATCTTCATGCGCATGCGCTCGACATTAGTCGTTAGTGCATCACTTTGAATATCTTCTGGAATTTCAACTTCCATTAATTCTGGTGTGGAAATATTAAATTCGACTTTAACCCGTTGGGTTACGTCATTTAGTTTTATCTTAATTTCATTATATTCATCCTTAAGTGACGTAATTAAATATTGCTTATCTCGATTTTGCCTATTTAACTCGCCAAGCAGGCTTTCAGCTTCAGCCAATTGATTCTTGTATTGAAAGTAATCCTGTTCCGTAGTCGATAACTCTTCTCCCGTATTGGTTTTTCGTTTCAACGTTTCTTGCAACGCTCGCTGAAGATTCTCAAATTTTAATTTATTGTCTTCTATTTTTTGCGAAAGTGACTCATCTTTCAACACGATCGCTTCAACTTCTTCTGTCAATTCTGAAATACGGCCTGTAATCATGTTGACCTCATTATTAAGATTACTCAAGTGACTTTCAGCTTGTACCAGGGCAATATTTTTTTGGCTATGTAATTCATTGAATGAATTAAGTTCTGAAGCCAGACGGTCGATAATCGAAGACTCACCCGAGAGTTCTGCAATGAGTGCTTCATAATTAATCTTTAATTGCTGGATAGTCTCAACTGCGGTAGCACTGACTCGCTCCGAATCGGTCTTTTGTTGTCGTAAATGCAACAGACGTTCTTTATCCGCAGCTATTTGATGTTCAATCTCATCTTGACGTACATTAAGGTTTTTAAACTCGCTTTCATATGTAGCGAGCATGCTGCGTTTTTCATCAAGTTGTTGTTGAATTTTAAATAAGTCGATATTTTCCTGTCGGTCTAGTAACTCTGTTTTTGATAAGACGAGCACTTCGATTTGTTTCTTTAAAGCGAGCATGTCGCTTTGAATTTTTTCCAAATTCTTTTTTCGACCAATTTTCAATCCATCAAAGAGTCCGGGGGAACCACCGCTCAATCTGTTTTGCGATTGAATACGATGTCCGTCATGAGCGACTAATGTTACATGATCGGGAGCAGCAGTCGAACTATCAAAATTACTTACTCCATCATGAATGTAAACTTGACCCAATAAGGAAATAATTAAGCCTCGATATTGATCGGGTAACTCTATCGCTAACAGGGCTGGAAAAAACCCGGGAATCTCGATTGGCTCAGGTGAATTCACCTCGGTGAATGCAGCAGCATCAAAAAAAGCGGCTCGCCCTTTTTGTGCATCCTTTAAGAGTGTTATTGCGCTAGCGGCTTCTTCTTTTCCTTGGACGACATAGAAGTTTAAATAAGGTTCTAATACTGCTTCGATAGCATTTTTTACTTTGTCATCGCAATTAATTATCTCAGAAAGTAAGGCCACATCACGACGCCATGAATGTTCCTTGGCTAAAAACTTTATTGAATCTGGATATCCCTCCAGATTTTCGATCATGTTTTTTAGTAATTCATATTCGTTGTTTCGCGCATCAAGCGATCGTTGGCATTCAATTATTTGCTCGGTTTTTTGCTCAATTTCTACCTTTAATGCATCATAATTCAACTGATCTTCTGCATACTGCCGTTCCAATTGTCTGACCTGGTCAACTTGCTTATCCAAATTTTTCTTGAATTCATCACGTTGTTGTCTGAGGTCAACTAACTTCTCTTGTTTTTGAACGGCCTCATGTTGGGTGTGTTGTTCGGCTTGATCTGTCACCTGCTGCCTATTTAATTCCACCGCCAGCGTTCGTTCTAATCCGGTAATTTCGGCATTTAGGTCCTGTTGCTTCTGCAACAGTTCATTTTTCACAACTTCGACGTTTCTCATTTTCGACGCAAGTTCGTCACGTTTCTGCAGCGCGTCTTCGGTTTCATTTCTTTTTATTTCAATATCGGCTTCTGCTGCATCGATTGCCACTTTTAATTCTGCCTGTTGGTTTTCGAATGCTCTGATTCGGTCTGAATTTGATTCAGCTTGATTCTTTTCTTTAATTAAATCTTGTTCGTCGTATTTAATTTGATTGTCTAGTACTGATATTTTCCGCTGTAAGTCCGCCACATCATGTTCTACACTCCGAACCTTTTTTTGCATTTCTGTCAGCGAACCTTCTGATTTCTGTATATCTAATTTTTGACGTTCTATAGCGGCTGTCTGATTATTAATTTTAGCGTATAACTCTGTTTGAGATGCCTGATTTTGTTGAATTTGATCTTTTAATTCAGCATATCGCTCCTTGAAAGTAGACAGATTGAGTGCGGAAAGTAAAATAGAGGACCTCTTGTATTCATCCTTAAGTTTTAAATAGCGTTTTGCTCGTCTCGCTTGCTTTTCTAATTGCTTCATATTTGCCAAAATTTCGTGAAGCAAATCATTGACCCGGTCCAAATCGTCATTAGTGGCTTTCAGCTTAAGCGACGTTTCATGCTTTCTTTGTTTAAAGCCATGAATTCCGGCCGCTTGTTCAAACATCCTACGACGTGCATTATTTTTGTCCTGAAGGATGTCATCGACCATTCCAAGCTCGATTATTGCATAACTATTAGAACCGATTCCCGTATTGGCGAGAAGATTTTTTATGTCTTTTAATCGGCACGTGACATTATTGAGACGATATTCACTTTGGCCACTCCGGTAAAGAACTCTTGATATAGCTACCTCGTTATACTCCAAAGGCAGGATACCGCTGTTGTTATCAAATGTAATAGTGACTTGGGCCATACCAGCTTTCTTTCGCTTTTTCGTTCCATTGAACAATACATCGCTCATTTTTTCGAGGCGCAAATCCTTACTTCGCTGTTCTCCGAGTACCCAGCGAATCGCATCGACTACATTTGACTTTCCAGATCCGTTGGGACCAACTACCCCAGTGACATTTTCACTAAAATGGATTACTGTCTGCTTGGCAAAACTTTTAAATCCCTTTACTTCGAGTTTCTTCAATCGCATAGCCTGCAAAAATATTCAAAAAATACTTATATGTTGCAGTTCAATGTGTTTGATTTCCAGGTTCCGTAGAAGGATTTATCAGGTGAAGTAGTTTGTATGCGAAGAACATTCAGTGAACAAAAAAGGCCATCTAAATTGATTAGATGGCCCAAACTGGTTGTTGTTTGCAAACCGCTTATTCAAAGTAGCTCTTTTCAATCTGACCTCCAGATTGAAGTGTTTCGAGCCGGGTTTTGAACTCATTTGATGTTTCAAAATCATCTTGACGAGCATATATCTCCTTCAATGCTATAAGGGTATTCATATCCTGCGGATTTAACTTCTCGGCAGTTTTAAAGTAGGGTAAGGCTTTTGCAAATAATTCGGCCGTCTCCTTTTCCAGAACTGTATATCGGGCTTGATCATCCTTAGATAATCCAAGATCCTGCATTTCCTTCGTCTTTTCCGCAGCCTGATTGAAATGCAGGGATCCAATACTGTAGTGCGCATCAAAAGAATTCGGGTCTCGGTCCAAAGTCTGCTGATAGTATGAAAGCGCGCTTTCGAAATACTCTTTTCGCTTCGTTTCATCACCTTCTTTGGCTGCGGTCTCACTTAAATTCATATAGACATTGCCCAACGCAGAGTAGACCGAAGGATTATCGGGATCTTTCTCAATCGCTAGTTTTAATTTTTCTTCTAATACATCAAATTTTCCTTGCTTGATGTAGTAGTTAATCTCAGCAAAAAGAAGTTCGACGTTACTAGGATCTATTTCCTGTCCCTTTTTAAGAATCTTCATCGCACCTTCTTCATCCTCTTCAACTTTTAGCGTGTATAATTGGCTGTAAACACCCGGTTCCTTTGAACCAGATTCGTATAAATCCATCAATAATTCTTCCGCCACATCTTCATGGTCTGCCCGTAAAGCGCATACTGCTGTTACGTATTTGTGGTTATCCAAATCTCCGTCCACCTCGAATACTGACTTCTCACCGTTTGACGTGAGCAAATTATTCGCGGTCAGTACAGCCGAAAGCGGCTCAAAAGCATTAGGATAATCCTGACCACCGATAAAATAATTTCCTAAGTAACTCAAATAAGGTGTCAGTTCGCCCAATATCTTTAACACCTCTTTGCTTTGAAACTTCTTTTCGGCCAGGCCCAGCGCGGTCTGTATAGCTTCCAGAGCCATGACACCTGTCCCTTTGTACTCAGGAGCTTCCTTTCCTTTCAGATTCATGTCGAGGTAGTCCTTCGCCATCAACTCGGTATTGACCTTAGCCTTTGTCAAGTTAGCCTTATAATCGCTACTCAAGTCAGCCGATTGGAATGCACCATCAATGGCTTCCTTGGCTTCCAGGAGTTTATCCGCATTGCCCGCTTGATCTAAATTATAGGCGGATAATGCCTTTGCGGCAGTTTTAAGTAACTCCTTCGTGTCTTGGGCATGCAATGTAACTGCTGCGAATACGAACGCGAGGATTGAAAAAATCTTAAACTTCATTTATTTATTGGTTTTATTTTGAAACAATAACAACCTTAAGACGGCATGTTAATCTTGAACTATGTCATAAATTCGTTAAATCTGGAAAAGATTACGTTAAGTATTAGGCCCCGTAAAGGTATGTCTTGTAGCCTATAATTCCAATCTTTTCACATACAGCAGCTGTCACAAATAAGAAAAGCCACCAGAAATAAAATTCTGGCGGCCTCCTTATACGTATGTTATCGTATTTTTTTTATACGAACTGTTATCTGACGTATACATCAAACTCGACGCGCCTGTTTCTGGAGCGACCGTATTCTGTGTCATTATTTTCTATAGGCCTTTCTTCTCCCATTCCGACATACGACATGCGAGACACAGACACACCCCTTGTACTGAGATACTCATAACAAGAACGAGCTCGGCGTTCCGATAAGTTCTGATTCCTGTTTGCATCTCCAACATTGTCAGTATGTCCACTAATCCGTAGTTTGTATTCCGGATATCGCTTCAAGATGTCCGCAACACGATTGAGAATTTCGAATGATTCATTGCGCAGTGTGGCTTTGCCGAAATCAAACTCGACCGCTTGAACAGCGAACTCCAATGTTTCACGATCTTCTTTTTTCAACTCCGGGCAACCCAGGTTTGAAGCCGGTCCCGGTGTTGTTATGCAGCGATCATCTTTATCGCTTACACCATCCCCATCTGTATCTGGACAGCCCTTGGCATTTCTTGATCCCACAGCATTTGGGCATTCATCCTCATAATCCGCGACGCCATCGCCATCAGAATCCGGACAACCGGCTAGGTATGCTGGTCCCGGAGAATCTGGACAACGGTCCACATCATCTGTTACACCATCACCATCACGATCAGCGGGACGAACGACTTCCGGGCACCCTCCATTCGCTGCAGTTCCCGGTTCATTCGGACAGCGATCATCTTTGTCAAGGATTCCATCCTTGTCTGTGTCCTTGGGCATTTCGGGACAACCATTATTTGCTATTGTACCGGCCAAATTTGGACACTCATCTACTTTATCTGAAACACCATCCTTATCACTATCAGGACAACCTTTTAATGCGCGAGGCCCAGGTTGCTCAGGGCAATCATCTCGATCATCTTGAATACCATCTCCATCCGTGTCAGGACAACCTAAAAAAGCTTCTAGACCAGGAATTTGAGGACATAGATCGACATCATCCGCTATCCCATCACCATCGCTATCCAAAATCTTTTCTTCTGGTATTTCAACTTTATCAATAGCCGCTTTGCCAAAGCGATGAACGAATCCAAGGCCAACATTAAAATTGTGACGATCATCACTAAGACCTACGCGATAAGCTACTTCCGCGTTAATATCTGTTTTTGGTCCTACCGGCACCTGAAATCCCAGTCCCAGTGGTATAACCGCATGGGAACTATCACCATTTTCGCTCATAAATCCTACACCCGCGCTCACATAAGGATTAATTTTCCTTGTACGACCTAAAATATGATGTTGCAGTTGGGCGTCTACACCGATAAATCGGCTATTATACACTGACTCAGGTAGTCGGACCTCCGCCACTTTTACGGGAATGGCCAGACTCCACTTATCGTTGAAATAGGCCGTATATCCAATTTCGTATCCTCCATTCCAATCCTGGAAGTCGAATACATCTCCTCCATTCAAGGTATGGTAGTCGACAAACAACTTTTTGACGATAATACCTGATTCTATCTTTGATTGGCCGGATGCCGTAAATACGGCAAACACCAAAATCAACAACACTATGTAAATGTGCTTTTTCATACGCTATAAGTTAACAAAAAGTGTCATATAACACTGGCAAAGATAAAATTAAATATTATATAAAATGATTATTTGATGCCTCTCTCTCTTTGATGAGCAATGCGATCTCAACTTCTAATTAAATGTTCCTATAGGTGTCAGTTACACAACTTCCTCAAAGAAACCTGTTTTATAGTTCTTCTGAACATTGTTCCATTCAAAGTATCGGCCATTCATAGCGATGTATACACCTGGGTCCAATGCTTGAGAAAAGGCCAACGCACTGCCCAAATTGAAAAAACCATCGCTCGATGTACCAAAAGCATAAGGAACCATGGCACCGGTAAGGACGATAGTCTTTTCCGTCATATTTTGCTCCGCCAGCGCTTTTGCAGTTTCAACCATACGATCCGTTCCATGGGTAATGATAATATGTCGTGCTTTGGACCGCTTACAATTATGAATAATAATATCCCGATCTGCCTCTGTCATTTCAAGGCTATCGACCATCATCAGTGTTTTGATATCAATATCTAACGAACATCTACCGCGGTCAAACATGTCCAACAAGTGGGTATTCTTAAAATATAATTCACCGGTTATAAAATTGTATTCTTTATCAAATGTGCCGCCTGTAACAAATAGTTGAATCATGACATAAATATATTCAAGTGCAGGTCAAATTCTGATAGATCGTTTAAGAAATAATCTTTAGACCTACGAAAGTATTGGACCCTAATTATCAAATCCATCGGCTCGATTTCGATTATACGGTAATTTGATGAAGTCCAATGAACCTGGCTTCACACGAATGTAAAAATTATACGTACTACGCTCGGGTTGCCAGCCAATTCCCATTGTCCAACAATGCAAATCACGTGATAAGGATAGATCAGGGTACGATGTAGCTTTTCGTGTAAAATTGTAATCCAAGTTCCCGACTGTCAATCGCCATTTAGGGCTAAGCGGAATATCGCCACGCAAGGCAATACTATGGACACTTGGCTCAAAAAAAACTGATTGGTCACTGCGCATTCGGCTGCGCAGAGTAAATTGATAAGTCAATCGTAAATTATCAAATAAGGACAAAATAGTGGCTTTCCGTTTTGCTCTTTTATCCTCCTCGTTCTCTTTTTGTGCGGAAAACAAATCTCTAAATTGCTTCACTGACATTCCTGTATTCAAGCTCACAGTTGCACGATCAAATCGCAAAATTTTTCCGGATTCCTGGCGCTCAAATTTTTGAATACGCCTTCCTTCTTCATTTAATGTATATGGGTCAAATGCACCACTAAATTTAATTACAGCTAAACCTTTTAGCATTCGCATATTTCCTGATACGGAAACAGGGCTCCAATGCAATGAATCAGCAGCAAAATTGTAGTTCCCACTTATATTTACGTTATCGAACAGTTTAATTTTATTAAACGTGGAATCTTTTTTAGAAAAAACTTTTGCTTCAAAGAGATTAGCTAAGGAGTAGTTTAGCGAAAATCGTTCACCATTGTTTGGTACACCGCCAAATGTTTCATTTTCAAATATAGAATAAGACATCGTATCCAAATTTCCATTGTTATCTACCACTTCAAAGTCTCGAAAATATCCCAGGTTATCCGTCGTATAATCAGGCGAATAACTCAAAGAAACGGAAGGTTTAATTGTATGTCTAATTCCTCTCAACCACCCCTTTTTAAACCTCATAGTTCCATACACTTTGGTGAAAAGTGATATCCCGGCGTCATATTGATGAATGGCTTCGAATCCGGGATTGCGAACCTCGAGTATCTCACCATATGATGTTGTATCATGTACAATCATAAATTGTGTAGGATCATTGGGGTCCACCAAAGTATCCGACTCAATTTGCAGCTCATTAATAAATGACTTATCCGTTGTTTTTGTATACCAGGTTTCTCTAAAATTAATAAACGGCGCTAGTTGGAAATATTTAAATACATTAAAATTGACATTTGTGCCTAAATTGTGTTGCACGCCAAATTTTCCATTTTGAAATGTTTCTTGCTCAAAGAAGGTAGAATCGACGCCAGATAAATCATATCGCAGTGATGAATTGTAAGTCAATGTTACAGCTTCATACCATTTTTCATTCCCTGTTCGCCGTTTGCGCTTAAAGGGATTAATTTGTTTCATCCGAATATCCAGACGCGGTAATGACATCTGCATTTGTCGAGTAGTTGTATTTTGCCTATGACTTAATCCCAACGTAGCCGTAAATGGTGTTCCGGGAAATATTTGTGTCAATGAAAAATTGGAGTTAAGTGTGTTGTTCAATACATTTTGGGCATTGTTAAAGTTCAGATTATCGTATTGGTTAGTTTCTATATTTATAGATCCGCCAATAGTCCGATAGGGGTGAGCTCTCGCGTTTTGCTGATGTCGTAACCGAATAAAAAAAGATTTTTCTTCTGCATTGACTAATTCACTGAATGTCGTACCATCCTCAGCAGTGCGGTTTGCGACTTCCTCAGTTTTGTACAACGAATATCCGAGATTCAGATTTCCATCAAACTTATATTTCTTTTTATATCGCAATTCACCTTTTGCCCCAAAACTTCCTCGGAAATAAAAATCAGTCAATAAAGTGAAATCAAAATGGTCTGATATCGGAATGTAATACCCAACATTTCGAAGCCCGTAGCCCCATCTATTGGAATATTCGTAGTCATTGGGAAACATCAACCCGCCACGTTTCCCTTTCTTGAGAGGAAAAAAACCAAAGGGCAAGTATAAGGGTGTCGGTACACCACCAATCTCCAGATTTGAGGGTCCTACTACTGCAACTTTGTTTGGTACGATTTTCTGCTTTTTACTACGGATGCCAAAATGTGGCACGTCATGGTCACACGTAGTAAATATGGCGTCCGAGCTGTATATAGTATGGTGGTCTCGATTCTCATCGCCGCCCTCCCCATAAAACTTTGTGGTGGCTCCGTGAATGTATAAATCACTTTCTCGCGTTGTGACTTCGTATACCAAGCCTTTTCTTTTTTTAAAATTGTAGCGCATTCTTCCGGCTTCAATTTCCTGCGTACCATCTTTAAAAACCGGTTCCCCAGCCATATTACCCGCACTATCCAGCATACCCTGTGCCATAGCAATATTGGTGTTGAGATCTAGCTGGATGTAATTTGCGTTGAGCTGTAACGATCCGTAATTAACATAAGCATTACCGTACAGGTGGACTAAACGCGATTTATTATCCATATAAATTGAATCGTCGCTACCGTATTCGACTTTTTGATCCACTGCGTCCGCAGAAATGCGATACGATCGATTTGGAATCGAATCGAGCTGGGTTGAATCAATCACGGAAATAGAATCAGTTGCAACTACAATTGAATCGTTGACCTGCGCCTGGCTAATGAAGGAACAAGACCAAAAGAGAATACCTATAAGTAATCCACGACAGAACATTTCGGAGCGAAAATTACTTAATAACGAGAATAAGAAAAATCGATCGTATAGAATCTTGTGCATTCAGTGCAACTTGGGCTTGTAATAGTAAACTTGCAAGGTAGATCACAAGGATAGTGCCAGTCGCTGGATTAACAGGAATTTAACGATAATGCCCCTATATTTGGGTTTTCTTGAGTGTAAGCCTTTAACAAATGAGTAGAGAAGTTAAAATTGGGATTCTTGGTTTAGTTGCCATTCTGGGCTCTGTTTGGGGCTATGCTTTTTTAAAAGGACAAAACTTACTGACAAATTCTGCAACTTACTACGCAAAGTTTGAAAATATTGATCAATTGCCCATAAGTGCACCTGTATTGATATCCGGTGTACAAGTGGGCACAGTAAGCGGTAAAAAGTTGGACCTCAATGATATGAAATCTGTAACCGTAGAGTTGGACGTTGAAAAACAGTACAAAATTCCATCTAATACGGTGGCCACTCTCGTTAGTATGGGCCTTATGGGCCAAAAGGGAATTGACTTGCAAATGACAGGTCCATGTTCAGGTGCAGACTGTGCGCAAAGTGGTGATTTTTTGCAGGCTCGAATTCAGGGAATGGTGGAGTCCATGTTGGGAGAAGATTCGCTGGGGGATGCGTTCAAAGGCTTAGGCGGAGGTATTAGCACGGCATTCGATACAATAAATCAACGGCTTTCGGATCCAACGAATGACGGTCGAATTTCTCAAATATTGAAAAATATCGACGAATTGTCAGCTGCACTGGTAAAGACTTCGGGTAATCTAAACAGGCTTATATATAGCACGGATAAAAATCTTTCTAGCCTGGCTAATAACATGAACTCCGTCGTTGGAAATTTGGAAAAGAATAATGAAGCGATTGAACAAATACTCAATAATGCCGCAGGTTTTACTGGTCAATTAAATGATTCAGATATATCGGGCACTGTTGCATCTTTAAAGACGACTATGACATCTGCGGATGGCACACTTAAAAATCTGGACAAAACGATGGCGGAATTGGAAGCTACTATAATCAGCTTCAAAGGAATTGCCCGGGATATTCAATCCGGAAAAGGTAGCATGGGCAAACTTGTTAATGATGCTGAACTGTATGAAAACCTGAATCGTACGGCTTTTAACCTGGATAAATTATTACAAGATTTTAGATTGAACCCAAAACGGTATGTCAATGTATCAGTTTTTGGTAAGAAACAAAAGGCGTACGTCAAACCGGAAAGTGATCCGGCCCTTCAGGACTAATAATTTGGCTTTTTTACTTCAAACCCAAATACCATTGGGATTTTATTTTCCATTCCCGATACTTGAAAGCCATTTTCTACGACAACCATGTCATTAAAAATTTGATAGGGCGAGTAATTGTATTCACGGAATGCCGTAATCAACAATCCTTCATCGATCATTGACTGCAATGAATCTTCAATTGAATGGTTCCAACAATACGACTGCAACGAAATATTGGCATTCGGATCGGCGTATGATCCTTCGTTTTGTTCGACAATGGCCCCTTCATTAAAATACGAATATTCTAGACGTTTAAAGTCCTCTTCCCACATCCAGATGTAAGGATGGAATTCAACGAAAACATGCCTTCCACCAGGTTTCAAATAGTTATTTATGAGCGCAGCCCAAGGTTTTAGATCCGGATGCCAACTGATTACACCATAGGATGCAAAAACAATATCAAATGTTTTATCCAACAAATTTGGTAGATCAAATACGTTACTGCAAATGAAGGTTGCATTTAATTCCAATTCACGTGCCGTATCTTTGGCAATGGCAACTGCTTCTTCAGAAAAATCAACACCTACAACATTAGCACCTAAACGAGCAAGCGACAACGTATCCTGTCCAAAGTGACATTGGAGATGCAGAATGGACTTTCCTCGCACTTCCCCAAGTAAGTCGAGTTCAATTTTATTTAATGATGACTTACCTTTGAGAAAATTTTCCTGATCATAGAAGGCTGATTTAACGTGTACACGTGTTTTGGCATTCCAAAGTTTTTTATTTATGCTTATAAAGTCCATTAATAATAGTTATTTATCTAAATACAAAAGAGCACTGGCATACTCGCTAAAATAAACGGTATCCGATGACAAGACTCAGGCGTCTATAATCCCCATGTCGAAATATATATTCACCCAGTAAATCATTTTTAAATGAATATCTAAGTTCTGTAGAAAAATCTTTCCTACTAAACCCAAATCCAGCACTGACATTATTGCGGGCCAGTGAGTTAGTCGATATATTTAAATTCGATATACTCGAATTTAATGAAAAATCAAACGAATAAAGCAGGTCGATGAATACCTGATTGTTTTTACTCAAAAAGAAATAGTAACGAGCCCCAAGTGGCAACTCTATGGACTTGTAATCAGCCTCAAATAATACATTCTCGTTAATTACATTTGTCATTACGACACTTTTCTTAAACGATTGAAAATGAGGAGCTATAAAAACAGATGATTTATTGTTATTAAAAGGAAGTACAAATTCGAATTCGACACCAAGGTGAGGTGTGATTTTTGAATCATATTCAACTAACCCTACTCGATCTCCGGTATACGATTCGAGCGTTGCATAGCGAACTCCACTTTGTAGCTTGAGGTGAAATGTTGTCTTTTTTTTGCGGCCATCGTAAACAATGTACTCAATTGTTTTGCATTCATTTTGCCCAACAATGTAGTTAACTAAATCCTTTTTTTGGTAAGCTATTTCTTTTTCAGAATGATTACAACTCTGCACATCATTTTTTAGTTGTTGCCTAAATTGATTGTTCTCTTTAATTGCAATGCTCTCTGTTCTATAGCGTTTATGAACCAATTGGACAATTGGACCATTTCCCATTTGATAAAAAAAACGAATAAGATCAACATCCCTAAAATAATAAAGTGAAGGATATCCGGAAACGAGTACTTCAAGAAAAAGTGTCTCTGCTTGAAATTCGGGACTTCTTGTATTCGACAACCTTCCTACGCGGTTATTGGATCGGTCAATTTGCACTTCGCTATTTATAAAACGGAACAATCCTTGAACTCCAAATTCCTTTACATCTTGTACCGTTCCGGTGCGGTTTTCTGCATCACCATTTATTTTGTAAGTGAATCGTTTTGGTGTACTTCGCCAATCTTCATCTAATAATTGACATTCAATTCGCTCGCCGTTCATTGCGATGAAGTATCCATTAACGAATTCATTTTGAGCAAACGTAATGAACACTTGTAAAAACAGAATTAATACGCTGAAAAATCGAAAGGGAATGGCTTGGTGTTTCATAATCCTCAAATATAATTATTTTTATTAATATGTTATTAATCATACTTGAGAAGGTTGTATGACGTTTTACATTCCGTAATATAAAAACTAATAGTTGTCGATTTACCGGGTAATATTCGATCCAGTCTAAAACAAAACCCGATGCGAAGCACATCGGGTTTTGTTCTGTTTGAAAGAAATAGCTAGTAGCGCTTTAGCGCATAACTAATTATTTATCCTCTACTTCTTCGTATTCCACATCGGTCACATCCTCCGCATCAGCATCTTCAGTCTTTGTATCATCCGCTGCCGCTGAAGCATCAGGCCCACCATTTGACGAACCAGCTTGCTGTTGTGCCTGATAAATATCCTGACTAGCCGCTTGCCAAGCTGCATTTAAAGCAGCCATTGCTGACTCAATATTATCTAAATCCTGTGCTTGATGTGCCGCTTTTAATTCGGTTAACGCGGATTCAATTGCACCTTTCTTATCGTCCGGGATTTTATCTCCATATTCAGATAATTGCTTCTCGGTTTGGAATATTAGAGAATCCGCCGCATTTACCTTATCAGCTTGCTCTCGTGCTTTTTTATCTGCATCTGCATTCGCCTCTGCCTCTGCTTTCATTCGTGCAATCTCTTCTTTTGACAACCCTGTCGAAGCTTCGATACGAATAGATTGCTCTTTACCCGTCCCCTTGTCTTTTGCAGAAACATTGAGAATTCCATTTGCATCCATATCGAATGTCACTTCAATTTGAGGCATACCTCTTGGCGCCGGCGGGATGTCACTAAGAATGAACCGTCCCACAGTTCGGTTATCTGAAGCCATCGGCCGCTCACCCTGTAAAATGTGAATCTCAACACTAGGTTGATTATCAGCCGCCGTTGAATATACTTTGGATTTTTTTGTAGGAATAGTTGAGTTGGAATCGATGACAACATCGTATACACCACCCATCGTTTCAATTCCCATTGACAATGGCGTAACATCGAGAAGTAATACATCTTGCACATCTCCGCTCAATACCCCCCCTTGGATAGCCGCTCCAATTGCTACAACTTCGTCCGGATTAACGGTTTTATTTGGTTTTTTACCAAAAAATTGCTCCACAGCTTCTTGAATTCTTGGAATTCGTGTTGAACCGCCGACGAGAATTATTTCATCAATATCCGATTTCGATAGACCCGCATCTTTCAAAGCTTCTTCACAAGGTTTGAGCGTACGAGAAACTAAATCGTCAGCTAACTGCTCAAACTTTGCTCTTGATATTTTCAATACCAGGTGTTTTGGCACACCATCGACTGCTGTGATATATGGTAAATTTACCTCAGTTTCAGTGGAAGAACTCAACTCAATTTTTGCCTTTTCAGCTGCATCTTTTAAGCGCTGTAATGCCATTGGGTCTTTTCGCAAATCAATGTTTTCTTGAGACTTAAAGGTTTCCGCTAAATGGTTCATTAGAACCCGGTCAAAATCGTCACCACCTAAATGCGTGTCACCATTAGTCGACTTCACTTCAAAAACACCATCCCCCAACTCCAAAATCGAAATGTCGAATGTCCCCCCCCCAAGGTCAAAAACCGCAATGGTCGAATCTTGGTTTTTCTTATCGAGACCGTATGCTAATGCTGCTGCTGTCGGCTCATTGATTATTCGTTTTACGGTAAGTCCTGCAATTTCACCAGCTTCTTTAGTCGCTTGTCTTTGAGAATCATTGAAATATGCCGGAACCGTTACTACAGCCTCTGTTATTTCACC
The DNA here is from genome assembly GCA_028279185.1 of Saprospiraceae bacterium. Lineage (GTDB taxonomy): Bacteria > Bacteroidota > Bacteroidia > Chitinophagales > Saprospiraceae > JANQSS01. The sequence goes on along the minus strand of JANQSS010000101.1, from coordinate 17,791 downwards.
TCCCACAAAGTCCTCGGCCACTTTTTTCATTTTTTGCAAAATCATCGCAGAAATCTCCTGTGCGGTATACTCACGTTCTCCTATTTTTACCTTAACCGTATCATTACTGCCGGAGACAACCTTATATGGCATCAATTCTGCTTCCTCCTTCACTTCTGCATATCGCGCTCCCATAAATCGCTTTATCGAGGAAATGGTATTCACAGGATTAGTAATTGCCTGGCGTTTTGCCGGATCACCAATCTTTCGTTCACCATTATCAATAAATGCTACGACGGAAGGCGTTGTTCTTTTTCCCTCGTCATTTGGAATTACAACTGGTTCATTTCCTTCCATGACTGCTACACATGAATTCGTCGTACCCAGGTCTATTCCTATTATTTTACCCATGATATTAATTGATTCGTTAAATTAAATTTAGTTTACGTTCACGTAAGATCAATCAATGTGCCAGCAAGGTTAGCTGACGATATTGCAGTGTATGAGCCGATAAAATGACGCATGACAATAGTATACTATGCCAATTTGTCGTGAGACGCAAAATACGATTGAAAAGTCTTGAAACGGAAGGCGCCCTACTCTACGAACGATAAGTTCCCGGTAATCGATCCATTGATTAATTCCTCGATCATTTTTGACCCGAGCACCAAGTTTTCAGAAAGAATTTCGGTTGTAGATGAAAACAAACCAAGGCCACCAATGACATTGGTATACGTCGGAACCTCTTGTGCACTTGTTATACCTGAATTCGCGTTCAGCACATCTAGATAGTCACCAATTTCCGCACCGAAAGCTATAAGTCGAATGTCCAATTTACTTAGTTTTCTTTCAATATTGGTCTGCGGTTCAAGATTGTCCGCCAGGAATTGAAAAAATTGGTTTCCCTCCAACAAAAAATCTTGATCGGAGCTATTCACATTTTGGACCGAAATCAAGGTACTGGCATCCCATCGAAATTTTTTAACCGTCGTTAATCCCGACCCTAGGTCAACTTCACTAATTTCAAAATCGAAACTGAGGGCATAGCTACTTGCATCAGGAATGGTTTGCCAACGAATACGAGTGAATTCCTCTGCTACAATACTAATTCGCTTTGTAACACCAGGGGATAAGAACCTAGCAGATCCGAGCGTTTTTGTTGAGGCGGTGGCAATTTCTTCTTCATCTTTAATTACAATGACTCTGAAGGTCTTACCACCTTCGAGACCTATTTCTTCACTACCAATTTTATAGAGATAATTTGGCGATGTTAAAAAGTCTCCGGGCCGCCTAACATAGCCTTCATCAATCGCATCTACACGTTGTAAAACAAATCGGCCGCCCAGCTCATCCTGCAATTCAACTTGTGCATTCTCAAAATAGACGTGGTTGGCATCTTGAGCTAACACCACGGCGCTGGTTTCTGGATCGGCGAAAGACCTTTCAAGTCTAATATATTGATCATTGGCTGTAGTCGATAATAGCCCATAAACAACTGGCCGTTCAACAATTTCTCCAAACAACTCAAGATCATTGGAGCAACTGGAGAACAAAAAATAGGCCGATAAAGCCAATACAGAAAAAAAAGTCACGCGAATCGTATTCATCATTTATTGTTGAGAGTCGAAACTTGGAATTACAAATGTACAATTACAGCCTCGAATTGGATCTACAAAAGTCAATAGAACCCAATTCCACAGAACATACAACATGAAACTGAGGCACCCTCAAGCAATGGTTTCGTGTCGACCTTAAGCCAGTAACCGAACACCATCTCTGCGGGCGTCACCAACGGCATTCAATTTGCCGTCGCGTAATTCGACCGCATGAACCCCTCCAAAAAATAAAGATTTGTCCTTCCACAGATGAAACTTATTTGGAAAGTTGGTCAAATCTAAATCAGCTCCATCTTCAATGTGCATAACACTACCATCAAAATACATTCGAGGCCTTTCAATGGCTTCGCGCAATCGGTGATCTTCAAATAACGCGGCCTGCAGCACTTGCCCTATCATAAAAGGAATCCGTGCTGCACCACCCGTGCCCAATGATAGCTTGAACGAATGATTTTTATCTGTGATGATGGTTGGCGTCATCATACTACGCATACGCGTATTCGGCAACCAGCTATTAATTCCATTTGGTAATAAAGCAGGTTCACCAAGCATATTATTCATGTGAATACCTGTTTTCGGAATAAAATAACCGCTACCCTCACCTATCGTCATCGTCAGGCTTACTGCATTTAAGTCTCTATCTACGATATTAAAATGTGATGTACTCCCATGCCGATTATCACCAATTGGGTAGCTTAAATTGAGTCGTCTAAATAATTCAACCGGGTTGTCATGTAATTCCTTTCCGCGCTTCAGTAAGTCGCACATGTAATTGGTGTATGGAGATGAACGAAACTCTACTGGTGGATTGTCAGCTTGAATTTCATTGGCCAAATGAAGTAATAATGCTCCTCCCATTGATGGATATCCTATTGTATGCAGCAATCCGGCTGCTATTGTACAGGAAATGGGTCGAGCTAAAATGGACTTATATGAAGATAGGCTCACAGAGTCAATTGCCCCTCCTTTTTCCTGGCAATCTGATATAAGTTGTCGGCCTACTTCACCACGATAAAACAATTCCTCCCCTTCAATGGAAAGTGTTTCGAGAAAATCACCCAATTGTTCCATTTGTATTATAGAGCCAATTGATTTTACTTCAGTTCCATCAAAAAAAATCTTCCTGCCATATTCATTTCGAATAAATATATTTTTTAACAGATTTAAGTCCAGGTGTTGAAAATTATTTAATGCAATGCCATTTTTACACAGTTCGATAGCATGAAAAAATAACTCTTTAATTGGCATCGAACCAAAGGACCTATGCATATGAAATATCCCGCGAACAGCACCTGGAATTGCCATTGTCCCTAACCCTGCATAATACACCTCGGTTTCGTCCCCAAAATGAACTTCGACCGGGGCGATATCCAAATTCGCCATAGGGTTTTTTATCGGAGTGGCACTGAAGAAATCCAATGCCAATGGTGATCTTCCTTCCTGATGGCAAATTGCAAATCCTCCTCCTCCTGCAGAAGACATGGCCGGTTCAGAAACGAAAGAAGTAACATAAGCGGAAATTGCTGCGTCAAAGGCATTCCCACCGGATCGTAGAATCTCGGAAGCTGCCCGCAGTGTTTCTTCATGACCACCAGAAAGCGCAAAGTTTGTCATTCGTTTCCAACCTTTGTTAAAAGCTCTGTAGGAACTTTATTAATTATTATTTCTGATGGCAATTCTGATTTTGCCACTATGATAAGTTCTTTCTCCATGCACCTATAACTGTATTTCATAATAACGGGCTTCTGACTCAGCAACGGAAATAAAACACCTTCCAATTCACTTGAAATCCAACTAACCACATTGGTTTGGATTAAACGCTGTCCTTTATCGCACAAGTTATTCAATTGTTCTTGTACTTTTTTCCTCACGTGACGTTCGAAGATAGAAGCGCCAAAATCGAGTAATTTATTATCGAGATCTAATTCCAACTTTCCAATGTCTACTTTCAATTTTTCCCCACTTAGTGGCTCTAATTGCGCAAATACCGAAATATTCGTTTCGCCATGAAGCTGAAATATTATTTTCAACCTCTCAAATTTTGCTTGGGATACAACTGAATTTTGCACGGTCATTGTTCCAAACCTGCCAATAGATAATTTCGTGTTGTCAAGCCAAGATGATATCTTATCATACGGAATGCATAATCGAAATACGGACACTTCCGTCTCAGAAAGTGGCTCAGTCAGTCTGTTCATCAGATATGTAAACGTTGGTTTTTCATTCCTCTCTAAGGAATGCCACAAGGTCAACTTCAAATGCACATCAAATAAACCGCTATTTGAGAATACCGCCCACTGTCCACGTCGAATACAATAGTTTATCGTGGTGTAAAGATCTTTAATACTAAGTTGAAATACCTGAGAACCCACTGTCTCAATTAATTCTTTGATTTTAGTATTCACAATTTTTTCAATAAGCGGGATTTTTTCATGGATTTCTGATACTACTTTTTTTTGGACTATTTTGGGTATCCCGACGTTCATATTGAGCACCTCAAGTTGCGGTGAGGATTTAAAATTTGCCTGCCCCATTACTATTTTTACACCAGGAAATCCGTTATTCGCAATTATGCGCCAGGCTAACTGCAATTGGAGCGCTGCTTCCACTTCAAAAGGAAGCCATCCTTGTTCTTTTTCAAGTATTATTTCCGCTTCAAACAATTGATTTATTTCATCAGAATTAAATCTGCTTTCAACCAATGAAGTGTCAAGAATTTTGACGAGATAACCCTGTATACGTCCTTCAAAACCAGAAAACTTACCCAACATAAATTGAATAAATTGAGTAAAAGCCGACTTCGTAATACGTAGTCGGCTTTTAATTAAAACATTTTTGTGGTTTTTCATTTTCGCTTTGGGTGCACAAGCTTTAATTCATCCATGATGTTCTGCGCACCAGCATATTTATCTATTATGAATAGAATGTAACGCGCATCCACCATAATGTTTCTGCAGATAGATGCATCATAGTTTAAGTCACTCATAGTGCCTTCCCATACGCGGTCAAAGTTTAGTCCAATCAAATTTCCATGAGCATCAATAGCTGGACTTCCGGAATTTCCACCAGTTGTGTGATTACTGCCAATGAAGCAAATTGGTAGCTTTCCATTATCCGAATAATCGCCATAATCTTTGTTATCATATAATTCGATAAGTCGATCTGGTAAGTCAAATTCCCAATCATTTGGCTTATACTTTTCTATTACCCCATCTAGATAAGTGACCGGTTTATAACAAACTCCATCCCGAGGATCATACCCCATGACTTTTCCGTATGTCACCCGCATCGTACTGTTGGCATCAGGGTAAAAAGTCTTGTCTGAAAATGCACGTCTCTGTCCCTGCATGTAGACGCGCATGAGTTCGGCGCGATCGGCCTCCATTTTTGAAAGATCAGTTGAAACCATTTTTTCGTACTCACTTTCAACGTCATTTACCAAAGCCCGCAATGGGTCGGCCTCAACCGCCTTCTTCAACCTCTCAGGATCAGAAAGTAAGCTTAAATATTGCTTCGGATTAAAGCTTAGAGCATCATCGAGATCACCGGATTCAACATTTGCAGCCATTTGTTGCATTTGTTCCTTGCGTTCTAGCGTCAAAAATTGATTTGGCATAAACTTAATATAGGCGTTCATGAGTTCAACGAATACATGCTTATCGACATTTCGATCAAAGTTCTTAATCTGCCCCCTCAGGTAATTTTCATAACGAGGAGCGGCGCTATTATAAGCATCTTTCCCATTTTTTGCATAAATAGTAAGAAGCCGACGGACGGTGTTTCCCAGACTAATACTTTCGATGTTCCGATTAAATGCTTCACTTTGGACCGCCTGAGCGACTAAATATGGTCCCATTCGTTCATATAATGCATTTAATTCCGGTAGCACTCTTCCATATTTTTTATTTAATTTTTTTTCAGCAACAACTCGTTCTAAAAACAAGCGTTCAAATTTATTTTTTTTGCCCAACGCGTCCGTTCGTTTTAATCCAGTACTTTCGCCAATCCATTTTTTCCAATAATTAGTTAATCGTGCAAATTTTGACGCATATTTTATTTTCACTTCTTCATCGGATTTCATTGCCTTATCCATGACATTCATCGCCGCTTCTCTAATTCCAATACGCGCTGGGTTGACATGATTCGCTCGAATATCAACTGCTTTTCCTGGCAAATATTCATCTGTTCGACCAGGAAATCCAAAAACTAAAGTAAAGTCACCTTCTTCTACACCATCCAATGAAATAGGCAGTGCGTGTTTTGGCTCAAACGGTATGTTGTCCGGTGAATAGGAGGCCGGCTCTCCATCGGGTCCTGCATAAATTCTGAAAAGAGCAAAATCACCGGTATGTCGCGGCCAAACCCAATTATCAGTATCATGACCATATTTACCAATTGACTCCGGTGGCGCACCTACCAAACGAATATCCGTATAATCTTTGGTCACAAATAATATGTATTGATTTCCCTTAAAAAAAGGTCGAATCATAATTTCTTCATGAGGTTTCAATTTCCAATCAGCACGAATAGCGTCTAAATTTTTATCAATCTTTGCCTGACGTTCTTCGATCGACATTTTTTCTTTAACGCCGTGAAAGGCCCTTTCTGTGACGTCTACAATTCGATCGATAAAACGAACAAACAATCCAGGATTTTGTAACTCCTGTGTTTTATCATATGCCCAAAATCCATCCCGCAACAGATTATTTTCGATTGACGAATGTGATTGTATTTGGGAATAGCCACAATGATGATTTGTGAGTACAAGGCCTTGCGTGCTAATTACTTCGCCTGTGCAAAATCCTCCAAAGTGTACAATCGCATCTTTCAAACTCCCTTGATTCACACTGTAAATATCCTCGGCAGTCATCTTCATTCCCATCGCCTGCATCTCATCTTGATTGAGAGCCGCCAAAAGATGGGGAAGCCACATTCCTTCGCCAGCGAATGACGGGACGGCTTGGTAAATGACAAACGAAATGAGTAGTACTATTTTCTTAACGCTCATGAATAACTATTTTTTTGACATAAAACCTAAAAATAAGTAAATGTTACAAGTCAATTGATGACCAGCACTGTATATGAGCTCTGTCCATTCTACCATTGTTCAAGTGCCAATCTAAATGTTCGGGTGATAGATTTACTCATTGATTGAGTCGACTTCTGAAAACTCCTCCCCAATGAACGCTAAATGAATCCGAACTTACAAACAGCTACTGCATTAACCATCCACAACTTAGTGTAAGAAGTATGCGTTATTTTTACTGACAATGAAATCCGTATTAAATCAAATCGCCATTTCAACATTTATTTGTATTGCGGCTCTGTATTGCTACAACTGCTGGTTTCAACCTGAACCGATAATCATTGAGCGAGCTCCAAAAAACAATGCCTCATTCGTGGACTTTCTGCTCGACAAACAGATTGAACCTCACTTTCGAGCTGCTGCTCCTGACAATTTTATTAGAGCGGCCGAGCATTCACGACCTGCCGTAGTGTATATAAGAACGTTGGAAGAAGAACGTTCTTGGCGCTCGGAGCAGGAACGCTCAGCAGGCTCAGGAGCCATCATTAGTCCAGATGGTTTCATCGTCACCAACAATCATGTAGTGGAAAATGGCCAGGAATTACAGGTTACATTAAACGATAGACGAACATTAAATGCCGAAGTGGTCGGTGTTGATGCAAGCACAGACATTGCATTGGTTAAAATTGAAGCTGATAATTTACCGTTCTTGGTTTTCGGAAACAGTGACTCATTGACGGTCGGTGAATGGGTTCTGGCAGTTGGCAATCCTTTTCGCCTACAATCGACGGTCACAGCTGGTATCGTCAGTGCTAAAGGACGAGATATCGACATTCTCGATATGGATTACGGCATAGAGTCATTTATTCAGACTGATGCCGCAGTCAACCCAGGAAATAGTGGTGGACCGCTTGTGAACACAAAAGGAGAAATCGTAGGTATTTCAACCGCTATTTTGACCTATTCTGGTCGATATGAAGGTTACTCGTTCGCTATTCCTTCAAATTTAGTTCGAAAGGTGATCAATGATTTACGTGAATATGGCACCGTACATCGTGGGCTTCTTGGAATTGAAGGTTCAAGCGTGACCTCCGAGCAAATCGAAGAACTGAAACTGGATAAGGTGGCAGGCGTATTGATAACCCTGGTATTCGCTGAAAGTGGTGCCGCAGATGCTGGTTTAAAAAAAGGTGATGTTATAACAGGAGTAAATAACAAAAAAATAGGTACAATGTCCGATCTGTTAGAGCAGGTTGGTCGCTATCGACCTGGAGATGAAATCGCTTTGACATACGCTCGCAAGGGAATTATTAAAAATGCCACGGTTGTATTGCGAAATCAGCTTAACACGACAGATTTAGTTACAGTGCGTCGTGATAAAATATTAACCGAGTTGGGAATGGAAGTACGAGATTTAATCCTGTCAGAAAAAAGAAAAACAGATCTGGAGGGTGTAAAAATCATTAGTATTTACAAAGGCAGCACCATTTCAAAAACAAAAATGGAACCCGGGTATATTGTGACCCGTATGAATGATAAAATGATAAAAAACACCGAACAGTTTATATCCGAATTAAAAAAGGCAAAGGGACGCATATTTCTAGAGGGCTATTATGAAGAACATGGAGGCCCGTGGTGGTATGCCTTTGATAATTAATTCTTCCTAGTTCGTATTTTACTACATAATATAATATTCGGTCAAAGGCTCTTAATTAAACTCGGAGCCTTTGACCAAATACCTGTCTTGTCATTTGTCAAATTTAAAACTACTTCGATTTTATTAAACGTAGTAGTTCATTTGCATTTTCATTGAACACTTTTAAATAATACGTTCCAGCCGGAAATTTATAAAGTGAGACAAGTCCTTCATGCCTATTACCTAATCTTGGAATTGCAGCATAGTGGATAGAGCGCCCATTTTGATCAACAATAACATAGTCTAAAGGACGATAATTGTCGCTTAATCCTTCAACAATCAACCGATAGACCCCATCCACAGAAGGATTAGGTGAAATCTGCATACCAATACGTAAACTAATGTCGCTGGTCGATACAAAATAGCCAACTTCTACCTCGGAAGTATACTGGCAGTCATTCGATCCTTCCACAACAATATCATACGATCCCGGTAGAAGATCTTCAAATAATGGTGATGTTTGAAAAGTCAAGCCGCTGTCTATACTATACATAAAGGGCCCTGCTCCGTGCAAAACGTCGATCAAAATTGATCCATTGGCAGAATCTAGTGCGGATGCATCTGCAACCGTAAATTCTGGGAGAATGCTACAGCCTGATGAGCAAAAATAATTTTCCTCTGATTCTCCAAATAACGGATTCATTAACGACGCCAGTACTTCTCCGCCAGGCGAAATAATATCATAATGACCATCTGGAAAGTAGTTACTCCCTACTCCATCGCCATATGAGTCCAAGTAAACAAATCTATAACAGCTATCAGGATGTAAGCACCATTCAACTTGGAGCGAATCAAATTGCATGCCTGGATATGGTCCTCCCGATTCGATTAGTTCTTCACCCGAATACAGTTCCCAAGATGTTTCTTGCGGAAAAAAGTCAAACCTCATACTTAAGGTGGTAGCGGCCCCATCAAGAATGGCATTAAAACTTGTCCGCAACGTATCATTTGCTGCGACTTCATCCGCTTGATCATCATTAATAGAACCAACGCATACTTTTAATTCGTTCGCACCTTCGATCAAGTTTCCGATCGTCAGCTCAATATTCATGATCCCGTCGTAGGGTATATTTCCAATCCATGTAATCGATTGAGCAGGTGCACCATTTAATTCATAATTAAATTGTATAGAATCAATAGTTGTCGCTCCGAAATTTTGGACTCTGATCGGAAGTATTACTTCAGCAGCGCACACGTTATTTATTTCAGAAGTGAGTCCAACAAGATTTACATCATAGAAAGCTAGATTAGAGATAATCCTTCGCAGTGTATCATTGAGCGGGTTTTCGGTATTTTCCGGTTCGACCCAAAATGTAATCGGGTACGTCCCGTTAATTGACATGTCCTCCGTTGTGGCAAATGTATGTGTATATATGCTGTCAACATCCAAGGTATCAATCATTGCATCTTCAACAATGATTGCTCCACCGTCTAATTGATAACCAACTCGAAAATTTGATTGAGGAGTCAATCCGGCATTTTGTACCTGCACCGTAATCTGTTCCGAATCCGTAAGATCGGGAGCATCTTCCGGACTAACAATAGCTATAGCGGCAAGATCAATCGTATCTTTTTGCAACGAAATCGAGGTGACAATCGTGCCCCATGCCCCACCATCAAGTACGTATTCACCTGTGAACCAAAAATCGTCACTGCTGGGATCTACATCCATACAAAAGTAATCACCCCATCTATTGGAAAATGTTCGAGGTGACAACCCGGCAGCAAGTTCATACTCATCTACAGTCATTTCCCCTAGTGGATCTCCTGCTAAGCGACCGGTAAAGCGTAACGATGGAAATTTTGAATCACCACTTACTGCATATCCCAAGGCAATATCACCACGTTTATTGATAGAAATGGCTCCCATCCATCGATGTAATCCATCGTCCGGAGCCATTGTTCCTTCCTGATAAATGTCCCAATTCTGTCCGGATTCACGCCTCAATTCCATCCACCGGATTCCCGTTTGGTCTTCAGTTGCTTTCACCGCAAAGTTGAGCACGATGGATTCATGTCCTCCAAAATTTCTGTACACCGACTTATTCATAATAATTGTGGCTATAGCGTCAAGTTCCTGCGCTGCACCCATTTGCGGAATACAGGTTTGGGGACCCCCACATGGGTCAGCATCAAAAACAGCACCTTCAATTTCGGTCAATTCGGAGGTTGTATTGTTTTCATCTTGCCAATCGATAGACACGGTCCACAATTCAATGACATCGTTTGCATTACCATTTCCCCATGCATCGTCTTTCGTGCGCACAACGAGCAACTCATCCGTTGGCGGCGCTATTGTACCATTCCAATCAACCGGTGTTGCCGTTGGAAATTTGCCATCAAGGCCTGGAAGGTCAACCCGCTGTACATCTACCATTGCCTCCCCATTTAAGAGCTGTCCTTTATTTATAGCGTAAACGGGTTCTGTACCACCGCCTTCATTTACAGTAAAAAAATAGGCGGTTGGTGTAATTCCATACTTAGGATAATCACACCACCCCGGAGCCACAAATTTGTAGGCATAATATGCTCCGAGAGGATCTTCGGTAACAGAAACAGCATACAATACTTCGTTAATAGCTGCCAAGTCTGTCACAAACCACCTTCGCTCCACTTCGTCATAATGGATGACAGGATCAGAAAAGGAAGCTTCGCCAATCTCATTCCAAATAACATTCGCGGAAAATGGAGCGGATAATTCAGAACCATCTTGAGCAAAAACTTGCATGTGTGAAGCATTCACGATCTGAATGTATTCGTTATGACTTTTGGCCCCGTTTACATCCGGAACTTGCACATTTTGGGTCTCGGCTTCTGTAATTCCATCTACTACGAATTTCGGCATGACCTGCCTGCCACTGCGTGCATGTCGTTGTATTATTGGATCATCACCTAAAGGAAGCGCATTCGGATTAACGCGTTCAGTCCCGTTGTAACCGAGAAAATTCTTTGGGGTCGATTTCGGTCGATTGGATTTAATCGACTGTCTTTTTTCCAATGAAAAATTCGTTGCAGGGGCCAATTCCCGCAGTGGCTTTGTTTCTCCCAGATAGTAAGCAAAGCTCGACTGTGCTCCTTCGACCTTATTTTGTGTGAAGCTGATGTTGACAATAAACAAGAACGAGAGCAAACCTAAAACGGTCAGTTTCAGTTGGGACATGGTATTGTTTGGTTTAATTAATGATGTAATAATTGAAAGCCAAAAGACTTACTATAATTTTAATGCGCGAATAAAATCTTGAAGTTATGATTATACACAAGAATCAAGTCTACTTACAATGGAATACGAGTATATCCCTAATTTCGTTTAACTCAATCGTCTTCTTTTTATTTCTTTTTGAATTAATGAAAGTTCGCGGCTAACCTCGCCTGTAACGGAAGTATTTTCCTGAGCTCTCCTGATAAGATATGGAACAACATCTTTGACCGGACCATAGGGTAAATACTTAGCCACATTGTAGCCCTCAGATGCCAAATTAAAAGTGATATAATCGCTCATGCCAAAAAGCTGACAAAAATTAAGACGCGGATGATTATTTGCGATATCCTTTTTCGCAATCCACTCGGCCTGCAGCCGACAACTGTGAATATTATGTGTGGCATTGCACGACCCAATGTATTCATAATTATCCACGCAAAATTTAAGAGCCTCGTTGTAATCTCGATCTGTGTCCTCCTTTGTGTCTTGTATCGGAGATGGATAATTCATTTCTTCGGCTCGCTTTCTTTCTTTTACCATATATGCACCACGAACCAGTTTGGCACCGAGCAGATATGATTCTGACCTGGCTTTCTCATAAGCACGAACTAGGTCGGCTAATTTGTCTTTTCTATACAGTTGATAGGTATTGTATACCACGACTTGCTCTTTGTTATATTGAGCCATCATATATTCTACAATGTCGTCGATTACATCCTGTACCCACGTTTCCTCTGCATCGATCATTATACCAACTCCTCGATTTTTCGCATGCAAACACAAAGTATCCAGCCTATTGCGCATAGCAGCCAGTTCAGATTTTTCATCTTCCGTCAGCTCAAGGTTCGCCTGCACTTTTTCAAAAAGAGCAAATCGTCCTATTCCTGTAATTTTTGTGCTTACGACTGGTACGCTGGTGTTTGAAGCAGCAAAATCGATTGCCTTCATTGTCTCTCGCATGGTTGCGTCAAAATCATCTTCGGATGTCTTAGCTTCCGCGCCAAAATCTAGAATTGTAACGACATCATGATTGAATAGTCGATCTATTTTTGGTTGACATTCAAATATGGATGTTCCTCCACAGAAATGACGAAACATGGTTTTTCGAATTATAGTATCCGCAAAAGGAAGATTGTTCTTAACGGCATTTAGGGCCAGGTAGCTGCCTATATTGACGAGTTTCTGATTGTTCATCAGCCGAAACATCATACGCATTTGTTTCAATTCCTTATCAGACTTCGATGAAAATGCGATTTCCGTATTGTTGAAATCTATCCCTCCTGTAATGGACATTGTGTACAGTTCATTTATTCCAAATGTGCCAAGCTAATCTCGCTTGAGATGTCAACATTAATTCGCCATTCATAACTCGGCATCCCTTTTTTTCAGCACGCTTCAAAAGTAGGGTTTTCCTCGGATTGTAAACGAGGTCAAAAACTGCTTGATTCTGATGAAGGTCGTCGAAGTTTATGTCTGGCGTTTCATCAATGTGGGTTTGCGAACCCAAGGGTGTGGTATTGATTAAAATATCAAAAGTTGAAATCAACTTAGCATGCTTTAGGTCAGCGTAAGTCGTAAATCCCGAATCAGCCTTTCTCGAAACCAATTCAGCGCTCCAATTAAGCGTCCGACACGCTGCGACTACAGCGCTGGAAGCTCCTCCCGTACCAAAAATGGCTACGCGTATGTCACTATGATCTTTTTTGACTAGGGCTCTCAAGCTTCTAATCACGCCATGGACATCTGTATTATATCCAAGTAGTTTACCATCACAATTGTGAATCGTGTTAACCGCATGAATCCTTGCGGCAAATCCAATTAACAGGTCACAATGTTGTGCAACCAATTTTTTATAGGGAATGGTCACGTTACAACCGTGAAAATTTCTGTATTTCAACCACTCGATAACAGCCGTTTCGGAGTGTATCTGCCATAGCTCATATGAATAACTCTCTTCGCCCTCAAATTCGGTAAAAAACTTGTTGAAAATATGTGGTGATAGTGAATACTCAATATTTCGTCCAACCAATCCTAGTTTGCGAGATGGAATGTTTGAAGTGCGAGAAGAACAAAACGACATTTGGTAAAAGTAGTTATAGTTGTGAATTTGATGGGTCTACGAGGGTGGCTGTTCTTTTACTGGGCTGCTCACTAAGTGAGCAGCCCAGTAAAAGAACAGCCACGGTATGGATTCTGCCATTTTGTCACTTTTTGATAATGATAATACGTAACTTTGCGCCTCGAAAATTATTGGAATAAATCTTGTCCCCTAAGTTGGCAGGGCTAACAAGACAATTCAATTCATAAATCGATCAGAGATGACGAACGATAATATAATGCTAGCTGAAAGTAGACAAGGTGAAGTGATGGAGGTTGTTGATCAAAAACCAACAAAAAAGGCCTTCTACATTGAAAGCTATGGCTGTCAAATGAATTTTAGTGACAGTGAGATCGTCGCATCAATTCTTAACGAAGTTGGTTTTGGTGCTACAAATAACATTGAAGCTGCAGATTTGATCCTCATCAATACTTGTAGTATTCGTGAAAAGGCCGAAGATACTGTGAGAAAACGTTTGCGGTATTTTGATCAGTTCAAATCAAGACGACCGGGTTCTCTTGTCGGTGTATTGGGATGCATGGCTGAACGGCTAAAGGATAAATTGCTGGAGCAGGAAAAACTTGTTGATATTGTTGTCGGTCCAGATGCATATCGCGATTTACCAAAACTTATCGAATCAGCTGAAGATGGCGATAAAGGCATTAATGTTTTTTTGTCTAGAGAAGAAACCTATGCTGATATTAGCCCATTACGGTTGGATTCGAATGGTGTTACAGCCTTCATTTCTATAATGCGTGGTTGCGATAATATGTGCTCATTTTGTGTAGTACCGTTTACTAGAGGTAGAGAACGTTCTCGAAATGCATTTACCATTGTGGCCGAAGCCGCGGACCTGTATAGTAAAGGCTATCGGGAGGTGACGTTGCTGGGTCAAAATGTCGACTCCTACAAATGGAAAAATCCGGAGTCGGAAGAGATCATAAACTTTGCCGAAATACTTCGAATGGTAGCTGAAGTGAATCCAGATTTGCGAATTCGGTTCAGTACTTCTCATCCTAAGGATATAACAGATGAAGTGCTCGAAACGATGGCTGCCTATGACAACATCTGCAAATACATTCACCTTCCCGTGCAGTCAGGTAACAGTCGCGTATTAAAACTAATGAACCGAACTTATGATCGCAATTGGTACAAAAACAGGGTTAAGGCCATCTACCGCATCATACCAGACTGCGCAATTTCTTCGGACATGATTGCAGGGTTCTGTACGGAAACCGAAGAAGAGCATCAAGACACGCTTTCCATGATGGAGTTTGCACAATATAGCATGTCCTATATGTTTTATTATTCAGAAAGACCGGGAACACTGGCTCATAAAAAATATAAAGATGATGTGCCGCTTGAAGTAAAAAAACGTAGGTTACAGGAAATCATACAATTACAAAATAAAATATCCCTACGTCACAATGAGAAAGACATTGGTAAAACATTTAAGGTATTGATCGAGGGAACATCCAAAAAGTCAGATGCTGATTTTAAGGGTCGAAATAGTCAGAATAAAATGATCATTTTTCCAAAACTTTCTGGTCTTCAACCATCGGATTATGTTGAAGTAAAAGTCAATAGAGCAACTAGTGCCACTTTAATTGGAGAAATTGTATGAAGCTACAAGCAATTAAATTAAGACACGGAATTATTGGCAATTCATCAGAATTGGATCGTGCACTATCGACAGCTGTTAGAGTAGCGCCGACGGATTTGACCGTATTGATCAGTGGGGAATCCGGAGTGGGGAAAGAAGTTTTTAGTAAGGTCATTCACTCGATGAGTTCGCGAAAGCACAACAATTTCATTGCCATCAACTGCGGTGCCATTCCTGCCGGAACTATTAATTCAGAACTGTTCGGTCATGAAAAAGGTGCATTCACCGGAGCAACGGCGGAGCGAAAAGGCTATTTTGAAACGGTCAATGGAGGTACAATTTTCCTTGATGAAATCGGAGAAATGCCTTCGGATACGCAAGCTTTTTTGTTACGTGTATTGGAAAGCGGAGAATTTATTCGAGTTGGCTCTTCTGTTGTCAAAAAAACGGATGTTCGAGTTATAGCCGCGACCAACGTCGATTTGCAGGATAGAATTCGCTCTGGTAAATTTCGCGAAGATTTGTATTACCGCCTCAATACTGTCCCTATACATGTTCCAGCATTGCGTGAACGAAAAGATGACATGTTGTTGCTTTTCAGGAAGTTCACTATTGATTTAGCAGAAAGATACCGCACTACTCCGGTAAGACCAGATGAGGCGGCCAAACAATTGCTACTCAAGTATGCCTGGCCAGGGAATATAAGAGAGTTAAAAAATATTGCCGAACAGTCGACGATTCTTTCTGAAGAAAAAGAACTTACTGCTGAGAGGTTACTTGAGATAGCTCCGCAACTGAGCAATCAGCCACGGTTACCTGCAATCATCGGTGCAAATCGGAGCGAAGAGTCTTTTGAAGAGCGGGAAATTTTGTACAAGCTACTCTTCGACATGAAAAATGATTTAAATGATCTGAAAGGCGTCGTACACGGCCTCATTCATGAAAATGACCTGGAAATATCGAAAGAAGTGCATATTTCATCATTACCATCAAACATTCGTGCACCAGAAGTAGAGGCAGAGGAAACCCGTCGTTCAGATGACTACAAGTTTGAATCAGAAATAGCCTATAAGACCGACGAAAGTGACCAAGAGCGATTCGACGAGGCAGAAGTCGTGGACGACAGCCTATCACTGGCAGAAATGGAACGTCAGTATATTCAAAAAGCACTTAACAAATATGGTGGTCGGCGGAGAGATGCAGCAAGAGAATTAGGCATTTCAGAACGCACATTATATCGTAAAATTAAAGAGTACGAAATTCAGGGATGAGACGTTTTACTTTCATGCGATCACCATACATCCTTCTTCTTATACTGCTCGGTTTAGGCAGTTGCTATACATTAAAAAATGCAAGTGTATCTCCGGACTTAAGCTATTTTTTCGTTGATGATTTTCGTATTTCGGCGCGAAATGCACCACCAACGATCGACACTGATTTTGAAGAGGCATTAAAGAACAAAATCAGAAATGAATCGCGATTAGTGCTCGATAGGGACCAGGCCCAGATAAAGTTTTCCGGTTCTGTTGCTGGATATACCGTACAAGCTTTAGCTCCTGAACCCGGCGAGACCGTTGCCTTAAACCGTCTTCAGATCACAATTAACATAAAATATGAAGACATGACCAATCCGGATAAAAACTGGGATCAATCTTTCAACGAATATGCTGAGTTTTCTTCCGAAAGCCTCCTGTCTGATGTGGAAGACGAACTATTAATTACTATTTTTGACCAACTCACAGAGAATATTTTTAATAAAGCCTTTGGCGATTGGTAGTTTAATTTGTGCGATTCGACATCTTGCTGGACCTGACCTTATATAATGAATCTAATCTTGCTCATATTTCCAATGTGCAGCAAAATCATTGCTATGCTCAACTATATGGGCAGGTTCAAATTAAAGCGCTCTATCAATCCGATCGTATAACGCCGTCAAAATGGAAAACATTAAATTCTTTGGTTTCCGATAGACGTTGGATCCATGCCTTGAAATTAGGGTTGTTGTTCGAGGAAGAGTTTTTTGATGGTGGTCGACACGTCGATACCGAAATAGAACCTACACCGGATGCCAATGTCCAATCTAAGCCGGATAGCACACCGGATGTCGGAATAAGCACAGAAACGCATCCTGATCTAAAAAAAGACAGCTTTGAGGAGACGTTCGATGAATTAATTAAAACGTCCGTGGCCATATCGAAATTAGATCTGACCAAAGATGGTATGGCAGAGCAAATCGACGAAGAAAACACGCAAGATGAAAACGCATCAGATCTACCCGATAAGTTAGAAGAAGGTTCAAAGCACAACGATGAAGGAACGTCGTCAAAGGAACCTAAAATGGATCAACATGATAAATCTCTAATTGATGATGCTGTCGAAGAAATGACTGACCAGACTTCCTATTTAGATTGGCTTCGAAAATTACCAAAGGTAGCCGAAGTAAGAGAACTCAAACATGATGGAGATAAAACTTCGCTTGTTGAAGAGGTGGTCACCCAACCGGAATATGAAGATGAGGACATCTTTTTAAAGAAGAAAGAGAAACCCAAGGAGAAGAAAAAGAAAAAAGAGCGC
>JANQSS010000090.1 GCA_028279185.1 Saprospiraceae bacterium | reverse complement strand
CCTTGCTATCGTACTGTATTATTTCACACTTCCCAGCGGCTTCGCACTTTGTAGATAGATCTGCCAAGTGACGGCAGTCAGTGTCTGAAGATGGTTCTATCCTTTTTTTCCTTCTATATTGCGAGCAGTGGTAATAATATTATTATTATTATTATTATTATTGCTTTACAGCTAGCAGCTGAAGGTCGAGCTCTGCAGCAAATTTTCAATTGCGCAAAGTTTATTCAACGCTACAGAGCACGTGCATGCACGTAAGCAGAAGTCACGTTACTTTCCGAGAGGTTATTAAAATTTAATAATAATATTAATACCAGGCGCATAGGCGTGTTCGACAATCGCCTCGCCACATTAATGCAAACACGAACATGGCCAAAAACTAGCCTTAAATGGGTGCTGCAAACAGATCTGGAATCAGTATGAGGATCAGAATCAAATAAAAAAAATACAGCGTAAACAAATCTCCCCAGGTTATAAAAGTTGGTATTTGCTTTACAATGCTTGATGAATGTGCCTGATTGTGCTGGTGAAACTTTTGTTATAATATCTTATTCTAAACTTAAAAAAACCTCTGCTCATGGTGCCATATTGAAGATTCTGCACTTCTCTCAGGAACAAATGAAAGTTTCATCAAAATAATCGGGAGAATTATTAACAAAGATCAGTGAAGATGGCTGTATGTAGTAGATGACATGTAATTTGTAGCACTTCCGCCCGTCCTTCTCTCTCTCCTCCTGGACTGGTGGTCACCGATTTATCATATTGCAAGGCATAGACTGGACTGGGACTGATTTTACACAACAACATCAACGAGGCTGTGAACAAAAGTAGCAATGCAGCTCGTTGCTGGTTGAAATTAAGTGTAGGACTAGGAGACAAAGATCGGCAATTTTCAGGGGCGTGGCCTGAAGAAGCCATACACGTATAAATTATGCGGACAGGATGTGGTCTAAATCAACAATAATTATGTGAGAGCGATTCGTGGGCGTGCCGTATTCAGTCCGCTTTTATTAACCCTCGGCTCATGCGCGAGGGTTACGGTAGTCAGGCTAGTTGCTACATACCTTAATTATACGTTGAAAGCGAGGTGCCATTAAACTTTTCGTGGCGACTTTAACAAATGAAACGTGTAGAATTCATTGAAAACGCTTTGTTCAAAAGTTATGGCGACATTTGCTGATCACCTCTGCCTTCTTCGCTTCTTGATGAAC
>JANQSS010000085.1 GCA_028279185.1 Saprospiraceae bacterium | reverse complement strand
TCGGTCATCAAAAAGGGGTCAATACCAAGCTTAGGAAGTATCGAAATTTTGGAATGGCTAATCCGGAAGGTTATCGCAAGGCACTGCGACTGATGAAGCTGGCAGAAAAGTTTCGATTTCCGGTCATTACATTAATTGATACACCGGGAGCATTTCCTGGAATAGAAGCCGAAGAGCGTGGCCAGGCGGAATCGATTGCTCGCAACTTGATGGAAATGGCCCAATTGACAGTACCCATAATCTGCTATGTTATAGGAGAGGGTGCATCTGGAGGAGCAATTGGCATAGGTCTAGGAGATCGGGTCTTTATGCTTCAAAATACGTGGTATTCGGTCATCAGCCCAGAGTCTTGCTCGTCCATATTGTGGCGAACCTGGGATTACAAGGAAGCAGCTGCTGAAGCCCTGAAACTTACGCCCGATCACATGCTCGAATTTGGTATTATCGATGGAGTTGTGGATGAACCTTTAGGGGGTGCACACTCCAATCCGGAACAGATGGTGAAAATCCTCAAACGCCACATTAAAAAACAAATCAACGAACTGTCTTCAGTTCCGGTAGAGCAGCTTGTTGATCAGCGTATAGACAAATACTCCTCTATCGGACATTTTGATATAGTACCGTCCAAGTAATTCTGAATACATATTCAATTCGATCATCTCTACTTTGATATTTTTCTGGTGAATTCGAAAATAACCTCCACCTGTATGGCAATTGACATTTGATTATCTAATCATCAGATTTAATCTGCTCAAATCTACTCGTAAGGACAACCGGATACTTTCGTATTCATTTTAGCACAACAATGTATAATGGGGCCATTGAATTCGAGGCCAAAGCGATTTGTCACACAATAATACCTTATATTTATCATGGATCCCCTTGGTTTTTTAACCAATCCACTTATGCCGAAAGATAAATTGGGTTCTCCCAAATTACTTTTCCTTAAGTATATGTTCAGAACAATTGTTTTGGCAATGATCTGCGCACTTTAGAATATTCTACCGGTATAATATTATTTGACATTAACAGTGTACCTATGCGCTCGACTACTACACTTCTATTTCCATTATTGTTTTTTATTGTTTCCAACAATATTATTTTTTCGCAGCAAACCGAAACAATCGGTGCAGGTAATTCCGAAGATGTTACGGTCTCGACCAGCCATAATGCGGTGGCTCAACCAGGAGAAAATACACTTAGCGGTGTCGGCTACCTTCCTAATTTAAATGCTGCCTCTCGTTTTCTGGGTCATGCAACGCTGGGAGCAGACTACGAATTGATAGAAGAGGTTGCCAACGTCGGCTTCAAAGCATGGCTTGATGATCAAATGAGCATGCCCGTCGGTTTCAGTATTGAAGATCATTTAAATTCTATACGCGCTGCGGCATATGATTCCATAGCCGCTATTGGAGGTGATTCAACTGACTTTTATTACAATACTGAAACATGGCTGTACGCATGGTGGAAATATGTTATGGATTCGCCTGATTTATTGCGGGCGCGAGTAGCTTACTCGTTAAGTCAAATTTTTGTGATTTCAGAAGATCCTGATCTTGGCGCCTATCCAACAACTCTATGTAATTATTATGACATGCTTATCGAACATTCGTTTGGAAATTTTCGTGATTTATTAGGTGATGTCACTCGGCATCCGGCCATGGGTTCATATTTAACACATTTAATGAATCCAAAATCAGATACAGCCAACAATCGTTTTCCGGATGAAAATTATGCCAGGGAAATCATGCAACTATTTACGATTGGTCTATACGAATTAAACTCAGATGGCACACGAATTCTCGACTCCAACAATGATCCAATTCCCACCTACGACAATGACGATATAGCTGAATTTGCAAAAGTATTCACGGGATATACATTTGGTGATAACGTCGGATTTTTTGATTATTCAAATCGTGAAGCCAGTTATTCTCAGCCTATGGCCATGTGGAATGATTATCATGAACCCGGAGTCAAACATTTATTAAATAATGTTACTACACCCAATCATGTTCCGCCTAATGGGGAGGCAGACGTCGACACCGCATTAAATGTATTATTTAATCATCAAAATGTCGGACCATTCATCGGAAGGCTATTAATTCAACGGCTGGTTAAATCCAATCCGTCACCTGAATATATTTCACGTGTTTCGGCTGCATTTGCTGATAATGGCAGCGGTGTTCGCGGAGATATGAAGTCAGTAATTGAGGCCATTTTGCTCGACCCCGAAGCGCGTGATTGTGCCTTGGTCAATCACGCACATGAGGGGATGCTTCGCGAACCATTGGTGCGCTATACCAACATAGCGCGTGCCTTTAACGCCATGGCACCGGACGGCACCTTCAGAAATTCCATGTATGATTTTCGCGAAAAAACAGAACAACGTCCACTCGCTTCTCCGACTGTTTTTAATTTTTTCAAGCCGGACTATCAACCAATTGGTCCGATAGCTGATGCAAATTTAGTAGCACCGGAATTTCAAATTACAAATGCACAAACTATTTTAGGCTATGCGTCACATCTGCACCGTTGGTCTATGCGTGAGAGTGATTTAATTGAATATTGGAGTATTTTCTCAGGTGAAACATATTCGGCAGACAAAGAACCCGTATTGGATTTGTCTGATGAATTACAATTGGGTGATGAAGAAAAATTTATTGAATTGGTCGATCGGCTAAACATTATTCTCGCTCACGGTAATATGACTCCTGAAACGCAACAGACCATAATTAATACAGTAGCCCAAATTCCGGCTTATGAAACGGAGTTACGTGCGCGTATGGCTATTTTTCTAACTATGATTTCCCCCGATTATTTAATTATGAGATAGCCGCATCTCAGAAAAAATTTTATTCGAATGAAAAGAAGAAGATTTATAGGCGAAGCGGGATGTGCCGCGATTGGAACAACAACCTTATTCAACACGCTTGCCAATTTATTTATGACCAATACGATAGCAGCTGAGCGACATCAATTTTCCTCCGATTATAAAGCCCTGGTTTGCTTTTTCCTGTCTGGTGGAAATGACAGTTATAATATGTTGGTTCCCAGAAGCACGGATGCTTACAACGAATACGCAACCACGAGGTTTGATCTCGCCCTATCTCAAAGTTCACTTTTACCCATAAATCCCATAACCGCAGGTAATGCGGATTACGGAATACATCCATCTCTGACAGATATCCAGACGCTGTTTGAAAATGAAAATCTGGCCTTTGTAGCGAATGTTGGAACAATGATCGAACCAATAGAAGACAGCACCGACTACTATTCCGGATTAAAGGATTTGCCTTTAGGCCTCTATTCTCATGCTGACCAACAACAACAGTGGCAAACGAGTGTACCCCAAAGCCGGGAGGCAGTGGGCTGGGGAGGAAAGGTTGCTGATATTATGCAAAGTATGAACAGCTACCAGGGCATATCCATGAATATTTCATTAGCAGGAAAAAATGTCTTTCAATCAGGGAATACTGTTTTGGAATATGCCATTAAGAATTCTGGAAATGGGGCGGAAGGCATTACACCCATTCAATATTATGACAATCAGGGATTTTTAAATCTGATAAGAAATGCAGCGATAACCGATTTTATGTCACAAACATATAGCAATGTTTTTCAACAAACATTTGCTTCGCAGACTTCAAATGCCATTGAAGCACAGCAAATTTTTAGCGCGGCCATCGCTAATGTCCCTGCATTCGCCACCCAATTCTCCAATCACTATATGTCTCGAAACATGGAAATGATTGCAAAGGTCATCGCCGCCCGAACACAACTCGGTATGAGTAGGCAGACATTCTTTGTTGACCTGGGCGGATGGGACATGCATAATGAAGTATTAAATTCTCAAGACTTTTTATTTGGTGTGGTCAATGATGCGATCTCAGAATTTTATACAGTATTAGAAGAGTTAGGAGTAGAAAATGACGTGACGACTTTTTCCGTATCGGAGTTTGGCCGCACATTAACCTCCAATGGTCAAGGCTCTGACCATGCGTGGGGTGGTCATCAGTTCGTCGTTGGTGGTGCAGTAAATGGCAAAGAAATCTATGGTGAGTATCCAGCATTATACCTCGATAATAATCCATTAAATGTATCAAATCGAGGTGTATTAATTCCTAGAACATCAACAGATGAATATTTTGCGGAATTGGCACTATGGTTCGGATTGGATTCGTCGGACTTGCAAGTAGTTTTTCCAAATATAACCGAATTCTATTCACCTGGGTCACCCAACTACCCTATCGGATTTTTACAATAAAATAAAGATTTCACAATCGTCTAAGTATTTAATTATGAAATCAACAATTACATCCATATTATTTTCAGGAATAGTCCTGTTGACAATAAATAATTTATTTGCCCAGCAAGATACATCTTGCGTTGGTCAAAACGGTAAAATTAAATGGTATGTCCATGCGGATTTACCCGATGATGATTTACAAGATCTGTATGTCGACCAATCGTACCCGCTTAGCCCGGATTATGTAATCGATCTCCTGGGTATCGAGTCGACATACAATTTTAGTAATAACTATGGGTCAGTAATGCGTGGTTTTATTAAGGTTCCCGTAACAGGAACATATACATTCAATATCACAGGAAATAGTCGTGCCACTTTCTTTTTTAGTGAAGGCACAGACCCCAGCAATATGTCAGTCATCGCATACGCCACAGGCGCAGTTGGCAAAGATGAACACTACAGATGGCCAGAACAAACATCGATAGACTTTAATCTCAATGCTGGCGATTACCATTACTTCGAAGTACATCACACAGAATATATGTACAGCGATCATGCAACCGTTTATTGGCGGACACCTTTATTTGCAGACACGATTTGGCGCGTGGTAAATGCTTCTCACCTATATGAGTATACATGTTTTTCAACATGCAGTCCAGCCGGAACACCATGTGATGACGGAAACGCAAATACGACAAATGATATGGAAGACGGATTTTGTAATTGTATTGGTGAGGTGACAAGTTCAAATAATTGTATCGGAAACCGTGGAGATGTATTAGCCATGTTTTTTGATTCGATATCGGGTAGTGATATTGATGACTTGTACACTGCACCCAAGTATCCGCTCTCGCCAGATACGGCAATAGAAATCACACAATTAAATCTTCCGTATTACTTTGATGATCAATATGGAACACTGGTTAAAGGCTACTTGCGTGTGCCAGAATCCGGAGATTATGTCTTTAACATTACGGGTGATAATGATGCCCGCTTTTATCTGAGCTCAAATGCCGGTGTAGGCAACCTGTCGTTAATTGCTGAAGTAGATGGTTGGACAGGACGAACAGAGCATTACAAATACAGCGCACAAACGTCCGCCACTATTTCTCTTCAAAATTCAAAATTTTATTATTTCGAATTACATCACAAAGAGGGATGGGGCGGTGACCACTCGAATGTCTATTGGAAAACCCCATTCAGACCTGACACGAATTGGTTCGCCATCCATGGCCAATATCTGTATGGATTTGACTGTGAAAATGCATGCATACCTCAGGGAACCGCCTGCAACGATCATGATCCAAATACCAGTAACGACATGTATGATGCAAATTGCGATTGTGTGGGAACACCTTGTGGTGGTCCTTGCGAACAAGGTGAGCAACATGAAGTTGCCGATTTTTGCGCCCCATCAGACGGATATTCGAATTATGTCATGGATAGTTGGCTATCCTGCCAAGAAACAACAAATCCAAATCCGGCCCACGGAAATAGTCACTGGATCATGTATGATTTTGATGAGGTGCTAAAAATAGAACGAAACAGATATTGGAATTACAATGTCGAAAATGAAACCGGCAAGGGAGCAAAGACTGTCGTAATTGATTATTCTGATAATCAAAGTACCTGGACAAATTTAGGCACATATCAATGGGATGAAGCAAGTGGACAAAATGGCTACCTAGGTGATTCAATATTGGCTTTGAATGGAGTTCAACTTCGTTATTTGCTCATAACAATTATAGATTCCTGGGACAACCTTCCTTGTGCCGGGTTCAGTGAGATTTTATTTGACATTCGACGTTGTCGAAATGGTGGCACACCATGTGATGATGGTGACCCAAATACAATTGGTGATATTTATGACAATGACTGCAATTGTTTAGGCATTCCGATAGAAGTAGAAAACCCATGCGACACGATAATATTAACGGTAAATCAGCCGTCTGTTCCGACAGGTGATTATAATGCCGAGGACAGAGTTGAAGCGACGACAAATGTGCACAAAGGAAATATCGTAACGTTTACGGGCGGAAACACCGTCGAATTAAATGAAGGATTTGAGGTAAAGAAAGGCGCATTGTTTTACGCTTCAATTGAACCATGTGTCGAACCGCTCAGCATCCGCCCTCCGGCATTGATTCATCAACTTAAATTACCGAGTACTCCGTCTCAAGGAAGTAAGAAAGAGTCTTTGGGTATTAAGAGACAATCGGACAAGGTTTCTGACATTTTCTACCATGTAAAGAGGAAAGGCCCTGTTTCATTGACATTAATTAATTCTTCTGGTCAAATTGTGCAACAATTTCATGATGAGCAAGAAATGAAGCCAGGTGAATATTCGAAGCAGTTACCAACAAGACGATTGTCACCGGACATATATCAATTAATCTTACAAACTAAAAATAATATTTTACGCCAGCGTATTGTTGTGTTGGAAGACGAAGTTAGTCGTTAAGTTTTATTATTATAATCTAACGAGCGCATGCTGTGGTAGGGTATCTATGGGATAGCATGCTGTTCTTATAGTTCCATCACTTGATGTCGGCTGCTTTGATTTCCGAACAGAGATGGCCAGGTTTCATTTTAAAGCGGTTGAGCGTATACATTTAGTTTTATATTGTCATTCAACTGCTTGAGGAGGTGTTTATTTTTTTATCTCGATACAAAAAATACGAAACGCTCCGTCGCGATAGTGGATGGCGCGTCGGAGACAAAAAAATACCGAAGTACCAAATGCTTGAATGCTACAAAAATATCTAAGACAGGCTGTTTACCATTTAGAGCCTATTAAAGCATTAAGCCAGATTTATAATGAGCTCACATAATTTTGCACGCTCGCAAATCACGATTCCCGCCTTTTTATAAGCCAAACCCGGCAAATCACTAACTTGCCCTCATGGAGGCATGGGAATTGGATTTTCACTGGTTACGCGTTCGACATAAGTTGAAGGACACGTTTGGGCGAACGGAGCCGCCAGATATGAAGACTGTGTTGTTTCTAATTGGCTTACAGGAATTAGGTCAAATCCGGGAAGAATTCACGAAAGAACAAAAGCAGGATCTAATGCATATCGCAACTTGTGTTTTACTCGCACGTGACGGCTTCTACTCATTCACAGGACTCGATGATGAAGGCTGGCCGCATTTTGAATTGACGAAGAAACTTCCTTTTAAAGACATGGAAGATCAGGAGACCTTTCTAAAAATTAAGATCATCGAATATCTCGATGACCAATTTGAGGAAGAGTGAATTCGTCAATGCTTTATGATCATAAATCATGGTATTCCCTGAACTAAGGCATCGACGAGCGCGGTCGATGTTTGCTTCCAAATTACTAAATTTGAGCCATCCGAAGATGCTTTTACTGTATCCCTATATAGTACACAACCAGTATTTGTGGGTAGACACAAAAAGGTGCAACACTTGAAAAACTCCTCTACCACGAATCGATGAAAAAGTTATTGAAACAATGCGAATAATATTACTATTACTCCTTGCGGGCATCCTGTTTAGCTGTTCGAGCGAACCTCGGCTAAAAATCGAAACCGAATTTGGGGACATGATTGTTGAACTGCGGGATGATACACCCCTTCATAAAGCAAATATTTTGAAATTGACTGAAGAGCGCTTTTATGATGATTTATTGTTTCATCGTGTCATGGGCGGGTTCATGATTCAAGGTGGCGATCCTGATTCTAAAGATGCTCCGGTTGGTCGAAATCTTGGTGGAGGTGGACCTGGTTATACAGTCCCGGCAGAATTTACAGGTGGTCTTCATGTGAAAGGTGCCTTAGCTGCGGCTAGGCAAATGGATGCTGTGAACCCGGAACGTGCATCATCCGGTTCTCAGTTCTACATCGTTCATGGGACACCCATCAACGAGCAAACAATAGAAGGGGCTCTTAGTCGCAATAGACAAAAAACATATACCGAAGCGGAAAAACAAGCTTATTTAGATAGCGGTGCGGGTACACCTTTTTTGGATGATCAATACACCGTATTTGGCCAGGTAGTGGAGGGGTTGGACGTCATTGACAAAATAGCTGCACAGCAAGTGGATAAGATGAACCGGCCGAATGAAGACATTAAAATGAAAGTAACGGTCATCCGTTAACCAAACCGAGGCCAGCATGGATCAACGAAATGAGCGAAAGACCTTTTTTTCGCAGTGGCTCGAAAAACTGCAACAAGAAAGCTGGCAACTGGAGTTAATCATCTCGGGGTTCGCGCTTTACGGCGTTTACAATGCCAAAGGACTATTAGTCGATCTGCAATTATGGAAAGCCAATCACCATGTTCCGGATATATTTAATTTTTTTGAAGGTCTCCCGGAAACAGGATGGAAAATATTTTTCATCAATTTACTCATTCATGTTATCCTGCGGGCCTTATGGATAGGCTCTATCGGTTTGCGCTACGTGTCCAGCGAAATCGATTATGAGAATCTTCGATACGGACCTTATTTTACAGACTACTTACGACGAAAAGTTGGCGATTATGACGATTTCATAGAGAGACTTGAGAAAATTTGTAGCGTTCTATTTAGCTATACTTTTCTCCTATTTTTAATGGCCCTCTCATTTTCATTGATTGTCACATTTTGTTTTCTTCCTTTCATACTGACTTCACCAGAAGATTTTTCAAATCAGACAACCGCCACTATGCTTTTGGGGTTCTGGGTGATTGTTTATTGGGTAATAGGCGCCATTGTCTTTTTTGATTTCGCCACAGGAGGCCGTCTTAAGCGAATAAAAGATCGGAGTTTTTCAAAGTTCTATTTTGTTATCTATCAATTTTACAGCATCATATCGCTATCCATTTTTTATCGTCCTTTACTCTATAATTTTCTCGACAGTAAGTATACAAGACGATTATTTTACTTTTCTTTCCTCTACATTTTCCTCATCAATAAGTCAGATCGACTTTTTAGCGTGGTAGACTCCAAATACAATCCCATTAGTCACGAAGAATTGACCGATGGAAAATTAATTACGCCAAGCTGGTATCAAGATCAATTTAATGCACGCTTAGCGATGCTGGATACAGATGATCGCAAGCGTCACATACTCAATTCACGTGTTCCGTTACGCCTGTCCTCCTACTATATAGAAAATGGTATGGGTACTATATTCCTTCGTCTGTCCAATAAATACAGCGATCGCGTATTAGATCGACATCTGAAAATTGAGCCCATATATGAGGAGGGCGCACGATTATTTTGGCAAGACAAAGAAGTCGAAT
Source organism: Saprospiraceae bacterium (assembly GCA_028279185.1). GTDB lineage: Bacteria > Bacteroidota > Bacteroidia > Chitinophagales > Saprospiraceae > JANQSS01. The sequence continues at coordinate 34,310 of JANQSS010000085.1, read as the reverse complement.
CCCCGCGACATGATTTTGTCATGGATAGTATGGATAATTTAATGACGCGTGTCGTTGAAACACGTACGACTTTGAGAAAACAAAGAAGAGATGCAAAGGATGACAAAGCTTTAGTAGCCCAACTAGATCTTAAAATGGACTCCCTAAAGGACATTCGGCTTGAGGTTATCGATAAAAAAGAAAAATGGAAATCACAAAGCACTAAAAATCGATCAGCTGAAATTCTTGACGCCTATAAATCCATATTTCAAATTTCCGTTGACAGTATGAATATATCAGACGACATGCACTGTTTGTATTACAGTGATGAGGTAACGATGGACCGCGGGTTGCTATGTCATTTTGATGTTTCGAATTTGTCACCGGGCCATCATCATTTAACGGTAGAAAAAGCTGTAAATGCTGTAAAAGGGTCAGGTGAGCTGATTAAACGGACGTATGTTGTACCGTTTGTGCGCTAGAAGGTGCGTATAATTCATATTGGAACTTATCAAATAAAAAATTGCCTTTCTACTTATCAAAATGTGTACAATTCTTTCCTTACATATTTTGTAGCCTATAACTAAAGTTATATTCCAGTCTGCATGCTCGTCTTTTACCTTTAAGGTATAATTAATTTAAAGATGAAAAAGCTTGTTACCTCAGCTGAATTAAAATTGTTCTCAACGATTTACAAAAAGTTCAGCGGTCTTTCGGTATCGGTCAATTTCTTACAAAAAAACCAGGTATTTGGATTCCATAAGGACGGGCAGATGGTTGGCGGTTTCGTGATCGCTGAGGGGAAACAACTACGAACTATTGAATGCCACACGCAAGACTTTAGAAAATATGCCACTTATAAATACATTGCGGACACTTCACAGTTTTGCGAAATATGCTGCCTCTGGCTAAAACACTCATGGGACCGCCATCCTTTTTCTAACGTCCAGTTTTGGTTACAACTTGCGCATGAAGTGCGCAGGCAAAAAAAGGACTTCATCATATTTGGAACGAATCACGCTGAGTTGGCGAAACTATACCACTACTCCAAAAAGTCAATTTTAATCGCTACGGATCGCATTGCGAACAAGGATACATACATATTCGTCGCTAAACGTGCAAGTTTTTTCTGGGGTGTATGCAATACCCTATTAGCCAAAATTAGTCGTAGAACAACGACATTAACAAAAAAGACCAATGTCTTTAATAAATATGACTTGCACTATGAATTATCAAGCTAATTTTTGGGATAAACTTTTCGCAGTATTGTCAAAATAACAATTAAATAAACAAAAACAAGCCAAAACAAACCTTAGAAATAACGGATAACTTATGTTAGTTTGTGAGAAAGCGGTTATCGTTTTCATATAGGTTTGGGTATAAAACTAAATAATCATATGAACTTATCGATTCAATCACCCTTTAATAGATTCCTAATGTCCTTAGTGTTATTGATTACAGTTACATATTTCGGATTTGGTCAAACTGATACATCCTATAAAGCTATGGTTATGACAACGACATTTACAGTCCCAACTGTTCGTTTCGATCGTACAGAAGGGTCGTCAGATAAAAAAGGTGACGTCTCATTTTTTAACTCCGTCGGTGCAGGAATTGCATTTAATTTAAGCAAACTAATCAGTACCGTGGATAGTAAAGACCCGACTAAAGTTTATAAAACCGAAATATATAATCGAATAGGATTGCAGATCGGATGTTTATTTTCGGCATCAGGTGGTGAAAATAATGATACGAATATATTTGCACCAACTATTTCACTAAACATGTTAGATTTTAACATCGGTTATGGATGCGAATTAGGAACTCTTGATCCATCGCATAAACGAGGATTTTTCACAATAGCATATAGTGTTCCACTTTCCAGTCTCTCTAAAAAAGGATATGTATTGTTATCGAAACTGGGGAAAACTAATGATAATGACAAAAAAACGGCAAAAATTCTTAGTCAATAACCAAAAATGCTGTTATCTCACGGAAATAAAGTAATTACCTTCTTCGAAGTAGTGATCGGCCCCAGTTGTCTATGTCTACTTTTTACAAGGTCTTGTTCAGCACACAAAATGCTCCAAATATGGTATGGCGCTACAATTTGAAATTATCGTTGTCTACCTCATAACGTTGTTGGTCGGCACATTAAACTATATTTTTAAACCGGAAACTCCTCCATTTATTCACAGTTCATTTATCCATGCTACCGGTCTTATACTGGATGCATTGGCGGTGGTTCTGAGTCCGGTGGAGGGATGAAAAATTATTATTCATTATGGGCAAAATTAAACTACAATTCACAAATTTAAAACTCAGGTCCCTTACGAAATCCGATCCTGTAACTAAAATGACTGATGTCAATCTTGACAAAAGCTGTAGTGATATGGATTCAACCCCAAGTTCAATCGAATATGAGGGTGCTGAAATTACACCCGAGTATATAGACATAGAAAAGTTGGCAGAATCAGGGTACAACAACGTGGATCCCGATGATTACAAGTATGTTTATTCACAGGCTACAGTAATTCTCAGAAACTCTGACTGTAAACCAGTGCTCGCAATTGAAGTTCCTGTTGCTGTAATGCAACATAAAGAATCTGGCGAATGTCTCAATGAAAATAATCACTACATCGCCTTACCAGTTCCGCCATTTGGAGGAGGAGGAATAAGTTTATAAACATGTTAGGCAAGAAATCAAGAACTAACGCCGGTGAGGGTAGATTATCTAACGCCCTCATCGGTAATAAGTCCGAACTCTATAAAATCATAAAGGCCCAAAAGGCTATCATGTTGGTTAACGATATACATTTGATAGAGTCCGGTAAACGCAGTATCAGGTCCCTCCTTTCAAGAAATTTCCTTACTAGTGTTGACCAAGTAGACCGTCTACCAAACCATTATCAATATGCGTATTTCACCTTAGAAGACAAAAATGAAGTTGAAAATTTCCAATTAATAATCGATGCTTTAAAAAACATAAATCGTAGGACCCATGCTATTACCTTTGGAGGAACGTTGAATAACCTCAAGGATAAGCTTAAAGATTTAGTCGATGGTTCGAAACAATCGCTCCCTCTTCTTCGATACTTAGATATGCTGCTGTCTTTTATATCCAACAATATTTGTAATGTTGAGTTGCGAATAAACCAAATCAAAAGCATTCAAACTGCGAACTCCAGCCATCTCCTTTTGCAAGGAGTTCATATGCTTGATAAGTATATAACATCTTCTTCTGGAAGAGAGGATAATTATATTACGTTTATTGGTGGCAATCCAATTGACACGTCCCTTGACATGCAATGGCAACTCGATAGCTATCAAATAATTCAACGCTCTAATATTGAGTGGGATACTAATGATTTTCGGTTAAATAACTATGTACAATACATTCCATCCTATCTCTATTTTGATGAATGGGATATCCTGGCAGATATTGTACCGAATTCAATTATATGGGTCTTACTAGCACATGGGACGTATAACAAAGCTAATGCTCACTTAACTTTCAAAAGTTTTAATGACCAAGCACGTTATACATTCAAGCCAATTTCTTTGTCTGTAATTTTTAGTTCATTGCAGTCTAGACTAAGCTCCCCAGGTTCATCAGAGCCAGCTATCCTTATTCTCCTAAGTTGTCAATACGACGAGGAGGTTCTTCACCAATTAATACCCAAAGATGTAATAGTCATATATTTTGATGGAACCATTCACAAATTTCATAGTGACCCGTTTCTTCATGGATTCTTCTATTCCCTAAAAAAAGAATTTGAACTGTACGATTGTTTTGACTTCGCGATTTGGTTGTCAACTCTATTTTACGCTGACAAAGGTAAATGGAAAATATACCCAGAAAGACCTAGCCGCTCTTGACAAAGCTGTAAATAACTAATTTCTATATCAACTGCTATCAAGAAAGAATAAATTATGTAATATAATTAAAATCAGTATCTTAAAGTAGTTAAGCACAAAGTATCAAAGTATCGACATGCATAATCTCCGAACAATTTGCGAAACTACTAGGCAAGCAGTCAAAGAATATTTAGCTGACAAAAAAAATTTTGAACCCCATCCTATCAAGCCCGGTATACATGATGCTGAGGTAATCAATGCGGTTATCACAAAAGAATGTTTAGAAATTGATTCAAAAAATTTACTATTCAGAATACTCCACTCGGACCATAAGAAGTTTTTTCCAAATCTAATTCTTGGTGTGCGATATAATTATACTAAAAAAAGGTTGGAAGAAGGGATTAAATATTGCGTAGACTTTTGGTCGAAAGAACTCAATCCAAATGACAATGCATTTATTATTAATTCAATGTGGATTTCCACATGTAAAATGCGTCATGTCCTTTATCCTATAACTAAACATTATTTAATATGGTATAAACTGTATATAATAGTATTTCTGGTAGGCATTTATATCATTCAAACAATATTGGCACATTATGAATGGAAATAAAATGTCAAAAACAAAACATTTTTTGGTGGTTTAGCTATTCAACGAGATATTTAGTATATATGTTAAATTTACTACGGTCCCTAATCCTAGTCAGTCTTCTAACATACAAGTCAACTCCTTTTTCTGCACAAGTTTATATCAACAAAATCAACGACTTATCTCAACTTTCAAATCTGCATATCCTCAAAAATGAAATGAATAATAAGCTATTCATTTATTCTCTCGATGGCTTGAACATCTCAAACGGAATCAATTCCAAACACTATAGGTCTACCACCCATAATTTAGTTGGAAACATTTTGCAAGGTCCCTTTGTTCAAGACGAACAAGATAGAATTTGGTTTACCACTTATCGAGCCCTACACTGTTATAATGATTCATTAGACAATTTTGATGTATATCGACTTAAAGATGAAAATGGAAAATTAATAGGTCATAATTACAAAATTATCGATGATATAAATAGCGATTCCATTCTACTAAAAACTAATAACAATCTGGCAATCTTTAATATTGAACAAGAAAAACTTGCCTTTACGACTAACCTTGATATTCTTAATTACGACTATTTCTATGCTAAGTTTATTAATAAAAAATTAATCCTTTTAGCAGGAAATAATCATGAGTTTGCATACCATGAAATTTACGTTGATAGTTTCCATCAATCAACTCATAATATTGCTGGAAGCGCATTCCTAATAGATGATAACATGCTTCTTGTAGGAACTTCGACTGGAGATTTACTTAGATATAAGTTGGGCACATGGAATATTCTAGACCGTAAAGAGTATGGCATCGGCTTGATACAGTCTATATCTAAGAATCAAAACAACTACTTTTTGTCAGGCTACAATCACTCAATTCTTTTAGACGAGAATTTCGACATCATATGGACTTTGGATGTTAATGATTTCACACAATTAGGAAGTGAGTCATTTCAATATTCATCAATAGACTGGAGAGACAGCCTTATATGGATAGGAAGTGAAGGCTCTGGTGTACATGCCGTGAATTTAAAAAGTCCCTTAATTGGTAGTTTAAGTTTGTCGAGTTTACCAAAATCCAAAATTCGCCCTACAAAAATATTGGAATATCAAGATAACCGCTTTCTAATTCTCAGCTATGATAACCCTCTTTATTATATAAATGAGGATGGGACATTAATCAACTCCTGGTCAAATCACGGTTTATCAACACATAAAGTGGCAGGCGATATCTGGAATAACACCTTCGTTTATGCAAATGGAGGAGAATTATGCTTTCTAAATCCCGAAACGGATTCTATCACGACTATAAGTTCGCCTTACGAAAGAGTAACATCCATAGTAAACTTTAGGGACACTCTAATTCTATCTTTGTCCCAAAACTTCCTTGCCCAGTTAACTAATAAGAATGGTCAGCAACTATTTGATACTCTTGTACCAAATAGTAATTGCCAAGAACTAAACTATTTCTTTCATGGACATGATGAACGACTATATATAAGTTGTAACGAAACCGAAATAATTGTCTACAATAAACTACAAACAACAATTGAACAAAGATTACCAATAAGTGGAGGGATTCTGGGTTATGCCTTCATTGATACAACTGTATTGCTAACAAATTACAACGGTCTATACAGAATATCAACGAATTCCTTAAAATACGAACAAGTAATCGACAAAGGTAAGCTGTTATTATCTCAAATATATGGTATTTTAATTGACGAAAAGGGTCACTGGTGGCTATCTGGCAATAATGGCATTCTTAAGTACAACCCTAATACCAACAAAGCTCATCAATTTAAAATGAAAGATGGACTTCAAGGCCTCGAATACAATAGAATGTCCTACCTCAAAGACTCAAAAGGCCGCTTCTGGTTCGGTGGGGTAAACGGCATAAACGTCTTCGACCCGCTCAAAGTTAAGCTTTCCGACAAAGAAGCACCTATCGATTTTTACAATTACAAAATAAATGACGAAGATTCGCGTGAATTTGGTGTAGCGAATTACGTACATCAATTTGATCTGTACCACTATAATAATACAATTACTTTTGAATTTGTTGGTATTGACTATACAGGGCCGGAACACGTAAATCTGAAATATTATATGGAAGGCCATGACCCGGATTGGGTGGAGCTGGATGAAAATAACGGAGTCGCTCGCTATGCAAATCTACCCTATGGGGAATACACCTTTCATATGCTTGCCAGTAATTCGGATGAAGTGTGGTCCAAAACGGGTAAATCTGTAAAGGTAATCGTCCATCCACCGTTTTGGGCAACCTGGTGGTTCCGGACGATTGTCGGCCTGGGAATTTTGGCATTTGGGTATTACATTGTTCGATCTTATTACAAACGCAAACTCGAACGGCGTGATTTGATCCTCAGGCAACAAGAATTAAAAATCGAAAAACAACAAGCCATAGAATACGAACGTAACCGGATCGCATCCGAAATGCACGACGATTTAGGCTCGGGACTTACGACCATAAAGTATTTAAGTGAGCATGCCATAAAAGCTTCGAAAAATGAAAAAGAAAATAAAAATATAAAACGAATAGCCGACCATGCCAATAAGCTAGTGAACAACATGAGTGAAATTATCTGGGCCATGAACAGTCGCTATGATACCGCTTCTGATCTGACTGGATACATTCGTCACTATGCATCCGAATTTTTGGAGGAACACGACAAAACGATAACATTTTCCTCAAAAGGTATATCCCATAAAATTGAAATAAGCGGGGAAAAACGGCGTAATATTTTTCTTGTAACCAAGGAAATATTGCATAACTTTATCAAGTACGCACAAGTCGATGAAATGCAAATAAATGTCAAGCTAGAAGATAATAATCTTTCAATAATATTTCTTGAGGTTGGAAATCATTCTTTTGATAAGGAAACCGCACAGGAGAAAGGAAACGGATTATTTAATATGACAAAACGTATGACTGATATCGGAGGTGCAATTACCCAAACGACGACAACTGAAGGATTAAGAACAACATTACACTATAACCTAAAAGGCAGAACATGAGTTCCACAAATACAACAATAAAGGTCGCTATTCTTGAGGACATAAAAGAAGTTGCCGGTATACTTAAAGAACAACTAAATGATGAGAAAGACATAGAATGTCAGCATGTCTACTATAACGCCGAAGACGCCATGAATTTCTTACCGAGGGCAGATGGTATTGATATACTCATTGTCGACATAGGGCTCCCTCGCGCATCCGGTATTGATGCCATTAAGCACCTTTCTGAATACTGTCCGGGCATGCAATTTTGCATGTTCACAGTCTATGAAGACGACGACAAAATATTCAATTCATTGCAAGCGGGTGCCAATGGCTACATATTAAAAGGCACGCCGTCCGAAAAAATCATTTCATCCATACGAGAACTAAATGCCGGTGGCGCCCCCATGAGCCCGACCATTGCTCGAAGGCTTATTACTATATTTCAAGAGCAAAAAGTCCAGATCAAAAAACCCATTGATCTCCCGCTTACAAATCGTGAATTCCAATTACTCGACCTCCTAAAAGACGGCCTGTTGTACAAAGAAATTGCTCAGGAACTTGGCATTACTGTTGGTACGGTAAAACAGCATATTCATAAAATTTACAAAAAGCTTCACGTATCCAATCGGACGGAAGCATTGAACAAATATCGCAACACATAATCTTCAAAAACATGAAATACACAAAATTGACCTGTAAAGAGCCATTGGGACCCGGTGAATCACATCATCATTTCTATTACTCGGGGCAGTGGGCTTCGGGATTCCCCCTTCTCCAGGCCCAGAGAAAAGCCCCGGACAAACAAGATCAGCATTCTGAGAATAAGGATGAAATTGACGATTTCGATTATGAGTATCTCCATTGCGATCAAAATCCATCGCATTTACATAAATATTATGGATTCGAACTCAAGGGGAAATCTGAACCAAAAAATATATAGCATGGCTGATAACAAAATAAATATGATCGATGATCAGTATTGGTTGGAAAAAGGAAAATCTTTTATTGATGGTTCTATAAAAAGAATGAACAACGAAATTAAATCGTTATCCAAAACAATAGATGGCATTCAAATTACCTATGCCATTTTATCCGCAGCCTTCATAGCAATCTTTCAAAAGTTTGAACTAGGCTGGGCCACACATGTATTCATTTACTCCATTCCCATAGTCCTATTTCAGCTATCTAAGATGTATTTGAAGACTGCGCACATTCCTAAGGCCATTAACTTTAACTATAGACGCCCCTCCAGTATTCGCCAGGTTTATGAAACCGTTTTTGAAGACGCCTATCACAGATTAAAAACCGCAAGGATTTGGTATTACGTAGGTACCGTAGCTTCAGTTTTAGTGTTACTCGGCCATGCTGTCTACACAAATTATCCTGTACCAGAGGAACCAAATCACTATATTTCATCAACCTTTGACATATCATCCAATCGAATTGTTGTCACAGGTTTCTTTGAACCAAGCACCAATCTCGAACTTGCGATTGAGGAGACTATTTCCACAATCGGTAAAAACAAGAAGCCTAAAACTCGCGAAATAAGGCGAGTAAAACCATTTGTCATCAATGAAAAAGGAATATTTCATTATGACTTCACACCACATAAGAAAATGAAAGCAATATCGCTGTTTGCGGTTACCACTAACGAATCGAAAGAACATAGCGCTTTCGTGTCCAAATTAAAAAATGAATAAAATAATTTGTCAACCGAAAAATAAATACCGCCACACGGAATATAGCAGATTTACCATTTTTAGCAGTATTATTACATGTTCGATTCCATTTGCTACATTTTTACAAGTTTTTTTGGGTATAGACAATTGCAATAGTTAAAAGAAAGTTTTATCTTTCAACACATGACTAAACCACAAAAGACACACATGTTATTTTACTTTAATATTCAGCCCTTTTTGTTATCTATCCTTTTACTGTCCACGACACAAGTGTTGGCTCAAGTAAGTGCGCCTACCCTCTCCGCCGGATTATCGGCTGTCACAGCGTCAAAAGGCAACATCGATGTCGAACTACTGGCTGAGATCATTAGTCAAAAGCAAGATGAATTAAAACGAGAATTTCTGCAGCGTCAAGTCTTGCAACGGATGAATGGTAAAAGCTTCGCTATGAAAAACTTTGCCTATTCAAGTTTTGCCGCCCTATTGACATTTAAAGATCAAAAAGCCATTGAACGTGAATTACTCAAGCAAGTATCTATATTATCGCTTCATGTCGGTATTGCAGAGACGATGTTACAGCTCAGTTTTCGCGCCGATCATCCACAAGCGCGACCTTCCGCTGAAATAACCAATGCGCTCAAAAAATATATTGCATCACAATACAAGGTTTCTGAATCGGAGGCAAACCGTATTTATTCTGAATTTGAAGAAGTAGCTAAATCGCATCACTTTATGCTTCTTTTCTCTATTGACAATATTTTAGACAATTTAGTATATGGTAGCGGTCAGTCGGTGAAAAATAGAAATGGGAATTTTTCATCTATTCTGGTAGATTGCGTTTTTGAAATTTGTCGACGTAAAACCGCCTTGCAAGAATTGGGATTTATACAAATCAATCCAAACCTACGCGCGAACTATGGTGATCAAAATCTTTACATCGCTCATGCCAAGAGTGTGCCTGATCTCGAAGTACTCGTCAGTCAATCGGTTGATGTTTTAGTCGATTACCACCCTCTATTTCATGACTTTATTCACGAACCTGGCATGACGATTAACGATATTCACGATATCACTTCGCAGAGTATCACCATGTCAACGTCATTAAAAGGCGATATTCAATTAGCGAAATCATATGTCAGCGAGCTTAGTGATGGAATGAATGAATTGCTCAAGCAAAGCAGTATCGAAAGCAAGGAAGTCGAAATACTCATGGAAGAGTTGAACGATATACAACATGGGTTGAGCGAGTTCGAAATTCGCAAAACGGATGCGGAGGGCAGGACGATAGTGACGATGAGCGACTATCTATTCATGAAACAATACGTGGACCCGCTTTCCAATAAAATGGTAGCCCTGGGCATTTTAAAAGAAGAACACATAGAACAAATAGCGAGAATAAAAGCCTCTATTTATGGGTCATTAGTGGAACAAGTTAAACGAGATATTGATTCAAAATCAGCTATAAATAATATCGACGAAATCGAAATCGCCGATTATTCACATCTTCTGCAACTCATTACATCATTGAGCGAGTTGGACGATGTTCGGAGTTATGAACATATTTTTAATATGCTGGTTCAGCTTGGTCTCAATCAGACGCAACATGCTGAAATTAAATTCGTTCGTGAACTCACTTATTATATCGACGCATACACCGATATAAATTTACGTGATGATTTAATTCATGTTGCAGTGGAGCCGTTGCTATTGAAATTACTAAGCACCTACGAAAATCGGGTGTCCAAGAATATTCAACCCTATTTCGGTATTGGTCTAAACCAGACCACCGATATAGATTATCATGGGGTTCAAAATCAACTTACAAATAGCAAGGGTGAAGTCATACGGGATCTAGGATTTGCCTCAGAAAAAGTTGGTCTTAAGGTTAAACTACTTAACAATAAGCGACTCCAATCGTTGGATGTGGATGAAGTGCATGGCCCGGTACGAAAGCTCTTTCGTGGAAAAAGTGATCACGTGAATGCGAACCCACTCGTATCCGATGTTTATCTTTTTTCCTTCGGCTCCGGTCTTCTCTATAATGTAGCTAATCTAACAACGCAAGGTGACGATTTCAATGCCGTATTAGTTGGTGCCGGTATTGGTATTGCTTTTTTCAATGCCCTGGATATAAGTTTTTGGCGAAGCTCACCTATGGTTGGCGGCGGTTCGCTTGGCAATAAAATTGAAGATCGTGCATTTTATGGACTGTCTTTTGACATTAAACTCACGGAATATTTGTCTGAATTGAGTAAAAAACGGCGAGCCGGTAGGTTGGTTTCCCAAGCCACCGATAACAGCGGTAATTAGATTGCTTCAATCACCCATTCATTTCATTTCGGTTTTCTTTTACTTTTTACAAATTATTGCAGTTCGATGATATTCATCAGAGGCTATGAATCGAACCAAAACATATTTTACAGCACTAACTAAAGTTATATGGTCTGCATAAGAAACGTAATTGATATTTGATGCAGCCCATACGCAATAGCAGCATATATATTTAATCAAATATTAAAATCTAAAACCTGTGAAAGATCATGAATTTCTAGATGAACGTGAAAGAGAGTATAATGGACGTGGATGCGGAACGACACATCCATCTGCCCCAGACATTCTCAGCATTAATAGACGAATGCTGTCCATGAAATCACGAGGGATTCCGTTCACCCAGAAAACTATAACTGTTAAGTTTCGACATATTTTAGATGGGACACGCGGAAAAATTTCTCGGCGGCAACGTATCGATCAAATTAGTATACTTAACAACGCATTTAGTGGATCAGGATTTTCATTTACATATAAGGAAACAGACGTCCTATCCATTGATAATAAGCTTTGGTACGGCATGACACACAAAAGTATCGAAGAACGAGACGCAAAACGACATTTACAAGCCGATCCTGAATATAATTTGAATTTCTATACAGCCGGATTGCGTGGCGGTGTTTTGGGCTGGGCAACATTTCCTTATGAATTATCTGGAGACCCTATAATGGATGGTGTCGTCCTTTTGGACGCTTCACTTCCTGGAGGGTCAGAGCCAAAATTCAATTTAGGTATGACAGCTGTTCATGAAATTGGACATTGGCTTGGTCTTTACCACACCTTTCATGACGGGTGCAAAGGGTATGGGGATCATATTCACGATACACCTGCACATCACCCGGCAAACACTGGGACGCCTAAGCCAGGTAGACGAAACGGGGCCTGTCATGCTGGAGAACTTGCTCCAATTCACAATTACATGAATTATGTGGACGATTCCTGGATGAAGGAATTTACACCTGACCAGATAGATCGTATGAAATATCAAACAGCCACTTATCGAACCAATTTATGATGGCACCAGATAGGATTCTATATCAACCAAAAAGTATAATTGCCACATATTTCTGTCATTTTCTAGTTCAAATTATATGAGATCAGTCGAAGTATTAACCTACCACTTTTTGGTGTCTGCTGATTTCCGATACCCTTGGCATCAATTATTAAAATATTATCGAAAATGAAGAACCTATTAAATACTGCTTTTGTCATAGCTATTGTCGTTTTAAACCTAAATCTAACTTCCTGTCAAAGTAAGAAGCAATTAAAAAGAGAAATTAAAACCTTGAGATCCGAATTATCCCTAATAAGTTCGGATAAAGATTCGTTAAAAAAAAAGCTGGACAGAATAAGTAAAGTTAAGGTTGATGATGTAATCACGCCCGATGAACAACCAAACAATGTGGTAATCGGTGAAAGTGGTTGGCGTGTAGAACTGAATGGCAATAAGTACAAGAGTGATTTAATTGGTCAATTGGGAACCATTTGGGTACTCGATGATAACTCACAACTAAAACCACAAGGAGCTATATCTTTAGCTAAATATAAAATGGAAGCTAACATCTTAAATCCTGATAAAGATGTGTTGTATAAGAAATTTATATCAAAAGAAACCAAGATGGAAGGTACTGGTAGTCTTGCTTTTGCTTCTATTACTGCTAAATTGTCACAAGAACAATTTTCTCAATTTTCAATCAATATCGAAGGCACTTCACAAATAAAACCTAAGCTTGATGACCTAAAGAAGATTTCCAATGAAGCGAATCATCTTTTTTCAATACATAATAATAAAGGGGTCTTTATTTGTACTGGAATGCATGTGATAAGGTATAATTCGCGATTATTTTCCAAAAGCACTAATGGAGGTCAAATAACTACACCCATGGTAAACATTGGAGGAGAATTCTATGGTGAGTCCAATGAGGAAACAAATGAATTCCTTGTTGTCAGACAACTTACTCAATTGCACAAACAAGTCAATAGGTCTATGGAAGCGGTAAGATATGAAATTGATAACCTAAAAAATATAAAACTTACTCCCAGCGAACTTGAGCTTAAGGCCAAATCTTTTACACCTGATGACTTACTGACTTATTACATAAATCGACAGCCATCTTCAGATGAATTACTAGAATTTCAGGAAAGCCCTAAGGACTTTCTTCGGCAAATCGGAAAATTCGAACTTTTAAGTAATGAGGAAAAACTATTTGTTATGGCTAACGCAAGGCAATTAATTGAATTACCTACTGAGGTAAAAAGTGTACAATGAAACAAATAATTTTTACCAATTCTAACAATGATTGACCGCCACCAAGTCACCTAACGTTGACATGGCAAGTAGTCTAACCGATCAATTGAGTCAAAATGCGTAAACGGCATTTACAGGTTCATTTCAGTCTCCGGTTACTCATAACTAACGTTGCATTGCCAGAAGTCATCTCCAGTGCACCTCTATTCTATTAGATTTATTAACCACCCATGCACCAACTACAACATTGACTGTTCAATAACAATTGGCTATGCTAGACATTAATCCTCAGAGTAGTCAATTAAATCGGTTGGCCACCCGGTCAATACCTTTTCCAAACTAAAACAGGTAGGAGTTATGTCGGCAACTAAATTACTGGCTGTACAAAATCATGACGAACTCGTCCTTATCCCAATTAACGACATTGTTTGTATTCAAGCGAATAGAAATTACTCCATAATATATTATGGCGAAAACAAAAGTCTGCTCGCATCTAAGACCCTAAAGCATTTTCACAAAAAAGTTCATCATTTACCCACATTTGTTCGCGTGCATAAAAGTTTTATTATCAATGTCAATCACATTCGTAGTATTTCGAAACATCGTGAAGTGGCACTCGATGGAATTGAACGCACCATTCCCGTTTCAAGGCGATTCAAACCCACACTCATGGCCCGAATAAATAGAATTACCATTTAACTCGTACTTTATTAACCCGAACAATAATCTTCAAGGTAGTCGCTTTCATCATTTTATTTATCTCAATTTATAATACTACGTCACAGAAAACAGCTAAACTCTAATTTGTGTCGCTAAAACCGAAGTGCCTAGTATCGATTCATTAAATCATCAATAAAGTTCTTTTGCTTGGCTCGATCTTCATTTTTTGTCATGACACAAAAAACGAAGCAAAAAAAGTCTAGGCTGTATTCATTTCTTAACGCTCCAAAGGCACAAAAAATCTAAACTAAAAAAACTCGCCTCAGTCGTTTTCCCCTGCTATTAATTTACTGGAAATCATTACCTTATCTTTAGTAGCACTTTGGCTCATACAGTTTTTAGTTCTTAACGATTTTTGGCACCTTTTCCTCTAAAATGAATAAGGCCGAAAGCAACTGTATGCACCGATATAATCCAGTTGAATAAACTTAATCAATTGTAGTCGATTTCTTCGCAACTAATACCTACGAAAAACCATGGCGACTCAAAATGAAGCTTAACCCAAAAAACTAAAAAAGGGAAACGATATAATTCTGTGTAGATTCATATGGCCAGACTAAATGAAGCAGTCCATCAGATTTAAGATACTATCTAACGGATAATGTAAGCGCAGTGCGAAGCGATAGCAAACATTGTGTATACATGTTGTTAGGTGCTTTTATTTAATGTTCAAATTTTTCACGTAATTGTTTTATCTCTCCTAAGGTCTTTATCGCAACCGGTTCAAAATATTCAAATCCGTATTCAAAATATAAATGAACTAATTTAACAAAATTATTATATTCAATATTATTCATATCATGAACAGTATATTTAATATAATCGGGATTGTGGTCAATATATCCATGCATTAAAAAATCAATCCAAAGTTTTTCATTCCGAGAATATTCCAATGGTAATCCCGATGATTCAAAAAGTTTAGATTCTGCAGTTCGAAATTTCTTCCATTTCTGTCTTTCAGTCTTTAATTCTATTGTATTTAACTTTTTCATTTGAAACGTCTAATTGCAACTAACTCGTAAGTATAAGTAAAGTGTATCGAAAAGGGTGTGGGAGGTAATAGTGAATTAATTGTCCAATCCACGAAGAACATATTCAGCCAGATCACTGGCTTTCGTCCACTGTCCACCCCATGTTTCTTCATATTTACCACCCATATTCATCGCCTTAATTTCTTCCTCTGATTTGCCGGCGGCCAATGCATCATGGATATTATTTCGCACTGTGAGTAGTACATCCCGGTACGTCAATAATTCATCCCGGTTTGACAGCAGACCGTGACCCGGAATTATTTTGGTATCGTTATTAGCTATGAATAATACTTGATTCACCGCGTTAATGATTCCATCTATTGTTCCACCCGAACCTGCATCAATAAAAGGGTATCGGCCATTGAAATAGATATCGCCCATGTGAATCACATTTGACACTGGGAAATAAATCACGGCATCTCCATCTGTATGCGCATTATCGAAGTGCAGGAGCAATGCCTTTTCACCGTTAAATTGAATGGTCATGTCCGTAGAAAAGGTAATTCTCGGACGGGCCGCTTCAGGTGATGGCGGTATTTCCGTGCTAAAGGCCTTCATCAACTGCGTCGTACTCATGCGGGCCAGTACATTGTCATGTGCAACGATGACAGCCCCATGCCTCGCCATACCCTCATTGCCACCCGTATGATCGCCATGCCAATGTGTATTTAGAAGATATTTAATCGGGCCATCAGAAAGAGATCGTATGGCATTGTGAATTTTATCCGACAAGGGCGCAAATTGACTATCGATTAATAAGACGCCTTCTTCACCAATTTGAATACCGATGTTTCCTCCTCTACCTTCAAGCATGAAGAAATTATCCGTAATCTTAGTGGTCTTGATTTCTACATTGTCCCAATCGGATTGGGCCATGATACAATTGAAAAATACCATGCATAATAGAGTAATCATCGTAGCATTAATAAAACGTTTACACCTATTGAAAAAATTAAATGTATTTACTCTCATTACTATGAACTTTAATTAAAATGAAAATTAAGTCAGACCATACCAATTCCGAATATAACAACTATCTTTGGGATTCAAGTCTAAACACAACACTATGAAATCCAAGAATCGCACTTCTTCAAGGTATGACATTTTGGTCTCATTATTAACACGTATTTCCGATCGAGTGAGAAAACCTTATCTAGTCCTTTTTTTCTGTACGATTCCGCTGTTTGTTATGCATTCCATTGCCGGATATTGTCCAAGTGTTACGCTAAGCACACAGTCACAAGTAGATAACTTTCCGCTAAATTTTGATTGTGACTCTATCGGTGAATTGTATATAGACAAACAAGGGTTAATTCATTTGGATTCACTCTACGGACTGAAATATATTGAACATCTTCGACTTGGTCATTATTTTGGCTCATCACCTAAGATCACAACCTTCAGAGGATTTCGAAATTTAACTCACATCGAAAACTTTTCACTAAGCTGCCATTTACCAAATAAGTTTCATTTATTCCCACCCGCCACTATTGGGTCTATCGAAGCATGGGGAGCGCGATTTGCTTCTTTCCGAGGGTTAGATAGTATACGTATGTTGCACCATCTACATTTGAATGAAGTAGCCGACTTTATTAATTTTAATGGATTATCCAATTTAGAAACACTTAAAGCACTCACTGTGGACGATTGTGATGAGCTGCACGATATTAGATTACCGGGCCTTCAAGTGCTTCAACATATTGAGATTGATGGTTGCATACAACTAACAGAAATAAGCGATCTGGGTAGTGTCAACTCTATAGAAAGTTTGACTTTAACGCAAAGGCCAATTGCCTTTAATTCACCTTCAATTACAATATCACATTCTCTACAAAGCATTGTTGGTGAAGGTTTGCAAATCCATAATTCTAGTTATCAATCGGTGAGTCTGCCCCATACTGACTCCATATCTAATATTGATATTCGAGCAAACGGTAACCTAAACAATTTATCGCTAAAGTCGCTTTCCAAAAATGGGAATAAACATATTGTAATTATCAATAACGCCATGCTGGATGAAATCACCTTTGACGTCCAACCAAACATTAATTCCTTAAATGAACTTATCATTGACAAAGCGTTTGATATTTCGTTTGCGTACAATGCAGTTTATTTTGGCACATTAAACTTGCAGAATACAGAATTAGTGCAATGGCCGTTTTCTGATATATTATTTATAGATAACTTGGTCTTAAAAGATAACCTTCTACTAAATGATTGTTGTGACCTGTACCAATTAATTACCACAAATGCTATTCGATCTATAGATATTTCAGATAATGGCGTACAATGCTCATCTTTCTTCGACATGTTTGAGTCATGTGGATTGCCCGTAGATGGCGATCAGGATGGAATCATCAATGACGTAGACAATTGTCCCGATGACTACAATAAAAGCCAGGTGGACACAGATGGCGACGGCATCGGTGATGTATGCGACCTATGTCCGTTGATCCCCGACGCAAATCAACTTGACAGCAATGGAAATGGGATTGGCGATGCCTGCGAAGATGCAGATTACAGTATAAAAGTAGAAGCAGAAAATGGAGACGTTTTAGTCGACTCCCCTTCCGGATTAATTCTTAAAGGTGTCGATGGGCAGTGTTACCGCATACTTATCGATAATGAAGGTGAGTTGCGAACGACGCCAATAACATGTCCATAAAGAGCTTCATTTAGATTAAATAATAAACCGGCCTTTTTCATAAATTAACTCGTCATCGGCCCAGATTTCTCCGTCCTCTGTCATGTCGGTAATCATGTCCCAGTGTACAACAGATTCATTTTCTCCACCCGTATGTTTATACGATTGACCGATGGCCATGTGAATTGTACCACCGATTTTTTCATCGAATAATATATTCTTCGTCATCCGATTAATGTTATAATTCGTTCCTACAGCTGCTTCTCCAAAGCGACGCGTACCTTTCATTTGAAATATTTTATCGAGAAAATCTTTTCCCTTTTCCGCGTCCCACTTTTCTATATATCCATCCTTTATATATAATGTGACACCTTCCACTTCCTCTCCCATGTAAATAGATGGATATGAAAAATAGACCTTTCCATTTACGGAATCCTCAACAGGTCCTGTAAAAACTTCACCCGAAGGCATATTCGTTCTGCCATCTGAATTTATCCAGGTGCGGCCTTTAACCGAAAACTTTACATCGATGTGGCTTCCTTTGTAATGCACGACATCGCAGGCGTTTAGCCGATCAACATATCGCTGTTGCTCTGTACGGACATTACGCCAGGCCGCCATTGGGTCATCCTTGTCGAGATGACAAGCCCGATAGACGAAGTCCTTATAATTGTCCAATGTCATGCCCGCATATTGCGCCGATGCCTGCGTTGGATACATACACAGTGAGCGACGCATATCTTCCGTGGCAATGCGTTCATTGTAAATATTCAATAAATCGCGAACAGCCTCCTTTCGCAATTTTAATTTATTTGTGTTTAACCCGTGTTCGTCTCGCAAATTCATGGGCGCACGAATTACCAAATACGCATCAAAGTTTCTGAGGGCATTGGCATAAGACGTGCTGATATGATTTAGCTGCTCCTCATTTGCATGTTTCATCCATAGTGCCTGTTTTCCAGCAAACGTCATGTCATACTCCACGATGGCGCCTCGTTTCATCGCCTCCCGATATACCTCGATCAACAAGGGCTCAGCCGCAGTGGTAGTTTTTACATAGAGTTTATCCCCTTTTTTTATGGAAAGACAGTAATCGACTAATAAGTTAGCATACTTATTTTCTATAGATTGTAGCATGATAGACGAAGTATTTCGAATTGATGGTATTATCTCACAAAATAAAAAATCCTGCGAGAAGGCGCATTTTATTCTGGATCGATCAATAGTAACGTTTTTCCTGGTAGGGATAGCGCTCTTCATAAAGCGCCGCTACGTACTTTTTCAACATGGCTCGAAATAGATTGAAGTGTTCTTTGTCGATTGCAGAAATAAAAATAGTGTCTTCGCCGTACCGAGCTTTCAACATATCCTTCAGCGTCGATTCTAATTCCGTTCTGACATGTTCATCCAGATAATCGTCAAACGTTGTTTTGCGATACGCATCCATTTTATTAAAAACCATAATAGTCGGCTTTTCGGATGCACCCAAATCGGCCAATGTTTTTTGTACCGTGGCAATATGATCCTCATATTGGGGGTGTGAAATATCCACAACGTGTAAGAGCAAATCGCTCTCTCTTGCCTCGTCCAATGTTGATTTAAAACTTTCGACCAGATGATGCGGTAATTTTCGAATAAAACCTACCGTATCAGATAATAAAAAAGGTGTGGCGTCCAGTACTACTTTTCGTACTGTCGTATCGAGCGTTGCAAACAATTTATTCTCTGCAAAAACATCTGACTTACTCAGTGCATTCATTATGGTAGATTTTCCCACATTCGTGTAGCCAACCAGGGCAATTCGAATAAGGTCACCCCGTTTTTTCCGTCTGGTTTGATTTTGTAAATCAATTTTATTCAATTTTTCTTTGAGGACGGATATTTTTTGTCTAATTATTCGCCGGTCTGTTTCAATTTCTTTTTCACCAGGTCCTCGCATCCCAATACCACCACGCTGTCGTTCTAAGTGCGTCCATAAACCTCGAAGACGTGGTAATAAATATTGTAACTGAGCGAGTTCAACTTGAGCCTTGGCTTGTGCCGTTTGTGCGCGTGATGCGAAAATGTCAAGAATTAAAGATGATCGATCCACAATTTTGCGTTTTAATTCTCGCTCAATATTCTGCTGTTGTCCCGGTGATAAATCATCGTCGAAGATGACCATGTCAATATCATGCGCATCAACATATTCTCCTATCTCCTCGAGTTTTCCGCTACCGACGAAATATTTGCGATTTGGGTGCGGTAATTTCTGTGTGAACATCTTTATCGTCTTAGCGCCGGCCGTCATAGCCAAAAACTCAAGTTCATCCAGATGTTCTTGTGCCATACTCGATGAAATATGAGGTGTTTCTATACCCACGAGCACAGCCCGCTCAACTTGTTTTACCAAGCCGCGCTGATCTTTTTCCCCTACAGTCCAGTTATGATTATCCATGCAACAATTAAAATCTTCTTCGCGTATAATGTGAAGGTACATCAAATACAGGAAGTAAGGTCCGGTTGAACGTTGGGTTTTTATAGATTAATCGTACGTGGATTTCATCGTCTATGTTTTCCGTATGCAATTCACGTTCTATAATTAATTTTTGCTCCGCCTCCGCCTGGTATTTCATTCGAACACCTCTCCCTTTATCATCTTGATAATATGCCTGTCGCACCGCTTGCTTTGCACTATCCAGCCAAAGAACTAAATCTATATTTCGATAATAAGAAGGCAGATCAATGCGATGATATTCGCCCTCAACAGTCGTTTTATCCGACTTGACAAATGGTCCTAATTTCGGAATACCTGTCAGTATTTCCTCAACCATATCATATTCGCCTTTAATTTGATAGGATTCTTCTATGACGGAAATTGGTTCTCGAACATATTCTTTGTCCCATCTATTTAATACAAAAAAAGAATCAGGAGTAATCCAAACACGACCAATTTCAAACCCAATCTTCTTCACCGAAATAAAAACCCCTTTTCCGCGAACATGACGAATTTCGCCTGAAGCCCGGTAAGATGCATTGTCTAAATCAGCGTCTAATTTTATATCGCTTTTCATCGATTCATAGTCCGGCATACGATCCGAATAATCAGACAAGATTTTCTTATATGAAATCGGCTTTTCGACAACAGTTTTACCCGTTTTACTCGTCGATTTACATGATATAAGTGCCACAAGACAAACAATGCTGAACAGTAAAAACCGCTTCATCATATTATAATACTTATTTATTGTTCTCTAAGCCGTTCTACGAAGCCTTCTAATTCTGTCACTTGATTAATGAGTGCTGAATTATTACCGGCAATCATACGCGCCCTTTTCAAATTTTTATCCACGCCATTAAAATTGCCCTTCAATGCATCAGCTACCGCAAAAAATGCATGTGGCATGGGTTTGTTTGGGAATATGTCCATTGCCTCCTCCGCGTATTGACTGAGCGAGCCCACATCTTTTGTTTCGACCAATAGATACAGCAGAGACTCCCAAACGAGATAATTGTTATCATCGATGGAAATCGCCGACTTATAGGATGTAACGGCCGCTTCAAGTTTGTTGTTTAATGAAAAAATATCTCCTTTTAATGCTGCTATTTTTGCATTTGGTCCATACATATTTTCCAGGGTCATTGCATGCGATTCCAGAGACTCAAGTGCAACAGTTTGTTTGCCCATCTGAATATCCGTCAGCATAGGAATTAGGTGAAATATTTTGTCGTCAAGCGAAACATTTTTGTCCTGAATAAATGCACCTAAAGCATCAGGCATATCATCTTTTCCTTTCAATTTCATCAAGGCAGACTTTGCCTGTGCATGATTGGGGTTTACATCAAGGAGTTTCTCATAATATCGAATGGCACCTTCGATATCATTATTGTTGTATGCATATGCTGCGGCAATTTGAATCACCCGCTCATCGCGTGGGTATTTTGACAGATAGGTGTCGAGTATTTTTGAAGCCGCTTTTACCTGATTCATTTCATCGAGAATCAAATGTTGTTGTCGTGTCGTTTCGTAATTAATACCAACACGTTTTTCCAATGTATTCAACGTTTGCAATGCCGCCTTCGGATCATCGTTGTGCAACTGATGAAAAGCTATATTTTCCAAATAATAGTGGCGATCGGGAAAAAGTTTTGCTAATGATTCGTAGGAATAAATAACGTCAACATGATCTTCAGATTCGATACCTATTTCTGCGCGGTATTGCCAATACCATTCATTTTCCGGTTCTAAATTAATGGCACGTTCGACGAAGGACTTGGCTTTTTCCAGTTCGCCAATTTCTTGAAATAATTTTGACATCTCGAAGAAATAAGCAGCTTTTTCGCCATATGTTGAGATCAGTTTTTTTAGATTTTCTTCCGCCTCGTCATAATTCCCCATGAGCCGCTCACGATTTGCCTCTATAAAAAGCGTCTCCTCGCTCACTTCAATCTGATTCACACGAACCTCCGGTAACTTTTGCCCTATAGTTGCAAAAGTTGAAATGAGTATAAATAGAAAAATTGCAGAAGCCTTATGCTTCCAATTCAGAATAGTCTCCAATACTTATGTTATTCGTTTTACCAATATATTTTGTATGATTTCCAATCATGGAATCCTTTATATTAACGTGATTGATCTCAGAAGAATTCTGTATAACGGAATTTTCTATGATACACCGTTCGACGCGCGTGCCATTCCCTATGGAAACATGTGGCCCTATCACACTATCGATGATCGTCACATCCCGACCGATGTGACAGGGAGGAATGATGCAAGATTGCTTAATTGTCGCTCCCGAATAATCCGGGTCTCGCTCTTCGATTTCTAAAACGCGTTGATTTGCATGGACCAGCGCGTTTTTGTTCCCGCAGTCGAGCCATTCATCCACTTTGCGCGCACCGAATTTATATCCGGACGCACTCAATCGTTCCAATACGGTGGTAATTTGGAATTCTCCTTTATATCGAATGTCATTTTCAACAACATTGCTTATTTCATTTCGAAGTCGATCGCCATCACCGAAATAATAAATACCGACGATAGCTAAATCGGATAAAAAGGTAGTCGGTTTTTCTTCAAATCCTGTGATTACGTCATCTTCATCCACAAGCACAACGCCGTACGCCGAAGGATCCTCGACTTTCTTTGTCCAAATCAATCCATCGGTCGATGAATCCAAATCGAAGTCACCATAGAATAGCGTATCGGCAAAGGCCACAATACAAGGGCCTGAAATCGAATCCTTAGCGCAGTACAAGGCATGAGCGGGGCCTTGCGGGTCATCTTGATAGTAAATTTTCCCAACCGATCCCAGCTTGTCAGCTATGTCGAGTAACTGTTTTTCGATATCAGCACCAAAGTCGCCAATAATGAAAGCTATTTCATCAAAAGCCCGCTTGCTATAGGTCGTCAAGGTTTCCGCCAGACGGTGTACGATAGGCTTCCCAGCTATGGGGACGACAGGTTTGGGCACTGTTAACGTATGAGGTCTCAATCGCGAGCCTCTACCAGCCATTGGAATAATCAATTTCATACTGCGGTCATCGCTTTAATAGGCCGCAAAAATACAGAAAAAGGAGGCGGCACAGAGTTGTGTCCTTGGTGACGACAATTGGTCAAATTACATGATAGCTATTCCCTAATTCCATGCACTTTTGTGATTGTACTTTGTCATTTACCTACGTTCTGCGGCAGCGGATAGGGCCAATTTAAATCGAGTATTGTTTTGAGTCCCAGTGTGTGCTGATTGCTAATCGGAGCACGAATTTCGTCGATAGATTTATTGAAAGGTCAACACATCAAATGTTAAAGTTTGAAAAAAATGACATTGATGAGGGGATATTTTGTCTCCCTCGAACACTTACCAATGTAATTCGAACCAAATCCTTATAACTATGCGTATCAAGAAATCATGTCTAGCGTGTGGCGAAGCAGTTCAAGGTCGGGCGGATAAAAAATTCTGCGGAGACGACTGTCGTGCCAATTACAACAATTCTCGAAATCGTGACAAAAACAACCTGATGCGTAGGATCAATCGTATCCTTCGTCAAAATAGACGAATTCTTCAAGAGTATTACGAACTCGGAAAAACAGAGGTCCATAAAAATAAATTAATGGATCGTGGATTTCAATTTTCATACTTTACGAATATCTATTATAATCAATCCGGACAGGTATGTAATTTCTGTTATGAAAAAGGGTTGGTCAAAATAGACGACGACTATTACAATATTATTCAGCAAAATGACCAACAGTTGGTTGCTTAGTGGCTAGCCTCGTCACACCTGTAGAATATTAAATTGATACATAATCATATAATTAAACAAGTTGTCTCAGCATAGGATCAATTTAAAGAAAAATAATACTTTACAACCGATACCAGGCAAATTCATCAATTTCCATACCGAATAAATTGATGTGCATCTTTTAAAAAAACTACGTAATGGCTGTTTATCAATTTCGTCGACAACAAAAATTACACGCTTCGCGCGAGGAAATTTGGAATTTTATTTCTTCACCGAAAAACCTTGAACACATAACACCTCCCAGCCTGGGCTTTACTATCTTGTCACAAGATCTTCCCAAAAAAATGTATCCGGGCATGATTATCACATATCATGTCAGCCCGCTTTTCGGAATCAAAATGAAATGGGTTACCGAAATAACACAAGTTGTCGAGCTGCAATATTTTATAGATGAGCAGCGTGTTGGCCCATATCGGATGTGGCATCACCAACATCATCTGGAGGAATTGTCGGATGGAATAAATATGATTGATATTGTTACGTATCAACCACCCTTGGGAATTGCAGGTAGAATTGCAAATGCACTTATCATAGATAAAAAATTGAATGAAATATTCGATTATCGGTTTGAGGTGTTACGTAAAAAATATGGCACGTATAAGCGTAGCTGAACAGCTTCAATGTTGATTTTAATTCTTTTCAAGTTACACTGGTTCCTAGTCGTTTTATACTGAAATCTTATAGCCAATGCCTATAGGTAATTGAAAATCTGTGTAGAATACATTAATATAATTAATTATATATTTTTTATTTTCTATACACAATCACTCCATAATGTGATGCGTATTCTGCATCTGTCCCTGCCGATAAATTTTCATTTTAATTTACGATGTTGGACAAGCTGTAAATAATCACATTTTACGGTTAATTAATAGGGGATACATATTTAATTTTCTATATTTGTCGCCCCCTTACGCTTAAAACCCTATTCGCTTCTGTAACCTTTAAAATCATGCTATGAGTGTACTGCGCAGTCTATTTTCGTTGCTTTTCTTTTTCGCTACTGTTTTCGTATCCATTGCTCAGCCGATCAATAATATTGTTGGCGAATATGTCCCGCAGACGCCTAATATGGCCGCAATGAATCAGTACACGGACATTCCGGTGAATCATTTCACTGGTGTGCCGAATATTAGCATACCGGTCTATACAATTCAGGAAGGCCCTATTACTTTGCCAATCACCCTGTCTTATCATGGGTCTGGAATAAAAGTGGCACAAATGTCGAGCTGGGTTGGGCTCGGATGGAACTTGTCCTGTGGTGGTTCCGTCAATCGATCTATAATCGATGGAATGGATGATGCGGCATCTGGCTACTTTTTTGGTCAGGCTCAGGCATTGGTGGATTCTTATGGCGAAGGACCTGTAGCATATCTGGAAATGCACAATGCTGGAGTCGATAAGGAGCCGGATATCTTCTACTTTAATTTTGGTGGTTATTCGGGAAAGATGGTTTACTCGTTGGAGAAAGATAATGGTGCGGGTGGCTGGTATACCTATCCACGTTCCGACATAAAGGTTGAAGAATTACCCTTAGGTGCAGTTGGCGGACTGGATGGTTTTCGGTTTACGACACCTGAAGGGGTAAAATACACCTTCGGCCTTTCGAATATGGTCGAAAAATCGCATACACATGCGAGTAGCGCTACTCCTCCTGATGTCTTTACGACGGCCTGGCACCTAACAAAAATTAGCTCGCCCGACGATAAATTTTATATCGAATTCCACTACGTAGATGAAGAATATAAATATGCGCTATTGTCATCCGATCAGGAAACCACGGATGCCGTTGACAATGGAGATGTGTCCTGCGGAGGTGGGAGTAATACCATATTACGTGAATTGTATACACACGTTGAAACGAAACGCCTATCCTATATTACAACGAGCTCCAATAAAGTTCGGGTGGATTTTATAGCAGATACGGATCGGGAGGATACAGAAGAAACGCATAATTTAAATGCGAAGCGTCTGGACAAAATTAAAATCTCGTCGACAGGTGCAGAGGAATATTGCAAGGAGTATCGATTCATTTATTCGTACTCTAATTCCTCAGCAACCCATCACTATGAAAAGCGATTGGTTTTGGATGAATTTGACGAGATAATTTGTGGCTCGACTAGTTCGTCTTCCGGTCCTCCACCTTATAAATTCACGTATACCGGTATGAATAATGTACCGAGCCGACTCTCTAAGCGCATCGATCACTGGGGGTATTATAATAACGCAAGTGCAAATGACAATCGAACAACACTCATTCCAAATACGGCATACGTCGATTACGACACCACCAGAATTTACTTTCGGGATGGCGATTTAAATATGACGGCCCGGAGGTATGCAAACGGTTCTTCTCTTTTATATGGATCATTAGCGGAAATTGAATATCCAACAGGAGGTAAAACAATATTTGAGTTTGAACCTCATACAGAATATGGTGTGCGCGATGCGACGAATTATTCCTATTTAGTGCAAAATAGTGATTCTGACTGTGGGGGCGTAAATTATATAGAAGGACATACTTCTATGTCTGAAATTGAGCTTGCCAGCGCCCAATGTAAAATTAAAATTGATTTAACCGGATTAGGAAGCTGTAATTGTGTAACAGATCGATATGCTATTCAGATTAGAGCAGAGCCCTTCTCAGACCTTGGTACAAATCCTGATTTACCACCCGAAGCATATTATAGATTCAGACACACATTAGCTCCTTCAGAAGCTTGCGTATACCAGTTTGAAAGCGAATGGATAGATATTAATGAATTCTTTAGTGAAGGTCCAATTGTTGCAGCTGAGGATACCTTGTATAAATATTATATAGAGCCTAATGATCAAGAAGGTCCCCATTGGATTCGAGATGCCGAAGTTGAATTTGAAATTCGCTACATTCCGGAAGATAATCAACCAATCGGTGGCCTTCGGATTAAATCCATTACACAAGACCCCGTCATTGGCGAATCTATCAAAACAAATTATTCGTATGATGATGTCAATACGGGACAGTCAACGGGTACAGTTTTAATTGAGCCGCGATATGGATATATTTTTGGTCAGGACGCTCCCGATCAATTTGTGCTAAAGCATTTCACATCCACCCCGGTTGTATCGACCGCTGATATCAATGGCTATACATTTGGATATGAATATGTCCGACAGACAAGGGGAGATCAGATTACCGAATATCACTTTGATCTTCAAAAACAAGTCAGCACGGGTTTTCCGGTTGTGGCTTTACCGCCTCTCTATACCAATGGAACCGAAAAATTACAGACGATTTATGCGAATGATGGCATTCCGGAAATTATAGCGCAAAATGAAAGTTTCGGAGAGGTACTTAATTACACACCAAATGGATCATATGACATAACCCGAAAAATTCATACGATTACCTGTGTTAACGATCAATCGACCTATTTTGCCTTTATTCCGAGTTTGGATTATACGCATATCCCGTCATACTATCGACTGACTTCAACAATTAATACCCTTGATGATAGGTCGGTGACAACATATTTTGCTTACGATCCTGCAAAAAAGCATACGAATGTAACGGAGATGCATACATCGAATTCGGACAATACATCTTTTATAACAAAGTATAAATATGCCCCCGATCTTTTTGCCAATACTCATTTTTTAAATGAACATAATATTGTTGGTATACCGCTGGAAACAACTGTTAATAATGGCTTGTCGGGTGGTTCTAAGGTTGAATTTTCAAATACACTTCAATCGGGTGTCATTCTACCTCATAAGTTTTATAATACAAAAGAAGATGGCTCCTGGAAACTTCAAAAAGAAGTATTGGCCGTCAATTCGGACGGCTATCCAACTCGAATTAAATCACGTGCCCAAGCCCAATACGTTGACCTCAATTGGTCCACGGATGTAAATAAAAAGGGTCAACTAGATCAAGTCGTGCATGGAAATAGAACGACAACGTACCGATATAAAAATCGCTTACAACTCGATTCTATCACTAATTACGACGGTGTTGTATCGACATTTGAATATGATAATTTAGAGCGATTGTCGGAGACATCAGATCGCAATGGAAACCGCAAAATGCTATATACCTATGGTTATCATCATACGCTGGGAATTGGCAGCTGGGTTAAGTCCAGAGCTACATACACACCTACTAGCGGCAGCGATTTAGTTGATAAAAGTAGTTTTCAATATTTTGATGGATTAGGCAGACTATTACAGACGGTTGACCAGCAACATAGCCCAACGCAGACTGATATCGTGCGTGCTGTTAAATATGATTCCCTTGGGCGAGTAACACATCAATATGAACCATTTGATGCAGCGACAACGGATGGAGGGATTGCTTTAGGTATTCCTCCTGGTCATGAATTTACCCTGACTGCGTATGAAAATTCCGCACTCAATCGGATCCTTTCTGTGACCCCTCCGGATTGGCATGCCACTACAACGTCTTATGGTACAAATGCAGAAAATGAAATTTACGACTATCAAAAAAATGCATTCTATCCGGCTAATTCATTAATAAAAACAACAGTCACTGATCCGAATGGAAATGCATCGATTTCTTTTCAGGATAATCGTGGTCGCACGGTTGCCGCTGTTACTGAAGGAAATAATAATGCGGGTACAGCCAAAACACATTATTTATTTGACAATCGCGATCGACTTGTGCACGTGCTG
Organism: Saprospiraceae bacterium; assembly: GCA_028279185.1. Classification (GTDB taxonomy): domain Bacteria; phylum Bacteroidota; class Bacteroidia; order Chitinophagales; family Saprospiraceae; genus JANQSS01. Next base: position 5,246 of record JANQSS010000085.1, on the reverse strand, counting down.
CCTCCCGATAAAACATTGGCCGATGTCGAGGAAATATATGCGAACATATACGATGCCGATGATCGACTAACATCGAAAAAAATCCCGGGCCGTATTCCCATTTTATATGGATACAATGACAATGACTTAGTCGACTCGATGAAGGACGGCATACACTCCTGGATAACGTATGCCTATGATAGTTATGAACGGGAAACATTTGTTCGGCGCAATGACACCATTTTGGTGCAAAAACAATATGATAATGTCAGCCATGGGATACAGGGTATTGGAAAATTGGATTATGAGTTAAATCTGACAACAGGAGAACGATATATTTCAAAGAGTTACATATACGATGAATTCGGCAGACTGGACAGATACAGCTATGCCCATCAATTATGCGCAGCATGTCCGTTAAAGGGTACTACAGGAGGCTGCGGTTTGATTCAAACCTTTGGCTACGATTATGCAGATAACCAAATAGTAAAAAATGCTATCCTGCTCACGTGTGATGGCCTGCAGGCCATCTATACCGATTCGACCACGTACGATCACAGTTCCCGAAAGTCCGGCAATTTCTTTACGGTGAACGGTGAGACAAGACAACTGTGCAGTCAGACGTATACGATAAAAGATGAATTGAAGCAAAAAAAGCTTGGAGTTGACGGAGGCAGTTTTCTTCAGGCATTGGATTTTGACTATTTGGAGAATGGTTTTTTGCGGCAAATCAATCAACCGCTGGCAGGTGATTTATTGACCAATGAAATTTGCCAAACCGGAGGTGGCGGAGACCCCACAGAAAACAATCCGAGCAACGATGATTTGTTCTATTTAGAACTTAGCTATGATCAAAGTATCGACGACGACATAGCCTCCCAGGCGCGATTAAATGGTGATATCAGCCAAATGATGTGGCAGACCCGTGGACGAGCTAAGTCAGGATATGGCTTTGAGTATGATTTCCTTGACCGCCTTACCAAAGCAAATTATGAGCACTTTGATCCTTCCGGTGATGTTATTTCCGATCATGCAGATCGATACGACGTAGAAATCCAATATGAAAATCTGCTTGGCGACATCGGTCAGTTGACGCGTATGGGGTCAGATCAGGATGATGATGCCTGTGGGGAGGCTGAGGAAATCGATGACTTGATATATGAATACTATCCCGGCACGTCTAAATTAAAGAATATCGATGACCAGGCTGATGTGGCAAACAAGGGTTATCCGGCCTATGCAGTCCAGGATACAGGCTATCGATACGATGCAAATGGAAATATCACCTATGATCCATCTCGTAAGGTCACCATTACCTATACCAGATTGAATCTACCCGAGCGCATCATCTTTGATGATGGCCGGATGATACTAAATGAATACGACCAGGAAGGGAATAAACTTACCCAGACGACATACATGGAGCACCGCGAGCGCACAGTAATTGACTCCTCGTTGGATGTTCCAACGGGATCATATGATTATTACTATACAACGGGTCCCATACTTGGTGAGCAGCGCGATTACATCGGAGAAGCCGAGCTCGTCAATGGGGCCGTACAAGTAATTCATCACGGCGATGGCCGCATCGTAAAGAAAGACGGACCATCCATTGCTATCTTACCAGATACCATCCACGGAGATCATTACTTCTATGCAGGCTACATCATTGCACCAACGATCATTCTGGGTCAGGGGAATGTACTTTTTGAGGCCCGTGACAGTATTAAGCTGGTTGATCCGTTTTTTGTGGTAGAAGAGAATACCGTAGACTTTGAAGCTCGGATCGCAGACGTCCAGGTCGATACATCCTGGCAATGGGAGTATTCGATCAAAGATCATTTAGGAAATATTCGCATCAATTTTGCAGATTTAGATGGCGACAAAATGATTTGTGTTGCATTGGATAGCACCAATGAAATCTTGGAGGAACATTCGCACTATCCCTTCGGCATGGCCCACAATGGACCATGGCTCAAACGAAAAGACAGAGGTTTTGAAAATAAATACAACTACAACGGCAAAGAAGAAATGCCGTTTACAGGGTATTTATACTACGGTTTCAGAATCTATGATCCTTTAAGACCAGGATTTTTAGGCGCTGATCCGATCAGTGATCAATTCCCTGAATTAAGTGTTTACAACTACGCAAGTAATTCTCCAGTAAGCAATATAGATTTACATGGATTGCAGGCAGTTCGTGCAACTCGCCCATTGAATCAGTTACGCGTGGCACATCGTGCAGGACAGCCTGTCGGCCCAAGAATAAACCCCAATTATAATTTTAACAATCCAGTGGCCACACAGCCCTTGTTCGTTGAGCAAAAAAGTTATAATTTATCCGGAGGAAATAATGCCGAGCTCAAGCCCACAGGTTCTAATACCACATATTCAGGCGGGGGTGAATGGAACGATTATTTCAATAATGTTATTGGGCCTAATATACAGCGGGCAGTTCAAGCGGCCAATTCAGCTGGAGGGGCCGGTGGAGGAGATGATGGCGGCGATGATGGTGAGGCAAAGATTGTTGACATCGGTGTGCATGGAAACTCTAAGAATAGCCAAAAGCCTCAGCACGGATATGAAATAGTGAATGAAAATGGAGAAGTTTTGGAGTATGGAATAAGCGGTCAGCAACGATCCTCGGCGCAGGTGGAGTCAGGAGGGTCTCCAAGAATTAACCAAAAGTTACGCACAAAATATAACAACGACCCTAATGTGTCCGGGCGCGTAATTGAAAACAATTTAGGAAATCGAAGAAGTGCCTTAGAATGGGAACAAGGAAAGGTTAATGAGTTTGATAGAATAAATGGGCATCCGCCGGAACAACAAAGAAGACCAAGACCAGAATAGCATGAGTATATCACAAGTTGACTTAAGAGCAGAATATAAACATATACATTCCTTGACTTTCAATAAACAGTCTTGGAGTACGTCTGAATTGTATTGGTCCTTCATTAGAAAATGGAACACTGGAAAAATCAAAAAGTGCATTATTAGAGTTTCTGATTCATGGAATGATAAACTATATTACTATACCGACTGGAGTGACAGTAAGGGTATAAATATGCCCTTCTCTTTTGATGAATATTTGTCAAAAGAAAACGAAGAAAAGAAATTAATGCAGCTTAATGTAATCCATGATGGCATGTTGCGCATTGCGGAAAAAGCGGGCCTGGAAATCCAACCATTGGAAGATGCTTATAAAATGTGTTTAGCAGCAGATCTTAAATACCAATTCGATGTAGGTAAGCTAAAATCATCACCAAATCGAAAGCACAAAATTGGTTTTTGGTGCAATTGGGATATAGATATTTTTGAAGCGTACTGGGTACTTTACGACAAGAAAGGCGCAGAAATCCGACGACAGAAATTTATCGAAAAGCCTCCTCATGAAGGAGAATTTATTTATTACGCAAAATGGAAATGGTTGGATGATACTACCGTTCTATTAGAAGATAAATACAAATATGGGAAAGGTGAATCGTGGACGATTGATTTGGAAATAGGGGAACGGGCACCTACTTAGAAAATGTTCCAAGTATGGATTATGAATGAAGCCCCCGTTTTATCTATGTTGAAAATGGCTTTCACGCAATGCTCATGGACTTCTCGTTTTTTTGTCGAAAGCAGCTTAACCTTGGATGCTCAAATTATCCATAGTTTGTTGGGCTGTTCGTCAATGCGTCCATTAATTAAAATTCAGGGAAAAATCAAGAACATCTGTAATTTTCTTGGCGACAATAAAGTACAGGCTAGCATATCTTCGTTCGTAAACTGGTGCAAGTGGAGGCGACGGAAGGTGAAGGTGAGGGAAACGCAGCAAAACAGTCCTTCCGAGACTGAGAACCCGCAAGCCCAGGCACTTAAAGGAAACGCTCATAGTCCCGCTGAGGTTTCAAAAAGGCAATCACAAACGAGATGAGGCTAAATACAGACCCCAACACACCAATTTCCAATCGATCTCCTGGAAAAATCTTAAACAAGGGCTTCATACATCTTCTGGAAAGACAACACTCAAAACGGGAGAAGGAAATGTATCATATGAGGAAGAACACAGTAGAATCGCAAAAGGAAATAAAGGAAGAACATATTAAACTATGATATTTGAGATTAATTCTAATGATGGCTGGCAAAAAATCATTTTTAAAAAAAGTGATCAAAGTGTGACCGGAAAGAATGGGAAATACATGCTCTTTGGGGTGTCATATACTGCTAAGTATTGGAGCAGCTCTCAACTAATAAATGATGAAAATTATGATTTAGTTTTAGACAAAAGAACGGACTTGTTTCAAATTTGTCTATTGGAAGAAAAGTGGATAGAGTTTATTAAGAATGCTGAAGAATGGTCAAAAAACGGGAAGTTGTTTTCCATGGAGTTTTATAACTTGCCTGCAGAATTATTTCGTGTGTCGATTGGAGTTAGTAGTGACGAATTAATTTCATCTTACGACAAACCAGTATTGGAGTTCCTAATAATCGATAGCCGATCAAAGTTGAGATTTATAATGACGGTAGATCGAACATCATTTAGATTTATAGATGAAGAAAGCGAATAGGGTATGTACAATCGTAATTAATAAGAATGGTATAGAAATCAAGAGTACGCCATTCTGGCCTTAGCATCGCGTAATAGGCCATCGAGTGCGAATAGGATTTTATCTCGATCATTGTCCGGTAATCCGACAAGATTCTCGGAATTGAACAGGTTAGTAGGCTTTGATTCAAGAGTGGAAAATGCAAGTAAAAGTCATCAGCGGGAGCAGACCCTGAATTTTAATAAAGAGATATGAGTTATAAAGGAATGACGGTAAATGAGCGACTTTTCGTCAGCGGAACTTATCTGAGTTTGACGAAGCTGTGGCTGCTGCTAAAATTGAAATAAATAATATTCGATTAATTCTCAAAAAAGTAGAACTACCGGAGGAGTCTATTGATGAAATAATTACGTCTATTATTTTCGAAATTGATAAATCTAAAAAATAGCCAGATTGGCAATAGACTTTTTAATTTCAATAATGACTTATTGTATCATCCCTTTGCAGTTTTTACTTACAATAAGAGACATACCCAAAACTAGAAAACCAATATTACCAATAAGACAGATTCCTACATGAAAGAGATGAAATTCGATGCTAAAATGTGTTTTAACGTAGCAATTTTCGCCTTATACCAATTAAAGTGTATGATGGCGTATAAAATTATCTAGAGGTTTGTTCAAGGTCAAGGCGCAAAACGTAGACGTAGCCGGAGCTACAGCGAGGCTT
>JANQSS010000069.1 GCA_028279185.1 Saprospiraceae bacterium | reverse complement strand
CATTCCATTCTGTATCAGTCATTAAGGAAATGGGTCGGTCCTTTATAATTCCTGAGCAATAAACAAGAGTATTCGGAGCACCATATTTATTCTCTGTTTTGCTAAAGAGGTTTTGAATTGCCGATGAATCTCTAACATCTAGCTCAACCCAATTTTCATTTCGAAGCGGTAAAAATTTTGGATTTGTCTCAACCTTTTTTAAGTTGGTAGTTGTAAGAGTTGTTATGTAACCCAATTGCAATAATTTGATTGCAACAGATTGGCCTATATCGCCGCTCGCACCAACTATAATTGCATGCTTGCTCATGTTCTGGAATCAATGCTATTTTAATAATATCGAAATTGTAATCTATTAATATAAATCATATCTTTGCAGCCTTTTGTAACATTGAATTTAAAGTGTCATCGTTACTAAAATCTTCACCATTTTGAGAGGCAAACTCTCTTATAGAAGTCGAAAAAACATCTCTTGTTTTTATTTTTACTTCTGCATCGGTACCTCCCCCTCTATTCCTTAAAGTATTTTCAAAACTATCACCAAAAGCATTTTGAAGTGCATATTCAATAGTCTTCGATTTCCCACCGTTTTGTAGATAAGAAGCAGAAATATCACCTACATTCCAGCCATTGCTAAAGTCAATAAACCCTTCCCCTAATGTTTGAGCAAGAATTCTAATTTCTTTATCTGGATCACCGCCACCACCACCGCCACCGCCGCCACCGCCGCCACCGCCGCCACCGCCGCCATTATCTCCAGCAAGAATTTTTCGCGGATTGTTTAACTCAGTTCTAATAGGATTATCTGATTCGAAATGTCCAACAAAATCTCTGAAGCCTTTACAAGTGAATCTCGTCGTTCCTTCCTCATCTAAAAAAGCTTTATAACTCAACGAAAGTCTGTCTAGCATTCCTATAATTCCTTCCTCTGCCATTATGCGAGAGAACCCACCATCAAATATTTTCTGCCATATTTCAATTGTACCCGGTGGTACTAATCGAGGGTCCAAACTACTTAATTCATCTTTTAAATAGCTTGTACCATCATCTGCGTTTCCTGTTGACCAATGATCAAGAACTAGTTTTCCAAAAGAAACTTCTATAGCCTTTCTAGCAACGGCACCACCGCCGCCACCGCCACCGCCACCGCCACCGCCTAATAAATTAATATCCTTTAAATCTTCACCAATTGCATCTTTATAATTCATTTTAATTCTCCTATTGAAATGGTTAATTTATATTGGAAAAATATATTATCATAAGTCATTGTATTTCATTCTCGAATTGTTGACAAATAATTAAATTTAGTCATTACAATAACCTTAGGCTGAAATGACTTTCTAATTTTTTAAGCGATAAATTGTGTGACTTTTGTAAGAATTAAATGCGTCCCGTATTGCTATTACGACGATATCAGCAACTTCAGTTGTTTTAAAATCTTTTCCTCTAATCACCATTGGTATTTTTATTTGCCAACAGTCTCCAACTTTAAGCGTATATGGAATGCCATCTTCCTTTGTAAATGAAGTTTTATCTTGATATTTTTTTTGACTAAAGGATTCTTCATCTAAATAACTTTCTATGGTTAAATTTGTTATAGTCGTCGGAATAGATCCGATATTGCTAAGATCTATTAATGCAAAAAATTGTTCAACAACACTGTTTCGTTCGTAACCAATACCTGTTGTCAGTATACTAATCACAGGACGTTGTCTTCTCCATTTGATTACATCCCATATTAGTATCGAAGTGGCTATTAGTGCTCCCCATGCTGCGAGAATATCAGTTATAGTTAAATTATATGTATTCATAATTTATATTAGTTAGTTTCCAATCAGTATCGTGTAATTTCCGTTTTTGTAGGGCTATGCTAAGAAAATAATTAGTTTAATCCAGTATTTCATCTGATTGTTTAATTAAATTCATTACTTACTCTACCCATTTATTAGGATCAACCATTCCAGCTTCACCGAAATTACAAATCTCACACATACGACTATCGTACAACACCTCACAATGATTTTCATAATTCGGTTCGAATGAATCTATCTTGGTTTTTATTCCTAAAGTCTTTTAGATATAGTGACTACCTTAGCATTCTAACAATACTTATTTCGGTTTCAACGTTGCCAGTTGTTGTGCAATCGCACCTGAAATACGTTGACTAAAATAATCTTGGTCGATGTACGATGTCGAGGCTAACCCTACACAACTCAAACGCATCAAGAAGTTCATATCAGAGATGCCTTCATAACCGTCAATGTTAAGGATCGCCACCGGTTTTTCATCACCATAATGTTGCAAGCCAAAATACTTAATACCCATACCCTTTTCTCCTTTTTAAATTAGCTAATCGTTGCATGGCGTTTAATGCCTTGGCTCCTGAATCAAACCATTTTTTCATGACGGTGCCGGGATGACCAATACGTCCAAACTCACGGATCAAAAGCACCCCACCCCACAGGTCGGGTTGGATTTGAACATGATAAAACCGTTTAATGTTTTTTAAACGATTAATCCGTCGTAGATAGATGGCATTCATTATCGACTTACATGAATAACGTTGACGTAGTAAGTACGGCGGCAGCCGACCAATAAATTGCTTTGGGGGTTTCACCGCTAATTGCGTGAACGATGGCAGCACCCAAACTTAAAAAAATCATAATGATTGGGAAGGTGGATTTCGACAGCAATACGGAGATCATCGTGTTTGGTGATTACTTAACTTATAATTACGCATTATATTTTATAGTGCGTAATAATACAATCAATTTCGCTAATTATTATACTTAATCCATTGATTTAATTAGTTTATTTAGAATTCTAGCACCAAGTTAAATTTATCAAAATAAGGCACAGGCCTTGCCGGTCTTGTATTTGAAAAATACGTTGTTTAGACTAAATGCATGAAAAACGAAATTGCGTCACGCCAGGATGTCCTAAATTCAGCCCTGGTCGACGACCAAAAAACAATCATCTCCACACCGATTATAGAGGTCGATTGGGACCGC
>JANQSS010000068.1 GCA_028279185.1 Saprospiraceae bacterium | reverse complement strand
TAGATGCCTGGCGACTACATATGCTAACGCTTTGTGGGTCAATTGATTAGATCAAAATTTGAAAATGTCAAAAACTCCAGGTGTTTGGTGACAAAATTTAACATCTATTTTCAGCATTTCTCACCCTCGTACAAAGGGGTTATTCCGCTTCTCATATCCAATACTTGTCGAAGGACCATGACCGGGATAAACAATTGTATCTTCAGGTAAGACGTACAATTTGTCAGTAATGCTATCGAGCAGCGTTTTGTGGTGCCCTCCCGGAAGATCGGTCCGCCCTATACTATCCCGAAATAATACATCTCCGCCTATAAGTTGATTACTTTTTGCATGGTGAAGACAAACGCTTCCTGGCGAATGCCCTGGTGTGAGGTATACGCGCCATGAGTCGCCACCCATTTCAATACCCTCCTTCGGATCGATGGATTTATGCGGAGCTGTAACTGCTTCACAAATAACGCCATACATGCTTGCCACACCTTCGACTGCGTCCAGGACGGGTTTCTCTGCATCATGCATGAAGAATGAAACATCATATTCGTCCAGGCAACGTTTTAATCCGAAGACATGGTCAAGATGGGCGTGGGTAAGCACTACTTTAGAGGGGCGCAGATTATTAAGTTGTACATAGGAATGAAGTATTTCGAATTCGGCTGAATCATAGCATCCTGGGTCGATTATGGTACAAGTGCCGCTATCACCTGAAACGATGTATGTATTTTCAGAGAATGGATTGAAAGTGAATATGTGAATCTTCATATCTTGATACCGCCTTTTAAACGTTATTAAGTTGCGAAGGTACGCCGCGCCGGAATTTCTTTAATACCCGGTGCGTAACGGTTTAAAGACAAATTCATGCTTAGAGGCTTACAGTATACATTCATTCTTTGTTTTTTCTCACTCCAGGTTTTCGGCCAATTGAGCCAAGAAGAGGAGTTTGGGAAAAACCGGGTGCAGTATCACAAGGATTTCAAATATTGGTGGAAATACGAAACTGCCAACTTTATCACATATTGGAATACACCGGCTAGAAAAGTAGCTGAAGCTGCCATACTTATGGCTGAAAAGGACTATGGTGAAATTCAAAATCTACTTGAACATCATATTAATGACAAAATCCAAATAATTGTATTTCGCGACTTAACCGATTTTAAGCAAAGTAATTTAGGTTCAGAAGAAATATTTGAAAATAAAGCAGGGCAAACCAAAGTTGACGGAAACCGAATTTTCATTTACTCAAATGGAGATCACAGTAATTTAAGGCATCAGATTAGAGAGGGTATCGCCAGTGTACATATCGCTCAGATGTTACAAGGAAGTACGATTCAAGAGCTTGTGCAAAATGCATTTTTGTCCGCACTTCCTCCTTGGTACGTACCTGGCTTGATTTCATATGTTGGCGCCCCATACAATTTTGAATTTGAAGACGATTTGCGCACATATTTCGAACAATATAACTATGATGACTTTGAGACCTTCGGTCTTGAATTTCCAACATTGGCGGGGCACGCCATGTGGAATTATATTTATATTAAATACGGTGCGACTAACTTATCGAATCTACTCTATATCACACGTATTAATCGCAAGTTGGACAATGGATTTATATACGTGTTAGGTGTTCCCTTCGAACGCGTAAGTCAGGAATGCTATGAATATTATCGCAATTCTTTCTTAACTCAACAGGAGCACTTCATTGATCCGGTAGCGCAGAACATTGATATTAAAAAAAAGAAATTATCAAAGAGGAATAAAGGAGTATATGCTATAAGAATTACGGACGTTCAATTGAGTCCTGATCAAGGAACATTGCTTTATGTGACGAATGAAATTGGTCGATATCGTGCCTATTTATATGATGTCAAATCAAAAAAACAAAGCAAATTACTTCAGGGTAAGTTCCGAAATCCATTTCAAGAACCGGACTTCGGTTATCCGCTGTTTGCATGGGGTAGGCACGACAATGAATTGTACGGAGTCGAAGAAAAAAGAGATAAAATATATCTCAAACATTGGGATTTTAGAAAAGGGGAATTGTCTGTACAGGAATTTCCGCCAACAATCGAGCGAATTTATTCTATAGATCGATATTCGAAAGACACATTATTGATTTCAGCCAGCACGGATGGTCAAACAGATTTGTATTTCTACAGGCCCAAAACACGTCAGACGTATAGAATTACAAATGATTATTTTGACAATTTAGGTGCAAAAACAATATCGGTGGCTGGTGCACCTTACATTGTTTTCTCAAGTAATCGGAATACAGCTGATATGACACCACAAACCTTGGATACTATTTTGCCTGAACAGGATTATGATCTATTCCTAATTTCTCCACGTACAGGAATTGCTCAGCGTCTAACTCAAACACCTTGGGCTTCGGAGCGAAATGTGTCTGTGGTCGGCTCAAAAATTCAATATACTTCGGACCAAAATGGTATAAACAATCGCTGGCAACTGGATGTAAGTGCAGACGAATTAAAACCAAAAATGCTAACCCAATATAAGTCGGGGATTGATGATTTTACTCAAGGTGAGGACCTCATAATCGAGTCTTTGAGCAATGGTAGAGATGCAACACTTCGTATTGTTCCTGATGATTATCCAATGCCTGAAACGACCTTTTACACACAATTGGCCAAAATCAGAAAAGGAGACATAGGTGAAGAAGAAAAAATCTCTTCAGAGTTAATTCCGGTTCCCAAACAAGATGAAGATTTTTACTTTCAATCGGAATTCGAAGATGAAATTCCTTTACCGTCGGATTTTGGACAAAGCAAAGTGAATAAAGATGAATCACTATTAATTTTACCAAATTTTTCTGATTTAACCAGTGAACGTGATAGTAGAAATGGTCAGGAAAAATTCAATTCAGCCCGTATGCTAGCTTATCGAATGACGTTCGGTATGACGGATTTCGATATTGATTTAAATAATGATTTGCTCTTTACAGGGCTTAATACCTATGCAGGGTCTAATCGTGGATTTGAATTTCCCGAAACGGGTATTTTAATGAAAACTGAAATGCGCGATTTATTTGAAAATTACATCGTTTCAGGTGGTGCGCGTGTTCCACTTTCTTTTCGAGGAACAGAGTTTTTTCTTTCTGTAGAGGATCGCAAATTTCAGTTGGATAGAAAGATTTCCATCTATCGTAAATCCGAAAAAGAAAAATCCGATGAACGATTCGTAGGTCAGCCTGATACTAGAAATACAACGCATATTGGCGTGTATCAGTTAAACTATCCTTTTAGTATTTTTTCTAGTGTTCGCCTCACAGGTACGTTGCGATTTGATCGCACCACACTATTGCCTGATGAAATGGGAGAATTAAATGCTGATAACCTAAACCAACAGCGCATTGGATTACGGCTCGAATATGTATTTGATAACTCATATGAAACTTTGCCAAATATTAGACATGGATCAAGGGCCAAGGTGTATGTTGAAGGAATGAATAGGTTTCAATTACAATTTGATCCGTACATTTTTGATGCGAATCAAGCATTTATGACCACGATTGGTGTCGACGCACGCCATTATATTCGGCTGGATCGAAGATCGATTTTTGCATTCCGGGCGGCAGGGGCAACTTCATTTGGGTCAGAGCGCATACTGTATACTTTGGGTGGAGTGAAAAACTGGATTTCCGCAGATTACAATCGCTCAACGCCGAGACCCATCTCGAATGATTTTGCATTCCAAGCCGCTGCGAATGATATGCGCGGATTTAGACAGAATATCAGAAATGGATCGACTTATGTTTTAGGGAATGTGGAATTGCGCGTCCCACTATTTAATTATTTTAGTAAAAAGGAAATCAAATCAAAGTTTTTCAGAAATTTTCAAGTAATCGGATTCTTTGATGCCGGAACAGCCTGGTTGGGATCTTCGCCAAATAGCGAAGAGAATTTATTGAATAGAGAAATATTAACAAATCCTGTATCTCAAGTTGATGTTCGATATTTCCGTGACCCATTGGTACTAGGATATGGAGCGGGATTACGTCTTAATTTGCTAGGATATTTCGTTCGCTTAGATTATGCATGGGGATATGAAACCAGACAGCAAACTGATCCAATATTCTATTTCAGTCTAGGGCACGACTTTTGAAAGAATCTATTTCGCTTTTCCTATTCGGATTTCATCGATTTCGAATTCACCATTCTCATTCGCAAAATAGACAAAGACACGAAACACGCCTTTAGAAGAAGACAAGTCTCCACTGAAGTATTTGACATCAGATTCACCCATCATCCGGCCTTTGAATCCATCTGGACCGACCCCTGTAAACCACTTGTTTAAGGCAGAGATAGTTTCCTTTTTTGTGTAATATTGAACATCGTCGCCAATACAAACCTGCACTTCATTAGCTAATTCCGTCTGCAGCATATGCGCATTGCCAGACTTAAAGACTTCCTGAACGATTTCTACATTTTGACTAGTCCCTATATAACTGACTAATAAACAGATTGATATGAATATATTTTTCATGATACTTCTCAATTTCATTCAGCTTTTAATCACTAGGAGCGCTGATTCACCCATTTAGACGTATATAACGTCAGATGTCTCAAAAACATTTATACTAGCCATAATATTATATCAATGCCTGTATTAATATGATTTAACTTGCACTACCTATGAAAAGAGCTGTGTTGCTTATTTTAGACGGATGGGGGCTTGGTGAAATTCCGGCTGTCGATGCCATTAAACAGGCAAATACCCCAATTATCGATGACTTGATGACAAATTGCGCAAATGCCACATTGACCACTTTCGGTGAAGATGTGGGACTCCCTGGAGGGCAAATGGGTAATTCCGAGGTCGGTCACATGAATATTGGCGCAGGCAGGATTGTGTATCAAGATTTACTCAAAATCAATAAGGATATAGCCAGCGGGGATTTTCAAAGGCTTGATCCCATTCAAGATATGTTACATCAAGCCAAATTCGGCGGCCGAAGTGTCCATTTCATAGGGCTGCTTAGTGATGGTGGTGTACACTCGCATATTGACCATCTACTCGCATTAGTCGACTCTGCTGATGAGGTGGGTGTGCAGGATGTATATATCCACGCATTCTTGGATGGGCGCGACACTGACCCTAATCACGGACAACAATATATCTCAAGACTACTTCAATACACAGAGCACAAATCGGCTAACCTTGCTACCGTTATTGGTAGATATTATGCCATGGATCGTGATCGAAGATGGGAACGGACAGCACAAGCCTACAACCTGCTAGTGGACGGAATTGGAGCTGAGACTAGCGATATACTGAACACATTGAAACAGCGCTACGAAGCCGGCGAAACGGATGAATTCATTAAGCCCATCATAGTGAATGGTGGAGGGCAAATAAAATCAGGAGACACCGTGATGTTTTTCAATTTCAGGTCAGATCGACCCAGACAACTTACTACGATGCTTTCACGTGCAGATTTCACGGCATATGGGACGAAGTCATTAGATCTTAATTTTTATTCTATGACTTCTTATGATGAGACATTTGATAATGTGACGGCACTCTACGATAAAAGGCCCTTAATGAATACTTTTGGTGAACTTGTCGCCCAATACGGTGGAACACAACTACGTATGGCGGAAACAGAAAAATACCCACATGTCACCTACTTTTTCTCCGGAGGAAGAGAGGAACCTTTTGAAAATGAAAAACGTATAATGGCGAATTCACCAAAAGTTGCTACATATGATTTACAGCCGGAGATGAGTGCCGACGAGCTTACGCAATTGTTATTGAATAAATTGCACAGTGAACGACCAGATTTTATTTGTTTGAACTTTGCGAATACGGACATGGTCGGCCATACCGGCGTGTTTGAAGCGGCCAAAATTGCGGCTGAAACTGTTGATGCATGCGTTGGTCGAATATTGAAAAGAGTAAAAGAGTTGCACTACGACACAATAATTATTGCCGATCATGGCAACTCCGATTTTATGATTAACGAAGACGGATCGCCGCATACAGCGCATACTATAAATCCGGTACCAATTATTTATGTGCCCTTTGAAAAAAATACAAGATCACTTTCTTCTGGCGTCCTCGCTGACGTGGCACCAACCCTGGCTGATATAATGGGGCTAGAAACCTTTGATGAAATGACCGGTAAAAGTTTATTATCAGAATGAAATATTTTTTCGTTTTATTGATAACTCTGTTAGCAGTTGGCTGTACCAAAATGCAGTCAACACCTTCCTCTGATACGAATGTATTTGATTTAAAATCTTATCTAATCGAATTTAAATCCCAAAACCCACAACTTTCGAATGCCTCCCGAATTTCTTGGACAGGAGACCATAGAGATACAATTAGCTATTTAAATTATCAAACTGACTCGCTTATTCGTATTCTTGAACAATTTACGATGTCTAAACGTGAGCAAGCCGGAGAATTCGAAGTGAAATCATCGAAGTCTGAAAAAACTACTTGTGAAGAATTTCGTCCGAAAGATGAAATAGATATAAAATCATTGGTGGTCTGTTATCAAGATGAAATGATCAATTCCATCTCAAGCCAAAAGTTGAAAAATACATTATTGAACTCGATGCATCTCCAAATACATTTTGATCCGGCATCGTCTCTTGAGTTATTGACGACATTTGTTGATAAAATATCCAATGATACATTAACCTCTGGCCATATATTAATGTGGCAAAAATAAGTGTGGCGATGAATGAATTAACATGGAATGAATTTCAGAAGGTCGATATTAGGGTAGGAACCGTGTTGTCGGTAGAAGCGTTCCCTCAAGCCAGGAAGCCGGCTTACATTGTTCATGTCGATTTTGGAGAGCAAATAGGTATTAAAAAAACGAGTGCTCAAATTACGAATCATTATTCGGCGGAGCAGTTAGTAGGAAGACAGATTTTGGGTGTTGTTAATTTTCCTCCAAAGCAAATAGGGCCTATAAACTCCGAATTTTTGTTGACCGGGTTCAATGATAAAAATGGACACGTCGTTATTTCGACGGTTGAACGAAAAGTGCCTAACGGATCTCGATTGCATTAGAAACCGAAGAATCAAAACTATTCTGGCGGAAGAAAGGACAAATCCAACAGTCTAAGGCGCTTTCTTTTTCCAATTCTTGTCAGTGAATATTTATTGACTATTGGCCTGAGCATTATGCCTACAACACTTAGGGCTGCGCCAAAAGCGATAAGTGAATAATTGGGTTCATCACTATAGATTAATTCCAGAGGCGTATATAAGATGAAGGATGCGCCTGACCTGAAGAGCCATCGTTGCCAGTTTCGACCGCGATTATATTGGGCCATTGTGCGCAAGGCCGTAATTTCGGAAAGATGAACGACACCAAAATCGAAATCAATCTCATTGTCTTCAACAAAAATGTCAAAAATAGTGGCGGTACGCCAAAAATTGTCCGAAGCAAGTTTGATCATCAATTCGTCTCCGACATAAAATTTCTTCGTGTTTACTTTGCCTCTGGTTTCGATCTGCATTACCTTTTGAGCTGAACAAGCAACTCCAGCAAACAAGAGAAAAGCCCCAATACCTGAAAGCAATATTATTTTTAAAATGGTCAACTTGGTGATCTGTTCCATGTTTAGTTCTTTTCAGCAACTTTTGATGCCCAGTTTTGTGCAAGGCGGTTAATAGCTGATTTGATATTTTCGAATGATTGAATTTCGCGACCCACATACACAACGAATAGCGCATATGAATCGTCTTGTTGAATGGTCAAAAATGCATTCTGTTCAATCCGATAGGCTTCTCGTACGAGACGTTTGATTCGGTTTCGATCAACTGCACGCTTGAATGATCGACGAGAGACAGTTACACCAAACATCCGCACATGACTTGCTATTGCCGAATCAACCCGCAAATAAAAAAGAAGGAGCGGACCGCTACGAATTTTACGACCTCTCTCAAATATAGAGGCAATCAATTTTCGTGATTTAATTCTTTGTTTACGCGAAAGTGTTAACCTGGTCATTCAATTTAGCCTAAAAATAAAAAAGCATCGATCCTCAGACCGATGCTTTTCAAATATACGATATTGGATTGACCGCTACTTTAACTTGCGCTCATCGGATACGGTGAGCTTAGCACGGCCTTTTGCTCGTCTTCTTGCCAGCAATTTTTGACCATTCTTAGTCTTCATTCGCGATCTAAACCCGTGTTTATTATTCCTTTTTCTTCGTGATGGTTGATACGTCCGTTTCATTAGTCTTTTCTTTTGTCTTTCAGCAACGCTGGCCTATACCCTCATTTTTAAGAGCCGCAAATGTAGCCAACATTTCATAATTGAGCAAACGAATAAATGCTTCATTTTCCTCAAATTTAAAGTGCTTCGATGTTCGCAATCCGGCATACTGAATCAAATGAGGAGCATGTCCTACTTTATGATAGACTGGCGCAATGATTACTATCCGTTCATTGAGGCTAACAGTTCATCGTTACTCTTAGTCGATCTCATTTGCTTCAATAGAAACTCCATAGCTTCTTCTGGTTTCATATCCGCAAGGTGATTACGTAAAATGATAACTCGCGACAGTGTTGAGTCATCGAGAAGCAAGTCGTCCCGCCTAGTACTGGATCGTGGTAAATCAATGGCTGGGAACAACCTTCTATTGGACAGCGAACGATCGAGCTGTAACTCCATATTACCAGTTCCCTTGAATTCCTCGAAGATAACCCCATCCATTTTTGAACCTGTTTCAGTCAGTGCTGTTGCCAAAATGGTTAATGATCCACCATTTTCAATTTTACGCGCGGCACCGAAGAATTTTTTTGGTTTGTGCAGAGCATTCGCCTCTACACCCCCTGATAATACCTTACCACTAGCAGGAGCAACAGTGTTGTAGGCGCGAGCTAATCTCGTAATAGAATCAAGAAGGATGACTACATCGTGTCCGCATTCAGTCAACCGTTTTGCTTTTTCCAAAACGATATTCGCTACGCGAACATGGTTATCCGCAGGCTCGTCAAAAGTAGATGCAACGACCTCGGCTTTTACATTGCGCTGCATGTCAGTGACTTCTTCGGGGCGCTCGTCAATAAGTAGAACGATAAGATAAACTTCAGGGTGGTTTTTAGCAATGGCATTCGCGACATCTTTCAAAAGAAATGTCTTACCAGTCTTTGGTTGTGCGACGATCAAGCCGCGTTGTCCTTTACCTATTGGTGCGAATAAATCGATCATGCGATTTCCGTGGTCGCGACCTGCAGGGTCTCCGGTCAAGGTAAATTTTTCATTGGGAAACAGAGGAGTTAGGAAGTCGAACGGCACGCGATCCCGAATATTCTGTGGTTCAATACCATTGATCAGACTCACCCGAAGTAGGGCAAAATACTTCTCGCCTTCCTTGGGTGGTCGGATTGCACCTAAAACCGTATCTCCAGTTTTTAATCCAAACAATTTGATCTGAGAAGGCGAGACGTAAATGTCATCCGGCGACGACAGGTAATTGTAATCGGCTGACCGTAAAAACCCATAGCCATCAGGCATCATTTCGAGTACACCCTCTCCTTCAATAATGCCGTCTAATTCCACAACGAAGGCGTTCTTTTCTTCTACCTTCTCTTTTTGCTTTGGCTTCTGTTCATTTTTCTGATGGTCTCTTTGCTTGTTTTCATTTTGAGGCCTGGATACCTGGTCCTTCTTCTCTTTTCGATGTTCTTCCTGATTTTCACGCTTCTTGGTATGAGACGACTTTTTCAAACGCGTATGTCCGCCTTGCTCTTTCTTTTCGTGGTTCTTGTTTTCGGTTTTCCGGTCTTTTCCAGAGGCAGCTTGCTTGGCAGGCCTACTCTCCTTTTCTTTAGGTGCCTCTTTCTTCGGTTTTGGCTCGCTAGAGCCGTTACCTCCCGTTACAGCCTGGTGATCTAATATCTTATAGATCAAATCTTGTTTCGCGAGGCGCTTATATGATTTAAGTCCCATGGTTTCAGCTAATTCGCGTAACTCTGGAACCAGCATTTCATTCAACTGCAAAATGTCGTACATCTAAATCTTGTTTATATTTTTATTATGATATTAATATCGAGTTGCTATACCTTCCTTAATTAGGATTCTATTATCTGTATACAAGGAAAAGGTAGACGGTATGAAAGGCATCAAGGGTTGATTCCTTAATTGTCTAAGGCAAATGTAATTCTTTTTTCGTACAATACAAGCTGTTCACTACTTTCCGTTCAAAACGTATATGTATCCCTTTATGCTGTAACGCTCGGCTAAGATTTTCATTGCTTTCACAAAACGGCGATTTTTATGGTCGCCTTGTCTTTAGGCATGACTGTGGTTCGCATGTCGCACGTGCGCAATTGTGCTTACTTTTGCGATCAATTTTTATGAAATGACAATAATCCAACGATTGAAATTAAGCCGTTATACAAGTAAAACAAGATGCTAGAATTAAAACATTTTTACAACAATAAAGATCGGCTCATTAAAGGGTTCCGATTACGCAATTTGAAAGAAGACGATATAGGCCGCGTCGACAAGATCATTGCACTTGACACACAACGTCGTGACGTACAAGTGGCCCTGGATGAGCTTAATCATCAACGAAACACCATATCTAAATCCATCGGTGATTTATTCAGGTCTGGCAATCAATCTGAAGCGGAGAAAAAAAAGCAAGAGGTCAAATCAATCAATGAGGATATTGAGGCCAAAGACAACTTAGCCAAAACTATAAAATCAGAGCTAGAAGCTCACTTGTTGCAATTGCCAAATGTTCCGCATGATCTGGTCAAGCCAGGAAAGGATGATACGGAAAATGAATTAATTAAACCCTGGGCAGGACAGCTGCCTCAACTTAGTGACAATGCTAAACCGCATTGGGAATTAGGAGATCAATATAATTTAATCGATTTACCTCTAGGTGCTAAATTGGCTGGGTCAGGATTTGTTGTTTTTAAGGGACATGGTGCTAAATTGCAACGTGCTTTAATCGCTTTTTTCCTGGACCAAGCAGGTCAAGCAGGTTATCAAGAGTTCGTTCCACCTTTGATGGTGAACGAAGATTCTGCTCGCGCAACAGGACATTTACCTGATAAGGAAGGTCAGATGTATCACGTAGTGAAGGACAATCTATTTTTAATTCCGACTTCTGAATTATCCCTTGCAAATTTATACCGCAACGAAATCGTTGAGGTAGACGAATTACCCATTAAATTAACAAGTTATACACCTTGCTTTAGACGCGAAGCGGGTTCGTATGGTGCCCATGTAAAAGGCTTAAATCGCCTGCATCAATTCGATAAGGTTGAAATTGTCCAAATCGCAAGCCCTGAAACTTCGTATGAATCGCTTGATCGCATGGTCGAACACGTCGCAGGGTTGCTCGAAAAACTAAACTTACCGTATCGTATCGTTCGTCTTTGTGGTGGAGACTTAGGCTTCGCCTCGACGATGACATACGACTTTGAAGTGTATTCCGCAGCACAGGACAGATGGCTTGAAGTGAGTTCCGTTTCCAATTGTGAGACATTTCAAGCAAATCGGTTGAAACTACGCATTAGAAGGGGTAAGAAGAAAGTGCTCGCCCATACGTTAAACGGAAGTGCCTTGGCCCTACCGAGGATTATCGCTTCCATCTTAGAAAATAATCAAACAGAAGATGGCATTATTGTGCCTGAGGTACTGCAACCGTATATGGGAGTATCTATAATAAAATAGGGATATTTTGTCGTTTCTACAACTCCGTTCTTCCATTGAATGGTAGACTTGGAGAACTTTTTTGTTCGATAGTCAATTACATAGAAAGATAAATTAATATAAATGGGATTATTTCTTTTAATTGGATTATTGTCACTGGTGGGTATGTATGTTAATGGTCAGCTCAAGGCTCGATTTCAAAAGTACAGCCAGGTGCCGAATCCGGGGCGAAAATCGGGAGCGCAAGTGGCGGTTGAGATGTTACATGCACATGGGATTCATGATGTTCGAGTGGAAGAGGGTAAGGGCTTTCTGAGCGATCATTACAATCCGCAGTCCAGAACAATAACGCTGAGTCCACCAATATATCGAAGCGGCTCTGTTATGGCAGCAGCGGTAGCCGCTCATGAAAGTGGCCATGCCATTCAGCATGCAGATGCTTATGGGTTTTTGAAATTCAGAAGTGCTATGGTGCCATATGTCAAGGCAGCCGCAACTATTCAGCAGTGGATGCTAATGGCAGCCTTGGTTTTAGCTGGAAGCTTTCCGCAACTGCTCTACATCGTATTACTTTCATTCTTAGTCACGACGCTCTTCAGCATAATCACGCTACCAGTAGAGTTTGATGCAAGCAATCGCGCTATAAAATGGCTTGAAGATTCGGGCAATGCCGTAAGTGATTCCTTGGAAGGAGCAAAAGATGCACTCAAGTGGGCCGGTATGACGTATGTAGCTGCGGCGCTGTCCTCCTTAGTGATGTTTCTTTTTCTGGCTTTGAGTTTTCTGGGGTCCGGAGATTAGGCTATTTTAGCCCATCGATTTTACACGAAAGTTATAGACATTAAAATTCAGCGAACATGATTGATGAAATAAACGCATACATTGGAAAAGGTAAAAATTATATGGAAGAAGCGCTCGACCATTTACAACGCGAACTGGTTAAAATTCGCACAGGCAAGGCATCTTCCTCCATGTTAAATGGCGTTCTCGTCGATTACTATGGATCCAAAACACCGTTACATCAGGTAGCTAATGTGAGCACTACAGATGCCAGAACGATCAATATCCAACCTTGGGAAAAATCAATGCTGTCGGTGATTGAAAAAGCCATATTTGAAGCAAACCTTGGTATTACACCCATGAACGATGGGGAGAATATTCGCTTAAATATTCCTCCTCTAACGGAGGAACGACGCAAAGACCTCGTCAAGCAAGCTAAGGCACTGGGAGAAGATGCCAAAGTTAGCCTTCGAAATGCACGTCATAAACTTATGGACTTTATAAAAAAGCAAGTGAAGGCGGGGTTCCCCGAAGATGGAGGAAAACGAAAAGAAGAGGAAGTCCAAAATATGATCAATTCGTATGCAAAGAAAGTTGAGGAAATAATTAGTGCAAAAGAAAAGGACATTATGACAGTTTAAGGATACCATACATCCTCTTGACATAGCATGCGTAGTAGTCACTCTTTTAGAATAAATTTTCATAGTTTTTTAATTTTTGATTAGGGATTTGGTAAGTTTTTGTTGTCTTTGAATGGAGACCTTCGATAAAAGCAGAAATTTTCCCTAACGTCCTATGCTTTTATGACGTTTGTCTTGTAAGACAAAAAAACTATGTTTGATATTTCATCGTTGCAGTATAGTTCTGAAAACCCCACCTTTCTGGCAATTGCTTTCACCGTTTTATGCGCTGTTTTTTTAGGTATTATAATAGCATTTACTTACGAAAAGACATCTCGTTCTGTCGATCGTCCGGATCACTTTTTACAAGCGCTTGTGCTGATTACCATTGTAGCAGCGATGATTATGCAGGCGATTGGGGATAGCGTGGCACGAGGGCTGGGCATGCTTGGTGCTCTGAGTATTATTCGATTTCGGACAACGTTACGTAATCCACGAAACATCGTATTTATGTTTAGCGCGATTGCCGCCGGTATAGCTTGTGGTGTTCTAGGCTTCGTGATCGCAATAGTTGGAACAATTGGTTTTTGTGCAACAGCATTTTTATTACGCATTTCTTCATTTAATAACAATGACAGATTGATTGGATTAGTCAATGTAGATATTCGTCAACAGGTGAGTGAAACCGTAAAATTTGAGGATTTGCTTTCAAAATTTTGTAAAAAGAAGATCGTACTACGCGAACGATACTATTCATCCGCAAAGAAAAACGGATTAAAATCCATCGAGTATGAGGTATTACTAAGTTCTTCGTCAAATAGGAACGACTTCTATCGTGCACTAGAGGCTTGTGAATTTGCTGATGTAACATCGGTACGATTCCAAAGTCGACCAATAAAATCGCTGTAATGAATAATGTAAGTCTGAACAGTTGCGCCTAAACTCATTCAATGAAAAAAATAAATGTATTATACCTGGCTGTCATTCCAATATTATACGTCATCGTAAAAATTAGTTTTTCGATGCACGATCCTTCGTTATTGTTCTATGGATTCGCAGAAAATAAAGAAACGGAATTAAGTCATGATGTTCCGATATACATAGAAAAAATTCATGTAGAGCCGGGTCAGCGTGTACAAAAAGATGACCTTTTGCTCGAGGCCCATAGATATGATATTGATATAAAAATCCAAGAAGCGAATGTGGGAATTGAACAGTTGAACCATCAATTTACTGACGAGAAAGGCAGGTTAATTGCGCGACTGGCCGAATTAGAATCCAAAAAATTATCGGAACTACAAATTATCGATAATAAAATTCAGTTGCTCGAATCAAAGTTGAAAAGAGAGGAGGCGTTGTTGTTAACTATGGAAAGTTATCAAAACTCCGACGAAAAGATAGAAAACAAGGCACTGCAAGATCAATTGAAGCTATTAAAGGAAAGCAGACAAGTCGCTATTGGACCACTTGATGCGGAAATTTCATCAGTAAAAGAACGGATGAAATATTTGAAACGACCGCTTGACTCAGAAAAGCAAAAATTGGAAGATCGTATTCAGTATCATAATGAGGAACAACTAAGACTGCAAATAAAAGCGCCTCACAATGGAATAGTAGGAAACGTATTGTGTAAAGAAGGAGAACATGTACGTGCTTTTAATCCAGTATTAAATTTTTATGAGCCAACGCCCACTTATGTCCGTGGTTTTGTGCACGAAAGTTCAATCTTGGAAGTGTCAGAAGGGGATAGTTTACGGGTGTCGTCAAGCCTGCATCCAACGCTGAAAGTAAATGGAACAGTAATCGGTCTAGGCTCACGAATTGTCGAAATACCGGAGAGGTTGAGAAAAGATCCGCTCGTAAAAACATATGGCAGGGAAGTACTTATTAGGGTTCCGGAGATTAATCCTTTTTTGCAAAAGGAAAAAGTAATATTAAATCTGCAAAGCAAAAATGAGGTAAGTACATATGGAAATTGGTTTGGCTTACTAACGTTGGGCCAAAAATCAATTGAAAAAAGGAGCCGCTACAATAGCCTTCATTAAAAATGTAAAATGTAATTAAGGTGAAGAGATTTGGTAAAAAATATTACAGATCAATGTTCTATTGTTTTGTTTATACATTGATTGTATTCGGTTTTTATATGCGTGGACAGGCACAATTTCATCCGGAAGGTGTTTCCAGTGAGGAGATTTTGCGAAGTAATGCTCGGCACAAACTATTAGGATCGAACTTGTTGTCACAAGTCGACATACGCAGTGTTTCAAATGTAGAGAAACTTGAATTCAGAACGGAATCCAGGGAATGGGATACCCGACGACAAGAGTATGTGCTTCGAATGAGTTTTCTAGGAAATCGTGTTCGAAAGTTATATAATGACCAAAACCATTTTATGATGGAAGAAGTAGAATTGGCTTTGGCGCATGAAAACAATCAACTCATTCGAGAAGCGTATCAAGAGATTTGTGAATGGAAGTATACTGCAGCATTGATACCTATCTACGAGGACTTAAGAACCCTATTGAATGACGAGGAAAAAGTGATTAAGGCACATATGCAGGAAGATGATCGCATCGACATTATTAAACTCATCACGATTAAAGATGAAAAACAAAATATTGGCCGGGAGCTGGACAAACTGAAGAGGGATTTGGCATATGTCCGGCAAAAATTAATGGCCCCGGATGAAATGGGGGTTTTAGACCTTCAGACGAATGATTGGATCCAAATTGCGCAAATAGAATCGATTGTTACAGGCATTATGACAGCAAATAGTGAAGACGAAGTTATAATGCCGGTTGAATACAAAATCCAAAATAATAAAATAGCACGCGATAAACTGGATAGTGATATTGAAATTGCTCAGGGACGGCGAATTTTGGATTTTACCCAGATAAAATATACAGGGAGAGATAAAGTTGGATTCGGTGACGAATGGTCCATCGGTCTTGGGTTGAATATCCCGCTTCCTTCTTCAAATATGGATAGGATTAATGAAGCAAAATTGAATCTGGTCGATGAAAAAACAAAGATGCTTTTGCTTAAGAGCCGAGTAGAACGTGATCTACAGGTGATATATAAAAAATTACAGGATAAAGTTGACCAATGGGAGTCGATGAGTGAATATCAGAAAGAATTTAACCTGTCAAGTATAATTGACAGTTTTACCATAAGTGGCATGGATGGTATGCAATCCTACATATCATTAAAAAAGACACTACATCTACAGAGAATTGAACTGTTAAAAGTCGAAAAGGACATTTACGACTTATATATTCAATTGCTTGGAATAAATGGAAATCTTATCGCAGAACCGCTACGCAATTATTTAGATATAGACATCTCAATTTATTAAAGGAGTAAAATTAAAATATCATGAGGAAACACGTTTTACGCTTAAGTTTTATAGCTTGCCACTTAGCTTGTGTAAACCTATTGGTGGGACAGGTTATTATTAATGAATATTCGGCATCAAATTTGAATTCATTCATGGATGAGTTTGGGAAAACAGAGGACTGGATTGAGTTGTACAACGCATCATCGAGTCCAGTAGACATCAGCGGATATCATCTCTCTGATAAGGAAAGTAAACCTGGAAAATATGAAATACCTTCAAACACGGTAATTCCGGGGAATGGTTTTATTGTATTTTATTGTTCGGGCCGAAATTTAGTAAAAAACCAAGAGCATCATACAAATTTTAAATTAGCGCAAACGACAGGAAAGGACATTCTTTTATTGTCCGATAAGAATGAAAACATTATCGAAGCATTTGATCTGGAATTAACACTAGTAGAGCATTCAAGATGCCGTTCGTCAGATGGTGGAGTGAATTGGGTCGTCTGTACGGATCCGAGCCCAGGTCGAACTAATAGTGGAACAGCTCAACACCAGGGATACACAGCGACCCCTTCCATGGATGTTGAGGCTGGGTTTTATACGTCGCAACAAACCATTTCAATTACTAATCATGAAGATAATGCTGTACTGCGATATACGACGGACGGGACAAATCCAACTTCGAACTCAGCTATTTATGTGGATCCAATAATTGTTAATGAAACGACAGTTGTCAAGGCACGTGCTTTCAGTAACGATAATGGTATTTTACCTGGGAAGATTGAATTTAATACCTATTTTATAAATGAAGACTTCTCCCTGGTCGTCTTTTCGGTGGCTGCTGATGATGTACTTGGACTCGCAGGCGGCGATGGTGATTTAATACCTATTGGCTCTCTCGAATATTTTAATTTAGAGAAGGAACGTGAGGCGACATCTTTTGGAAGTTTAAATCGACACGGACAAGATTCTTGGGTGCTTCCGCACCGCAGTTTGGATTGGATATCTCGAGATGAAATGGGCTATTCAAAAGCCGTGGATGCGGAATTGTTTTCCTACAGTGATAGAGATGAGTATCAAAAATTTATGTTTCGAAATTCTGGAGATGATAATTATCCAGCTATAGACGACCTCGAACACGAAGGCAGTACACACGTTCGTGATGAATATGTGCAGACGCTGGCGATGGAGGGCGGAATGAAGTTGGATCTTCGAGCAGTTGAAAGAGTCATTTTATTTTTGAATGGGCAATATTGGGGCGTGTATGGTATGAGGGAAAGACCCGTGGATCATGATTACACGGATGAGTATTATGATCAAGGTAAGTATGATATTGAGTACCTAACCACTTGGGGGACTACAGAAGTTGAATATGGTGGGAAAGCGGCTTTGGATAATTGGACTGACTTTCGGGATTTTATTTTGGAAAATGATATGAGCATTGAGGCGAATTATGAAATAGCGGAAGATAGCCTTAACATGCTCAGTTTGATAGATTATATGCTGGTAAATTTATCCGTCGTGGCCTCCGATTGGTTAAACTATAACACCGGATGGTGGCGAGGGCGCCACCCAGAAGGCGATCACAAAAAGTGGGGATATATTTTATGGGATCTCGATGCTACGTTCGATTATTATATAAACTATTCAGGAGTTCCAAATATTTCACCGACGGCAGAACCGTGTGACTTAGAAGATATATCGGATTTCGTAGATGATTTTTGGAATGAAGGCGATACGACTGGATTGAATCCCGATAGTTGCGCGACAATATTAAATGGTAGTTGCCCTTACCCGCCAACAGATACGATCGTTCAAGTTGTTTTTCGAACCGATCAATTTTGTTGTTTTTATGACTGGGATCAGTCTTGCCAGAATCTATATGATGCTATAGCTGCTGGGGGTGGTGGTGATGGAGATCAATTAGTAGACATTCCCGGAAATGTAGGCAAACATGAAAAAATATTTTTAAAGTTACTTACAGAAAATCCGAAGTTTCGTCAACTATATTTTTCGCGGTATGCTGATATGATGAATACGACATTTTCATGTGACAACATGATTTCGACTCTCGATCGCATGATAGACGTAATAAGGCCCGAAATGCCAAGACAGATTCAAAGATGGGGTGGAACTATGACCGAGTGGGAAAACAATGTGCAAGAATTGCGAGAATTTATCTTAGAGCGATGTGCCTTTCTGGACAATGGCTTAATAAATTGTCATGATGAGTTGACGCAAACGCATAAAATTACATTGATAACCGAACCACCACTTGTAGGGGAAATAGAATTTAATACCCTTGAACAAGAAGTTCTACCCTGGACTGGAGAATACTTTGATGGTATGCTGCATAAAATTAAAGGAAAGGTACGCAAGGATTACGAAGAGGAATACACCTTTAGTCACTGGGAGTCGAAAGGTGGAAATAATATTGCACCCGATATAAATACACGAAAGGCAACCATTGAATTGACCGCAGCAGATACATTGATAGCGCATTTTGAAAGTATTTCAGCGGTGGACAACATTGTACAAAAATATAATTTAGGTGTTTTTCCAAATCCAACTCGATCAACGTTAACCGTTGAATTGAGTATTAAGCAACCGCGAAAAGTCCTTATTGAATTATATAGTAGTCTTGGCCAACAACTTCTGTCGCTAAACAATGTCAATGATCATCTCGATAGAGGATATCATGAAATTAATATTCCGTTACATCAATTACATCTGAGTACAGGTATTTATCACCTCGCTATTTATATTGACGATGAAAAATGGACAGAAAAGGTACATGTAATAGGGGACTAGAGGAGACGCCAATTAAGTACATAAAAATAAAAAGTGCTATACAATATATCGCATAGTGCTTTTTATTTTTATGTACTTAATTAGTGTGTACTTTCCTTTAGTAAATGTTTGTATTGCAATTTAAATCGTTGAAACCTTGGCAGGGATACATTTCGCACGTAACCATTGTTGGGATTGCGTTGCACATAGTCCTGATGATAATCTTCTGCAGGATAAAAGTTGTCAAGTGCAGAAACTTCGGTAGTTATTGATCCATTAAATTTCTTTTGGTTTGTAAGGTTTTCGATAAACATGGAGGCAAGTTTTTGCTCTGTTTCAGTAGTATAAAATATAGCCGAGCGATATTGCGCACCTTTGTCTGGTCCCTGTTGATTTAATGTCGTCGGGTCATGAGAACCAAAAAAAACGTCTAATAGTTGTTCATATGTTATTTTATCAGCATCATAAATAACCTCTACCGCTTCAGCATGCCTTGTCACACCGGCAGAAACTTTTGAATAGTTTGCCGTCGAAGCCGCACCCCCCGCATATCCAGAAATTACTTCTGCCACTCCTATGACCGATTCGAAAATTTCCTCCACACACCAAAAACAGCCACTTGCAAAATAGGCTCGTTCCAAGCCGTTAAAGGAATCATTTTCGGATTTAGAAGCATTGTTCTCCTGACTAGATGCGCAGGCTGAAATGACCAAAAAACTACTGATAAAAATGAAATACCTTAGCATGAATATGAATTGTTGATTTCTACACAAACAGGAATCAGTTCAAGTTGTTCATAATCCTCATTGTGTTAATTTTATAGTAACACTTCAGGAGAAGTTTTTGATTCGAAAATCAAGCCATAGCGAGTAGTGTATATATTGGCAAGTCTAGAGTTCCCGGCGAAGCCTAGCCACTGGTTTGTTCAGGCTTTCTCGATATTTCGTTACGGTACGTCTTGCGATCTGATAACCTAGGGCAGCTAGGTGTTCTCGCAATTGCTCATCCGAATGGGGGTCAGACTTGTCTTCGTTTTTTATAATATCTAGTAGTGCGTTTTTGACTTCGAGCGAAGATACTTCGGAGCCATCTGGCATAACTAATGCTTCAGAGAAAAATTCTTTCAGACGCTTCGTACCAAACTCGGTCTGCACATATTTATTATTAACAACTCGAGAAACAGTGGATATATCTAAATTGGTCAGATCAGACACGTCCTTTAAGATCATAGGTTTTAACTTCAGCGGATCACCTGACAAAAAATAATCACGTTGCAATTGTAAAATAGCATACATTGTATTGTACAATGTATGTTGGCGTTGACGAATGGCATCGATAAACCATTTGGCCGTATCGATTTTTTGCTTGATAAAATTTATTGTATTTTTTTCTTCACTAGTAGGTTTGCGATGTTTGATTCGACCTCTATAGTCTTCTAATATTGTCGAATAACGTTTGGAAACATGCACATCGGGGGCATTTTTACTATTTAGGCTCAAGAATAATTCACCTTCCTTATTTTCAATAATAAAATCTGGAATTACGTAGTGATTTGAATTGTCCGAGGTTTGAAAGTCGGAACCACTTGCAGGCTTGGGATTCAAAAGTAAGATGACATCGAGCGCTTCTCTCAATGATTTTTCATCGGTCTGAAGTGCCTCAAGCAATTTTTCGTAATGTTTTTTGGAGAAATGTTTAAAGTAATCTTTAATTATTTTTAATGCCATGAGCATGGCATCATCAGGATTTTGTTGATCAGATAGTTTGCGCTTAAGCTGAAGGAGTAAATTCTCCTGAAGATTTCGACTACCGACCCCAGGTGGGTCGAGCTGCTGAATCAAATACAATACTTCTTCGATTTCACCCTCAGAAGCAACAATATTTTGCGTAAATAGTAAATCATCAATAATGGATTCAATGTCTCGCCGCAAGTACCCGTCTTCATCAATGCTGCCAATAATTTGTTTACCGATAGCAAGTTTAAGTTCATCTTGGATCTGAAGTAAAGCAAATTGCCTCAATAGTACATCGTGAAATGTGCCTTTTACGGAAACTATGAACTCCCTACGTTCATCTTCAACTGAGGATTTTGACGCTTGGTTGTAACTGATCGGATCGTCTTCAACATACTCATCCATGTAATTGTCCAGGCTAGGCTCGTCAAAAATTTCTTCTTCTGACTCCAATACTTCCTCGTTCTCTTGTTCTTGGTCCGGCGTCTCATTTTCAGCACCTTCATCAAGAGCAGGATTCGACTCTAGTTCTTCCTTAATCCTTTGTTCAAACAGTGCTGTTGGAATCTGAAATAGCTTCATCAGCTGTATCTGCTGAGGAGACAGCTTTTGAAGCATTTTCTGATTGAGTTTTTGTTGCAGCATTTGTTTGTAAGTCTTCTGTTGAAAAACAACCGTCTTCCATTAAGAGTTTACTCCGATCTACTTTTTAAAAGATATTGTCCATCTAGGCATTTAAAGTATCAGTCGCTTTCTCTAAATTTAAGCACAAAATAGCGACTTTCAAACTAATATTCAAAATTAGTGTAATTTGTATTTCGCTATAAATCAGTTAATAGTATAAAAAAGCAATACGTAAAATGAAGAGTATCAAGGAGAAGTTGGCTGCGCTGCGCCTACAGATGAAAAAGCAAAAAATTAATGCTTACATCATACCAACTAACGGACCTCATATGAGTGAGTACCCTGCTGCGCACTGGTCACAGCGGACTTACATTTCGGGTTTCACAGGATCAGCTGGCACAGTTGTAGTCACGGATAAAAAAGCAGCTCTATGGACGGATGCTAGATACTTTCAACAGGCAGAACAAGAATTAAAAGGAAGTACCATGGACTTCCAAAAAATGGGTGTCCCACGTGCTGTGAGCATTTCCTCATGGCTAAAATCGGAGCTGAAGAAGGGTGGGCAAGTCGGTGCTGCTGGATTGACAACAATGCAAAAACAGGTGGATGTATATAAAAAAGAATTTGCCAACGCAAAGTTGAAATTTAAGGTCACAACTGATCTTATAGGAGCAATATGGACGGACAGGCCCGCAATGGTTTCGGATAGAATATTTGAGCACGAACTGGAATTTGCCGGAAAATCGAGAGGCGATAAACTGAAGTCTCTACGGAAACAACTTAAGGGAGTCAAAGCAGACGCAACGCTGATTACCGCGCTCGATGAAATAGGCTGGCTATTAAATTTACGTGGTAGCGATGTGCTTTACAATCCTGTTTTTTATGCGTACTTGTGGGTCGAACGAAAAAAGTCCATTCTTTTTGTCGACACTAATAAAATAAAAACACCTCTATTGATCAAACTTGGAAAAGAAAATATTGAGGTTGTGCATTATTCGAAGCTGGGTAAACGCCTTAAAAAAATATCCAAAGGAAAAATTGTAGCAATCGATAAATCTGTTACAAATGCAGTCGTATTTAATCGATTGAAAGCGGATAAAATCGTTCAAGTTGATAGTCCGACAAAACATTTAAAAGCTATAAAAAATGATGTCGAAATTCGTCACTTGAAGCAAGCCATGGTAAAAGATGGCGTGGCGTTGGCAAAAGCGTTTTACTGGCTCGAACACTACTTAAAGTCCGGACATTCGATCAGTGAGTATGACTTTGGATTAAAGCTGGCCGAATATAGATCACAACAGGCTGGATATTTTGGCGAGAGTTTTAATCCTATCGTTGGATATCAGGCCAATGGCGCACTCATGCACTACAAGGCTTCAAAAGACAATTGCAGCATGATAAAGTACGAAGGGGTTCTCTTGGTAGACTCTGGAGGTCAATATGTTGATGGGACGACTGATATTACACGGACTTTTGCTTTTCCAGGTGTTACGGCGGAACAACGCAGACACTATACGCTTGTGCTAAAAGGTCACATTGCACTTGCCAAAACTCACTTCCCTCCCGGAACAAATGGTATTCAATTAGATGCATTAGCGCGTCAATTTTTATGGCGAAATAACCTTGATTTTGGTCATGGAACAGGTCATGGAGTTGGATTTTTTATGAACGTTCATGAGCCACCTCAAGGCTTTGCAAATAAGCTCACCGAACGCGGTAAAACCGTGCATAAAACGGGCATGTACTCTTCCAATGAGCCGGGTTATTATCTCGTTGGATCACATGGTATCCGATTAGAAAATTTAGTCATCTGCGTATCTGCAGGAGATCACACCGATTTTTTACGTCATGAATCAATTACACTTTACCCGTTTGATCTAAACTTTATTGACAGGTCGTTGATGACAAATGATGAAGTCGCTTGGTTGAATTCGTATCATCGAAAAGTAGAAAAAAATCTCTCCCCGCATTTGTCAGAACATGAGGCCGGTTGGATGAAATGGCAATGCCGAGCGATCGATTAACCTGGTATTAATATTTGATATGTGTATCCTTTATTGGATCTTATACGGATTCATTAATAGTGGAAATTGAAGAATCGCCTATTTTCTTTTGCCAGAATTTTTATAGCGTCACGTAAACATTGTCAAAGCATCTAGTCGCTGTGTAATAATTAAAGTGTGCTGAAAACCACTCATGATTAGCCTTCCAGATTTAGTTGATCATAAAAATATTTCATCAAATCAAACCCTCTGGAAGAAAAAGTCTTAGTCGTTTTTGACATGGAAAGTATACGATCGATTTGAAATTCTCGAATATCATCTCGTAACCGACACCAGGCGATAACCACACAATTCTCTT
The DNA here is from genome assembly GCA_028279185.1 of Saprospiraceae bacterium. Lineage (GTDB taxonomy): Bacteria > Bacteroidota > Bacteroidia > Chitinophagales > Saprospiraceae > JANQSS01. The sequence goes on along the minus strand of JANQSS010000068.1, from coordinate 71,215 downwards.
TTGTTTGATAAACGGCTTGCACTTCAATATCACGTTCATTGACTTCATTGCTATACCCCGTTTGATAAGTAATATGTAAGACTTGATTAGTTGCAATGGCTTCTTCTATAGTTGATAAGTAGTGGGTTGGAGAATAGGCCGACACAGATTTAATAACATAAGCGTCCCCAAGTTCTGGTTGACGGCTTAAATTATTTATTTTTTCAATGGCACTGACAAATGGGCCAATGATTTCATTTTTACCAACCTGTTTTACAACGTCTAAGGCTTTTTGCACAGCATTTCCTTCTTCTACTGAAAATGGAAGCTGTAACTGCATCTTATTTCTGGCGAGTTGAAAGCCCCTGTTATCAGAGAGCTTCAAAACTAAACTCAGTTCGATGAGTTCTTGAAGAAGTACAACAGCCGTATTCGGATCCAATTCGAGTCGATTGGCAATGTAGTCCACTGACACGTTCTGAACCGAGCCTAACAATTTTATTATTTCGGTTAATTGTGCTAGATGGGATAAAACCATTTATTCATTTTCTAATAGATCTGGACGAATATTTTGTGTGCGAATGAGGCTTTGTTCATGACGCCAGTCACTGATCTTTTTTTCATGACCAGACACCAATACGTCAGGGACAGCCCAATCATTAAATATTGCCGGTCGTGTATAGACCGGTCCGCTGAGCACTCCATCCTGGAAACTATCAGTTAATGCAGAAGAGCCATCATTGAGGACTCCAGGAATTAAACGGCCTATTGCATCAACGAGTACAGCAGCGGCTAACTCACCGCCGGACAAAACATAATCTCCAATTGACAATTCTTTTGTAATAAGATGGTCCCTGATGCGTTGATCAATGCCTTTGTAATGGCCGCAAACGATCATAACATTTTCATATAGCGATATCTTATTTGCTTCACTCTGTGTCAACACAGGGGCGTCCGGTGTCATGAAAATGATGTCGTCATAATCCCTATGTTGTTGTAAGGTTGTAATAGCTTGAAAGAGGGGTTCAACCCTTAGCACCATTCCTGCACCACCACCGTATTGATAGTCATCAATTTGATTAAACTTCCCAATACCGAATTTTTTTAAGTCATGCACATAGATTTCAAACAGCCCTTTTTCTTGTGCTCGTTTTAATATGGAATGATCAAATGGTCCCTTTAGCAATTCGGGCACTACAGTAATTATATCAACACGCATCGGTTTGAGAATTAATTAAGGTAATGCAACATATGCTACTAATTAAATAAGGATTATCCGCCTATGCTAATTAACTCGATTTCGAATACTAATGTGGAATAAGGTCCGATTTTCGGTCCGGCTGCGCGCTCGCCATAAGCTTTATCGTATGGAATAAATACTTTCCATTTCGAACCAGTGGGCATCATTGGTAAAATTTCTTGCCATCCTTGGATCACACCATTTACCGGAAACGTTGCTGGCTCGCCTCGTTCAACCGATGAATCGAATACTGTTCCGTCAATCAGCATGCCGTGGTAATGCGTAGTGACCTTAGATGAAGGTGTCGGTTTTTCACCGCTACCCTCAACTAAAATTTCATACTGAACACCACTTGGTAGACTTATTACACCGTCACGCTTAGCATTTTCGGCAAGAAATGCAGCTCCCGCCTCTTTATTGCCCGCGTGCATTTTTTCTGCACGTTTTGCCGCGATACCACTAACTATGGCATTTGCCTTTTCTCCATCAATTTTACCATTGCCATTAAATGCATCCTCGATTGCGGTGCTGATTTCCGAATACTTTAAATCTGTAAAGCCTTGCGATTTGAGATTTTCACCAATTAGAATTCCGAGGCTATAACTAAGACTGTCTGAAACTTGAGCCATTGTTTGTATTGAGTAGATTGAAAAAATAAATAATATAACTGAAGAAAGAAATTTCATGTTTTACTGACTTTTTAATTGTGCGTAATGCTTATAAAATAATGGTATCGTTTCGATTCCCTTGTAATAGTTGAATAGCCCATAATGTTCATTTGGACTGTGTATGCTATCCGAGTCGAGACCAAATCCAAGTAAAATAGATTTGACTTCAAGTACTTCTTCAAATAGCGCGACGATCGGAATACTGCCACCGGATCGCATCGGAATCGGTTCTTTTCCAAATGCCTCGGCCATGGCATTGTGCGCCGCCTGGTATTCCTTCAAATCGGATGGCACAACAACAGGCTCCCCGCCATGATGCGGTTTGACTTCTACTTTCACTCCTTCTGGTGCAATTCGTTTGAAGTGTTCTGCAAACAAGGATGTAATTTCGTGCGAATTCTGATGCGGAACCAATCGCATACTAATCTTTGCAAATGCCTTAGAAGGCAAGACTGTTTTGGCGCCTTCACCGATGTAGCCTCCCCACATTCCATTTACGTCCAGGGTTGGGCGAATTGATGTGCGATCGAGTGTGGTAAATCCTTTTTCGCCGTACACGGCGGCGATCTCCAAATCTTCTTTGTAAGCATTTTTGTCAAAGGGTGCTTTGTTCATTGCATATCGGTCGGCTTCGGACAACTCCTCAACCTTGTCATAGAACCCCGGTATTGTTATGTGATTATTCTCATCATGCAGTGAGGCAATCATTTTCGAAAGAACATTTATTGGATTTGCTACAGCTCCACCATATACGCCTGAGTGGAGATCACGATTAGGTCCGGTAACCTCTACTTCTAAGTAGGCAAGTCCCCGCAGACCAACCGTTATCGAGGGCGTGTCATTTGATAATATGGATGTGTCAGATATCAAAATAACGTCACAGGCCAACATTTCTTTATTCGCCCTGCAAAATCCTTCCAGATTGTCGCTACCAACTTCTTCTTCTCCTTCAATCATAAACTTTACATTACATGTCAACTCATTATTGGCGAGCATGGCCTCAAAGGCCTTCACGTGCATGTAAAATTGTCCTTTGTCATCACATGCTCCGCGGGCGAAAATGGCGCCGTCGGGATGTAATGCAGTCTTCTTGATAACTGGTTCAAATGGTGGACTATCCCATAGGTCAAGTGGGTCGGCGGGTTGCACATCGTAATGTCCATATACCATCACAGTGGGAAGCGCTGGATCGATTAACTTTTCGCCATAAACAATAGGATGGCCCGGTGTTGGGTAAATTTCGGCTCGATCCGCTCCTGCGGCAATTAGTTTGTCTTTTACGAATTCGGCCGTTTGAACGAGATATTCTTTGTAGGCAGGATCTGCGCTCACAGAAGGAATTTTCAGTAGATCCAGCAATTCCTCTAAATACCGGCCTTTGTTGGCGGAAATGTAGTCCAAAGTATTTTTCATGAAAGGAAATTTTAAAAGGTCGACAAAGGTAACAGAAAATCGGTCAACTCTTCACGCGAATAGCTAGAACATATGTCCCATGAAATCCACTTCTCCCTCTGGCCAATCCAAGGTTCCAGTTGATCTAATGAGTAACCCTTTTTGAAGCTGACGACGCAACACGCCCATGGATTCATGATTATGTATGACCAGCCACCGGCAAGGGTTGTGAACAATGGAAAAACCGTTTTTCATATAAAATTTGTCTTCGCCTGAAGTCAGGATGAGAAAGTCTACGTTGGATTTATTCGCAAGAGAGGCAACATGGTCTAAGATGACAGTGCCTACATTGTTTTTTTGATGATCTGGCGCGACGCACAAGTCGGCTATGCCAAAAACAGATGATACACATTGTTTTCCAATGGATATGTTTCGGTGATGAATTCCTGCATGTCCGACCAAGTTATTTTTTTGCCAGGCTAAAACCCTGAAATCCGGAACTTGATTATAATACGTTGCATGCTCCGGATAACCTTCAAAAGCATGTTGAAAGAGATTGATGATGGCATTTCGATGCGCATCCTTGAGTGCATATTCTAAAACAACGCTGAGGTTCATGTTAGGTTGGACTCGGCCCAGTTCAAAATAATTGTATTAATGGACTTCAACTCAACGTTTCGTTGTAACTGACCATCTCGAACGACCGATATTTTACCCGTTTCTTCGGAGAGAACGAGAATGAGTGCTTGAGATATTTCAGAAAGTCCAATTGCTGCACGATGACGTAATCCCACAGAGCCGGGCAGATTTTTTCGAGCGGTTAGTGGAAGTACACAACGAGCCCGTGAGATGCGATTATTTTCGATGAAGGTCGCGCCATCATGCAAGGCACTGTTTTTCCAAAATATAGACTCAAGTAATTCTGCGCTTACCTGAGCATCCATCTCAACACCTGAGTGATAAGCATTTTCAGGAAAGTCTCCCTTTCCAAGAACGAGCAACGCACCTTCCCGCCTTTCACGCATGTGCTGAAAAGCACGAATTATTTCATCTGTGGCTTTAGCCTCCGTAATACCTTGAGTACCAAGCATTGGTAACCATCTTTGGAATTGTTCGAAGCGCTTGTTCTTTAGAGCACTTTCACCAAGGTACAGCAAAAATTTTCGCAGTTCAGGTTGAAAAATAATGGCCAACAACAGAACACCGACACTAACAAACTGTGTAAGAATTGCCGAGAGGAGGTTCATGTTCAAGGATCGAACAAGCCACCACACAACGTATAGCAATACGACACCTACAAGAATATAAATTGCTACTGTACCACGAAGAAGTCGGTAGACCTGAAACAGCAATATACCGACAATGAGAATGTCGAGTACATCCCAAATTGTAATATCCAAAAAACTGAGGTCCAATAAAACCATGCGTCTCTACAACTGTGTATATAATAGAATCGTTAAGTTACTTAATTTTGAGACGTAAAAATTTAGAAGCGTCAACTAAAACGTTCTGTAATGAATAGGCATCTTGTAATTATTATCCTGGTTCTAGGTATTGTTCAATCGTCATGGGCTCAGACTATTTCACGCAATGATGATGGCGAAATGATCATTACCTTCAAGGATGGTAGTTGGCGGTATTTTACATCTACAGATAGTATTCTGATGCAGTCAGAGTATGCCGATTTTAAAAAAGCCGAATCACACATTGAAATTGACAGCGAAAGTGGAAATGAGGCGAATGAAACTCAAATTGACAAATTCACCGAATCTGAAAAAATAGAAATTCAAAACCCCGTTGACGATGAAGAGATCGTGGGTGAAGGCAAATTGGAAGTAGATTTGACAGCCGATGAAATGGAGATATTGGAATTAACAGAGCGCAGACTGACATTAACGGAACGATTAAGACGAGTCGAATCAGGTTATATCAATCTTAGCGAGAAGGATATCAAAAAGGTAAAAGAAGAATTGATCGAAATTAATTCAAAATTGAATGCCTTTTCTGGAATTGAGGATTCACAAAAGAAAGGGAATTCGTATGACCGCAACAATTACGTATTTACACCAGCAGATAAAAAATTTGATGATTGCGATGTAAGCATTGAACAAGACCAATTCACCAACAAAAAAATAGCTGCCGCTAGACGTGGTTATTTTTTTCAATATACGCCAGAAGAATTGCGAAGTCATCTAAAAGGGGGGCATTACCTGGATGCTTATGCTTCTGTAGCACATGTTGGTGGAAATACAATATTATCGTTGTTTACTGAAATTTTTTCAAAAGGAAAACAAAGTGGTTATGGCGTTTTGGCCAAGGGTGCAAGCATACGAATAAAATTGACCAATGGCGAAGTCATAACCTTGTACAATGCTAAACATGATGCGGGTCGACGGAATATCGCCGAACATAAATATTATTATACTGGAAGATATACGATAGACAAGGATTCTATTAAGCGCTTGAGGAAACATGATATTGATACTATTCGCATCAATTGGTCCGTTGGATACGAAGATTACGAGGTATTTCATGTTAGCGTAATCCGTGACCAATTGAATTGTCTATTGGCGGTCCTGTAATGTTTACCATTTTATGCTTAACTTAAAACTACCTACAGATCCCAGATGGGTCAATTTGGCTGAGAAGTCTTTAGAAGATATCTTAACCGATCATGCTTATTGTGAACAGAAAGCCGCTACCTATTGTATTTCATTGATTCAACAATTTCCAGAGAAAATTGAAATGGTTGAAGAATTAGCACCTATAGTGACGGAAGAGTGGGGGCATTTTCGAATGGTTCTGCGCGAATTAAAAAAGCGTGAATTGCAATTGGGTCGTCAACGCAAGGACGAATACGTAAATAAGCTATTGTCATTTCAAAAAAAAGGCGGCAGCCGAGACGAACGTTTACTGGAGCGGTTGCTCACCTGTGCACTAATAGAGGCGCGATCATGTGAACGCTTCAGATTACTCTCACTTCATATTAATGAGGACGAATTGAAGGATTTTTATCATCAATTCATGGTAGCAGAAGCAGGTCACTATAAGCTATTTATTGAACTAGCGGAGAAATATGCTGGTAAGCAGGTGGCTCGATCCAGATGGGAAGAGTATTTGGTCTATGAGGAGCAGGTTATGAAAGAATTAGAACTACGCGGTGATAGAATGCATTAATTCTAGTGATTGCCCGGCATCGGTTCTAACGTCAATTCACAAATTTGATAATTTCCATTTCGAAATGCAGTTATAAGTAACCTGTTCTCAGTTGGATGCCAAGATGGGAGTGTGTCTCCATTTTCATTAAATGTAATCCTACTTTTATTTTCTCCATTAACGTCCATCAAATAAATTTCAGGTCTGGAACCTTCCATAGATGTTGCATAAGCAATCCTTTGATCTTTTGGAGACCAGGCGGGACAAAAATTGTGTTTTGGCCACATAGTAAGACGCTCTTCTTCCAGTGTCTCGATGTGAATCCTGTAAATTTCATCGTCTTTATTTTGTGTGTCTTTTCTTGAAAAAAATAGTAATTCTTCACCATTCGGTGACCACCTTGGAAAGGCATTTCTGTACCTGTTTTTCGTTATTACTTTTTTAGGTTTTCCATTTTTATTTAAGAGAATAATGTTGCTGTTATTCTGGTCATAATGTTCTGTTACGGCTATGAATCGACCATTGGGCGAAAAATGCGCAAACATATATGAAGAGCCGGATCGATTATGCCCTAACTTTTTAATTTTTTGATTCTTTATTTTCATCATATAAAGTTCGAAAGTTCCCGCTTTGTTGGATTCAAACAGTATTTTTCGGCCGTTCGGATGCCAACTTGGCCTTCTACTTGAATATTGTGACGGAGTTAGTTTACGAATTTTTTTTCCTTTTTCATCCATCAAATATATACACCAATTTCCCTCGCGATTTGATTCAAAAACTATGTGTTGTCCATCAGGGGAATAGGACGCATATCGATCTTCGAATTGATTCATAGTTATACATTTTTCGAAAGCCGTGGTCGATTGCGCTGTACACACCATACTACATTTGATCAACAATAAGAATGTCAACTTAGAGAATAATTGAGGCATATCGTTTATTTAGCTGTTTTTAAAAGCGCGCCTGGCGATTATGACCAAAAACCCATTCGCCAAAACTTTTTCCAGTATTCAATATATGCAATATCAATTTTATGATTGACATTATTGTGCTCAATTAATAAACCAAAATGATAAAAGTCAATCGCAATATTATATTGACTTGTTGATTTCAGCTTTTTCCAGGCCATTGTCATTTCCTTCGACCAATGAATGTCATCAACTAAAACGACCTTAGGTTTATGGGCAGAAGTTATTTCATCAAAATATGAAACGGTAGGTTTGTATCTATGGTTTCCATCTAAAACAACAAAGTCTAACGTTTGAATTTTTTTTAAAACCGGTTGGAGCTGGTAATCAAATCGACCTTCAATTAGCTTAACATTAGGGATTTTAATTTTATTAAAATTTTCCATCGCTTTTTCTGCAATGTCGGGTCTTCCTTCTATTGTATATACTTCACCGGGATGGGCGGCCTTGGCTAAATACATTGTTGTCAGTCCGAGAGACGTTCCAAGTTCGAGTATCGTACGAGGTTGTAATTCCAACATAAGGCGGTACAGGAATTCAGCTTTCCATCGCGGGGACAATGCAGTTCGTGCTATATCACATACTCGTAGGGTTTGCTTTTGAAGTTGAGATCCCGCTCCCGGGTCTTCGCTAGCCATCCGTGTTTCATCAAGGTATAGACGCCTCCTCAAGTCATCGAGAATCTGAAAATCGTAATATAACTTGTCTTCAGCAGCGATGTTCGTTAGCAGGTTGTACAGAAACGGGGAGTGTATTTGATAAATCGTTTTTGCACGATAGTAGTACCTTAAGTATGTAACGAGTCGATTTATGATGTGACCCATAATATGCAAATCTGCTAATTAATTACGATATGCTTAGGAAGTATCAAATCAACTCTTTCATAGGATTAAACACATGACATCAAATCCGTATATTTGAAATTCGATAAAAATTTGACCCATGACGCATAGACACTATATCATCTTAGTACTATTTCTTTTTTTTAGCGCCCAGTGGATGGCGGGGCAGGTTTCCTTTGTTAGTTCTGATGTCTATGTCGACGACGTTGAAATGAATAGCGGTGCACCAATGGGCATTGCCGACGTCAATGGTGATGGACTTGATGACATAATTGTGCTTGACGAAGCACTTGATTTATATGTGATTTATCAAACTGAAGGGCATAAAAATATGGCCCCTCAAATGATAGAACGAGTGTCAAATCAGCGTAATTGGTGCCTGGGAGTGACCGATGTGGATCAACTTGGAGGTCAGGATATTTTCGTTGGTGGCTCACAAAGGCTGATGATCTATAGGACCGGGCCAACACTTGATCAATACACAGGAACTCAGGTTGTAACTCCCAGTTTCCTGACACAAGGAATGAGTTTTGCAGATATGGATGATGATGGTGACATTGATCTTTTTGTATGCGACGATGACGCCGAGAATTTTATTGCCTACAATGATGGTAATGGCAATTTTGTGGAAGTTAACAATGTAATGGATTTTTCTACAGACCCTCCGAGTGATGGGTCCGGAAATTATGGCTCCGTATTTTCCGATTATGATCGTGACGGAGACCTTGATCTATATATTTCAAAATGCCGCCTTGGTACACAACCTGGGGATCCGGAACGAACAAATCAATTCTTTGAAAAAACAGACACAGGTTTTGTCCGTAACTATGATTTTCCGGAAATACTGTCGAATGATCAATCTTGGGTATCAGATTTTGTTGATGTGGACAATGATGGAGATTTTGATCTATTTGTCGCAAATCATGGTGCACCCATGAATTTATTTATTCGACAGGAAGATGGCTCCTATGTGGACGAAGCAGTCAGTCGAGGTGTGGCCTTTGAAGCTGGAGTGATTCAATTGGTTTCAGGAGATTTTGACAATGATGGCGACGTAGACATGTTTGTTCCCGGGTCCGATCATATTATGTTTTTGAACGACGGGAACGGTTATTTTATTGATGCTGGTTTTCCAGAGGCTGATGATCAAATTGAATCGGCTTCTTGTGGTGATCTAAATAATGATGGTCGACTCGATATTTATGCGGGTTATGCACGCATTTACAATTCACCGACGGATATTGCAGATAAAATATTTTGGAATAACACGGCTGCGGGTAATTTTATTAAATTCTCGTTGAGAGGAAATACTCCAAATAGATTTGCTCTGGGAGCGAAGGCAGAAATATTTAGAAATGGGAAGTCACAGCTGAGAGAGATTCGGGCTGGTGAAAGTTATGGAATAAATAAAACTAATATTGTTCATTTTGGCTTGGGGAATGAACTGTTAATTGATAGTGTGGTTATTTATTGGCCTTCAGGTGCGGAGGAAAAATACGTTGATCTTGATGCCAACACGATATATCAGGTTAGAGAGGGAATTGGTGTATACAATCTTTCTGATCAATCCATTCAGACAAATGCACAGGTGCTATGTGCTGAGGATTCCATAACATTGACTGGGCCTCCGGCAACGATATTTCGATGGTCGAATGGTGCAACCGAACAATCAATTGTTGTCAAAAGTCCAGGCGTATACACGCTTGAGATTTTCTCGAGCGATCAATGGATTACGTTGCCTTCATATCAAGTCGTATTGGAGAGTACAGAACCTCCACATGTGACACTGCTCGACGGCTCAATGGAAAAGTGTATGGCTGAGGCTGTCACACTTACGGCAGGTGAACCAAACGAATATGTGGTCACATGGAATTCAGGAAGCATGGATGCAACAATTCAAACCTCCACCAGTGGAGCCTATTATTTCACAGAGGAAAGGGTCTGCGGTACATATAATAGTGACACATTGTTGATTGAAAACATTGAAGTTGTGGCACCTCTTGTTCAAAATGATACGGTAGCCTTGAATAATCCGGCGACGCTCACGTCCAATAGTACTGAAACGGTTTGGAAGGCGGACACCACCCAAGAGGTAATTCAGACTGGACCATCTTTTACTATAGGTTCCTTAGTTGCCGATAGCATCGTTTTCGCCGCAGTACCCGAGGTTATTGAAAGAGGCGAAATGCATGTAGGAATCGAAGAGCCAGGTCAAAATGATGGTTATCATAATGTCCAATTGAGCACGTCAGTGTTTTTCGAAACATACGAAAATATTAAATTAAACAGCCTAACGGTTTACGCACGGCAAGCCGGACTTCGGTCGATTATAATTGAAGATGTGGCTACAGAAGTAGAAATATACCGTGAATCGTTTGACATCACTGTTGGTCAAAATACTCTTTTACTAAATGTAGACTTAGAGCGTGATAAATCGTATGAAATAAAAACGGATCCTGATGAAAACATTATGAATTTAGGATTTCCAAGTCCTGACTTTATTCGGAGCGCAGGAATGGTTAATTATCCGATTGTTTCAGACTATATGGCAATAACTGAGTCAGGCTTTGGAACTGGACAATATTACTATTTTTATGATTGGGTAGTAAAGCCAGAAGACAAAATATGCTATAGTTATTGGCAGCCAGCATTCGCCATTGTAGATGACAATTCTTCGACTTCTTCTGTTGTTTCAACATCCATCCAAGTTGCTGTATATCCGAATCCAGCTAATGACCAGTTTACGGTTCTTTTGGATGATAGATATAGTTGGGAGTCAATAGAAGTTGTTAATTCAAATGGTGCTACTCTATTTACTCACTTGGTGACGGGCAACGAAATGAAAATTATAAATCAGAATTTTCAGCCGGGTATGTTGTTTTTGAAAGTCAACCGAAAGGATGGTTTTTCGATTTATAAGAAGATACTTGTTTATTAATATAATTTTTAATTTCGAAAAGGACTATCAATTTAAAACTGTGCGGATAATTTTTAGCAATTGCTCGGGGTCAAACCGCTGATTTTTATTGGATTCAACCACTTCTATCATTTTGACAATTTGTTCATCTCGAAATCCGAGTTCAAATCCTATTTTACGGATTTCAGATTTTTCATCTCCGAGAATAACACCATCGGCTTCAGCCAGGAAAAGAAGGTAGTACAAAATCGTCATGCGATCATGTTCATGAGAAGGCATGCTCCTAACCTCGTATGAATCGAGTGTTGTTTCATTAAGTATCGTGCGATCAATGCCAAGGTGAGCTGCAGCTTGATCAATATATGCTTGTTCGGTCATTTGAAAAGTCGTATCCGAATATGCCAGCCTTTTCAGCAGATATATGGCGAAAAGCTTATGTTCGTGTTCCATTTTGCTTCCTAAGATTTTGTTAATCACTCAAAGGTAATGAATTGTACCACTGAGGCATTTGTTACCTTGCTGTCTAAATCGACTATCATGATTCGATCGATCATTGTTTCAACCTTAATGGTCATCTTGGTTCTTGGTGTTTCAGGTCAATCAATTATAAAAATTGATGACTTTGGTGCGACTTCGGATGACCTCATTCTCTTAGGTAAGAGTGAAGTGCAAGATGACTTTTTACGCTTGACACCGACTTTGGAAAATGTAGCTGGGGCCTGCTGGTTAAAGAAAGAAAAAATTGACCTCAGCCGTGGTTTTGAAACCGAATTTGAATTTCGAGTAGTCAATCCTGACAAAGAAACTGGCGTTGGAGATGGTTTTGCCTTTGTTATTCAAAACGACCGTGAAGCAGCTATCGGCGGAACTGGTGACGGCTTGGGGTACAAGGGATTGGTGAATGCTCTTGTTCTCGAATTTGATACCTACAATAACAAAGAAGGAAGTTCAAATCACATCGATATTGCCTATTACAAAGAGGGAAAAGTCGATTTTACAAGACATGCTACTGTTCATGCCATCCCTGAAATTACAGATGGAGAATCTCACTTTGCACGTGTCCACTATAAGGAGGGTGAATTGACCTTGTATATGGATAGCTATATTTTTCCTGTGTTGTCTTCAAAGATTGATATCGCATCAATCATCAATTCTGATGATAGTCGAGCGTGGATAGGATTTACTGCTGCGACGTCAAAAGCCGCCGCCTGCCACGATTTAATGAAATGGCATGTAAATTATTATTTACCACCACCAGATATCGATGAGGAAAAAGTGGAAGTCAGTGTTTCCCAAGAAGTAGCGGTCAAAAATCGGAAGGTCAAGATTCGTGTTAGTGACTACAATAAAGTCGACGGTGATGTGATAAGTTTGAAGTTTGGCGACAAATGGATTTTAACTGAGTACAAATTGAAGAAAGAACCTCATGAAATTGAAATTACACTGACAGGTTTTTCATCGAATTTAATCATGTTCGCAAATAATGTGGGCTCAGTTCCTCCAAACACGGCATCGATTGTGATAGATGATGGTCTTACAGAGCGGGTCATAAAATTAAAATCAGATCTCGAAAGTAGCGAGGCAATTGCCATTCAATATAATGGCGAAATTGAATAATTATTCTTTTGCTGGCCATCCAAGATGGGGTTCTTCCATTATCCATTCTTGTTTTCCGAAGTAATTCCACTTTGCGTTGAGCATATTAAAATGCGGATCTGTCAACTGGGAAGCTCTTCGACCATTTACACCAAGTTTACAATCACAATATATGGCCTTTGGTTCTATGTCTTTTTCGGTTAAATATTCCTGCAAGTATGTGATGGACCTAAAGAGCATGTCGGGGCGTGTGGCTACATCATGAATTTGATGTGTCGCTAGAAAATCTCTTCCATAAACACGTTTATTTTCTCCCTCGCTGGTTTCGATATTGTATACGCAATATCCGGATTTAGCACGGAGCATCATGCGCCAGGACAATCTATGGCCGGCCTCATCCCATAAGACATTCCCAGGTATGAAATGGTGACGCAGTGGTAGGCCAATCTGAATAATGAAATAAACGACAAATAAGATCGGCAACCATTTGTTTGTCACCAATGGGGTTTCGGAAAGAGCCGGAGAAATGGCCGGTTTTTTACGAAGGAACAATCGTCGTATGCTTTCCGGATCAAAAAAGAACATAGCAACAGCTAGGGCAAAATAGGGAAATATGCCTACTTGAAAAACGGCCGAATTAAACAAATGAAAAATAAGCGACAAAATTATCGCGACAAACCGTGTTCTTGGAAATAATAATAATGGAATAATTAAACCATCATAGGCAATGCCACCATAAGCAATTACATGAGGAAACCAGTCATATTCGAAAAGGCCACCGACGATTGGGTAATCCTTTTTATTATTCAACCAAATTGCAATCGGCTTAGCCATAAGCCAATCTGGATATAATTTTGCTATCGTTGCATAGAAGTAGACAATAGCAAATTGTAATTTAAAGTAAAGTATGCACCAATTGGGACAACTGAGTGCCCGCTTAACACGTCCAAATTTCACATCCAGGCTTGCATAATGATGGGCCGGCATCAGCAACATCCAAAATGATACCAACATGACCAAATAATAGTGGTTGTTATAATGGGACTTTTGCATGAAATAGGAGAGTGCCCACATCATTGTGAAAATGAACATCGACATTTTGTAGCGATATCCAAGCATTATACAAATGCCCAATATCCCCATAACTACGTAGTACCAGGTCATGAACGGACCCAGGAGAAAGTCGGTCCATTCAAACCCGAAAAACGTAAATGTATGTCTTGCCTCGACAAATGTTTCATGGACCCAGCCAAGTGCTATGGCACCAAAAGCCTCTGCCATCATCAGAAATCCGAAAAACATTCGAAAGACGACTAATGCGCTGTTATCCTTTTGGTTAAAGAGGAAGTTTTGCCACTTAGTCACCGAAAAATGTTATTTCTAGGATTTGATTTTTTCGTGCCCTAATTCGAGTACTTCGATCCGATTGCGCTTTAGCTTGATTGCCCCATTTTTTTCCATTTTCTTCAAATGCCTGGAAATGACTTCACGAGAAGAATTTAAATCATCAGCAATCTCCTGGTGAGAGACGCGCAAGTCTCGTGTCTTGAAGATTCGGATCTGTTTGCGCAAATAGTCCGTAATACGGTCATCCAATCCCCTGAAGGCGTAATAATCCAGCGATGTAAAGATCTTTTCGAATCTGGAGCGGTACGACGTAGCAACGAATTTGTACCATGTTTTAAAGCGGAGGATGAGGTCATCCATAACGCTGTAGGGTATCGAAAGTGCCCTTGTCTCCTGAGCCGCGATGGCCACCAATTCACTTTTGTTGACATTGTCTGTATTCAGAACCGACAGATAGATCGCTTCTCCTGGTTCGATGAAGAAAAGAAAAAACTCACGCCCATCCTCAGCCTTTCGAAAGACCTTTACCAAGCCATCGAGCACCAGCAGATTACCGAAGTATTTCTCACCGCTCTGTAGTATACGTTCACCGGTCTTGAATTCAATGACCCTACCTTTTTGCACCAGCTCGTTTTTGAGATCAGGCTCAAAGTGGTTAAAAGAAGACAGGATATTTGCGCTTTTAGGCGACATGAGTCACAAAGTTCATAAAATAATCATTGTCAGTCAAGTAATTAACGTTTGAGTCGAAGAATTGTGTATAAAATGAATTTTTTCGGGGTGATTACCTCACAATGCGGAGGTCGAGCCAAGTGGGTGAAGTGCTTGAGAGGAGGAATTGCACGCATTGAAGAAAAGGCAGCACGCGCATTTCGTGAAAATCGGTTGAACCATAATTTGAAATTTATGCTTTTATTTCTGCCCTTCAATGGGCCTCTTATGCACTGGATTGCAAAGGTTGCAGAAAAGCCGCAAGGCGCCACGAAGGCAGCGACATCAAGTCGTCGACCATACGTATCAACAGATGGACACTGATGCCAAAGTCGCATTATTCCATAACAAAAACTTAACTTGCGCAGTGACCATGAAGATTGTTATCCTATCAAGAAACATGTCGCTGTATTCTACCCAAAGGCTTATTCAAGCAGGTAGAAATCGCAACCACTATATGATGGTCCTTGATCATATGCGATGTGACCTTTTGATAGAGAAAGGTCGTCCTGTAATCTATCATGATGATCAGCGCGTTCACAATGTGTCGGCCTATATTCCTCGAATTGGAAGCTCGGCAACGATACATGGTGAAGCCGTTGTCCGGCACATCGAAGCCATGAATGTGTACTCCACACTATCTGCGGATGGGCTAATACACGCTAGAAACAAATTCAGGGCTTATCAAATTCTAGCTGCCCAAAATATTTTAGTGCCAAAAACTATTTTATCGAGTTCGTCCTACACTGCTGACACAATGCTCCATCTATTAGGTGAACCACCATATATTATCAAATTGTTGAATAGTACGCATGGAGCAGGTGTTCTGAAGGCTGAGACATATGAAATGGCAATGGCAATGATCGAAGCCTTTTCTCGCGCTAAACAACGATTGATGTTACAGGAGTATGTGGAAGAGTCAGCCGGTGAAGATTTGCGCGTTTTTATCGTGGACCAAAAAATTGTAGCATGCATGAAGCGCAAAGCCCAATCTGGCGATTTTCGCTCCAATCTTCATCGCGGTGGCACATCAGAGTTGGTCAATCTTACACGAGAAGAATCTCAAGTAGCTTTGCGGGCAACACGTGTTCTTGGCCTTCATGTTGCAGGTGTCGATCTACTTCGTTCACGTAGAGGCCCAATGGTGCTAGAGGTAAACGCCTCACCCGGATTGGAAGGAATAGAGGGAACAAGTCGAGTAGATATTGCGGGTAAAGTGATTGAAATGGTGGAAAAGTATGCCAATAAAACCAAAACATGGAAGCGGAAACAATTGAGCTGAATGGAAATAAAATTGAACCGGGAGAGACCGCTGACTTAAAACTATATGTTGGTCGATTACCTTCTGGTGATCGAATTTATATTCGAGGAAAAGTTTACCATGCACGGAAAAAAGGTCCTGTTGTTTTAATAACAGGTGGCATTCACGGTGATGAAATAAATTCCGTGCAAATTGTTCGTCGCTTCATGGATTCAGGTGTTTTAGATAATTTACAACGCGGAACTGTCATTGCGCTTCCGGTTGTAAATGTCTATGGATTTATTTATTTCTCTCGAGATTTACCCGATGGAAAGGATGTCAATAGAAGTTTTCCCGGAAGTTCTTCTGGTTCGCTTGCAAGTCGCATAGCAAGCACTGTAACAAAGAAAATATTTCCTATAGTTGATATAGGAATGGATTTTCATACAGGAGGAGCGAGCAGGTATAATTACCCACAAATTCGATATTCACGAAGCGATAAAAAATCAAAAGAACTTGCCCGTGTATTTGGTGCTCCGCAAATATTGTCGAGAGGAACGATACCCAAAAGCTTACGTCGTGTGGCACTCAAAGAAAATAAACCTTTTCTGGTTTTTGAAGGAGGAGAATCGCTTCGTTTGGATGGTCATTCTATCGCTATGGCTTCGCGAGGGATCCGACGAGTACTTCATCACCTTGAAATGATTGATAATTCACCGCCATGTGAAGAACCAAGCGTTCATATATTAAATACATTGTGGATAAGAGCGTCACAGGCTGGCCTTTTTACCTGGGCTAAATGTTCTGGGGCTTTTGTCAAGAAAAAAGAAGTGTTAGGTGTAATACAAGACCCTCATGGTGATTTAAATATTAAAGTATTGGCAAGTCGAGACGGTTACATCGTTGGACATAATAATGCAGCAGTGGTTAGCCAGGGTGATGCGTTGTTTCATTTAGGTTATTCGTACGAAATGTGGGAGTACAATGAAACATCATAGTACATTTTTGAGAATATTTTTTTTATTAATGACGGTTTCCTCCGTTTTATCCCAAACGGCTGATGAATTTCTTAAACAGACCATTGATCAAAAAGCATTCCAAGCTGCAGAACTCGGAATAATAATCAAAAATTTCACGACTGATGAAGTAATTCTTCACCATCAATCGAAAAAGTTATTGACTCCAGCATCTATACTAAAAACGATGGTTTCTGCCAGAGCACTAACTTTTTTCAGTCCGAATCACACATTTGCAACAAGAGTCTATTTGATCGGGAGCATATCAAACAGTATTTTTTATGGCGATATATTGCTCAAAGGATTTGGTGACATGACATTAGGAAGCGAGATGAGGTCAGCAGTACAAGCGGAGCAAATTATCAGCGACATCTATCAGCAACTGAAAAAGCTCGGAGTAACTTGTGTATTCGGTCAGGTTGTCGCTGATGCCTCCTATTTTTCGTTACCCGGAATACCGTCGGGTTATATTCAAGAAGATGTTGCCAATTATTATGGTGCCGGTATCTATGGATTAAATTATCAGGACAACGGTTATGAAATTGTATTTGATCGGAAGAAAAGTGGTGTAGGTGTGTTGCGCTATGATTCCTTGGCCGTCAATGAAGTAAATAGCACCGTCACAGCTCGGGGAACAAGCGATCAGGCTTATATTTATTTTAGCCCAAATGAATCTTCCGTACAGGTTGTTGGGTCTATTCCTGCTGGTAAGGGTCCATTTGTAATAAAAGGTGCCATAAGAAATCCACCATTCTACTTGGCAAAATTGGTTCAAAAGAGCCTGGAAAATAGCGGGATTGAATTTCAAAATGCAGCCAGAGCGGTCTTTTCGCCATACACTGTTCCAGGTGATGTATTATGGCAAAAAGAATTTCTTTCACCCCCGTTGAAAGACATATTGATTCAAGTTATGCATAAGAGTAATAATGTATATGCGGAGGCGCTGCATAGACATCTTTTGAAGCTAGACGAATCCTACGTATTTAAAAGAGCAATACTCGATGATGGAAGTGGACTTAGCCCAACAAATCGAATTTCAGCCGAAAACTTGTTACAAGAGATGGAGTCAGTTCTGAATTCATCCAATAAAGATTCTTTCATGTCCGTATTTCCAGTTAATGCTGTAAGTGGTAATGTTCGCTCTGTATTAAAAAGCAACCCAGGTAAATTACACATTAAATCGGGTAGTATTGGCGGTGTCAGGGCATATGCGGGCATTCGAAGGACGAAGGAGGGTAATATTGTTGGTTTTGTTCTAATGGCTAATGAATTACAAAGCAAAGGCAGTAGTGCACGAAAAGCCTGGGAACCATTACTCTCTTATATAGCTAACTTATAGTTAACATCTCCTCATTTAATTTACATGCACACCTATCAATTTTCGTAAGCCGACTTACGTGCGACTAACTTAAAACGACTACTTTTACATCAATATACAAGCTGAATGCAAAACCTCCTGCGCATAAAATCATTGGCTCTTTTTCTGGGAGTAGCAATACTCATTTGGAACGGCTGTGTCTCCGAACCAAGCCGGGGTGAATTAAATATTGACACCGAAAATCGAAGTATAGATAGTGCGGAGTCTGAGCCGTCCGACTTAGAACGCGAATTTTCGGAATTTGTATCACAGTACGATGATGAAGATCGTCGGTATTGGCAAAAACCGAAAGAAGTTATTGCAAGCTTAGGCGATATATCGAATAAGGTAGTAGCAGATATTGGTGCTGGATCAGGATATTTCACATTGAAAATGTTACCAAAAGCTAAGCGTGTAATAGCTATTGATATCGATCCGGTTAGTATAAAAATCATGGAGAATATCAAAGCGGATTTAGATGTTGAATTCAGTAAAAACCTGGACATACGAATGGCCAAGTCCGATGACCCGATGTTGATCGCAAATGAGGCGGATATTGTATTCTTATCCAATACATACACGTACTTGGAAGATCGTATATATTACTTCAAAAATTTACGGAAAAAATTAAAGCCTGGAGGAAAAGTCGTCATTGTAGATTTTAAGAAAAAAGAAATTCCTGTACACCCTGATCAGGAATCTCGCATGGCACTTTATCAGGTGGAATTAGAATTGAAAGATGCGGGTTATGAAATTATCAAATCAGACGACAGAACACTTCTCTACCAGTACATTTTAGAAGCAGTTCCAAGGAAAGAAGAAAAATAAAATCAGACTAATTTAGTACTAAAATCAATTTGAAAAATTGATCACTTCATCACGGCCTGGACCGATCGAAATCATCTTAACCGGAATGGTCAAATAGTCGCTAATTGCTGATACGTATATTTCGAGATTTTCTTCAATTGAATCAACAGACGTTTGCGACCAGCCCTCAAAATTGTCGTATTGGGGTTCAATCATTTCTTGGTCCAAGTACATGGGTAATTCTGTGCTTTTAGTCCCCTTTACGTTGTATGATGTTGCTGCCTTAATCATATCAAACCCATTCAACACATCGGCTTTTGTTATGATTAAATCCGTAACCCCATTGATAAAGCAGGAATAACGGAGTTGCACTAAATCTATCCAACCGCATCGACGAGGGCGGCCCGTTGTTGCGCCAAATTCACCGCCGCATTTCATTATTTTTTCACCTATTTCATCATGTAATTCTGTTGGAAAAGGACCACTACCAACACGCGTACAATAAGCCTTGGTAATTCCATATACACGATTGACGACTGTTGGTGGAATACCCAATCCGTTGCAAACACCGGCCGAAACCGTATTACTCGATGTTACGTAGGGGTATGTTCCAAAGTCGATATCGAGCATGGAACCTTGGGCACCTTCTGCCAGAATGCGTTTTCCAGTTTTCAAAGCATCATGTAAATAATATATGGCATTTATTATTTGGTATTGGCGGAGTCGTGCAACGGCATCATTCCACGCATTCATTTCTTGTGCCAAATCAAATTCTGGTAATTCATCATATATGGTTAATAAGGTTTTATGTTTTTCAATTAAATAATTTACTTTTTCTTGAAAATTATCGAATAACATATCACCAATACGTACCCCATTTCGGCCGGTTTTATCCATATACGTTGGTCCGATTCCTCGAAGCGTCGATCCAATTTTAGTAGATCCCTTTGCACGTTCTGAAGCGGCGTCCAACCAGCGATGAGTTGGCAATATAAAATGTGCCCGATCGCAAATCAAAAGTCGTGATTTTACATCTACACCACGACTCTCCAATTCGTCAATTTCCTGCATAAGTGTAACCGGATTAACGACGACGCCGTTACCAATTACATTCACTATTTTTTCATGAAAAATTCCTGATGGAATCGTATGGAGTACAATTTTTTTTCCGTCTTGGTATAAGGTATGACCAGCATTGGGGCCTCCTTGAAATCGACAGACAATGTCGTAAGATGACGTTAGAAAGTCCACAATTTTACCTTTGCCTTCGTCTCCCCATTGAAGACCAAGAAGCACGTCTACAGCCATGTGATTTGGATTATTACGTATTTAAAAAGTAAAGATATGTTTTATTAATCTGATTGCCCCATATAGAGAAGTCGAGAATCAAATCAATAAGCAATCCACAACCATTTCATGCCTGATTGCGAATCATAGCGTAGCCCTGGCAATGGAAATTTGATGACGCTCATAAGATCGAAAAGGGATTTTATAAACCAAGATTCCGTTTTTATTTGAGTCCAATCGACATCGGGAGCCAGGTAGTATTGCGTATGTCTAATTAAATGATCGACGGAATATTCATCATTCTCTTCATACCAGGAATTCGAAAATCCACCGAACATATTGTTTGCACCAACGCCTATGGCTACATTGAGCCAAGCCGGTACTTTGCTTTGCCGATTAAACGCGTGTAGATTGAATGACAGCCAATACGTCTGTTGATTGTAATCTTTTAAGAGACGTTCGTAAAATGGTTTTCCAAAAAGGTCATCTGCACGCCCGTTAAGGGTGGTAGTCATGGCACCCGTCGCAGATGAAATTGGGCTATTTGAATACTCCTTTATTTGTGTACTCATTTTCAATCGAATACGCTGCTCCCCCCATTGTGCTTGTTGAAAAGCAAAGAGGCTTATGCCGGCAACATTAAAACCCATATCGGACCAACTGAACCCCCATTCCGCTGAGAATCCGTCCATGATTTCGACAGTCGATTGTAAAAGCATTGCTGTTCCCGATGCGATGAGCAAACTCCGCTTTTCATCATATCCTATCCATCGTGCTCCCCTGTACGCGAGGTATGATTGGTATTGTGAAGTAGTAGCATGACCATATTTATCTAGGTTTCTCCATTCATTCCAATCATTGAAGGAGTGCATGTTCGTGCGTTTTGAATCAGCATACCACGATGTATACATCCATGCGCTGGCCAGGGCATAGGCAGATGCTCCAACGACAATTGCCGTTTTCGCACGTTTTTTATTTAATGTATCTGCCTGGGATAATCCCTGCGAATACACCGCGTTTAAATTCAAGGCACTTAAAAGCGCTAAAACAAAAAGATGAAAACATCGCCAAAGAGCAGAAATAACGCGGTTTTGACAAATGTTAATGTATTCCATAGGCGAAAGCTCAAAATAGAAAAAAGCTTTATATTTCGTTTTCTTATAATGTGAATTTTCATGCGAAAAATTTTACCCTTCTTCTTCCTATGCCTTTCGAGTGCGTTGTTGACTGCACAAGACATTCATTGGACGTTGTACGATATGGCTCCGCTTCAATTGAATCCGGCGCTTACAGGCAATTTTTATGGAACTGCCAGACTTAGTGGTATTGCTCGGACTCAGAGCAATAGTATAGCCAATACGGGTTTTCTGACGTATGGGTTCGGTGTTGATGCTCCTATCATTAAAGGGCTTCGCGATAATGATTGGGTTGGAGTAGGGTTATCATTTGTTACAGACAAAGCAGGACAACTCGAAGTTGGTATTCAGTCGCAGGCATTCAACGGTAGTTACCACTATGCATTAAATAAGAAGGCCACGTCGTACCTAACCATCGGTGTTCAGGTTGAGAGCTACGGACGAAGAATTGGAAATCGTGAAGCCGCAGAATTTAGAGATGAATCCACGAATCCACTCGGGCCTCCCGGTGGAGGCGGTAATCAAGGCAATAGTTTTGAAAGTGCGACAGGCTACGCAGGAGGGCTTGTCTATTCGAGCCAATTAAACAAACGAACTCGATTACGAATTGGTGGAAAATTCGCACGTATCGGGAATGTACGCGTTGGGTTGGTGAATAAGCAAAATTATAAAGTGCCAAATCGTATTACGATTCATGGTGATCTTGATATGCAAACAGGGCCTCGGACAAAGTTTATGCCTTCAGTTCTTTTCGAAAACTATGGTACAGCTTCAGCTTTCGTATTGCAAGGGAAAGGAAAGTATTTGCTGGATGCCGAAAAAAATCTGGATTTGACAGGTGGGTTGGGATATCGCTTTGGTGATGCATTGCAGGTATTATTGGGTGTAGGTTGGGGAGATGTTGATGTTGGGATTGGATATGATTTGCCCGTTTCAGGACAGGCATCAGAAGCCATTCCACTCGGTGGCCTGGAATTAGCCGTAACCTATATTTTGAAAATTTACAAGGAGCCGCAGGTTGATCCGATTATTTTTTGTCCCCGATTTTAAATTACCATTATGTTGAAATATTCAATAGCCTTCTTTTTCTTGACTTTTTTTTATGCCTCTATGTTTGCTCAGCCATTACGTGAGCCCACATATGAAATGAAATTAATTAAGGCCGAGGAACTCGTTGCAGAAGGTGACTATTATAATGCCCTGGAAATGTATCAAGACTGCTATACAGAAAGCAAAGATACGTATTTGATTAGTGCAATAGCTCATCTAAATTTTAAGCTACGAGATTATGAGCGCGCCGAAAAATGGTATGAGCGAATGATTGAACGGCCGGAGCGATACTACACTAAACTCATCGACACATTTCACTACGCACGAATATTAAAAATTAATCGAAAATACCCCGAAGCGTTTAATTTCTTTCAGCAATTCATGGCGCTTAGCAACAATGACAGTTTAGTAGAATCAGCTGAGATTGAAATTTTAGGTATGGATTTAGCTTCTCGTATGAAGGAACGCAATGATCTTTTTGTTGAGCCGTTGCCAACCGATGTCAATACACCACTGACAGAGGCGTCACCCGTAATGGGCTCAGATGGATATATGTACTACTCGACATTTAAAAAGAAATCGAAAATTGTCATCGATGCGGATGCCGAAAATTATCATTTTAAAATATACAAATCAAAAAAAGGGGATGAGGACAAGTGGCAAAAGCCGGATAAACTGACGAAGAAAATTAATCGCGAGGATTACCATACTGGAAATGTTTCTTTTTCAAAAGATGGCGGAACAATGTTCTTTACAAGAAGTAGATTAAATGGTGATAGCATATTATCTAGTTCGATTTTCTACTCAACATTTGATGGGGACAAATGGCAGGGTGCACGCGAACTAAAAGGGGTAAATGGAAATTGGATTGCAACCCACCCTTCGCCCGGTGCGCATTTTGGCGATGAAGTGCTCTACTTTGTGTCAGATATGCCAGGTGGTTATGGTGGCTATGATATCTATTACAGCGTCAATAAAGGGGGGAATGAGTATTCATCACCTGTAAATCTAGGTGAAGTGATCAACAGTCGTGGTGATGATGTCACACCGTACTATGTGGATGGTGTACTTTATTTTTCTTCTGATGGCAGACCTGGACTTGGTGGTTTGGATGTGTTTTCATCCACTTGGGATGGTAGTACTTTCAGCGAACCCGTAAACATGGCTTTGCCGCATAATAGCACATACGATGATTTTTACTTTTCCTGGAATCCGGAGGAGAAAAAGGGACTTATCGTGTCAAATAGGCCTTACCCGAAAAAGAGATCATCGAAGTCTGAAACATGCTGTGACGATATTTTTACTGTAGCAGAGCAGGATATTGCGATTAATACACTTGTAACGACTTTCGATAAAAATAAAAAGCCCGTAACGGGATCCAAAATAATTCTTATGGAATTTGACCGCGGCGATTTAAAAGTGGTCGATACAAAGGAAAGCGCCAAGGGAAATACATTTAATTTTCCATTAAAAGTTGATAAACAATATCGCGTCGTCGTACAACATCCTGATTTCGAATCGGATTCCTTCGACATTAACACAGTGGGCTTGTTAGATCCAAAAACGTACGAGAAGAAGTTTTATCTAACAGAAAAAATTAAGCTTCCACCTAAAGAAGAGACTAAGGTTTATACGATAAACGAGCCCATTCGATTGAATCGAATCTATTATGACTTTGATGATGACAAAATACTTCCTGAATCGGAACCTGATTTATTGGTTCTGAAAGGACTGATGGAACAATATCCTACTATGGTAATTGAGCTATCCTCTCACACTGATGCTCGCGGACCTGATGGATATAATGAAAATTTGTCACAGCGAAGAGCCGAGTCAGCAAGAGATTGGCTAGTTGAACGTGGCGTAAACCCTCAGCGTATAGTGGCTAAAGGTTATGGTGAAACAAAAATATTGAACGAATGCACGAATGGTGTCAGTTGTGAAGAAGAAGCTCACCGATTCAACCGGCGAACAGAATTCAAAATTATTGCAGGTCCCACTACTATTGAAGTTAAAAAGGAAGTGATCGAGCCAACATCTGGCAGCCGCAGAACAGGAGCTATACCTTCATTGCCAGATCCAAAACCCAAATCGAGGTCATCGAATGATGTAGGTTCAACCATGGCATCAGTAAGTGAAGAAATACCAATATTTGATGGCGTGGCCAATGAAGAAGCTGTGGAAGAATCGATAGGGGATACAAGCGTCGAAAATATCATCAAAAAAGCTAAAATTAAATTAACAGGAAAATTTAAGGACTTTGGTATTGTATTCCCAACAGAAAAGCAATCGCATACCATTAAATTTAAAAACGTTGGAGATGGTGTATTGGTCATCGAACGCGTGACCGGCGAAAAATGCTTAGATTTAAAATGGCCAGACTATCCAATATTGCCAGGTAATGGAGGTGAGATTACGGTGAACTACGATCCCTCGACACGCAAACGAGGTGAAGATGAACTTACGATAAACATCGTTACGAATACGGAACAACGTGTTCATTCGGCTCGAGTTCGTGCATTTGTTCAATAAAACATCTGGTTCGTACCGGCCGCCCTTTTCTGCTAATGATAAATTGATTCTGAATTGATCGAAACACTTCTTAGCGATCTTCAGCAACAGTCAGTTTTTGATGTAATTGTACTGGTTACAGGTATAATCTATGTTGTTCTGGCTGCCCGAAATAACCCGCAATGTTGGATATGGGGAATTATTTCATGTGGCGTTTTAGCCGTGATGACCGTTACTAAGTATAAATTGTATGCTGATGGCTTGCTAAATGTATTTTATGTTGTAATGGGCGTTATCGGATTGTGGGGATGGAGGTCCAATCAACCCATGGCGAACATTTCACGCCTTACCATGAAAGAAATAGTAACGTATGTAATTGTTGGATTGCTAATCGCATTTTTAATGTCCGAATTACTATCTGAATATACACCTGCAGCAGCTACAAAATTAGATTCGGTTACGACAAGCTTTTCGATAATTGCTACAATATGGCTGGTACAACGAAAACTGGAAAATTGGCTATTGTGGATCATCGTCGACGTTCTATATATATACTTGTATTTCAGCCGAAGTGCTCCGTTATATGGCGTTTTATTTATTATTTATGCGATTGTTGCTATTCGGGGATATTTTTTTTGGATGAAGGAATACCGCACAGTTTCCACTTAATGTCCGATTTTCTATTTATACCTTTAATTGGTATTAGATGCTTTGGAATCAGAAAACAAGAAGGTGTAATACTTTTTATTGAATTTAAAATTTAGAATTATAGTCCGGCAGGTTTAGTATTACCCTAGCCTGTTTAATTTTCAATTGTCATTTTTTAAAATACTTACTTCACCAGTCGATAGCCAGAACTTCAAAAAATAATTTTGAGCAAGAAGAGAATTAATAAATTGATCATCTCTCAACTCAGATTTTTATAAATTGCTTAAGCGCGTACCCATTATTCGTACGCATTCGTACGAAATATTGACCCGGTGCGAAATTAGACGTATTTAAGGATATAGAACTAAGAATTCGTTCATCCTTGGCAACCACTGCACCGATATTGTTGAAAACCTGATAGCCTAGTATTTTAAGATCATCGGCTGTAATTTTTATATTGATGACGTCGCGTGCTGGGTTCGGCCACAACTGAAAATCACGGTCAAGTGCAGGTGTATTCGATGTTGAGCTAAAACAGTCTTCGGAGAATATATTTAATCGCTCATAATCTTCATAGAGTATATTTTTTACGTCATCTTCGGAAGCCGAAAACCAACGGTCTAGTATTGTTCCATAAACATCACGAAAATCGAATTGCATTGGTACACCGGTTTGAGGATCAATATCAGGTGGTATTTCGATATTATCACCCATCACACCACCTGCAAGGCAGTTGCCAAAAATCATGACCGGGGCAGCTGTCCCATGATCCGTACCTAAACTACCATTTGATCGTATTTGACGTCCAAATTCACTGAATGTCATGCATAGCACATTATCATCTAGTCCTTGAAGTTTGAGATCATCGAAGAAGGCACAGACGGCATTGGAAACCCGCTCTAATAGGCTGGCGTGAGTACCTAATTCTGGTGATTCGGCTTCTACCTGTGTGGCATGTGTATCAAATCCACCTATTGAAACGATGTAGACTTGCGTTTGAAGCCCTCCACTAATAAGTCGAGCAGTTGTCATCAATTGATCCGAAAATCCGTCTCCATCGATATATTTTGTACTTAAATTGGCTCCTGCGTCCGCTGCTTCTGTGAGTCGCGTTGCGTATGCATTTGATTTTCTTATGGATTCGATTAAAAATTCCATTTCGTGCCCATAGCAATTATCAGGCAAATTATTGTCAGTTGGGTCATCCAGATTTCGAATTTCATCCAAATTACCAACGGCAATACTGAAATTTGTCGTTTCGCCCTGGCATGTTTCAGAAACAAAATTGCCAATTGTAATTGCTAAGGGATCGGGACAGTCTTCATTCGGAAAATCATTAGGATAGCCTGGGAATGAACCGGTCATATATCGCCCAAGCCAACCAGTGTCTAGAAACTCATCTGAGCTACTAGCAGTAGTCCAAATATCTGTCGACCGAAAATGTGATCTATTTTGATTAGGATAAGCTACATTTTGCACGATTTGAACCATGCCCTGATCATACATATCGTGAATTCCAGTCATGCTGGGGTGGAGTGCATGTTCATCTGTAATATTTAATAGTTGATTTTCTGGAATTAAGATATTTGATCGCAAATTTGCCAATACATCATAGTTTGAAAGTTGCATAACGGTATTTAATCCATCATTTCCTCCATTTAATTGTATGAGAACCAGTTTTCGATCAGAATTACCGTTTAAAAAACTGCTAAGGCCAAGTGGTTTAGCAATACCAATTGGAATGCCACCTAATAAAAATGGAGCAGATACGGCAGATGCGGATTTAAGGAAATTTCGTCGCTTCATGTTATTATATTTATGTCAATCAACTTATAAGTTGACAGAACTATGATTATTGTAGGTGATAGTCAGGAGCATTCAACATTCGTCTATACATAGTGGCCAATCTCGCGTGAATGGCCAATCGCAATACTTCGTCGTCAGGGTTGGCCAGGTAATTGTTATATTCAACTGTCCATTCAAAATCAGGTAGTCCAGGAATTAGAGCTTCCTTATATTCTTCAACTTGACTCGCAGAAATGTCGTGCGTAAATAAAATTCGACCGCTATCAATGATTAAATCATTAGGATCCGATGGATTTGGTAAATTTTCGATGAATCCGATTAAATCTGCAATTACGCGTTCAGAGCCGGCCCTAAATCCGGTTATGACAACCAAATCGACAATGGTAGACCGTAACCCCAGGGTCACATTATTGATCCAATATCTGTAATAGACAGGCTCTTGATAGTAGGCTTTCCAACCTGCTACCTGCGGGATTTGAAAGTAAATCATGTCAAGCAAACCAGCGCCGACAAAAATCGAAGCATTGAAACCGTATTTATCTCCTAACGTATCAGGTGGTATTAATTTCATGTTGCTGATAAGTGGTAACAAAAACTCCATGGGATTTTTTATTTGACATCCCATTAATTCACTTTCAAAGAAATGTTGCGAATTAAATAATTGTGATAAGACCGGAAGAACTTCATAGTCATTGGCAATCATAGTTTGCGCTAGTCCTTCAATTATCGTTGCTTCGATTTCGGGCGTTATGTCATAATAAATGAAATAGCGATACAATTTTCTAGAGATATACCGAGCTACTTCATCTTGCTCAAATATTATATCAATTAAATTTGAATATTCAAATTGATTGGCATTATTGATGACTACATTATTAAATCGATGACTCAGTTGTTTTGTCCCTTGATCATGACGAAAATTTATAAATGTCGAACCCGGTTGTTGAAGCGCCTGACCCCGGTATCCAATATCAGTCCAACCTGTCAATATGCGGGCGATTTCTCCTATATCTTCTTCGGTGTAATTTGTGTAGTCGCCCGGGCCGGCTATTGGACCTTTACCAATCGTAAATAATTCTAACAACTCACGAGCGTAATTCTCATTCGGGCGCTGATTTGTATTCGAATTTCCATTTAGAAACCGCAACATTGCCGGGTCAATTGTAATGGCTTTGACAAGTGCTCTAAAGTTACCCAGTGCATGTTCGCGAAGTGTACTACTATATTTGTACAAAAAATGCGGATCATTGATATCGCTAATAGCAAAGTGATTGTGCCAGAACAAAACCATTTTTTCCCGAATATTCAATTCTTCTTTTGCCATCTGTTCGATCGTCCATGCTTGTAAGCTGCGGCGGCGATATTGTTGCGTCCCGTCTACATAAATGGAATTTATCCATGTTTGACCAATGGGGACAAATAGATCGAATACACCATAATTCAACGGAGGACTCGGTATTGATTGGACTTCAAGTAGCTTGCTGACCGCGCCCTGTCGTCCAAGACCGAGTGCTTCATTTCGAGTTGATTCGTTATGCACAAAGGTCGTACGACGGACAAGATGGGAAGCCTCTTTTGCACCAAACGTACCTGTGAATGGATCTAAACTGAGATTTATTGGAGGCATATCGTTTTGATTTGGTTGTTAGACGAGTCCGTCTGTCATTCGTTTAATTGATTACTAGTAAAAAGTTATGGTAATGCTAAACATACGGTCTGGTAGGACAGTACATTCTTTTTTTGTGAAGTTAAAAAGTCCGGGCCTGAAAATCAATAATTAGAGATAGACTACTCGATTATGCTTGCTCGATTCAATAATAATATTTAATTGAAAGCAAGAAACCGATGTTCGAAGAATGAATGGCAAATTTTTTTAAGCTTCGCTATGCTATCCGAATATTTTCAATCGACAAATGTGTCACGCTCGAAAAAAAACTCTTCTCGCTCCTCAGGTTGATGAACATATTCATCGATCTCACCTTCTTCTTCGATTTGTTTTCGATAAACGTAGGCAACAAAAATCCCAACGATGGCGCCGAATAAATGACTCTCCCAGGAAATCCCGGGTTCTGTGGGGACAATCCCCGCGAAGTAGCCGCTGTACAGGATGGTAACAACAAGGGCAAGAACAATTGATTTAATATTTCGTCGAAAGATCCCAGACCAAAAAACAAAACTCACTAATCCATACACCACGCCTGACGCCCCGATATGAAATGCATTTTTGGCAAATAACCAAACAGCCACACCCGTTAAAATATATATGAGAACAAAACTCTTTAACGCAACCTTTCGATAGAAAACAAATATCATAGTCAATAGAATGATAGCCGGAGCAGAGTTACTAGCTAAATGGGTAAAATCACTATGGATTAATGGAGAAGCCAAAATGCCTTTCAGCCCATAGACTTCACGAGGTAAAACACCAAGTCGATTCAAAGGCAAGTTGAGGCCTATTTTTAATAAATGAATAATCCAAATCAACGCAATAAAAAATACAGGAAAGCGAAGACTGCGTTTAAATTCTTTGGCGGAAATATCTGTCATCCTAAAATATCAACTAATTCTAATAATGTCCGATCAATGCGCTGATGATGTTTTATAGAACGTTCAAATGATGTAAACGCAATTTTATTATTAACAATTCCGATCATTTCATTTCGATGACCATCTAACAACGCATGTACGGCTTCATAGCCAAGCTTGCCTGCGCGCACACGTTCCATGCAAGTTGGTCGACCTCCGCGTTGCGTATGTCCGAGAATGGTTACGCGTATGTCGTAGTCATTAAATCGTTCTTTTACTTTTTCCGCTATTTGGAAGGCACCACCCGCATCATCCCCCTCAGCGACGACAACAATGCTTGATGTTTTTTTACTCGCATACGTGTCTTCAAGCTTGGAAATTAAATGGTCTAGTTTGGTTTCACTCTCAGGGATTAAAACAGCTTCGGCACCCGTTGCTACTCCGGCACGCAAGGCGATGAAACCAGCATCACGCCCCATCACTTCAACAAAAAATAATCGATTGTGGGCGTTTGCCGTATCCTTGATTTTATCGATGGCTTCCATTGCCGTGTTAATGGCCGTGTCATAGCCAATCGTAAAATCCGTACCAAAGAGATCATTGTCAATCGTCCCGGGGAGGCCGACAATAGGAAAATCGTGTTCTTGTTGAAAAACATGAGCTCCCGTAAATGTTCCGTCGCCCCCTATGACTACAAGGCCATCGATTTCATTTGTGCGTAAATTGGCCATGGCAGTTGCACGGCCTTCTTTAGTTCTGAACGCATCGCTTCTGGCCGAGAATAATATTGTCCCACCTTGTTGGATGATATTTGAGACGTCAGACCGTCCCAAGGGTCGCATGTCACCGGAGATAAGCCCATTATACCCCCGATAGATACCAAATACCTCTAGCCCCTCGTGTATTCCTGTCCGAACAACGGAACGTATAGCCGCATTCATGCCAGGAGCATCACCACCAGAAGTCAATACAGCGATACGCTTCACGCCGAACGCTTTTTACTGAGAATTAATTGAAGAAAATTTCGCACAGTTGACTTCTTACTTTCTTCCTGCCAATTGTATTTTTTTGCGAGTTCATTTATGTGCGTTTTGACTCGGTCAACTTCTTTTTCTTCATTCATCATCTCGAGTGTCTCAAGAAGTTGGGATTGATTACCACCAAAAAGATCGGTCGCATAACGCAATTTATCGTTCAGTCCGATTGCTTTCTTTAAATCCTTTATCATTTTTTGTCCCAAATGACCGGCGTGTAATTCGCCCTCTACCGCCTCAAAAAGCTCTTGCAGGAAAGGTAGTGTCTGCCCATTTCCGTTTTCCGCATTGACGAGGACTGCGACGTCATCGACTACACGTTCGGCGACAACTTCCTGAACTTGTACAGGTTCTTTTGGCGCCGCTGCTGGTGTCGGATCAGGTAATCCGCTTGGTTTATCGACAATCGGTGTTTCAATCGCTTCTTCTGATGTCGTCGGAGGACTTACGGAGGCTGAATTTGAAGAAGATTCTTCAATTATGGCATCGTAAAATTGAATAACGTAATTTCGCAGCAACTGCTGCTCGAGGGCCGAAGCCCCATCGCCGTCTTCGAGTATGTCGTGATAGACTGTGTTAATCTTTTTAAGTAGTTTGAGACTTTTATCGATTTGCATGGAATAGTACTGATGGTGAATTATATAAAAGGTTTCTCAAATGTATTTTATTATTTGCTGAGAAAGATATTTTTGCAGCGTTAATCAGTTGTTAACACATGTTTTTAGAACCAGCTTTCAAAGCACAACGTAGTGGGTGGATAGAAATCATCTGTGGATCCATGTTTTCCGGTAAGACCGAAGAGCTCCTTCGACGTATAAAACGTACAGCCTATGCCGGTCTGAAGATTGAAGTTTTCAAGCCTCAAACGGATGATCGCTACCATGAGACAAAGGTGGTATCGCATGATGAGCGCGCCGTCAAGTCAACTCCCGTCAGTGATAGTCGCCATATTTTGAATGTGGCATCAGATGTTGATGTTGTGGCCATAGACGAGGCACAATTCTTTGATGAAAACCTTACTTCTGTTTGCCAACAGCTCGCTTTAAAAGGTATTCGCGTCATTGTGGCGGGCCTGGACATGGATTATTCGGGCAAGCCATTCGGGCCCATGCCACAGCTTATGGCCGTTGCTGAGTATATTACAAAGGTGCACGCCATTTGCGTCCACTGTGGCAATTTGGCCAACCACTCATACAGAAAACATGGCGAACGCAGTCAAGTCCTTCTCGGGTCAGGTGATCTGTATGAACCCCGTTGCCGAAAATGTTTTGAAATGGGAAATATTCTCGATTTCAAACAGAAAAAGCAGCCCAAGACGCCACCAAGTTTACCCGAGTTGTTCTAATTTTCATTGATGATAAAATAGCGTTTAAGACGCGGTAATAAAATCTGGAACATCGGGCAAAAACAAATGCTTGTCGGTTTTGCTCCGCTAGACCTTTATTCACTATGTGATTTTCGTTTTCACATGGTGGCGCTTCATTCCGTACTATTTCAATGTAAATAATTGAGCCCGTTGTAGCTCAAACAGCGAGGCTCTTCCCAATAATGTAGATTTCTACATTTTTTAAATATCACCTTTTCCGCATTGCTGGTTGCGACAGGCAACTATTCTCAAATTCCCATAGAGGTAAATTATGACATTACCCTCTTCCCAATCGCCCAGATCATTCCGTCAAACCCTATCTTCGCACCTCCTCTCGAAAATCGATAGTAAACAACAATGAGTAAAATAATCAAGTCAGCACTTATATCAGTTTATCATAAGGATGGTATAGATGAAATGGTGTCTCGGCTGCACAAAAACGGAGTTACTATTTATTCCACTGGCGGTACACAGCGACATATTGAGTCTATAGGTATTCCGGTCAAACCAGTTGAGGAATTGACAGGTTATCCATCCATACTGGATGGACGCGTAAAAACTTTACATCCTAAGATTTTTGGCGGTATCCTCGCTCGTCGAGAAGAAAATCACCTTGACCAATTGGCTCAATATGATATACCTGAAATCGATCTTGTTGTAGTAGACCTTTATCCTTTTGAAGAGACGCTGAAAGAGACCGATGATGAATCTGTACTAATCGAAAAAATAGATATTGGTGGAATTGCATTACTCAGAGCTGCAGCCAAGAATTACAAGGATGTATTGGTTGTGTCGTCCAAGCACCAATATGCGGAAGTAGCCAAACTATTAATTGATGAAAACGGTCTCAACGAACAAATACGACGGAGGTTTGCGGCCGAGGCATTTCGCCGAACCGCGGATTACGACAAGGCAATTGGAAATTGGGTAGGGCAGTGGCGCCAGCCTTTACGCTATGGTGAAAACCCACATCAACAGGCAACATTTACTGGAGTCCTTAGCGAAATATTGGAAAAAGTTCAGGGCAAAGAATTATCATACAATAATTTGGTGGACGTTGATAGCGCCGTACGCCTCATGCAGGAATTTGAGCATGCTGAACCCACCTTCGTCGTGATCAAACATACTAATGCTTGCGGACTAGCATCACGACCAACCGTTGTTGAAGCCTGGAAAGCGGCTTTAGCCGGAGATCCCATTTCCGCATTTGGAGGTATTTTAATCTGTAATCAAAAGATAGACCTGGCAACTGCAACAGAAATTAATGCATTATTTTATGAAGTGCTTATTGCACCCGATTTTGATACGGATGCGCTAAATCTACTTGCGACAAAAAAGAAGCGAATAATCCTGCGATTGTTGCAATACCCAGCAAATAATCCCATTGTAAAATCATGCTTGAATGGTGTTATCGAACAAGAATATGATGCACGCATTTCAAAATTGTCAGAAATTAAAACTGTAACGAAAAAAGAACCGACCGAATCGGAATTAAGCGATTTACAGTTTGCTGAAATCTCCGTAAAACATTTAAAATCAAACGGCATTTCGTTAATTAAAAATAAACAATTAATAGGCATGGGCTGCGGACAGACAAGTCGGGTGGATGCCTTAAAGCAAGCCATAAATAAAGCCAGACATTTTGGTTTTGATATTCGAGGCGCTGTTATGGCTTCGGATGCTTTTTTCCCTTTTCCTGATTGCGTTGAAATTGCACACAATGAAGGGATAAATGCAGTAATCCAACCCGGAGGATCAATAAAGGATCAGGATAGTATTGACTTTTGCGATGCGCATAATATGACTATGGTTGTGACCGGAACAAGGCATTTTAAACACTGATGATGTGTCATAATTAGCAATTGCGAATAACGAATTGCCTTAGTGTGTAAATAATATTTACTGGTGTTATCATGGCTTAACTTATATCCGTGCATTCAAATATTTTAGCGACACCAATATTAGTGTCCCATCGAGTAATCCGTGGCTGAAATTATTGTACCTGTCAAAAATTCTAATCTGAGTTCTAACAAGGCAGTAGCAACATCCCGAAGGAAACCCTATGAACTCCACAAACCTTATAAACAATCTAAACTCAACTCGATCCTATATCTTTAAGCGATCCGTACAGAAATAAAACAGAAAATAAAGTGAACGTAGTAATCGACAGAGGAAATACACTGGTAAAATTGGCAGTTTTCGACGAAGAGCATATGGTGTTTTTTTATCGAAGTAAGAAGTTGACCGACGACAAAATTTTACAAACACTATCGAAATATCCAATTGATTCGGGAATCGTGTCCAACGTGGCCAACGTTTCATTTTCCGAAGATCCATTTTTCGAATTGGATCATTACATAAGCCTCGGTCATGAAACCAATTTGCCGTTTGTCAACAAATATGCCACACCAGAAACACTCGGTCGCGACCGAATGGCTGCCGTGGCCGGTGCAATAGCGGAATTTCCGAATAGAAACTTATTGGTTATAGATACGGGCACGTGTTTAACGATTGATTTCGTCAATCAACGAGGTGAATATCTGGGTGGAAATATCAGTCCCGGCCCTGAAATACGATTTCAAGGAATGCATGATGGTACAGCCAACTTACCTCGTGTGCAATGGAAAGACCAGGAATCCATAATTGGTTCGTCAACTGAATCCGCATTGCAGCTCGGCGGATTTGTGGGCTGCGCAGCCGAAATAATGGGTTGGATGACACTGGCAAGGGAGCAAATGGACGAAATAATCGTTGTATTAAGCGGAGGCGATGCACAGGCCTTTGCTACTTCCATCAAAAACGAGATATTTGTGCGCCCTGATCTCGTCCTTACCGGACTGAACCAAATACTTTTGTTTAATGTCAAGATATCTTAGCGTTCTCTTATTCATACTTGTGCTCAGTGCAACTACCGCAGTTGCTCAAGTTCAACTGTCTTCGCCAATATCGGTACTGGGTTTTGGCGAACTAGTCGATCAAGACCATGCTTATGTACAAAGCCTGGGAGGTTTAAGAGCTAGCTTTCACGCACGTGACCAGCTCAACATTGGCAACCCGGCGTCTTTGGCTTACTTACGGACTACAGTATTCTCTGGTGGTCTGTTTGCGGAGCGAACAAATATTACAGATGGAGGCAATACATCTAAGGTATGGTCGGGAAATGTAGGCTATCTTTCACTAGGTATGCCACTGCAAAATGAAATAAATGAGCTTTTCAATCGAAAAGAAAATAAAGTCAAATGGGGGCTTAACCTTTCCTTGCAACCATATTCTATAACAGGATTTAACTTCTCCGATGTCGAAATACTGCCTGGGCCTGATACGATTACTCGTGCGTATGAAGGTGATGGATCCACGTACATAGTATCTGTTAGCAATGGATGGAAATACGAAAACGTGGCATTTGGAATAACACTCGGGCATCTGTTTGGTGCCAACAACTTTGATCGCACAGCTACATTCACCCAAAGCCATGTTGGATCAGGATTTACCTTTGAAACTATTGACAAATCGCGTGTGACATATCGCTCGTTCGTATGGAATGCGGGTATAATGTACGACTTCGTTTTTAGTCGAATCGAACGTGCGGATGGCAGTAAAGGAGCCCCTAACAAATATTTAACGCTGGGTTTAACATACCGCTCGGACCGACCCTTGAGAACCGAAACCGATCGCAGTATAATTCGACAAAATTTTCGTCTTACGACTGTGCTTGGAACGGATACATTGTCCGTCAGCAATGACGTTGAGGGCGAAGGCACCTTACCGTCTACTTTCAATATTGGGGCGTCATATGTTTATAAGGATGTTTGGCGAGCGGGCGTAAATTATGAGCGTAGTTTGTGGTCTAAGTTTAATTCTGGTGATGCGGAACAAACTCCAGACACAGATGATGCGTTTACGATATCAGGTGGTTTTGCTTATACCCCAAATGCAAGCAGCATCACAAGCTATTTTGACCGTGTGACATATTCTATTGGATTCCAATATGCAAAAGATCCTCGTGTCTTAAGTGGCGAACAAATTGAAAACTATGGAGTCAAAGTTGGTTTCACTTTACCCTTCGTTGGGCAAAGACAAGTATCTTATTTAAATTTGAACGTTGGTCTGGGAAGAATCGGACTTTCCAAGGGATACAAAGAAAACTACCTAACCCTTGGCTTAGGCTATTCACTCACAGATAATCAATGGTTCATCAAAAGAAAATATGACTAAGAAATGAAGTTACCAATCTCAATTTTAGTAACCCTATTTGCACTTTCCTCCTCTATACTTAGCGCACAATTTGTATGCACGACGTGGAATGAAGGAGATCGAAAAGGAGAAGGTGAAGATGCCCACAGTATTTATCGTCAAGCCATGCGCGGAGCCTCCGCTGATTTTGATCTTGCTTTTGAGCATTGGAAAATAGCCTATGACATTGCCCCAGCGGCTGATGGCAAACGAGATTTTCACTTGACCGATGGGATAGAAATCTATAAACACTTCCTGGCCAATACCGACGATGAAGAAAAAAAGAAAGAATACAAAGCACAGATTTTAAAACTATATGAAGAGTGTATAGCCTGCTATGAACAAAAAGTAATTCAATTAAATGATTGTGACGATGAATGCTATGATCAAAAGATTGGATATGTTGCGGGACGTATGGGATATGATATGTTTTACACGCTTAATTCGCCGTATGGAAAGAATTATGACATATTAAAACGTGCCTTGGAGACAAATGACGTGGGCGCAGAATATATCGTGCTCGAACCAATAGCCCATATTGCAGTTCATCAATTTAAAAAAGAAAAGGAAACGAAAGAAAATCTCCTTAAACTATACAGTGACATAGAACGTATCGGAGATTATAATATTGAAAATGATCCGGACTATGGGGAATATTATGATAGCTCGAAAAAACGAGCAATGAATGCATTCAAACCTGTCGAAGAACAAATATTTGATTGTGAATATTTCAAGAAAAAATGGTTGCCTGTATATGAAAATGACCCGACCAATTTCGAAGTAATGAAACAAGTTGTGGTTACATTAAAGCGCCGTGGCTGTGATTCTTCGGATCCCGATCTTGCTAAAATAGAAGGCGAGTATCAAAAACTCGCGGCTTCGTACAATGCCGAGATTCAGGCGGAATATGAGCGAAATAATCCACACGTAAAGGCCAAAAAATTATATGATGCCGGGGATTTTTCAGGTGCTGTAGCAAAATATGACGAAGCCATTGCTAAAGAAACTGATCCCTTGAAAAAGGCCAAGTATTTGTTTAGTAAAGCTTCAATTGAGGGGCGAAAATTGAAGTCGTTGAGTGCTGCTAAAGGCAGCTTAAAACAGGCGATTGAGTTGCGTCCGGACTGGGGCCGACCCTATATGCTGCTTGGAGATCTTTACGCGATTAAAAGCCGAAGTTGTGGGGATGCCTGGAATAGAGGATTGGGTGTACTGGCAGCAATCAAACAATATTCGAGAGCCAAATCAGTGGATTCATCGCTGTCAAGTGAGGCAAGCTCCAGGATAGCCAAATATCAGAGTTCAAAACCAGATTCGGAAGAAGCATTTATGAAAGGAAACAAACCGGGCCAGTCCGTATCCGTTGGTTGTGGCATTGGTGAAACCGTAACACTGAGTTTTAGATAAAAACTATAAATTTCGATATATTGAGGCTTCGTTCATTGCACTGATCGGAGCCTTTTTTATTGCCGCATGAAATCGCATCAAGCAATAAAAAATCAATTCTTATATATCGCGTGTGAACGTGCACCCAAATACAGTGATGGAACATCTTATTTATAAATGATAGAAAATTAAATTAATATGCTGTTTTTTCGTTCATCATTTTACATCCTTTTTGTCCTTGTTTTATTTATGACACACTGTACACCAAAAGTTACGGAGAGTACGGAAACGACAGAAGTAGAGGTTGATCGTCCGGAACCTGACGAAAATTTGAGCCCATGTCGAAAATTTCAGGACAATAATAATTCCGGTGATCTCGAAGATAAATATGTTATATATCGCGATTTTAAAAAGGTGAATCAGTTTTCGGAGTCTTTTGACATGTGGAAAGAAGTTTATGAAAATGCGCCAGCCGCCGATGGCAAACGTTGGACTGTCTACAGTGATGGTATCGATTATTACGACCACTTTTTATCTACAGAAACGGATGAAGCAAAACGATCCTTATATATTGACAACATATTAAAGTTGTATAAGGAGATGGGTGATTGCTATCCCCAACAAAAGGATTATGCACAGGCAAGCCTGGCATTTGATCTTTATTATAAATATCCTGATAAGCGAACAGATGAAGAAAAATATCAATTATTTAAAGAAGTCATTGATAAAAAGGGTATGGACGCTTATGTTTTTGTACTTAACCCATTCACCAAACTAATGGCCGATGGATTTTTACGCGGAGAGATTGATACTGCCGAGGCACGTCATTATTCAAGTCTAATTCCACAAATTGTCGAAACGGGACTTGGTAAAGGTAAAAATTTGAAATCCTGGGTAACTGTTAGAGATTATGCTGTTCCGTATATCGAACGACTTGAGGCAGTGAGAGGATTCTTCGACTGTCCGTACTTTAAGGAAAAATATGTCGCGAAATTTCAAAATGAAGAAAGAAATTGTGAGTCTGTAACAGAGTTTTATTCAAAATTGCGTTATGGAGGTTGTCCTAAAACTGATGATGCCTTGGTTGAAATATTTAATTGGCTTAACGACAATGATTGTATTGCTGCTCCGCCGGCAAGTGACCCGTGCAGCGGTGTCGTATCACGAGCATACGATGCACTACGAAATGGTGACTATAACGGTGCGGTATCTTATTTTGAAGAAGCCATCTCATGTTCAACAAGTGAAAAAAATAAAGGAACGTATAATTTGTTGATTGCGAAAATCTATTATGCTCATCTCAAAAATTATTCTAAATCCAGATCCTATGCACGGGCGGCAGCTAAGCACCGGGGAAATTGGGGTGACCCGTTTATATTAATCGGAAAATTGTACGCATCCAGCGGGCCATTGTGTGGACCTGGTAGGGGTTTTGATAGCCAGATCGTTACATGGCCGGCAATAGATAAATGGAATTACGCCAAGTCTATTGATTCCTCCGTTGCGGGAGAGGCGAATAAGCTAATCGCCCGCTACACGCAATATATGCCCAATCGAGAAGATATCTTTTTACGCGGTATCAATGTGGGCGATACATATAAAGTGCCTTGTTGGATACAGGAAAATACAAAGGTACGTGTAGTTGATTAATTCGTTGACCTCATGAATAGTACGTTGAATTCAAATGATGAATTAACTCAATTAATAATTTCTAAAAATATTAAGTCCTGGCCTGCATTCCTTGAAGCAATTAGGAAATTACCTTACGGCCGAAATTCAAGTCGAACGGATTTTTCACTCGTATTGAAAGAAGGGAAGGGAACTTGTAGCTCCAAACATGCACTGTTAAAAAAGGTGGCCGATTTAAACGGTATTCCAGGTGTCAAACTCATTTTGGGCATTTATTACATGAGTCGGCATAACACGCCGCGTATCGGTAATGCCTTGGATGGCCATCCTTTCGACGGAATTCCTGAGGCGCATTGTTACTTAAAAATAAATGAAAAACGAATCGACGCCACTGCAATTAATTCGGACATCGGAAAAATTGTCTCCGACTTAGAGCTAGAAATTGAAATCTCACCTGAGCAAGTGATACAATATAAAGTCAATTTCCATAAAAATTATATGAAGACCTGGCTTCAAAAGAACGATTTACCATATTCCTTGGACGAGATATGGGCTATTCGCGAAGATTGTATTCGAAACTTAGAACTAGCCAGAGGACATTACAGTTGAACTTTAACCGATTCAAGGAAGTAATTTCAGCATCGTATAGAAAAAGGCAAACTACCTTGGGATGGGACACTGTAGGGTAGTTTGCCAACATTTAAGAAACACTCTTGATACATATTCGTATGCAAGTACCATGCCAGCATGACCGTTTTAATTACTTTTACATGCTACGAAAGCAAGAAACATGGGCCAAAAAGTTGATATACTGGCAGTTGGAGTGCATCCAGATGATATTGAATTAAGTTGTTCTGGGACACTACTGAAGCACATCGATCAGGGGTATTCAGCGGCACTATGCGATTTGACCCAAGGTGAGCTTGGGACGCGGGGCTCCGCCGCAATCAGGCTTCAGGAAGCGGAACGTGCCCGCAATGTCTTCGGAATACAGCATCGCTCAAACTTGGGTTTACCGGATGGATTTTTGCAAGAAGATAAGAGCAGTCTATTAAAACTAATCGAAATAATACGGCGTCACCGTCCGGAAATCGTTTTGGCTAATGCGGTTAGAGACAGACATCCTGATCATGGCCGATCGGCAACTTTTATTCAGCGCGCGTGTTTTCTCGCTGGCCTAATTAAGATTGAAACGAGATACAGGGACAGTTTACAGGATGCCTGGCGGCCGAAAGCCGTCTATCACTATATACAGGATTATTTTATCGAACCTGATTTTGTAGTCGACATAACTGATTTCATTGACCGGAAATTGGAAACAATTCAGGCTTATTCTTCCCAATTTTTTGATCCTAATTCGACCGAACCCGAGACGCCCATATCAACGAAGGCGTTTTTGGACGGACTCATAGGTCGGGCGCGCCAGTACGGGCGGCTGATTAATACACAATATGGTGAAGGGTTCACTGTAAATCGACCGGTGGGTGTTCAGGATTTATTGGTTTTGGATTGATATTTTCTAATTTCCTATAAAATCATCTTGTCTTATAAGGGAAAGTCTTCATTCCGCTGTCTTATTAAATATATTTGTTCACCTATTCACCGAATTCAATTAATCGTATAATCATGCTCCGAAGTCTTATTACATGCTTCTTCATTCTCGGCCTTTCATCTGTGGCCTGCTGTCAGCTCAATATGTCATTGGTTGCTCATGTATCAGAGTCTTTGATGGATAATGACGAATCAGCGGATATCTGGGGATATGTTGACAGCAATGGTATTGAGTATGCCATAATCGGAACACAAACAGCGTTCCGCATCTATAGTCTGGAAGTACCTGCGGTGCCGAACGAAAGAGCCGTAATCAATGGAGATTTTACGGATTGGCGAGATATGAAGAGCTTCGGAAATTACATCTACGGCGTTCAGGATGTAAACGGAGATGATGGCCTGTTAATCGTAGATATGTCTGCAGCTCCAACAACCATAACCCATTCATTTATTAATCCTACTTATACAGTTGATGGGATTACGGAAGACCTTGAGCAATGTCACAATCTCTACATAGATGAAGAGGGCTATATCTATCTGAGTGGAACCAACATTGCAAGTGGGGGAATTATCATTTTAGATGCGTTCACGACGCCAGGATCTCCAACTTTCGTAGGTGAAACTGACATTCGCTATTCACATGACGTATACGTTCGAGATAGTTTTATGTTTACATCGGAGATTTATGCCGGGGAATTTGCTGTATATAGTATTGCTGACCGTACATCTCCGGTTTTATTGGCTACACAGTCGACGGGACGCAATTTTACGCATAACACCTGGTTGTCCGATGATGGCCAAACCTTATTCACCACCGATGAGCGTACTAATGCGTATGTTGAGTCATACGACATTTCGGATCTCAACAACATTTCTAGATTGGATCGATGGCGGCCTTTAGCAACCGTGGGCACAAATGTGATTCCTCATAACGTCCATGTACTAAATGATTATCTGGTTATCTCGCACTATTCCGATGGAGTCATTATTGTGGATGCCGCACAACCGGATAACTTGATCGAAGTAGGCAATTATGATACATATACGGGTTCGGGTACCGGATTCCGCGGTTGTTGGGGTGCATTCCCATTTTTACCATCAGGATTAATCCTGGCGAGCGACATTAATTCGGGCCTGTACATATTGGATCCAACCTATATCAGAGCTTGCTATCTTAGGGGAGAGGTAAGAGACATCAATACTAATGCCACCATTCCTGGCGTCTCGGTGGAAATATTGTCTCCTGATTTGAATGAAGAGACAACAGACAATTTTGGTCGGTATGCAACAGGTATTGCTACAGCAGGCAATTATGATGTCGTTTATAGTCATCCTTCGTATCCAAATGATACAGTAAATCTTGACCTGGAGAATGGCGAATCAATTGAATTGACCGTATTTTTAGGTACCTACAATGGTGTGTGTGATCCGGTGAAGAATTTGACCGGAACGCTGTCGACAGTTGCCGAATTTGCAAGCCAACTTATCACAGCAGATGGTCTTATTGAACAGGGTACGGCTGTCGAAATGCACGCGAACGACTCTGTGTCCTTGGACCCTGGATTTCAAGTAGACTTAGGCGGTCAGTTATACGTGGATAATGTGGGCTGCAACTAAAACGAGTTTTTTCAATCATAGGTTTTTGTATTTCAACAGGTGGTTATTCGCACCAATAAGAATAGTGTCCATTGTTTATTCTTTCCGTAATTTCGCTTCTCTCGTGAATAAATTTAAATTTCACATATATTTATTTATTCAGTTTAGCCTATAAAAAGTCTTACTACCTATTTATTTTGTGTGTATATACCGGGCCAATTGCTATAAAAACAATTATCGGTTATATGTAAATTCAATTATTCCTATCACAGATAATTTCTAATGTTGTTACATTTGGTGGTGATACGGTAAAATGTATCAATGTTTAAGTAGATGCACAAGTAGCTGCTTAACGACCCGAAACCCTGGTACTAAATTCTATTGCTGCAACTGCCCTGTTGCTGCATACGGTCTGTTTATGGGCCGAATTTACCCGCCATCTAGCACAATGAGCCGGAGCGTCATCAGCATTTCTGCAATTTCTTAACCTCGAAAAACCTGTTGTACCTATGCTAAGATGCGCGATAATGTGCTTGTTCGCCTGTGTCAGTTTATGCAAGGGATATTGCAATCAGTCGACTACTGAAATTGTTATTCCTGGTGTTCGAATGTATTCTGAAATCGAGTTTACGGATTTAATTCAGGGTCGTTCGTTTCGAAATGATGCTAATTCTATTCACCTTAATTTGGACCAATACGGAGTATTTGAGATTGAACTTGAACGGACTCATATCGTCGATTTGACGGAAGTTCAACGATCTTTACCAGACGAGCATATTTTTGAATTTTTTACATATAGGGGCTGGGTAGTTAATGGCGGTAACGCTCGATTAACGGTAGCTGAAAATTTTATTTATGGTTATATTGAAAGTTCTGAGGAAATCTTCTGGATAGAGCCTGCAAGATATTATTCAAAATCATCTTCGAGTAGCTCAGTGGTTATTTATAGGGGTTCGGATGTCGTATTTGATCCCAACTTGATTTGTGGAAATACCGAAACCACCAAGCGAGTGAAAGATATTCAACAATCACTCCGAGGCGAGAGAAGTGGGAGTTGTTATACTGTTGAAATGGCTATAGCTTCGGATTTTTCCATGTATGAAAAATTTAATAACTCGACCGCTGACGTCTTGTTGCACAATGTGGGGGTTATGAATAATGTCAACGGTATTTATACGAACGTATTTGACGATGATCTTGAATTTGTCATTGTAGAGCAGTATGTATCAACCTGTGCTACTTGCGACCCCTGGTCAAGCTCGACAAACGCAAGCACACTATTGTCTAGTTTTACCTCTTGGGGAGCCGGAGGAGGGTTTAATGAGGATTTTGATCTTGGTCAACTTTGGACCAATAGAAATCTGGATGGTCCAACAATTGGTTTGGCGTGGCTTAACGGGGCTTGCGGTT
Source organism: Saprospiraceae bacterium (assembly GCA_028279185.1). Lineage (GTDB taxonomy): Bacteria > Bacteroidota > Bacteroidia > Chitinophagales > Saprospiraceae > JANQSS01. Next base: position 26,810 of record JANQSS010000068.1, on the reverse strand, counting down.
CAAATAAATATCATATTCTTCAAGATTTTTCATCAAATGCTAATCTGTTACGCGTGCTAGCAGGCCATGAAATCGCGCATAACTTCGGTGCGAGTCATGATTCAGGAGTGCTTACACATGTAATGGCACCTTATGTTCAAAATACAACCACTTGGTCTGCAAATTCCATTTCGGAAATATCTGATGCAATAGATGATTTAGTTGCAGGTGGGAGTTGTCTTACAAATTGCCCGGGTACAAACCTTATAGCCATGTTTGGGGCAGATGATACGATCCAATGTGGTACTGGTTTTGTGCAGTTCACGGATAATTCAATTAATAACCCCACATCTTGGAGTTGGACTTTTAACGGAGCCAATCCATCCTCATCTTCTGTGCAGAATCCAATTGTGCAATATGAAGTTCCGGGTACATATGATGTCTCGTTGATCGTAGCGAATGGAACTAGCACGGATACTATAACACGTGTCAATTATATTACCATGGCGAGCTTGCCCAATGCGTCTTTCGATTTTGTTGCTACAGATAATACGGTTGCCTTTTTTGAATCGACCATTGTGGGTGCGTGCCTTTGGAATTTTGGAGATGGGAACTCTTCCACTTCAAGTAACCCGGTGCACACGTATACATCCGATGGTGCATATGACGTTTCACTTGTGTCAACCAATATTTGTGGATCAGAAACGCAACAGTTGCAATTAAGTATAGATGATTGTCTACAAAGCATGGAATTAAACAATATGATTGAATCGGGGTCCTATGTTGCCAGTAGCCACGTTGAATTTAATGGAACAATTGGTACCAATAAGGTTGTATATGGGCATGCACCGAATCATTCAACTTTGAATCCGGGATTTACAATAGAACAAGGCGGGATTTTAATAATAACAAATAGCGGTTGTACGCATTAAATAAGTATACCGTAAAATGAATTAGTAAATATTAAATATGCGCACTTCCGCTTCCATTTGACCATTGAACACCTTGTGTCTTTTATTTGGACGCAGTCCTATAAATTTGAATGCCTTACTATTAGCACTGATTACAGCGCATTGAGAATTTTTCCAATTGAATTTTAAAGTATCTCCAATACGTTTATAAAACATGATAATTTCTCTTTCTTTTAATCGAATATTATAAGGCGGATTTAATAGAATGATCGAATTTTCTACTGGATCCATTTCAAAAAAATCTTCAACGTCACAATGCACGCTCTGACTCATTTCAGCCGCTTCGACGTTTAATCGACAATCTTTTACACTTCTTTTATCAATATCCGAACACATGACGATTTCATCATGATCGTTATTTATTGATTCAAGCAACCCGTTGTACAAATTTGGGTCGTAATCAATCCAATGCTGAAATCCGAAGTAATCCCGATTTAATTGTGGGGATGTGTTTAACATGGCAAATGCTGCTTCTATTCCAATCGTACCGACACCGCACATTGGATTTATTATCGGCCTTCCGGATGTCCAATCCGTCCACTTGAATATTGCCGCCGCCAATGTTTCATTTATGGATGCGCGTCCTAATTTCATTTTATATCCACGTTTGTGAAGTGAATAAGCACTGCTGTCGAGATACGTAGTTAGTTCATCTTTGTGGTAATATAGATGAATGCTCGCTTCGGGGTGCTTGATATCAACCGACGGTCGTTGACCAACATCAGCTTTAAAGCGATCCACGATTCCGTCTTTGGCTTTTAGGGCTATGAAATGCGTATTTTTAAAATGATGGCTCCCGAAAACAGCGCGAACCGAAAAGGACTTTTCAACTTTGAAAAAAGAAGGCCAATTTATATCCCGAATTACATTGTAGATATCGTTTTCTGAATGAGCTTTACGCAGATCGATTTGAATTAATATCCGTAATGCTAAACGGCAATTTATATTCAATCGGTAAAGTGTCTTTTTATCAGCGCTGCATGTAATCATGCGCCGACCCATTTCAATTGCCTCGCCGCCAAGGGCTTTTACTTCTTGAAATAACAATTGCTCAAGCCCACTAAGACAGGTTATAGTTAGTTTAAGCTTACTCATTGCAGTATCGGATTAACTACGTCTGGAGCGCGCCTACATTGAAGCGCTCTACAGGCGCATTGTTGGCCATTTCAATTCCCATACTAATTACTTTTCTCGTTTCTATAGGGTCGATTATGGCATCAACCCAGAGTCGTGATGCTGCGTACAATGGCGTGGTTTGTTCGTCGTAGCGTTTTTTTATTTTATCAAAAAGTGCATCTTCCTCTTCCTGGGTAATTTCAGTGCCGTCACGTTTCATAGAAGCCATTTGAATTTGCAATAAAACTTTGGCAGCTTGACTGCCACCCATAACGGCGATTTTGGCTGTTGGCCAGGCAACAATTAACCGAGGATCATAGGCTTTACCACACATAGCATAGTTACCTGCTCCGTACGAATTACCCATGATGATTGTAAACTTAGGTACTGTGGAATTCGAAACTGTATTGACTAACTTAGCACCGTCTTTGATTATTCCGCCGTGTTCACTACGTGTACCAACCATAAACCCTGTAACGTCATGCAAGAATACTAGCGGAATTTTTTTCTGATTACAAACCATTATAAACCGGGATGCTTTATCTGCAGAATCGGAGTAAATGACGCCGCCAAATTGCATTTCTCCTTTTTTATTTTTTACAACCTCTCTATTGTTAACAACGATGCCAACAGACCATCCGTCTATGCGCGCATACGCACAGATAATTGTTTTTCCATAGCCCTTTTTATACTCTGTTAGCGAGTTTTCATCAACGAGGCATTTTAATAATTCTGATGTTTTATAGGGTTTGGTTGAAAGGTCAGGGAATATTCGATAAACGTGTGAAATATCGCGTTCAGGTTGTTTTGACTCAATACGATCGAAGCCAGCTGATTCGAATTGTCCGATTTTAGAAAATAAATCCTGTATTGTCTCCAGGCACGTTTTATCATCTGGCATTTTGTAATCTGTTATACCCGATATTTCAGATTGTGTTGTTGCACCACCTAGAGTTTCCTTATCTACCTCTTCTCCTATTGCGGCTTTTACCAAATAAGGGCCGGCCAAAAAAATCGATCCTGTTTTATCAACAATTAATGCTTCGTCAGACATTATGGGCAAGTAGGCACCACCTGCAACACAGCTTCCCATTATTGCAGCTATTTGTATTATGCCCATCGAAGACATGCGCGCGTTATTTCTAAAAATCCGACCAAAATGTTCTTTATCTGGAAATATTTCATCTTGCATAGGCAGGAATACTCCCGCGCTGTCCACGAGGTATATGATAGGCAGCCTATTTTCCATGGCTATCTCCTGCGCTCGTAAATTTTTCTTTCCTGTAATGGGAAACCAGGCACCTGCTTTTACTGTAGCATCGTTTGCAACCACAATACACTGCTTTTTACCGATATATCCGATCATTACAATAACACCGCCACTGGGGCAGCCGCCATAATCGGCATACATTCCTTCACCCGCAAATTCACCTATTTCCTGCTTAGGCATTTCAGCGTCAAGCAAAAAATCAATGCGTTCACGAGCCGTCATTTTGCCTTTTTCCTTTAATCGAGCTATTTTTTTCTTTCCTCCACCAAGATGTACTTTGTCTTGCAATTGTCGAAATTTCGACAATTGCAAGCGCATTGCATCTTCATTTTTATTTTGATCGATTTCTGATTGTTTCATAATTAATGTTTGTAATCTTTCAATGTCGTACGAATAGCATTGAGCAAATTCTGGTCTAATTCTTTATTATCTTCTTCACTTCTAAATAAATAGAGAAAATTATCAGCCAATAATTCATCGGGATGAATAATGTAATTTGTATTACGTGTTATCCGTTCAAAATATGCATTCATAATGTGATTGTAATTTAGTTTTTCGCATTCTTTTGGTGAACGAAGCAGGTGCCCGTTTGAAACGGGATCAAGTGGGTATAATTGAAAATGTAAGTATTGAAAAAAGCTAGATCTGTCAGTTGAATAAGCGTCAGCGCTGGCTGAAATAATGGGAATAAATGTTAAAAGAGAAGAATCTTCCATTTGTAATTCTATGCCATGATCCGACGAAACACCATCAGGATTGTAAAGCATTTTTTTAAAGAAAGACTGTTCAATCCAAATTGGACCATCGATATATTCAAACCCTAGGTGGGCATACAATTCTGTTCGAAGAGAGGGATGATATCTGGAGACAATGTGAAAGAGCTCATGATACATCACATCTTCAAACGATTCTGTCGGCATAGATGCTAATGAAGAGCGCGAAAGTACAATCGCATTGCCTCGAGTAAAAAATGTCGAAGCTCCATAGTGATTGCCTTCTACCATGATGAGTCGAATCGTATCGGGTAGAAGATTTTTATTTAATTCTTGACAATTCGCAAATAATTTGGCGAACATTTCCCGTAATTTTTTTGCTTCGTCTTCATTGATTTCTAAAACTTCTTTCTCATAAGATGCTCGATAAGCTTTGATAGCTTCTTCTCTTGATTTCTTGTGCATCTCGGGGTCTTTTAATTGAATGGCAATCTCGAGCGGGTTTACTTTGTCGTAGTAACCATCGAATGGATCTTGGCTCAAATAAGACCGCCCCTGCTCGGCGCTGCACAATACAAGAGTTTGTGAGCGGCAAAGAAAAGGGGTGATTGCTGCTAACAAAAATGAAAGTAATTTTATATAATTCATGATCTAATAGATTTCTTTAAAAGATGTCCGCTAATCTGTGATAGAGCACCATATATGCCTCCGATGGTGCCTGTAAGAATAATTAAGAAAAACGGATGGAGCGATCCGAACAATTCGCCAATCATTGGTGCAAGTCGCATTGCATTCGTTTGATTAGCGATCAAGGCAATCGAAGTCCATAAAATAAAAATAGTAAGGAATCCGATTAATAATTGTTGTCCTAATTTAATGTCAAGGAAGTAGCCCATTATAAATGGAGAAAGGACAATCGACCACCAGGGTAGAAATTGTCCTAGGATGAAGGAAAAAATAATAGATAGTATTATGGCTATTATTCTTTTCATTTGGCCGTCACTTTTATCAACTGTCCTTTTGATATATCCACATCTTTTAGGTTTGTATATCGATTTAATTTATTGTACTCACCGGATACCCAGGGGGCGATCATATTTGAATAGTTTGCATGACCAGGGTGCCCTGATTGTCCTCCAGGGTAGATTCCGTACGCAACTGGTGGATCGGATAATTCGACTATCATCCGCCAGGATGGCCCATGTGTACTACTGACCGCATTTAAAGCATATTTAAAACCATCGACGTTATTGATGTCGGAAGAAAAAGCGGAAATACCGAGCAAATGGGTTATGCGATTATTGTTAAAAGTTCCCCAATTATAATCGGCATATTGGTCAATCAAGCTATCGACTTCATGGCTCATTTTTTTTAGTGAGCGTATGATCAATGTTTCAGCGGTCTCGATTTCCGGAGTGGATTTAATATCAAAATATGAATGTGCTACGTCGTGATTACCCAATTCGATAGTTCGCCAATATTCCGGAGTCAATGAACTTTCATCGTTTATAAATTCATCCCAGGCTAAGTTGTAAAAATTAATAAACCATTTATAAAAAAGAACGGGTTCGACTTTGTTCGCATTAAACTCACCATTCCAGTTTCGCAACAGATCAATTTTTTTAATCGCTGAGGAAGATAACTTGATATCATCTTTAACATTCGCCAGGAGCATCGCTACGCCCTCGGTTCCAAGAATACTCTCAGCATTATTTTGCAAAAGCATCATATCTTTGATTGTAATGTTGCTCATATTAGCCAACTTGCGATTTAGTATGCGACCGCGATAATCTGCGAAATATCCAAAGTATGGGTGCGGGTATGTACTATCCGTAGAAATTTGATTAGCAGATGAAACAAAACCACGTTCAGGGTTCAAAACCATTGGATTTTCTTCAGCAGGAACGTATGCTTGCCATCCATTGCCTGAAATTGAACCATCACTCAAAAATTCACCAACACCGCTTGAACGCAGAGGAATTTTACCGCTGATACGCAATGCTATATTGTTATCGCGATCAGCATACACTATATTTTGTGCCGGGCTACAGAATTTTGTGACTGCATTGAAATATGCTTCGAACGAGTTCGCCCCATTTAATTCTAAAAAAGTTCCCAATTCCTCAGTACTTTGTTTATCGTGCCCAATCCAACGCATGGCATATTCATGTAGATAATGATTGCCATCATGGCTGAAAGTAATCGGTCCCCAATGTGTGTAGGGAACACTATCAACGACGGTGAGGGAATCTTTAACATGGATCAGTTCTTGTCGAAACGATACTTTTTCCGCTCTACCGTCAAGTTCATATAGGCCTTGTTTCTCGTCAATCCATTTAATTTTAAACCAATCGAGGACATCAAGACTAACGTTTGTCACACCCCAGGCGGCGTAGTCGTTGAATCCAATAATTACACCGGGAGCACCTGGTAGAGAGGCACCATATACGTTCAATTTAGGGGTACGGATCTGAACTTCATACCATATCGATGGTAAATTCAATTTCAAATGTGGATCATTGCATAATATTGGATACCCATTTTTTGTTTTACGACCGGCAACCGCCCAATTGTTACTCCCTATAGATTCTTCCGGTAAATTTTTCTGGACTCGATCGGAATTATTCGTTGGAAAAATTATGTCTATTATTTCACCGGTTTCTATTAAGTTATCAAAATCCCAGGTAGTGCCTGTCGGAATGATAGGATCCTCTTTTTTATTTCGAAATGGAAATAGCTCGCGATACAACAATTCACCGATTTGTTCACGTGTTTTTGTTGCCATGTCATCTTGATTTCGAAAGCAGAGGTCAAATGCCATGCTTTTATTTAACAGAGCTGATTTGAGGGGTGACCATGGTTCGATCTCAGCGTTCAATAATTTATACTCAATTGGATAATCTCTTTTATTTAATTCATTGATATAGGAATTAACACCTTCACTATATGCTTCGATTATTTTATATGTTTCAGGGTGCTGCTTCCATCCTGATAACGCATTTTCAGCAGCAAAGGGTAGGCCTCTGCGTCGCATTAATCTATCTGTATTAACCATGCGCTTACCAAAAATTTCAGCTAAACGACCTGCCGTGAATCGTGTTGAAATATCCATTTGGAATAGCCTGTCTTTTGCGTGCAAATAGCCCTGTATACGCGCAGCATCTTCAAAAGTAGGAGCAAAAATATGGGGGACACCTCTATCGTCAATAAAGACCTTTGATGATTGACTCAAATTGGTTATTTCAACTTTGTCGCTTTGTTTTTGATGGCCGTTTTGCCAGAATCCCACTTGCGGTGAGAAAAAGGCTCCGATTGGAGGTAGGGATGAATCTTTGACAGGAACCGATATTCCGCCCAGATAAATAAGAGCAATCAAAAGAACAAGTGAGATGATAAATTTAAACATGCATCAATTTATCTCGTAAAAAACCAATTTGCTTCATCTGATAAGTCTGTCGCAAAACTGTATCCGTCAGTATCAAAAGATTTAATCTGATCAACTTTAGATATTTTATGATCGATGATGTATCGTGTTAACAATCCTCTGGCGCGTTTTAGATTAAATTGAATGGCGGATAATTTTCCATTGCGATATTCTCTAAAATGAGCTGTGATAATGGTTGCTTCAATTAAACTATCATCGATAACTGAAAAATATTCTTTTGATGCCAAATTTAAAATAACATTACTTTTTATTTTTTCTAAATCAGTATTGACTGCTTCTGCTACATCTTCACGCCAGTATGCATAAAGATTTTTTTTGCGACCGACGGGCAACCGAGACCCCATTTCAAGCCTATAGGGTTGAATTTTGTCTCCGGGTCTCAAATAGCCATACATGCCGGATAGAATGCGTACATGTTTGTTGGCAAACTTTAAACCGGTTGCTTTAAGGGATTGACTATCCAATCCTAGATATACATCACCATTAAATGCATGGAAAGCTGTTTCAGCCGATTCGACGGCTGGATCTGATGAGAACGTTTTGTATCTATCGAGATTTGTTTCTGCCAGAGCTTTGCTTATCGACATAAGTTTCATGAGTTTCGGCTTCGTAAATTTGGATAATTTCTTGGCAAGTGGAATGGCCTTTTCATGAAACTGCGGCATGGTTTCTTCACCTTTAACTGCGTCTACACCATGACGCATTTTTTTTGCAGGACTGAGAACTACTAACATAAGATCAAATTGGTTGAGTATAAAGATAGGCAACACCCTAAAACTAAAAAGCCCTGCTTCAACAAGAAGCAGGGCTTTTTAGTTTTTTGATTTATAGGACTACTCAGTCAAGCCATTTTCTTTTTTAGGTAGTGTTTCTTGAGGAGCCTCCGCTTTTACGAGTCCTTTTATTTGTAGGATGTGCGGTTGGTCCCCTTCATTGGTGGTAATGCGCACAGTTTTGCGAATTGGACCTACTCGTTTTGTGTCATAACGAATTTCGATTTCAGAAGTTTCACCAGGAAGAATAGGCTCTTTTGGCCAATTTGGAACAGTGCATCCACAGCTTCCTTTCGCATGTTTAATAATAAGGGGTGCATTTCCCGTGTTTGTAAATTTCACAGAGCGAAGAGGATCCGACCCTTTCGTGATTTCACCGTAATCAACTGTCTTGGATGCCAACTCCATTGCCGGTTGGTCTCCAGATTTTTCAGCCATAACAACTTCTTTAATCATCGATTCGTTATTAGCATCTTTTTCTTGAGCCATTAGGACGCCAGCACTGAGGCAGAAGAGGAATAATATTGCAAATATGTGTTTCATGTTTATGATTATTTTTTCGTTGTGACAAATGTACTTAATCTTATAACAACCTGAACGTAATTAAATTCCAATGATCTGTTAACTTGATGTTAAGCCAGCTTTTATTTCGACATTTGTGCTTGGGGAAAATGGTGTAGATTTTCCTTACCGAGGAAGCTAAACACCTTTGTTTATTAGGCTATTAATGAAGTGATAAGCTTAAATTTCATTACCTTCGTTGCACATTTCCATTCATTAAATCGCAAGCAAACCACCTATGGACATTGACATTCAAGATGTTTATCTGCAAAAAGTAGAAAAGCCAGAAGATCAATACGTCAATGAGGTAATTCGCGATTTTTATATCTGCTGTCTTAGCCGTGAGGCAAGTCTTCTTGGCCGTAAGGAGGTGCTCACAGGTAAAGCAAAGTTTGGCATTTTGGGCGATGGGAAAGAAGTGCCGCAAGTTGCAATGGCCAGGGCATTTGCAAAAGGAGATTGGAGAGCGGGGTATTATAGGGATCAAACGTTTATGATGGCATTGGGTCTCTGCTCCATTGAGGAATACTTTGCACAATTATATGCAGATCCAGTTCATGATGTCTTCTCAGGTGGCCGGCAGATGAATGCACATTTTTCTTCCCGTACAATTCGGCAAAACGGTGAATGGGAGGATTTAACCGACTTGTATAACATCTCATCCGATATATCCAGTACTGGCGGACAAATGGCACGCGGGTTTGGACTTGCTTTTGCCTCAAAGAAGTTTCGTGCACTCGATCTCAAAACTTCAACACTCTCCAAAGATGGAAATGAAGTTTGCTTCATAACGATTGGCGATGCAAGCACATCAGAAGGTATATTTTGGGAGACAATAAATGCAGCCGTAGTGGAGCAAGTTCCAATGGTCGTCTCGGTGTGGGACGATGGTTATGGAATTTCAGTTCCGAAGCACCTTCAAACAGCGAAGTCTAGCATATCCAAAGCACTCAGAGGGTTTCTGAAAGAAGATGATAAAGATGGAATGCACATATTTGTTGCAAAGGCATATGACTATGCTGGACTGGTCGATATGTATGATAGGGGTGTAAGCTTGTCGCGCAAGACGCACGCACCTGTACTCTTTCATATAGAAGATTGTACACAGCCTCAAGGCCACTCTACTTCGGGATCGCATGAAAGGTATAAATCAAAAGAACGATTGAAATGGGAGCAGGATTTTGACTGTATCAATCGGATGGCGCAATGGATGATATCCTGCGGTATTGCCAACGAAGAGCAGGTTCAGGCCTTACGAGAAAAGGCGAAGATTGAGGCCAAAAAAGGAAAGGATGCAGCATGGGAAAAAGCACAAAAGAGGGCTGTTGAGGCAAAGTCGTATCTGGCAAGTGAATTGCTCAAGGCTAAGGAAGTTGGGACGTTAGATCAGCTAGTAGATGAACTCCAGAACGAATTAAGGATGCAGGTTACCCCATCACTTGCAGAAGCCGTCGCATTGACCAGAAGACTTTATTATTACCTGCGTTCAGTGGGAAATGTACAGGCAGACTCTATTAAATCATGGCTGAATGCCGTATATGATTCGGCTTATGAAGATTATCACACTAATTTAATGAGTTCAAGCCCTTTAGCAGCTATTCGGTCAAATGTAGAACTACCCGAGTATACTGAGAACCCGGAAAAAATACCGGGGTATAAAATTCTAAATGAGTTTTTTGACAGTAAGATGGCTGAAAATCCGTTTATTCTTGCATTTGGAGAAGACGTTGGACAAATTGGCGATGTTAATCAAGGGTTTGCCGGTTTGCAGGAAAAGTATGGTAAGGATCGTGTTTTTGATACTGGAATACGCGAATGGTCTATCATGGGACAAGCAATAGGAACTGCTATGCGTGGATTTCGCCCCATTGCTGAGATTCAGTATCTCGACTATCTTATATATGGGTTGCAGCCTCTAACCGACGATTTGGCCACCTTGCGGTACAGAAGTGATGGTTTGCAATGTGCACCGGCTATAATTCGAACGCGTGGTCATAGACTGGAGGGCATATGGCACGCTGGTTCTCCATTAGGCATGATTCTCAATTCGCTGCGCGGCATGTACGTTTGTGTACCGCGCAATATGGTTCAGGCAGCGGGCATGTACAACACACTCCTTAAGTCGGATGATCCGGCTATTGTTATCGAACCTTTAAATGGTTATCGTATTCGTGAAAACCGACCCGAAAACCTGACGACTTTCTCTATTCCTTTAGGTTTGCCAGAAGTGCTAATGACTGGTTCTGATATTACACTAGTTACATATGGGTCATGTGTACGCATTGCTGAAGCAGCGATTAAATTGTTACAGCAATTCGATGTGTTCGTTGAATTAATTGACGTCCAAACACTCTTACCTTTTGATCTCGAACAAGTCATTGTCAATTCGATTAAAAAGACTAACCGCATATTATTTCTGGATGAAGATGTTCCGGGTGGGGCAACAGCCTATATGATGCGTGAGGTTCTTGAGGTTCAGAAAGGATATCATTTTTTAGATTCCGCACCTCATACACTCACTGCACGAGAACATCGTCCTCCATTCGGATCTGAGGGTGACTACTTTTCGAAACCTAATATTGAGGATGTTGTTGAAAAAATATTGGGTATAATGAGAGAAGTTCATCCCGATGGTTATCCGGCGTTATAGTGCGATTAGAATTGATTTTACTTGAGCGTTAGCCTTCATTAGCATTGTGTTATTTAATTATCTAATAACATTTTTTGGTGTTTTCCATATAGCGCTATATAAATTCTTTTTTGAGAAATTAGTCGATCATTTGAATAAGTCCTCCAAGGTAATTTGATTTTGCATAAGTTCAATTGAATATTTATTTTGATTAGTTCCAAACGTAGTTATCATTGTAAGAAATAGTATTTTGGATTTATTTCTTTTTACTGATTGAAATGATGCTAATTTGTTGCGAAGTACTTTGGCGTATGATTTACTGATGGTAAATTCGGAGTTATAAAATTTTATTTCACAAACATTTATTACACGATCAGCTCGATCAATTATCATATCAATTTGTGCGCCTTCTTCTGATTTATGCGTTGATTCATTCCATTCATAAATGTGTGATTCAATGGCGGATAATCCCAATGCTGTTTTAATTTGTTTTTTGTGTGCAAAACATAGACTTTCAAAGGCAAAGCCACACCAGGATCGGTATCGCCCTGAATTTGATAGTTTTGTCCAATCATCCTTAACCCTTCGCTGATCTTTTGTCATAAATTTAAAGTGAAACAATGTAAAATTATCGATTAGGCGATAGCGTCGATTGTGCATGCTGCCATTGTAAGGTATTCGCTCTTGTATAAAGTTTGATCGTTTCAATTCATCTAACGTCTGCGTTAATGTTCCTCCGCTGTCTAAACCGGTTAATTGGATAATTTCATTTCTTGTATAACCTTTTCTTTTTTTTGCCAGTAATGCCACAATTTGTTCATGTCGTTCATTGTTATCAAACAGTGATGCGTAGAGGTCATTGTATTCATGGAATAATACACCTTCTTCGGTAAAACATATTCGATTTATAAATTGTGCCGGACTTTCACCCTTACGAGCCGCGTCTAAATAAAAAGGAATACCACCGAGACACATATATGTATGCGCTATATCATATACGCTCCATATAATTCCTTTGGCTTGCAAAAACTTCTTAGTTAACGCGAGATCGAATGGTTGGAGATTAATTTGTTCAGCTACACGGTTGTGTAGCCCTCCTTTATTTTTTAGTATTTTTTTAATCATCCAGGATGCAGCTGATCCGCAGATAATAAGTAATATATCCTTTCGCTTTGAACAGAAAGAATTCCAAAAGTTTTCAAATGCTGTGAGAAATTTTGACCGGGGTGTATCGAACCAAGGAAGTTCATCTATGAATATTACTTTCTTCTTTTTACTTTTTTGCTCCTGTATGAAAAGTGCCAACATTTCAAAGACAGCCATCCATGAACTTGGCTTGGCCAGCGACGCGGGATAGTATCCATGTATTGCGAGCGATGAAGTAAAGTGTGTCAACTGGTCAGCCATATTACCATCGTACAATCCAGCTACTTCAAAGAATATTCGATTTGAGAAATGCTCGCGAACGAGATAAGTTTTTCCTACTCGTCTTCGTCCGTATATCGCTATAAGTTTTGAGTTCGTAGATGACCAATGATGATGTAGTACTTGACGCTCTGATTTTCTACCGAGTAGTTCCACTGAATATCTTCTGCTATTATAATCGGCCAAAGATAAGAGTTATCTCTTTTTATGGCTATATATAAGGCTTTATAATCAGCCAAAAGGCAATTTAAATTAGTATAATGGCTGAATATGATAAGTTATAATCAGCCAAAATAAGAGTATCAACAAGGTAATTGAGATGTATATACGTGCTAACTCCTCTCTAGAACTACTATCTTTGCCCGCTTATAAATTTCATGAAGTTCTTGAACAAGTCCTGTGTCATCATACCAACGTACAACGAAAAAGAAAACGTTGAAGATATTATATCCACGGTGCTCGCATTGGATGAGTCATTTGACATCATGATTGTAGATGACGGATCACCAGATGGAACCGCTCAATTGGTTAAAAATGTACAAGCCAATTATGGCGAACGGGTAAATCTAATCGAAAGGGAAGGGAAGCTAGGATTAGGTACAGCCTACCTCAGAGGTTTCAAATGGGCGTTGAAACGCAACTATGCATTTATTTATGAAATGGATGCGGATTTTTCTCACAATCCGAAGGACTTAATCAATCTTAGATCTGCATGCCAAAATGGTGCTGACGTAGCAGTAGGTTCGCGTTATGTCAAAGGAGGGCAAACTGAAAATTGGCCTATTGATAGGCGACTTCTTAGTTACGGAGCCTCTTGGTATGTACGATTAATAACTTGGATGCCTATAAAAGACCCGACAGCAGGGTTCATTTGCTATAGGCGAAATGTTTTACAGGCACTTGACCTGGACGGCATAAAATTCACAGGATACGCGTTTCAAATTGAAATGAAATACAAAAGCTATTGCAAAGGTTTTAAGGTAGTAGAAGTGCCCATATTATTTAAGGATCGCATTGAAGGCACGTCTAAAATGTCGAAAGGTATTGTAAAAGAAGCCATACTGGGCATATTAAAGTTAAGGTGGGAACGCATTACAGGGAAAATTTGATTTAGCCATAGCCCATCTCATCAAGCTGCCTAAACTAAAATACCACCAAAGGCTCTTTTAATCACGACGTAATCTGACAATCCAGTTATTTCCAAATTAATAAGGTTCAATCCAAGGGCAAGTGAAGTAGGCCTGGACTTTACCCTGCCTCATACCTTTCGAGTAGGTGCCGGTCATAAAGCTAGCGGGTATGTCAATTCCCAAATTCCGGTGATGTCCAGTATACATGTATGCTTTTTACTGGTTAGCAATAACTTATACTATAAACATTTTATTAATAAGTATAAACAATTCGCTTATACTTCAAATAAAAAAAGAACATATAATGATTTTTTCAATGCTTTATCTAAAATTTTATTGTGGGAATTGGTGTAAAAAAGTGGTAAAATAAGGTACATTTGATCAAGATAATTAAATAAGGGTGGGAAAATGCCCTATTTCGGAGAGTACGAATGTAAAATAGACTCCAAAGGGAGATTACGACTGCCTAGTCAATTGATAAGGCAGATGCGGGGAAGTAATGTCTTTGAATTTGTGATACACAGAGGGTTTGACAAGTGCTTAATGATGTATGAAAAGCATGTCTGGGAAGAAGTATCGAAGCAAATTGATCAATTGAGTGTGTATAATAAAAAGGAGCGCGATTTTTTGCGATACTTTTTCAGAGGAGCCAGCGTTATTACACTGGATTCGGCCGATCGAATTCTCCTCTCTAAGCGGCAAATGAATTTTGCCGGCATTCAAAAACAAGTCATTCTCACTCCGCTTAACGACAGAATTGAAATGTGGTCGCCGGAAGCATATGATGCGATGGTCGAAAGGGAGCCTGCTGATATATCGGATATGGCTGATGAGCTCTTTACGCGGCTAAGTGGTGAAAAAAGTTCTGATGACTGATGGGTCATGAACCCGTTTTACTTCATCCATGTGCAGATGCTCTGGTAACGAATCCTTCGGGTGTATATGTCGACGTCACGTTTGGCGCTGGCGGACATTCTAAGGAAATACTGAAAAGATTAAATGCCAACGGGCGGTTAATCGGTTTCGATCAGGATAAAGAAACATTTGGAAATGCTCTTGATGACTCCAGGTTTCAACTCCTTCACTCGAACTTCAGGTTTATTGATAGGTTTTTTGACTTACTAGAAATTGATAAAGTACATGGAATATTTGCTGATCTGGGTATGTCTTCCATGCAAGTTGATGATGAGTATCGTGGATTTAGTTTTCGATTTGACGGTGAACTGGACATGCGAATGCATGACAGTGGGCCGACTGCGGGAGAATTACTTGATGCATTAAGCGAAACTGAACTGGTGTCAATTTTTAGCGAATATGGTGAAGTGCGGAACGCAAAAACGTTAGCAAAAGCGATCGTTTCTTCGCGACGAAGTCAGTCTTTTCGACAAGTAAGTCAATTAACAGCCGTATTGGCGCAATTGTGGCGTGGAAATCAACCTCGTTATTATGCGCAAGTGTTTCAGGCATTGCGCATTGCTGTAAATGGCGAGATGCAGGCCTTGGAAAAATTGCTGAGAATTACGCGTGATCGATTGCATACAAGAGGCCGACTTGTCGTCCTTACGTATCATTCGCTCGAAGACCGGATGGTTAAGCGATTTATGAAAAACGGCAACGTGGATGGTCGTCAGGAAAAGGACGAGTATGGAAACATAGAACGACCATTTCACATCATAACTAAAAAACCAATTTTACCTGATAAGTCAGAAATTCAGGTAAATCCTAGAGCGCGTAGCGCCAAATTGAGGATAGCAGAAAAGAAATGACTAAAAAAAATAAAAAGAAAAAGGGGTTTTCATTCGGAAATATTTTCGAGGTACAATTATTATATAAAAATCTCACCTTTTTAGTTTTTCTTACAATTATTGGAATATTATATATCGCCAATACGCACCGGGCTGAAAAAAAAGTTCGAAAAATACAAAAACTGCAAACCGAAATCGAACGAAGCAAATGGCAGTATTGGGAGGCAATGTCAAATGTCATGTATGAAGGCATTCAGTCTCAAACACAAAAACGCGTAACAGACCTTGACTTGAAAGCAGGAGAGGGAAGCATACGAATTATAGAAGCGGACAGTAAAGAGCAAGATGAAGAGTGATGGGACGAAAGCTGGACGTACTAAAACGCATGTATTTAATGGTGTTTATTTTTCTGGTTGTAGCCGTAGTGCTATTCTACCGTGTGATAAATATCAGCATCGTCGAGGGAGAAAAATGGCGAGCAGAAGGGGATAGTCTCTTCTTGAAATACGTGCCCATAGAGGCCGAGAGAGGAAATATTTTGTCAGACGATGGAAGTTTTCTCGCAACCTCACTACAGTTCTTTGACATCAGAGTTGATTTAAATTCTACGGCCATGCGCCAGGAAGATTTCAACAATAACATTGATTCATTGGCAAAGTGCTTATCCGCATATGTTGATCCTTCTAAATCTTCGACACTTTTTAAAAATTATTTGATAAAGAAAAAGAATGAAGGTTCAAGGTCAGTTTTAATAAAACGAGACGCCACATATAAACAACTGGCTCAAATTAAAAAATTTCCATTGTTGAGGCTCGGAAGATACAAAGGGGGACTCGTAATCGAACCGAAAGTTGTTAGGAAAAAACCTTTTAAACATTTAGCTAATCGCACCATAGGCGAATACAGAAAAAATGCACAAATGGTTGGGCTCGAAGGGTATTTTGATGAGTCGTTGAGGGGTAATGAAGGTAAACAATTGCGATATCGAGTTTCACCTTCAGTTTGGTTGCCAGTCAACGAATTAACAGAAATTACCCCGACAAAGGGAAGTGATATAAAAACGACAATCAATGTGGGCATTCAAGATGTAGCCCACGCTGCATTGTTGCGTTCGCTTGAATATCATGAAGCAGAATATGGCGTGGCACTGGTCATGGAAGTGGAGACAGGAGCAATTAAGGCAATAAGCAATTTGCGAAAGACGCAGGGAGGAGGTTATGCAGAATTGTACAATGATGCCGTGGGAACCAAAATCGAACCGGGCTCTACATTCAAGCTGGCCACAATGATGGCATTATTAGAAGATGAGCGTTTGGATCTGGATGAAAGGGTACGCATTTGGGGTGGAAAGGATAGGTTTTGCGGTCGCACTGTATACGATTCAGAGCCACATGCTTTTGATGAAACAACAGCACGGCATGCATTCGAAATATCTTCAAATGTCGGAATGGCACGTCTCGTAACCGAGAAATACAAAAAAATGAACGATGAACATAAATTCATCGAAAAATTCAGGCAATTTCATCTCGATAAAAAAACGGGTATAGAGATTAAAGGTGAAGCTACTCCATACTTTAAAGATGCGTATGACACAAAAGAAAATTGGAGTTGTCTTTCATCTCCTTGGATTTCTTTCGG
Organism: Saprospiraceae bacterium; assembly: GCA_028279185.1. Classification (GTDB taxonomy): domain Bacteria; phylum Bacteroidota; class Bacteroidia; order Chitinophagales; family Saprospiraceae; genus JANQSS01. The sequence goes on along the minus strand of JANQSS010000068.1, from coordinate 9,415 downwards.
ATATGAAGTGGCCATGACCCCATTACAGATTTTGGCCTTTTACAATGCGGTTGCCAACAATGGAAAATATATGAAACCCTATATGGTATCTGAAATTGTTAAAAATCGTGAAGCGGTTCAGGTATTTTCTCCGATTGTTCTCGATGATCAAATTGCGAAAAAAAGTACGATTAGTAAAGCTCAAAAACTTTTGGAAGGGGTAATGCTCAATGGGACTGGAAAGAAAATAAAATTACCATTTAGCACGGCAGGAAAAACGGGAACTTCTCAAATTAATTATACCGCACGCGGAACGGAAAAAACAAAATATCAGTCATCATTCGCTGGATATTTTCCGGCAAACGACCCGAAATACTCCTGCATTGTAATTGTAAACAACCCTACGAAGCATGGGTACTATGGTTCAAAGGTGGCAGGTCCTGTGTTTAGAGAAATTGCATTGAAGTGTATGAATCGAGTTCCAGAACAAGTCGAGATTGAGGAAAGCACCGAGCCGACTTTCCCGCTGTATGATGTGGGATATAAAAAGGACATAAAAACGATATTGGATGAAATGAATACCGAATACGGGGAATGGACGGAAAGCGATTATGTTGTTTTATTGGCGAAAAATGATTCGCTACAGATGAAAACGAGAAATATACCGAGTAAAAAAGTACCAAATGTTATGAATATGTCGATGCGAGATGCGCTGTATGTGCTAGAAAATAATGGCTACGAAACGAAAACGAATGGATATGGACGTGTAGTTGCTCAATCCTTGAAGGCGGGAATTGCAACTGAAGATAAAAAGATAGAATTGACTCTGAAGTAAATGAACTTCAAATTATAATTTTTTTTGGTGATTATTAAATAATTACCAAGTAGATATATAAAGTTCTTTGACATTTTATGACTCTGCTAAGTGATATATTAAAAGGCATTAATTTGATAGAGGTGGAGGGATCGATTGCAATACCAATTGCAGGTCTGGCAATAGATTCGAGAAAAGTGAAAGCTAATTTTCTCTTTGCCGCTATAGCCGGTACATCCCAAGATGGCCACGATTTTATTCAGCAAGCCATTGATAGGGGAGCTGCGGCTATATTGTGCGAATCACTGCCAAACGATATGAGTCCTGATGTTTGCTATCTAAAAGTGGCGTCGTCTAATAATTCCATGGCATACATTGCCAGAAACTATTTTGATAATCCAGTTGGAGGTATGCAGATAATAGGCATCACCGGCACAAATGGAAAAACGACGGTGGCCACCTTATGTTTTCAGCTTGCTCAAAAGCTTGGCTATAAAGCAGGTTTATTTAGCACCGTTGAAGTTCGAATAGGAGCCCAACGATTGAAAGCAACACATACAACACCAGACTTTATTCAATTGTATGCTCGATTGCGAGAAATGAAAGATGCGGGATGCGCATTTGTGTTTATGGAAGTTAGCTCTCATGCACTTGATCAAAATCGCCTAAAAGGATTGCCGTTTGATATTGGAGTATTCACAAATGTAACCAGAGATCATCTTGACTATCATGGTGATTTTAAGTCCTACATCGATGCAAAGAAGTTGCTTTTTGATCGGTTGGATAAGACGAGTTCCGCAATTATTTGCAAGGATGACAAACACGCCGATTATATGGTTCAAAATTGTGCTGCCAAAATTCGAACATATGGACTTCGCTCATTTGGTGATATCCATGGTCGGGTGATTGAAAATTCGATTCATGGTTTAACGATGCAGTTAAATGGAAAAGAAATATCCTTTCAAATATCAGGAGCGTATAACGCACAAAATCTCTTGGCTACATATGGTGTATTCGAGTGTCTTGGATTTAGCGAAGACGAATTACTCGAAAAATGGAGCACATTAAGGGGTGCTGAAGGTCGATTTGATCAAATTAGGAGTGCCGAAGGGGTTATAGCAATTGTTGATTATGCACATACGCCAGATGCTTTAGCCAATGTGTTGAGGGCAATTAATGAATTACAAAAAAAACAGACAACCACAATTACAGTTGTGGGTTGTGGAGGAGATCGTGATAAAGGAAAGAGACCTTTAATGGCGAAAATAGCCTCAGAAAATAGTGAACTTGTTATCCTGACTTCGGATAACCCACGATCAGAAGATCCACAGGAAATAGTTAACGAGATGTATGCAGGAATAGCAGTGAGGGATCAAAATAAAACGTTCAAAATTGTCGATAGGGAGGAGGCTATAAAATTAGCCTGTCAATTGGCAAAAAACGGTGATATTATTTTAGTTGCAGGCAAGGGTCATGAAAAATATCAAGAAATAAAAGGGGAAAAGTTCCCTTTCGATGATAAACAAGTGCTACAGCAATACTTGTCGATAGTGCCTTCTTAAAGGCATTCGATAACAAGTAGCGCTTTGAAAGAAGTAGGTTTTTTTATTCTATTTCAGATTGGTTTAGCAGATGCAGCGAGGAGGCGTTGACGAATTTTGGTTGGCTCTGACTCGTCATACTCGCTGCTCTCTGTTAATTATGATTTTGAGAAAGTATGCTGTATTACTTATTTGATTTATTAGAATCCCAAATGGATCTGCCTGGTGCAGGTTTGTTTAAATATATAACCTTCAGAGCAGGACTGGCTATAGTACTCTCTTTAGTTATTACGATGCTGTTTGGAAAACGCATCATAAGTTATTTGAAAAGTTTGCAGATTAATGAGGCTCAACGATCTCTCGGATTAGCCGGTGAGAAAATGAAAGCCAAAACGCCTACAATGGGTGGGATAATGATCGTAATGGGTATCGTTATTCCATGCCTTCTTTTGGCAAGACTGGACAATGTATATATCCAACTATTGCTATTCGCAACGTTGTGGATGGCAGCAATCGGATTTGTCGATGACTATATAAAAGTCTTTCGAAAGGACAAAAGAGGATTAAAAGGGCGATTTAAAGTGTTGGGACAATTTGTTTTAGGGCTAGTTGTTGGCTTAACGATGCTATTTCATCAGGACGTTATCGTCCGTGTTGAATTGGCTCAAGCAAAACAACATGGATTAGTAATCGTGAAGGAAGTTGTCCAACGCGATGCACAGGGCATCCAACGAACGTATGCTCACGTTAAATCGCAGTTGACGAACGTACCATTTGTAAAAGGAAATACAATGGGTTACGATGACTTTTTATTCTTTCTAGGGGAAAACGCATCCACGTGGGTTTGGATTTTATTTATTCCACTTGTCATTTTTATTATAACGGCTGTATCAAACGCAGCAAATTTGACGGATGGTTTAGATGGATTAGCGGCTGGAACTTCAGCAATCATTGGGGCTACTCTTGGTATTTTTGCTTATGTGTCTGGTCATGCTCTTTTTTCAGAATATCTGGATATTTTATACATCCCGTTTTCTGAAGAAATTGTGATTTTCTCCGCTTGTTTCATCGGAACATGTATTGGCTTTTTGTGGTACAATTCATATCCGGCAAAAGTATTTATGGGAGATACAGGATCTCTTGCTTTAGGTGGAATAATCGCAGCTATGGCTGTATTGCTCCGTAAAGAGTTGTTGATACCTATTTTATGTGGAATATTTTTAGTTGAAAACTTAAGCGTTATCATTCAGGTATTTTGGTTTAAGTATACTAGAAAAAAATATGGTGAAGGACGAAGGGTTTTTTTAATGTCGCCATTACATCACCACTATCAAAAACTAGGGATGCACGAGTCAAAGATCGTAACACGATTTTGGATTGTTGGAATTTTATTAGCCGTCATGACTGTGATCACATTGAAAATTAGATAAATGTCTAGAGCGTTAGGTATAAAATTGTACAAAAACCTGCACGGCGACCGCGGATTGTGGTTCGTTTGGCTGCTGCTTGCCGGTTTTTCGTTGCTGGCAGTTTATAGCTCCAGTGGTACGTTGGCCTATAGATCACGAGGTGGAAATACTGAATTCTTCTTAATAAAGCAGATAGTATTTCTGATTATGGGTGGCTTCTTGACGTATTTTTGTGCACAGACAACGTATACCAAATTTAGTAAGTGGGCACCAATAATGCTAATTGTAACACTGCCGTTACTCTTGTATACTTATTTTTTTGGTGTTGAACTAAATAGTGCCAGGCGATGGATTGAAATACCGTTTGTTGGACAAACATTTCAAACATCTGATTTTGCGAAGTTGGCTTTGATTACATATGTGGCCAGAATGATTTCCATAAAGCAAGATGTAATAAAAACATTTAATCAAGCCTTCGTCCCTATAATCGTTCCCGTTGTACTTGTCTGTTTGTTGATTGCACCGGCGGATCTATCCACGGCTATGATGCTGTTTTTAACATGTACGCTCATGATGATTGTCGGAAGAGTGAATATAAAGCTGATTCTTCTATTGATTGCCGTGACCTTGGTTGGATTTATTCTACTCATGTTACTTGGAACCATATTTCCAGAATCTATCCGTGTTGATACGTGGATTTCTCGTGTTTTATCCTTTTTCGGAACGGATGAAACAGTATACCAAGTACAGCAGGCAAAAATAGCTATCGCAAATGGAGAATGGTTCGGCGTTGGCCCGGGTAATAGTGTTCAACGTAATTTTCTTCCATCACCGTATGCGGATTTTATTTATGCCATTATATGTGAAGAGTATGGATTAATTGGTGCCTTGTTAGTCATTGGTTTATACACGTATTTGTTGATTCGCTGTACGGCTATTGTTACGAAATTTCCAAAAGCTTTTGGAGCAATGTTAGCAATTGGACTTGCTTTTAATATTGTTATCCAAGCTTACCTTAATATAGCGGTTTCGGTTGATTTAGTACCGGTCACCGGACTCACATTGCCCATGATAAGTATGGGTGGTACGTCCCTCTTGTTTACCTGCATAGCGTTTGGTATGATTCTGAGCGTAAGTGGGTATTTGGATAAAAAAGCAGTATTAGAGGAAAACCAGAGAGGGCAAACAACTTATGAAAATAATAATTAGCGGAGGGGGTACAGGAGGACATATATATCCTGCTATAGCGATAGCGGATGAAATAAAAAAGAGAATTGAAAATGTAGAAATCTTGTTTGTTGGTGCAAAAGATCGTATGGAAATGGATCGCGTACCAAAATCAGGATATAAAATAAAGGGTCTTTGGATAAGTGGTATCCAAAGAAAACGTTCTTTGAAAAATCTGGTGGTTCCGATTAAACTTATTCATAGTTTAATCAAGGCTGGTCGTATCATATGGACTTTTAAGCCAGATGTCGTTATTGGTGTTGGGGGTTATGCGAGCGGACCAACGCTCAGGGTTGCCGCCCTCTACGGCATTCCAACTGTCATACAGGAGCAAAATTCGCATGCAGGGATTACGAATAGATTATTAGCGAAGCATGTGGATAAAATTTGTGTAGCATACACCCAAATGGAAAAGTATTTTCCAAAGACCAAATTGGTTCTTACAGGGAATCCTGTACGAGCCGACTTGCACCAAATCAATACTAAAAAAGAGGAAGCTATTGGCTTTTTCGATCGAGGTCATAATCAAAAAACAGTATTGATGACAGGAGGAAGTTTGGGTGCTAGGTCACTAAACGAGGCGGCATTAAAAGCATATGATGTGTTTAGGGAGAATCCGGATATATTTTTTATTTGGCAAACAGGCAAACTGTATTACGAGAGGTTGAAGCAAAATCAAATGGGTCAATTAGAAAATGTAAAGATGGTTCCTTTTATCGAACGTATGGATTTGGCATATGCAGTAGCTGATGTCATAATAGCGCGTGCTGGAGCATTGACTATTTCAGAGTTGGGACTTGTTGGAAAACCCGCAATCCTGGTGCCTTCACCCAATGTGGCTGAAGACCATCAAACCAAAAATGCGCAGGCGTTAGTTGACTTGAATGCTGCAATTATGATCCGCGATCAACATGTGGAAAATGAATTATTTGCCCAAGTCGTAAAATTATTGAATGATGAAAACCGAAAACGTGATTTGGCAAATAACATGTCTAAGACGGCCAAGCCGGAGGCCACCAGATTTATTGTGAATGAAATTTTGACATTACAGAAGAAAAATAGCTAATTAAAAATCGATAGACATCGACTATTGTGCTGGATAGAATTAAAAATATAAAAGTATCAAAAACCGTACGACGAATGACACAGCTACTGTTGCTTGTGGCGTTTGTTACGCTTACTGTTTCGGCAGTTAATTATCGTCACAAGGGTGTGGTAATGGGACTTTCAATAGAGTTAAAAGGCGAATTAGAAGAGCAGCTAATTGATCGAGCATATTTGACTTCTATATTGAATAAAGAGTTCGGTTCGAATTTGGTAAATGTACCTATCGAGTTTATTGACATTAATTATGTTGAGAAATTATTCAATGAAAACCCATATGTGCAAAATGCTGAGGTCTATTTGGATAAACATGGTTTGCTGAAAATTGAAGTCAAAGAACGAACACCTATTGTTCGCTTGAAGACGATAAACCAGACTCTATATCTGGACAAGGAGGGTGCCCTTGTTCCATTGTCCAAGCAATATTCAGCTAGACTGCCAATTGTGATAATGGATAATGACATAGATCTTGAACTTACGGAAAAGAAAAAACAGGATATTCTGTTGCTTGTTAATAAAATAAACAATACTGATTTTAATAAAGCACTTATCGATCAAATTATTGCGCATAAAAATAAAACGTATACCCTGATACCTCTCATTGGTAAGGAACGAATACGTTTAGGAACGACGGAATACCTGGATGAAAAATTGAAGAATCTGCAAATTTTTTATAAGAAGCAAATAGGCAAAGGTCGTTGGAGCGAATGCGCGATTATTGACGTGCGATTCCGAGGACAAGTGGTTTGCGATAAAATTAATACCTGAATAGAATAATCGACATGATCTTAAATTCAAAGAATATGAATAAGAAAACGTACAAACACGGAGATGCGGTTGTTGCGCTGGATATCGGCACAACTAAAATTTGTGCCATCGTAGGTCGAAAGAACGAATATGAGAAAATCGAAATCTTGGGCGTCGGAAAGGTCGAGTCTACAGGTGTGTTGCGCGGTGTGGTGAGCAATATTGACAAAACGGTGAAGGCTATTCGCGATGCAATCGAAATTGCAGCCAGGAATTCAAAAATAAAAATAGAGGATGTACATGTAGGCATTGCTGGCCAACACATAAAAAGCATGCAGCACCGTGGGAATTTAATTCGACATCATCCCGAAACGGAAATAAATAAGTCAGATATAAATAAATTATTTGGCGATGTGCATAAACTTTCCCTTGGGCCGGGCGTAAAGATATTACATGTTATTCCACAAGAATATACCGTCGATGACGAACAAGGAATAATAGATCCCATCGGAATGTCAGGAAATCGATTAGAAGCTAATTTTCATATTATCACCGGCCAAATCGCTGCATTTAATAATATTCATCGGTGTGTCGAAAAGGCTGGACTTGATGTGGCTGACATGACACTAGAACCGATAGCCTCCGCGTCGGCCGTATTAAGCGAAGAAGAAATGGAGGCAGGTGTAGCGCTTGTAGACATTGGTGGTGGTACAACCGATCTTACAATAATATATGAAGGAATCATTCGACATACGGCTGTCATACCTTTTGGAGGAAATATTATTACAAAGGACATTAAAGAAGGCTGTACGGTAATGAATGACCAGGCTGAAAAGCTTAAGGTTAAGTTTGGATCGGCTTTGGCAGACGAAATTGTTGATAATAGGATAATTACCATACCTGGAATTCGCGGCCGTGATTCTAAAGAAATTTCTGAGAAGAATTTATCTCGAATAATTCAAGCACGTGTTGAGGAAATTTTGGACTATGTGTGCTGTGAAATCAACCGCAGTGGATATGAAAATAAATTAATTGGCGGTATAGTTCTCACAGGTGGAGGCGCACTCCTTAAAGATGTGCATTTACTGGCGCAATATCATACAGGGATGTCATCAAGGATTGGATTGCCGACGGAAGATTTGGCTCACGGCTACAATGAACAGTTAAATTCACCGATTTTTTCAACTTCCGTAGGCTTAATGACACATGCGATCAATGAACTGGAAAAAACAATTCCTCCACGAAAACGAGGTGATATCGATGTGGAAGTTGTCAATCCAGGTAATCGCAAGGACTCTTCAAAAGAGCGTAATACTTGGGAGCTGGTAAGAGATAAAAGTGGACCAAGTTGGTTCGATAAAATATTCCAAAAAACGAGAGGATTTTTCGAAGCCACGGCAGATCAGGAGCTTTAACCCGCACTGACACGAAAACAGTATTTTTTTGTTAGAAAGAACATTTTTACATATAATTATTTTTAATATATATAAATAAGTAACTATCTTGTGGGCTGTGTAGGAAAGCATTATAAATTAAACTTCTAACGCCACTCACTTCATTTTTTAAACCAAGTACTATGCCTTTTGAATTTGATATACCTAAGGAGAAAAAATCGATTATTAAAGTGATCGGCGTCGGTGGCGGCGGTAGCAACGCTGTTTCGCACATGTTTCGACAAGGAATTGTAGGTGTGGATTTTGCCATCTGCAATACAGATAACCAGAGTATCGAATCAAGCCCGGTCCCAACTAAAATCCAATTAGGGCCGCTGCTTACAGAAGGTCGAGGGGCAGGATCCAAACCATCTGTGGGTAAACAGGCATGCATTGAATCCATTGAAGATGTACGCCAATTTTTGGAAGACACAACAAAAATGTTGTTTATTACGGCAGGCATGGGTGGTGGTACAGGTACTGGTGCCGCTCCGATAATAGCACAGACGGCACGTGAGTTGGGAATATTAACTGTTGGAATTGTTACAGTACCTTTTACATTCGAAGGACGTAAACGAGAATCGCAGGCGGCTGAGGGGCTTGAGGAAATGAAAAAGAATGTTGACGCCCTGATTGTTGTATCCAATGATAAATTGCGAGAAATTCATGGAAACCTCGTTTTGTCAGAGGCATTTTCGAAGGCTGATAATATATTGACAACAGCCGCCAAAGGAATTGCAGAAATTATTACTGTACCTGGATATGTCAATGTAGATTTTGAAGATGTCAATACTGTCATGCGCGAAAGTGGGGTGGCGATCATGGGTACAGCGACAGCAGAAGGAGAAGAACGGGCCAAAAATGCGGTCGAGGAAGCGTTAAGCTCACCTTTATTAGAAGAAAATGATATTCGGGGAGCACGCCATATATTATTAAATATTACATCTGGAACGCGTGAAGTAACAATGGACGAAATATTTGAAATAACGAATTACGTTCAGGAGGAAGCGGGATATGGAACAGATTTAATATGGGGTAATTGCACGGATGAGGGATTGAAAGATAGACTCTGTGTGACTGTTATAGCAACTGGGTTTGAAGGCGCTCGATTTGGAGAATCGACCAAGGCAAAAGATACAATTACTGTTGGGTTGGATGAAT
>JANQSS010000060.1 GCA_028279185.1 Saprospiraceae bacterium | reverse complement strand
AGATGTTAAGGTTAAGCGTAGTCGTTATGCTTGCTGTCTTAGCTACTAGCTGTAATAGAATAGCTACCGTGTCTAATTCACTACTTCATTGAATTCATTACGGGGTAATTCCTTCACCTTATCAAGCACATCCTCAATATCTTCTTTCATTTGGTCTTCTAGCTGCTCCCAGTCATAACCCAGTTTTATCATCGTATCCCAATGCTCTTGGTATTCATCAATCAGCAAATGGACAAAACGACCAATACTAACAGGCACTATTTCTGTCGGGGTTTCACGGTTATAACCTTGCCGTAAGCCTCTTATCCAAGCCCGTCTAAGCTGACGGGTTTGCCGCCTTTCTTTTCTCTTCTTAAGTCTATCTCGTCCACGCTGAAATAAGCAGATTTGCCACCTAGGTCTTTATAAGATCAAGGTGGCTTTAAAAACCCATGCCACCAAATCTGATGGCTTATTCAAAGATAAACTATCGTGCAAAAGCAGAATCAATAAACACTCTCAATGGCATGAAATAGGATTTTATCGGTCTTTCAAAAATCGCAGACAAAAGAATCCTCAAGTGTTTGAGAATCTTTTTTAAATTGTGGCCTGCTGCAACTAATAACACATTAATTGCATCACCTTGTGACCCTTTTAGTCGACAACGAGATAACCAACCTTCAGTTTTCATATGACCAATTTCTGGCTCAATGACATTTCTGCGTTTTAAATCACGTTTGATACGCGGTGTTATTCCTCGTTTCTGACGGCTGATATAAACCGAGACAGTTGTAACACCATGACCTCGATAACCGAGATCAGCAAAACATTCTCGTGGTTTATGACCACAAAGATCGTGAACTTGTTTAAGTTGATCTTTTAACGTATGACCATCATAAGGATTACCTGGAAAGCTCATAGCACCTACCACAAAGCCTTCTCTGAGTGTCGTGACAAAAGAAGCCTTAACTCCAAATTCATAACGCTTATGAGCCTTGCCTTTTGCTATACATTCCACTTCTGGGGCATGTAAACTATAAAGCTTATTTTTTGTTTTTCTTTGGCGGGTTTGGTGTAAAAGTTGATGAGCCTGTTCAAGCTGCGGCTTAAAAATAAGTCTAATTTCCTCGGCGGAAGCAGCTAATTTGCGCTCAATGTCTCTCACCACACGACCAACCCGATGCCAGAATTTATTGAAGGCTTTCTTCTTACGCTTAAACTGTTTTGCATGATTGTAATTATGTATCTTAAACAAGAGTTTCTTAGACACCTGATTATAATTTTGTCTTAAGGTTAAACCATAGCTTTTACACAGGGTGACGAGTTGCACTCGGATTTTATTCAATAAACGCACATCAACCGGATAAGCTATATGTTTTTCTTGAACCGTCGTATCGGCTATCACTTTCTCACAACTCGATTGATCTATCGTACCCGTTCGTTTACCTATCTCTATAGTTTCTTGCAACAATAATTTCATCCCTTCTTCACCCAATCGATTGCGCCATTTGGTTAAGCTCGTTGGGTGACAAGGCAATCGATGCTGAAAATAAACTTCCCCGGTAAAATATTGCCAATAAGGATTTTCTACCCAACGCTTTACTACGCCTTCATCACTTAGTTTATAAAGTTGTTTTAGATAATTCAGTCCTGCCACTAAGCGCGTCGGCAAAGCACAAGTACCTCCTGAGTCTGAAAAATAAGCACCCCATTGCTCCTCAAACATGCTCCAATTCACTGACTTAGTCAACTGGACTAACTCATGTTTAGGGTCTATAAGCTGAGCTAATTCCATGCGAAAAAGATCCGCTTGATGAGACGCTTTAGGTGGTCTTGGCTTCATGAGTCGGCCCTCAAAATTTGCAACATTTGAGGGTATAAAATAGTGATTTCCTGCAAATTAGGAAATACTGGTTATATCCATCCCTTTTGCAGATCAAACACTTAGCTTCGGTTTTGAGAGTTTTCAGTGTGGACTAAATAAGTGCTTTCTTCATTTGAGTGATTATTTGCCATCTTTTCTCATATTCTTGACCACAAGACGACAACATACTGTAGGTTTCAACTCACTGAATCTAAACAACTTTCTTAGAAATTATAGGAATTTCACTTAGCCTTAGAAACTAAAAATAGTAACCGCCCAAAACGAATGAATCGATTACCTTAAAGGTAATTGATTCATCAAGTTCATTTACTCTGCTATTTCTTGAAAAATGTAGTCTAGACATCATCTACCTTGACAAAGAGTTGACAA
>JANQSS010000054.1 GCA_028279185.1 Saprospiraceae bacterium | reverse complement strand
GCGACTATATGGCGTAACGACTAGAAGATCAGCGACTTAGCCTTAGTTTTCGAATCGCACAAAATCCAGTAGTATGCGCACTCAAATTTCACCCACAATTTGGACATAAAAGGGGGCCCATTTCGGGCCATCCGACAACCACGATTCATGTTCAAATCAACACCCAGCGCTGTGACAATTTGTCCGCCTGTTATGCGTGGCCTTATCTTTGATATCTAAAGGCCACATGGTTTTCGAACAATTCAAAAAATGGAAGACAATGGGAAAGAAGAAAAACGAGAAAGAGTCAACTGAAAATGGCCAGGCCGAAGCGGCCGAGCAGGAGGTTCTTGAACAAGAAAATGTGGAAGCCGGGGAGCTAAGTGAAGAAAATGAAACTGAAGAATCAGATGACAGCTCTGAACTGCAAGAAATGAAGGATAAATATATCCGCCTGCTGGCCGAGTTTGAGAATTACAAAAAGCGGACGTTTAAAGAAAAACTCGATACCATTAACACGGCCTCACGCGATACAATGCTGGCTATTTTACCGGTTTTAGATGACTTTGATCGGGCAAAGCAAGTTTCGGAAGATGAATCGACAACGGAAAGTTTTACAGAAGGTGTCGAGCTCGTCTATCAAAAACTACACAGCACGTTGAAAGCAAAAGGTCTCGTCGCTATGGAATCAACCGGGCAGCCCTTTGATTCTGAATTACACGAGGCATTGACGGAAATTCCTGCCCCCAGCGAGGCGGAAAAAGGCCTGATTATCGATACGATCGAAAAAGGCTATACATTAAATGATACGATTATTCGCCACGCCAAAGTAGTCGTGGGGAAATAATCGAGTAAAGAGCAATATGGCTAAACGAGATTATTATGACATATTAGGTGTCGATAAAGGTGCCGAACAAGACGTGATAAAAAAAGCATATCGCAAGATAGCGCTGAAATATCATCCCGATCGCAATCCGGATAATCCTGAAGCAGAAGATAAGTTTAAGGAAGCAGCCGAGGCGTATGAAGTACTGAGTGATGCTGATAAACGTGCCCGATATGATCGCTTCGGTCATGCTGCAATGGGTAATGGTGGTGGTGGATTTCGCGGTGAAGGCATGACCATGGATGATATCTTCAGCCAATTTGGAGATATATTTGGAGATTCCGGAAGTCCATTCGAATCATTTTTTGGAGGCAGTCGGGGTGGGCGCAGACAAGGGGGCGAGCGTGGGAGCAATATTCGTATTAAAGTTGCCCTCTCACTTGATGAGATTGCCGAAGGTGTAAAAAAGAAAATAAAGGTTAAAAAATCTATTTCCTGTAATACTTGTGGGGGAAGTGGGGCAAAAAACGCAGCAGCGAAGCAAACATGTCAAACGTGTGGTGGTGCCGGTATGGTACGCCAGGTTAGGAATACATTTTTAGGGACCATGCAGACCACGACAGCATGTCCGAATTGTGGCGGATCTGGTGAAATGATCACAGACAAATGCACAACTTGTCGCGGAAATGGCACAGAGCAGTCGTCAGAGACAATTGAGTTTGACATTCCTGCAGGTGTTGAAAATGGAATGCAACTTTCTCTTAGAGGAAAAGGTAATGCCGGAAAACGAGGTGGACCAAACGGTGATTTATTGGTCATTATTGAAGAGAAAGAACACGATTTTCTCAAGCGAGACGGCCAAAACTTGTTGTATGATCTGTATTTAAATTTCGCCGACGCCGCCTTGGGAACGCAAATCGAAGTTCCAACGCTTTCCGGTAAAGTAAAAATTAAAATTCCTTCAGGTACGCAGTCCGGAAAAATATTTAGATTAAAGGGAAAGGGACTTCCATCTGTGCAAAGTTATGGATCAGGTGATCAATTAATTTATGTGAATATTTGGACACCTAAAAAATTGAGTTCAAAGGAAAAGGACATCCTCGAACAACTGCGAGATTTACCAAATTTGCAACCGCAACCTTCAAAAGCGGAAAAGGGGTTCTTTGAAAAAATGAAGGAATATTTTAATAATTAATATTCCCGTCATGACGCCATTTAAAAGTAATTTTTTTTAATTTACGAGTATGCCACGAATCACTTGTTTTTATTTTTTCGTGCTGGCATGCTTTTTATCTTCATGTGGTGATAACCCCTATTATCAGGATATTAAGTCTATTGATGGAAGCTGGTCTTTCGCTGATTCCTTACACTTTTCAATGCCGGCACCCGATACACTGAGCCCTTTTGCTATGTTTCTTCATGTTGAACATACAAAAGACTATCCTTTTCAAAATATGTACGTCCGACTTTCGACAAATTTTCCTTCAGGACGGCGAGCTTCTGATCTTATCAATATTGATTTGGCGGATAAAGCTGGTATGTGGTTTGGAAAATGTGGGAGTCAAACCTGTGTTATTTCTGCCCCTTTACGCCAAAATTTTTCCTTTTCCGAGGCTGGCACGTACAACATTACACTGGAGCAGTATACGCGCACAGAAAATTTGAATGGTGTAAATGAAGTTGGAATCGAATTATGGCAGGATCTTTAATACATCGGTATGCTCGTTGATCAGGCTGCATAGATGGAAGTCACTAAAATTGCTTTATAGATAAAAGTTGCCAATAGGTAATATGGATTCAATAAAGTAATCCTAAGCTCCCCTATTATTTTAATTTCTTGCTGGTTGTGTAGAAATATTCACACTTTCTTACTCGATTATACCTTTAATTGGTGTCAATGGCATTTGGAATTTTGAGCATTTCCTACCACCTTTATCGCATGACATTTGTAAATAAAGACCTTCAATTGTTGGATACCGCATTGACAATGCTGAAGACAGGATTCGATAGTTTTCCCGATACACTTAATACGGAAAATGAAAACCGCATTCGGGATACACTTTTGGAAGTTTCCGAAAAGCTCCATAACAATTATCCATACTTCCAGTCGAATTATGCCGGGCAAATGCTAAAACCCCCACACGCTATTGCACGGTTGGCATATATGTTGGCGCTTTACGTCAATCCCAACAACCATGCGTTGGATGGAAGTCGAGCAAGTTCACCAATGGAACGCGAATGCATTGATGACATAGCTGCAATGTACGGTTGGCAAAATGCACTTGGCCATCTAACAGGCGGAGGAACAATGGCCAATCTGGAAGGACTGTGGATTGCAAGCAAATGTCATCCCGGCAAGGTGATCCTGGGTTCCGAACTCGCTCACTACACACACGAGCGCATATCGCATGTGCTGGGAATTAATTTTCAAAAAGTTGCTGCAAATAATCGGGGCGAAATGGATGTGCTGGCTCTGGAAAGCGAACTGAAAAAGGGCAAGGTCGGGACAGTAGTCGTTACTATGGGAACAACCGGGATTGGAAGCGTAGACCCACTGCCAGACATTCTATCGTTACAGGAAAAGTATCACTTCCGTATTCACGTAGATGCGGCGTATGGTGGCTATTTTGTTTTATCTGATGCGTTAAGTGATAAAAACCAAGAAAAGTTCAACAGTATTAGTCGGGCTGATAGTATTGTGATTGACCCGCATAAACATGGACTTCAACCATATGGTTGTGGCTGTATAGTATTTAAAGATCCGCAAGTTGGAAAATATTACAAGCACGACTCGCCCTACACGTATTTTACATCTGATGATTTACATTTAGGTGAAATCAGTTTGGAATGCTCACGCGCTGGAGCAGCAGCGGTCGCACTTTGGGCTACCATGAAATGTTTTCCACTTATAAAAGCAGGAGAATTTTCTAGACAATTGAACGGTTGTCATCGTGCTGCTCATACATTGTACAATTATGTTGAACAGGACGATCGTTTTATCTCATTGGTTGAGCCATCTCTTGATATAGTGGTCTGGGGTGTTTCGGCGGATTCACTATCGGAAATGAGTTACAAAGCGAAGACTATATTTCAGGATTTGGCCCGGAAGAACGTTCATTTGGCATTAATAAAGTACCCGACAAAATTACTTCCAAAAAATTGGGATCACGTTTCCAAAGATGCAGACTATGTTACATGTTTACGCTCTTGTTTGATGAAACCGGCACATGAATCGTATATTAGTGAGCTGTGGTATAAAATAAGCGATAGTTTCGATGCCATGACACGTTGATCGAGAAGAGATGACTATTTAAATCATTAAACTCTAATTGAATGAAATTTCTATGCTCTGTTGAAATAAATAAGCCTAAGACTGATGTAGTAAGGTATTTTAAGGATCCCGAATATCTTGGCGAGTATCAAGACACATTTATTAAAAAGGAAGTTCAGTCAGGTGTTCCTGGTGAAAATGGCACTATATCAAAAATGTACTATCGCCATGGAAAAGGCACAATGGAATTAACTGAAACGATAGAGGACAATAATCTCCCCGAGTATTTCAGGGCATTTTACCACCATAAGCATACAGATAATTATATGACGAGCCGATTCTCTGCCATTTCGGATAATGTAACCAGATATGATGCTGAAATCGAGTACACGGCTTTACGAGGATTTATGGTGAAGGTGGTCTCAAAACTATTTCCGAGCATGTTTCGCAAGCAAGTGCAGAAGTGGTTAGACAACTTCAAGACATTTGTAGAGCGACAATAAAGGATGTCAGAAAGCGAATTCAAATAATATTAAATAGATTTTTGAGTTGCTGTCGTTGACGAATACTTACAGAAATTGCTTTTCCATCTTTCATTATGACTTGGTTTTTCTTTCCGGCTTTATATTCTTTCACATAAAGTAAGTTAATAATATTGCTGCGTCCAACGCGTATAAAAAAGTCGTGAATACCCAATTCACTTTCAACTTTTCCAAGAGATTTCGAAATGAGAATTTTACGGTCGTTGGTTAAATGTACTTCGGTATAATTACTGTCAGCACTTAAATATTGAATCTCATTTATTTTTACGAATCGTACACCTTTATTTGTCGAAAAACCTATGATCTCCTTAGAGATATGTGATTGCTGTTCGGACCGGGTTGTAATATTGTTAAGAACGTCATTGAGCGAATCGACATCCAGTGGCTTTAGGAGGTATTCATACGGTCTGTATTTAATTGAGTAACGAGCGTAATCGTGGTAGGCGGAAATAAAGATAATTGGAATTTCCTTGAGCGGACTGGTCAGATTATCCAGGTAATCAAAGGCAAGTGTATTGCCTATACGGATGTCAGATAAGATTACGTCTATGTTCTTGTTGTCGAGCACGCTTTCAATATTGTCATATCCTTGCTCATAATGAAGAGACTGGATGTCACAAAATTCTTTGATTTGACGAATCATACCGTTTGCGACGGCCTCATCGTCGTCGATTAATAATAGGTTCATACTATCTCCTGTGTTTTAAAATATATTATGCATGTCGTTCCTTCAATATTATTTTTCGAAACCATTGAGTTCATAACGATAAAATTATATTCTATTCCATAAAGTTGCTCAAACAACTTGAATCTTTCCTTTAAGGACTTTATTCCGGAGGAAAACCCGCGGCTTGCTCTTGATTTTGATCCCGTTAGCCCGATACCATTATCCTCTAGCGAAATCATGATGTAGTCATCCCATTGGCCAATTTGAATATTGATTTGCATTTTTTGCTTACCATCTCTAAAACCATGAATGATGCTGTTTTCAGCAAAGGTGAAGAGTGTCATGTTAGGAATAGCTAATGTTGAGGGATTGAGTCCATCCGAGATTTCTATCGAATAGTCGAATAATTCTTGTCGACGTATTTTTTGAACTGTCAATAAACTTTCTACTAATTTTAGTTCTTCATCGATGGTTACAAAATGATGATTTGACGAGTAGAAAACTTTTCGAATCAATGAAGTTAAATTGGTTACAAGTGAGTTGTGATCTTTTGAAGAAATATTCGCGTTAAGTAGACTGAATGCATTGAAAATAAAATGAGGGTTGAGTTTTGAATTTAATAAATTTAACTTAAGCACTGATCTTTTCTCTCTACTAGATATTAATTGTCTATTGTATTGGGAATAGAGTAGGAATCCAAATAATATGATTGAAGTAGCACCAAGCGTCCAAATAAGGACACGATTATTTTCATAAAAACTGTAGTGAACCCGAAGCGATACAGTTTCTTTAAGATTATAAAGGTCATTAATAGTAAGTGCTAATTCTGGATTATGTAATTGATCACCATAAAAATAGGCAGATACTTTTCCGAAGTTTTCTTGAATATCAGATAGTAGATAGTTGGTGGATTTAAGTTGTACGTCTAGCTGTTCGATATGCGTGTTGGATGAAATGATATAATGTATCATTAGTTTGTTTAATCCGCGTCGTACCTGTATTTTTCCATTCTCCACTTTACTGCCATTCACATATACGTCTTCAATGGTGAGATAGATTGATTTGGCCGAGCTCCTGGGAATAGGAAGTTTAAATTGTAAATCATTTTGAATAAAATGAAATTGACCGTCTACTAAAAAGCATTTTCTTGGCTCCTTAGTTAAGGGTAAGTCAGCTGTTGTATACAGCGTTTGTAAATGGGGTGTCATGCCCACATTGACTTTTACAATACCACCTTCCGTATGGATATAAAGCGAATGGTTATCAACCATTAAGTCGCTAATTCCAGGTTGGTATATCTTCCATATGGTGCCATTAACAGTACGCATTACCACACTGTCCAAGCCGATTGTGTGAAATATATAATTTGAATCATACACCAACTTGGTAATGTATTGGCCCGAAGACCCTGATAATAAAAGAGTCGTTTGAGAGTTTAGGTCATAGGTATATAAGCCATTTGATGTTCCTAAAATGAGAGTAGAATCGTTGAGGGCAGCGGACATGAAAATTTTGGCTGATATATTAATTTTTTGCCGTTGCAAGTCATTTAGGCGAATAAGATAGTTGTTATGATCAGTAATAAAATAGTTTCCACTCCTATCGGTAATACAAGTTCCGCTTACATTGTTTATTTTAAACTGTCTATTTTGAAACAGAATTCTATTTACCTGACTGACTGTTATGTCGTTCGAATTTTGATGATTTTTGGAGACTAAAACTTGATTTTCTTTTATAATATCCGATAGGTCTTGAAACGTATGCACGATTCGCTTAGATGTGATTTCTTTTTCAAATTCAACTAATTTGTACAGATTATTATCTCTACTGATGACATATATGGTATTCATATGGTCCTCTCGAATGTAGCCAAGATTTGGTGCAGACAAAACCTCATTTTGATTTTTATACAGCTGATTTTTTATTATGTAGTACACATCGTTTTCCTGTAACATAAGCGCACGAATCACTTGCTCTGAGAGTGGTTGTAGCGTACTTGACTCATTCCATTTACATGTATGGGATGTCCACATATTTGAACTTCCTTCGTAGGCGATTAGGATGTTTTCTGAACTTGTGCACGTAGTGAGTCTGTTTTGGGATGTTGTTTTGAAAAGAGACTGTCCGCTATAACTAAAGCTGTCTATACTGTATTTACTAAAAGACAGGTTGCCATTCGAATCAGCTGGTATCCACATTTCACCTGGCGTTTTGTATTGTGCCCCAGCATTATAATGCATGTTGGTTGACTTTGATAGTACGATTTTTTTGGAAAAAAGATCATATACATGCATGACGTTAGTAATCTTACTTGGGAATTTTCGAATTGTAAAACTGAAGTATTGTGGATGGGAAGTGGGGAAAACAGAAATTCTAACGGGGTTTTGAGATTTAATAAAGTTGAAGAGTTCGATATGCGCAGAAGAACTACAAAACAGTTCACCTACGTTTACAGCTGACCATATGGTTCCCTGAATGTCGCGATGAATCGATGTTGCGTCCATGCCGGCTGTTCCTTCCAGAAGCTGTGCTCGGTCACCACGTTTCATGAATATGCCATGATCGGTTGCCAGATAGAGTACGCCAGCGCTGTCTGCGACCAAGTCTCGAATCGAAACGTTCTTCAGTGCGTCAGGCATTTCTAGCTTTCGCAGAAAGGCTGTGTCTACTTGACAATACACACACACCGTAAAAATGAAATGAACAAGTAATACGCAAATGACACGGTATAAGGTATAGTTATAGGTCATGAAACTATTGTATTCGTACTTCTTCACTTTTCGATGACCTTTTATATACCATAGTACTTTAAATTTAGTCTAAGATGAATCTTTGATGTGATATACTCCCAATAAAATGAATGTACTATCTCTTCGGGCCAATAACAACAAGTTGAGTGCGCTACGTGATGGTTACGATCTGAATTGAAACGACTCGAACTCGTCGCAATACATTAGTTGTTGTCAGTTCTTACGTTTTTTCTTTTTCTTCGGTTTACACGTTTTACAGAATTCACTTAAATCTTCAATTTTACTATTTATTTCGAGAATTTTTTGATGTAGATATTCTTCAGCATTATCGACAGTTCTCAATTCGCTATGTATTTCTGCATGTTCCGTCGTGTATTCCTTATTGTTTTCATTATGTAATGAACAAAAAAAATCGATATTGGATCCGACATTTTTCGCCTCATAGAGTTTTTTTCTAAACTTTCGCGCATATAGTTCGGCGAGATCAAAATCTAAATTGGCCATTAAAATTAATTGACTTGTTAGTTCACCGGATTCGATCCACGAGTGTGTTGGGATGTAATATGCGTTGACATATTGATTGAAATTTTTAGTGAAGGCAAACTGCATACTCATCATGTGAAAGCTAAAGTCGTAGGTACATGCAAAGTAGTATTGCTGGACTAAATCGTCTACAAGATTTGGTATAGCACCCTTGAACGAATGCTCTGTAATAGTTAGGTCTGATGTCCAGGATACTTTTTCTTGGGAAACAGCTATAGCAGGGAGTAAGGCAAGTATAACTATGTATATGAAGTATTTCATGCGGATAGGTTTTACTTAGCAATTGAATGTTGACAACGGTAGCTGTTTATACGCCGTTATCGGGAAATAGGAATGTTGTCTGTAATAACTTCATAGAAAACAGGAAAAACAACTGCCACACTAAGGTATAAATTTTGGCGTTTTTCATAAGCCATCAGAATCTCCGGATATAACTGTTCCAATTTTCGCAAAAAGACGAAAAGAGCCTTTGAAATTCTCAAAGGCTCTTTTGTATGCTCGTTCTTTTGTAAGCATTATTTCGTGACAACAAACCGTTTTACCGTTATATTTTCATGTGCATTTTCGAAATGAAGGAAGTAAATACCAGGACTCCATTCAGCAACATTGATTATAAAGTGGTTCATGTCGGCAATGTTAATCGTTTGGACAAGCTGACCAAGATTCGAGTATATGCGTACGCGTTTTGTTAGACTTTCTTCTCCAAAGTGAATGTTGACAAGATGATTTGCTGGATTTGGGAAAATTTGTATTTCCCTATTTTGTTGATCTATGTTATTTGAATGTCTGCGTGGACCATTGTTGTCAGAAAGCAAATCAATAAGATCTATGCATATCGTTTTAGTGCAGCCGAATTTCTCTGTTATAGTGAGGCAAATTTCTCCTTCATCTCCATATATGCTCGGCCAGCCGATCGGTACTTGACCATCCTCTCCTCTGCCTCCACATACTAGGTCTGAAGGAAAGTCCCAGATATTTATTCCAACATTAAAAGAAGGGTCAGCCGATAAGAATTGAGCCTCGTTCTCATTTCGAACATAGCTCCATTCAATCGACTCAATATCGATAGAAGAATTTTGAGCGATGTTCCCAACACTTAGATTGAAATACCCACCATTATTCAACACAGGATCACATACTAGTTGATAGAAATTTATTTCTGGCTGAAAGTAGGCACAATTACTTGTACAAGAACCTAAGTCTTCAATTGGGATAAGTACTTCATGCTCATTCCGGATCACGGCAATACCGTGTTCACCCTGAAATTCTTCTTGAAATGGTGAACTAGTGCACATATCAGGAGCCTCTAAGGGTAAGGTTGACCCATATCCGGGAATAGAAACATATTGCATAATGTCCCATAGGTCTTGCGGAATATCAACACAAAAATTGAGATTGTCGGGTTCGACTACACCATTTATAAGAGTTTCCCAAATTTCATTTTTGCTTTCATCGTATATTTTGATAACTATATATTGTTGTTGGCCAATCAAATTCAATGCATCTTCCTGGCAATTAATTTCGGTTTCAATGCGAAAACATAAACGGCAAATTCTCTTTGCTGGAATTGGGTTTAGGGAACTTCCCCCCAGTTTGGCATTAATGTCTAGTAGAGTGCAATCTTCACAGATTTTCTCAATGGTCAAATTATCAAATCCAATAATGACTGGTGGATCACGATTTACATCAGCGTTACTTGTGAGTTGAATTCTATTATAATGTTGGTCAATAAAAACATCCATTGAATTTGAACTCCAATTATGGCCGTAATAATAGTCCAGATTGTCGGATAGTACAGAATAGTTGTATTCATCCATTTGAACCACCCGGATATTGGGCACAAAATTATCGTCCTCATTGGTTATAATAATCCGATCATATGTAATTCGATAACGTCCCTGATCAGGGATCGAATTGGAAACTATGGAGCCGTTTGAACCTAAGAACGTCGATTGACCAACAAAGGCACAATGTTGCCCTCCGCCTTGTAACTGGGGAACTACGTAACCATATGGATGCCCCAAGATTCCGCAGGAATAATCGAACCATGCCGGTGTTCCTGCGATTTGGTATATAGGTGTCTGCCATCCTGGTATGCAATTACTATTGAATGCATTTAATGTTGTTTGCAAATCACAAATAGGAGCTTGTGCGTCTGTACAAGTACCTGTGTGTTCTTCAAAGCCACCATTTATAATCTGAGCATTTAGGACAAAACCAGAAAAAAGTGCAACTAACAATAATATTTGTATTCGTGACATAATATGAGATTTTATGATTTAGTTAGAGTAAAATTAAACTAATTGACATCCATTAGATGTGTATTTTGATGTCAATAGATGTAGGGCTAGTCAAATTTTTAGTGAAACCTCTTCTTTTTTGAGTGAATATTTTTTGTTAGTATTTTAAAAGTGATTCCATTTCTTAAATGGGAATGATTATACGAAGATCGGAAAGGTGCCGCAGCACCTGATTTTCCGCAGAATACTGTTTATGAAATGGACGGAAACCAAATAAATCTACATTGAAAGTTAAGATTATGACTATGACTGTGTCATGCATTGTTTTTGATATCAAGTCATGCATAGCCATTGTCAATAGCATATGGGCGATTGAAAACTTCAGCTGCGAAAATCAGAAAAAGTTGTCAGTTGAGAATATGACATAAGTATACCAGCTAGCCGCAGGCTGATTCACGCATAATTACACCCATCTCAAGCATTAAATGATATGCTCCACACAATTAGTAAAAAATAAATATAAGAGTCGCTTGACTTTGCCTAAATTGCTAAACGAGAGGCTGCTACGCAAGTACTAAAATAAGAGCACGCGAGTAAAATAGAATCTTTTGTTCAATTCTGAACAGTAGATAAACATGGGCTTGGAAGCTGTGCTTTCATACATCATGAATTTGAAGGCCAGTCATTTGCACTAGTGAATTAAACCAGATATTAAAAGAATGACATTTACACCATATTTCCCACCGAACAATGAGCTCACCGCCGAGGATGTGGCGCATATATTGAGGCGCTGTTGTTTTTCTTTCAATAAGGAAGATGTTGATTATTTTACAGGCATGACTCCCGATGATGTTTACGATGAATTATTTACTCCAATTGGTTCGGCTAGCCTAGGTATAAATACAGGTAATACATTTGCCAATTTAAATAACCTTGCATCGGGATCTTCAAGTCCGGCTAAATTTAAAAGAAGAAAACTGGCTACTTGTTGGTGGATGGATGACATGATTCGAAATGGGAACAGAGCGTTCGCCTATAAGTTGATGTTCTTTTGGCACACCGTTTTTGTTTCCAGCTTTAATATTGTTGAGAATAATGGAAATCGACTAAATGACCAAAACAGTTTATTTTTTGATTATTTCAATGGTAATTTAAAAGACATAGCCATTCTAATTACGCGAGATTTTCAAATGCTAAGGTATTTGAACAATGAAGATAACAAATATATTGCCTCGAGCCCTGAACCTCCACAAGAAAATTATGCCAGAGAATTCTTAGAGCTTTTTACGATAGGAAAGGAAGACTCGAATACCACAGGTGACTACGTGCACTATACAGAGCAGGACGTAACGGAATTGGCCAATATTTTGACAGGCTTTAATATTCAAAATTATAATGTATCAATTAATCCGAATCATCACAATTTTGGTGAAAAACAGTTTAGCGATAAAATATTGGATTCAAATGGAAATGCTTTTAGAATTGAGGCCGAACCCAATACAGGCAACCACACTGCATTGGCAATGGAGATTGAATTTTCCACATTTGTTGATGCGCTATTCAGCACTAAGAATCAATCGACCAACAACGAAAATCAACCACGTGTAGCTGTTCGCATTTGCGAACGATTATATAAATTTTTTATAAAGGAAGAAATCGATTTAGATACACAGACGAAAATAAACAACTTAGCAGAACAATTGGTCGGTGCGCATGATTATAATATGGACTTTGCGATTAGAACAATTTTAGAGTCGGAGGATTTTTTTAGTGAAAAAAACCGAGGATCTCTTGTTAAAACACCCTTTGAATTGTTGGCCCATATCATCTCGTACTTCCATTTAGCCATTCCTGAGCCTGAGATTGAAGATGCATCATCTTCATTGCAACCGAATAGCGACTTCCGTGAGTTTTGGCTGGATGAAGTGTATACGGAAATATTTACACAGCTAGGTTTCACGATGTTCCGCCCTCCTAATGTGTCCGGGTATATAGGCTATCAGGAAAATTCGTCCAGCCTGGCCTGGTTTAACACAGGGACGTTAATTAACCGTTATAGTATGGGTGATTTATTTGTTGATGGAATAGCGAACTCAGGTGGGGACATTGTCATTAAAATCATTCCTTTATTGAGGAGCTGGTTTGGTTCTACGTATGTGTACGGGCATGTGCTTGCGGAGAAAATAGTTGCTCTTCTTGTTCGAGATTTGTTTCCGGCTCCGATGCCGCCAACTGCCCCATTGTTCGTAAGACTCAAAGGTATTTTAGAAAATGGATCAGCAGGTTCATGGGATGATCAGGTCATTTCGAATAATGGCTTGTTGCATTTAACCAATGCGGGCGTTATTCGAATGAAAAAGATGTTGAAGGAATTGTTTCATTCACCGGAATTTCAACTCAAATAGAACTCAATGAAAAGGAGAGATTTTATCAGTTTATCAAGTATTGTTGGAAGTGGATCCTTTCTTTTAAACGCTATTCCCGCCAAAGCTTTTTCACCTATCAGTTTATTAGATTCCACGGATTTTAACGATCGCATCTTAGTCGTGATTCAGATGAAAGGTGGTAACGATGGGTTGAATACTTTTATCCCGTTAGACTACTACGGCTCATACCAGGTCGAGCGTCCAAATATACATATACCTGAAGTTGCGGGAACAGGTAGTGGCGTTCATTGGAAATTGTTTTCTGGAGATATGGGCATTCATTCTAATTTGACTATAAGCGCTAGCGGCAATGCGCAATTTAGCAATGGATTTAAATCACTATTTGATCAGGACAGGGTTCATATTATACAAGGAGTAGGCTATCCAAATCCAAATCGATCGCATTTTAAGTCTGCCGACATCATGCTGTCTGGCGTGGATGGAAATCC
The DNA here is from genome assembly GCA_028279185.1 of Saprospiraceae bacterium. Classification (GTDB taxonomy): domain Bacteria; phylum Bacteroidota; class Bacteroidia; order Chitinophagales; family Saprospiraceae; genus JANQSS01. The sequence continues at coordinate 5,444 of JANQSS010000054.1, read as the reverse complement.
ATCAAACAACGTGAATAACTACTTTACAACTTCGGGATGGATAGCTCGATATTTAGAATATTCATTTGACAATTTATTAGGAGCAGCTGATCCGCGATTCGAAGATCCGTTAGGTTTGCAGCTCGGAGGGGTAAAACCATCTTTTGCTTTTCATGCAAATGAAAGTAAAAATACGGCCCTGACGCTTGCAGGACAGAACCCAGCCATGTATGCGAATGACTTCGGCGACCTTGGTTTGAACCCTGTTGATTATTCGTATCTGGGTGCGTCGAATATGTACGATGGACTTGAATCTAAAATGCAACATCTAGAATTGCAACAAAAGGAAATCGATGCCTATGCTGCGACCCTTCAAATGAAATATAATGCTTCCACAGCCAATCTAATATCCGATGCACTCAATCATAAATTGGCGGAAAAACTCAACACCGTCACGCGATTGATACATGGCGGCGCCAAAACAAAAATATACTTGGTTGACATGACAGATAATGGCGGCTTTGATACGCATGAAGGTCAGTTCAACCGACACAATAAATTGATGAAAACGTTGTCGGAATCTTTAACGGCTTTTCAAGAAGATTTAAAGAATTTGAACTTGGACCATAAGGTCATGACCGTTGCTTTCTCCGAATTCGGGCGAAAAATATCTGAGAATTCCAGCCAGGGAACAGATCATGGTACGGTTGGCCCAATGATTGTAATTGGTGGAGAGGGGAAAATAAAACCCGGGTACTCAGGAACAAACGTCAATTTTTCATTGGATCGAGACGATGATGCACCTGCTTGTCATCAACATGATTATCGAGAGGTTTTCGCTCAGTTATTGAAAGACTGGTTAGGTGCTTCAGATGACGCTTTGTGTTCGATCGGATTATTCCCATTTTACAAATCAATGGGTAATAGCAACAGTAATAATCCGACGCCAACGTCAGCCCTGGATTTAATTGAACCACCGGCAGTACTTTCGTATTCAGCTCCGGGTTCGTTTATGATTGAATATGTCCCCGCTGCAGAACTTGGGCCTTCCAGTAGTCTTACCGGCTTGATGACTTATCATTCGGTGGACGGAGTACGTTTGTTGCCGGGAACTAAAGTTTCCGCCAATTCCAGGGTATTTGACGGGCAGTCATTGCTCGACGGTTGTAACGAAGCGCCGAACTCCATTATTTGTTCTTCTCCACCCACTAAAAAAGCTAAACCTTCAAAAAAGAAGACTGTTGTTGAGGCTTTTCCAAATCCCGTAATTGATTCATTGACCATTGCTTTTTCAATGGCTCAAAATGATAAGAAAATACGTATTGAGTTATTCAATAATCAGGGAAAACTTATAACAGTTCCCTTGAGTAAATCAACATTAAATGACGGGTATCATCAATTGCAATTCGACATGACGAAATATGTGGCAGGTATATATTATGTCCGAGTTACAACAGATCAAAACCAAGAAACTATAAAAATTATTAAACAATAAGTGAGTTAACTATGAAATTATTTTTATTGTATTTTACGTTTTTCATAGCAGCAATGTTTTTTCAAACACACCTTAGTGCACAACCTCAGAATTATCCGAGGCTTACCATTAATATTCCCGGTCCCAATCCTATGCCGGATCCAGAACGTACTGGTTTGGATACTTTCGAGTTATTGGTTCTTGGAGAAGGTCTTTTTGAAGAAGTTGTTGTTTTATTGGAAGCAGACTGGCCGGACTATGTTTTTGAACCGAATTACGATCTTATGTCTTTAAAAGACCTGGAGAAGTATATTCAAATGGAAGGGCATTTACCTAATCTTCCCGACGCTGCAGAAATAAAAGAGAAGGGAATTAAGCAAGGAGAAATGGATGCGAAGCTATTGGAAAAAATAGAGGAATTGACGCTCTATACAATAAATCTCAATAAGAGGATAGAACAACAACAAAAAATAATAGATCAACTCTTGGACACATCAACTGATTCCTCGGTTGCAGAATAAGATCGTGGCTAATAAGAAATATGTGCATTGCGCATGCATACAAAATAGGCGCAACAAACGTTTACAAGGGTGGAAGACGGATTTAATGTCCTATGCAAAAGGAGTAATTCCAAGCTGTTTTAATCAAATACAAACCTCACTATGATGATATATACAAAAAAGAGAGCTATCGGCAATACGCGGATAAACACAGTCTTTCTAATTGCATTAAACCTCATCCTCATGTCCATATTAGGCTTTATGACGCTGGATTCGCATGCCAACTTCAATAGCAGATTCGGAGGATTCCTCCTAAGCATACTCATGCCGTATTTCATCGTGCAACAAACGAAAAATATGACTGGACTCGAGCGAATGATGAAGTTTGGCTTTGGGATGATGGCCTATCTAGTTTCATCATCCATCATAGTGGGAATTCCAGAATCATTTTTTACAGGATTGCTACCCTGCTTGATTATCGCTTTGGCCGTATTGTTTTATGGAAATCACTTGACTAAAAAGTAGCACCTGAGGGAAATTATTGATTCAAGTTTCGGTATTCGTCAATTGCTTACAAATATTTGTTAGTCAAACATTTGAGAGGGCTATGATAAGAACTTCTGCTCTCCATTGTAAATATGAAAAATAGATATTTTTTTGGACAACTTTAAATTAGTTGAGTGAATTTTGAACCGCTTTGTTCATTCGAAGAAATGTGACAATAAAAAAAGATCTGCTCAAATACTCATCGAAAATCCGTCTGCTTACAGCGATAAGGAGCGATGCACCGGAATTGCGTCATTCGCATTATTTGGTTGATTTTCAAAAGTTAAAATAATATTTAGATGTAAAGAAACTAATAAATTAGTCGCGAATGAAGAAGCATGAAGGTGCATGAGCGAGTGGTGCTTGCAATCGCCTTAAGCAGACTAGACTTTTTTGCTTACTTTTTGTGGCAATGACAAAAAGTAAGAACCTTAATCTGTAAAATATTATTTTACTGCCGAAACTTAAGTTATTGATATACCCCAAACCACTGTTTGAGAAGCTTTTAAGCAGTGATATGTATTATCTGATTAAGTTTGATATTCAATCAGCAGGTAAGTATTGTTGCATGAAACAAATGTATTCATAAATACTGCCGATTGCCAATACAATGTTGAATGGGATGTATTTTGCAATGAGAAAACGCTTTCGCTTTCACTCAAAATTCATACCGTTTCACACAAAAATTAACCCATTTCACGGTTTTATCACGAGTTGCGAGTAGAAGTATGTATGCAGAATTAATACATTGAGGATTCTTAAGCGTTGCCTGCAATGGAATGCACTATGAGAACATTCCATAATCCATCCATTGCAGTTTTACGAAACGTATCATCGTTTTACAAATTAAGACAGGGTTTTGATGTTGACTAAAGCGTGCAAAAGAAACACTAATCGCGGAGCTTAAAACAAAATGTCAAGACGCAATTGGCTACTTAAAAAAAACGAATAACATTAGTTAAATCGAAATAGATTATGGTAACACAGACGAATTTAAAAACATCTGGTAATGCAATTGTTAAAGTAGCTTTCCTTTTTGTTTTAAACCTGCGCATGTTGACTACTATTGGATACTCAGCGCAGGATTCTCATACGAATTTCGACAACCAGGTTGATGCTGTCTTGGTCAGCATTTCTATGCCATTTGTTATTGTACAGCAGACAAAGCACATAGAAGGATTGAAACGAATGCTAATGTTTGGAACAGGACTGATTCTAAGTATAATCACGTCACTGTCGTTGGTAGGGTTTCCCTATTCATTTTTTACCGGATTAATACCATGCTTGACGATAGCACTGGTGGTCTTGTTTTATGGAGGAAATAATGAAAAATAGGGCCATTCATTACTTTGTTCTTTGTGCTCTTCTCGGATGCCTGAGTTGTGGCCCTCGTGTCGTTTCAAATGTACTCCTTAAACGGCCATCATTGTCTATGGAAGACGACGTAGCTTTGTTAGATATACATCATGCAATTCCTGACAATACAACTAAGTTGGCAGACTTAAAGTATTTGGATAGCGGTTTGTCGACGGATTGTAGCTTCAATAGTCTCATGTATAAGGCAAAAGTTGAGGCACGCAAGCTTGGGGCTAACATTGTTAAGGTGGTGCAAAAGAAAAAACCTGATCTCTGGAGCTCATGCTACAGATTGACTATTGAACTACATAAATATGACGGAGAAGTTTCAGTTCTTCATCAATATTCACTTTCATTGGATTAAAAACAATTATGAGAATCTATTTATTTTTATTTGTGTTAATCTTTTCCTTCATAATTACATCATGTGCTACGATTGTTTCCGGTTCAAGACAAATCGTGAAAATTTCTTCAGAACCCGCTTCAGCAGAAGTTTTTATCAATGAAGTTCAAGTTGGAATTACACCATTGGAGCAAAATCTGAAGCGGAACATGGAGTACAATGTAGTGATAAAGTTAAGCGGATACAAGCCGTATGAAACAGCTATCACACAGGCTTTTAATGGTTGGTACCTTGGCAATATTGTTTTTGGAGGAATTATCGGTTTAATTGTTGATGCCGGCACAGGTGCAATGTATCGATTAACACCAGAGGAATTGAGTGCGAAGCTCCAGGCAGATGGATCCGTGTTTTCTTCAAAAGGCGATAATTTGTACATATCGGTGACACTGGAAGTCGATCCGAATTGGGAGAAAGTAGGTCAGCTAACCCCCACGCGTTAAATTGGGTAAAATTCTAGCAGGGCGGTATCAATGAATGTAGTATTCAAGCCTAAACTATAATCTTGAAAGCAATTACTCGAATTCATTTTTAAAAAATGAATAATAATTTATATGAAAGCGATACGTATTCTAAACAATTTTCGTCGCCTACACCAAACCCTTGGATACTACAAATCTAATTTAATTAAAATGAAATTAAATAAAACTACCCTGCTACTGATCTTGGCAATGTTGTTGGTCATTGCATCATGTGAAGATGGCCGTGAAGACAGTCTATATAATTCTGACTTACTTGTGGGACAATGGTCTGTAATAGAGAGAGCTGAGGGCGACATATCTGAGTTCCAGGCAGATATTGTAAGAGTAGGCAATGGAATCACAATGGACTATGATCGAATGACAGAACCACTATATTCCATTGAAGGTCGTCAATTAGACTTTGAATGGATAGAAAACAGATTCCAATATGAATCAATAAATGGTATGTATCGTGATGATCAGAAGATATATATGTCTTACGCATTCGTCGATGAATTAAAAATGTATCTTGTAAGGTTGGAACTAACAAGATAAATTGAATTTCAACATAATTAATTTATTTAATACGATGAAAAATCAGTTTATTTTTTGGTTGTTGTTTGTTTTAGTGAATATTTCAGGAGCGCAGGGATTGAAAGTATCTATGGATGTCAGAGGTGAGAACGCATTTGTATCAGACTATTGGTTTTCATATCTTTTAGGAGGAG
>JANQSS010000040.1 GCA_028279185.1 Saprospiraceae bacterium | reverse complement strand
CAGATTAACTGCTCTCATGGTCTCAATATCAATTCTTGACCATACACAATGGGCATGGCGGCGGCCTTGTTTTTCGTGAAAGACAATTGCACGGGGTTGACCTTTTAATCCCAGTTTTAGTTCTACCGCATCAATAGCCGTTTCAAAGTCTTCAATCGGCAAATCTTCAGTTAAGGGCGGATTAAGACTTAACGAAAACAAAAACTGTTTGCAGCGTGTTCCGGTGGAAATAGCATATACTTCCTTTAAAGCTCCAGACAAAGTATCAGAGATAAATCCACTCAGCTCATGAACCGTAATATGGTCATTATCGACATCATTCATTAGATGCCGGGCCAGTTGCATACTCCCGGCTCGTTGACTACCTTTTAAAATCATCAGTTTGCCTTCGTAAAACCAAGGGCTTTAATCAGCAACACCCGTATTTCATTGACATAGGCATATGCTTCATCCAGTTGTTGTCTGGTGTTCTCATCAACTGCTAATGATCCAATATTGGCATGATGGGCAAGTTGATTAAGATTATTGGCGATTCGTGATTGGCCCAACATACCCAGTATTTTAGCTATTTCAACTTTATCTTTAACTGGGGTGGTGTATTTGCGCTCTTTTTGAAATATGCACCAGCGTATGTAAGCACTTAACGTCATGCCATCGGCCAGTTCATTAAGCTTTTGTCGTTCACTTTCAGTCAGACGCAATGTCACTGGAGAAGGGCGCTTTTTATTGAATTTGGTTTTTTTCTTTCTTATAGGTGACTGATTCGAAGACTGAGCAATATTACCCACTTTATTGAAATCTGATGAAATCGTCATCGTGACGGCCCTCGCAATTTTGGGCCAGATGGCGTTTTATGAGGATGTTTTAACTCTGAATCGAGATCAATATTTTCATCTTTGAGGTATGTGTTCCATTGCTCTAATGTTTCAAATAAGGAGTTCCAAGTATTTTCGTCTTGGCCCACCAATAAATTATTGATTTAAAAATATTTATTTATTATTAATTCTTTTGACCTTTCCCCGATGTCATTACCAAGAAATGGATGAGATAAATTCATT
>JANQSS010000037.1 GCA_028279185.1 Saprospiraceae bacterium | reverse complement strand
CTTTATTTTTTAGGATTTTTTGAGTCTCCCGAGTGGACTAATTTGGCTTTTTTGTTACTGGATTATGTGCTTGGTGAATATGATACTGCCACATACATTAGAAGTGTCGAAAAATACGACCTGACTTGCGCAGCCAAAGAGAATGCCATAAATATCAGCAAACCACCGGGTGCTAAACTGCTTCCAATATAGGGCCTCGATAGCATTAGTGCTCCCTTAACTCATCTATCTCTCTTTTTATAAAAACTGCACAGGCATTTCGTTTGTCAGTAAATTCCAAAAATTGCCCCCTTTTCCCTTCTTCGTCGATTCGTCCTACTTCATATTTTCGACTATCATTGGTTAACAAGTACCATCCGTCGGAACTTCTTTTATTTTCAGACCATTCAAACCACTTTTCTATTAATTCAGAATTGTCTAATAATACATATGCGATGTCATCTTCAAAAACTTTGTTAGAATTTTCGAAATACCCTGTTTCCTTTATTAAATCATAAAATGACTTATTTCCTAATACTTGAAAGGTCACTGGTGCTGTAATAATATCCAGGATTACTTTTAATTTTGTTTTCATAGCTATCGAATTAATCGGTTGAGTTAGAAATTGAACCTCAAAATAGATATCCATTTGGTTCAACAATCGACATCAAAAAAATATATCTGAATTGAAAAGTAAAAAATACAGCTTTTGCTTTCTAAAATAAAACAATCGGGAAAAGCATATGTTCAATTTACCCTATTTGATGTAATTTTTGTAAAAGTTTCAATCTTCAATTCTGAATCCCTCAGATAGTGCAACTTCAGTAATTCGGTCGACTGCCTTATTCTGACTTTTATAATATATCTCAAAACTTCCTGAATGATGGAAATAAAAAAGCATATCACTTTGTTCAACTGCGTACATGTGGCTATATGGAGCTGAATGATCTAATATGCAATTAAAAGTAATTGGTAAAAATGCGTTCCAATTGTTGCACTTGCAGAGGCCTGTATAATTCGATTCTATACAATTACTCTTCAAAAAATCTATATACCTTCGAGAAGACTCAGTCATATTGTCACTGCTATAGTTGAATTTATCGTTCTCAAAATCCCAAACATCAATACAATAGTCCCACCAGTTTCCATTCAGACCGTGCATGCCAATTTTAATGTCATCCATAACATGGCCAAATACATAATAAAACATTTGTACATATTCTGAAAGCTCTTCTCCATCATCGAAATACAACTCTATCCTATTACCTTTACTATTAGGTAAGAAGTCATAATCGATCCAATTATATTGAAGTTTGTTTTCTAACTGACATTTAATTAAGTTCATTTTCTAAAAAAATCTAATTCTTCAGTATCTGAATACTTATTGAATTTCGATGTTTGATGTTAGGTTGCCGCAATTTTACGTAA
>JANQSS010000008.1 GCA_028279185.1 Saprospiraceae bacterium | reverse complement strand
GCCGTTCTTGTACTTGGAGTCGTTTTGCAAACGTGTCGACGATCCTTGCCAATTTGCTCAAGCCGATAATTTTTTGTCCAGGAATGTATCCAATCGTAGCGGTTCCAAAGAAAGGGGCCAGATGATGTTCGCATAGACTATAGAAAGGTATATCCTTAACAATTACCATTTGATCGTAACTATTCGGATCGTCCTCAAAGAGTTTTAAATGTTCGTAAGGGCTTTCCCTATATCCTTCTGTTATCTCTTCGAAGTATTTGACAAATCTTTCTGGCGTTTCAAGAAGGCCGTTTCGTTCTGTATCCTCTCCAATATGTTGCAGCAATCGCTTAACATTTTCAGTTGGACCATTAAGAGCTTCGTCGAATCTTTCCCAAGGAAAAATAACCCAATCCGTCTTTTGCAATCTCAACATTGTTTTATCGGGAATCAAAGCGTCGAATTGCTTTTCTGGATATCGGGACTTATACTTTGTCATTGTATTCCCACTATCGATGATATCGTCAACAATAATGGTTGCTTGTGAAGGATCATATGTAATATCAGAAACGATATTATATTTATGGCAAGCGCGAACTAACTCGTAAGCTACAGGAATTCCCCCTCTTGGGATTCCGTATACTGTTCGCAAATCGCAAAAATTTCCTCTGTATCTTTCGAGCATCTGAATAGCATAAGTTTCAACTTGCTCTTCTTCCAATCTTAATTTCATTGCGTTATACCTCGTAGCTTGCCGAACATTTTTCGGTCTCTTGCACAGTGCATTTCATAAGGAAGCGCCCCTTATATTCATTAAAAATCGTTGGTGCCACAGTGCGAATTAAATATTCTGCAATTTTTTCCGCCGTTGGACAAAAATCTACTTGCACAACTCCGTACATTAACGGACTTTCTGATTGTTTCAAAAGCATCAATAACCCATCTTCTTTCCAAAGAATAGTTTTATGATCCCAGTTATCATCGATCCATTTGCACAATGTATCTTTAATATCTCCGAAGTCTACAAGAATTCCATTTTCATCTACTTCTGGCCCTTCAATTTCAAATGTAAACTTGTAGTTATGCCCATGTAAATTCTTGCATTTTCCTTTGTGCCCAGGGATTCGATGGCCAATGCAGGCCCAATGTTCTCGATATACCTTAAACGTCATTGTAATTTCCTCTTTTCGTTGCCACATGTAATCTCTACCACATGGCGATTAAACGGAAGTCGTATACGAATGGCTATTGCGTTCTGCGATATATTTTTTGTATTCGCAAGAAGTCTTGCCAAATCCTCCATATATTGTTTTTTCCATTGGATTGTTTTTCGAATCGTTTTTCTAATTCGATAAATCTCTGGAAAAAAGTCATCATTTGGAAGTAGGCAATAATCGATTTCTACATACAGAAAATCGGGCCAAATGCTTTTTGGACATCTCGTGGGAATTGGTAGCCAATGAGTTACCGTTACATACATTGGAATATAATTCATATTAACGCTCCCAAACAAAAAGAAAGATTGAGAAAGAAACCTCTCCACCAGCTTCTGTTATAAAATTCCCATTCGTCGAATCGGATTTGAATCCGTATCGGTATAATTACAAATTTTGGTCCCCATTTACGATTATGAGTAAAATAATCAAGCACGATATGTGAGCACCAAGCGATAGACCAAGCGAGAAATTTATCCCCAAGAAACAATCCGAGACTTAAAACCGCAAGACACAATTCGACACTGTGGGTAATTTCATAAAATCTTATTGGATTTTTTTGACGGCGATAAAGCAGACGAACATCTGCTAAATCTGGTGCGATGCCTGCAACTGCTCCGAGAAGAGGCATATCCCATTTGCTACCAATAACTGCTCCGGCTATCGCGTGGTTAACAATATCCATAAGTTTCTCTCAAACGCATCTCTATAAGAATAAGGATTTCATCAATGCTACGTTGTGAAATCTGGAAGAATTCTTGTGGTAAATCTTTATAAGGGTCCCTATCTGGAATTGGCATTCGTTGTTCTAAAACAGCACGAAGTATTAAAGGATCAGGAATTCCCGCTTTACAAAATGATTCTTCCCTTAGCACTGTCGCATGGTTACGATTGTATGGGGGATAATCTCCAGCATAGCTTGTGTGAGAATATGCTAACGCACGATAACATCCTGGTAACTGTAATGCGTCACGAATTGCATGATGTTTCGACTTGCAAATTAACGGAGTCTGAATGTCCACAAATAATTCTTCCTCACCGAGGGCCGCATAGATCATGCTTTGCATTGCATTTATATATGCAGCTGTACAATCAGGATAATTTGCATTATCATTTTGACATACGCCAATCCACACTTTTTTGCAATCATTATGAACAGCATGATTAATCGCGATTGTTAAAAAAAGCGGATTACGCATAGGAACAAAAGTAAGTTCTATGCGGTCTCCAATGATTTGTTCCATTTGTTTGTTATCTTTATATTGCTCTAATTTTTCCTCAGATAGCAAAGGGGATCTCGATTTCATAATGCCCTTGATATTTACTATCCTAAAACACTTGACGTTAGCTAATTTCGCAATAGTTTGTGCGGCATAAATTTCGTTTCGATGCCGTTGGCCATAGTCAAATGTGATAGCTTGTACCAAAGAAGAATCCTTTGCTTGTTCTATAGCTTTATATAGACAAATTGTCGAATCCTGTCCGCCCGATAAAACCACAAGATGTTTCTTTTTATCCATCATTCGATCCTCAGAAATTTGTGAAGTTGGCATTGTGCAATATAACCGAATTCTTTAGCCCCATCGATTATATTGTCTATTGTCGAAGGATCAACATGTCCCATTGTGGGATGTGCCTCTGGTGTAATGTAAACTGGTATTCGAGTATCATGAGGACGTGCAATTGGCGGGTCGCTTTCCAACATTCGAAGGGGTAATCCATCGTTGTCCGAAATTGTTTTTTTCGTATGGGAAGCTAAGTAAGGAGGTATGACATATTTATATGCCACGATATATGGGAGAAGTTTCTTATTCACAGATCCTGTTTTAGGACTGCAAACGACTTCCACTCTTTTATCCAATCGCGGCGATGGCGGATAGGTGCCGTTACTTTCAATTTGAATCTTAGCCCCGCGCTCTAATAAGAGTTCGCAGAGCCAAGTTATATTTTGACGAAATGGCTCTCCGCCGGTAATGACCACAAGGCCGTTACCTCTCCGAAATTGCAATGCAACTGCTCTTGCCGAACGCGTTTCTCGCCTGGATGTATAATCCGTATCGCAAGTGACACATTGCAAATTACATCCCGCCAATCGAATGAATAAAGCCCTATGTCCGCTATAAGGACCCTCTCCTTGGATGGTATGGAAAACATCTTGCACATCCAAATATGGACCACTTTCTCGTGCGAGTTTCTCAGGTGGTTGTAGATTCATCTGCACTGTTTACTCCCATTCTTACAAATTGTAATGAGCAGAACGATTCCTAAAGATACTCCAACAACAAAGTATTCAAGGAATGTCCACAACTTTTCTTTGTCCTCACGACGCTTTTGCAACTCTTCTTTTTCTTGTTCGATTCTCGTACTTTGTGATTTTGTAGCCATTTTCCAATAACTCCTTTTTCCACTCAGATATAGCTTGGGCCGTTGTCGATGGTTTATACCCAAACTCCTCAACTGCAAAAAACTTTGCCGATTGACAAAGTTTTTTGAGCCTTTTCGCATCCCTTGGTCTTGCTTGGGATACGTAAAGTTTATTCAAGTACATGAAGATTTTATATTTCATGGACTTCTTAAATTCACGTTTGCCTTTGCCACTGTCTTTTACCATCGCTGGTGGTAGATAATCAAGGGAACCAAACGTTGGAACAACATCGCCAAAAACATAACGATATCTGTCCTTAGCATCTACCGAGTGTTCGCGAATCCAATCGGCTTGCAACGCAACTTCTATCGATCTTGCTTTCGTTTGTTGCAAATTTCGTATTGTCTGTATAACAAGAATACGAAATTTATCTCCCAGACTTGTTAACTGGTCACTTGTAAGTCCGACGGATAGGCCAAGTTTCCAAACTTGTTTATCATCAAAATCTACAAGGGATTCTGATGTTTCTAAGGATATAATGGTACTACGAAATTCTGCATCGAGTTCTATATATCCCAAATCATACAGCAAATCATAGCTTTCGTGCTTATAGATGACGCACATTCGAGTAGTATCTATAACCGCATAACTAACATTGTCCATGATAATGCCCGCGATTTGTTTGCAAAAGCCCCATATTGTTAGTATACTGAATCTTAAGCAATATGGCAAGCATTTTCGTCACTAATTTGCATTTGACTCATTTGACTGTAATTTGCATATCCCAAGTTTCACGTATCTCTGTGCCAAAATTACTCCCATCGTAACAATAGTCTAAAATTTCGTCGTAACCTTTTGCTTTTATCCACATCCGCAGATGAGTTGGGTGCATCAAAGTCTTCGCGTTGTCCAATGCTTCTTTTATGCTCTGTGGTGGTAATTTTTCAGACCGCTTACTCCACCACTTTTTTGCTTTCCTCTGTGCCCATCCTCTATGCTCAAAGCATACAAATTCCTTAAAATTTCGTACCCCCGAGAAGTAATCCACTCGCATAGAATCCGGTCGCCCGAGTTTTGCGTGACGACTATATATAATTTCATCTATTCTAAACGTGTCAATTACGAACTCGTCCATTTGAGTGATGTTCGCATCAGAAGCTTCATCTGTTAATTTATTTTCAAATTCGAATTCGTGATTGCAACAGATGCAATTTGTCGCTCGAATGTGATTATATGTATCACATATTGGACAACACTTATAGGGAGGATCTTTTTTCTTGCCTTTTCTTTTTTTACTAGGAATCGTCACCCCGTTAATTGGACCAAGGCGCTCCGTATTTGCACCATGATCATGAGCCAAACAATTTTGTTTCAATAAGGCGTTCTTACGACCTTCAAAAGTGTCTAAGTCATAGCCTTTGGTTAAGTCAAATACCGGCCGAGTGCCACGACCCATCATCTGTACCCAAAGAACAGGAGATTCCGTTGGTCTTAAATTCAGTATAAAGTCGATTGAAGGGTCGTCAAATCCTGTGGTTAATATATTGTTATTTGAAAGAGCAATTATCTCTCCTCTTCGAAAAGCGTTAATTCTTGCTTCTCTTTCGTTTTTATTCAACTTGGAATGGATGCTCGCACAACTTATCCCCATATCATTTGCCATTTGGCAAGTATGTTCTGTATGCTCAATTCCTGTTGTAAAAATTAACCATTTCTTTCTGGTTTCGAGAACGGGTAAAGCTGCTTCTAAAGCCCGTTTTGTAGTCTCTTCTTTATCAACAGCTTGTTGCAGTTGTTTCAAAACAAAGTCCCCGCCTTGACTTTGTACATCGGTAACATCGAGTTTTAATTCTTGTGGCTTCCCAATAATTGGGACAAGATAACATTGTGCTATTAGTTTATTAAACGCACTCATTGTTGTGAGATCATAACAAACGTCGGTGAAAATTCCACCATCTGTAATCATCCCTTGACCAAGACGAAAAGGCGTTGCCGTTAAACCTATTATTCTTATTTTAGGGTTAATGTTATGAAGAGCTTTGATAAATTTAGCGTACATAGTGTTCGCTGTCGGATTTACCAAATGAGCTTCGTCGACAAGCAATAGATTTATTTTACCAAAAGAATCCGCTTTTTTGTAAACAGAACCGATTCCACCAAAGACAATATTTGAATAAATATCGTATCTGTTTAGAGAGGCGCTATGAATTCCCACTGGGGCCTGTGGCCACAGTCGAATCATTTTATCGTAGTTTTGTTCAATAAGCTCCTTAACGTGCGTAATGCAAAGGATTCTTTGATCGGGCCAATTCTTAAGCACATGTTCTAAAAACATTGCAATCACGACAGATTTACCAGTTCCAGGCGGCATAGCTATAACAGGATGCCCTTCGCGATTGCTTCTAAAATAATCAAATATAGAATCAACCGCTTCCTGCTGGTATGGTCGTGGTTTAAGAATCATACAAAGTTTAGGGACTCTGTTCTAATTTCCAAATGATGTTGGCATCCTTCGTATTGTTGCTCTTCCGATAAGTAATCCCAAGAGTTATCTCTATGCTGGCAATGCCAATCTCCATTTTCTTTGCGCTCAGCAAATTTGCAAGTTCTGCAATTTTTGTTCATTATATCGTCGCCGTGACAGATACTGTGGAATCCGCACCATTTGCATTCCCACCATAAAGGCGAATCATTTAATCTCTCTGGTGGCACAGAAGAACTCATAACTTTTAGAGCGCGTTCGTAGTATTGCTCTACAATTTCTGGTTGCCGACGAATAACTTCAATGTTAAATTTATCGTCGTCTTTGCATACAGCGATAAATAAACACAAGTCCAGCTTCATAGCTGTCAAATAGAAATGGACTTGCACATGGTACTGATCACTAAAAAGAGCCAATCCTTCTTTCATATATTTCGAATACTGATTCTTGTTCATTGTTTTGTATTCAAGCATTACTGTAGACTCTTCGTAGCCAGGAACTTTTGTTGCTTTTCCGTCGCAAGTTCCAGCAAAATCGCCGGACTTGAAACTAAGATCTTTATTTTCCCCATCCTGAAAAATAACCTCAGCTCCTACTGTTTCTAGCATGGCAATAATTCGAGCTTCCTCCATATGTCCGCGGTTAAATAGACGTATAATACGGCCATCGAACTTTTCTCGCTTTGCCATGCGATAATTGTACCACATTTTTCGAGTGCAATTGGAACCAATGCCACTAATACGCATCTTTGGCATTTCTTTTTTACTGGCGCGTTCCCCGTATTCCTGACGGTAGATGTCTGCAATTTTTGGTAGCACGCGTCTCAAACTGGCTCGAAATGAGTCGCCTTGATCTGCAGCAATAGCTTCGTCAATCTTTTGAATTAAAACGTCATCCATTAGCATCTGCTTCTTCCTTTGCGATAGCAGCTGGAGACAATTCAATATTTCCGAAAACTAAAGTATCCAAATCTGTTTCTAAGCATTTGGAAAAGGCAGCAAGAGTAAATACGGAAGGGGCCCGAAAGCCCCTTTCATATCTACTGATTGACGATGGTAGGATTCCAACAAGGTTTGATAGCTCTGCTTGACTCAAAAACAGGTTTTTCCTCTGTGTTTTGAGATTACTAGCTATTGTTTCTTCGATCGTTTCTTTATCCATTATTTGTTACCATGGTGGATCGTTGGGAACTTTCGGAACCTCTTCTTGTTCAGAAGGGGATGTCGTCTTCGAATGATTCGCCGTCCTTGGCGCTTGTGTCTTTCCCGTGCTTGTTTTCCCCCATTCGGAAGGGTTCGTTGTGCCAAGATTTGTTGGCGTATCTGGATCGACAAGGGTA
>JANQSS010000301.1 GCA_028279185.1 Saprospiraceae bacterium | reverse complement strand
AACAATCTTGGCATGGTTTTTCGAGATAGTTTGCGTCTAGGCCAACTCTCTCAGCTACATCGCGAGGAGAAACACTCGAAGACATCTCGACTAGTGCACGACTGAGAAAACGAATCTAAGGGGGCGGGGTAAGAATCACGCGATCTGACTAGATACGCTGCGAACGCAGCCTATAGCCGGCCCTATTGCACGCCCTTGACAAAATGTGACCCGCTATGAGACAAGGGACAACTTGGGTTCATTTATGTTGGAAAGTCAATTTTTTTCCACTTTTTTGCTTTTGAGTCTATCAGAAAATTAAATTTTTTGGCTTCATTTATACATAATATTATAATATTATAGTTGTGTCATAAAAATGTATACGTAACTAGCAGTGGCGGATTTAGGGGGGTAAGGAGGGTGCAAATGAATCCCCCTTTCAGGCTAGCTGTGTAGTAAGTTAACTATAATATACTACGACAAGATTTAGACCTCATGGAACCCCCCTCTCTACATTTTAGCTAGCTTTACTACAAAAATACTTACCTTATAAGCGTTTTCGCGAGAAGACTAGTCGATTAGCAGCAACAGAGCACCTTGAGCAAGCTCGAAAATGGGCGTGGTAAACGAATGGGTGGGCGTGGTTCTAAATTTTCGCGCGAATTCTTGTGTACTAGAACCCCCTTTTACACAATCCTAGATCCGCCACTGATTAGCTATGGCCATAATTGCTCGGACGTGCCATTACGTCCCTACTTTATATAAATACTCTCATTGGTTAGCTTTACTATTTGAAAATTCAAAAACATAACCATAACCATCCAAATGCCTAGTCATGCAGGCACGTCTATATATATATATATTATACCATTGCAAAAGGTAGATCCACTTAGGTGCCTAGCCTTGAGAACTAGGATTGGTAGGTTCAAGTCCTCTTTTGTCCCATGGGAACTCTCCCTACCAACCTACCTAGTCTGCATATGCATGAAGCCTGATGAAGGTCCATTTCTGCTAGGATTGAAAATTGTATATCCTGGAGCTGTGTTCACACTTGCATTGCATGTCAATAATATTTTTTGTGGTCATATCATATGATTTACAAAATAAACAATAAACTGCTAAAAAGGAGGTGGTGGCTTTAGGTTTAATAACCTCTCAAAAATGTCATC
>JANQSS010000297.1 GCA_028279185.1 Saprospiraceae bacterium | reverse complement strand
AAAGCAGCAGATGCAATAGCGAAACCCTTGCCGATAGCTGCGGTTGTATTTCCTACAGAATCAAGAATGTCAGTTTTTTGTCGAACCTCTTTTGGCAACTCACTCATTTCCGCAATTCCACCGGCATTATCTGCAATTGGTCCAAAGGCGTCAATGGCTAACTGCATGGCGGTAGTAGCCATCATAGCAGATGCCGCAATGGCCACACCATAGAAGCCGGCGAATGCATAGGCAGCCCAGATTGCCCCGGCAAAAAGGAGTATCGGCAAAAATGTCGATATCATCCCTACTGAAAGGCCGGCAATGATATTCGTTGCAGCTCCGGTTGATGATTGTCTTACGATGTCCATTACTGGTTTTTTACCAAGTCCTGTATAATATTCTGTGATCATAGAAATCAACGCACCTACAGCTAAGCCTACGAGGACGGCATAGAATACATTCATCGGTCCGACTTCCCGCATGCCAAAGCTTCCGGCATGAAAATTCTGCATTTGGATTGTATCCGGTAACATCCATTGTATGGCAAAAAAGCATGCCACACCTGTCAAAATGATTGAAATCCAATTGCCCAGATTTAAAGCAGCTTGAACTTTCGATTCAGACGCTACGGATTCATTAACCTTCACGAACAGTGTTCCAATGATTGAGAATATTATTCCTATTCCAGCGATCAATACAGGTAACAAAATCGGTCCTATTCCACCAAATCCATCCGTAAAGCCTGTACCCATATCACGTATGACATAGTTCCCAAGTACCATTGCCGCCAATACGGTAGCGACGTACGAACCGAAGAGGTCGGCTCCCATACCAGCCACATCACCTACGTTGTCACCTACATTGTCAGCAATTGTTGCTGGGTTCCGAGGATCATCTTCAGGAATACCTGCTTCAACTTTCCCAACAAGATCGGCCCCAACATCGGCTGCCTTAGTATAAATACCTCCGCCAACTCTTGCAAACAGCGCAATTGATTCGGCCCCAAGCGAAAAGCCCGCTAATACCTCCAACACCACTGTCATTGCTTTTTGAGGATTCATATTCACACCTTTAATCATTGACTCACTCCATTCTCCACCCATAAAGTGCATGTAAAAGAATGCGAATAATGCGCTGAGCCCAAATACAGCTAATCCAGCAACACCTAGACCCATAACAGTTCCACCTCCGAATGACACTTTCAGCGCCTTTGACAAAGAAGTACGAGCTGCTTCGGTCGTTCGCACATTAGCCTTAGTGGCAATGCGCATGCCAATAAATCCGGCCATAGCGGAAAAGAAAGCTCCAATTACGAAAGCAATAACAATAAACCAATGTGTAGTTGCAACCTGAGTTGATAAGAAAGCAAGTAATCCTCCCGCAATGATAACGAAGACGGCAAGCATACGGTATTCTGCCTTCAAAAAGGCCATTGCACCGTCGGCAATGTGACCGGCAATTTTAGACATACGATCTGTGCCTGCATCCTGTTTTGAAACCCATCCGAATAGATAAGCCATATACAATAGGCCCACGACGCCAAAGACAGGAAGTAAGTAGACAAGGTTTTCCATATATTAAGTTTAAGGTTAATCTGTTTTTCAGAAAGAGCGCAAAAGTACATCTATTTTACGAGTTGAACAATGCTATGCTTGACGCTTATAGCCATTGGGTGTAATCATGACCTACTATTTGTGCAGCAACTACAAACGATAATTGACATCATCAGATGCAGCGAAAGTCCAACCGAAAATGTCTTCTGTTAAAATGATATTGTTTAATATCAATTCGAACGGTGTTACGGTTGTAAACCGAATTAAATTCGGTACCATTCTTGCAGGGATATAACCTGATGGATGGAGTTGCCGCGCTAACATTACGATTTTTGGTAATTTGTAGCGAATTTGCTGTATTTTGCCGCCGGAAAAAGACTACATTTGCGTCGTTTTTTTCGCGTGTTAAGATTGAAGATTATCCCATGAATGTACGCAAGATTGCCATTGCGCTTTTGGTCTTTTTTGTTCCGATTTGCCTAGTTGCTCAGGAAGACTGTAACAACGGAATCGATGATGATAATGATGGGTTAATCGATTTTCAGGACCCGGACTGCACATGCAATGGAATCGACATAATCGTTCCATCATCTCTATTTCCGAACCCTTCCTTTGAAGACAATACCTGTAATCCCGGATTCGGTCGGGCTAGTTGCGCCGTGGGTTGGGTAAATCCTTCCGAAGGTTCTCCTGATTATTATGATGTTTGCAACGGTTTGATAAGTTCGCTTTTACCGGCTGCAACTTGTCCCATTCCTGAAGGTGAAAAGTTCTTTGGTATAGCAGATATATTCACCAATTCCATAACCCATAAAGAGTATGTCGGAACCCGGTTAACGCAACCCATGGAAGCTGGTGAAGTTTATATACTCTCATTTTATGTAGGTTTTGTTCGGGAACCAGACCCTGATTGGGCATCTCCGCCTACAAACTTTGCCGTTTACGGCAACACCGATGGCACCGTAATCGACATTCCCTTCGATGGACTGAACTGTCCAACTTCGACAAATGTGGATACCTTCGGTACGGTTATAAACCCCTGGTCGCTTATTCATCAAGAACCCATTAGTAATTCGACAGGCCTTGGTTGGTATCAAGTGCGTATTGAATTCACGGCAATTGAGGCGTATGAAGCTATTTTATTAGGACCTTCATGCACACTCTCTTCTGGAAAGAACTACTATTTCCTGGACAATCTGGTTTTATCAAAACGCAATGCATTTAGCACTGATTTCATTTCCGTGCGAAGCGGAGCGGCTTGCAATGACGACCTGAGACTTGAAGTACCAAGTATGACCAACGATTTGTCGTATCAATGGTATAAGGACGGAGTGGCATTAGTCGGTGCTGCGAATCCAGTGTACCAGGTTGCCGCTTTACCGGATGGAAATGGAATCTACACGTGCATGATTTCTAATGCATTTGGTTGTTCAATGTCAGACGGATTCGAGGTAAATGAATCGTCAAGACGTATAACTTTCGATGCTCCCAACGGGTTGTGTGAAGGCGATGAAATTCGTATTGCCTTGCAGGATAATTACGTTTCCTATACCTGGGGGAACGGACTTGGGAACGGTACTGACATTACCGTCACTCAGGCCGATGATTACAGTGTGACTGTTGTCGATAATGATGGTTGTAGGCTAATTGGCACACATGAATTAGTATCATATGCCGATGTCCAATATTCAGTTCAACGAGTGAAAGAGTCCGCGCCAGGTGCTTCGGACGGAGAAATCCGAATTATTCATGAAAACGGAGTCCTTAACCCAGGTGTCCTTTGGAGCGGAGGCTCTACTCAGAATCCCTTAACGGGTCTTGAAGAAGATACATATTGTGTGACAGTGACGGCTAACGAACGATGTCCGGTCGAGGAATGTATCGATCTAGAGTTGGAAATTCAACCAATCGTGGTAAACCACATAATTGAACCCGTGAGATGCTTTTCTGAGGCCAATGGCTCAATTGAGTTAGTGATCACAGGCGGACTTGCTCCAATAAACATTTCCTGGCGTAATCACCCAGATTGGGATGGTCTCACTTTGCTGGAGGGATTAAAAGCAGGATTTTACACCGTCATCATCGAAGACGATGAAGGAACAAAAGTGGATCGCACATATGAAGTTCTTGAACCTGAGGCATTGTTAGCAACGGTGGAATCAGAAGAAGCGACATGTTATGGTCGGGCGGACGCCAGTATTTGGATTGCCGAGGTGACTGGGGGAAATGGTGATTATGAATTTTCATGGAATAGCGGACCACTAGGGACTATTAATAGACTTGATCAAATAAAAAGTGCAACCTACGATGTTCGCATCGTCGATGATAAGGGATGTGAAATTGTGGTTAGACATGATGTACAACAGCCTGATGCAATTGGGGCCAAAATAGATCTTGAACACCCCTTCTGTAAGGGTGCTGATGACGGCTCCATTCACATATCTGAAATTAGCGGAGGTACACAACCATTTCAGATCACGGTTAATGGAGAGGTAACATCAGCCGACATTTGGGATCTTGCAGGAGAGGAATCGTATAAAATCAACCTATTGGACGACAATGGCTGCTCGTTTGAGCAACAGGTATTTTTGGCCAATCAGTCCAACTTTATAGTTGATCTTGGACCTGACCTTACCACTGAAGAATAT
Organism: Saprospiraceae bacterium; assembly: GCA_028279185.1. Lineage (GTDB taxonomy): Bacteria > Bacteroidota > Bacteroidia > Chitinophagales > Saprospiraceae > JANQSS01. The sequence continues at coordinate 15,464 of JANQSS010000297.1, read as the reverse complement.
TTTGACGTGCATATCCGAGCTATTAGCAGTATAGAACCAGGACTTTTTAAATGGACGTTTGAACACCAAATTGATGAAGAATGTACGGCGTGTGACAATCAACTAATAAACATACAAGAATCGACCTTGGTTAGTGTTCATGTTACAACAATTGAGGGATGTACGGCAACGGATACGATTAACATCGTGATGACTCCCTCAAAACGAATTTATATTCCAACGGCCATATCACCGAATGGTGATGGTATAAATGATGAACTTAAACTTTACAATGCTGGGGAAGTAAATCTGGTCAATTCCATTAAGGTTTACAATCGAACAGGGCAAAAAATATATGATGCATCAAATCTTGACCAACTCGTCGCAATGGACGGATTACGCCAAGCCATAGATCGCAACGGACGAGCTGGCGGTACGCTTGTATATGTAATGGAGGTGGAATATAAAGATGGAACAACGCGCCAGCTCCAAGGAGATTTTACGGTCGTCCGTTAAGCGGATTTCTTCTTTTTCTTCTTACTTGACTTGGCTTCAGGGTTGAATGCCAGTGCCAAGTCAACGAAGTAAGTCAAATCTTTTTCCATATCCGTACCTTCGGGTCCAATAAATACGTACCCCTTCATTGGTCTCTTTGTAAAATCCATTGGACGACATCCAGGTCTTTTGATAGCCTCGCGATAGGCTTTTTCGCCAATTCTAGCCATCAAGTCGTCTTTCACAACACCAACACACATTTTATCGTCGACCATGTAACACATCCCTCCCATCATTTTCTTAGCAACAAAGGATGTTTTCTTTTCTGCGAAAATGCGCTCAATTCTATTCGCTAAATGCTCGTCGTATGCCATGACTGGTGAAAATTTAATCTTTTGTCAAGGTACATGATTAATTAAAAATAATTTTTTAGATTTGCCTAAATTTTATTTTATATAAAACTAAAATGTATTCCAGGACTGAAGAAAATTACTTAAAGTGTATCTATGTACTTTCGGAGCATCACGAGACGGTGAGCACAAATGCCATCGCCGATAAGCTTCAAAACAGTGCAGCATCCGTGACCGATATGGTCAAGAAGTTGGCTGCCAAGGACTTGGTTGAGCATATTCCTTACCGCGGGATCAAACTACGTGACGACGGGCGAAACGAGGCAATTTTTTTGCTGAGAAAACACCGCCTTTGGGAGTGTTTTCTTCATAATGAATTAGGGTTTTCCTGGGACGAACTGCACGATATCGCCGAAGAATTAGAACACATTCGCAGTACCAGTCTAATAGACCGCTTAGACGCCTATTTGGGTTTTCCAAAATTTGATCCACATGGTGAACCCATACCTGATAAAAATGGCTTTTCCGTAAAGCACAAATCGATTGCGCTAATTGAAGCACCCCTGAACAAGAACTTAATCGTAATGTCGGTTTTAGATGAATCCGACTTGCTTCTGTATCTCACAGAATTAAAAATTGGAATTGGAACGAATTTAAAAATAAATAAAAAAGTAAAGTACGACGGCTCGTTAATAATTTCTACTTCAGAATTAAATCAAACTACTGTCGGTCAGAAAGTTGCCGAAGGAATTTTTGTTCAAATTACTTAACACATGAAAATAGCATACATTTTACTAATTACTTTTTTTTCGACGTCATTGCTCGCGCAAGATGAAAAACCTCTTGTAATCGCAACAGCTTCAATGATAGCCGATATGGTGCAAAATATTGGAGGTGAATTTATTAATGTGAAATGCATTGTACCTATTGGGGGTGATCCTCACATTTATGAACCAACACCAGGGGATGCCATCTTAGCAAGTAAGGCAGACTTAGTACTAAAGAATGGCTTAACCTTTGAAGGTTGGTTAAGCGAATTAATTGAAAATTCAGGTACGAAGGCTGACATCGTGCGCGTAACAGAGGGGATAGAACCAATCACAAGTCTTAGCTACAAAAATGCCCCTGATCCCCATGCCTGGATGGATGTAGAACTAGGCATCGTATATGCTGAGAATATTAAAAACGCGCTCGTCGATTTACTGCCAGATCGGAAAAAAGAAATTCAATTTAATTTCAATGCCTACAAAAGCACGTTGCAAAGCCTCCACCAATTAATTCAAGATAAAATTGCCAAAATTCCAAAAGCGCGTCGTATCCTGATCACATCACACGATGCGTTTCAATACTATGGTAGAAAGTACGGCTTGAAACTTGAAGCGGCCCTTGGCACCTCTACTGATGCACAGGTCCAAACATCCGATATTAAACGCCTAAACAAAGTAATTGCTTCGTCTGGTGTACCATCAATTTTTATTGAAACGACTGTAAATCCCAAATTAATTAAACAAATTGCCGAGGATAATAATGTGGACATCGGAGGTAAATTATACTCCGATTCACTTGGTGACGAAGACAGTGAGGCGCCAACCTATGTCGATATGCTAAAATACAATACGGAGACAATCGTCAGCGCGTTGACTAAAAAAGTAAACCAAAAGGATCTGGATAAAAAAACCAAGTCTGGTTTTAATTTGGCTTATTTAATTCCAATCGGGCTAATATTAACCTTTATTATTCTCCTACTGATTCGCAAGTTTAGCAAGTAATGAACAATAAAATATTCTTAACCATAAAAGTCTCCTGCTTTTTTCTACTTTCGCAGCATCTCGGATTTAGCCAGGGAATTATCACAGATAGACCTGATCAAACAGAAAGTTCTGCAACGGTTGAAAACGGAAATTTTCAAATTGAGGCCGGATTACTTTTGCAATATACCGGCGCTGACGAAAATGAGGTTAGAACAGTTAGCGCGCCTTCAACACTATTTCGAATAGGTGTCCATGATTTATTTGAATTACGTATACTCAGTCAATGGTCAGAAGAGCGAATAGGTGATAGCCGTATTGACGGAATAAATGATATTGAAGTCGGAACAAAAATCCAATTATTACAAAATTCAGAGATCAATACAGAGATAGCCTTTTTATCACATCTTGTTATTCCCACAGGAAGTGATGGCCTAACACTTGACAAATACGGAACCATCAATAAGCTAAGTATATCGCACACGTTGTCCGAAAAATGTAGTCTTGGCTATAACGTCGGCTATAACTATTTAGGAGAAGGTGATGGTGATATCACCTATAGTATGGCCCTAGGAATAGCTGTGAATAATAGGATAGGTCTCTACATCGAACCTTATGGTGAATTTATCGATATGGATAATCATGAAGCCAGTTTTGATGCAGGTTTCACTTACTTATTGAATGATTTACTCCAACTGGATTTTTCGTTTGGGACAGGTATTAACTATGATATGAATTATTTATCAATAGGTGCAAGTTGGAAAATCCTGGGTAAAGAACAATGAAAGAAAACAAACCCCAAAAATACACCTATCCAATTGTAGTGGAGGGTCTTTCGGTGAGCTATGGAAATAAGCGCGTTTTATCGAACGTCTATTTAAACATAGAATCGGGCCATACATACGGATTAATCGGACCTAATGGTGCTGGAAAATCGACTTTATTTAAGTCCATTTTGGATTTAATTGATTATAACGCCGGGAAAATCGAGATACTCGGTCAAGACATCGACAAGGTACGTACGCGTGTGGCCTACGTTCCACAACGGGATGAAATTGATTGGTCATTTCCGGCCAATGTGATGGATGTAGTACTCATGGGACGATATCCACACAAGTCCCTTTTACAAAAATTAAATGCAGAGGATCATGAAATCGCTAATCAAGCGCTTAAGGATCTCGGTATTGAGCATCTAAAAGATCGCCAAATTGGTCAGCTTTCCGGTGGTCAGCAGCAACGTGTTTTTCTTGCTCGTGCCCTTGCTCAGGAAGCCGAAATATTTTTACTCGACGAGCCGTTTGTAGGCGTTGATCTCACAACAGAAGAAAAAATCATTTCGTTGTTGAAAAAATTGTCGGCTGATGGTAAGACATTGCTAGTCGTCCACCATGATCTATCCACGGTTGAGGAATATTTTAGTCAAGTTATTTTATTAAATCAACGTTTAATTAAATATGGACCTACCGCGGAAACGTTTACGCAAGAACTTATTGCGCTAGCGTATGGTGCCCAATTAAATGTATTACATAAAACTGGGTTGTTGAAAGGATGATTGATCCTGAAAATGTGACAATATTTACCCGCTGATGCCTGTTCCAAGCTTAATAATAATGGCCTCCATATTTTAAAGCAAAGCTGGATAAAAACACGTGTTTCGCCATTCAAGGAGAATTTGCCGTCAGAGTGTTCAATGGGCAGGAGTGAAAACAACAAAACTACATCATCAAGTCAACACCACCTGCTGCCCCAAGTAAGGAATATCGACCTGATCGAAACCCAGGTTAACAAGATCTTGCGAAAAGGGCATTTGAGCATCGTAGTCACCATGTACTAAAAACAGTCGCTTATTTCTCTTGGTTTGATTTTTGACAAAATCCATCATTTCGAGTCGGTCACCATGCGCCGAAAATGAATCCATTGTAGTAACTTCTGCATTGACATTTAACCATTCTCCGAATAGTTTTAATTGCTTAACCCCTGTTTTTAGTATTCCGCCAGTCGTACTTGGTGCACAATAGCCAACCATTAAAATAGTCGTGCGAGGGTCTTCAATATTATTTGCAATGTGGTGCACTACCCTACCGGCATTAGCCATACCTGCAGATGATATGATTACTGCTGGTTCATCGGATCCATTTAAACGTTTAGACTCCTCTACCTCCGTTATGTACTTTAAGCGTCCAAAACCAAAGGGGCTTGGATCAGTCAACATATATTTTTGTAGCTCTTTATCGTAGCATTCCGGATGTACACCGAATATTCTGGTTGCATTGACTGCCAAGGGGCTATCGACATATACAGGTAGACTTGGGAGGCGACCTTCGTTTTCAAGATGATCAAGCAGATGAACGATTTCTTGCGTTCGTCCAACGCTGAAGGCCGGAATTATCAATTTACCTTTTTTTTCCAGACAGGTATTCGTCACAATCGAAAGCAACTTATCCACCTCTTCAGGTCTTGCCTCATGTTCGCGATTTCCATATGTCGATTCGCAGATGAGATAGTCACATTCGTGCATGTGTTCCGGGTCGCGTAAAATTGGCCTATTCGGACGACCAATATCTCCAGTAAAGCCAACAAGTCGCTCTTGTCCTTGATCTCTAATTTTCAATGTTACACTCGCACTTCCCAATATATGACCGGCATCAGCATAATATACCGATGCGTCCTTCGACACCCGAAACCATGAATGATAGGAGTGTCCAACCATTAGTTGCATTGTCCGGTGTACATCTTCTTTTTCGTAAAGGGCCTCTACAAAATGTTTCTTGGACTTTCCTTGCTTCTTAAGCTTGCGATTTTGGTACATAGCATCACGCTCTTGAATCATGGCGCTATCCATCAACATAATACTGCAAAGCGAACGGGTAGCATGTGTACAGTGAATTTTACCAGAAAATCCTTTCTTTACTAACAAGGGAAGACGTCCGGTATGATCGATATGACCATGACTTAAAACGACTACATCAATCGTTTCGGGCTTAAATGGAAAAGACTTATTGAAGTTTTCCATTTCCTCATCATTTCCCTGATACAAGCCACAATCCAACAGGATTCGAAATCCATCTGCCAGTTCGATTAAGTGACATGAGCCAGTAACCTGGCGTGCGGCTCCACAAAAGGTAAGTTTCATCATAGTTAGATGCAGTTTAAGTCTATTGTGTAATGATATGAAAATTTTATGTGGAGGCCCCTAGGATCCTATGCTTGATCACCAACAATCCTGCCAGACAAATCCATCCCAAACTCTGAGTTTGCTACTGTTCGCATCAAAATACATCGTACCAATAGCAGGGTCTGAAGGTGGACTTGCGGCCGGCGTTAATTCTAATGCCTCTCCAACATTGATTACACCTTGAACACAGGCATTCCCATCAACATCAAGTATCGTTGGTAACCCATTGTTAAATTCGCAATAATCGCTGTTTCCTTGCGCACAGACGCCAAGTCCAAGATCACAAAATGCGGCCCAAGTCGTATCAAACATATTTCCTGTAGTTAAAATAATTCCAGGTGTATCACACAAATTCATCAAATTAATGTCAAAACAACCTGACATATTATTATTGATAAAATTCGCATTTACATCTGGTTGATCACCTAAAGACGCCGGAATCTGGCCTGTCAACTGATTGTCATTTACATTAAATATTGACAATGCATTCAAATTGCTAAATATATCCGGTATGTCTCCGCTCAACTGATTTCCTGCTAAATTTATTTGCCAGACATCTGTCCAATTGGCTAATCCAGGTGGAATGCTTCCGGTTAAACCACAATTTATAGCCTGGAATAACTGCATACTGGTCAAATGTTCCATCGATAGTGGCAGTACACCACCTAAGTTTGGGTTATTGTTTATGACTATCGTGGTTAATTGTTGCAAATTGTTCATGTTCGTTGGAAGGCCTCCGGTAAAATTATTGTCATGTAAATAAAGTAAATTTAAGTCGGGGTAATCATTGATGGGAGGCATGTTACCAGTAAGATTGTTATCATTTAAAAAAAGTCTCTCTAGTGCAGCTAAATTGGCCATATCGACGGGCAATGTACCCGTAAAGTCATTGAAGCCCAAAACCATGATACGTATGCCAGTTAAATCCGTAATAACATCTGGCAATGGACGTGGGCCCAAACTGCTATAATTGTTTGCTTGTAAAATAGATAATAATGAACAATTAGCCAATGCTGCCGGTAATTCAACATTAAATTCATTATTGCTGATGACAAGGTGGATCAATTCAAGACAGTTACCTATGGTCGTCGGAAGACTATTTAAGGAATTATTATTAACTACTAGCGATCTCAATTGTGTGAGGTTTCCTATTGTAGTAGGAATGTCACCGGTCAAATTATTTTGACTCAAATTAATGGATTGAATTGCGGATAAATTTCCAATGGTGGATGGAATATTGCTGTCCAAATTATTATTATTTATTGCTATTGAAATCAATTGCGACAAATCACCAATCTGGACGGGTATTTTTCCAGACAAATTGTTTCCATTTAATCTGAGTTGTTGGAGGTCGCTCAATTGTCCGATACTCGAAGGGATTGAGCCACTTATATTATTTCCGGGAGCATTAAGCGAATCGGAAAGATCCAACACGGTGAGTTCTGTCAGATCACCGATTTCTGTGGGAAGCATTCCCGTAAGATTATTTTCGAGAATTTGAAGATGGGTCACACGTGAACCATTGATCGTAACGCCCACCATAGTACTTAAATCACATCCACCCGGCGGTGTCATATTATTCAAGACGAGATCCCAACCCGTATTGTCAGTCCATGAGTTAGCATTAGTGCTCAATGCAAACGCCCTCAACGCGTTAAAATCGTCTATATGGCATTGGGCTTTCAACGCAGTCGCAGAAGCTATTGCCAAGACGAATACGATTACGGATAGGTTGGAAGTGTACTTATTCAAGATTGTTTTCATGACATTTGATTTTATCCTTAGTAGCAGTTTTCGGCGATTCATAACCGGCAAGGCGTGATGATTTGATGATTTTATGATTTGATGATGAGGAAATGTGATAATGAGAAAATTAGGAAATGGAAAATTGGACTTAATTCGCTCCGGTGGGTTCTAACCCGCCTTTTTAATGAGGAAAACTTTCAGCGAGTTGAACCATGGGGGTTTGATGAAACAGTTATTCCGTTATTAGGACTTTTTTTACTATCTAACTTTTCATAACACATAGACGCAACCCGCAGGGTTTCATAAGAGAATACATCGCCCGTCGAAAATGAGAAAGTGAGGAAATTGGACTTATTCCGCTCCGGTGGGTTCTAACCCGCCGTTTTAATAAGGAAATGAGGTAGCGGCTCAGATTTTTTTGCCACTAAGATCACAAACAAACACGAAGGCAGCTTATTGTAATTTATTAATTGTGCGCGAGTAGATGAAATTATCCCCAATTATACTTATCTCCCCATCGCTCTTTCAAAAATGCGATATATTTCCGTTCCGCTTCACCTTTGGGTTGGAAAAAAGAAGTCCCGCTTATATTTTCAGGTAAATATTCCTGTTCTACAAAATTCCTTTCAAAACTGTGTGCATATTGGTAATTCTTACCATAACCGATGTCCTTCATCAATTTCGTGGGAGCATTTCGTAAATGAAGTGGAACCGGTTCATTTGGTAATTCACGCACCTTTGCAATAGCACGATCGATCGCTTCATATCCGCTATTTCCTTTAGGGCTGCATGCCAAATAGATAGCAACTTGAGATAGAATAATACGCGCCTCAGGCATACCAATATTGTGAGCGGCTTGAAATCCATTATTTGCCATTAAAAGAGCATTTGGGTTTGCCAATCCGATGTCCTCTGCTGCCAATATTATTAACCTTCGCGAAATGAATTTAATGTCTTCCCCACCCTCTAACATCCTAGCCAACCAGTATACGGCACCATTTGGGTCAGAGCCACGAATTGATTTAATAAATGCCGATATTATATCATAATGTTGTTCGCCCGACTTATCATATAAACTCAGGTTTTTTGATAAGACAGACTGAGTCGTTTCATTGTCTATCGTCACTTTACTGTCCCCTGCCGAAAGAACAATCATTTCGAGACCGTTGTATAATTTACGCGCATCCCCGCCAGAATATCGAATCAGTAAATCGCTTTCTTTTAATTCGATCTTCTTTTTATTCAAGAAAGAATCTCGTTCAATCGCATCAAGTAGCATAGCTTGTAAGTCACTTGCTTCCAATGGTTTTAGAATAAATAATTGCGAGCGAGATAATAAGGCGGGAATAACTTCAAAAGACGGATTTTCAGTCGTGGCTCCTATTAATGTAACTACTCCTTTCTCAACCGCATGCAGCAAAGCATCTTGCTGAGACTTCGAAAATCGATGGATTTCATCAATGAACAATATCGGGGCAGGACGATCAAAAAACTGATTCTTTTTGGCTTTGTCAATCGCCTCACGAACATCCTTCACGCCAGAATTTACGGCGCTCAATAAGAAATAAGGTCGATCCAAGGACTCAGCAATAAATAGAGCCAGGGATGTTTTTCCAACACCCGGAGGCCCCCAAAAAATCATTGAAGGCACATGGTCGCTTTCAATGACATTGCGAAGTGAACGCCCCTCTCCCAATAAGTGTTCCTGCCCATAAAATTGATCGAATGTTCGCGGACGTAATCTGTCCGCTAACGGTGCCGGCATATTATTTCTGTTACGTTATTGTTGACTTCCGCATGATTTATCATGTAATTGTTATAGCCTTCAGCCATTACCAGAAGTATTCAGGACGCAAATTATCAAGAAATTTGGACCTTCAACTAACGAAAGTATTTCTTCGACCGTGTATAGCGTAATAACAGAAAAAAAATTACTTAATCATGAAGAAAGTTTTTAACTCAATTTTGGGACTGCTGTTCACAGTTTCACTTTTTGCACAAACTGACTCCCTGTGCTTTGTGCATATCCAATATCAGCCCAATGCTGGAAGTGTAGAACTGGTAGCGCAAGCCTATGACTTTAACAATCCACAATCAGACGACTTCGACTATGTTTGGTCAACAGGTGAAACTACAATGGCCATCCCATTGCCTGGTGAAGGAGAATACTGTGTGACGGTTACATCCAATACCTCTGGATGCACAACTTCAAATTGTATAACCATCGATGCTCCTTCTTGCCAGGTTTTTACTTGGTTAAATTTTGACGGCACGCTGACAGCATTCAGCTCAGGCTTTCCACCTTTCACTTATCAATGGGACACAGGTGAAACAGAAAGTACAATTAATGTTCAGGATGGGGAAACTTATTGTGTCACGGTCACTGATGGATTTGGTTGTGTCGCCGATACATGTGTTCTTGTTGAATACAACGGGATTGACTCCTTTTGTTTCGCGGATATCTTTGTTTATGCCGATACGAGTGGAGACATCGTTCTGACTGCATATGGAATGGATATAATCTGGCCTCCCGGTGGCGGTAATTCCTCATATAGTTGGTCCACAGGTGATACGACGCAATCAATTGTGGTCTCGGATTTAACACAGGAGTACTGCGTAACAGTTACCACAGGCATTTGCGAAGCCACTGCATGCGTAAATATTGGTGACATTGGGTGTGACATCTACATGGCCTGCGATCCACCAGGAACTTTCTCAGCGATATCAAGTGGTGTTGCACCATTTGCGTACCTGTGGAATACGGGAGAAACAACCCAAACCATCGATGTCATTGCCGGTGAAACTTATTGTGTCACTGTAACAGATGCAGTTGGTTGTGTTACCGATACATGTGTTACAGCAGATACTACTATTATCATCATCGATACGTTCTGCTTTGCCTATATCACCCCTATCGTTCAAAATAGCGGAATTCAATTACATGCCGAAATATTCGAAGGAGGCGGATCTAATGCGTTGACGTATTTATGGAGTACAGGTGAAACAACGGCAATCATCGATGCTTTGCCTGGTGAAACATACTGCGTAACTGTAACAACTGCCAACGGATGCCAATCTGAAGCATGTATCGAACTTGAAGACTTCGATTGCTCTGATATTTATGTATTGTGTGATCCAGATGGAACCTTAGGTGTCATTTCAAATGGTGTACCTCCATTCTCCTATCAATGGAGCACAGGTGATACAACTGAATTTATTTTAGGTGAAGTAGACAGCACATATTGCGTAACCATAACGGATGCCGTGAATTGTACGGTAGATACTTGTATCACATTACAAGGCTTCCCACCTATTGATACGCTTGGTGCAATTATTATGGGAGAAGTTTACGCTGCAGATTCGAATATCATCAACATAGTTGAGGGTTGGGTCTATCTCTATCAAAAAGATGCGAATACGAACATGTTTAACCTGCATGACAGTGCATGGGTCAGAACGGACGGATTCTTTGGTGGATACATTTTTAGTCAAGTGGATCCAGGAGAATACTTAACCAAAGCCGTAGTGTATAATGTCACCACAGGAGACGCATACGTGCCAACCTATCATTTCAATGCCACCGTATGGGATGAAGCTGATGTAATCGTGGTTGATAACTCACCGGCAATGCCTTTTGAAGTTCACTTTGCACCTATAATGTTGAATGGCACGACATCACTGGATGGGCCAGGCTCAATATCCGGTGCGGTGATGGACGTTAGCAATTTAATAGGAGGTGGATCGCGTGACAATGACGGGATCGCTAATGTAACCTTAATACTGACTTCGGTAAATGATGAAACACTTTCCTATGTTATGAGTGACGAAAACGGTGAATACAGTTTTAACGATTTGCCATATGGTACGTATCGATTGTATGCAGATTACATCAATCATGACGGCGTTTTTGCTACAATTACAATTGGACCTGGCATCGAAAATGAAGTGGTCAACTTCGAAGTTGGTGATCAGGAAGTAATGCTCAACAGCACTGAAGTAGACTTATCCTCTGAAATTTCTATCTATCCAAATCCGGTATTTGCAGATGTGACAATTGAACTTTCAGAAGATATCGAGGTGAGTGCGGCATCGATGTATGATGCCAATGGACGCTTGGTTTCCACTTATAATCTGGCACAAGGTGAAACTAACATCAACTTGTCGGCTTTACCTCATGGCTTGTATTTGATGCAGATCCAAACAAATAAGGGTGTATTAAATAAGAGAATACTAAAGTTGAAATAGTTCGTTTTTCAGGGCTTGGTAATGGTGCAGGAGAATATCCTGCACCATTTTCGTATTTTTAGTTGAGCACTGTATCCCGGCATGTATAGGTCAAAAATGTGATTGACGAAGACGTAATAAAAAAATGTAAAATGGGCGACGAGTCTAGTCAATATCGATTTTATCGATATTGTTTTGACCTGCTCATGCCTGTATGTATGCGATATAAATCCAATGAAACCGACGCTGTGTCGGCATTGAACCTGGCATTCATTAAGTTGATTAACAAATACGATTCAAAACAACCGCAAATTGCTTTTGATCATTGGGCCAAACGAATTATGATTAACCAATTGATTGATGAATATCGAAAAGATAAAAAACGACTGGAAGTACATCAGTCCGTTGAACCCGGTACATTAAGTTCTTATTCGGGCGGATATCAATTTAATAGTGGAGAGGAAAAACTGAAAGCTGAGGTGATTATCAAAGCAATCGGACATCTGGAAGAACCCGCACGAACAATATTTAATCTGCACGCAATCGAAGGGTTTTCGCATAAAGAAATTGCGAATCAATTAAGGATAAGCGTGGAGAATTCTCGCTATCATTTACATATGGCAAGAAAAAATTTAAAACACATACTGAATCAACACCTTAAATTGACAAAACCTGCTTGATCATGGAAGACTTTATTAAAAAGAATATTCAAGGATATAAACCGGAGTTTAAACCGGAATATTGGAACGAAGCGTCGAAGTTATTACAACGAAAGCGTCGCAGACGCTTACTCTTCCTTTGGCTCTCATCAGGATTAGTCCTGATGCTTTTATCCCTGGTTACACTTTATTTTCTAATGCCTGAATCAGAAATCAGAAATCAAGATGGTATACAAACTGAAAAAATAAGTGCGAAAAATAAAAAACGTACACTGACTCAAAAATCAAACAATTTGGAGGAAATAACTTCTGAATCGAAAACAACTTACGGATCTACATCAGCCACGGAATTAAACACTAAAAAAAGTAATGTAAGCGAGGATCCTTCACAAACAGCTAAGAAAGGAAGTACTGCGCTAACCTCCTCACAAGAAAGTAGTGTTAGTTCTAATCCAATACGAAATCAAAAGCAGACTGGGCACACCGCATTGTTAAGTCCACCCATTGAATCAACTAATGAAAATACTCAAAACGAGGCGATATCTCGGATATCAACATCAGTAAACAATATAAAAGATGATAGGATTGAACCCGAATTTGTACTTCAACCATCGCCGTCAGATTCGAAAGTTGAATTTGATCCAGATCGCTTGCAGAAAGCAAATAGATTAGAATTGGAAAAGAGTTTTGAGATCGATTTAGTGCAACCCATAGAAATTCTTACGATCGAAGATTTTCGAATTAATCAAAGGCCGCTAACCTTAGCAACCAACATTTCGCCAATGGTTATTCAACAACGCGAACTTTTATCTCCAGCATCACACTTTCGTCTTGCTGTTTCAGGTCAATTTATTTCTGGTAGCGAATTTGGTACTGGAAACAAAATTTCTTTAAACCTTCAGCATACCTTACCATTTTCTTCAAGCTTACCCATTTCACTTGTCCTTGGCGCACATGTCAGTCGATATGCTCAAGGTTTTGGAACGATCGAAGAACATGTAACCGCATATCGTAGTTTTGCACGAAACAGTCTAAAGAATTCAATAGAATTAGAGGAGGCCTATTATGCCGGTGTAGATGTTCAATTAGAGTCGCAATTAGGTAAGTGGGTCGCAGGTATCTCATTTCGTCCCGAAGCACAGCTTGGGCTTTATGGCAAAATTACCAACACACATGAAGAAGACAAATTGACTGCTCTTTCAACTAGTCCTGATCAGTCTGAATATGTAATATCCACAACGACCGCCACAACATCTAAATCGAACTGGCTAGACACAGACAATACGCGTTTCTATAATATTCCTGCAGGTCTATACATTCAACGAAAACTGAGTAGCACGATCTCTGTAGGTTTAGTGGCTGAATCTTATTTGGGTGGATTAATAAAACTTAAACAACCTGTTAGGGGCTCTAGTTATGCAACCGGTGCTTCAAATAGTCATTCAGGAGGTATATATGTATCGTATGAATTTTAAAATGGGTCTTTTTTTAACGCTTTTTGTGTTATTGATGTATTCCTGTTCCAAGGAAGGCATTGATGTGCCTGAGCCTGAAAATAACGTTGTGTTTAATGCTAAAGGCACGATTGATGGGCAGCCATTTTCAATGGAAAATTCTACGCTGATGGTCACAGCTGCTTCCTCGGCTGATACATCCCATCTCTATTCAGGTCGACTTTTCAGTGATTGTGTAGGTCCAACGAGTAATTCATGTGAGCAATCCCTCTTTATACAAATAAAAGATTCATCAAATAATCAAAGTGGAAGTGGATATCCGGAAATTCTCGAAGCCGGCGAAAAATCTATCGAGCATTTAATTATTAGTCAAGTAGAAAAAAGTTTGGAAATACGTGCTAATCAAGGTGATACTCTTCTATCGGGGCCAATTCACACCACCGTTGTAACTTATGATGAACCGTTATCAATACGTCCCACTGTTCAATTTCCCGAATTTGAACCCATACACTTGGTCCGATATAATTCAGCCGCGGGGGCTCTTCTTTCGTTATTCGAAGTGGTAATTATGGTCAGCCAACATGGCGATGATATATTATATTTCTATCCATATCTCGAATGCACTGCAGGAGTAGATTCTTGCATTGAATTGAGTGTTAAGCTTAAGGGTAACGCGCCGTTTTCAGCTAATGAATTTATTATTTTTCCTGAAAGCAGTATAGATTCTTTCGATGTTCCATTTAAGATTGACGATATCGATTACTTTAACAATAGTATTTTTTCAATTAATGCACTGCATTGGAATCTCAATCTGGGGTTCTATATGAACTTTTTTATCATTGATGGTAGTGGCGGCTTTTCGGACGTAGCGGATTTATTTTGTAGTAACCAATTTGATATATTAGAAAAAAAAGATACTTCTGCATCTTCGCTCGAAGGCATCGTCCACATTGAATATACAAATAAAGCGGGCGAAGTTTTTACAAGTGGATTTGCAGATAATCTCTTTGACTCATTTATTATTAATTCGACTGACCCGTACCTAATAGATGCATTTGGAAACTCAACGGTGATATCAAGTATTTCGATGGACGTTGTACTGTACAGTTCATCATCACTTGAATCAATCTCACTTGAGAATGTAGAATTGATATTTGGTTTTGGATACTAGGCTAGGGATACCAGAAATACTTCTATACTGAGATAAGAGCGTTGCGCAAGTATCAAATGACGGTGACATACGAAGTGTGTTAAAATAAAAAGGCGTCAAATCGTAAGATGAGACGCCTTTTTTATTGGTTAGGACTAGTCCTAAAAGAAGTTTATTTCTTTTTTGGTCTACCTGGTCCGCGCTTCGCTGTAGTTTTTTTAGCAGCAGCTTTCTTTGGTCTACCTGGTCCACGCTTCGCTGTAGTTTTAGCGGCAGCAGCTTTCTTCGGTCTACCCGGTCCACGCTTCGCTGTAGTTTTAGCAGCAGCAGCTTTCTTTGGCCTACCTGGTCCACGCTTCGCTGTAGTTTTTTTAGCAGCAGCAGCTTTCTTCGGTCTACCTGGTCCACGCTTCGCTGTAGTTTTAGCAGCAGCAGCTTTCTTTGGTCTACCTGGTCCACGCTTCGCTGTAGTTTTAGCAGCAGC
>JANQSS010000278.1 GCA_028279185.1 Saprospiraceae bacterium | reverse complement strand
ACTTTAAGCGCATACTTTGGCACCCCGTCACCGTGGCTACCCGGAGACTTGCCTGTACACGGATCAAAATCCCAACCATGCCAGGGGCAACGAAGCATCCCATTTTCAATACTTCCTTCACCCAGAGGGCCACCCTGATGAGGACATTTGTTATCGAGCGCAGTAAACGCCCCTTTATAATGTGTCAAGCATATTCCGGTATGTCCTGCGGTAACTGTCATCACTCTACCTTCCGGTAAAGCATCCGTGCTCTCTAAGACTTTATGCCAAATGAGGTTTTCGTTTTCCATAGCACAATTTAATATTTCTTATACATCGAATTACTTGAAAAAGGGAATAAATCAAAGAAACGGGATCCTGCCATATTATTCAGGATCTACCTCTAATCAATGTTTAAATCACCATATAAACTCGCGTATTAATTTATCCGCTACAACTGTGTTTTTTCACCTTCTCGATACAACGTGTATAAGCATACCTTCACTGCTTTTCAGCTGATGCACACGTCTTTCAATTAGTTTAACGAAGAAATAAAACCGTGTAGCTGACTAATAACATCTTGCGCATTCTTGCGAATAAAGTTTTTCGCAAAAACAGCCAGCATAAGTTTTTTGATCGGTGACTTCGCTGTGTAGTAGACTTCTAGCTCCAGTTCACAGGTGCTCTCCGTTTGCGGATTAATGATAAAGAAGAGGTAAATCTCATCCACAGGAGGTGGACTCGTAGAAAGTTCTCCATAGACAAGCTGACCTGGGTCTCCATCTTTTGTAACAGTAATAAAATTTAACTGCTTTCCGCCAACAACACACATGTGTTCCGTTCCCACACGTGTCACTTCGTTCTCATTAAACACAACCTCATCTACTCCCTGTTGCCATAAATGTCGGTGTGCATAATTAGTAATATATTCCAATAATATTGGAGCCGAAACCGGAAATTCTTTTTTAAACGTAAAGTTTGGTGATCTGTCGAAGGTCATTTTCTTCGCTTGAGCAAATGGCTTGAGTTTTAGTTCACTTGTTTCAATAATCGAGTAAACATATTCTAGTGGTTTTCCATCATACTCATTTACACCATCCGAGAATTTAAATAGCTTGCTCTGATAGTCAATCGGTAGTTCTATATGATCTGCAAGAGCTCGACTCACCAGTGTATAATTATCGCTTTGGACAGAATTTTTCATTAAGCGATGCGCTTCGATCACTTGTGCTCCAAATGGTTTGCGTTTTCCCTGCACAGTTATGAATTGTAGTTCGCCGATATGAGCAATAATCTTCAATTGAAGTTGTGGTGCAGAAGAGCAAGCCGTGCACGGACAAATTCTATTTTTTTCAAGTAATTTTAAATGACTATAGAAGGCCGTAAACATCGACTCAATTTGTGCCAATAGTTTTTCCAGCGAAGGCACCTCTTCTTCTAAATAAAAAAATAACGCATCCCCTTCTACCTCGGCCAATTGAAGGTTTTGCGTGTTAGCTCCTATCAACACTTCAAGCAGTTCGGAAATCACATGTTGGCTATGCGCCGCTTCTGTCGTTTGTATGAAGTTTGTAAAACCAGAAATATCAGGTAAAAAGAGTAGAGACTTTTTCATGGCTTATAAACGCATTGAAGCATAGGAAGTTTTACGGAAATCGTATGTGACGAAAATACAAAATTAGGTTGCTATACTGTTGACCAAAGGTATTTTTACATACTATGTATGTGAAGGCTACATTCTTTTCAGTCCTTCTTGGATAGTAACGTTATCCTTGCATCGTCTCGTTTTATTAGATACCAGACGATTCGTTTTACTTCCATTTTAAATATTATTCAGGTGTGTTTTCCCTTCTTCTCTGCAAGCGGTATGCGCATCTGTATCCGAACCGCGGGCCGCTGAAAACGCGTAGTCAGAGTAGGCAGTAACCAAACACTTTAAATTATTATGTATATCACAATGCAAGGAAATTGGACGGTATCCGTGAAGTCCAAAAGCGCCGCATTCGATCAAAAATTCAAGATCCAAGGTGCACAAACTGGAAATGGTGAATATGAAGGAACACCCGGAAATTCTGTAAATGTTACAGGAAACCAATGGACAATTATCGTATTAAATAACCCTGGTACAGGTTTTCAAGTATCGGATTCAAAGTTGACTAATCCGAGTAAAATAGGCGGGCAATTCAAATTTGACATTCGCACCAACGATGCCGGAGGAGACAGCGATTTCAACGACTTAATATTAACCTGTTCAACGCCTGCTTCGATTTTTGATTACGTTGTTTACGGTGATGTAACACTCTATTCCGGAAATTGTCTCTTCAATCCCTGTTGGAAATTTCCCATGGTCATCGATACGCATGAAGGATTATTGAATGCCTTAAAAAATCCGCGATTAAAAGACATCATCGTTGAAAAATATCCAGGACGCATCCCGGAAGATATTGATCCACCCGTTCCTCCAGAGCCAGGCCCTGATCCCGCGCCATTTAAACCAATTGTCCTGGATTTTGATAAGTCCTTAAAAACATCTCGGACAAGACATTATATATCCGAAGTCGAATCTCCGGTCAGCGGTAAGAAGGCAAAAAAGGATGACGCGCCCAACGTTCCAAATTTCGAGATTAATAAAAGCGAAGTTATTTCGCTAGATATTCCCAAACGAAATTTATTTAGGGACCACGACCTGATTAAAGATCTGAGCGATTTGAGAAATTGGCGCTGCTTTAAAGAGCCAGGTAAATTCCTTACCTTAAGTTTTGAAGAATACGATCCAACGATAAGCGAATTAAACGGTGGTGCATATACCGGAAATGGAAGTCGTGAATTACTTGGTGATACAATTACAGATCAGTATGGCAACTACATTTTTAGATTTAAGCGATTTCGATTTTTTCCACCGTTCTTGCCGCAGGCGGATATCGTAAATACTGCGCGATTCGATTTCGGACGCATAGCATTTCCCACCTATTTTGACAATCCGGATATTATTGTAAAAGTGAATGCCGGAAGTCCAATGGAAGTAGTTTATGAAACGCCACCTTACTACGACATTCCACATTTAAAACGTATTGATCTTTGTTTTCCTAAATCCCGCGTCAAACCTTCTCACTTTTGTTTTAATGGAAATTTAGTGGGAAGCTTAGGAAATATTTTTATTGGTGGAAATCAAAATACGAATGCATCAGAAAGTTCATCAGATCTGTTACGCAATGGTTACAACAACACCTTAACTCCGGAAGGAAAGATCACAACAAAAAGTTCATTGACTTCGGTGCGCGCACGCTGTGCCGCCTGGCATGGAACGATAGACATGAAAGGGTGTATGTACGACCTTTCAAAAAGGCCATCACAAAATAAAGTCGCCTGGTATACGATTCGTGTCAAACGAGCCGGGACACCAACTTGGGAATTTGTAAGTCAAAATTATAAACACCCCAAGTTTCATAAACGTCATCTTCAAAATTATACCGGTGATGATGTCGGACCCTTTGCAACCAATCTAAACGTAGATGGCGCAGGTATCGTCGAGGCTCCAGCCTATATTAATATACAACGGGAAGTATTTGCACTCGGTGTGGATTGGGAGTTTTCTAATATCGATCGATACATGCGGCTTACGACAAGTCTCTATGATAAAATAGCTGGCGTGCGACAACCGGGAACGCACTATGTCCGTGTAGATGGATACGATTCGGCTGGTAATCATGTGCCTGCCGCTACCGACATGATTGCCCTTTTTATCCATAATATTCCTTTAAATCAAGATATCGATGGAAATGGCTTGAAGAATTTTAGTTTATCCGCAATCGAAATGACCGATCCATCCGGAAATCCAATTGAATACCATGAATGCGGCTTATATCGCCTTTCGAATGATCAATTGACGACAGCACAACTTGGCTTTTCATATCTCGCAAATGAACCTCATGGATTTTTGAACGATTATCAATTGGCTGTTGGCCGTTGTCCAAATAATTTAATTGAATTACGAAATTTAGAAAATCCTGACCCGAGTACGAATGTATTTTCATTATCCGGTTCCCAAGTGTTCGATAGTCAAGCGGTTGATGATGCGATTGACTGTCCCGTATTACATGGAACGTCAGACGCACACAGTACAAGTGGTTTGGTACATGTCAAATTCAACCCTGTAACGTCATGGCTTTCCGCTTCGGAGTATTATTCGAGATTTTCGCTACATCTCACTGCACACATGCGTGTAACGAATGGTTATAATCATGGCGTAAGCGGAACATACAGGGCTTCGCGGCAAATAGCAATGGAAAAACTCACGCCGTAATGGCTATTACCACTATAGAATTAATCATTTCGGTGGCCGCAATATGGCGTGTAACGCATCTCCTGGCTGAAGAGGATGGTCCACTGGATTTAATTTTCATAGTGCGACAAAAGCTCGGGCATGGTTTCTTTGGAAACCTGCTCGACTGCTTTTATTGTCTCAGCATGTGGGTTGCTATTCCATTTGCTCTTTATTTGACAACCGATATACTGTCATTCCTTATTCTTTGGTTCGCTTTATCTGGCGGTTGTTGCATTATTCAAAAATTACTTACAAAAAATCATAACCATGAGTTGTTGCGGAAATAAACGAAATGCATGGATACAGGAATTTCAAAATAATACCATCGCTGGTGTTGAGCCTGTTATACATCGACATATTGTTGTAGAATACCTTGGAAAAAGTGTAAGTAAATTTCGTGGACCTGTTAGTAACAAATTATACATATTTACACATAAAGGACATCGAGAGACAATAGATTCGCTGGATGCAGATGTATTTTCTTCATCTCGAAAATTTAGGATTGTTGGATGACCAGTAAGACTTATTTTAGTAATAAGGCGTCCTGACGTACGGAACTAACTGATCTATAAAAAGGGAATTTGGCCACTACGGCATTAATTTGACCGGGGTTTTTGGTGAGGTGAAAAACCTTGCGGGATGCGTTTGTTTTTAATATTCTACTCCAGCGCTAAAAAATCATCCATAAGTTGATAAGTCTAAATTTTTTAAAAACCCCCAAGGTTGAATAAAACGAAGTCTCAACCTTGGGGGTTTCACCGGTATGTAGAAAATATATTCTTCAGTGTCTTTTGTACTATTCTCTTTTAATAATTATAAATGTCAACCCGCAAGGTTTACATGTTACTACACTATTCATTGGACATACCGATGTTTTAATCACGCAATTCCGAGGTGACGCCGCTAACACTGTAATGCGACGAGTTGTCTTGCAAATATTAAGAAGGCGATGGAATAAACCTTGCGGGTTGCGTCCGATTTTATATTCTAGCTTTGAAACAATAGCTTCATTTATTCGGTGTAAGGCCAAAGTTTCGTGAAAACCCCCCAAGGTTGAATAAAACGAAGTCTCAACCTTGGGGGTTTTACCGGTATGCAGAAAATATATTCTTCAGTGTCTTTTGTACTATTCTCTTTTAATAATTGTAAATGTCAACCCGCAAGGTTTACATGTTACTACACTATTCATTGGACACACCAATGTTTTAATCACGCAATTCCGAGATGACGCCGCTAACACTGGAATGCGACAGGTTGTCTTGCAAATATTAAGAGGGCGATGAAATAAACCTTGCGGGTTGTGTCTGATTTTATATTCTTACTTCAGTGCAATAACATCATTCATTCGGCATAAGGTAAAAGTTTCGTGACCCCCCCCAAGGTTGAACAAGTCCCCACTCAACCTCTTATGTTTGATGCGTATTTCTTTAAATCATGATATCTGGAACCAGGCAGGTCAGCGAGGATTTAATTCATTGTTTTTTAAAATCAAGGGAATATGTATCGGCTCCCGTGAAAAATAACGTAGCGCTGCCAAATAACATGGCCATAGCCGGCGTCATTCCTTCAATAGAATCGCTGGCCGGAATATGAACCATGAGTAGGGCGACAATGAAATTGAGTACGAGGATAAATGCGGCTATTCTGGTTTTATATCCGAGAATAAGCATGAGTCCACCGATTGCCTGAATGTATACGGACAATACCGCACTGACTGTCGGGAATAGAAAATTATTCTGCTCCAAAAACTTCGAAAATTCCATCATGTGATCCCAGGAAACAATATTGTCGACGACGCCGTATACGAGACGCATTCCGACAAAAAGACGTAAAATGAGAATGCCAATTGCCCTGTTTTTAAATTTTGATCGATCGTTTTTGGAAAACACGGTCTTAAGATAGTGATAGTGCTGCAGTTTGTCAGTAAGGCAGTAAACAGTAGGCAGTCAGCAGTAACAGTAGGCAGTATGTAAATCCTGAAGACTGAAGATCTTGAATTAAGAATTGTAGACTGCAGACTGCCTACTGTTTACTGCACGCTCGGAATTAAACCACGAACACCCATATTCACGACGACATCGCCCTCTAGTGGTTCATATGTGCCATTGGCATTATTGTCGACCCATTCAAAACTATTATTTATGGATATAGAACAGCGGATATTTATACTTTCATTTTCATTACCCGTAATTATTAAAGGCGTGGCAAACCTTCCCGTGACAAGGCAAGAACCGGGTGGAATCGGAGACGAATCAAATATTGGATTTGGCACTGTTGTTGCTCCTGCGGGAGCTTGTCCCTCAGCAACAGGAACATTGGGTGCATCGGTTTCAAACGCCCAGTACCCTTGCTTTTTATTTCCGTTGACATCGATGGTTTCATTTTTCACCTGGTACGATCCTATGTACGTGTTTGATCCAATGAAGGATGCGATTGTTCCGGTTAAATCCACATTATTTGCGCGAAAGTCAACGTCATAGTTTTGGTAAGACAGCGACATACGCACATATTCGTAGGTTCCCGGTGGCACACTACTTAAGTCTAATGAAAATAATGTTTCGCCATCTTCGGCATATAGCGCCCGGTCAAAATCGATTGCCGACTCACCTCCTTTGTCTGTCATCGGACTTTGATAAATTATAGCACCATTATATGCCGGGATATCATCTTTTTCAGATAGTTCGATGTAATGCACACCCATGCCATTGAATCTTGGTGATTGTGCAGCGTGGTTTGCCGGTATCGTCTCCGGATTACCAAAATTGTCAAGACGCTCTTGATTCGGATCAAATTTTAATGTGAAAACGAGCTGATCTGTTGATGCAGACCCTTCGTCATCGCTGCAGGACGCGCTCAGAACAAGTATTAAGGTGGAAAGTAAAAAAAGTGTTGGAAAAGCTGATTTTACGTGCATAGAAATTTGGATTTGCGTATAAACGCTCCTTTTTCTTGAATTCGTGTGTAAGGCGCAATTTTATTAGCTTTTGTAAAGAAACGTTCTAATATAATTTGTCATTAACAACAGGGGACTATTATAAACATGATGCTATATTTTAGTGCGTAAGTAAACTTTAATGTTGAGCAATTAAGCTCGATCCATTTCTTCAAGATTCTATCACGATGTATGCAGTATTGGATGATTGGGTATTGGTGAATATTGACCGTTAAGATGACTTACGCGTTAATCTTTGTGTTTGGAATTTAGTTCATTGGAGTATTTATTTAAGCTTCAACACTCCCTTTTCTGGTTCAACCAAATATCCAAATTTAGGAACTCCATCCATTTCACTTAGTTTCATAGGACTAAATGACCATTGACTGGCTACTTTAAGAACTTCATCTATTCCAGGTACATTATAATTCTCCCAATCATTTTCATCAAAATCTTGCATTGGATTTCTGGGATCGATCCCGATTTCGTGTTCAACCTCGGTGAGCTTACCAGTTTGGTAAAACTCAGTATCCGCATAACAATGGCTTCGAATTACTTCTCCATTCAGAGACTTTACCCAGATAGCAACACTTGACGTTCGCATCAAACAATAGTTGTGCGCCTCCTGATACTTCTGGCTTAAAGAATTTAAATATTCGTGTACAGCCTTCATCCCTTGCCATTCATCTGCTTGCGGTTGGTTAAATCCTTTGACCAATATCCAACTCTCTATGGGGCCACAAACGAAAACATATGAAGCATTCTTTCTTTCACAAGCCTCTATCCAGTTCGTCTTTTTTATTTTCACCGCATTCAATGAGGTAAGAAACTCCTTTATATTATTGGTTTTAACCACCGTCCAATTACTTTTTTCACCAAAATTACGAGGTTCTGATTCTACGATATGTGAATCAAGAATATTGTCAATACCATCTAATTGTTTAGATCTAAATAATGCTTTTAGTATTTTCAAATTATTCTTTTTGTGAAACGCGATTATAGCCGCAGTAGCTGGCGGAGCGTTTTGATTTGTGTGTTTGCCCCACTACCAAATATTGACGTGCTATATATAGTTAGCAAATCGTTTATTCTTTTACCAATCGAATTATTTCTTTTTTATTTCCAGATTCTATTATCAATGGATAAATTCCAGCTGGTTCTTCTAGTTTTAAGTTCAGCAATTGAATACCACTATATCTGCCTGAATAAATTAAATTTCCATCTAAATCTATCACAGTAATCATTACTGTTTGGTGGTTTTCTCCTAAGTCAATAGAGAAATGACCATCTGTTGGATTTGGGAATACTTTAATTTTTGTGCTTGAATATTCAGAAACTGAAGAAGTTGATTCCTTATTCTGACAACTTGCCATATCTGTGAAGTTATTATTGGGGAATGGTATCCCCATTCCGAGTTGAGCTGTATTGCCATTGAGAATAACGGGAAAAATGGAGTCTTGAAAGGTTCCCAGGTAAAGCGTGTCGTTTAGAAAGAATGATCCATACCCTTCTATATCATATTGAAAGGAATAGGAATTGATCTTTCCACCTTGATTGTATACCTTCAAACTATCAATAGCAGTGCCTGGGAAAGAAGCTGTGGAGATCCAGGCATGACCTGAAGTATCCACTCCAATATCAAATATGCCAGCGAAGAATTCGCCCGGTAAAGAATCAATCACAATTAAATTCGTCCCGTCCCAATAGTTAACGTATTGTATAACTCCTCCCACTACCGTATAATATTGATCCATGAGATGCCCTCCATTATCCTGCACATGATAATCAGTGGGAATGTTGATCCAACCAGAATCTGGATCATAATAATTTATTCCAATTCCTGCTTGATTCCAATTGTCTGTAAAGAATGTGGGCGCATTGCTATTTCCACAATAACTCAAACTTATACCTCCACCAGATAAAATAGTATCCCCACCACTGATCGTTCCATTGCTTAAACTCCATTGCTGGATATACCCGTCTACTGTAATTGTCCAAAAATCGGTATTACAATCGATTGTTTGTGCTTGTGCAGAACTCATTACACAAATAGTTAAGAAGGCCAATTTTAAATATCTTATTGGTTTCATAATTACTCAATTATCTAATTCTTTGTTAGAGCCCTTTTTTATAGTTAATCCAGTTATTTGTCGTTTGCTAACGATGATGACACCTAGCGTCTCTGACGAAGGAGGATATGTTGTGGTATCTATTGTTAGATTCCGTATAATTCTCAGATTACTATTTTAATTAACTTGTATCCAAAATCCATGATTTAGAATATCAATTGTATTGATTACCCCTACGATCAATGCTATCAAGAACAATGTTTTATTAAACAAATGCCAATAAAAAGGATATAACTGCTCATCTCTATAAGGTGTAATATTTGAGTTAGCTTCTTCATCCCTTAATCGGTTAATATAAAATGTTAAAACAGTCCTTATAAAGTTGTAAATTACTAAAATAAAAAATATTATATAAGAGAATTTGTCTTTATGCAGTCTAAATAATATATACCAAAAGGGTTTTCTTATATATGTAGAGTTATCGCCCACGTCAGTTGCATTATGATTCAATAGTTCATTTGCATTTGTATCTGGTCCGAACTTCGAAATAGTTTCACTGTTGAAGATTATGGTGTCATTGGAATGTTGTCTATTAGAGTTGGTAAAATTAAGATAGATTAAAGTTGGATTTCTATATATTTCCTTTAAGCTTTTCGCAACGACAGGAGAAATAAATAAAAATAACAGTATAAAGTTAATACTAGATCTTAGTCCTGTATAATTTTCCTTAAGAATTGTCCAAGGGTCCTTAGGATAACTTTTGAATTTCGAATTTTTTTCATCGTGTAGCCTTCTTAGAATTTTGGTACTTCTTAAAATATTAGCATCAAAAATAATTCCTTTGTTTCGTTCCAGAATTGCATTTGAAAAGTCAACACTTTTTATTGTAGTATTTTGGAAAATACACTCTTCTAACTTTGCAAATTTTAAATCTGAAGAGGACAAGTCGGTATCTTCGAAATAACAACTAATAAACCGCGTAGAATTCAATTCACTGTTCTTAAGAAGAACTTCGGAGAACACACAATTGACAAAGACAGCATTTTTGCTCTTGGAGGAAAGTAAATTGCAATTAAGGAAAAGACAGTCATGAAATGTTGCGCACTCTAAGTTGAGTTCGTCTATTTGAGTTGATATAAAGCAATCTTTGAATTTTAAATTCCCAAAGTTCCGATCAACTGAATCATGCTGAGCAAATGT
Organism: Saprospiraceae bacterium; assembly: GCA_028279185.1. Lineage (GTDB taxonomy): Bacteria > Bacteroidota > Bacteroidia > Chitinophagales > Saprospiraceae > JANQSS01. The sequence continues at coordinate 40,692 of JANQSS010000278.1, read as the reverse complement.
CTTATTATTTATTTCTACTTCTGATATCCAGTTTGCTTTATCGTGATGCCGCACACGTTTATAAGTTTCCCATAACGGCAATGATTCGTGGTTTAGCTTTCTTACTTTATCGAAATTTTCAAATTGTTTAAAAGAGTGGGAGTTTTCTTCTCGGTATTTTAAAATTAATAACCCGGCCGTAAAGAATAACAATGTTGTTGAAATATAGATTTCTAAAAAGTCGAAATTGAGATTTATCGATTTTGTCATTAGATATACTAAACCCGAAAAGATCAATCCTATCAATGATGATGACAATACAGCAAGGATCAGATAAACAAGATATCTTTCCGTTTTGAATAGTACATATGATAAAAAGATCTTCATTTTATCTTCTACTTTGCCTCTCTTTAAAGATTATTTTTATGGAATCCAACGGTCTCGCAGCATATGCTATGCGACGCGAATGCGAGCATGGCATGATGCCGCTTGTTAGTATCCGTTTTCAAATTTTACTTTTTAGATAATTAATAAACGCTGAACAAGTTACTAACATGAATCTTGCCTCCTCAGAATCGATTTTTATATTCTCCTCAAGCAAGGCATGTCTGATTCCTCCTTCATTTGAAGTATATCCATATAATGAACTGAATGCCGCCTGCAATGCTTTAGGAATTTGGTGTTCTTTTTCAATTAACTTCAAAGCTTGACCTAAAGTAGTTTTGTCATCATTTAATATGATTTTGCACATTGATTCAACCGCCGAAATTGATTCTTTTACTGAATTTCTGAAATCCGGATTCTTGAGGTCAGAAAAATGCCTAAGTGCCGTTTTTAAATGAGCCTTTACCGACCGATAAGTGTCATTTTGAGTTATAGCATTTTCTATTTCAACAATTTCTTCTTTTGAGTTAATCTCAGATATTTGACCGTCAATATATCGATACGCCGAAAGTTCTTTTTTCAGAAAACCGTTGTAAGCTTCTGAATATTTATTGTCATCGTAATTGATACAGAATTCGATGAAATCTAGTTTTTCATACCATTCCGCCTCATAGTACCACTTTCTTACAACCGTATTTGCGTCATAATAGCTCACTTCTCCATAATTCATACCCAAATTATCTATTGGTCTTTTAAAAAAGTGAATCCAGAGAGACCTAAAAAATCTAGATTTTTCTGTATAATCTTGATACACCTTTTCCACTGATTTAGAAGCCAATGTGAATTCTAAATAAATAGTCCAAAGTGAATTAACTAGTTCTTTGCTCAATCCTTCTTTACGTATTTCAGTTAGTGGTTTTTTCTTTCCTATTCTTTCTGAAAACCTCATTTATCAAATTTTGTAGTCAATGGATACCAACGGTGTCGCAGCAAGCGGTGTGTGAGCCTTAGCGAATATGCCGTCTTGCTACATGTTGTGAGTAGTTAACTTGAACTAAGCGATCGATACTTCGATATGACCATATCAATACCTTGTTTATATTTTTTATATACAACAGATTGATCTTCTATTCCAGTCCAATCAAATTCACTATTCTTGTAAAGATATAGCAAAGAATCAAACTTATTCCAATAAAATTTAAAGCCCTTAAATTCATATTCATCGTATGACCTCATCCATTTCTGATGAATATAATTCTTGTCTTCATTTGGTCGATTAATTTCGATGGCAATTCTATTATTCTCCAAAGTGACATCTATATTATCAAAATAATTCTTGCACTTAGGCAGCCATAGATCCCTGTTTACCTTCACTGGTGAAAATACTTTATTTAGGCAGACTTTGCTTATTTCCGCCGAGACCGTTCGTGCTTTCTCTTCTTCCGTTTCAAGTATATTTACTAAAAATTTTTCTTTTTGTTTTCTGGTTCGATAAAGTTCCAATTTTGAGCCATTAAGAATTTCTCTAATTTCGTGAATAGCATCGTAAAACAATTCGTCGTGGTCATGGTGACTATAGAATCTCCTCTTATCCTCCAAAGGTTTTCTTGAAACCAAGACTCCCATTTCTCTATTATTTCTTTCAGAGTATTCATACAGGTTCATAGAACAAATAATTATTAATTCGCCGTTAAAATAGCATTTACAATGAACATTGGGATGGTGGAGCAAGTTGATATTATTTAGGGATTCAATCTTTTCCTTCTCATTTGGATTCAACTTATCCTCGCGGTATATTATTGTTGTTTCAACACCCCTCTTATCTGCATCCTGTATTACATCATACATTTCTTCGGATATCCTAATATATGGGACTACTATTACAAGTTCCCTTTCACTATTACGAATTAATTCCTGTATCCAAATTTTTAGTTTTCTTGTATTTAAAAACTTTGCCATTAATCTATTAAATATTCAGTTTCGACTAATTACTCACAACTCCCCAATAACCCGAACAATCCAATCTCCGAGTTACACTTTTTTGCACTAAAAGTTACGCTTATAACCCCAAAATCGCCTAATAAACCCAATACGGCCGAGATATCGCGTTCATATCGCGCTTTCGATCTTGTTTCAGGAGAATCGACATTACGCAATAGATTGCTCAATAAAGAAACAGTCGTGAATGATTGGGATCGGTAGTTCAGGTTGTGCATCAGCTTTAGGAGTATCTTGTTTTGACAAGATAATGAGATAGTTTGATAATGTGGTGATGTGGTATTTTGTTGATGCCTGCCCACGAACCGTCGTAAGAGGTGCTCTGGCACTTAGTCGACCGAAGCTCGTAAAGCGAAGGCCGGGAGTTGGTAATGTGGCAATGTGAAATTTAGAAAATTAGAAAATTAGGTATTGCTTACCCGCTAGCCTTCACACCAGCTCCGGTTAAACCTATCTGTAATATTAACTACTTGACCCCTGCTAATTGTCGGATCGATTGCACATTCGCGCGAAGAGCGAGTCTACTCCCTCAATTGCTTAAACAAAATGGAATTGCCATCAGGATCGTAAATGCCGACATTCAGCGCATTTTCGTCTTCTGTTATTGGCCCCATGGCTTTACCGCCAAGCGTCGTAGCTTGATCGATAAGTTGTTCGATATCGGGAATTACAATGTCAAATTGATGCCGATTTTGCCTTGCAGTAATTCCAGCTAGCGTCGCCGGACAAAATAAGAGATCAAATGCACCCCACTTTCCTGCATACAATTTTGAGCCGTACATCTCGCGTAGTTCAAATTCGATATTGAAAAGTCCTGAATAAAATGCGAGCATGGCTTCCATATTGGTGATGGCCATGGTCATGCCTGTGATGTGAAATTGTGCACCTTTCATCGCTCTGATTTAAATTACCGCAATACGTGAAATTATGCAAAATAATGGTTCATTTAATCTCCAGGAAGCGTGAAGGAGATTTATCAAAGGAAAAGACACGATTATTTATATTCCAAAAACCTCACATCCGTACAAAACCCTCCCCATCGAATCTATATATACCCGACGATTCTAAACCAATGCCGAAGATCAATTCTCCCGTATTGATTTTGTAGATAGTCTTGACCGTATTACTCGGTAACCCATTTGCGGTGGTAAAGTGCGTCAGGTTCTTCCCATCATAGCGCCACAGGCCTTCCGAGTAAGATCCAAACCACATGTTGCCCTTTTCATCTTGCTCAATTGTCTGGATGCCATCAAGATATTTATCGCCATCCAAGGTCCCGTTATTACGAACTTCAGATAATGTATAATATCCGATTTCTTTTGTAAAATTTACCAGCTGGCCTTTTTCATAATAGTTTAATCCTTGAAGCACATTACTTATCCAAATTCGGCCATTATTATCTTCAAAAATACTCCGAACCGTTCCCTTTGTTTTATTGGCATTAATACATGTAAATGTTTGACCATCGAATTTCATAATTCCCGCTTCTGCCGTTCCAAGCCAAATGTTGTTTTTACGGTCTTTTAATAAGGCGTACGTTGCGTATTGAAAAGCAGAACCACCACCCGATAAATATTCCGGCGGTAAAGTCCGGTGTTGTAAACGTCCGTTGGCATACGTGTATGCCCCATTATTATTTTCGGCTTGAAACCATAGTTTGTTCAATTCCACTTTCCAACGTCGCGGATTTTTAATCGTAGCAATTGATGTGTGTTCAGCTGGTCGATCGAGCACGGTAATTGTATTTCTATTAAACTTGAATATTTCTTCAGCCGAATGAATGATGATATCACCATTCGCATCCTCTTGAATAGACCGAATCAAATCTCCCATAGGAACGCGTCGGGATACTTCTTCGTGAAATCGCTCGCTTGGCAATCCATGTTGTGCTGTATAATAACTGTACGTTTTTCCATCATAGACACATATCCCATTTCCATACGAGCCAAACCACAAATTGCCTTTGCTGTCTTCCATAATATCGGTTATCATCGAGTCAAATGATAAAATGGAATCCTGGCGAGGAGGTTTGACCTTGATTTGTGTTGAATTCGTGGCTTCTTGAGCTGTTAAGTGCCGTTGGCAGGCCATCGGTAAGGTGATAACCATGATCATTAATATGAAAAAGAATACACGTCTCACCTTGAAGTTCAAATTCTTTCTATACATAGGCTCTAATGTAAAATCTCGTCGAGCAAGTCCAAATAGAGAAATGTAAAAGATTGTAATAGCATGTTAAAGCTGTCCGATTTCATGCAAATACCAGGTTTGCGGACCATTCCAACGTCTTTTTGTATGCTATCCCGGTTGTCCCTCGCACGCCATAACCCTGGTAAGTACAGGCAGCGGTCGAATTAACCTGACAAAGTTCAAAACTTTAACATTTGACGTGGGTACATTTTGGTGCTTTCAAACACTTTAAGATGGACATACGCCCGAAGCGGGGTTGCGCGACGTGCGCTTTAAAAAAACAAGCACATACGATTCATCCATATTGATGAAGGCTTTCATATGAGCCAATTGTAAATTAAATACACAATCCAATGAAGATGATTCAGATCGTGATGCTGATAGTAGTTTCAATATTCGCATCACAAACAATGTTTGCACAACACGGAAAAGTAAATAGGCAAACCATATATGTAGCCGGTGATGCGGCCTTTACATTCCAAAAACAGAATGCTTATCGTGCAAAGTTGTTCGAAAAAAATGGAAAATGCATTGCGGATGTCACGTACTATGACAACGATACACCGGGAGATATTGATGATGATTTTATTCGCATACATTTCATTGAAGAAAAAATTGTTGTCGAGGATTCTATTTACGTCGGTAATTGGCGATACATCATGAAAAAAATAATCTCAAACGGAATGTTTGACACCGATGGAAGCTTGAATATGGCTAAAATAAAATGGCTCAGAGATTGTAATCGTGATCTGTTGGGCTAAATTGCTGTTCGAGATGTAGCTATTCCAGGGTGAAGTCGTTAACATTGTAATGCGGTGGAGTGTCTTGGTTGTATAAGTAGATCGATCTATAAAACCTTGCGGGTTGCGTCTGATTTTATATTATACGTGCTAAACAGTATCATCATTTATTCGGTATAAGGTTAAATTTTAGTAAAAACCCCCAAGGTTGAACAAGACGAAGCCTCAACCTTAGGGGTTTCACAGGGATGTAGAAAAATATATTCTTCAGTGTCTTTTGCAATATTCTCTTCAAATAATTGCATATGTCAACCCGTAAGGTTTACTTGTTATTACATTATTCATTGGGCATGCCAATGTTTTAATCACGTAATTTGGGGGCGACGCCGCTGACCCTGTAATGCGACGGGATGTCGTTGTTGTAGAGTTTAATTTAGTTCGAGGGTTTTGTCACATTTCGCCAACGCTAAAAGTGAAAAGGAGCTTTATTAATTGATTATATCTTTAGTTTTTTAAGATGATTGTTGTTCTTTTATGAAGACATCTTCAGCATATCCATTGATGTTTTTCCTCAATGGGCTTGTCCTTTTTTGCAGTCGCACAAAAAAGAACGAAACCTGCCTGCCGGCAGGCAGGAAATGCTTGTCGCATTAAGGTGTTTGACGTCCAGCTTATTCTTTTTTTGTTAGTATATGTAATCTCGTCGGTAATAATGGTACTAATTCCTACTCATAGGCCGTCACCGCAGTCTTACACCCCTTCATGCTTTTTGATTCAATGTTTCTCTATTCTCTTCTTTTAACTAATAGTATTTTCAAGACATTCATATCAATTCCATTAATGAATCACGCAATTCCGGGGTGACGCCGCTAACACTGGAATGCGACGGGATCCTTGGTTGTGTAAGGAGGTCGATCTATAAAACCTTGCGGGTTGCGTCTGGTTTTATATTATATGTGCTAAGCAGTACCATCATTTATTCGGTATAAGGTCAAAATTTCGTAAAAACCCCCAAGGTTGAACAAGACGAAGCCTCAACCTTAGGGGTTTCGCGAGGATGTGGAAAAATATATTCTTCAGTGTCGTTTGTAATATTCTCTTCAAATAATTGCATATGTCAACCCGTAAGGTTTACATGCTATTACATTATTCATTGGGCAGGCCAATGTTTTAATCACGTAATTTGGGGGTGACGCCGCTAACACTGCAATGCGACGGAATCCTTGCAAATATTTAGAATTTGGTATATTAAATTATCAGGTTAACATTCCAGTTGATTTTTCAATTGGTACAACTTCAAAATCGATTACGTCTTTCCATCGATCTATCCAAGTATTTATTTTCTCCCTGGACACACTTTTTATCAGCTGATAGCAGGTTTGTGCATCCTCTGATAAAAAACTATTCACATATTCGACACCTGCGGGAAGCATTCTGCCTTTTTTCTGCAATCGTTGATAAATTGTTTCTCGCTCACCGGATTTAAATTTCTCAACGATCATGTACAATTGACGCCGTTGAATCAAAGTATCGCTGAGGTCTGCTTGTGTGGCTTTTGCAGCCTCGGCATTTATTTTTTTTATCATACCTATCCGGGGCGTGCCAAACATATGATGTGGCGGATCATTGTGAATAGCGAATCCAAATTTCTTGTAAAGACGAATTGCCGCATCGAGGTATGGACTTGTACAAAGCGCCATGGTGTCACATTTTTGCTTTATTGCATATGCTTCAGCGCAGCGCATAAGAGAATATCCTATTTTTCTTCCCCGCATAGTCGGTAGAACGGACATTCCGCGGATGTAAAATTCACTTTTTCGCTGCACACCGCTGGCGGTACCAACAATATTTTCATTCTCCGTTGCTACCCAAATGGGTCCCTCTTTCATGCGCTCCCTTGTCTCTTCGGCCGTTACGACAGAATATCTGTAGGCACCAGGTGTATAACTGGATTTAAATTCTTTGTATGATTCGGAAAGAACGGTATGAATAGCTTCTGCATCTTCGGGACGAGCTCGTCTTATTTTAATTTCATCACGCATTTAGACCCTATTTAATAGTTCGACAATGGATGTAAGGTGATGCGTATCGTGCTCCGCCACGAAGAACATTAAATCTACTGGCCGCATCGGAATTTTTAATCTCGGATGCAGTGCTTCGTGTAATTGTGCTTTTTGACCAAGTCCTTCAATAGTTGTCAAAAGCTGAGCTCTTGCTTTTTTAAATGCATGGATCAGTTCAACAGCTGTCTGATCATTATGCGCCGCTTCTTCTGTTTTTTGGTTGGTTAAATCGGCTTCTACGAGTTCCGGAACAAACGCTTCGAATTGCAGGAAACGATTTTGCCAAAGCGCTTCCAAGTCCGTTAAATGTCCGATGTGCTCTTTTACGCTCCACGTGTCGTTGTGGCGTCGCGCGAGTGTGGTTTCGTCCTGGTTTGCAGTATGATGGACTAATACTATTTCCGTATCGCGAAGACGCCGATATATATTTTCAGTCCAACCAATGTCTATGCCTAAATTAAATTTATGATCAAACCATTTTTGTCTTTCTATCATGTTATCCGTATTTATTAGTGAATAGGCATAATTTTATTTGCGCCATTTAGAAAAATTTGTGTCATAATATTCATAGCTTCGGCTTTGCTCAACGGACTGTTTTCCAACATATTCGTTTCGCATACAGCCTGTCCAGATTTTAAATACGATTGCAGCAAAAACTCAGTAGGAATCTGTGGATCGAACAAATTATTTTTAATACCTTCTTCAATTAAAGGGCGGTATATGTAATCGATTCGCCATCGCCTTCCTTTTACGTATTGCTCGTATAAACCCGGTAAATGAATTTTTAAGTCGTTGTAAAATCTGTACACATTTCGACTTGGTGAGTTCTTCGCTAATTGATTTGAAATGGCTAAAAATCGATCATATGTGGAAAGCGTCTTGTCATGCATTATGTCTTCGAGACCGAGGTTTAGCTGTTGATCAAACCGCTCTACAATTTTTTCGACAAGCCCTTCTTTTGATCCAAAGTGTTCGTAGATGGTGCTTCGGCTAACCCGAAGTTTTTTTGTGAGTTCGGTTAGCGACAGCTTGTAGAATCCACTTTCTAATACAATGTCATACGACTGCATCAATATCCGATTGTACCGCTTGAGTTGTTTGTCGGTCAAAGTGTTTATGTCTATGATCATACTTCTAAATTGTTCGTGGCGCCGTCATCATTCTTGCGCTATGTGACCAGCTAGTGCATCAAGTACTAAGTTGTTGCTACACTAGTGAAACAAATATAGTCATTTTGTACTATTTTCATACATACAGTACAATTTTTATGTGGTATTGTTCATGTCAACTCTGACGAAATCCGAATTGCATTAGATAAAATAGCTGTTATCCAAGAAAGCCGTTTGTGATGGGTGTTGTTTTCAAACCTTATCAGACACCATGCAGGAAAGGAATAATTAAATGTACGTGTTAATTCTCTGGTGCTATTCTCGGCCATTTCCAGGCCTGGTAAATTATAGTCGCTAAAACAACAATTTCGACAACTTGAAACAAGACGTAAAATGTATACCACCCGCCAATGTCCCCTATGTCTTCAATTATTATGAGAAAGGACATTGAAGACCAAACCGCGGCAATACTAATATTTGCCCAACGATTAATTCGCGGTGGTAAAAAAACCGAAAGCGCTGTCATCACAGAAGGTACAATCAATATAAGGGAAAAAATAACCAGTAATTTTGGTGTTGTGGGGCCGACAGGAGTAGACAATTCCATGATACTTTCAAGCTTCCCCGGAACACGGAGAATAAAGTAGTCCGCATATATATAGAGAAACATGAGCGAAGTCCATAGAGCCGCTAGTCTCAGTTTAATATTAATTTTATTGTCAACCAGGCTGCGCTTTTGCTTCGTCATATCAATTCCTATTAAATCGAACATGTGGTAGTTCCACAGCAACTCATTACTACTACGCGATAGCATAGCCAATAGTTACAACCCTGGTAAAAAATCCTCAACTACCTAAAGACGCATTGTAGATGACAGGCATTTGTCCCTTCCACTTTTCCCATACTGAGTCAACCGTGATGAGATCTGCCATAAAATGAGCGACATTAATACGACTTGTCTTACCCGCATTGAAAAGCGCACTCCGAATGGGAGACACATGTACCATGTAATTGGTCACCTCATCTTTATCAATCAAGCTATCCGGGCGAACCACTGCCCATCCCAGGTAATCATAGCCGAATCCAATTTCGTCCTGCAAGTATTGCGAAGCCCTTTCATTGTCTACGTGTGGCGGCAACAACAACCGCAGTAGTCCGATAACACATTTTTCGGCAAGAGAGATCGGTTCGTCTATTTTACGGTTTCTATTGCCCGCCGTATTCATTAAGACAATTTTCACCTGATTTTCCATTTTCGCTCGTATAACGTGGTTGCACAATTTTCGCAGAGAATCAGTGACCAATTTTCTGGGTTTACCGTAAATTCCTTTAAACGACAGATTATGACCAAGGCAGGATGCAATAGCATTACAGCCTGATATGCATTCGGTTATTTCACTTTCAGTCATGTCCAAAATTGTCCCTTTGATAATCTTCAGATTCGCTGCCCCTTGTAAGTGCGATAGTTTTTCCGGAGTCCGAACAACGGCCCGAACCTGAACATTTCGTTTTAGCAACTCAGCGACAAGCAGTTTTCCTGTAGCTCCAGAAGCGCCAAGCACCAATACGATGTGCTGATTTATTTTCTGATTCATGCCGTAAAAGTAAAGTAGCGTCCAATGCATAAGGTGCTGATTTATAATTCAGAACCAATTTGGTATTTTATGGAAAAGGAAATCAAGAATTGTCTTTTACCCACGCACTTGGTGTAACACCCATTTTCTTTTTAAAGTAGGTATTAAAGACAGTTTTCGAATTGAATCCACAATCATATGCTATTGCCAGAATAGTTAGGTGTTGATTTGATGAATCCCTGGCTTTTAATTTGAAGCAGTCCAATCGATAGGCATTAACATATTCGGAAAAGCTTTTACCAAAACCCTCATTCAATAGTTGTGACATTCGATTGGTCGAAAGGTTTATGTATTCTGCAAGTCGTCGAAGTGTCAAATCCGGTTGTAAAAAGGGTTTTTCGGTTTCCATCAACTTTTTAAGCGTCTGTCGATATGTTAATAGTTCATTTTGCTTAAAAAGGCTCATTTTTATTTTAACCGGAGGAAGTGGTGTCACAGTGGGCTCACCTAAGACCTTTAGTCTCAGCTCTTGAAATCTACTGTTGCTGTGCAATGGTTTCAAAAGTGGTTCTGAAAATAAATATACAGCCATCGGCATCTTCAGCAAAACGATATTTTCGATCACGTTCATCGCTTCTTCTTCGTCCTTCATGTGCGTATAAATTGGCGGTAAAAAAAGCATAGCGTGCTGCGCTAAAGCCGTATTCATTGCCTTTTTTATTCGACTAATTCCAGCCTTTGCCTTTTTCAAATTTCCTGATAGAATATGCGCCAGCGTGAGACCGCCGATTTTAGTCAAGTCGTTTTCATCCTCCTCAAATTGTTCGAAAAAGATTTGACCTGCTTTAACTTGACCTGACAAGAGTAGCGATTGGCCATAGTACAATTTTGACGCCATGAAATCATCGTCCATTGCCATGCTTTTTTGAAACCACACCTGTGCTTCTTTATATTGCTCGTCTACGTAATAAATGAAGCCCTTGAGGTGATAGTTTATATTGGACAATGGGTCCATTTTTAGCGCTTCGTCTGCATAATTTAATGCTCCGACTATGTTCTTTTGTGCAGATGTAATAGACGCCATCGTTTGATAAAAATCAGTGGTAGGTCTTATTTTTCGCGCATTATTAAGGTGCTGGAAGGCTGACGCTATATCCCATTTTTGGAGAAAAGCGATATAGGCTAGTTGTATTTGACATTCGGGATTTTCATCATCAAGTTCGATTGCTTTTTCCAGATAAGGCGACCCTATAGCAAAGGCCTCCTCGGCCGGCATTTGGCCAAGCGTTCCCAGTAAACTATAAGCCAAATGCATACCCAGATAAGCTTTCAAAAACGTTGGATCCCGATCAATAATTTTATTAAAAATCGAAATACCGATTTCAAGATGCGTTTTATTCATTTTGAGCACGTGGTATCGCGCCTTTAAATAATCTTTATACAGTTCGATCGATACTTCAGGGTCATCAACTAATTGATCGGTAAACTCGAGATGCCCCATCTCTTCGCGAAGTCGATCTGCTATTAATAAACTGAGTTCATCTTGAACAGCAAATATATTTTCGATGGAGCGTTCGAATGTTTCCGTAAAAAAAAGTGTGTCCTGCGAAACATCGATCAATTGAACTCTAAGGCGCATTTTACTTCCAATTATTCGAAGGCTTCCTTCTAGAATTGTAGAAACATTTAATTCCGCTCCAATTTGGGTAATAGGTAATTGTTGGCCTTTGAAATAAAAAGAAGACGTACGCGATGTTACGCGAAGGCCCTCTATTTTTGACAATGCAATTATGGTCTCTTCCGTAATACCATCGCAGATATATTCATCGTCTTTTCCCGGGCTCATATTAACGAATGGCAAGACCGCTATAGACTTATCCCTGAAGCGATCAGATCTATTTTGCTGTTGCTTCTTTGGGATAATTAATTCATCGTCTACAAGCGCAAATACTTCCATGCGCTTTTCTATATTTTTAAAATCGAAAAATCCCAAGGACTGCGTTACGAATGCCGGGTGATTTACTAAATCATCGTTTAACCGACTTGATATGAGTACGCTACCCGATTCCGCTATACCTTCAATTCGTGCCGCTATATTCACACCATCACCGTACACCTCAGCGTCACTTAGCACGATGTCACCAACATGCACCCCAATTCGTAACGGAACGACAATATCTCCCGATCTAAGTTTTTGCTGAATAGCTACAGCGCACGTCACCGCTTCGACTGCACTTTTGAAAATGCTCAACGCTCCATCGCCATAGTACTGAATGATCTTTCCGTTGTTTTTATCGTGTAATGAGTTGAATACGTGCCGATGCTTTGCACGCATTTTGGCTGCCGCATGCTCATCGCGTTGCATCAAGGCCGAATAGCCCACTATATCCGCAAACATGATTGCGGCCAGCATTCGAGAAGATGTTGACATACGGTGAAATTGTGTTTAGATCTTCATTTCAAAGAAGAACAAGATAGTGTTCTGAACCTTAACATTTCTCGCTCAATGACGGACGACTTAATGGTGCATGGACAAATATTGCAAGAAAAACCTGCAATCTATTTTGGCTTGCCGGTGGGTCTTTCATTCTTATACACCACGGTGCGGTGCGGAAATGGAATTTCCACACCTTCTTCATCAAACCGAATTTTTATCGATTCATATAAATCACATGCCATATCGAACGCATCGGCGGCATTATTTGCCCAAGCCCAACCGCGTAAACGCACTGCTGATTCATCAAGGCGAATGACCTTTACAGCAGCGAGGTCATGACCTTGCGTTTTTTCCCGGTCTGTTCTTGGATCAATAAAAAGAGGGTGATTCAACATTTCCTCTTTTATAATTTTTTTCGCTTTCGTAATATCCGCATCAAAAGCGATTCCAACTTCTATCCATTGGCAAATTTTGCCATCTTGAAAATCTGCATTGATAATAATTTCATCGCTGATTAGTGCATTCGGAATTATAATCCGTTTATTTTCAAAATTACGAATCACTGTATGTCGCAGCGTAATATCTTCTATTATGCCATCCATGTCTCTGATCCATATGCGCTCGTTCACGCGAAATGGTTTAAAAACAACAATAAAAAATCCACTTATAATATTACTCAGTGCGTGCTGCGATGCAAAACCGACGGCCACAGCTAATATGCCCGCACCTGCCAGCAGCGAACTTGCCAGCGCGCGTAGGTTAGGCATCATATAGATGGCGATGCTTATGCCAACAATATAGATTAAGAGCACGATGGCATGTCGCGTAAAGAGATAATTTGTCGGATCATTTTTCATCTCTTGCGTCGACCGCCGGATCAATCGCTTGAAGAACCGATTAAATAAATAGGCCAAGACGACTGTGGCAACAATGATACCTGTAAATATGGCAACGTATTCTATACTATCCAGAAAGGCCTTCATACGGTTTTATTCATTTTATATTGTAATACCAATTAAGGGCATAATTGACGCATACATTAAGAGAGATTTGACCAAATCCATCGTTGCAAAGCCTCGCTGTAGCCCCGACTACGTCTACGTTTTGCGCCTTGACTTTCACCAAATCTCTAGATAACCTTTTACGTCATTATACACTTAAATTGGTATAAGATCGCTGTAACAATAAACCCTACGTTCAAGTTGTAACGATTCTACACATCGAAATTAAATAAATCTACTGGAAGGCGATCAAACTATATGTGTAATAGGTAAAACATCATGAATTTGATATAAAGCAACCTCAAGGCTTCTAAATCGTCGTCATTAATTAATCACGTAATTTCGGGGTGACACCGCTAACATTGTAATACGACGGGATGTCTTGGTCGTATAAGGAGGTCTATCTATAAAACCTTGCGGGTTTGGTCTGATTTTAAGTTCTAACTGCTATATGGTTACACCATTCACGACGTGTAAGGTCAACGTTTCGTAAAAACCCCCAAGGTTGAATAAGGCGAAACTTCAACCTTAGGGGTTTCATCGGGGTGTAGAAAAATATATTCTTCAGCGTCTTTTGTACTATCCTCTTTTAATAATTGCATATGTCAACCCGTAAGGTTTACATGTTACTGAGCTACGTATTGGGCACACCGATGTTTTAACCGCCCAGTTCCGGTGTGACACCACTAACTCTGGAATGCGACGGGATAGCTTGGTTGTGGAATAAACCTTGCGGGTTGTGTCCTATTTTATATTCTAACTTCTATGTGGTTACACCATTTACGCGGTATAAAATCAACGTTTCGTAAAAACCCCCAAGGTTGAACAAGACGAAGTCTCAACCTTAGGGGTTTCATCGGGGTGCAGAAAATATATTCTTCAGTGTCTTTTGTACTATCCTCTTTTAATAATTGCATATGTCAACCCGTAAGGTTTACATGTTATTACATTATTCATTGGAAATGCCAATGCTTTAATCACGCAATTTCGGGGTGACACCGCTAACATTGTAATGCGGCAGGATCTCTTGGTTGCATAAGAAGGTCGATCTATAAAACCTTCCGGGTTTGGTCTGATTTTAAGTTCTAACTGCTATGTGGTTACACCATTCACGACGTGTAAGGTCAACGTTTCGTAAAAACCCCCAAGGTTGAATAATAAAGTACTTCAATATATTCACTCAATTAATCTCATCGCAATTTCCTGCATCGTCTAGGCGACAAACACCTTGCTCATGACCATACCAAATGCGGCCATCTGCATCTTCCATAATTCCAAAGATTTGGCCATGTTGCATTTTAATATGCTGATATTCCAGATTATTTATTGGTGGTAGGTGCCGTTCATATCGTGATAACTTCCAATCGCGTTGTCCTTTTTCTACTGAACCTGTCCAGATATTGCCCTGGCTATCTTCATATATATAGCCGATAAAGTCTACCGAATAATTTTTCAATGATTTACCGTCAAAGGACCACAATCCGTCATTTCCGCCAAACCAAATATTATCCCGACCGTCTTTTATTATGTGGCGAACATTGGTAAAAGAAGAAGAATCCGGTTGTTTAAATTCAGTAAAGTCATCACCGTCTAAAACGTAAAGCGACCCTCTCGTGCCTATCCATAGGTTGCCCAGGTTATCCTCGGCAATCGCATTAACATTGTCATTTGAGAGGCCATTCGCTTTCGTTATATTTTGTACAATCCTGCCATCAATGATACTGATGCCATTCTCGGTTCCGACGTATATTTTTTCATCGCTGGCTTCATATATACACGTCGTACGATCATATGCGAGCCCATGTCCCGTAGCAATATTCATAAAGGACTTTCCATCGTATTTATATACACCAGCTCCAATTGTGCCAAACCATATATTCCCTTTTCTATCCTCCAGGACAGAAAATACGTGATAACGTCTCAGGCCGTACTTATTCGTAAAATTTGTAAAGAATTTTCCGTTATAACCCAATATACCTTCCCAGGATGCGAACCAAAAGTGGCCGTTTCGATCCTGAATTAAATTGCGCGTAATACTTCGTGGACCTCGTTTTGAATTGATTGTCGTTGTCTCAATAAAATATGGATCAAAATCATCTTTTGGAGAATTAAGAGATAACGATTCGGTCTTCTCTTCGATTCGATTCTGACTATTTTGATTTTCCTTTTTTTCTTGTCCATGGCATGCGGACGTGGAACATAAGATGCCAAACAACACGAGACATATTTTGATGTTACTTTTTCTATTCATTTGATATTTATTCTCCATAATAGCACAAGAGGAAATGCAATATATGACTCAATGGCGATCATTAACTATAAAGCATCATGGTGTATCCGGATCTAGTCAAAAAGTGCTAGCATCCCCCCATCGCGATGTACATTTCATTTTTAGTCAACTTAAATTTCTGATCAGCCGTCATTATGATAATGTAGTCGTCCATTTCGCATTTACTAAGTAGTGCTCCCAGGTCCACCTCCATAACACCTTCACGTGTATAGCTATACATCGTGTTTGTACGCGCATTGCGAATGGCTACCTGAAATTTCACATTGTATCCTGATTTAGTTGCGTTTTGACAGGTCGGTACCGTAGCGACAGTGAGCTTGCCGACCTGAAATAGATCTAATTGGGGTTTGTCCTTGTTGAAATATGCATTGTCGCATTGCTTTCCATTAATGAAAATAGCTGTATTGACCCGATATGAAGAAGGCGGGACAATATTGAGAACATCCAACGATTGGGCCAAAGAAGTGATAGAAATGAACGACGCAAATATGACGGAGTAGAAAATTGATATAAAATTCATAAAACAATTATTGATTGAATTCATGAAAAATTTCATGTGTCCACAAAAACGGCATTCTCTTCAATTCTGTGACCCGACACGGTTTAAAAGGATGTAAACGAATTGTAAAAGAACGTGAAAGTGTCCATATTCCGACCGTCGTAACAAAAAAGATCAAAGAATCGCTGTAATTATGCGTTTGTATTCGACGGGCAATTTTGTCAGGCTAACCGAATAGATGTAAATTCACGAATATGAAAAACATTGCGATATGCGCCTATTTTATCGCTGCTCTTATAACAATTGATTGCATCATAGTACGTGCTTCTGGTGTAAATCCGGAAGAGCTTTTTGCTGAACGAGCCAATCTCGCTTTACGTCAAGTCGGACATCAATTATTAACCTTGGCGGCCGACACAACATCATCAATTCCCCCTGTGGAAGAAGTAAGTCCATACAAATACAAACTTCAACTTGACCATGCCTTCAACTATGATACTTTACCTGCTCTATTACATCGTGCAATCATAGCACATCGCATTGAAGAAAATTACCATGTCGTAATTAAGCATTGCAATGGTGACGAAATAGTTTTGGGCTATAGTTTACAATCGCTATCAAATGACAATGTGGCCTGCCAGGGCCGCGAGGATGTCGTGTCATGTAGCGACATTTTTGTGACCTTCTTTCCGGAGGTGACCGATACTTCATCCAATCCTCTTTTTTCGAACAAGCTCGGTCTGTTGGGCATCTTACTTATAAGCGGTTTACTATTTGCATTTTTTCGTAAAAAGAGAGGCAGGTTCAACGAAAATAAAAACCTATCTACCGATGCCCATGAAAAAACAACTATACAACTCGGCAATTATAAATTCAATGTACAAAATCAAATTTTACAATTGAATGATCGCACATTCGAGTTGACCTTTCGCGAAAGTAAGCTCCTACATTATTTTGCCGAACATGCGAATCAGGTTCAATCCCGTCAATCCCTTATCGAAAATGTGTGGGAGGATGAAGGCGTAATGGTCGGTCGCAGCCTCGATGTATTCATTTCTCGACTGCGGAAAATATTAAAGGCCGACGAAAGTGTACAAATTAAGACGATCCATGGTGTTGGTTATCGTCTGGAAGTAGCAACATAAAAAAGGCAGTGGTCAACTATAGATTCACCGTACGCTTATTCATGAAATTTTGTGCTCATCCTCATAGTAAAGCCTTACATCGTTAATATTGCTTTTTCTTAATCCGGGCTCGCATAAAAACTGACAAGGGCAAAGTCTTTTTTATGCAGAACATCTTTGCCCAATTTATACTACCTCCCGATAGAGGTGTACCAATTCACCATATTTTTACGAAATTGCAGCATTAAAATGCGTATACAGGCTAGTTCATATTTTCAAAATTATCACGTACGATGTTGATAAACATTCTGCAATTCCTGTCGGGTATACTCATCGTTTTTGTAGTTATAGCCGTGCATGAATTAGGGCATTTAATTGTTGGCCTGGTCCAAGGGTTCCGTTTCGAATTATTCGTTGTAGGGCCGTTGGGCGTCAAGAGAGAAAAGGAGGCTATAAAAGTATACTTGAATAAGGAGTGGATGTATTACGGCGGAGTGGCATCTACGTTGCCAATTGACAATGATCCTGAAAACTGGCGAAAGTTTGCGAATTTATTGATCGCCGGTCCCATTGCCTCCATACTACTTGCGATTATTTTAGGAATTTTATATTACGCATTTGATTTCGAATTTTCCAATGTACTTCGTGTCGGAGCTTTGGCTTCTATTGGGATTTTCCTGGCCACAACAATACCGAATAAAACAGGCATATTTTTTACGGACAGAAAGCGATATCAACGCCTAACATCGGATGGCCCTGAAAAAATAGTAGAACTGGCTGTTCTGCGCGTAACGGGAGTCTATGGTCGAGATCGATCATATATTAATGTCGACCCAAAAGACATTGAACTGATGATTGGAGACGAAGACTACAAATACATGGGCTTATTTACGATGTTATATTACCAGCGCGAAAAATTTGGAAAATACAACGGCGAAACCAAAGCGCTGTTTGACGAACAGTCAGCAAAAATGCCGAAATCCATGGTGAAATCACTAACTGCTGAATTGGATAAAATTGAAAATTAGAATTTTAAAATAAAATTATTTCAGCGGGAGGCTTCGACAATATTTGGAAATGTGACAGAAAACTTCATCATCCATCAAAAAGCGCGCAAGTACCAATGGACCGGTGATTGCTTCCTATCTGTTAAGTCATTTTTTGGCGGTTCGGCATACTATCAGGTTGGGCAGCGCGCATACAACGTTGACCACAGATCTTTTTTGATATTAAACGAGTGCACGCATTATAACCTAACCATTGACGGCAGAGCTGAAACGGAGTCATTTTGTGTGTTTTTTTCACCAGACTTTGTCCGTAACACAGTTTCAGAATTCAGTGCCACCGATGAACAATTACTCGACCTCAACCTACGGCAGCCGTCCGGTATAAGGCTTTTTGAAAAGAGGTATGCGCACAAGGGTGCAGTATCCCAATTGCTGCTAAAAGGTCGGTCGCAATCCAACTGTGGTATGTCGCAAATTGAAAAAGATGAATTCTATCTTCATTTGTTGCACGCAATATTCTGGCAAAATCACAATTCCTTCAACGCTAGCCATCGACTACAGTTTAAAAAGAAATCTACTCGACAGGAAATATTTCAGCGCGTATGCTTCGTCAAAGATTATATCGAAAGCAACTACGCAAAAAATATGAGCCTCAACGAACTGTCAAAGGTTGGCTGTCTCTCCCAAAACCACCTACTACGGAATTTCAAACGGGTTACCGGCTACACACCTTTTCAATATATATCGCAAAAAAGAATTCAAGAAGCCAAACGCCAAATTTTGGAAAGCAATCGTCCTATTAAGGATATTGCTTCATCGGTCGGTTATTCGAGTTATACGAACTTTTGTTCCTATTTCAAGCATATAACAGGTCAGTCGCCAGGTAGTTTGCGAAAAAGTGATATATAGTAAGTCGGTATTTTTTGATTTCATTTTATTTGCCTATAAACTTCATCATGAAACGTATAGCTATTTTCCTATTCAACATTCTATTTACTATACCAATAAATGCGCAGGACATGATTCAATTGCTAAAAAAGCACATACAAAACAAAGATGCAGCCAAAATCATTCAACTCATTCAGGCAAATCCGGAAGTCCTGGACATTAAAGATGACACGGGCAGTACGGGCTTCATGCTTATTGTATATGCCGGAGTAGAAAGAACGGTAGCCGAAGCCATTGTATCAAAGAAATCATTTACATTTCATGAAGCCATCGTAGTCGGGAAAATGAATATGGTTAAAAAATATTTGATAAATACTGATGATGATATTGCCAACGCGTGGTCGTATGACGGATTTACGGCACTGTCATTGGCTGCATTTTTTAATCAAACTGATATAGCCAAATTGTTGGTCGATAAAGGCGCAGATCCTAATTTGCATGCAACGAATCCGACTAAAGTCAATGCATTACACGCCGCTGTTGCTAAAGAGAACTATGAGTTGTGCCGGCTATTCATAGAAAAGGGCGTAGACGTAAATGCCGTTCAAACGCAGCAGGTCACGGCCCTCCACGCAGCCGCACAACGTGGAAACTTAAAGCTAATTAAACTCCTTGTAGAAAATGGAGCAATCGTTCACAGTAAGATGGAAAATGGAGATACGTCGATCGACATAGCTAAAAGAGAAGGGCATAGGCACGTGGAGGAATACTTATTTACGTACATGAAATAAAAGATCAAATGGGATGTATCCATTAAAAAGCATTCGTGTTAATTGACCATTTTATTTATTGGCTCAATATAAATAGTCAAAATCCAAGTTGGGTTTAGATCTTTTTATTCTTTATTTAAACTAAGTTTTGAGATTGTAATTGTATTATCATGCTCCCAGTATGGTCATAAAATCCCCTTTGGCACCACCTTTCGTGTCCACGTTTTAATGCGTTTCTTTCGACTGACAAGGCTATCCGGATTTGAGTGGATTGTGGTGCGCCAGGCATTTTCCGGTTTAAATTCTTCTTCGATACCGACCATAACACCTCTGGCTATTTCATCGGAGTACATGATGGCCAGACATTCCGTATTTAAATTGGCGCTGCGCGGATCCAGGTTAAATGTACCGATAACGGTAATGTGATCGTCGACAACCATAGTCTTTGAGTGTAGTCCAAAGATGGGCATGAAGTCCAGTTCTTTTTGTAAGTCACCGGTCATTACTTCTTTTCGTACCGCAGCGTCGGGCCGGAATTCATACACTTCGACACCCGTTTCGAGCAAGGCTTTGCGATCCCGTTGATAGCCGCTAAACGCTTCAAGATTATCTGTGGATGCCAGGCTATTTGTCAATATTCGAACTTTAACGCCTCGATCAACCGCTGCCTTAAATAATTTTCTGCTGAGTTCAGTAGTTACTAAATACGGTGATTGAATATCAATGCTGCGGTTTGCATTTTTAACTAAATCGATGAGCACGTCCGTTGTTCGACCACCGCCGCCCAACCCCTTTGTGGCTTCGTTTTTTTCAACGTCATCGGAAACGAAATAAACGCTATCCAACCAAAACAGCCTATTTTCAGCAATGATGTGATCAAAGGCCTTCGGCAGGTTTTCGATTTGTGTTCGAATCTGCGGCCAAAAATTAGCCGGATTGCATGCGTATTGATGCAATGCATGATATATGCTATCGTGATAACTGATACCCGATTTGTCCTCTATTAAATCCGATACTGGTACGCTTAACGCATCCTTCCAAAATAAATCAAATGATGCATCGATATCATCAACAACATTTCCCAGTAATAATACATCGCGATCCCGGAAATTGTAGTCGTGGTCGTAATCAAAATATTCATCGGCCACATTCCTTCCTCCGGTAATAGCCACTGATTTATCCACAATAAATGTTTTATTGTGCATACGTTGATTCGCCAATCGAAATTCGGTGGCAAATTTTTTGATCTTGGCAAATATGTTTTTCCCGATGTTAACACCTGGATTATAGATTCTTATATCAATATTTGGATGTAAGTCAAGTGTTAATAAATCGCTTTCATCTGCTTCTACCATTATGTCGTCCACCAATATTCTGATTTTAACCCCGCGATCGGCCGCGCGCACCAGATAGTCACAAGCAATTAACCCAACATTATCCGTCGAAAAAATAAAGTACTGAATATCAATTGTGCGCTCCGCATACTCCGTAAGCCAGGCTCGTGTTACGAGTGAACCGCCACCATCTTCCATTACGTATACACCTGATTTATTGCGAAGTTGATCGGCAACGCGCTGCAATTCAAGACTCAGACTTGTTTCATCATTTCGATGGATGCTGGCGCAGAAGTCCTTTTCAATTAGCACTTCCTGGCTTGCGTCTTTCTTACAGCCGAAAAGAAAAAGGACAAGAAGTACAGGCAGGCTGCGCATGGCTAGCTGAGTCATACCTTGAAGGTAAGGTGTATTCCAAATATTGTAGTTAATCACCGGTGTTACCCTATCGTGTTTCAATTAAAAGAAAGTACGCATGTGTGCCCACTACATGATTGGCATATCGAAAGTTTTCCGGCAATATCAACCCAGTATTGGCTTCACTTCATGGCTGGCACATGTATCATGCCCGCTCGCTGTCGTCCTTTACAATTCCAGATTTAAATTCAATTTTTTTACTAACTCGGTGAATTCGTCTTCCGTCGTATATCGCTGTGCTTTCATCTCATATCGTTTTCCCTGATATTTGGACTCATGCATTTCGCCGAGTACCCAAACGACATCATCCAACGGGCAATGTCCTTGTTTATATGCGTCAAATAAATACGATAGCAATCTTTTTTGTGAATCGTACCTATGGTTATGACCAATGATGATTGGAAACGCATTCAGTGCTAATTCATCATATGCAGAAGGGTTTGTTGGATACCCTTGCTTTTCCAAATAATATGCTATTTTCTGAAATACTTCGTTATCATTCGCTACGAATTGGTCACGCCATTTCTCATGCTCCGCAGACTTATAACCATGCTTTGAAATAATATCGCCTTCTTCTCCATTTCTAAAGTACTGATCCTGGTGCCATAGATCAAATAAATACTGGTTTCTTTCTTCGTCGGATTGAAGATTTTCTATTTCCGCTTTTTCATCAGTAGATAATTCTATCTTTTTCTCACTACATGAAATAGCGAGAAGTAAGAATACCAATCCAACTATATTTTTATACCAATTTAAGTGCATAATGCCGTAAAAGATTATCTAGAGATTTGACCAAAGTCAAGGCGCAAAACGTAGACGTAGCCGGGGCTACAGCGAGGCTTTGCAACGATGGATTTGGTCAAACCTCTCTTAATATATGCGTCAATTATGCCTTTAATTGGTATTATTTCTCATATCAGGCATCTTCGAAGATAATGACTAGAAAATAAATAGAATCAGCATAAAGGCGTTTTGATTTTACATGGCCGATAAACGTTCATGTAGTTGTCTTAACCATCATAACGTGGCCGTACGGATGATTAAGAATCCGCCAACACAATTCTCCTTGTTATACTGTATCTGCACGAAATTATCTTGCCTACGTTTACAAAGGCATGATCATTATATTAAACGTCTCAACCTGGCTAGTCGACTCTAACCTCAAATAGTAGGTTTGCCGCTCATAATCTAGGGATTAAGATTAGTATATTTTGAAATCAAGGTAATGGTGTGTTTTACTATTGCCCCCTCCATCTGATCTTTGGCGGTCTAACAAATTTTGAAGATTGTTTCCGGCAACATCCTCTAAGCGACTATCAACAATTACTTGATAAGCACCTTTTTTCCACCGGTTTTTAGGAGTGAATATTAATAACCGTTCTTCTTCAAGTATACGCCAATCTCCACTAATGAGGTTTTCTTCAGCGCTGACTATATTGATCATCGATTGGATTAAGGCGTGATCGAAGATTCTGTCAACGCTAATAGTTAAAGCATCGTAACTATTTAATCCAGGTTGGCTTAATAACCAATTATTCACCATAATATGTTGACGATAGGCGCTTATCACCTCAAATTTTTTTATTGTGGAAACTGACAATGGCTGCCCGTAAACATCTTCCCAGGCTCCTGATATAGTTAATTCATAATTTTTACCCTCAAGTAATGCAGGGCCGCGCAATACATTTGTGGATACCCCTCTTTTGATGCGTCCGGGATCAAATAATATGGTGAGTCTCTTGCCATCGGCACTCCATAATTCTTGCTTAAATGTCATGAAAGCCTGCGTGTCAATATTTCCTTCTTTATCTTTCAATTGTATATGTTTCAAGGCTTGACCTTTTTTCATCGGTGTATTGAAGTAAATATAGAATCGTATTAAATTTTCCGGGAGTCGGCTGGCTGCTGGATATATGCCGACTACCGCTCTTGTTTCAGGTATTTTCTTCTCTGCAATTTGAAATAATTGATAAGAATACGTGTTATTTGACTCTACGTTTCTTGTTCTAATTATGTACTTCATCCCACTTTCCAAAGGAAAATAAGGCTTAAAAATTAAATACTCCCCCTCTATTTTATAGTGTCCCTGGATAGCATTTAAACGATATTGATCAAATTCATTTTTTACGAAAACTGTCAATTCTTCGTTATGAATAATTTCTTCATTCTCAGTTAAAACAGTTCCGATATTGAGCTTAACTATTCCTTGTAGATCCGTAGGTAGTAAAAGTTCAGAAGTAGCTTGTGCCACCACTCCTGAATAAAGTGCCATAAACATAAAAGAGACCAGGTTAGATCGGAACCACAACATGACTTACTCACTTTGCGCCGATGGCGTGTATCCTGGAAAATCCATTTCTGCTGTTAGGTTATTTAATTTATTGGGGAACATGGTATAAACAGTCTCTAAATCAAGACTTCCTGTTGGGGCATCTCTTGTCAAAGACACAAATTGTCCTTCATTTAGCAAATCTATTTGAAGTGAGGAACCGGCAAACATAACCGACTTTCCCATTGGTCCATAGGGTAATACAGGTCCTAAGTCGGCTTTCATACCTCTTTCAAAATCCTTTTCGGTTACAACCTTTGCATTATTCAATCCGCTTACCGGAATTACCTGAGGCATTCTGCTGTTGCTCGTCACAAATAACATCTCATTGCCTTGCATGTTAAATGAAACCATATCAATTGGTTGTCCATTGCCCATATCGCCAAGCGTTCTAGCTTTAACTTTAGCCCCATCTTTCAGTTCTTCCAGGGGTATTAATACCAATGGACTGCAAGTATATGCGGCAATCATTTGGTCTTTACCGTCAATATGCTTGACTAACATGGCGCGGATTGGCGCACGGGTTTCATACTGGTCATGAGCAATATGGAACATCTCAATATTACTGATACTTTCCTCTCCGTTAAACGGGTAGGGCATTCTACGCAATACAGAACAGAATTCTTCATTACTGATCCCAGCAACAAACAATTCGTTGTTATAATATTCGATATCAATAATTGAAAGCATTCGCATTGGGCGTTTCGATTTTGCTATTTCTTTGGACGTTGGCGGTGCCATAGTACCACGCAAGACAAATTGTTGCGTCCCATCCGGCAACTTATTCAATACCTGTGAAGAGGTTTTTACGGAAGCCAAATCCATCACCATAACTAAATTATCCGCATTGATCTTTACTAAAGCCGGCAAGGCATCTATTCCATGCCCACGCGTTACTGAAAGAAAGACTTCGCCACTTCCCGGATGAACAGCAATATCATTAATTTGGACATTGCCTTGAGCTGTCCCTAATACGGCGGCCACTTGCGCATCGACATTGTACACATTAATTTCAAATTTTTCCTTTATTCGACTTTCATCACTTAAATCAAATGCGTGAACTGCTCCTGATACATTATCACCCGCGAATAAAACTCCTTCAGGGCTAAACGCCAAAGCGCCAAGGGCCTCTACTTGTTGAGCGCCAACTAAAGTTGCTAAAAAGCTACACCCTAGTATACTTAGGAATAATTTCAAATTTTTCATCTGTTTACTTTTAACAATTAAAGATAAGGCTTGACAATTGACATGTCAATTAATCAAGCAGTCACGAAATTAAAGTAAAAGAATAGAACGTTCATTCACCTAGGTTAACGACCCTCATTTTTTAATTTCTTTCTGACTCTACTAAGTGATTGTGGCTTAATATTGAGATAAGAGGCTATAAGATAATGAGGTATTTCATCCAAAAGTGTAGGGAAATTCTTAATTAGTTCAAGATACCTTTCCTCCGCACTCAAACTATGAAGGTTGAATATTTGATTGAGGGTTTCCACATAAGCATTTTGCAAACCTAGCCTAAAATACCTTTCGCAAAGCGGGTATTCACTTGTAATGTAATCATATGTTTCATGGTCCATTAAAAGCAAGTCGGTATCCTGATAAGTTTGAATATTAAATCTAGTGGGGTTACCGGAAAAAAAGCTGTATAAATCACCTAGCCAAGATCCTGTCCATCGAATTTGTATGACATGCTTATTTCCATTTTCATCCAAGCGATAATTTACCATTAGTCCTTTGTTAATAAAAGGCAAGTATCTTATTGTCTGCCCACTCTTGATTACGTAATCATTCTTGCCTATTGTCCTACGCAACATTCTACTTTCGACATCAAGATAAGCTTCGACCGGCAGGTCCACATAATTAGTAAACGCCTGATAAAAGTTTGGATACTTCACGATGTAGTACTTACATTCATATTATCCTTCGTCACTCTATTTTCTTTGCTGGATGTTCTCCATTCGATAAGATAACCAATTCGGTAATATTTTGGTTTTCGTTGAATGTAAAAATGATTCGTCCGCCGATATCAAAAATATTAAATGTTGTCCTATCCATAGGTGTCAACTCCCATTTATTACGTCCGGTAGCTTGAGCGTATAGTTTACCTTCATCTTCGAAAATAGTAATATAGAACTTCGGTCTCATCTCGTATTTTCCAATATACTTTTCCTTGTCAATCTCTGGCTTAATCTCATGTCGATTATATTTCTTTAAAACTTCAATAGTAGCTTCATGAGGGAGGCGATGGCATTTATTACCATTAATACCTTCCATCGTTTCGGCGGCAACCATTGCATTTATTATTGCTTCTTCTACCGACTGAACCGTCGCGTCAAACAACGGACTAATCATGTCATTTGAAAGCGTGACAGCAGATTTAGTTTCAGTACGACTAAAGGCGTCTTCATTCGCCGTTGAAAATGCCAGGAAAATATCTCCCGAACCATTCTCCCCTCTTCCCCCAACATTTCCAACTCCAAGTGGTACCCGCTGGGCGATGCGTTTCAATTGATGCGGTAAAAGTGGTGCATCCGTCGCAACAATAACAATAATAGAACCATCTCCTTCTTTTCGATTGGATTGGGGCGAACCATGGTATTCTTCGCTTTTTATATGCATTAATTCCATTCCTACAGGGACTCCTGCTATTGACAAATTATGCTTTGCACCAAAATTTGCCTGAACGAGTACACCAACCGTATATGTCGAATCTTCAATATTTACAATTCTTGAGGAAGTTCCTGTTCCGCCTTTAAATCCCAAACATGTCATTCCTGTGCCACCTCCTACATTTCCTTCAGCAACCGCTCCGGAGGCGGCATTTTTAATTGCTTTCAAAACATGTTCCTCTTTGACATGAAACCCATAAATATCATTCAGAAATCCGTCATATGTTTCTGCTACGACTGGATAGGTATACCACCATTCTTCACCGCTATACCAATCTGTATCAACATACCACTTCAGTACTGCTTGTCTCACCGCACCAACGCTATTTGTATTGGTAATCATGATTGGTGTTTCAAGAAATCCTGATTCCGTAATCCAGGTGGTTCCTGTCATTTCTCCATTTCCATTTAAACTACACCAATTCGCGTATACAGGACTGAATTTTTTGGCCTTCCCTCTTGGAAATACTGCGGTCACTCCTGTTCTGATCGGTCCTTGCCCCAGAATGTTTGCGCCATTGCCTTCAATAATAGTGCAATAGCCAACTTCAACGCCTTTAACGTCAGTGATGGCATTAAGCTCACCCGTAATGCCAACAAATGGAATTCCTAAATCGCGCGCTCTTGTAGGCTGTGCAGATACCGTTTGAATGGTATAAGCCATAATCAAGGTATAGAAGAAATATTTCATGATCTTATTTTTAAAGATAAAGAACGGGAGGTGTTGCACGGCTAACAGCTATGCGTTATTCGTCACCTTTTTATTTTTAACACAAGGAACCTGGAATTAAAATAACTTCGCCTAACCTGGCGATACATTTTTATAAATCACCGCTGGTTTTTCTTTTTGATTTATTCACTATTTTATATATCAAAAAAAGTGGTATTAAGGTCAAGAATCCCCAAGTGTTTTTCACAACGCTGTAAAATATAATGCCAATTAGAAACCCGATAAGCACAGCATCAATTATTCGATTTGATTTTGTCTTTTTAAGTTCGGTGATCGTGTTATTTGATGATTCAGTCAAATCTTTTTCTTCCATAGGTTGAAAATACTTACGTTACTTTTGATTTATTTTGTTGCCACTATTGGCCGCTGTAAGATAAGTCGATTTGTATTAATTCGAACAACCCTTCATGTAAATTTATCGATTTTTTGAAATCCGGGAACCAATCTTGTTTCATGTGTCACTGCAAAGGTCATGTTCAACCGCTTCTTAAACCAACTCATATTCGCTATAATTGTCGCTGTGTAAGTAAGAAATTTGCTCGCTTAACGTGATGATTACTTTTCTGAATTCTGACTCAGACCTTTTTTAACAGGTCTAGTCCTACAAGGGGAAATCAAGATTCATCACGGCGACATTTTATTGTGCGTATTCCAAGTTTTCACTTTTTATGATGGCTTTGTGAAAGGAAAAATCGAAAGAAGGTAATGGAAATATTGCCCGTTATAATCAAACTTGACCTAATCCATAGTTTGATGGGTTTGATAAAGGTCGGCCTTTTTCAGTTCAGTTACAATTCAAGAAGGGCTTTTAATCTTTCATCGAAATTGTCAGTTGTGACGTCTAGTAGATGGTCAAGTACATGCATGAAACTTTGCAATCTGTCTTTTGAACCACAATTAATTAGTTGTTGAATACCTTCTATGCCAAATCTATGTTCGACCTCTCGTGCAAAAACTCCGGCTATTGTCGAGCGTACGGAAACCTCAGGAGCTAGCGCTTCAAATATTTTTTTATTCTCCGTAAACAACTCGTAAAGCACGGCATCAGGGTTTTCATCTATATACAGGCACAACGCCTTTTCCAACCGATCCTGATTGATCATCTCACCATCTATGTCCGTGTAGTAGGCATTCCCCCATAAATAGGCTATTCCCTCTTCTGCAATCCAATTTCTATTTTTTCGCTCGTTCACTTTTCCGGAATAATAATGAAAAATGTCATGCGAAAAGTCTTCATTATGTTGTATAGCGAATATTTTGTTATCTACGACGCCTAGTCCGTTGCGTACTTTTCCATTTTCATGAATAGTGTAACCAATTCCAAACAATTCTAAGAT
The DNA here is from genome assembly GCA_028279185.1 of Saprospiraceae bacterium. Lineage (GTDB taxonomy): Bacteria > Bacteroidota > Bacteroidia > Chitinophagales > Saprospiraceae > JANQSS01. The sequence continues at coordinate 11,820 of JANQSS010000278.1, read as the reverse complement.
TTCCTGATAATTTTTTGTCATGTAAAACTCAAAGGGCTCTGCTTTAATTGAGAATTTACGTGCAATCTCCGCATTTAATTGGTTGAAATACTCCGCGCGATCCATTCGTAGTGGTTCACGATGAATATATGTTATCGAACCAACTTTAGTTCTTTTCCAGTGAGACGTCCTCCAGGTTAATGGAAGATTAAATTGCACATGCTCTTTATCAATTACGGCTATCATATTTATTAGATAGCGAAGAGCTGGCATATCACTTTTCGTTTGAAGATATGCCACTGAAATAAAGTGTACATCTAAATCAATGGGATAGTGGTTCACCATTTGTTTCGACATACTGATTCCACTGGCGGCATCCTTCTCAATCTCATGTTTCAAGAAAGACCCTTGCAGTTCCATCAGTACCTGTCTGTCAGAAGCTGCGACTAAATTGCTATCCAGTTGTCCACGTTCAAGTTGCGATAATAGGGAGTCGATAGCGGGGCTTATTTTTTCCCACGTTTCATTTGAAATATTAATCTCGGGTGAGCGTGTCACGCCTATTTGTGATAACCCGCTATTCAAGGCAACAAGGGAAAGTATTACGAGTAAGAAATGTTTCATTTATTCTATGATTATTGTTAAGCAAATCGGATGATGTGCCGACATGGAATAAATGTATGTGGATATGTCTTATGTTTTTGTGAACAAAAAGTATATAGTTGTTAATGACTTGCTTCTTTAACAAATCATTGTCAATACATTTAGTATTTAGTGAGTATAGCAAAACAAAAATTAGCAAAAAGTCACAGTCATATCTTTTGTGAAAATATATCACTTTTTGTATTGTACAAATTCGTAGCTAACCGTTTCATTATTCTCGATCGAAAATATATCCTGCTTTTTCCGCACCCCAAACATGATTTCCATTTGAGTCAAATCCCCGATCCCATGATATGACTTTGTCCTTGCATATTTCTACAATGGATGTAGCGTACGCCGCACCACGTAGTGTACTCTTGCAGTCATTTTCGCTTGTTGATCCGGCAAAACACCCTCCAGCTTGCTTTTCTAAAAATACGGCACACCCTTCCCGTTCAATTAAATCCGCTGATGAAAAGGTCTTAAACACATCAGGCTTTTCCCAACCATGAATTGCGGCTTCCGGATCGGGCAAGGAGTAAACACGACTCTCAAACCTGCCAGTGCTGGACTGTGTCAAACGATAAACGCGTTGTCGGTAGGGTTTCTTGAGGTGACTGGCTACCGCTTGTTCCACGTATAGCCATTTTGCCGATTTATCAGACAGCCAAATTGGATGCATGACGAGATGAATGTTGAAGTACGAGGAGTCATTAGCCGCCTGGGCTGCACTGCTGAATGACCCTGTCATCATATCATACAGCTGATCCAGGTCAGCGGCTTGATTGTTGGTTGACTGTACGTGCTGTTTTGTTTTACAACCAAATAATAATAGCCCAAAAAGTAAAGCAAAACAGAAATGTCTTAAAGATATCATCCGACCAATATACAGGAGTTGTCAATCATAATGAAATAAAAGGGTGCCGGGCGACCAGAAAGTAATAAGCATATAATTTGTGGAAAATGGGCAATTTCAGCTTGAAAAAGTATCCGTTCCGCTTAACAGAAAAAAGAAATAAGACGATTTGGTGTTTGCCATCCCTATATGTTAGCTCGCAAAGGTAGATGAGATAGGCAATACTTCTATCTGAGTAGTTTTGTAATCAATTACATCCACACGATTGAATCTCGTTATTTTATTGGGGCTTATCCTTCTTTAATCGCAATAATATTTCCGCTTGTTTATTTTTTATCGCAGCTACTTCTCCTGCTAATTCATTGTTTTCCATTTTCAACAGTTTATTTTCGGCACTCAATTCCTGCACAGCTTTCACAAGTGGTACGACAAATTCTGCGTACCGGAGTCCGTAATGTGACGTAACATTTTTTGGTACCTCCACACCATGGAAATCATAACCAACTTCTTGTGCGGCTCGCTCCACTTCTTGTGCGATAAATCCAGTTTGAAGTTCCTCGAATTTTCTTGCCTCTAAGCGTGCAGTACGGTGCGATGTCGGTACATCAAAAAACTGATTCAACGCATCCATATCAATGTTGTACGTTATCGGTCGTAGTTTATTAATAAAATCAAGGCCAATGACATTTTCACGAACATTTATCTTAAACCGCGCATCAGAAAGGTTAGTCCAATTGGCATACCCTCCGATGGAAGTGACATTAAAGTCACCCAAACGAACTTGACTGGTATCGGTTGATCGCGCTTGATAGCCAATACATGTTGTATTTGCCCACCAGTGTTGATAGGATTCTGCGCGAACACCAACGGCGGTATTTTGGCTTGCCCTACTTACCAATAGGGACTGATATCCGACCGCTGTATTGTTATTCCCTTCTGTACCCACTGATGCGGACAAAGCCCCAATCGCCGTATTAAATTCTCCGGTTACATTGTTGTCAGCGGCCCAGGTTCCCAAGGCTGTATTAAAACGCCCTGTATTCAACAATAAGGCCTGTCGACCAATTCCAATATTGCCATTTCCCGTTTCGTTTGACATTAAACTCTGGTACCCAATAGCGATGTTTCCGTCTGCTGCGGTAATGCCTTCACCGGCTTCTTTACCAATAGCAATGTTGTATTCTCCGGTTGAATTAGAATACAATGCCTGGTGGCCAATCGCAATTAAGTCGCTGGTAGTTGCATTTGACCATAAGGCGGATTGACCGATGGCAATATTATAGTCTCCCGTTGTATTAAATTTCAATGCCTCGCGACCCAATGCCACATTATGCTCTCCTTCCGTATTTGTCCACAATGCAAAATAGCCCAATGCTGTATTGTACGAACCGGTCGTATTTCGCAATAATGATTCATAGCCAACGGAAACATTTTCCGCGCCACCAATATTTTTATTCATGGCTTGATAACCAATGGCGACATTCCGCTGGCCATCAATATTGTCATATAAGTTTTTGTAACCAATAGAAATATTCCGGCCACCTGTTTCATTGGACCGCAATGCCTCTCGCCCAATTGCTACATTGGCAAATCCACTATTGTTGAAAAACATGGTTTTGTATCCGATTGCCACGGAGCTATTCCCCGATATATTGTTTTTCATCGTTTGATAGCCTATTACTGTATTTCTTGAAGCCAGAAGATTTTCTTGCAAAGCCTCATAACCGATTGCGACATTATAGTCTCCCGTTGTATTTGCCATAAGTGCCTTGTTTCCGAGTGCAACGTTCTGTGCGCCGTCGGTATTGGAAAAAAGAGTAGAATCCCCTATAGCAACATTTTTTTCACCGGTCGCATTATGATGAAGTGCCATCGAACCAACTGCGGTATTTAAACTTGCTGTGGAATTATTCGCCAGCGTTTGATAACCCACTGCCGTATTATTATTTCCTTCGATATTTTCGCGTAGTGCTTTAAAGCCAACAGCGGTATTAGAGCGGCCGACTGTGTTTTCCATCAGGCTTTCATAGCCATTGGCCACATTGTAGACACCAGTTGTATTGTTGTACATAGAAAAATACCCTTGCGCCGTATTCGCATTTCCGATGGTATTTTTATACAATGAAAAATAGCCGCTGGCCGTATTATTTGACCCGGTCGTATTATAAAACATAGCATACACACCTGTGGCCGTATTGTGATTACCAGTCGTATTCGTCTGGAGTGCATGAGCGCCTAGGCCTGTGTTATGTACCCCGATGGAATTATTTTTCAGAGCATTGTACCCTACTGCTGTATGATAACTACCACTCGTATTAGAGCGCAAAGCTTCATAACCAAAGCCGATGTTTTTATTAGCTGATCCGTCATCGTTTTGGCCAGCATAAAATCCTAAGAACATAGATCCTTCCAAGCCACTACCCGGGTCCGTTTTTCCATCTGCCAGGTGATCAACCCGATCATCATCGGGAGAAGGCAATTCAGGTGTTACGCCAATCCATTTATTCGTATTACTTTCCCAATAATAAAACCCTTTTGGATGATGATCGGGAATATCATGGTTTAAAAATACAAGCATGCCACGTTGCGCAATCGTAGGTGCTATTACCGGAAACGTGTCAATCCTCGGGATTAAAATTCCATCGGTGATAGCTGGTGCGGCCTGATTCGATGCTTCAAAATCTGCGACGGCCGCCGGCATTTGCGCATTGATAAAAATGTTTAATACAATACCTAAATAGGCAGTAAGTAGTAACTTCCTCATTTACACAAGGTGTACATTATTGTCCGCAGCATCGTCCAGGATTATCGAATCTATAAGAATCCGGACGTTTTTTAACTATTGCGAAACACAGTCGGTGATATCCCTTCATGTTTTTTAAACGCTGCATAGAAAGTGGACTTCGAGTTGAAGCCCGATTCAAGGGCTATGGATACAATTGTGAAGTTCGTGTATGCAGGATCGCGAAGAAGTTTCTTGGCGTATTCTATTCGTAAATGATTTATAAATGTTGAAAAGTTAGATTGGGAAAAGGAATTGATGTGTGCCGAAATATAACTTTCACTCATTTGAAGACTTTGGGATAATGAATGAAGTGTTAAATTTGGATTTAAATACATTTTTTCATTCAATATGCTCGATGTTATCCGGTCAAAGTGTTCTTTCTTTAAAGTACTTTTTTCTCCTGTTTGTTTCTTCTCAGCTAATCGGATTTTTTTTCGTTGGTTGAAAATACCAAGGTGATATACGCCGCTATATCCCAAGCAGTAAATGAGCCCCGACATGCAAATCCAGATAAAATAGTATTTAGCTCTATTCCCAAGCCATGGTGGGTCTACTATATGATCCACGAAAAGCAGTACTATCCAGGTAATGCAAATAATAAAAGCTGTCAACAGCATTTGTTTTAACCACTTCGTCTCGTATAGCAGAGGGCGACCCCTCGACTGTATCAGCTTTTTATCAGCGCGTCGAATAAATCGAAAGGTGATCAAAATCATAAAAATATTGAACAGGATTGTTGCATACTCTTCCAGTCCATAGTATTCATTAATAAATGGCATCGGAATAAACGAATAGTTCTTTAACAAAACCCGAGATATGAAAAATGTAATGTGAAAACTTGCTCCTGTAATAAAGGGTAATAGGTACAATATTTTCTTTTTAATCGGATGTTGTAAATATGTAGCTACAAAAAAATAGAATACCGGAAGCATAAGTAAATCCCACGGAATCAAGACGTAACGATAAAAACGCCATTGATATACGCGATATAGATTCGTATCAATGACCCAGTAGTAAAGATTGTTAACGGAAATGAGTAGAACTAGCGCCGCCAAGTACCGATGCGATAATGTTCGGTGCTTATAAAATAAAAGCACATACGCCCCAAATATAAAACCTTGTATAGCAGCAGCTATAACGATTAAATTGGCGATGTTATAATCAGGTAAGTGGTTCAAAGGTTGCGCTAATTATTAAAAATAAATATCATTTGTACGTACTGCTTGTATTATTTGAAATGTTACACTCCAATAACTTGCCATAGTTCATGTCTTCGTAAGTGTGTTCGCTTGGGGCATGTAACACATGAATAATCGCGTCACAATAATACGTACTCGAAATATGAATATGGGAAGTCAGGAGCGCTTTTTCTCCGGCACAAAATAATATTTACTTTGTGTTTAGAAATGTAAATACTTTGCCACTAAATGAAACAGTCAATTGGCGCTACGGATTTAGTTTTCTCATGGCTAAGAGGCTTTTGTTTTCAGAAAGTTCAAGCTCACCGTAGCTAATTCCGATTCAGGGAATTTCACAAAGTGTTGTTCGTCGATAAATAGACCTGCCTCTTCTGCCACCTTATGAAAGACATCTATTTCAACAATGTATTGATCAGAGAAACCATGTGTGGCGTCATATGCTGTTGCCGGTGTCTTTCCTAAATGCCCGGAAATAACTTCCGGAGAAATGGTGTGTAATTCGATAACTAAAAGTCCAAACCGCTTTACATAGGGCGCCCATTTGATGAAATGTGCGCGCAGATTTTCTTCAACGATAGTATTTGGCAAATGTCGACCTCTAAAAGCAAAAGCGCCAGTGGAAGTGCTGTTTCGGCCTAAATCAATTGTTTCCGGGTCTTGCCATGCGCGATTATGATCTAAAAACGTCCGTACATTTAATAAATCACTAAGTTGAATGCCATAATTTTCTTGTAAATCATGAGCAAGTAACTCTGGCTTTCCAATATCTCCAAAAATAACTTTTGCCCATATATCGGCCTGAATAATATTGGCCTTTGTCACTTTCAATGCTGCCTCGTTAAAATCTGCTCCAACAAGAAAAAGCGGATAGTCTTCCAACATTGTTCCTCGTAGTGTTCGCCGTTCGATCACATCAAATAAATGGATTAGGAAAGCGCCATTACCACAGCCCATATCCACGATTCCCTTTGGTTGTTCATCAATCGGCTTGTTAAATAAATCAATTATTATTTCATCGATTTTTTTAAAATAATTGGAATGCGCCCCTCCACTGCCCCAAACATTCATTTCGCGATCAACATGTATTTCCTTAGATCCGGCAGGCAGTTTCCAAAAAATGGTAGGATCTCCAAACATTAACTCCTTCACTTTTCTAAACAATGGAATATAAGATACTGTAACACCATAAGCACTTGCACGTCGTGCATAGAATAGTCCTTTCTCTGTAAATCTATATGTTCCATTGCTTTGATCAAACCATCCGAAATAGACAAAAATATCCAGTAAGCGTTGAAAACTTTCGCCATCCTGATGAAACTCCTCTGGCCTGAATGAAGCCTCCATAAAATATTTATGAAACATCCCTCCCATACCAAGAGCTACGGCCGTTGGACCAATAATAACACCTTCTACATGCTTTGATACCTGATACTCCAGCGCAGCGATTTTGTCATCCACATGCAGCCTGCCTTCTTTTTCCTTCCGATATGTATTGAAGATTCGTTCCAGAAATAAAAAAGGTTCTTTTTCAAACTTTCGCGGGTGAAAATTTCCAGAAAACTCCATCAAATCGACGACATCTTTATAGCGCTCAAAAAGTGGAAAGACATCGACACTACTGTCATTTACCCCAATTACTACAGTACCTTGTTCCACCTTATAATCGAGCCACCCTTGAGATGCCAGCACGCGAAGACCAACATTTAAGTAGCCTTTGTTTGCTTTAAAACGCCGCGTTGCTTCACTTAAAGTTATTGTCTTCTCCTCAAGTAGCGTGTCCAACAAATTGGACTTGTATATGGCAAAGGCCGTTGGTGCCGTGACGATGCCATCAAGATGCCGAAACAAATCAGCTCGCAAAAGCCGTTTTTCCTCGCGCGTCATACCCATTTTAATCTATAATCGAATAATACCATTGCGATATAAATCTAAGGCATCTTTTAATATTCTATTGACCTGGGCCAATGGAATATCTTCATTCGGATTGATAGGCAATGTTTTCATTCGTGCTCGATTTCCTTTTTCCAGAAATGGGTGATTCAAGTATTTACCCTCGACCATTAGCACGTAAGGTTCATTTATTTTCTTATCTATCCAGAGGTAGCAAAACATTTTTCCCTTATAACAAAAACAGGGCATACCATACTTCCTCGTTTCGGAAACATGGTCGTCCTGTTCTAAAATAATGTCGCGAAGTGCCAGCAAACAACCTTTATTAGGTTCATCCAAACCCAAGTAAAATGCATCCAATTCTTCCGCCATCAGATAATCCGTTATTCAACTGCAATATAAAAATCTACCTCTGCTTCATTTGGATTTTGCGCACGCTCATCGAACACCTCGAAATCACATGTGTACGATCGATTTAAATCCATGCGCCAAATATGCTGCCATTGTTCGACGATTAGTCCTTTTGTCAAATCACCTTTTGCTGACAATTTCATATACGTCCCGCCTTTAAACGATTTCGCGACCAACCCTTCCGGAACTGTGGACAAATCGTGTACGCAACAACCAAGGATCACCGTGTAGGGCTGGGTGTAATCCCCCTCGTAATTCGTATACAGTGAATAAATCGTGTCGTCAATCTTATTCTCGATTTTATTCAATACACCTTCGGACATGAAACGTCCCCATAGCTGTCCAATGTCGATTGCACCCTGCCCGTTTTCATTGGTTGTTCTAATGGATAGGCCGACGAGATGAAAAGGTGCGACTTGTACTTTTTGCATGATATTTTTATTTGATTCGATGTAAATGTCAGCCTAGCCTATGACAACCTAGTGTCAGGGGTGCGTCACCATTTTTCCCGGCACGATTCGAGATACTGCTCCAGTGTGATTTTATGCGGCTGAAAATGAAGCGCGGTAGGTAGAAGGGCTACAATTCGATCCAATCGAAAGGCGCGAAAATCTTGTTTTAACCGACAGAATGCGATGAGAACCCAATTATCTTTTGTGGTATAGACCGCAAACGGCTCAATATCGCGTCGACTCTTTAGCCCCTGTAAAGAGACATACGTCAGTTGAAGGACGATGAAGTTAGCAATGGCTGTTTGAAGCTCGATGAGGTAATTACTTGACTTTTCTTCTTGAATATTATTTCGAATTTGAATGCGATCTGACACCAATTCGGTTTTAGACTTTTGACTCTGTTGAAGAACCGATTTAATTTTCGTAATTGCGCTTTCGTAATTATCGGTCAGGGATGCATCTTTGTTCTTCTTGATTAAATGTTCCGCGGTGATAAGCGCAAGTGCTTCTTTTTCGGTAAACATCACCGGAGGCAATTTATACCCCTCCATAATTGAATACCCTCGTCCTTCCTGCATGACGATAGGTATGCCCGAATCCTGGAGAGTTCTAATATCACGATATACAGTCCGTATACTGACCCCATGCCTCTCAGCTATAGCTCTAGCCGTGATGATTCGTTTTGATTGAAGTTGTGTAATGATGGCTGTAAGCCTGATCAACCTTGGCTTTTCTTGTCCCATTAAATTGCGCTTATTTTTAGCATAAGTCCATTTCTCCATTCAAAAGGCCAGTCCAACAAATTAAAAAATGACTCTATATGTCCTTTACATTCGTTTCCGAGTTGCAGCATTACATCTATTGTGTCGTTGATGCATTCGTGTCTTTGTTTCCTCCCAATTAAAATACTTCGAAACACGCTGATACTCCAATAATGCAAAACAGATATAGCTGTGGCGATGGCCACCAAATTTGATAATATCTTGCCTGCATATCGTTGCAAGATACGTGAAAATCAGGGTGATATTAGGTTCTAAACGGAGGTCCTCATCTTTGTTGTCTTTTCGTACTTTCGTTTTTTCTTCTTAATCTTTGATTTTAATTCGCGATAAAAAGCCTGTATGAAACCATCGAGTAAAAACCTCGTATCCTTCTTGTTTTTATTGTTACCGTTGACGCTCCTGGCACATGATGTAAGTGCATCCGATCAGGAAATATTGAACAATGGTGGTCTGCTGTCCTATATTCTTGTTGGCGCAAAGCATATGGTCACAGGATATGACCACCTTCTATTTTTGACCGGTGTTATCTTTTATCTCAATAATTTCAAAGACATCGTTCGCTTCATAACGGTCTTCACAATTGGGCACAGTATAACACTCATCGGCGCTACTTTTTTAGGGGTTAAAGCCGACGAACACATAATCGATGCCGTCATTGCTCTAAGTGTATTATACAAGGGATTTGAAAACCTTGGAGGATTTAAAAAAATACTTAAGGTAGATTCACCAAATCTGCTTATGATGGTATTTATTTTTGGTTTAATTCATGGCTTGGGCTTATCAACACGTTTGCAGTCCTTTACAATGGAGCCAGGCCAGTTTTTGTTAAAAATAATAAGTTTTAATATTGGTGTAGAACTCGGTCAAATTGCGGCATTAATTCCAATAGTATTTATTATCTCCAGGTGGAAAAAATGGAGTAGCTACCAATCTTTTTATACGATTACAAATTGGTTTTTAGTTTTAGCAGGAATTGCACTGTTTATTTTTCAGATTTATGGTTATATAAACGAACATTAAAGAGTCCATGCCCAAATTTTAAGTAATTTCTGGTGTATTTAATTTTGCGAGAGACTCTTGTATATCCTGACTTGTTAATTCATGTTTAACAATATTACCGGCAAAATAATCTTCGTAAGCCTTCATGTCAAAATTTCCATGCCCACATAAATTAAATAATATTGTTTTCGAAACGCCTTCGAGCTTACATTTTTCAGCCTCGGCTATTGCCGTGGCTATCCCATGTGTCGCTTCTGGCGCAGGGATAATACCTTCCGCTCGGGCAAATGTTACCCCTGCCTCAAATACTTCTATATTGTCGTGCGCCACCGCCTCAATTAATTTATCTTTTAATAATTGACTTACAATTACTCCTGCTCCATGATAACGTAACCCACCGGCATGAATAGGTGCTGGAACAAAATTATGCCCAAGTGTATACATTGGAAGCAGTGGCGTCATGCCAACCGTATCACCAAAATCATACCGAAATACTCCTCGCGTTAATTTTGGACATGAGGTAGGTTCACTAGCGATGCATCGGATATTTCTACCCTCATCAAAATTCAACCTCAAAAAAGGAAAAGCAAGACCCGCAAAATTAGAACCTCCGCCAAATGGTGCTATGACAATATCGGGCATATCTCCTGTTTTTGCCATTTGTGCTACGGCTTCCTGGCCAATAATTGTTTGGTGTAATTTTACATGATTGAGCACACTTCCCAGGGCATACTTCGTATCGTCATTAGTGGCCGCTCGTTCGACTGCTTCCGAAATGGCAATTCCCAGCGATCCCGTTGTATCGGGATCTTCGGCCAATATTTTTCTTCCAGCCTCCGTCGCATCTGACGGCGAAGGAAAAACCTTGGCTCCCCAGGTATTCATCATTATTTTTCGATAGGGTTTGTGGTGGTAGGACAATCGCACCATGTACACTTCGCACTCAATATCGAAATGATTACAAGCAAACGCGAGTGCGCTTCCCCATTGGCCAGCACCAGTCTCTGTCGTAATCCGCTTTATGCCTTCTTTTTTATTGTAATACGCCTGCGGAACGGAAGTATTTGGTTTATGCGAGCCTGAAGGACTTACACCTTCATATTTATAATAGATTTTAGCGGGCGTGTCCAGCGCTTTTTCGAGGCCATAGGCTCTATACAGGGGTGTTGGCCGCCACATTGAATATATATGACGGACTTCATCTGGTATGTCAACCCATTTTTCCGCAGATACTTCTTGTTGAATTAATTCCATTGGAAACAATGGCGCCAAGGCATCCGGACCGATGGGTTCTTTCGTACCGGGATGTAAAGGCGGCAAGGGTTTATTAGGCATGTCTGCTATAACATTGTACCATTTTTCGGGAATCTCACTTTCGGATAATGTGATTTTTCGATTTTTCATAGGTTTATTTTGAAAGCGATTGAGTTAATTGGTTTTCACCATTATTTGAAAGCTCATCTACTGTATTCAGCAGGCTAAACTGGTGTTCCTGCCCTGCAATGTTCTAAATAAAAATAGCTCAAAAAAGGCCAACTTTCTTTACGGTCTGATCTCTTAAGGTATGTTCAGGCTCCATTAGCTTATACGGTTAAGCGATGCTTACCCAAGATAGTAGATTTTCATCCATCCAATAAAAACTCAATTTAAACATTCGAAGCTACCATCTATGAATGGACAAGACGATATTTTGAGTGTCCGCCGGGAAGTTCATTTGAGGGCCTTTTAAGCGTAGTTTCGATTTATTCATAAAGTGCTGGTTATTAATATTTTACGATGGATAGTCGCCAGGGATCTATAGATGCCTGGCGCCCAATCGGACACA
>JANQSS010000274.1 GCA_028279185.1 Saprospiraceae bacterium | reverse complement strand
CTTCTTCCGTACACGCGTCCCCCCACCCTTCGCTGGGGGCAATCTGCAGACAGCCCAGGGTAAGGGCCGTCCAGGGTATATCGAATCCTTCGACTTGTGTCGATTTCATAATTTCTCCATCATCGTAAATTGAAAACCATCATCCTAACATAACTTGTAAAAGGAGTAGAGAAATCGGATGCTAATAGTTTTCGATTAGATCATTCATTCTAAATCAAATTCAAATTCTGGCCACTTCAATGAACCATTCATAGGCATTGTACTATTCAATAAATGGGTAGCAACAAAGCCATAGTTGTCAATATCGGTAACCCTCACTAAATTAACTGCGCGAGGCACAAGTTTGTCAATCGCGCGACCAAATATTGCGAAATTAATCCCTGGAGAGTCCTTTGTGCTCAAGAAGACTACACCATCAAGTCGCTTTTTCTCTGGCAGTTTTTTACTTATTTCTTCAATTAGGGAACGATTTAACACATAATTGTCCAATTGAGAAGAAACCTTTGAGAATATTTCGTTCATCAGCGAGTCTTTATATACCCATGAATGTAGTGCCCATTTTGGAAAGAAATGTGGTTTTTCGACAAGCGATTTGTCACCTAGAAATCGCGACGCTTCGTTTGATTTATGGAATAACCCAAGCTGACCTATAAACCAAAACTGGCCATCTATAATTTTTTTGTATTCAAAATGGACGATATTAATTAGATCACCAATTTTAGGACTTAATTCCGATAGGCAGGTCTGCATTGACGATGATGCATAGAGAATCGGTATGCTGTTCGAGCTAAATGCTCTTCCTGAAGGTATCGGAGGATTATAAAGTTCCTTTATATTGGCGAAAGGCTTTTTATCGATGCATTTTCGCGCCCTGTAGAACGTATCACCATAATGACTAGCCAGCGGTGAAATTATTGGTTGATACGCATCTAAAATTGGTTTGATATGGTCTTCAAATAAGGCTTCCTCTATACCTGACCGGTCGGCCGTATTTCCCATCAATTCCTTCAACGAAAGGACATTATGCCTTAGCTCCTTGAGTCGCTCTACAGGGATAAAATGTTTGTCCCTCATAAGAAGCTTATTAGCCATCTTTTTGATTTGTTCTGAAATGATCAAAAAGTTTTTGTCTGTTAGCATTCTTTTGTTTTACTTATTTGATGGGTTCACAATTTAAAGGATTTAATGAAC
>JANQSS010000268.1 GCA_028279185.1 Saprospiraceae bacterium | reverse complement strand
AAAGCATACGAAGTACTTGAAGAAATTGCGCTTCAACCAGAATTGTATGGGGATAAAGTAGCACAAAATGCAAAGAAATTTATAACAGCTGAAAGTGGTAACAACTCAAGAAATCACGAAGAAGCGTTAGCGGAGGAAATACTAGAGAATGATCAATTAGATGCTGCACAATATAAAACAGTACGATGGTATGTCGAGGATCCAGACTTTAGATTTGGTGCAGGAGATAGCTTGTCGATAAATTTAACTAGTTTTCTTGATGCAGTAGGTATTAAAGATAAAATAAATTGATTTAGTTAATACTGCCAGAGATGAATAGTCCTGACCCGGATGGTATAGAAGGCCTTGCCCTAATGATGTCGATGAGTGATAACATGTGGTGTTTACTAAAAGGACATAAAAATCCCTAATCCGATCGTGGTTGGATTCAGTGGCCAGTTACAGATGGGTAGTAGTACCGTATAAAAAGATTAAGCGTGTGCCAAATTTGTGCCAAAGTTTCTACTGTTTACCAATGTTTACTGGCACAAACGGGCAGATTTAAATTTAAGCAAGCGCTGCAAGTGTTTGATTTAAATAAAAAAGTAGTTTAAACGTCCAGGACTACGAACCAGGCGGTCGGGCGTTCGAATCGCTCCGGGCGCGCCAATAAAATCAAGTGCTTACACCGCCATTTTAATCCTATTTAAACTTGCTCTGGGTTTTATTTGGGTTAAAGACCTCTTAATTTTCTGCCCTTTTTATTCCTATATATACTAGCCATTATTACCAAGTGCCTGGTCAAAAACCAGGCGGTCAGAATAGATGTAATAACATGTTAATTTAAATGGAACGAAATTTATGTTGAAATGTTTATAATTGATTACAGAGCCTCAAAAAATATCCGTAAACTTTTTAAATTGCTGATTTCAATCCTAATGCAAACGTATTATTGTACGGATGCAGTAGTTGGCACGAAAGCAGGAATCTAGGCAAGCGACACACACTTGTCCATTAAATTCACATAGTATCTGGAGAAATCAATGAAATATTTATTTTTCAAAACTGCAATCGCTTTATCAATGTTATTCAGTCTTGCAGTATCAGCCGAAACCATAATCAGAGTCACGCTTCAGTTGCCTGAGACACATTCCTTGGGACAAAACTGGAAAGAATTCGCGAGTATTGTTGAGGAGAAATCAGAGGGTGAGCTCAAGGTTCAATTATTTCCTTCCGCTCAACTATTCAAGGATAAAGAAGTACCAGGTGCCGTAGGCTCTGGTGCCGTGGAAGCAGGTTCTGCATTCCTTGGTCGATTCGCAGGCA
>JANQSS010000108.1 GCA_028279185.1 Saprospiraceae bacterium | reverse complement strand
TGGCGAGTACCTTTACGTGTATTTTTTTGGAATTGAAAAGAAGTATTTCGAATACGATAATAGAATTCACACTCTCGGAAGTTATATGTGCAAATATGTCATTCATAAAACTGATGGATTTATAACAAGGATTGTAGCTGATCAAGGGATATTAAGAGATAGGCAATGGATGTGTGAGGGATTCATTGGATTTTGACTTTGAAATACAATCTGCTAATCAGACTAAAGCTCTGTTCTGTATCCATAATATTGTGTTGGACGACAATACACTCAGGCCTATAATCACTACACATACGCTCTAAACAATCCGCTAAAATATATTGATCCTAGCGGTGAGGCTGTGTGTGGAGGAGGCGGGCTTGGAAGTGATCCTTATGAGGAATTTCTTGATTAGAATTGGAATGATGCAGTTTTTGATAACAATAGTGCTGCATCTCCACAGGATATTTGGGTTAATGGAATCCTATTTGTACCTGGAATGCCGATTAGCGCTGTTTGGGATTTTGAAACACAACATGCAATTCGTGCGTTAAATCTATTGTGCGATTCGGGAGTAACTGAATGGGAAATTACAATAGATGGAAAGAAGATTAAGGGAGATAAAATAAGAGACTTTGTTGGTCAAGGAAGATATGCTCATTATCAGGTACACGTGACGTCTACGGTGTATTCCAATCCTGTTGCATTCGCTATGCCGAGTGAGAGAACACAAGAGGATTGGTTATCCATTACATGGAATCCTATACGATGGGTGCATGTTTTGCCTTATCGAGACCAAGTCGGAGGATTTTACAGCCCGGTTGTAGATTTCGCTCATGAATTTGGATACGTATGGGATTGGGTAACCGCGCCTGATAAAGTGCGCGTGATGGAGCATGCCAAACATCCAGTCACAGGAGACCCCTGGCACGAAACGATGGCCATGCGTTTCCAAAATCAAGTTGCACGTCATCTTGGTCAAGCAGAGATAATCTATCACGGACAGGTAAATTATAACCCGATTTTTAACTATTTCATGATAAGGAATGGAATTTATGGATATTAAGAAATTTCCAAGGATTAAGTA
>JANQSS010000247.1 GCA_028279185.1 Saprospiraceae bacterium | reverse complement strand
CCAAGCAACGCGCTCGTTATGGCGAAATGGTTAATTCAGTTCCTTCTCGATTTCTAGAAGAAATGCCGCAGGATGATCTCGACTGGGAAGAGGATCGTTTGCAAATCTCCGATGATGAAAAACGCGAGCGAGGAAAATCGAGTATGGCAAATTTAAGAAAAATGCTGTCTTCGTAAATAGCGCTTCAGTATCGACCAATAACTACAAATTCTGATTTTGATACATTCTTTTGTATGTCGCGATCACTATAAAAGCCAGTATCGAAGTAACAAAACATAAGCCTATTGCCCATTCTCCAATGGTATGAAACGCGCCAAATACGAGTATCATTACCCAGGAATAGCCTTGCAATAGTACATAAGCAGAAGTAAGTATGATGCGAGTTTTTCTGACTCCTGGGCCTTTGAATGCCCATACCATCATTACAATCAACGTCAGAATACTCAATACGGCTTGCGACACTCCGAAACTCATTTAACCTTTACACCTTGCAATACAGAATAGCGAACTAGCTAGCATAGCTCGCACTATACCCAAGCCTGTAAAATCGCTTTTGTTTTAGATCAATTTATGAGCTTAATTCTCGAATCAAAGTGTCCAATTACCCGATCTTCTGAAATCATATTTACGGTGCATCTGACCTTCTGACTTGTCGAAAATTATCGCAGGATTCGACTTACTATTTTCACCTCATTATAATGAGTCGTCAGAATAATAATTCAAAACAAAATTTTATGTCTAACGATTTAGCTTATACCATATTCGCTGCTCTTTTTATCGCGACGATTATCTGGATTATTTTTACCTATAAATTTTCAATAAAATTACTCGCTTCGAGTCAGCTTCCCACCAACCTTGCATTTAATCAGAGCCTCGAAAATGCCGGACTAGTAAAAACCTTAAATCTGGGTGTACTGATTTTTACGCCCATCTGGTTGCTGCGCAACGGGCTTTGGTTTCACTTATTTTTATATGTCGCTGGAACAATTATTTTCGGGTTAGCGATGACTGCTGCCTTATCTATTTATTATTTTCTGTTTGGCACAAAACTTTCCTGGAAAGATGGCTCTCCTTGGGGAAATGACGTTGAAGAGTTTCTCGATGAGCAATACGTATGGTCTTTTATCGCATTTATCTGGATCGGAACGACGAGTATTTTAACACTTCTATCCATGTTCAATATTATTTGATCAGCGCAGCGAAAATCCTCATTCTATGTAGTTTACCCCCTATTAATTAACGATTGTTGTTGGAAAACACGCCCCAAACTTACCATTTGGTAAGCTTTCGCTATTACAGCTTACAAACCCGCTATTTCAGGCTATTATTGTATTAACTTTCAGGTGTTAGTACTTACTGTCATAACTCATGCGACTCTTATTAATTGAAGACGATAAGACCATCTCCGATTTCATTACCAACGGTATGAAGCAAGCCGGTTTCGTTATCGACCATGCGAGTGATGGTAAGGAAGGCCTGCATTTGGCTCTCAATAATTCATACGATGCCGGCATATTCGATATTATGTTGCCTTCGATGGACGGCCTCGACATTATCAAGCGCGTCCGAGATGAAAAAGTTCAACTCCCGATTATTATTCTCAGCGCTAAACGGAGCAT
>JANQSS010000245.1 GCA_028279185.1 Saprospiraceae bacterium | reverse complement strand
GAAAAAGCTCATCTCAGAATTTTCTCGAATATAACGCAATAAATTAAGGTTCAATTCTTCGTTGAAATGGTAGATTAATCCTAAGCAGAATATGATGTCGAAACTGCCCAGTTCAGATTTATATTGCTCTGGTGAGGTCTGGTTTTGAAATCTGTAATGAATCACTGAGGCATCAGTGCCGAAGTGATCTATGACGAATTCTGCTTGTTTGAAAAATGTGTCGTTTCCCTCAATGCCCACCAATTTACTTGGACCGAATTTGGCTAATTCCAATACGTTTCCACCTGCGTTACACCCCAGGTCTAAAATGGTTTTATTTTTAAAAGTTGAAACATCTATATTTTGTTTCAACTTATCCCACAATAATTTTTTCGATCTTCCGGGGCCAGTGACTATATTTTCCCCGAAGTCATTGATTTTTTCCCACCATGGCCCTAATTCATCGATTCGGTTTTGCAAGGTGGATATGTCGCTTGAATTCATTTTAGATTCGACCTCAATATGCTAAAGCTTAGGTTAATTGGTATTACTAGATATAAGTACGTAGTTTTTCATATATATAATCACTACCCATTTTGGTTATATGAAGATTATCGCAGGTATATTGCCTGATTTCGGTTTCGTTCCAGTGGCTGAGATCTACTACGTTATTTAAGTTTTCGGCAAACATGTCCGAGTATTGTTCAACCATTGAAATATTTATAGGCCTGTATTTAGGGTAATTGCCTTTCCACCCCGGTATAAAAGGATTACAGCTGATCCAAATTAATTTATCGATAGATTTCAGGACAGGTAATAAATAGGTAGAGGCCATATCCAGTGTATACATATTTATTGTCCTTTCATTTAAATAGGTGACATTGTATGGGTTTGAGAAATGTTCGAGCATGTTTTGTTCACCGAATATTTCATCGAACATATTCTTTTTCTTGTTTATGATTTTTTCTGAGTAATTCCGGGTGTTTAGTTGTAAATTATCTATACAACTTTCCTGGGCCGGATTGTACAAATCATTCACAGCACTGGATAATGGCCGTGGTGAAAAATCTACAATTCCGATATGAGCGATGATGAAATCGTAGTCATC
>JANQSS010000229.1 GCA_028279185.1 Saprospiraceae bacterium | reverse complement strand
TTTCATTTAGTGCAACTTGCAAGAATCTTTTATTTTCATGCAATTTAGCATTTTATGGACCCAGAAAAGGAAATAATTATTATTTCAATTAATAAAATTCAACCAGCGGGGAACCCATTGGGGTCAGAACCACTGAAAAATCCGTAGCTGCAACCAACTCTCCGCTACTATCGATAAAATATTCATTCCCCTGCATGAGATTCATGGTTCCTAGTGGGTTCTGTACCACAGAAAAACGATAATCCGATGCAAAGTTTGTATCATAGGCACCGTCACCATTTGCGTCTTCATTAATTTCAACACCCTCTGCCTGTTCAAAACCAAACCAGGGGGCTACCCCAGTTGCAGGCAATGCATAAATATATTCAAGTTCATAAGATACATTAGAAGTATCACCACAAATAAATTGCAAAACAAACACTTCGTCAGGTGTTACCGTCGTCGTCGCATTATTTACCTGTACACCCGTAGTGTTAGTAAACCAGATCCTCGCTGTATAACAGCCCGATCCACTAGTCGTTACAATCACATTACGATTATTCAATGTGCCATCCGCAGAAGACGAAATAAAATAATCACTAAATGATGCCGAACCCGCCGAATCTATCGCATCGGATAAGGCCTGGAAATTTTCATTGACTTCACTAGCACGGGCAGGACTACCCGCCGAAAACGTATGCTGAACATCAACCGCCCAAACCTGGACTGATAAAACAAAACTCATGAAAACACCCGTTATCGATAATTTCACAATGTACTCCTAATAGAATAAATAATTTAAGACCACAGCCCACTAGGCTACCCCATTAGACTATGATTTGGCATCACCTGATTGGGTGATATTGACAAATACATAAAAACCACAGCAAATCTTTCAATAAGTTTCTGCAGTAGAAATGCCCCATACAAAAGGCATTCTTAGCAGGCACTCACATCCCTCTCATTTTATAATTAGCAAATTTGTAATAGCGTATCCCCTTTTGTATTACTGTCCCCCTTACTTAAATCGAGGCTCAGATAAAAATCCTTCGCATAATTTAAAAATTATTGAATGTCTACAATATTTGCTGTTTAGATGCCAATAACACTAATGTATTATTTGATGAAAATAGTATTCCATCTTTAGCTGAAGAGGAGAGGGTGCCATCTT
>JANQSS010000225.1 GCA_028279185.1 Saprospiraceae bacterium | reverse complement strand
ACACTTGGCTAATATGTAAACATTGGAATTCCCCTCCCGCCCGCATGCCCGTGCAATGAATTAGAGGACGGGAAACA
Organism: Saprospiraceae bacterium; assembly: GCA_028279185.1. Lineage (GTDB taxonomy): Bacteria > Bacteroidota > Bacteroidia > Chitinophagales > Saprospiraceae > JANQSS01. The sequence continues at coordinate 1,004 of JANQSS010000225.1, read as the reverse complement.
GGAAATTAATTTGGAGTGGCCTAATTGCAAAAATGTGCATGATATATCTCAAAAAGTAAACGGTATATTTTCAATCTCAAAAAGTAAACGGTATATTTTCAAAACTTCTAACCTTCACCAACGTGTTGTGCGAGTAATGTTACATCCATCAGATCTATCTACATGCCAGCGAACTATCGTTTAGATTACATACAGAACCGCTGGGGGCCAAAAATTGCATCTTTCAAGTCTTCCAGGGTTAACTCAACACCACATCAACTTTATGTGCTATTTTTTTTATATCAATCTGTTCCATTTAGTAAGACCTAGTGCAGTGGCACCTTAGTTTTTAAGTATTATCCTAGCTGCACGTATTTTCCAGTGCAGCTCAAAAATCTGTATCCGCGCCCATACACTTTATACAGAAGGCCATAAGGCTGCCCGGCTAAGTTACACAAATACTCTGTACTTCACTGTTGCTCATTGCGCTTCTGCTATCAGAGCTACTCTCTCCCGTGTGTTGAAAAACATGGGAAAGCCTGGGCACGAGGCTAGCTACAACGAGCGTGGCTACTCGGTGACCATTTTTAAAAGCGAGCGAGCACCACCGTCTTGGTAACCACGCCCATGCAGAATGAATTGGTGTTCGCTCTCGTCACCAAATACTCTAACGCTTCGTGGAGGCTCAACGACATGGAGGAAAACCTACGTACTAGTCAATCGCCATTAATTTTATGTTCGACGGCGTCTAGTTGGGCAGAGTCCTACCTTCGCGCGAAGGTTGGGCTCCGCCCAACTAGTTCAAGCCTAAAGCCCTAAGGCGGGACAAACTAAATATTATTTACTGTTTATCGTCACAAAGTTTTTACAATTTTGCATGCGGGCGGGCGGTCATTATTCATATTTCATATTGAGCTGAAGGTCTATGCTCGATCTCACGATCCAATCGGCCACGCCCTCCAATTAGGGCGCTTGAGATCGAGGGTGGGGTGGGTTCCAGGACACTGAAATCCATGCGGGCGGTG
>JANQSS010000174.1 GCA_028279185.1 Saprospiraceae bacterium | reverse complement strand
AAAGCATCCCGTTCTTGATTGTGCAGACTCAGAAATTCATTTAAAGCGGTTTCGGCCATGACCGATTGGGCTATTAACATAAAAAATAAGCAAATAAGTCTTATTATGTGCATAACATATCTCTTAGCTGACAGACCCTAGGTTATAGCAAAGCATACTGAATTTTTGATGATATTTAGCGAAAATTGTTAAATAATTGGCACTATCCATAAACGGAGACCCGTATCTTGCCGGATTTAAGCCAAAGACTGAATCAGTTTAAACCATCAAAAATCGCCCAAATATTTGCCCTGGCAGCAGAATTAAAGGAACAAGGCGAAGATATTGCTGATTTATCCTCAGGTGAGCCAGACTTTGCGACAGCCGATCATGTCTGTGAACAGGCTAAACAGGCGATTGATCAGGGTATTACCAAATACACACCTGTAGACGGCACTTCAACACTGAAAAGAGCCATCCAGGCTAAATTCAAAAATGATAATCAACTTGAGTTCAAGCTGGACGAAATCATAGTAGATAGCGGTGCTAAACCGCTCCTTGCCCATACTTTAATGGCAATACTGGACCGCGATAATGAAGTAATCATACCCACACCATGCTGGCCCTCACACCCTGGCATGCTGCAATTATGCGAGGCATATCCGGTCTTGATTAAGCGATCTGCGAAAAATAATTTTAAACTCAGGCCCTTGGATCTGGACCATGCGATCACCCGGCAAACTAAAGCGATTATCTTAAATTCTCCTTCTAATCCCACCGGAGCGGTGTATACGGCACAGGAACTACGAGCCCTGGCCGAGGTATTGCTGGAACACCCAAACATATGGATAGTGGCTGACGATATCTATGAAAAACTGTTGTTTGATGATCGTGAATTTTTCAGCATTGCACAAATTGAGCCAAAACTGATGAATCGAACAATTACAATCAACGGCCTATCTAAAGCTCACGCCATGACCGGTTGGCGTATTGGCTATGCGGGTGGGCCTGCAAAATTAATGAAAGCAATTCGACAGATCATGTCGCAAGCCACCGGAAATCCTTGTGCCATCAGTCAGGTTGCTGCTGTTGCCGCACTAGCTGGTGATCAACATCACATTAGGCAGCAGGTCAGTATTTATCAGGCAAGACGAGACAAATTAGTCACGGAATTAAACAAAGCACCAGGATTAGAGGTGTCAGCCTGTGAAGGTGCATTTTATCTTTATGTTAGTTGTGCAGGAGTCATCGGCAAAAAAAAACTTGATGGGAACAAACTAGAGTCCAGTACTGACTTTGTGCAATATTTACTCGAACATCATAAAGTTGCTGTCGTGCCGGGAACTGCTTTCGAATATGATCCCTACTTTCGTCTGTCATTCGCCACCTCTGATGAGCAGCTTGATAAAGCTTGCCAAAGAATACGAACAGCCTGTGAAGAGCTAAAATAGTATTAATACGAAATCGGAACCTGAACCTGAACCTGCAAAAACAGGAAGTAATTTAATACTTTTCATTTATTTGATTTAGGATTATACTACTTTGTAACAATTAATGACGAAAAATAATCAATAATTACTTATTGATTGCAGCTAGTGTAAAATTTAAAACCAACGAGTGTATGTCACTCTCGGGGAGAAAATTGGAATACTGATTAATGTATTCGCTATTGCCAACAATTGGGGCACTGTATTTTGCGGTGACCGGGATTTTTGTCTTATTACGTGATAAGACGACTTCAGCTAATTTAATTTTCTTTTTTCTTTGTCTGACAACTTTTTTCTGGCAATTTACCTGGGCCATTTTATTTCAGACCCAAAATCCTGAATTGGCATTTGAGTTAATCAAGCTTGGTTATTTATTCATACTGTTTTTGCCGACTACGCTTTACCACTTCCTGGTCAAAATGGCCAAGCGCAAAAACGAGGAGAAATTTGTTTATTTATCCTACGGTGTATGTGGGCTTTTGGCACTGACTTTGATTTTTAGCGATTTATTCGTTAAAGGCCATTATGAATATTTCTGGGGTTACTACCCTAAAGCCGGGATACTGCACCCGATTCATGTCATTCAAACCATGGTGGTGGTAACCCGAGGTTTATATGTAGCGTATAGCGCAATTGCCAGCTCAACTGCACTACATAAAAAACAACTGCAATACTGCGTAGCCAGTCTATTTATCTATTTCATTGCCGCTGTTGATTACCTTTGTAATTACGGTTTTGAATTCTATCCTCCCGGAATTGTTTTTATTATTATCGCGCTGGGCATAATGGCTTATTCCATGACCCGTTACCAGTTATTAGACATATCCGTAGTTTTAACCGATAAGCTGGCCCGGGTTTTCGCATTAATCGGGGTGGGAACTATTTATATTTTTGGCTATTTTTTCTATCGCAAATTTTTACCACAAGATAATGATTTAATTTCACTTGGCTTGGGCTTGTCGTTCCTTGCGCTGGCGGCTCCCGCCTTTATGAAAATTCAAAAGGAAATACAGACTATACCATCCAGAATTTTTCCTAAGCGATATATATACGCCGAAGCTTGTGAAGCCTTGAATAAGCGTTTGGATAAGATTTTTTCCTTGAACAAGCTATTTTCTTTTCTGGACAATTTCTTTTCGGTAGTGATGAAGGTTTCTTTGGAAGAAATTTATATTTGTAACCAGAAGAATGAAAAAACAATGATTGCCTGGAATATAGAGCATGAAAAAGTCTCTTCTTCAAAGCTGATGAGCTTGCAAACACTCAGGCAGTTAAAAAGTGATGGAACAGCAGTCGTTTACAATACAGGTGATCAACGCTACCGGTCAGTTTTTCAAGAGCATCCATCTGGCGCAGCGGTG
>JANQSS010000143.1 GCA_028279185.1 Saprospiraceae bacterium | reverse complement strand
GTCGGTACCAGCTTACGTTAGAAAAGTCTGGCTTCACGGTGCTGTTGGTAATATTGTTTTGGTGTTAAATTTCCAAGTGAAATATGAGGACGAATCTGATTATTAAAGAAAGTACCAACAAGATATTAGCGGCGTGGATACTTCCGAATTTAGTGATGTGCGAATATCTATAATAGTAAATTCAATATCACTAATCATCACTAAAGCTGTTCTAGAAAAACCATGTGTAAACTCGAACGTTCTGCAAATCAATTTTATCTCGACAATAAAAATTTTAAGCTAAAATTTTAAAAAGTCGATAAACTAAATTTATAGTGCAATGCTAGTCGCACTAATAGCTAAAATGCTGGCGAAGTTTTGGAATGTGGCAGTAAATATTATATATCAGGTGATAAGTTGTTGTTTATCGCAGCAGTTAAACCAGTTTAACGATCGTATAAGTAAGGCCAAAAGCAATGTATTGAAACTCAAATCCGGTTTCATCTATAAATTCCATAAATGCTTTATATTCGTGTTCTCTCCAGCCGTAATAACCTATTAGTTCGTCAAAAACAATCCAGGTGCCCGATTTTATAAGAGGTTTTAAAACCGTAAAAATAGTTTTTGTCGAAGAGTAAATGTCACAATCTACACGAAGAACAGAAATTGGACGTTCGTTATTCTTTTCTATCCAGGCTGGAAGAGTATCTTCAAACCAGCCTTTGTACAGCTTAACATTTTGAGGCATATCCGGTAGCCCGCCTTTTAGTTCCCCGAATGAACCTTTCAATACATGCGACCAATCTTCAGGCAAACCTATAAATGAGTCGAATCCATGTATAGTTTCATTTGGGAAAATATTGGCTAAACTTCTTGTACTGCCTCCTTTGTATACACCCAGATCAAGGATATAACCTTCAAGTTCATACATTGAGTCTTTTTTTGATTCAATGATCACAAATTGATCCAGATTAAATACTGCTCCACTCATTTCAGCATCAACAAAGTCATAAGTATCAATAGCGGCGCGGTTATTCTTTTCAGCTAACACTCTAAGTAAACGATGATTCCAAAGCAGAAAATTCCGAAGGTTACCCGTAACCTCGCGAGATGAGAGTTGTTTAGTCAAATCAGATAAATCAATTTTTATTCGAACGTCATTACCTTTATTGTTTGTAAATCGATTTGATTTGATTTCATCCTGAGCTTCCCTCACGATAAAGCGGACAATTTTACTTAGATTTTGTTTGATGTATTTCTTCATGTGAACTGTTGATTTTGATATGAAAAGGATTCGTAAGGTGGCTAAGGATATACGATTCGAATCTGTATTACCACCATATAACGTCCTCACCCAAACAACCCTGGAAACTTGTACAAAGTAACTCGTGTGTAGTGCGCTATGTTTGATGTTGCTATATCTAAGTCAGTTTTGAATAATCGATAAAGTTTTGATATTTAACTTATTCAAACTTGAGTTCTTATCGAACTCATAATAGGTAATAATTACACGTTAGATAATCGATATCTGCACTGATTTTGATTTGATAAGTAGATGAGTAATTAGCGATGGACCAACCAATTAGCCATGATGTAATCGAAATTGAAAATGCCTGGATCTGGTTGAGTGATGGCGTCAAACTGGCTGCCAGAATCTGGATGCCGGAAAATTCCGGATCGAATCCAGTGCCGGGTATATTGGAATATTTACCCTATCGTAAACGCGATGGAACGGCGATACGCGATGCATTGACCCACCCTTATTTTGCTGCGCATGGTTATGCATGCGTGCGGGTTGATATACGTGGCAATGGAGAATCAGATGGCTTGATGGAAGATGAGTACCTCAAGCTCGAACAGGAT
>JANQSS010000134.1 GCA_028279185.1 Saprospiraceae bacterium | reverse complement strand
AGATTCGGATATAAAAAACCGGATAAATAATCAAGTGTTCTATTTGACTTTTTCAAAATGGAGCCCGAAACCGAACTTAGGACTAAGATTTAAACAAGATATCCAAAAATCTAAGCGCGTAACATTATTGTCGAATGCCAATGTCATGGGAATGCATTTCGATACATTATCTGAGTCAATAAAAAAAATAAGGTTAAAAAGTTTATCCGGGAACAATGCTGAAGTAGAGGCGGATGTTTTCATTTTGTGTTGCGGTGGAATAGATAATGCACGTATTTTGCTCGCATCTAACAATGTTTGCGAAAGTGGCGTTGGTAATAGCTACGGTAATGTAGGAAGATATTATCAAGATCACATCGGAATTTACGGTGGTCGATTATTTCCAATAAATTTCAAAAATTTTGAGAATTTGTTTTCAACTTTTCTGGTCGGGAAGCATAAATACCTGCCTAAGCTTACGCTAAGTGAGAAATTTCAAACTGATGCACAGCTGTTAAATGTAAATGCAAGTATATCGATTCAGGCTCATGGGAATTCGCCTATAAGCAATATAAAAACCTTCTATTCTACTTTGCGTTCCCAGGGGGTGAATTTATCCAGTGTCAGATCACTAATGAGTGTGGCTAAATCACCAATAGAGCTTTTCAAAGTCCTTAATTCGTATTACCTGAAACATAGAAAGTATTTTCCCAAAGACGCCGGCTATTTTTTAATAGCTAATTGTGAAACTGAACCTGATCGGCAGAGCTATATAAAACTAAGCGAGGAAAAAGACATATTAGGCATGCCTAAAGCCGAGATAAACTGGAAGGTCTCTGATTTAAGTCGAAAAACACTGTTAAAATTTTATCAGTTGGCAAGTGAAGAACTTAGCAGATTGCAAATTGCTGATATAAAAATAAAACCCGAATTATTCAGATCCACAGATGAATGGAAACAACCTTGTTATTCTTTATATCATCATATGGGTTCAACCCGTATGAGTGGCGACCCTAAGACAGGCGTCGTTGATTCTGACTGTAAGGTATATGGCTCCAGGAATTTATATGTTGCTGGAACCTCCGTGTTTCCAACCGGCAGTTGTGCAAACCCAACGTTCACTGCAATGGCATTGGCACTTCGACTTACAGATCATATTAAAGCGCAACAGTCCCTAATCCAAAGCGATTGCCACACACTGAAAGTATGAACCCGCATAGGCCAGTACCTGATAAGAACGTCGATAAGATTTGATATAGTCAGATAAAGCCCAGAACTCATCCATAGAAGAAAATTCATCAAAAATAACAATGTCACCGGTTTTAATGATCGGGTCAAATTTGGTTAAACAATAAAGAGCAGATGAGTAAAGATCGCTATCAATGTGGAGAATATTGATACGATTGCTATCGAGTTGCATAGCGTCTAGAAAGTCAGGTACGGTATCCTGGAATAGCCCTTCAATTAATTGTACTCTGGGATCATCGATTTTTACATTTTCTATACTGCCACCAACATCAAAAGTGCCCGGATCAGCATTTGCGGTTAAACCCTCCCAGGTTTCCGGCAAGCCTTTAAACGTATCGAAACCAAAGTATTTTGAGTCAGGATTGGAATCTAGTTTATTCCAGGATTTT
>JANQSS010000128.1 GCA_028279185.1 Saprospiraceae bacterium | reverse complement strand
CCCGGCTGTTAGCCAGAATATTATCGGAAATAAGCACTATCTCATCATCTCGTTTTGAGTGCCGCGCCAACGCTAGTTGATCGGCAAATTCATATTTGTGATAATTTTCTAAATAACCTTCGATTAGTCCAGGGTCATAATTACTCGACTGAATCGTTAATTGTATCTGGCGTTGTGCCTGATCACATTCAAATACAATCGCCCCACTCGCACCTACAGAATGCGCGACCTCAGCAAGCACCTCTGGCCATAGATCCTGATCCAGTGCTGCATCGTATATCTTTAATATGAGGTCTGTATCCATTACTGACTAATTTTCACTAATATTGGTGATGACATTATTGAATCCAATGATTATCCTTTTTTTAAAGATAAGAAATACACTATTTTTAAAAGAATCTGATAACTAATAACAATAGAGAGGGTAATATGAAGCAAAGTACTTGTTTGATTTTCGATCCTGATACATTCTCGCAAAGAAGTATCAAATTATTAGTCCAATCAATATATCCGAATCTGTTCATCATAACAGCCAATACTATTCAAGATTTCTACCAAAAAGAAAATACTACTTTAAACATAAAATATGCTGTCTGTCGCCTCGATCAATGTTTAAATAGTGCAATTGACATTTTGACTAATGTTAAGGAAGTATCACCACAATCCCGAGTTCTGGTGATATCGAATAATCAATCTAGTACATTCATGGCTTCACTTCGCCGACTCGACGGTATCGATGTAATTAATCCTAATCAATCGTATAAATCAATGCAGCAAAAGTTCCATGCATTTATGCATAATGAATCTATTCAGACTCGTGGTACCACACGATCATCAGCCATACACTTTAAGCTAACTGGACGCCAGCAAGAAGTTATTCAAGGCATAATTCAAGGCTTTTCAAACAAACGTATTGCCTACGAAATGGGAGTATCTGAGGGAACGATTAAATTACATGTCTCGTCAATTCTCAGGGCACTTAAGGTCACCAACCGTACGGAAGCCGCAATAAAATATCAGCAGCTGCATAGCAGACCTCTCAATAACTTTGTTTACGCTAATTCTACTAATACAATAAATTCAAACAACAAACACATACTATAAAACTGGAGAATCATCATGAATAAAAAACAACTAATCACAATAATTTCAATCGGAATAACCGCAGCTTTACATATCCTGTTTTTCTATACAGAAAGCATTAATTTTATGGACCCTGCCACACTGGAGAAATTCGGTTTATCACCTGAACAAGGATTAGTAGTGAAATTATGGGCCTTTAATTTAGGCTTCTATAATCTCTTTCTAGCCTTTGGATTACTATTCTCAATTTATTTAGTCTACAAAGGCCTGATTAAAGAGGGAAAATTGTTAGCCACCTATCTTCTTTTATTTATTGTCGGTGCCGGAATAGTGTTGTACATATCCGAACCTGGTTTATTGAGGATCGCCTTAACACAGGCCTTACCAGCACTAATCAGTTTGATATTAGTTAGGCAGGCGTTTTTAAAATCAGCCGAGCAATAATTTGATCAACAAAGCTTATTTCCGTCTTAAATGCTGATTGTTTTCATATACATCGTAAAATGGTCATGACCATTTTACGATTGTAACCTGGGCGTAATGGAAGACCATAAGGAAAATAAATCGAGCTGGCTTGTGTTACAAGTCATTATGAGGAGTACTAATCAGCTTTGTAACACAATCTGAACAAATCAGTCATTCACTTATATGTAAATGACTGATTTTAATGAGATGCAATATAACGTAATTGGTTTTACGAAATAACCGTATTACTCCCGAAATACATGAATTCCTTGTCCATTTGTTTGACCTCCTCAGCTGCCAGGCTTAGCGAACCGCTATCAAGCAACGTTTTACTTTTTTGAGAATCAACCCATTCGTCAGCATCTTGCAGTGTGGTCAATGTTAATGATACTCCCTCACACAGATAATGTGTGGGAATCACGACCTTGGGTGAAAGACGTTCTACGATCTCGTCGCCTTGTTCGTAACTTAAGATATGCTGTGAGCCATCAACCGGAAGTGTTAATACATCAATCTGTCCTAATTGTTGCCAGACGTACTCAGATGGATTATGGCGATTATCCCCCCAAACCAGAATTCTCAGCCCGCCTGTTTCGACAACGTACATTGACATGTCCATGTGCCCGGGATTATCCGGTGGACAAGCATTAGCACCGAACTCAGCAATAGCATTGGTCCATTCATACCAACCGGGAGCCTCACAAGCGTGTTTGTCAGCCAGTCCGCTTATCTTTACATCGGAAAAACTATACTCACCGACCATACGATCCAGGATCATGGTTGCATCAAGTCGATCGAGAGCATCATGATCAAAATGTGCGTGCGTCGACATGCCAATATCTACAACTGTTTGGGGAAATTCGTTCGGATACCATAAGCCCCATGCACCCGAAGGATCATTGCGCCAAGGATCAAATAATATCGTCACACCGGCCGGTGAGGTGACTTTAAACGCACAATGACCAAAGTACTCGAGTTTTACTTCACCGGTTGAGGTCGTGGTTTCGCTTTCCTGAATATCAATCACATGATTATTATTACCCGCCTGCTTCCAAGCCACCGATTGCGCTTCGACCGGCCTGGTATTCAGGCCTACCACGCCAGCAGCGGTGCCAATTGCACCGGCTTTAAGGAAGGTACGACGATCAAATTCAAGACTGTTTTTTGACATAATTAGTTTCTCCTACTAAATGATTTGAGTGAAATAAGTAATAAAATTGTTCAATAAGCTACAAATCCTAATTTAGGATAAGTATTGTTTATATAAAATTGAACATTACTCTTTGATTGATTTTGGCGTTAAAAGTTCTTGGCGATTGATGATACTGAAACCCATAATCATCAATGACCTTCATTTGCTTACACGCTGTATGTTTTAGTTTCTGAGGAAAACATAAGACCTGGAGTGAGAGATCAATTTTTCTTCAATCTCAAAGACATAAATCTATGTGCCTTGTGGAAA
>JANQSS010000127.1 GCA_028279185.1 Saprospiraceae bacterium | reverse complement strand
AGATGCACAATATATGGCCAAAAAGATCGGTGTCAAAATTGAGACTATACCCAGAGTGCCTTTGCAGTTTATACTGTGGACGCCGTCTAAAGGACTATTTATAAAGGGTAGCGTGCAATTTAAAAATAAGCAGCCAATATTTATCCCTGCTGGAAGTCGCAAGCGAAAATTGATTATTGCTAATAGGGTTGGTTTATTCTCAAATCTAAATTATTTATAAGGTAAAGCGTCAATGTTTAAATATATAGTATTTATATTTTTATTTCTTACAGTAACGAATGTGATAGCTAATGATGATTTAAAAAGAAGAGTAAATAACCAACTTAATTGGTTAGGCTATAAAACACAAGATGTTAATGAAACCGCTGGTTTAGGTGATGAAACAAAGGTTATGGCCTTGTTATCAAAATTTGATAGTGAGGGCGTGATTTATCTGTTAGAAAATGGCTATGATAAAAACCTTAAGAATCGTCGAGGAGAAACTGCATATGATTTTGCAGTTAAGATGAAATATGACGATCCTGGTATTATTGAATTGCTAAAACCAAATGAGTCATATTCTGGAATTTATGACTTAACAAAAAAAGAAAATAACATCGCTAATGTATCTAGTGAAGAAGCAATAAATTTATATAAAGCCGGATTGAAAAAGAAAAACTGTAATACTCCATTTAAAGAAAAATTAATGCATGAAGACATTAATCGTGATGGAGTAAAGGATTTATTGTATGTATATAGTACGCTTTTTTGTGAAGGTCGATCATCGAGTGCTTTTGTAAGCTATTTTAAAGCTGGAGAAAATGATAAGTTTGATTACATTACCAGCAAAAAGATTACTGGCATTAGCTATATGAAAGAGGATTCAGTACGAGTTGAGAATGATTCGTTATATCTAACAGGGGTTTATCGAAAACCGGGAGATGCTTTTTGTTGCCCAAGTGGGGAAAAATTAACAATATTTGGATTAATGCGTTTAAGAAATTAAATTTGCTTTTAAAACCCCTTGACAGCGAACCGGAAACGGATGTCACACTGGAAGAATAACGTGTTAATTATTCATTCAGTGAGGCACTCATGAAAGCAGCACATAAAAATATGCTCATTACGCTCGGTATATCGTTGGTAGTCAGTGCGGCCGTCGTTTGGGCCAGCAATAACGTTAGACCCGTGCGAGCGGCTATCGGTTAAGCTTTTTATTTTACATTTTTTTAACGTTGTGAAACGTTATTTTCCTTTAACTGGAGAATGTCATGCGACATACAGAAATCGAACTCGATAGCTTTAACGGCTCATCAGCCAACGGCTACAACGGTAAATTTAACCTACAACTGCCCGCCGGGATTACATACAAAGAAATCACGATACACGGCACGAATCTAAACAATGACCAAATAAGACGAGTTAGCTTGTCATTAAATGGTGACTCCCTTGTGGACTTGCCCGGTTTAGATTTGCGAATGATTCAGGACTATAAGTCCGAATATACCGAGGATGGTAAATGGATTATTCCGTTTGCCGATTTTGTGATGACCATGCAGGAAGGGCAAAACCTGTCGTCTTTAGTCACACTGCCCGGTGAAAACGTGGTATTACAAATCGAAACCGATGCGCCAACCGCTGCACAAAGTGGTGCAAATTCGGTGGCCAGTATTCGTGCTGAAGCAATACTGGGTATTTCTCAGTCTCAGAGAGTGACAGTACCACGCTTATACAAAGACGTACTCAATGGCGGCGTGGCCGGTG
>JANQSS010000100.1 GCA_028279185.1 Saprospiraceae bacterium | reverse complement strand
GTCCTTCACTGCCATGGTGTTTGAGGCTGGCGGATCCCGTGTTTTGGCGGGCTGGAAGGTGGAAGTTTTGAGCTTATTTCTAGCTTCTAGCTTATAGCTTCTAGCTTAGTTTGCTATAGGATTTCAGAAGCCACGTTAGGCAGTTTTTCGGCGCCGTTTCGTGGCTTCGTCGTCCTTCACTGCCATGGTGTGTGAGGCTGGCGGATCCCGTGTTTTGACTGCGACGGTGTCTGGTTGTTGGTCTGGGTGATGATTCTCAAAAAAAACTCTTCCAATCGGCGGCCAATTGATGTTGGGATATTGACCTCCATTGGGTATCAATGTACTTTCAAAAAAAAAAACGTGGTTTGGTGGAAAATCAAAGATTTATAGTTAATATTCCCAGCTAGAAACCTCCATTTTTAGGCGGATCATCAAACAGATTCTACTTGTCATCGCAGACATGCAGAGATCAACAGAAATTGTAGCGATGTCATAGATTGGCTTGCTGGATCTTGGATTTTTTTCAAGCATTCTCCGAGATTTGGTTTGATGATTTTCGCAACTAGAAAGCTCCATTCCGTTTAAGGTTCAGGGACTTGCCAGCCATGTTTGAAAGTTCCAAACTTCATTGCCGGCTTCATTGCTTGGGGGTTGAGGTTACAAATGGGTATCGCGGGCATGTTTTTCGCTTGGGCCCATGTTTTTTTCTTTCCATTTCACAAACCCAATTATTACGAATGTGCCTTTTTCCTTGCGAAGCCTACGACTCACGCAAGGGTGGTCAGACACACCATCCTAAAAAGAAATGGAAAGAAAAAACCATGAGCACAAACCAACAATTCCTTGCCAAACAACCACGTGCGACACAATGAAGCTTCGTTCAACTCCACAAAGTGAAGATGCCCTTATGATAATGTCACTTATTGTAAGTTCACCCCAAATCGAAAACAGCTACCCAAACAGCTACCCCCCCCACTTCACATGGCACGCACCTGAATGGACATGCATAGGCTCCGACGGCTCCATGACAGTCAATATATCATGAAAAACCCATTTACAAATGAAAATTCAAACCTATCAAATATATTTCACAACAATATACATAGGAAAAAGGTCGAAAGCCTCAAGGTGCGAAGCACCGAAGAGTTTTTATGCCAATTTGCTTGGCTTCCTTGCCGATTCTTCCGGGGTCGGCGGCAGGGGCGGCAGCCCTTAAATATTCATATATGGGTTATGGGTTATGGGTATGTATATGCGTGTAGAGCAAGTTACCCGGGATTGTATTGA
>JANQSS010000076.1 GCA_028279185.1 Saprospiraceae bacterium | reverse complement strand
GGATTGAACATTCCAGAACCGGACGCCACTGTCCGTGGTTTTGTTTTTGCGTTCTCGGTTACATCAGCTCATGCTGCGAGAACGTAGGAAAAACGTTTAGAGGGTTTTGGTTCATTACCAAATTTCTGATATTGATCATTTTAGAAATATGAAGCCATTTGGTAAGATGTCAATTACTGTATTTTTAAATTCGACTTTGCTACTCGTCTTTCACTGTGCAATCATTGCGTCAATCAAGCGTTGTCGAGACAGACTGAGCATTTTCATGGGTTTTATGTGAAATTAAATTTTGGACATTAGGGTAAAATGCACAAGTTGCAGACGAAGATGTAGCTCTTGTAACACAAGGGTATAAAAGTTTCATCTCGTAACCAGTTCATTTGTGACTATTTGGTTTATAAACTTCCGTAGTAATCTGTAAAAAAATGTGCATCGGCAGAAAATAATTGAGAAATGTCAATGGAAAGAAACCCTTTAGGAGATATAAAATTTAATTACCAAATCATCGCGGAAAATTCTGTGCTCACGTCTTTCTGTTCTCTACAGAACGCCGCGTTGTTGCTTAGTGAGTGAGTATTCTAAAAAAAGCTTAACATTTTGTATTACATTTGTCATCAGACATTTGTAGATCTGTAAGAATTATCACTAATTCCACCTGGTGTTTTGTTCTCCCCCAAAAAAAGAAAATGATATGCATATCATGTACGGTAAATGGACAGTATACAGCTGTAACGTGCACTTTCATGAAATTCTCTGGCAAGTCCACATGGTCCATCATTATGTAGCACTGCCACTTGCAGGTTCATTTTGTCAAACAGGGTCTTGAAATTTTATCCCCTCGCGTCATTCAACATACACCAAATTCCTACAATTTTGTAAAGCTGTTGTCTGTTCAACAAATTATGTGGTATGCATTATTGGTGAAGAATGCGGCTGTAGATGATAAAAAGTAGCGAGTACATGTAGAATTTGAAAAAGCCTATTCCGACTGTACTTTGTACATGCATTGATAGGTGAAAACTTTCGAGCAGTGCATAAACCTCTACATAAACATGTTAAGTTTTTCGTGTTATGAGGGTAGGCTCCGTTCATAACTAAGACTCCTCTAAATTTTGACAACTGTAGAAATCCTCAGAGTTTTCAAGTCTATTTCTAAACTTTCAATTGTTTACGTTACATACAGGACTGATACATGTTTCTGAAAACAGCGTTCCTACGCATAGTGAAGCCTTTGTTCATGTCTTTTTTATTAATTAATTTCTACATTTTTAATTTCAGTCAGGGCTTGCAATTGCAACAATTTGCAGTGCATTTTAGCACGCATACTAGTCTTTCCGCCGGCAGCTTGGGTCCCGCGACAACTGCCAAACGGGACATTCGTGTGCAGACAGTGGCAAATAGTAGCGCACGCACACAACAACTACGAGGATTACACCTCAACATTTTTGCCGGAGTATCAGTCACGTGAGGATCAGGCTTTCCTCATCGCTTTCATCTTGCGGTGTGCCAGAGATGGAAACCCCGCCGTCCGAATACAGTACATCCATGGCATTCAGTCCGGCCCCGGAGGCGTCGACCAGTTCACGTGGGTGTTCACCCTCTTCAATGGGCAGTCTCGCCCAGAGCGTGACGAACGATATGGTTTCTTCGATTGGGATGTGAGTACACTCCCTCTCATAAGCGACTTTTGACTCAAACTGTAATTCTGCAACCAAATAAAAAGCTAAATCCCTCTCATAAGCGACTTTTGACTCAAACTGTA
>JANQSS010000083.1 GCA_028279185.1 Saprospiraceae bacterium | reverse complement strand
ATAAGGTAATGACTTAAAGAGATTCTCTTAATTCCTGTAGACATGAGAGGAAACGCTGTAATTTGCTCCCAACCAAAGACGAATAACAACCCCCATAACACTGGAAACTTAAACCGAACCGACAAAAGCATCGCAAAAGTTCCATACGCAAACAAACCTAACGCAAAAGAACCCGTATACCGAAAACTCATCCCAAAGACGAGTAAACGTTCTTTAAGTTTTGGATGTGTTTGCATAATCCCCATCAGCAGAAGATGCGATAAACCAACAATAACAACTGTCCCCACCATATATGCTGCAAATTTAGTTAACAGAATCATCGACTTTGGAAGCGGACGCATCTGTAGATAGGTCAAACCCCTACCATCAATTTCATCCGATATGATTGCCGAACCGTAGAATATTGCACATAAATTCGTCAAAAAACCGTAACCCCAAAACGTTATGTAAGGAATGAAGGTGTTAACAGCAGTGGACCTGCTTACATAAAAGCGAAACAACACAGTGATAGAAAGCATCAACACGCATCCTAACAAAATCAGGAGTACACGACGACTCCAGAATAGTTGACGAAGTGTCAGTTTGAATAAGGCAAAATAGGCAGGAAATGAATTGGGGATCGTAATCATCTATAATCTTCAATATGGTGTATTGTCTATAGGATATGATAACATATTGTCAGGGAAATAGCAATGTTGATTGCAAACTTTATCTATTTTACATGACCTATATACGAAATGGTATTATTTGCAACTTTCGTTTGAAAATGCCGTAATAATCTGATAAACTGTATATACTAACATCAAAGCACGACATTTATGGTGGATTATGAAATTATTTATACACTATCAATAATACCCAGGCCGGTAGGTGCGATTTCCTAATCGCACCGGGACCTACGCCAAGACCTCTTATGAAACTGTTTAGGGCAAATCCGGCAGAATACGCGTTTGGTATTCTGCATTGATAAGGATATCGCACCTACCGGGAATGGAAATGTGTAATTATTTTTATATTTCACCATAGTAAAGAGGCAATATATGCAAGAACTATACGACACACAACCAGTAAACCCTCCTTCACGTGCAATCCTCGTTGGTGTAAAACTGCGGGA
>JANQSS010000057.1 GCA_028279185.1 Saprospiraceae bacterium | reverse complement strand
GCGTACTTGGTTATACCAAATAGCCGGACATTTTTGTTCTGTTTAATAATTTGGGACAAGCATAACTCCCTCTTGTCTCTACCTGGTAATGTGGATAAGTCTCAAGGTTTGTTTAAGTGGAGTCTTATCTAAGACATTCCATTAGTTATGATTAGTGTGTGTATGTGCATGTGTGCATACTATACATTCTGTTACTATGCATGTACCTACTTAATTCTGTATGGACTTTTCATATCATGGCCTCTCAGTTCCTTCTTTCTTTTTTGTTTTCTCCAGTCTCCCTGAATAGAAGTTGCCTGATAGTGTCTGTACCGTAAATCTGGAAATTTTCGTGTAATGAAACTTTCGTTAATAAATTTTTCGTGTTGAAAAATTTTTGTTGCCCGAACCCCGCCTACGAAACTTTTTTTACACCGAAAGTTTTTGCCACCTTGCAGCGAAACCAGTAAAGAAGTGCCACGCGGTACACGGTATGGACGAACTACTGAGAATTCAAAGATCCTCGAGGATCAGGAAGTCCATCCCTAACGCGGAAATAGTCACGACTAGATCGAGACATCGCAGAAGATCAGACAATCGACAATCGTCACCTCGGACTGCCCCACGTTTTGAGCATGCTTCAAAATTTCGTACCGTAAATATTTCGTTCTTTTAATTATTCACTGTTGAAAATATTTCGCGATATTAACTTTCGTAGCCTTGTGCGGCAACAAAAATATTTTAACAGCGAAAATTTCCAGATTTACGGTATCTCTAAGTAATGTGCGAATAGTTTGCACGATTTAGCTGACTATTCTGAATATACCTACAATGTCTTTATTTTAATTCCCATTTTAGATGAGGGCACTATATATGCCACACCAGGAGCACATAATACACTTACATTGTGTAATCAACTGTTTTCGTGAGGATATACAGTGGACTCTAAACTCCAGGGGACTGTTTCGAAATTTCATATAGTATAATATCATCAGTTTCATGTAAGCAGAAGTTGACCAGTTATAATAATTATACACCGTGATGCATGTTTACAATACAAAATTCACACACTCAATTTATCATAAGCTTCTTGTTGTCGTACAGTTTCATTGCTACGTTCCTAGTATGTTAAAACGTTAATGAACTTCTCGTAGCACATCAATGGTTATATGACCAGAACGTTTCGGTCCGTGGACCTTCTTCAGCTGGTAAGAACACAGTT
>JANQSS010000042.1 GCA_028279185.1 Saprospiraceae bacterium | reverse complement strand
ACGTAGACGTAGCCGGAGCTACAGCGAGGCTTTGCAACGCTGAAATTGAGCAAACCTCTCTTAATATATGCGTCAATTATACCTTTAATTGGTATAATTAAAAAGCGTAAGGAACCTGGCTTACAGGTGCGTCATAGCATGGCCATGTGTTGTATTACATCCCTTCGTTATACAATCAGAATTCATTATCTTGTCAGCGTAACCAAGGCGCCCCAGCAATGATGCACTACACCAACTTTCCATTCACTGCGTTCGTGCGTATTTCTTTACTGAGCTATTTATTACCCGGCATCCAATATTATCACATAGCATCTATAGTGAGAATTGATTGCGAAAATTCGGACCTATTAGGCTTTTTGGGCGAATTTGGGGTGATAAACGTAACGTTTGACGATGAAAACGGTAACTCGGTGACAGGGATGTTGAGGTTATAGGGGAGTTATCTATCATAATATTGCAAGAATGAGCAATCCAGTAAAACGACAGCATTTTGTTCCAAGGACATATTTGAAGCATTTTTCTGAACCAAGAAAGAATGAATATTTCGTATGCGCAAAAAAGTGTGACGATATCAAGAACAGTTTTATGGTTAACATAAAAAACGTTTGCTTGAGAAAACATTTGTATACACTTGATTTTCCAAATGTCAATGAAGAAGATATGATGTTGTTGGAAAATTTTTATTGCGAGCATTTGGAGTCAGACTATAATAAAGTATTCGAATTGCTGACCAATGATAATGTTAGGATTGTATCGCCGGAACAGAAGACTAAAATTATCGAAACTATTATTTCAATGTATTACCGAGTAGCAAAATGGCTTGGTAAATCAAAAGAACATCAAAGAGATCTCATACGAGAACTGATATCCACATCTAGAAGTCTACAACGTCCTGAGATAACATTACCAACGGGCAAAACTTTTAATCTAAAAGAGAGTTCAGAAGTTGAAATTTTAGCCGAATTAGAGCCAGGAAGAAGGTTGAACTTTATACTTAATCAGTTAGAAGCGGTCAACGTTGCAGCTAGTCAATTCTCGAATTATAATATTTCAGTGCACAAAACTTTTGGAGATCATGAATATTTAACTTCTGACGTGCCTATAGTGCTGAATAATGGAAAACCGGAATTAGCTGAATACTTGGACGAAAGCTGTCATATAATGCTGAGCTTATCACCTAAATATTGTTTAATTTTAATGCCGGACATTGGCAATAATGAATTAACTATCAATAGAGTAGATATGTCGGAGACGGCATCTTTAATGAATTGTATCATAATTAATGACCACCAATTCAGAAACTCAGAAAATTTCGTTTTAGGATCGAAGTCTGGAATCGCATTCTTTGAGAAATGTCAGGAAATAAGTGAGTCAAAGGAAAAGTTTACTGAGTTGCAAAATAAAGCCGAAGCAGAATTAGTTACGATGAGAGAAGAGATAGCTAAATTTGAAGACAATAAATAATGCGGAAGAACGATAGATAACACGCATTAGGACGTCATCCACTCGTGCCGCAGGCGCAACACACGAGCGGACGCCGCCTACTGCGGGACCGTTAGTCGACATTAATCAAATTCAGAAACTGCTATTAGTTTCATCTTATAATTGTAATGATATTGAAAGCTGTAACTATTTATTGGATTTATTATAGTAAATCACATTAAATTGAAGAATTATATATGAATGAAAACTATTATGATTTAACTCATTTAGTTGATAATATTAAAAGTGCTTCGCAAATCAGGTTAAGTATTATTTCAAAGTATATAATCTCAATTGCCAAATATATATATGATAGTGATAAATTTGAGATATATTACTATGGATCCTATGCAAAAAAAACTTCTCATCTATTCAGTGATGTTGATATTGTTGTTTTCTCACTTGATAGTGAAACATCAAAGTTGATTTATTTTGAAGAAGAATTAAATAGATCAAAAACTTGGATCTTTAACGTTGTTGGTTTCAGCATGTCTCACATTGCAGAAAACTCAAATATTATTTTGGCTTACCAAATTGCGAATAAATACAAGCCAATAATCACCAATAAATATTTAAATAAAATATTCATAAAAACTTTAGATCAAAAATTAATGGATTGTTCTTTTGATCTGTTATTATCACAGTACAAGCAAGAAATTGATAATTCAACATCAAATAACGAATCAAATTCAATAAAGTACCGGAAGGGAGGAGTATTAGATGTTGAATTCAGTCTTATAATGCTAAAAAAGTGCAACTTAAATAGTATTTTTGTAGATAAAATAATTGGGTTTAAAATAAATTATATTTACAACTACTTGTGTATTATTCAACATTTTAGTTACTTTAAAAAAGAAGTGTCAAATTCTATCATCTCAAATTTAACTACTGAATCTATTTTGAAAGATTCGTGCAAGTTATTCAATTTAATTAAATATTTATTAAAAAAGAAATCATGAAGAATCAACTAATTGGGTTTATCAGTTATGCTCACTTAAATGATAGTGATAATTTTATTACAGAGTTAGTTAAACAATTGAGCGGAGAATTATCTATAAGGCTTGGTGAAAAGTACAAACTATTCTTTGACAGGGAATCAATAGAATGGGGTGATAATTGGCAAAAAGTTATGCTGGATAGTGCTAGTAATGCTCAAATTCTTATTCCAGTTATTACTGCAGAATATTTTGAAAGCAAATCTTGTCGCTTGGAATTTCAAGCGTTTCTACATGGTAAAAAAAGACCTTCAACTAGAATATTTCCAGTATACTATGATACTACTAAATTTATGTTTTCAAAGGAATATGAAGAAAACTGGCACAAAACTATGAGAGAAACACAATATATTGACCTTAGAGACTATAAATTAGACAGAAACAAAAAGAAGTTTAAACATTCAATTTTCACAATGGCAATAAGAATAACTAAATACGTTGAATCTAAATATAGTCATTTAATCCCACCTCCCAAAAAATGTCCAATTCTTGAACCAGAAGTTGTTAAAAATGTTGAAAAACTTTCTAGGAAACAAAAAAAACTTCTTGGGATTATTTACAAACAATTTCATCCATATGAAAGACCATTAGATGATATTTACGATTTCATAGTGGATAGACCAGCTGCACCTAATATAAATTCCTTAGTTGAATTTAGATTTCGTGTTAAAGAGTTGTTTTATTTAAAATTACTTGATCTTATAAAAATGGAAAGTAGAATTACAATTGTAAAAGGTTACTCAGAAATAAAATTCATTCTAAAAAATCGCAACCTAATTCCATCCTAAAATATCTAACCACAATAATTATGAATTGTGATACAATAATTAGTTTTTTACTTGAATATGATTATAATTTTAAAAAATTTTGGATAAATTTTGAAGACAAAGATAAATTCGAATTTATAAGAATTTGTAATTTGTTTGATGATAGAATTAATAAAGAACCTGATGATTTAATGAGTATTCAAGAAGAAATACATTTAAACCTTAGAACCCAGTGTTCCATCATTCAAGAAAGAGAAATTACCTATACAATGATGCCAAAAAACTGGGATTTCATACTTGAAGATAAGAAGAGATTAGAAAAATGTTATAAAACTAATTTGAGAAATCTTAAATTCATAATTGAATCAAATAATTTTACTGAACATTTGAAAATTTATGGAGGTATAAAACCAAGCGATTCTATTAAGTCAAAAATATTTATGGTCAAAGAATCAGATAATATTGCTAGAAAAACGTTAATCGATATTTGGGATATTGTTAGATATCGAATTTGTTGTAATAACCTAAACCATTTGTTAGAAATAAGTTTTCATATTTGGGATTACTATTTCGACAAAATAATCAAATGTAAAAATTACTATTTCACACCTAGAGGTGATTCAGCTATAGATACATATCGAGCAATTCACTTCCAAATCCTAGACAACAATAATAGTATGTTTGAACTCCAGATTATGACAGTTTATAGAGAGGCTGTTTCTTTAATTGATCATTCTATTAAATTTAAAAAATCATTGCAAGCAAGTGATCAAATGAAAGATCATATAAACAAATATTCTATAATCAGTAATCTATTAGAATTCGATAATTTTAAAAGGATATTTTAACATCGACTAAGACTGTACATGAGATCATACTCCCCATAGTCGTACTCTCCATGTACGAAGCGTTAGCGACAAGCGAGGGACGAAAAATGGGAATAAAATCAAAAACCTGAATTGAAAATATATGCGACTCAATTTGCCAACCCTCAAAAAAGCAAAGAGTCTTATCAGACACATTACTTTTTCTGCCAACCCACATCTATTCCCACCCACCACCCGAATTTTGGGTTCAAATTCATATTTTTAACCAAAATTGGACAAGTCTTAATTTGGTTATGATGACTTTAGGCAATAAACTCAGACAACTAAGAGAAAAAAATCAGATGTCTCAACGGCAAGTAGGTGCCGTCATTGAAGTAGATGGAGCTTTCATAAGCAAAGTCGAGAATAATGAAAAACCTATAAAAAGAGACCACTTGAAAAAATTAGCAAAACTCTTCAAAGTAAAAGAAGTGGAATTGCAAACACTTTGGTTAGCAGACAAAGTGAGAAACATATTAAATGACGAACCTCAAGCGGATGAGGTAATTAAAATATTAGAAACCGACTTTAGATAATGGCAATAAAAAAATCAGAATTATATAGCAGCTTATGGGAAAGCTGCGATGCTCTCAGAGGAGGAATGGATGCCAGCCAATACAAAGATTATGTTTTGGTAATGCTCTTTGTAAAATATATCAGCGATAAATGGGCTGGACAACCTTATGCACCGATTACTATTCCTGAAGGAGCAAGCTTTCAGGATATGGTGAACTTGAAAGGAAAAACAGATATCGGGGATCAAATCAATAAAAAGATATTAGCTCCAATCGCACAAGCCAACAACTTGGCGAAGTTTCCAGACTTCAATGACCCGACGAAATTGGGGAATGATAAAGAAATGGTGGATACCTTAACAAATCTCATTTCCATTTTTGAAAATCCCGCATTGGATTTCTCTAAGAATAAAGCTGATGGCGATGACATCTTGGGTGATGCCTACGAATACTTGATGCGACACTTTGCTACCCAAAGTGGAAAGAGTAAGGGACAATTCTATACGCCTGCTGAAGTGAGCCGAACAATGGCAAAAATTATCGGTATCAATGAAGTAGACACAAAAGGTACTGTAACTGTTTATGACCCAACCTGTGGTTCCGGATCTTTGCTACTAAAGGTTGGCGATGAAGCAAGTGTAAAAGTTGATTTGTACGGTCAAGAAAAAGACTCAACTACTGCTGGCTTGGCTCGAATGAACATGATTTTGCATGATTACCCCTCTGCTGAAATCAAACGAGGAAATACTTTGGCAAATCCACTCTTTGAGGATAAAGACCTAAAGGATCATCTGAAAACCTTTGACTTTGTTGTCGCCAATCCACCGTTTAGTGATAAGCGATGGAGTCAGGGATTGACTTTGCCAGATGATAAATATGATCGCTTTGTTGATTATGGCATTCCCCCGGCCAAGAATGGGGATTACGCTTTTCTACTTCACATCATTCGCTCACTCAAACGAAATGGCAAGGGAGCTATTATTCTCCCTCATGGTGTATTGTTCCGTGGCAATGCCGAAGCAGAAATAAGAGCCAATCTTATCAAAAAAGGTTTTATCCGGGGCATTATCGGCTTGCCTGCCAACTTGTTTTATGGTACGGGAATTCCCGCAGCTATCATTTTTGTCGATAAAGAAAATGCCCATAACCGCAAAGGCATCTTTATGATTGATGCTGGGAAAGGCTATATCAAAGACGGCAATAAAAACAGATTGAGAGAACAAGACATCAGACGCATCACGGATGTATTTACCCAACAAAAAGAAATACCTGGGTATAGTAAAGTGGTATCCATCACAGAGATTGCAGAAAATGAATACAATCTCAATATTCCACGTTATATCAACAACCAAGAAAAGGAAGACTTACAAGACATAGAAGCACATCTCAAAGGCGGCATTCCTGTCAGAGATATTGATGAATTGGAGGCCTTCTGGAAAGTATTTCCCACGCTTAGAAAATCCTTATTTGCAAAGCGGGATCCTGCCCGTTCCGCAGGCG
The DNA here is from genome assembly GCA_028279185.1 of Saprospiraceae bacterium. Lineage (GTDB taxonomy): Bacteria > Bacteroidota > Bacteroidia > Chitinophagales > Saprospiraceae > JANQSS01. Next base: position 134,892 of record JANQSS010000042.1, on the reverse strand, counting down.
GGGATAAATATGCGGACTTAACCATAGCCAAGGAACAGATCAAAGAAGACATCTATACACATAGAGAATTCAAATCTTTCTTATCTGAAATGGAATCCTTGTTTCAGTCTTGGTCAACAGAGAGTACAAGTAAACTAAAAGCACTTAATAACGGACATAAACCCAAAGAAGTTATAAATGAATTAGCGGAGGATTTACTCTCTAATTATCACGGTAAGCCCTTAGTCAATAAATACAACATCTATCAGATCCTACTCAGCTACTGGAATGAAACAATGCAAGATGACTGCTACATCATCTCATCTGATGGATGGGTGGCTGAAACCTATCGCATCATAGAAAAAGCTAAGAACGGCAAGGAGAAAGACAAGGGCTGGACGTGTGATCTGGTACCAAAGACTTTAGTCATTGCCAAATACTTCCAAGCCGAGCAAGATGCCATCGATCAACTCAATCAAGACAAAGAAAACCTGAGTAGCCAAATAGCAGAACTGGAAGAAGAACAAAACGTAGAAGATGGTGCCTTCGCAGAATTGGAAAAAGTAAATAAAGCCAATGCAAGCAAACGCATTAAGGAATTAAAAAGAGAAAATGATCAAGACACGAAAGAAGAAATCAAAGTCTTAGAACTATATGTAAAACTCCATACTGAAGTCTCTAAAACCAACAAAGCCATCAAAGCAGCAGAAGCTGAACTTGATGAAAAGCTCTATGCCAAGTACCCAACGCTAAGCCCGGAAGAAGTAAAAACCTTAGTCGTAGATGATAAGTGGATGGCAAGTTTACAAAGCTCCATAAAAGGAGAAATAGACCATATCAGCCAACGACTTACCAACCGCATCAAAGAACTGGCAGAACGATATGAAACGCCTTTGCCGAGTATAGATCAAGAAGTAATAGACTTGAAGGAAAAGGTAAATGCTCACCTTGCTAAAATGGGATTTGTGTGGAATTAAAGGAAGGATATAAACAAACGGAAGTTGGGATGATTCCAACAGAATGGGATTGTCCAACACTTAATGAATTAGGCACATTTTTTAAAGGAAAAGGAATCAAGAAGGATGAAGTTCTAAGTGAAGGATACCCTTGTGTCAGATATGGCGAATTATATACTTTATATGACAGTATCATCAAAGAAACTAAATCCTTTATATCAAGTAAAATATCTCAAAATAGTTACAAATTAAAGTATGGTGATTTACTTTTTGCTGGTTCTGGAGAAACTAAAGAAGAAATTGGCAAATCTGCAGTTATCTTGAGAAGTGATGCATATGCAGGAGGCGATATTGTAATACTAAGACCCAATAGTGAAATAGTTGAATTTAATTATTTGGGTTATGTGTCAAACTCTAATCAAGTTAATAAGCAAAAATCAAAGAATGGTCAAGGTGATGCCGTAGTACATATCTATTCAAGTGGTTTGTTAAATGTCATAATCCCGCTCCCCCCACTCCCCGAACAAACCGCCATCGCCACCGTCCTCTCCGATACCGACCAGCTCATCCAAGCCATAGAGAAAAAGATTGCCAAAAAACGCCTCATCAAACAAGGGGCTATGCAGGAGTTGTTGAGACCTAAAGAGGGATGGGAGGAAAGGAAGCTGGGGGAGGTAGTATATTTCTTAGATGGTCAAAGAAAACCTATCAAAGCAAATGAAAGAAAATCAGGGATCTACCCATATTATGGAGCATCTGGAATAATTGATTATGTAGCTGATTACATATTTGATGATGAACTAATTTTACTCGGAGAAGATGGTGAAAATATTCTAAGTAGGAATCTACCATTAGCATTTAAAGTAAAAGGTAAAATTTGGGTCAATAATCATGCACATGTTTTAAAACCAAAGCAAGGATATGATATTACATTCTTAACTGAGTACTTAGAATCACTTGACTACACTTTACTTAATTCTGGTACTGCACAACCTAAGTTAAATAAGCAAGCATGTATAAATATCACGCTATCTATTCCCAAGATAATTGAACAAAGAAAAATTGCTACCATCCTCTCCAATATGGATTCCGAAATCATAACCTTAGAAAACCAGTTAACCAAATACAAAGAACTCAAACAAGGCTTAATGCAGAATCTACTCACTGGTAAAATTAGATTGGTATGATGCAATTGTCTGAATTGAGATTTTTAGGATTTATGGATGATAGGATTTTGAAAGTATGTTTAATCCTAAAATCAGTTAATCCACTAAATCCTAATTCTGACAAAAGAAAAATGAAATGAAAGACAAAGAACTCACGCATAAAATAATTGGCTGCGCTATGAAGGTTCATACTGTACTGGGCAATGGATTTCAAGAAGTAATTTACCAAAGAGCATTGGCTATTGAGATGGAGAAACAAGGCTTGTCTTTTGCCCGAGAGATGGAAATGGAGATCTTTTATGATGATATTCAGATAGGTACAAGAAGAGTTGACTTTTTTGTAGAAGACAAAATTGTGGTTGAGTTAAAAGCATTGATAAAATTAGAAGACGTACACTTAGCTCAAGCTATGAATTATTGCCAAGCTTACAATTTGCCTATTGGCTTATTGATCAATTTTGGCTCAAAGAGCTTAGAGTTTAAACGAGTATATAATGTCAATCACCCGGAAAACAAGAAATCTTAAAATCCATCCATCTTATGAATCCTAATTCAGACAAAAGAGGACAAGTATGACAAGAGTAGGCAGCATCGAACGCATTACACAGAACAGAGTCATCAAGCTCTTCAGAGAAGAATTGGGTTACACCTATTTAGGTGATTGGCAAGATCGAAAAGGCAATAGCAATATTGAAGATGAATTACTGAAAACTTACTTGTCAAGAAAAGGCTACACCGCGGTGCAGATTAATAGAGCTATTTTCAAGTTGACCCAAACCGCTCAAAATTTTAGCGACAGCCTATATACCACGAACAAAAATGTTTATCAACTACTTCGCTATGGTGTGAAAGTCAAAGCAGATGCCAGTAGTGACTTTAAAAATGTACAACTCATCAACTGGGCAGATTTCAGTGATAATGATTTTGCTATAGCTGAAGAAGTTACCATCAAAGGCAACAAGACCAAGCGACCAGATATTGTCGTATATATCAATGGCATTGCAATTGGCGTCATCGAGCTCAAGCGAAGTACTTCATCAGTTGGGAATGGCATTCGTCAGAATATAGCTAATCAAAGAGATCATTTTATCAAATCTTTCTTTGCAACGATACAGTTTTGCTTTGCAGGTAATGACACTGAAGGTTTGCGTTATGGCACCATTGGCACACCTGAGAAATTCTATCTCAAATGGAAAGAAGATGTAGAAGACAATAGCCGCAATCTCCTAGATAAGTATCTATTGAAGATGTGCGACAAGGAGCGACTGATAGAATTGCTCTACGACTTTGTACTCTTTGATGGAGGCGTGAAGAAACTGCCCAGGGTTCATCAATACTTTGGTGTCAAAGAAGCCCAGCAATATGTCAATAGGTATGAAGGAGGTATCATCTGGCATACACAAGGCAGTGGCAAAAGTATCACCATGGTATGGTTAGCCAAGTGGATATTGGAGAACAAACCCAATGCAAGAGTGGTCATCTTGACCGATAGAGATGAATTGGACAAACAAATAGAAGATGTGTTTACCGATGCAGGAGAAGCTATCTACCGAACCAATAGTGGAAATGATCTAATGCGTCAACTGGGACAAGCCAAACCAAGATTGCTTTGTTCTCTTGTCCATAAATTTGGAAAAAGATATGTCGGCGATTTCAAAAAATTTATCAAAGAAATAGAATCATCTCCACCTCATACGGTTGGGGAGTTTTTCGTTTTTATTGATGAATGTCATAGAACACATAGTCTCGGCGGAGGAGTAGATAGCGGCAAACTACACCGAACAATGAAAGCGATTATGCCAACGGCAGTATTCATTGGTTTTACTGGAACGCCATTATTGAAAAAGGATAAGAAAACCAGTTTAGAGGTTTTTGGAAAGTATATCCACACTTATAAATTCAATGAAGGTGTCGAAGATGATGTGATTTTAGACTTGATCTATGAGGCGAGAGATATAGATCAAAAGTTGACCTCTCAGTCTAAAGTGGATGAATGGTTTGAAGCAAAAACAAAGGGGCTGAATGATTTCCAGAAAATGGAGATCAAGAAAAAATGGGGAACGATGCAAAAGGTGCTGAGCAGTCGTTCTCGTATGAGTAAAGTAGTTACAGACATCATCTTTGACTTCAGTACCAAACCGAGATTGAGTTCAGAAAAAGGTAATGCGATATTGGTGGCAAGTTCTATTTACGAAGCGTGTAGATATTATGAGCTCTTTCTTCAAACACCGCTGAAAAACAGGTGTGCAATCGTCACCTCTTACAGTCCTCAAAGCAGTGATGTGAGTACAGAAGATACAGGTGCCAGTACAGAAACCGAGAGGGAGTTTATGTACAACTTGTACAAAGACCTACTTGGAGAAAAATCGACTGAGCAATACGAGGATTGGGCTAAGAATAAATTCAAGAAAGAGCCTGCCAATATGAAACTGCTGATAGTAGTTTCTAAACTCTTAACAGGTTTTGATGCGCCTACTTGCACCTATCTCTACATTGATAAGTCGATGCAAGACCACGGACTGTTTCAAGCCATTACACGAGTTAATAGATTGGATGGGGCAGATAAGTCATTTGGGTATATCATTGATTACAAAGACTTGTTTAAGAAGTTGGTTAATGAAAAAGGAACAGGTGCCTTGCAAGTATATACAAGTGAATTAGACACCGATCACTTTGAAGCTGAGGACATAGACATTATGCTTCAAGATCGTCTGGAAAAAGGGAAGGAAAGACTAGATAATGCATTGGAAGAAATTGCCTTGTTGTGTGAGCCGGTAGAATCTCCTAAAGACTCGATGGCATATATCAGGTACTTCTGTGGGAATACGGAGATAGAAGAAGAGTTAAAGGCCAAAGAACCACAGCGAACAGCATTGTATAAAAAGACTGTTACATTGATTAGAGCCTATGCCAATATAGCTGATGAAATGGAAGAAGCTGGCTATACGATATCGGAAATCGCCAAGATCAAAAAAGAGATTGACCATTATCTCAAACTTAGAGAAGAAATAAGGCAAGCCAGTAGTGAAGTATTAGACTTAAAAACCTATGAAGCGGATATGCGTCATTTGATTGACACGTATATTCAAGCTGAAGAGTCAGAGAAAATCTCTCCGTTTGGAGACACTTCATTATTAGAGATTATCTCAAGTGAAGGAATAATGGAGGCCATAGGAAATCTCCCAAAAGGTATTCGTAGCAGTCAAGAAGCAATAGCAGAAACGATAGAAAACAACGTCCGAAAAAAGATCATCAAAGAGCACTTGATTGATCCGGCATTCTTTGAAGAGATGTCTAAGCTTCTTACCGAAATTATAAAGGCAAGAAAAGAAAATGCTATTGACTATCAAGAATATTTGGAAAAGATAGCTGCACTTACTAAAAAAGTTGTGGAAGGAAAGAGCGATGAAACACCCGAAGGATTAGTAACAGTAGCTCAGCGAGCACTGTACAACAATTTGGGAAAGAACGAAGATTTAGCATTAAGACTCGACAAAGCCGTGAAGGATGTAAAGCGCGATGACTGGCGAGGAAATTTGCCGAAAGAAAGAGAAATAAAAGCAGAAATCTACAAGCAGTTAACCTCATATGTTGTGCACTCAGGAATTGACATTGCTAACGAACCACCTGAACCTTACGGAATGGAAAACAAAGTTGAAAAGATATTTGATATTATAAAAGCACAAGTGGAATACTAATGCAAGAACTGCAACTAGGAAATATTACCATTGATGTTGAGAAAAAGGATATCAAGAATATCCACCTCAGTGTATACCCGCCAAATGGTACAGTGAGAATTGCGGCACCAGAGTCAATGGAATTAGATACCATAAGAGTTTTTGCAATTAATAAACTTAAATGGATAAAAAAGCAGCGTGCCACCTTCAAAAAACAAGTTAGAGAAACACCAAGGGAATACATCGAGAAGGAAAGCCATTACTTTCAAGGCGAACGATACTTGCTCAATCTAATAGAGCAAAACGCCAAACCAAAGGTGATACTCAAGCATAAGACCATGGAGTTATATATGAGACCCAATACGACTATCGCCAAAAGAAAGTCAATATTAGATGAATGGTACAGAGCCGAAATGAAGAAAATCATTCCATCGTTATTGGAAAAATGGGAAAAGAAAATTGGAGTAAAGGCAGATGACTTTGGAATTAAACTGATGCGTACAAAATGGGGGACTTGCAATATCGAAGCTAAAAGGATATGGCTTAATCTTGAATTGGCAAAGAAGCCACTAATATGCTTAGAATATATATTAGTACACGAATTGGTGCATCTATTAGAACGAAATCACAATGACAGATTTATGCGATATATGAATGAATTTATGCCCAAATGGAGACTCCATAGAGATGAATTGAACAGGTTACCTTTCAGGCATACGGATTGGAAATATTAAAACAAACGCATTTACAGCACATTGCAATCCTCGTTCCTGCGGTTGCAAAGAGCTGTAAGCTAACCTTCGAAAAGCCGAGTAAATGAAAAATGAATTAGTAAGCAAAAGAGAGCCCTCATGTAACATATGGTGATCTCGGCATACGCCGGATACCATCATTTCGTTATGAGTAACTAAGAAAAATTACATTATAAAATGACATTTCTAGAATTAGCAGAAACTGTTTTAAGAGAAGAAAAGAGACCTTTATCCTCCTCTGAAATTTGGAATTTAGGTGTAACTAAAGGATATGATAAAAAATTGAATTCTAGTGGAAAAACTCCTTGGGCAACTTTAGGAGCTCAAATTTATGTAAATGCTAAAGATAACCCTAAATCGCTATTTGCTAAAACTGATTCACGACCCAAGAAATTTTATCTTAAATCGATGGCAAAATTGATTGACCTGGATGACAACACGATTCCTGAACAAACATCACAAAAAAAGAATAAGAAATTTGCGTTCTTGGAAAGAGACCTACATAAGTACTTAACCTACTTTGTATACTACCACTTACAATGCTACACAAAAACTATTAAGCATCAACTTTCAAACAAGAAAGAATATGGTGAATGGGTGCACCCAGATATGGTAGGATGCTATTTTAGAATGGAAGACCGGAAAAAAGAGGTTAACGACTTTAGTGATGCGATTGGTGCACGTTCTATTGTTTTGTATTCATTCGAATTAAAAAGAGAATTAAACTTTTCAAACTTAAGAGCTAGCTTTTTTCAATGTGTTTCTAATTCATCGTGGGCAAACGAGTCCTATTTAGTGGCAGCTGAAATATTAGAAGATGAAGACTTCTTTGATGAACTGTCAAGACTTTGCGCATCATTTGGTATTGGGGTTATAGAACTGGATGTAGAAGATCCACATTCTTCAGAAATTATAATTCCAGCCAAACATAAAACTGGTCTTGATTTTGAAATGATAAATAAACTTGCTATGAACAAAGACTTCAAGGAATTTCTTGAAACAGTAAAAATCGATTTAAAAAGTCGAAAAATACATAAGAAGGAATATGATCCAATTGAAGACTTAGATAAATTGGAAATCAAAATAAGAGATGAAGTTTTACATTAACTTATTTTTAATCGTAGTGGTTAGCTTCTCATGTGACAAAGATCCTGAACAAAACATTAATCCCCAATTTGATTCATATGTTTCGGAGTTTTTTGAAGAAGCTTCCATTAGAGGCTTAAATATTGAATTGAGTGAAACCGATATCACAATCGATTTTGGTAATTTGGATGATACAAAAGGAGGTGAATGTAACTACGACGATAATAAAATTACAATAAACACAAATCAATGGGATAATTTAAATGAGGAAATGAGAAAGTGGCTAATATTTCATGAGTTAGGTCACTGTGTGCTTAATCGAAGGGGTCACGTAAATGAGGTAATAGGAACTGGTGAATGTCGAAGTGTTATGAAAGGTACAGAAGACGGTTTTACATGCACTACTAATTTTTACTCTAAATTATGGTGGGATTATTACCTTGATGAATTGTTTGATGAATCTGCAACAATACCTAGTTGGTACGCAGAAAATAATAACTATAGTTCATTTAATACGGACTCTGTTTTATTTGAGGTTGATACATTTTCAGAAGATTTCGTCTTTGAGTACCCCGGACTTTTATCAATTACCGACTTCAAGATTGATTTCTCTTTTGAAAATATCGATTCAGGAGAAAAAAGTATTGCTTGTAAGATAGATAACATTCAATATGAATTTTGTACTACTTGCACAATTACGAATGCAAGGATATCTATTAATTCTAATACCGCTTATGAAAATCAAAATGGAGATTTGCAGATGAACACGAATACTAAATTAAGTATTGTTCGGAATAACGATAAACTGATTTTTTTCGTTAATGAACGTTTCGTTCATACGTTTGAATCTGGTATATGGCAAAATGAAGGAAGGATAACTTCTTTTAGTTCAGAAGAAATTACAAATATGACCATCACCGTATCAAAGTTGAAATGAACGCGACTACTAACAATGTGCAAAACGGTGGCACATCGTTTACACCACGTGTTGATGCTCATAAAAGACAAAAAATGGAAAAGTATATAGTGCTCCTTTTCATCCTTTCCCTACCTGTTCAAGGGATTACGCAAATTTCAGATACCCTTTTGAACGAAGCCTTGAAAAAGTATCCTATGCTGGAAATATGCGAGATGCCAGGCTTTTCCGAAAAGGTATTATGTGGCACGTTGGAGGTTTACGAAAATTATTTCACCAATGACGGTCAAAAGATCCCAATTGAAGTAGTGCTACTTCCTGCTAAAACTTCAAATCCTAACTCTTCTGCCTTTACATTGCATTGGGGCGGAAATGGGGATGCAGCTAAAAACAAAACCTGGTTTTTTCGTCCCGGACGTGGCGCAGATAAAATTAGAATGAACAACGATGTGGTTTTAATTGATGACCGTGGCACTGGAGCCTCAAATATACGGTGCGTTGCTATGGACTCGCTACAGCCATATTCATATGCCTTTGTATATGACAAAGAGTTGATTACAGATTGTTTACATGAAGTGAAAGACAAGTTTAACCTTGAATTATATAATACACCAGGTGTTGTAAGAGATTATGACAAAGTGAGAGATTGGCTCGGATTGGAGCAATTTGATTTCTTTGGAATCTCTTACGGTGTAAGGGTTGGTTTAGAGTATATGAGAAACTATCCTGACAGAATACGTACGCTGACCGTTAAAGGATGTGTTCCTCCGGGATTTAACTATATTAATGAAATGGATAAGGCCATTCAAGAACAGCTCGAAATTTTATTCGAGCGGTGTAAAAATGACACCATTTGTAACACGTACTATCCTAGATTCAAAGAAGAACTGTATGAACTTCGTGATAGACTAGCCGTTAAGCCAATTGAAATAGACTACGAGTTGGAAAATGGCTATAGCAAGAAAATAACCATTGATGATTTACTATTCCGAAGAATTGTAGGCCATCAAATTCTTAATGGAGATGCAAATGAAGCGCTTCCTTTATTAATTCACCGAGCCAATGAAGAGAATTATGCTCCTCTAATAATTGCAGGCGGTGATTTAAGTCTAGACATGCCTGTTTTTCTTTCACAGTTTTGTCCTGAAGAAATAGATCGATTTGAGTATCAAGCCGTAAACCAAACACAGTCCTTCACGCAAGGTGCCATTGCCGAAGAGAAAAGGTCTGCCTGTGATCTTTGGGCGAATATGCCCAATGCTAATTGGCTAAATGAACCGCTTAAAGGAGTATCTCAAATTTTAATTCTTACAGGAGAAAATGATGCAAATACTCCAATTCATATGGGTGACCAGATTAAAGACGCTTTCCCTGACAAAAGTCGCCATATCATATTACCATATCAAGGGCATGGAAGTTCTGAAACTGTTTGTCAGTATGATATTATTAGCCAGTTTGTAGACACAAAGAATTTAGAATCATTAGATACTACTTGTTTGACGTCTATTCATCCACAACCATTTGCTTACGAACTCAACCTCGCTGATTCGGAGTTTGAATTGTATTCAGGAACATACTCGAATGCAGATCCAAATAAAATACTGGAATTATCTAAGCAAAATGGAATCCACTATTTAATGGATGAATATTCCAAGTGGACAGGTCCTTCACAATTGTTATATAAAGGAAATCACACTTTCAGTTTAATTGATTGTGAGCGTTGTAAAATTGTATTTGAAATGGATAAGGGTAAACCCGTTCAGGTGAAAAGAATATATGGAGAAACCACCATTTTTGAACCCAATAATTGAACGAATAGAAATTAATAAAACCGAACCCCCAACAATGTGTATGTCATGCCTGTCGGCTAAATACTGCCACGTCGCATACACAAACTGTATGTGTAATTAAGTCCAAAAACAATGAACAGGCTACTTTTGATAATTTTTTCTCTATCCGTCATTAGTTGTTCTATAGATAGAACAATTATTGAAATAACTGAAGATGAAAACAATACCCTTATTGATTTTCAAAAATTGCCACGTGAAAACTTCTTAAAAATTACAGACAAAAACGAGCCCGGAGAAAAACTCATCCTTTGTTTAACGTTTATAGAGAAAGAAAGCAAAAGAAAATTACCAAATCAACCGGTGCAGTTTTATCATACTTCCACAAGTGGAAATTATGAACCAACTGACATAAATGATGAATCCACAGCAAGATTAAGCGGTCAGGCCACAACAAACAACATGGGTCAAATTTACATAGAAACTATTTTACCCGGTGATTATGGAAGTTCGAATGACAACCGCCACATACATACAACCGTCTTTGGAGCGAGACCGGAAGCTTATGATATTCATTTTAAGCAGTATACGACCTATATGGGAAAGAGGTTTGCTAAAGGCAGTGATCAACATTTCCTGGCAGATTTAAAAAAGACAAAGAACAATACATTAGTTAGTTTTTTGACTATTGAAGTAAAAAATCCTAATCAATTAGAAAAATGAAGGTTGACAAACCGAGCCTAGATGCCTTTAGTACGTAAACGCTCAAATATGTTCAGCGGCATTTGCCAAGTGGCGATAGCAGCGTTCCTGAGGTTGGATGCAGCACAGGATACTTTAACCTACAATTAATGCAAACAGGTGTTCAATTAATCGCTTGTGATATAAATGAAAAAGTGGTTTGATAAATGAAGAAATAATTTTGCTCAATGGCCTGTGCCTAGTTGCTATATAATAGGGTAATGGGCTCGACTACTTGCCAACTGCGCTTATACAAACGGATGATGACGCCTCTCGACGTTTCATCAATGAACAGTTTGGCGAAACAATAGAAGGGAATGTTGCTACCTTTAACTATACCGTACTACGAAAGGAGCTTGACCATCGGGGACTTCTGCATAACCAAAATTGAACGTAAAATATCATTACGCTTGTAGTAATTAAGAAGTCTGAGGAACCTGGCCTAAAGGTGCATCGCATCGTGCCCATATCGTCGTGCTCCATTTTCGTCATGCCATCAGAATTCATTATCTTGTCAACGTAACCAAGGAACCCCAGCAATGATGCACTACACCATCTTCCCGTTCACTGCGTTCGTGCGTATTTCTTTCCTCAATGGTTTATTGCCCAGCACCCAATACTGTCACAAAGCACCTATGTTGAGTATAGATTACGAAAATTCGGACGTCTTCGGCTTTTTGGGTGAATTTGGGGTGATAAACGTAACGTTTGACGATGAAAACGGTAACTCCGTGATAGGAATGTTGGGGTTATAGGGGAGTTATGCATAAGCAAGAAATTAATAAATGATGAAGTATAAAATAATATTCATAATAGTACTAATTTACTCAATTGGGTATTCACAAAGTGATACTTCACAAATCAAGAAGGTCGAAACTGAGTCGATAAAATCTATTGGGGAGGTAGCGAATATAATACTCCTCAATCCTAATAAAGAAAAGTCCGAAAAGTCAAAAGAGAACTTAAATGTTTGGAAAGAACTTCCTAACTATATTCCATTAATCCAATCTGCATTTTGGTTTCTTCTATTACTTATATTATACCTAATTTTTAGGAAACCTATCAGAGAGATAGGAAATTCAGTTAAAGAAAGAATAAATAAAGGAGCTTCATTTGAAACGGGACTTTTGAAAGTTGGAGAATTAATAGAGTCAACAGAACAATTTGCACAGCTAGAACAAAATGAAAAAATATTCGGAAACCCAGATCATTTCAAACTTTTGTTCAAAGTACAAACTGAAACATTGAAAAAGAGTACAAAAGCTATGCAACTTGATGAAGGATGCATTCTTCAAGTAACTACAGAAAAGATGAATCGAGATGGAAATTGGGTTATATCGGAAGCTTTAACCTACGTACCAAAAGCCAAAGTAGTTGATGACGACCCTGAGACTTATGCCGAAGACAGAAAAGATAAAATCGGCTCACATATAAAATAAATGAAATGGTATTTATAAGTTACTCTTGGCATGATAAAATCTATGCAAATAGTCTTGTCCGATTTTTAAAATCTAATGATATACTTTATTGGATTGATGAAGTAAGAATGAACTTAGAAGAACCTTTGGAAGAACAAATAATTGATGGCTTAAAAAAAGCAGATTATTATATCAAAATACAAAGTTCAAATTCAAAGAATTCGGAGTGGGTTTCTTTTGAAGAATATCAAGCGAGTAAATTTATTGAATCTCATAAACGATTAAACATTAACAAAGAAAGCCTGTGCATAACACAGTGTGATCATGCCATAGCCTATCGGCTACAGCAGATACACTAATTCCGCTAAGTGCAATTTGAATTACTAATTTGATAAAAACAATCTAAACAGAACAGAAATTTCATAAAATGGCATATCCAAGAGTTTTCATAAGTTCAACTTGTTATGATTTAAAGGAAGTTAGAGATACATTATTTGAATATATAGAAGATCTTCATTATATCCCTGTACTTAGTGACAAAGGCGATGTTTTTTATCATCCAGATATTCATACACATGATAGTTGCATCCATGAAATTGAAACTTGCCAATTATTTGTCCTAATTATTGGAGGAAGATTTGGAGGTACTTATAAGGCTGATGTTGAAAAATCAATTGTGAATGCAGAATATGAGTCAGCTGTTAAACTAGACATACCAATAATAACATTTATAAATAGAAGTGTATACGAAGACCATCGAGTTTATATAAAGAATAAGAAAGATAATCCAGATAATTTCGAAAAGATAATTTATCCATCAATTGAAAATCAAAAGTATGCAATAAAAATATTTCAATTCATAGATAAGGTAAGAAAAGCCGAATATAACAATGCTGTCTTTCCTTTCGAGTTCGGCAGAGAGATAAAAAGACATCTTGGACAACAATGGGCTGCCATGCTTTTTGATTTTTTAAGACAACGAAAAAATACTAAAGATTTAAGCGTGACTAATAATTTAATCAGCGACTTGACATTGATAAATGAAAAAACAGAGCAAATACTCAATAAAATTTATCATTCCGTAGACAAAGAAAATGCAACTGAAGTTATAGAAGATATCGATGAGTTCTATGATGGAAAAAAATTCCTTTTGGAGCTTAGTCAGACCTTTCCAAATCTAAAATTATCCAAAGCATCTATGGAAAGATACACAAGTGTAAAAAGCGAACATTCAATGGCTGAATTTTTAATGTCAACAGGAGATTTTATGATAATAGATGATTCATACTTAGATGAGGAAAGGTTTTTTAAAAACCTCTTCTTAAAAGATGATTATTCTTATTGTTTGTTTCTATCCGGGGACTTAATCGAAGATGAAAAGCAAAGAGTGGAATATCATAATAATCTTTTCCAAAAGTTTAAAAAGCTGGATGAACAAAGTAGAAGAGAAGCATATATGTCAATTTTGAATTTAAAGAAAAGCACATAACAATAATTGTATGCAGCATATTCTTCTACATCGGAGACGCTGCATACAATTATCCGCTGTACGTAATTGAATCAATACTACTTATAGAAACGAAATGTTTAGAATCACATTCATAGGTACGATTCACAATGAAATCGGAAAATGTAATGCGGATGAATTATGCAAAATTTTAAAATCAATAAAACCTGATGTAGTTTTTCTGGAAGCTATAGAGAGTACTTATTCTAAATATCATAGAATGATATTCAATAATTTTGGAGTATTCCATAAAAAATTGGAAATTAAAACACTCCAGAAATACGATATTATAGCTGATTTTGAATATGTTCCTGTTCTTGATCACGGTATAGACACTTCGTTCGATGAAAGAACTAAATTAATCTGTCAAGACGGGCGATATCGAGATTTAATTGATAATTTTAATTTATTAGCTAAGGAACAGGGTTTTGAATTCATTAATAGTGTAGAAGGTATTAAGCGACATGAGCAAATGCGAAAGCTTGGAGACGAAATTGTTAATGATGATAAGATAAACGAAAACTTTTATAGAAAATTCGATCAATATGAAAATTCCATGTTGGAGAACATTTTTTCGTATTCTTTGGATCATCGATTTGAAAATGCCGTGTTTTTATGCGGTAATGGTCACATACATTCGATTAAGAATAAATTGAAATCCTTGAAAAAGAAGGAAAAGACATTTCTTAATTGGAGTTTTTATGGAGACGAAAAGTTGCATTATTAAACTACGTACAACACTGGGTAGTATGTCATACCTCGCAAAACTGCGGCATGCCGACTACCCAGAACCGTTGTGCCCCAATAGCAAGAAATGAAAATAGAGCTCATACCCGTAATTGAATTAGGATACAATAACCAGGGAATTGAAGTACCTGAAAAATATCCTTATTGGAAAAATCAAGATGTTTGGCATGAATACAGAAACAACTCACTCAAAAAAGTAGGTTTTAAAGATAAACTTGAGCCCTATCTAAAAGGTTCTCCGTTTTATGAGCCAAAGAAAATTACAGATAATAATCTTAAAAAGATAGTAATTGACCACTCAGAAGAATTTAAAAAAGGGGAATATGATAGAGAACAGGCAAGCTGCCTATTTGGTGGATATGTACTCAAGGTAAACGGTGAGAATAAATACTATCCTCAATGTTGTGGTGATTTAAGCAATATAATTTATTGGGAAAAAATTTCACAGAAGAAAAATTCTTACTACGCAGGGCATCCTGCACCAGTTTACAAATTTTGGTTAAACAAAGTAATTTTTACCTTTATAGTGGACGAATACGACGAACACTTTGAACCTACGCCACCAGAGACGAAACTTAAAATCGATTTAGGAGAATTAAGAAATGCTGTTGTAAACGCTAAAATTGAATTAAAAACACTCTCTAAACGCTTAATAAAAATAAATCAAGAAATGAATTTAGAGATAGACAGAATTGACGATTTGTTGATATGGAAAAATCCAAATCATGAATGAAAAGGGAAGCGAACGTACAACAATGTTTATATAGCGATATTAGTAATTAAAAAATGAAAATGAAAAACGCAATTAAGCTAATATTGCTATTCTATCTAATATTAGGATGTAATACCAATAAAAGAGAAAATTCTACTTTAGCTAGTGAAGAACAACAAACAAAATTTAAAGACGATACGCCTAAAGTGACAGGGATTGGAGGCATTTTCTTCAAAGCAAAAAATCCTTCTGAACTAAGAAAATGGTATGGAGAAAATTTAGGACTTACTGTTGATGACTATGGTTCTCCATTTGAATTTAGAAACGCAGATAGACCGGAGGATATTAACTATTTAAACTGGAATCCTTTTGAAGATTCTACAAGCTATTTTAATCCATCCCCAAAAGATTTTATGATAAATTATAGAGTTAAAAACATAGAAGGTCTTGTAAATAAACTAAAGAAAAATGGAGTGACAATAGTTGATGAAATTTCAAAATACGAATATGGGAAGTTTGTCCATATAATGGACACAGAAGGAAACAAAATAGAATTATGGGAACCCATTGATAGTGTATTGACAAAAATGGGAAGAAAAACTACAAAGTGACCAAAAAGAAAACTACTGCTAACAATTTGCATGGTGTTCATAGCTGCCAAACGTTGCCACACCCAATACACTCGACCATTAGCAACCATTAGAAAAATGAAAATTAAATACAACCTATTAGCCTTAGTAGTTTTTCTGATTTCTTGTCAACTAAAAAGTCAGGATCGAATAGCAATAAATATTCCTTCGGTTAAAACGGAAGCAGAGTACATTTGGAGAATAATTCAGGATACTAAATTCTTTGAGGAACATAATTATCAAGTCAACCTTCCGGAAGGAGAATTAATCCAGCAATTAAGACAAAAATCCAAAACAGCTAATTTAAATAATGCCGACTTTAAAAAGTTAGAAGTATTTGTTAGAGACAGTATATATAATAAAGCAGAATATCAAAAAGGACATGATAAAATCAAAAATGAAGTAGAATTAATTAATAGGATGATTAACCAAATAAGTGATTCAAATTTTAATTGGAGCTTTAAAGAATTTAAAACTTATCAAGTAAATTTAACTTTATACGGACCAGGGGGGAGTTATAATCCAGAAGAGGGCTCAATTTTAATTTACACTACACCAAAAGGACAATTTAAGAACTACAACAATCCAATAAATACGATAATTCATGAAGTGGTTCATATTGGGGTTGAGGAATCAATAATATCAAAATATAATGTTCCGCATTCTCTTAAAGAAAGAATTGTAGATACATTCGTATCCTTAAATTTCGGTCAATACTTGCCTGAATACAGGATACAAGATATGGGAGACAAGAGAATAGACAAGTATATTGAAAAGGTTTCTGACCTAAATAATTTAGATAAAGCTGTTGAACAAATTTTAAAAGAAAAATAAACTGATAGCTGACAAAAACTAAAACATCAATAGTCATTCTGCGCACCTACTGGATTTACTAAGATCCTTGTATTTAATTAAACATGAATATATACAGAACAATTCTGAGCATTATTGTTATAGGTACAATTATTTTTTTACCACATGCTGAACTCATTCCATTTTTTGGATACAGTATCCCTATATTACTTTTTACATGGCTCGTTTTAAAGCATTCCAATGAGACCTTTTCTGACATAGGTTTCAATATTAGACAATTCAAACCAAAATCTATTATAATTGGATGTCTTGTCGCTGTTGTCACACTAGCATTCATGCAGTTAGTCTTTCACCCTCTTTTGGATTTTTTTGTATCCCTGGAATATAAGGATGCTGGACTAAATAACACTATTCAAAGTGGAAATTTGCAGTTCTTTATAATGGTTATGATGGGGTGGCTGATAGGAGGGTTTTATGAAGAAATAGTCTTTCATGGATTCATCTTTACACGTTTGGAGAAGATAATTAAAGGAAAATATTCAACCTGGATTAGCTTTGTTATGACAACTGTCATTTTTGGTGTTTATCATTTTCAGCTCGGTACTTTGGGTCTTATTAATGCCTTAGTAGTAGGAGCTGTATACCTGGCTCTATTCTTATATTTCAAAAGAAATCTGTGGTATTCAATTATTTGTCATGGCTTCTATAACACTATGGTAATGATATTGATTTACTATGATTATCTATGAATAAAGAACTAAGAACAACAAAAGATAAGCCCGACAATCGTATGTTAGGGGTGGAGCTTATCAAATCCACTAGCCACAAATAAGAAAAAGCAAGAGAAACAATGAAAACAGGTTTAGCACTATTGATGGCCATTCACGGAACCATTCATTTATTCGGATTTCTCAAAGCATTTGAAGTAGCAGATTTTAGCACCATTACGCATCCCGTTTCAAGAGCTTTCGGGTTAATTTGGCTATTAGCTTTTGTACTTTTTGCGGCAGCACTAGTCTTGAAGTTTTATTGCTTCGAACGCTGGTGGGCAATTGGAAGTGTTGCTGTGATCATATCTCAATTTCTAATTTTCAACTATTGGTTCGATGCAAAATTTGGAACAATAGCGAACATCATAATTCTCGGAGTACTATTAGTTGCCTACTCCACCTTTCAATTCAATAAGAAAGTACGTGAAGAAAGAAAACTGATGTTCGAAAATTCAAAAACTGTAGACCAAAAAATTATAACGAAAGAGACGATTTCGAACTTGCCGCAGATCGTTCAAAAATGGCTGATATACAGTGGTGCAGTTGGAAAAGAACCCATTTCGAATGTTCATCTAATTCAGAGCTTACAGCTCAAAATGAAGGAAGATCAAAAAGCATGGAATACCGCTGAGGCTGACCAATATTTCACAACAGAGCCGCCGGCCTTCAATTGGAAAACGAGTATACATATGAATTCAATTATCAACGTGGTAGGACGGGATAAATTTGAAAGCGGCGGCGGTGAAATGTCAATAAAAATGTTTGGAATTGTCCCAATTGCTGACGTAAAAAATAGTGCGAAAACAAATGAAGCTACCCTACAAAGATATTTGGCCGAAATTGTTTGGTTTCCAACTGCGGCACTAAGCCCTTATATAAAATGGGAACCTATTGATGACATATCAACCAAAGCCATAATGAATTATCGAGGAACAGAATGCTCCGGAATCTTCCATTTTGATAGCAGTGGCGAATTCATCAAGTTTACTGCTATGCGTTTTAAGGATGTAAAAGATGATGAACGCAAATTATGGACTGTAAATGCAATAAAGACTGCAGAACGAGATGGAATAAAAATACCTGTTGAGTGCGAAGCCAAATGGAAGCTCCCAAATCAAGATTGGACGTGGTTGAAGCTAAAGATCATCGATATTGAATACAATCTAGAAGAAGTGCGCGTGACTAACAAGGACTAACATGTTTATTGCTAACAACGGCTACATCGTTTAGTCGAGACTATTGGCACGAGTAATCACCGGAAAGTTCAAAATAGAATAAAAGAACCCATCCTGTAGACAACAAATGATATGATCCTTGCAGTGATAAATCGAATGAGATAGCCTGCTGTATAAAATCTTGGTCATTCCACTGAGCGAATTCTTTCATTCGGCCGAGCCCACAAGTATGGCTACCGGTAACGACAGTGGTTTTACGTTTTGAACAAATCTTTTTCTAAACGCTAGCGTTTAATAAGAACTATTTACTACATTTGTCTAAACGACTGCGTTTAGATATGCCAAAAATTGTTGCTACTAAAGAAGATTGGATAAAACTGGGGTATAAGCTATTCTCAGAATCGGGAGAAAGCGGATTGAATGTCGATAAGATGTCAAGGCTGCTCAATTGTAACAAATCGAGTTTTTACTGGCACTTTAAAACCAAGGCTGCATTTATCGACTACTTAATCGAATACTGGATTGGCATTGATACAATCCAAATTATCAATGAAACCGATCAACAATCGACTGCTAAGAAAAAAATAATAAAACTCATAGAAATCGTATTTAAAAAGGACGCAAATCTTGATTTTATATTCTTCCTAAAAAGATATGCCCGCAATAAGAAGAAAATACAGAATAAAATTGATCAAATTGATTTTGACAGAATAGAATACGTATCATCTCTTTTCAAAGACATTGGATATGATGACCAAATGGCAAAAACAAAATCACTTATCTTCTACAAATACCTGATTGGGTATCACGAAATGATTAGATACAAAAAGCAGGAAAAGGATTACCTACAGCACGTACTTACTGAACTGAATCATTTTATCGAATTAAAGACAGAAAATGAATAAAAAAAGTATTATCTGGATAGTTGCAGGATTTTTGAATCTCAGTACCGCACTTATTCATACCATTGGGGGGCAGCTAGACTTAGTGAGCCCACTTTTGAAAAGTAATCTAAACGAACAGGCCAAAACCGAATGGTTAGGCGTTTGGCATGCAGTTACCATTCTTTTATTTGCCACGTCCTATTATCTGCTGCGAACCGGATTTTCTAAAAATAAACCAGGTAACCTGGGTGTTATGCAGTCTATCGGGATTACGTACATCCTTTTCTCACTGCCTTTTATATGCTCCGGGATCATCATGCAAAAATTTGCTCCGCAGTGGATACTGTTATTGTTAATAGGCCTACTGACAATGTTAGGACTCAGAAAAAAATAAGAACATAGAAGCGACAATGACTTTTAAGAAGGTTATAAAGTGGGGAAATTCTAACCCGAAAGAGCTCTTTAAAATCGATGGAATCGGTGCCATTATATCGGCATTTCTACTAGGAATTGTACTCGTTCAGTTTGAAAATGTATTTGGCATCCCGAAATCGACACTATACTTTCTCGCATCATTACCTTGTTTTTTTGCCCTGTACGATCTCTACTCCTATCTTAACGCTGGCACACAAACCCGAACATACTTAAGAATAATCGCAATCATAAATATAATATATTGCTTTTTATCAATTGGATTGGCCATTTTTCATTGGGAAAAAATTACAATCTTAGGCTGGAGCTATATTTTGGTGGAAACTATGATTGTTTGTGTACTTGCATGGATTGAGTTAAAGGTTTCAAAAGGAAGAATCGCTGTATAGACTCAAGGCGTTACTACATATCGACGAGTTAATAACATCTATTTAGTCACTACTGAAATTTTTTGATTAATGAACATATATTTTCACATTGCCGGAATTTTATGTTTTGTATTAGGGTTTGTTCATTCGGTTCTTGGTGAATTATTGATTTTTAAAGACAAGAGAAGCAAGGGAAACCTTGTTCCAATAAAAGTGAGTGGAGATTTGAAGAAGGGACATCTACGAATAATTTGGGCGACTTGGCATTTATTATCATTCTTTGGTTGGTGTATTGGAGCACTTTTAATACACATAGCACTCAATCAAAGTCCACGAAACGCTGAATTCATCAATTTTGTGATTAACTCCACGGTTTTAACAATGCTTGCCTCTTCCTTATTAGTTTTAATTGCAACGAAAGGAAAACATCCTGGGTGGGTAATTCTTTTATTAATCGGGGTATTAATTATACTTGGAAGTTGAAAAGTCCGATAGTAGAAATCCGTGATTATGTATACACAGGCTATTATCCGTAAGCCAAGAACACCATTCCGTAAAAAAATATCCTGATTTACAGTATAAAACCAAAAGGTTTCATACTTTTGTGAAACCAAAAGGTTTTATATCGTAATGAAAAACACGATTACGCTTAACATTGAATACAACTTCCCAGTTACCGAAGTGTGGAAAGCCATAACCGATAAAAACGCCATGAGTGAGTGGTTAATGCCTTGTGACATAGAACCCATAGTCGGCCATAAATTTCAGTTTAAGACCAGGTCTTTCCCGGGATTTAGCGGAATCATTGACTGCGAAGTACTGGATGTCATTGAAAACGAATTTCTATCCTTCAGCTGGAGTGGTGGACCATTAAAACAAACCAAAGTTAGTTTCAGGCTCAAAAAATCAGGAAGTAATACCATACTATATTTCGAACACAGTGGGTTTGAAGGTTTACTGAATAGGCTTATCGTGCAAAAAATATTATCTAATGGATGGAAAACCAAGATACTTCCAATCCTTTTACAAAATTATCTTGAGAAAAATGGGTGATGTATTTAAAGCTATAGCAGACCCCACCAGGCGGGAAATATTACTAATGCTTGCCGAAGAGCCCAGCAGTATAGGTAAAATTGCCGAAAACTTCAATGTGTCAAGACCGGCAATCGCCAAGCATGTCAAAATATTGCAAAATGCCAACCTACTTACTATTAAATACGACCAAGCCGACGGTAGGCAGCGAAACTGCTTTGCGCAATTAGAAGCTTTGACAGAAGTGCAAGATTACCTCGCTGAGGTGGAACGGTTTTGGCAAGCAAAATTCGATGGTTTAGAAACCTACCTCTCGAAAAACAACAAAAAATGATAAAGTACTTGTTGGCTTCACTTGTATTCACCGTGCTGCTTTTTCTATGGAGTGGATTTACCCAAATGCTCCCCTGGGGAATCCCAACCGCACAAAAAATTACCGTGCAATCCGGAAGCATTGATAGTGCGCTTCCCAATCTCATCACGTTACAGCCTGGCACATTGACCACGAATGATTTCGACGCAACATTCATCAACAAAATATCTACCTATACCACTGACAAAACATTTTCTTGGATTGTAACCCAACCCTTAAGAACAGGTTATTCCAGCTATTTTATGAAAGAATTGGTTACCCAGTTTTTTGTTGGCATTCTACTTACTCTATTACTCGTCTTCACAAAAACCTACAAAACACAAACACGAATGCTATTTATAGGAGCAGTTGGTTTACTTGCCTGGGTAGCAACCTATGGACAGTTATTAAATTGGTGGGCCTTACCAGCCACATATTCCATAGGAATTGGCGTGAACTTGATCTTTGGATGGCTTGCCGCGTGCTTTTTAGTGTCTCGATTTATTCTAACCTCTGAAAAAAAATGAAATGAAAGAAAACAATGAAGTAACCGAGTATATCAACAACGCGCCTGCTCAGCAGAAGGAAATATTGAAGACCTTACGCCAAGTAATCCATAAAACTATTCCCAATACTGCGGAAGGACTAAAATGGGGAATTCCAGTCTTTAGTAAAACGAAGATTTTTACCTACTTGAGAAGTACTAAAAATCATGTCGCACTTGGAATCTATAATGTGGACAGAATAAGCGACCCTAAAGGACTTCTTGAAGGCACAGGTAAAAATATGAAACACCTAAAATTTAAAAAGATAGACGATATTGATAAAAAGCTGATAGAAGCATGGTTAAAAACGACAGCGGATTAATTAGGTAGTACATAACAAACCTATATCGCCGGCCCCTACTCAAACACCAACCGTTAGCAGCGATTAAAATTTATGAACAGTGAAATACAATTAGAACGGTACAAAAAGTTACTGACTTTCATTGATGAAAATTTTAAAGATGACATTAATATTGAAAAAGTAGAAGCAATTTGCCACTATTCCTATCGCAACATTAATCGAATATTTGAAGCACTTCATCATGAAACCATCGGAAAATACATAAAGCGTCTACGCTTGGAAAAAGCAGCTCAGTATTTAAAGTATTCTGAAATGGGGATTTCGGATATAAGCTATGAAGTTGGTTTCGAAGAAAGGGCTGCTTTTAGCAAAGCTTTTAAAAAAAGATATGGCTGCTCTCCTTCCGCTTTCCGAATAGGAAGTGACTCGCTTCGGGAAATGACCCGGCTATCTCTATTAGAAGAGGCAGGTACAAATAGGCAAAAACTCCAATTTGAAATCGAGTATTTACCTGATTTCGAGTATATCTTTTTGGAATACCGTGGTAATTATGAAAACTTCACAGCCATTGAAGAAACTGGCAATCAGCTTTACAACTATGTGAAAGACAAAGGACTTTTAAGCGATCGTTCTATTTTCATGACAGAAATCGTGGATGACAGCGAGATCAGTGACAGCATTCATTTACGTTATAATGTAGGATTCGTTTTGGAACAACCCTTAAAATTTGAACCCGCGGGACTTTTTAGAATTAAAAAACATGAACGACAAAAGTATGCCAAGTTTATCCACAAAGGCACTTATCAAAGTTGTGTTGATTTCTATCAAAAAATATATGCGCTGTGGATATTGGATGTTGGACTCGAATTGAAAGACCTGCCTACTTTAGAATACTACCCCAATTATGATGAAAACAGCCTCCAGCAAGAAGTGCTGACAGAAATATATATTCCTGTTATGTGAGGAAAAATTGTCCAAAAAGGACACATCAACCACCGCATAAGCCCCTAACTTTGCTGCAATAGTTGAATACTGAAATGATATCCGGATTTTTGTCCTTAATAGGGCTTATAGCGTTTTTGTTGGTTTTGGATTACTCTTCTTTCCTACTCAACTTCAAACAAATGATGGAATTGTACTTTCGACTATAAGACATTTTTAGTGTCAACAGTTCGTGATGTTGGTGCGTATCATCCTTGGTAATATGAAAAAGCCTGATAAAAAAATCATTATTGATTTGATAAATGGAATATATTAAGTTCTAAAATTTTAAAATACAACCTATGGAAGAAATCGTAAAGCAAATGGAAGATAATATAGGCCTGATTATTATCATCATATTTGGTTTCTCTGTTACTTTGGCAGTTATCGAATTTTTTTATGAGGTATACAAGAAAAAAATCAACAAATGGCGTCTGGGTGAAATGTGGGCCAGTTTCGGGGTTTTTCTTATTGCCCAAGTGATGGAAAAAACCTCCACATTAATATTTGTTGGTGCATTTTTTTTCGTCGGTGAGTATATTGACTGGCAAATACCCATAAATATTTGGACCACCTTGCTATGTCTCATATTAGTTGATTTTGTCTATTATTGGGAGCATGTGATAGAACATAGAGTAAGGATTTTGTGGAGTTACCACAGCATTCATCATAGTTCACCCATTTACAATTACACGACAGCGATGCGGGTTTCATTTATTGATAGTTTTATTACTTGGGTGTTTTATTTGCCATTGGTTTTTATTGGTTTTCATCCATATATTGTTGTGTTATGTTTCTTTTTAGTGTTGTCGTACCAATTCTGGCTACATACCGAGATCATTGGTAAATTAGGTTGGTTTGAAAAAATATTTATGACTCCGTCCCAACATCGGGTACACCATGGCTCCGATAAAATGTACCTTGATAAAAATTTTGGTGCCTTATTGTCTATTTGGGACAGAATATTTGGCACCTTTCAAGAGGAACAACACACGCCTACTTATGGATTGACTAAACCCATTAATACTATCAATCCCATTAAAGTACATCTGGTGGAGTACGTTGATATTTTTAAGGATGTCCGACATGCCAGGAGTTTAAAAGAAGCATGGAACTACATAGTAAAGCCACCAGGCTGGAAACCGAAACAATAAACAGGGAAAGATGGAGGTAAAAGCTCTTTTTAAAAAATACCGCCTTACGTTCGGTTTCACTTTATCCTTAGTATTACTGGAGGCTGGAATTGCCATTTTATTTCCCTTGTTTATTGGATATGCGATTGATGATGCGCTAACCGAAAGTTATAATGGCGCTATACAATTAGGAATACTTGGCTTAGTCGCTCTTATCGTTGGCGTGGGAAGACGAGTATTTGACTCACGTTTTTATGCAAAAGTTTACCTGCACATAGGTTCAACTACTATTTCCAAAATAGAAGATAGTCGCTCTTCTTTAAAAGCCGCCCGGTTGGGTATGATTAGAGAATTGGTTGAGTTTTTGGAGAATTCACTCCCCGAATTAATAAGTAATGTAATTGGATTAATTGGTGTCA
Source organism: Saprospiraceae bacterium (assembly GCA_028279185.1). GTDB lineage: Bacteria > Bacteroidota > Bacteroidia > Chitinophagales > Saprospiraceae > JANQSS01. The sequence goes on along the minus strand of JANQSS010000042.1, from coordinate 109,614 downwards.
TCATCATTATTGCTACACTAAACCTAAATATATTTTATGGTAGTATCATTGTCACAATTATCATTTTTTTGATTTATTGGATAACAAGTGCTAAAACGAAGAAACTTAATAAATTGTCAAACGATGAATTTGAAAAACAAGTAGATATAATATCGAAAAACGATGAACGTGAATTAAACCTGCACTTAAAGGAAATGATGAAATGGAACATCAAATTATCAGATTTAGAGGCGGGGAATTTTTCTATTTCGTGGATAGTGCTAATCTCATTTTTGGTAACATCTATAATAATTGCGGTGAGTGATGGGATTGTGAAATATGGTGCTTTATTTTCGTTGATTATGTATGTTTTTCAATACATGGAGAATGTAATCAACTTGCCGCTTTTTTACCAAAATTGGCTGAGGTTGGAAGAAATAAAAGAAAGATTGGAGCGGATTTAAAATAAGAACAAGGCTCCTGTCAACAAAGGTTAAATGCAATAACAGTTATACGCTGCTATTGCATTTAACCAGACTGATGTAACCAATTAAAACCACTCATACCAATTAAAGTGTATGATGGCGTATAAAATTATCTAGAGGTTTGTTCAAGGTCAAGGCGCAAAACGTAGACGTAGCCGGAGTTACAGCGAGGCTTTGCAACGCTGAAATTGAGCAAACCTCTCTTAATATATGCGTCAATTATACCTTTAATTGGTATCAACCCTGCAAAAAACTCACTGACAGATTTAGCCGTATCCAATATCATTTTTTCAAAAGGTATTGGCTTCCAATTAAATGTGGCTTTTGTTTTGCTGACTACAGCACGGCATATGAAATCGTTGTGTGACTGCCAAAAGCCTATCAACCATCAGTATACCCATACGATTCTATAGTTGGCCGATCGGTGAAATTGTTCGGAACGCTGATGGAGTTTACGAATGACCGAACAGGTTATAAAGTCTAACAATAAGCCGTAGGTCTAACTAGTATTGCTTCTCGCCACCACATCGGTACTTTACCAACATTTTTTGCGACAAATAGCCGTTTCCACCATCGTATACAGTTTTCCAGCCTTGCTTTTTGAGGTACTTTTCCAAATATCTGTTCAAAAACCCATGGGCAACTAACACGGTTTTACCGTTCTTCACAGCATCCTGCTCCAGTACCCCGGCTGCTTTTCGCGCCCTTATCTTGGCAGCACCACGCTTTTCTATACCCTTATTGTTGAGGCCTACATACCAAAGCACCCGCGATCCAATAAGCCACAATCGGGTTGGCAGCTTCATGTTTGGAAAGTTGAATATTTTCCGTTCAAATTCCCGGAACAAGGTATCAGGCCGCAGCAGCTCGTTCTGCATAAAAACCTGTTGTGCGGTGGAAATAGCCCGATTAAGGCTACTCGTATGAATAACGGTGAGTTCACCAGGGGCGAGAGATAGGGGGATAAAGGAAGGAGGGTAAACGCCCACGGAATCATAATCCCTGGTGTATTGCACGGCTTCGTGCCGGTTTTTCCATCCCTTGTGATTCAGCGTCGGTTCTCCATGCCGGACCAGGATGATCTGGGAAAGGCAGGCATAGTCATCCACCAGATTGGCATTTGCTTGCACGAAACGGAGGGCTGCCAGCTCGCCCTTCTCCTGCTTTTCCAATTGGCCATAGTGGACTTCTACTTTTTCCAGTTGACCATAAGCCCCGGAAACTGTCATCCAAAAACCCAGCCAAAATGTCCATCCATATTTCAAACGTTTCATCATGTACGCTCCTCGGGTCAGGACAATAATACACAATGCTGTCAGAAATATTTTATTCGCACCTAAAAATCAGCGCATCTACTCAGATCAAAGAGTACGTCATTTTACCTCAGCGTGTTTTGGGAAGTTTGATTTTATTGCTATCGTAAATCAGATAAAAATTGACCTGATTCTTTTAAATTTGAGGGCTACCAACGCAAATACATACTCCGTAACACTGCTAGTAATATGAAGACAAAAGAAAGAAATAGTCATTAGCGTATGTCCTTTGGTAAGAGAATCAGAAATCGTAAAAAAATCAAGAGTTTGGAAGATTGAAAGTGTTGATAAGAAAACGGGTGAAGCACACTCAAAAAGAAATTTCGGTCTGGATGAAAATAGATGCTTAAAATCAATTGATAATTGGATAAAAAGAATGTGTAGAAAAAGGAAGCCCAACAAAAAATGCGAGTTGTAACACGAAAATCGGAAATCAGAGAATATCTCAATGACTGCTTAAGCGCCTATACATCAAAAGGACTATTTGCATGTCTGATGGAATTGGAGCATCAAATTTTGAATAAAAAGGTGAAATTTCCTTTATTGGAGCTTTGCGGTACCGAATTTTATAAAGAAATACAAAAAGAAGAACAAATCAACTTTTGTGACAAGGTCGAAGGCCTCAAAACGGAAGGAGGTAATGTTATCCTTGGAATCATTCTGCAAAATAGATTGACAACACACTTCGATGAGTCAATTGAAAAAGCAACAGAATATATTTCCTATGCAAATGCCTGGTATGTTTGCGATATTATAGGTGAAAGGGTTTATGGCTATTCACTTCTGACCGAACCCAAAAAAACGATTCCAGAGGTAAAAAGACTATCAAAACATCCAATAAATTATGTCGTCAGAGCTTTGGGAGCTGGAGTGCATTATGCAATAAAAAAAGGAATGGACAAGAACAATGTAGCGTCCGTTTTCCCCATTCTGCTTTCAATGGCAAATTCAAAAGACAAAGAAATAAGACAAGGCATTGGCTGGGCTGCAAAAACAACGGCCAAGTTTCACCCCGACATAATTGAACATTTTGATGAAGAAATCCACCATCCGGACAATGTAGCGAATTGGTTTAGAAGAAAAATTTCTATTGGACTCAATCGAAATAAATATGCCAAAAGAAATTGAAGTCAAGTCAGTACTGAATAAAACCAAGAAAAGAGACACGTGGTTTTTGGATGATTATACATTTAATCCATACAGCAGTTGTTCCTTCAACTGTTTGTATTGTTATATCCGAGGAAGTAAATACGGAAGCAACCTTGAAAAAAGCCTGTCGGTCAAAACAAATGCAATAGAACTTCTGGATAGGCAGTTAACAAATCGTGCTAAAAAGAATCAATATGGAATAATCGTACTCTCTTCAGTAACCGACCCGTATATCCAAATTGAAAAAAAGTATGAGCTGACAAGACAGGCTCTAGAGGTAATTCTCAAACATAAATTTCCCGTTCATATCATAACCAAGTCGGATTTAATAGAGCGGGACTATGATCTATTGAAACAGATTGAAAAGGAAGCGACCCTACCCACGGATTTAAAACAGCTAAAAAGAGGAGTCATTATCAGTTTTTCATTTTCAACGATACAAGATGAAATAGCTACTATCTTTGAACCGGGAGCTGTTCCGCCAACAAGGAGGGTTATTGCACTCCGAAAAACGATTGATCAAGGCTTTCTAACAGGCGTAAGTTTAATGCCGTTGATTCCGTATATTTCAGATACTACAGAACAACTTCATTTGGCATTTTCCAAATTCAAAGAAGCTAAGGTTGATTACATTTTACCCGCAACAATCACTTTATTTGGTAACGGTAAAGCGCATAGCAAGACCTTGATGCTAAATGCAATAAGCAAATATTATCCCCAATTGAAAGATAAGTACCAAAAGTTTTTTGCCAATAGCACTGAGATGCCCCATTATTACAGAAAGGCCTTCTACAAGAAAATGAAAGAGCTTTGCAAGGAGTATGAATTAATCGACGACATATTAAAAGCTGCCGTTCATAAGAAATAGACGATGTGTTGAATCTCACTGAAACCAGGGCCGATTGAAATAAAATAAGATCGTTTTAAAACGCTAAAGGTCAAAATGGATACTATTAAAATTATAAACCGTAACATGACATCTGACGAAATTAAGCGGATGAATGCAGGGTTTGATGAACTTTCACTTGAGGAAGGTATAGAATTAGAAAGCTCCGATAGAATCAGCTTCGTGGCGTCTAAAGAAAACACATTTATTGGGTGTGCGTCAGGCTTAGCATACAAGAATGGTGAAAACTATTCGGGATGGTTTTTTCTAACAGATCTCTTTGTAGAAAAAGAATATCGCTCTAAAGGTTTAGGGGCCAAACTGTTGAAATCAATAGAAGAAGAAGTAGCAGCGATAGGCGTAAAATATGTTTGGTTGTGGACTTCAGGTGATGAAGCACTGAAATTCTATCGAAGACACCAGTATAGTGCATTCACGGAAATGGAAAGTTGGTATTCAGATGGCAGCAGTCGGGTTGGATTGAGAAAGAACTTATAAAGAAAGTAATGACTGGCTTCGTAAAGAGGCAACACCAAAAATTCAAATAGCACTAGAATCGTTCAAAAACGTATTGTTCTAAATGAAAAGGACATGGCATAAGAAAAGCTAACATGTCAATTGATCTTGATAGGTTAATTGCATTCAGCACATTCGCTGGTGATTGATGAAGTATTGCGTATAAAATGGCTGACAATCGGCCGTTATTTTTCAGGCCGTCAAGCTCTCATTCTCTACACTACGGTAAACGTGTCAACAATTGCAACGAGAGTTCATATTAATACAGCAAAACATCCGAGCCTATATATGAATTAAATGAGAAGGGAAATAAGTGGCGTATTGATTTCTGCCTTCATTTGTTAAATACGGATAGAGGCTTTTGCTGATAAGCAATGCATATTCTTCAATCAGATTCTTAGATAATTTGCGTGTCTGTATCAATAGCGAAGAAAACCAAAAATTACTAATAACCTCAATTCGTTTGTATAAACTATGATATTCCAATTCTAGTATTTCTTCACGTAGTAGATCACTTTCCTTTAAATAGTGAACTAATTTTAAGAAGGCCATCTCTCTTTGTTTAGAAAGTTCGGAATAATGATATTTTATTTTTTTATTGTTTCTCGTGATTGTGATAAAGTCCAACAAAAAAAATCGATACGCATAAAACACAGTCATTATTTCTTCCGAGATATTTATAAACGACTTGAGTAGTTCACTTGTATTTACAACAGAAACACGGTCAATTTTCTCGACGAGCTCGTAATAATGAGATTCGATAATATCTTCCCTTTTTTTGAAATGATATTGTAAGTTTCCCACACTGATTCCTGCTTCACTGGCTATATCTCTTAACGAAACATTCGAAATGCCACGTGCATTAAAAAGTCGTAAAGACACAGATAGAATCTTCTTCTTCGTCTTATTCATTACATGTTATACTTTCTAGTACAAATGTACTATTTTATGTGTAATTTTGTACTTTGCACCAGAAAAGGGCGAATTGCAACATGACACCAGACATCATTGGAGCCGGCATAGGAGGGTTAACCATGGCCATAGCGCTTGAACAAAAAGGCATTAGCACAAGAGTTTTTGATCAGGCGAACAAAATCAAACCAATTGGGGCCGGTATCATTCTGGCTAACAATGCTATGCAAGTCTTTGACAAGTTGGGGTTGAGAGAAGTAATTGAAGAAAACGGCAACCCTATAGCAGCAATGAATATTACGAAACCAAACTTACAATTGCTTTCAAAAGTCGATCTCACTTTTTTCGAGAAGAAATTCGGAGTTAAGAATATTGCCATTCATCGAGGTACATTACAAAAGATTTTAGTCAATAAACTGTCTTCTACTGATCTAATTTTAAACCATCGACTAAGCCAAATTACGTCACGTAATAACCAACATTTACTCCATTTCGAAAATGGACAGCAGCTAACTTCACCCACGCTTATCGGTGCAGATGGTTTAAATTCCATTGTCAGAAAATATTTATTTCCAAACACAATTATTAGGTCTGCCAAGCAAATATGTTGGAGAGGTGTATGTGATTTTCAACTCCCTCTAAACTTCAAGTCTGAATTGAATGAAGCATGGGGACATGGTGACCGCTTTGGTTTTGTTCAAATTGCAGACAATAAAGTGTATTGGTATGCCTTGATCTCACATGAGAAAAGTAACGATACATTATCAATTCATGACCTAAGCACCCGCTTCGACCATTACAATTCCATTGTGCAAAATATAATTGCTTCTACCCCTTCAGATAAAATTAAAATGACAGAAATAGCCGATGTAAAACCGACCCGTATCTGGTATAAAAACAACGCTTGCCTTATAGGCGATGCGGCTCACGCCATGACGCCAAATATGGGGCAGGGTGCTTGTCAGGCAATTGAAGATGCGCATATTCTTTCAACTTGCCTGGCTCGACATACTGTACACAATGCTTTTGCAGCCTATCAGAAAATAAGGCAACCAAAAGCGCATCATGTCGTAAATACAAGTTGGATGATTGGAAAAATAGCACACCTATCCAATCCTATAGCGGTCAACGCTCGTAATCTGCTGATGCGCTTGACACCTTCTTTCATCAATAGAAAACAGACCGAATCTATATTTCGAATTCAAAAGGTATGACCGTTTCAATATTATCTGGGATACTAAGCGTTGTCTTTTTGCTTTTCAGCGTCTTCCATTTCTATTGGTTTTTCGGTGGGTCATATGGTCTTACTAAGGTCATACCCACAAAAGGTAATAAAGCAAACACGGTGAAGATTCCAAAATTAGCGACATTGCTAGTAGCCCTTGTACTCCTTTCGTTTAGTCTCCTCTATTCGATTAAATCTGGTATATTATTTTTTGATATACTTGGTTGGCTATCGGATTTCTGCTATTGGTTTATCCCTATTGTTTTTATACTACGTGCCATTGGTGAATTTAATTATACTGGTTTTTTCAAACGAATTAAAAATACAGAATTCGCCAGAGCCGATTCAACATTTTTCTCACCACTTTGTCTGCTGATTGGAATAATTGGAATTATAATACAGTTGATGGCCTAATAAATCTCAAACATCAATTCTTATACATCCCCGCATGATCAATTTATATGCGAGTATCGCTTTCTATAAGCACTTGGGGACAGCGAAGTATACCGCGAAAATATGTTGCGAAACGTTTTGGGGTCATTGTACCCTATGTGAAATTGCACTTCTGCAATCGTATACACCGTGTTTGCCAGATACTCTTTGGCCTTTTCAATACGGCATCGTTGCAAATATTCATTGGGCGTATTCCCACAGCTCTCTTTGAATTGCCTGACCAACGTACGTTCACCCAGTTGACAATGAGCTGCGATTTCAGCATTGTTGAGCTTGCGCATGTAATTTCTTTCAATAAAATCCTGCGCTTTTAATACAGACACATTCGCATGATTCTTTTGAGAACTAAAAAGAACAAATTGATGCTGAGAGTCGCGATGATAATCAACCTGAAAAACACTAACAGCCCATTGTGCCGCCTCCTTGCCGTAAAATCGCTCAATTAGGTAAATAATTAAATTCAAAAAGGTAAACGCACCACCACTGGTGAATATCCGATCGTCTTCTGTTATTACATTGTGTTTTAAGTGTATGGCATTTGGAAATAGTTTTCGGAATTCCTTTGCATATTGCCAATGTGTAGTGCAACGTTTATGCGTAAGTAAGCCTGCGCCGCCTAATAAGAAAGAACCTAAACATAAACTAGCGGCATAAGCCCCCTTCCTATATTGACTAACAAGCCAATCAAACAGTACGCCATTATCATTTATCGCCGTCTCTATATCAGATTTAAACGATGGTACGATAATTAGGTCGGCCTTGTCTACTTCCTGAAACCTCACTTCCGTATGTATTGAAAATAAGCCGCCAAAAGCCTTTTGATTCTTCTTATAGCCCGCCAACATCAACTTAGTCGGTGCATTGGTCATCTCTATGACAGCATTTAATAATTTGAGACTGCCCGTAATACTACTCAACACCACTTCACACTTGGGAACAACGATTACTATTGTTTTCAATTTGTCCATAAGCAGCCGATTTTTACTAAAATTACACTTGTCCAAAAATACCCCTAATTTGGCAAAATAACAAAACCGCTTCGAGGACATTTTCCGTTCTTTTGCTATGAAACCAGATAGAAATGGTTAACAGAACGTTGATTGTAAACCGGGTGCATAAAGTACTGATCCTTTTTACCTGCATATACCTTGTGTCCAATGGTGCGTATACACAGGTAGTGATGGCGGAGCATAAACTATCCGGCACCCAAACCAATCAACCAGACCTTATACCCAGGTCAGTAATATTTTCGGATGAAACGAATAGGGATGTCCGTCTAAGTAGCGACGGCCATTACATTTTATATACGCACACCGATGGATCAAGTCAATCGACTATGCTGAAAGATTATCTGACCCACGAAGCGGTAAACTTGTCTGCTCTGGGCAATTTTTCGAAGCCCTTCTTATCCAACCATGCATCCGTCTTGTTTTTAGAAAACAGTGAAAGCAATAAGCTATTTCGCTATGACATAAAAAATGACGTATGCCATTCAATCACGTTAAATGTTCGTTACGATAAAGGCGGATTTTATGGGCAAAGTCCATTAGACGATGAAAATGTTTTGGCATTTCTCAAACAAGGTGATGTCTACAATTTTTACAAAATAAATATACTAACCGGACATTCCGAATTTGTCGAGCAGGTCAAATACAGCAAGTATATATTCGATGAAAATTTAAATTTTACCGCCGCCGAAGGCCGAAACCAAAATGGAGGCGTTTCATATTACATAAAGAAAAATGACAACTGGGTCGAATTTCTAGCGCATCCCTGGGACGAAGGATTATTGCTCGGTCGTAGCCTGAATAGTCTGATATCATTTGATGTCGTAAAAAAATTAATCTACTTCACATCACATTTTGAGAGCGACAAAGTACAGCTCTATGCATATGACGCTCATCGATCAGCACCTGAATTACAGCATGAAGATACTCGGTATGACGTAACAGACAGGGCCGCCTTTATTGGAAAAAATGGTGCATTGCGTGCTATTAAAAATCTATATGCGCAAACAACTTGGACTGTTTTTGATCATACGATTAAACAAGATTTTGAATTTTTGAGAAACAATTTGCACGAAAACTTCGAGGTACTTGATAGTTCAATAGATGATGACATATGGCTCGTAAAAGTCATGAAAGGAGCTCCTGCTGACTATTATATTTATTATCGACCAATTGGTCGATTTAAAAAAATACTGTGTGAAAAACCGACTCTGTCCGCATTTTCATTTGCAAAACGAAAAACCTTTCAATTTACGACGGAAGACGGTATGCGGTTTCCGGTACAAGCCTACTTTCCCAAGTCGGCAACGATAGGCAATGAAAATAAACCCTACCCCACCGTAGTCTATGTACATGGTGGTCCATGGGTCGCTAATTTTTGGGATAGCTGGTCCACTAACCGACATCTGCAATTGCTGGCCGATAGAGGCTATCTGGTTCTTGTCCCTGATTTTCGCGGCTCGCTCGGATATGGCAAAAAAGTAGTAGAAGCATCCGCCAAACAATGGGGAAAGGACATGCACCGCGATATACGTGATGCGGTTAATTGGGGTATAGCGGTAAACTATATCGACCCGGAACGTCTTACCATTTTCGGGTGGTCATATGGCGGCTATGAAGCTCTTTTTGCCCTTAGCAATATGGAAAATCCCGTTTTCCGCTGTGCAATTGCACAGTTCGGCCCTTCAGATTTGTACGGTTTCTTGCAATCGGAATTGGGCAAACAACCCCTTTGGAAATATGGCCTCGGTGATATTGAAAAAGAGGAAGAACAATTAAAGGCCGTTTCACCCTATTATTTGGCCCACACATACCAGTCACCCGTCTTGGTTTCCCATGGACAACTCGACGCACTCGTTCCTATTGCGCAAACAAACCGATTTGTAAAAAAATTGCGCGAAAAGAATAAGGAAGTGGATTACATCAGTTTCTTCAATGAAGGACATGATTACGTCCATGCTGAAAACCATGAAAGCTTTTGGGCCTTGGCTGAACAATTTTTACAGAAACATTTAGGTGGTCGTGCACAACCTATCGGTTCCGAATTAAAAAATAAAAATATTCGATCACTCATTCAGGCTGATAGTTGAGCCCACGATGCATACAATTAAATTAATTACATCATGAAATATTTTACTTTACTCATTCTATTTTTCACAAGCGCCGCATGTGCGCAAATCGATCATCCAATTACCATTCTATTCCCACCGGAATTAGAAAAAGAAATTGCATTGAGTGCCTTACCCGATCATCTACGCGTTGATTGTGGCATTTATATTTTCAATAAAGAAACAGGGTTCGAACTTGAGCGAGAAAGTAAAAATGGCCACATCGCTTTGGTTCAACGTATACCTGGCAAGGATGATGCCTTCGTGCCCGTCTCTTATGATGCTGCAGGCAGAGACCACCAAATAAAACGAATACTTCAAATCGGCAAATGGATTGCGGCAGGTATTACGCCTGATGAAATAAATAAACGCGTGGCTCAAGGATTTGAAGATGGAACATTTACTCCACCGGAGGAGCTTGGGATATCGTATATGCTGTCACCGGTAAATATGGTGCCGCGGTCTCCGCTGGGTCGGCCGGCCATATACTATCCGCATTACATGATATATGCGCCCAATGTAACGAACGAAGACCTCGACTTTGCCGACTTCGACTGGCATGGCTATCAACCTTTCATCAATAATGTAGGCCCACATGGCAATCTTATCATTCGGGTGGGTGACAAAGAAACCGAAGAAATAAAAGAAAAGCATGCAGCATTAATTGCAAAAGTGGAAGACTTTCTAGGTCAGAAACTGAGTTACTACGAAGTTCCGCGAGACTAGAATTAATAATAATATACAGCCACCGGCTTCATGAAAGAGCGCAGAGAAAAATGATACGCTCTTCGTGCTCTTAGTGTATTTGATCGCAATCTAATTCCTTTTGTATACGAGATCCGGCGGTTTCCCATTATCGCTACGAGCGTCATACGGTGAAGATTCGTTATCTTGTCAAGGCAATCATGCGACCCTGTATCCATGTACAACGCCAATTATAGACTCACCAGGATTTCCACTATTTTTTCTCGAGCGCTTTCTTACCAAGTATTGATATCCCAAAGGCTCCGTTATGAAACAACACGGCCATGTTCCAATTCAGCTCAATGCTAAAAAAATGAAAAATTAATGATAAAGTTCTTTCGAAAAATAAGACGAAAACTGATAGACGCAGAGAATTTAAAAAAATATTTGATTTATGGTATTGGTGAAATTATTCTGGTTGTCCTTGGCATTTTGATTGCATTGCAAATCAACAATTGGAACACAAAGCAAATCGATAAAAATACAGAAAGAGGTTACATTGAAGATATTAAAAAGGACCTTTCTCAAGATACTTCATTTTTTAATTCGAATTTTTACAGTCTGGTTGATCGAAAAACAAGTGCTTTACGAAAAGTAAAAAATCATCTTACAAAAGCTCCTTCAAAACTGGATACTTTCGACTTTTTGAATGAAGTCGGTCTTGCCGGATTATTCGGCAAACGAGAATTGGTCTTAAACAACTCTACCTATGCCGAACTGTTGAGTACTGGTAATTTTAGAGTAATTTCGGATAAAGAATTAAGAAAAAAAATAATAAACTATTATAATCTATGTGATATTATGTTGTCGACCATAAGACAACAGCGAACAACTTATTCGGATTTTGTCAATTCGATTAGAGCATTTAATCCTAAAGAACCCAGGCGAATCGAAGAAGTTGATCAACTATTAGCTATTCGAACAATTAAAATGAGAAATGACGAATTCCTTAGATTGCTTAATCAGGAACTGACGTTTGCATACAACTTAGAAGTGTTAACGGAACGAATAAAAGATGCTGCAATCGAGTTAGTGGAATATATAGACAAAAAGTAGAGACGATGACCCACGAAATATGAAAAATCTGCAGCCCCTAAAAGGGCCTACATCGTTTGCGTAGATAGTCGACCGTAATTAAAAATAAAAATTATGAAATATTTTGCTTTTCTCTTTTTACTCAATTCACTATTCATAGGAAGTTTAAAATCACAGGAAAAAATGGATAATATAGACAAGAACAATCAAGAAGCAAACATCGTTTCGACCAGTATTGCGATAGATGCCACTCCTTCTAAAGTTTGGGATATTATTACCAATAAGGAGTACGCTAAAATATTAGGAAGTGAATTTGACAAGAATGCATTTGTGGAGTCCGATTGGAAACTGAATTCTGAAGTACACTTCAAATATGAACCCAATAAAACCATATCCACCGGAATAATCACTAAATTGACTGAAGAGAAGTTTATTCAAATTAGTTATAATTTTAGTGGGTTTGAATATGTTGAACAATATTCAATTGAAGAAAAGGGGCTAATTTCCGAACTTTCAATTTATGCAGGCCCTTATGGTTCCGATTTCGAAGCGCAAAAGGTGGTTTGGAAAAATTGGTTATCGAAAGTTAAGGAATTAAGCGAAAAATAACAGAACCGAAATGACCGTGTTTATGACACCCTCTATCGGTCATACATGTTGAATGCCTTTCACCGTATATAGATCATTAGAGCCAGCGAAAACAACATGGATAAATTCAAGCAATGGCTAGCAACTAGAAAAACAGATGACAAATCAACTGTAAAATTGCTCATCCAAGGCTATTTTATCTTGACTGTCCTCTGTTTTATTTTTTTACTACTTCCCATTTGCCAAAACGCAAAAAACTCACTGATTAACCACCTGTTTTTTGCTGTGTCCATCGTTAGTACAACAGGACTTGTTCCTGCCGACTTTTCCACTTCCTACAATTTACCAGGGCAAATAATTAGTATAGTGTTCATCCAACTCGGCGGGATTGGCTACATGGCATTAAGTTCATTTATCATTTTGAAGCAGTTCAACAGGCTGCCAAATTTGTCCGTTCGTCTATTGAGGTTGGAGTTCAACCTTCCTAAAAAATACCCATTAGTTTCCTTTATTTACAGCGTATTTATATTCACCATAGTCATTGAACTCATTGGTGCAGTCGTTTTATATTTCGGTTTTCGAGAAGCTGGCATAGAAAACCCGATTTGGCAAGCGGTATTTCATAGCATTTCCGCATTTTGCACGGCGGGCTTTAGTCTGTTCAGCGACTCCTTAACGTCGTTCAAAGGAAATCCGATGATTACGACGACTATTTTAGTATTATCACTACTAGGGTCAATTGGATTCATCGTCCTTCTTGATTTTTGGTTGCGGTTGACACGAAAGCGGCGTTCCATTACACTAACGTCAAAAATTATACTGTTTGGCACGTTTCTATTTTGGATTGTAGCGGCCATTATCATTTACCTATCTGATATCGAATTTCGATCGATGGGCTGGGAAGGGATAAAACTGGCTACATTTCAAAGTATTTCGGCACATACGACCGTTGGCTTCAACAATTACAATATTGGACTGATCGGTGTAGGTGGTATATTCGTCATGATCGTATTGATGATCATCGGTGCATCCCCTGCGGGAACGGGAGGAGGAATAAAGACAACGTCCATCACAGCCTTAATTGCCGTATTATTATCCATCCTCAAACGAAAGGAGCGCATTACATTTTTTAATAAAGAAATACCGGCTCCGAATATTTACCTGGCCGTTTCGTCGACGATATTTTATGGCTTTATTCTTTTCATAGGGACTTGGGCCGTCCTTATGGTAGACGGAAACAACTTTACTTTCGAAAACATTTTGTTTGAAGTCGCATCCGCCCTGAGTACAGTTGGGCTATCAACCGGGATTACCGGAGATCTGTCCGATTTAAGCAAGCTCATCATCGCCTTTTTAATGTTCATCGGAAGATTAGGGGTGCTTACATTTGGTTTTGCTCTTGTTTCCAAAGCGCCGCTTCTGCGAAACAAACCCCAAAAAGAAGACATTGCTATTTGATGCGTTAATAATCGGAATGCGAATTGTTATTCACGCATGATCCATTGAACGGCTAAACTTCATTTTGAGTCTCTAAATCCATTGTGCACAGTATCGATTCATTAAGACACTATGAAAGTTTCTTTGCTTGGCCGGGTCTTCATTTTTTGTCATGACACAAAAAACATGACTGAGCGATCAGCGAAGGAACCGTGAAACGGGTGGGTGGCAAAGTCTAGGCTGTATTCATTTCTTAACGCTCCAAAGGCACAAAAAATCTAAACTAAAACCAGCCTGCCGGCTGGCAGGAAACTCGCCTCAGTGGTCATTCTTTGCGCTTAACTTACAGAATATCATTTCTTTATCTTTTAGAGCGTTTAGGCTCATACAGTTTTTAGTTTTACACGATTTTTGGCACCTTTTCCACTAAAATGAATAAGGCCGAAAGCAACTTCAAGCACCTAAGTTTTCTCATTCATAAAACTTAATCAATTGTGGTCGAATTCATCGCGGTCAAAACCTGTGAGAAAAAGTAACGACTCAAAATAAAGTTTAGCCCACTGAACTTTAACGACTTCATTTCATGAAGGTAGGCGTACCAAAATGAAGTCATTTTTTGTGTTCTTCGTGTTCCTTGGTGTCTTTCGTGGCTAATTTAACTACCAACGAAAAAATACTTGCCAAAAAATCGGTTGCCCATAAGCGTGTACGGATAGAAATTTGTGCATAATACCAATTTAAGTGTATAATGACGTAAAAGATTATCTAGAGATTTGACCAAAGTCAAGGCGTAAAACGTAGGCGTAGCCGGGGCTACAGCGAGGCTTTGCAACGATGGATTTGGTCAAATCTCTCTTAATATATGCGTCAGTTATGCCTTTAATTGGTATAAGATCACAAACATGAATTTCAAAGATCTATACCAAGAAGAAGAGCCGATACTACTTTGCAATGTGTGGGATGTTGCAAGTGCGAAGTTGGCGCAAAAAGTAGGCTATACTGTAATTGGAACTTCCAGTAGCGCCATTGCCACCATGCTGGGATACAACGATGGTGAAGAAATATCATTTGATGAACTCGAATACATTGTTGGTAGGATAGTGAAGTCAATTAATATTCCACTGACTGTTGACTTAGAAGCCGGCTATAGTCGAAATCCAGAAGAAATTGTCGAACATATTAAAAGAATGGAGCAACTTGGTGTTTTAGGAATCAACCTTGAAGACAGTATTGTTAACGGAAACCGAACAATTTTGTCAGTCGATGAATTCTCCAGGATTTTGTCTAGCGTTTATACGCAATTGGCACAGCAAAATGTGAATATTTTTTTAAATGTAAGAACGGATACGTATTTGTTAGGCGTGTCCAATCCATTGGAGCAAACGATTGAGCGGGCCGGGAAATATGCAGATTCGGGCGCAAATGGACTTTTTGTCCCCTGTATTGAAAAACAGGAGGATATAAAAGTATTGGTTGAACATATTGCATTGCCACTAAATGTCATGTGCATGCCAAATCTACCCGACTTTGAAACGTTAATGAACCTCGGGGTGAAACGAATATCCATGGGTAACTTTGTTTTCAATAAATTAAATAATTTTCTTTGGACCGAATTGGACAGCATTCAAAATAATCGATCATTTCAAAATCTTTTTATTCAATGACTGCATTTACTCAATCGAAAGTTGATGAATATTACGAAGCTCTATTGAATAGAGACAGTACATATGTTGGTATTTTCTACGCAGGCGTGAAAACGACTTTAGTCTTCTGTATTGCAACATGCAGAGCACGAAAACCAAAGAAAGAAAATGTGGTGTTTTATAAAACGTATTCACAAGCCTTAAAAAATGGTTTTCGACCTTGTAAAATTTGTAGTCCAACAGAAAATGCGAATGAAACACCCAGGCAGGTTGTTGAGGCAATAAACCTGGTAAAAGAAAATCCTAAGGAGAAGATATCCGATGATTTATTGAGGAAAAACGACATCAGTCCCGACCTGGCGAGACGTTGGTTTAAAAAAAATTACGGAATTACGTTTCATGCCTTTCAACGAATGTATCGAATCAACAACGCATACAAAGAACTGAAAGATGGAAAAAAAACGACGCAAACGGCTTTTGAAACGGGATACGAGTCGCTAAGCGGATTTGGATACACGTATAAGAAGTTAATCGGTAAATCACCCGCTAAGAGTACATCTGAAAATATTATTCTTATCAACAGGTTGACCACACCATTAGGACCAATGTTTGTATGTGCCACCGACAAAGGAATTTGTTTGTTAGAATTTACGGATAGAAAGATGCTTGAAAGCGAGTTTAAAGATTTACAAAAACTACTCAATGCTGAAATACTAATTGGAGAAAATAACTATATCAAACAATTGAAAACGGAACTTCGCGAATACTTTGACGGAAAAAGAAAACACTTCGACGTTCAGCTTGAAACTCCGGGAACACCTTTTCAAAAGGAGGTATGGCGAATATTGAATACGATTTCATTTGGTACTACGTCTACATACGAACAGCAGGCACATAAATTAAACAATCCAAAAGCAGTACGGGCAGTAGGCCGAGCGAACGGACTCAATCGAATTTCAATTGTTATACCTTGTCACAGGGTGATTGGAAAAAATGGGAATCTAACCGGATACGGTGGTGGAATTGAGCGAAAAAAGTGGTTGATTGATTTCGAAAAAGGCCTGGTGCAAGACAGCATATCCTAAATATTTTTCATCGTTTGGATCATACAAAACGAAGCCCTTCCACTCGTTCAAGGCACATCGAATCACCAAAGGATTTAGTCCATCAAAAATATTGCTCAGCTTCTAATATAGTCAGTTAGCCACTTTCATCACTTGTTTAGGGAATTAAGATTCATTATCTTGTCAACGTAACCATGTGACCCTACATCGATGCACGACACCAATATCCGACTCACTGCGTTTTCCAGTATTCTTTTGTCGAGCGATTTATTGTCTAGTGTTCACTTTTGTCCAAAAGGCTACTTACTAGAGCTACGCTACCATAATCCGGTTCAATTGGGCTTATTGGGTGAATATGGGGTGATAAACGTAACTGTTGGTTGTAAAAATCGTAATTCGGAGATAGAATTGTTGGGGTTATAGGGGAGTTACAGACAACTAAGAAAATGAAAACAGTACCAAATACAAAAATTCAAGTTCTTGATACTTATTCTAAAAATCCAAAATGGAGAGTTTGGGATCTTTATCCCAAATTAGCAAGACATGCTCCTCTAAAAGAACATTTCGAAGTATTGAAAATTTCATTATCAAAAAACGATTGTACATATTGGAATGATTGGAGAAAAGCTCATCCAGATGTTCAACCACAATTGTCAGGCATAAATTTTAGACCAAAGCGCCAAAATGGAAAATTTATTGGAATACGATTAGATGGATACAACTTTTGTAGCACCAATCTTGAAGGAGTGCAATTGCAGTATGCTCAAATTACAAATGTAACCTTTGAAAATGCTAACCTAAGAGAATCATCGCTAATCCAAGCTAATTTGAACACATGTGAGTTAAATAATTGTGATTTAACTCAAATTCGACTTGCTGATACATTAATGGAAAACTGCAATTTGAAAAACACAAATTTAATGAGAGCATTTTTGTTTAATTCAAAATTCATTTCAACTAATTTCTCAAATTCCTTTATGGCAGAATCGGAAATGACATCATCAAAATTTGATAATTGTAAATTTCATTCAACTAATTTGAGAAATTCATCAAACCAATCAACAGTATTCATTTCGTGTCAAATCCAAAATTCTAACTTATCGGGATCCAATTTTATAGGTGCCAAATTTATAGATAGTTCAATGAATGATTCAACGGTCTTTGGCATTAATGCATGGAATGTGGAATTGGAAAATACTATACAATCCAGCCTGAAATTGTACAGCCCTAAAAACGAAACTACCATAACTGTTGATGACATCAGAATTGCCCAATTTATAAACTTGGTAACTAATAATACCAACCTAAAGCAGATTATTTCCTCTATAACAAACAAAGGAGTTTTGATCCTTGGAAGATTTTCGGATGACAAACTTAATGAACTTAAGGAATTAAAACTAAAGTTAAAACAACGTGGATTTATTCCGATTATATTTAACTTCAGAAGACCAGAACAGAGAGATTTTAGTGAAACTGTAATGACCTTGGCAGGGCTTTGTAAATTTGTGATTGCTGATATTACATCACCAAAATCTGTTCCATTAGAGCTCCAACTAACAATTCCGAATCTAATGATTCCTTTTGTTACAATTATTCAAGAAAATGAAAAGCCATTTTCAATGTATCATAATTTATGGAATAAATATGAATGGGCATTTGCTCCTATTGCTTATGACAGAATTGAAAGTATAGTAAGTAAGCTAAATAAGGCAATTGTTGAACCTGCACTAAAAATGCATACAGCACTTGTTCAGAAGAGATCTCAAGAAATGCCAATAAGGCATATTAATGATGTAGAATAGCAGTCTGTAACAAGCGACGATGACAGCATACCCTATCGTGTACGCAGCATGGCGCCGATCCGTTAACCTCTATACTCCAAAGGGAAAAATTGAATCAAATCCATTATGACAATAAAATTATACGAGAACCCCGTAGTCTTTATAAATTACAGAAGATCTGATGCATCTAGTGAAGCAGGTAGACTTGCGAGTGATTTAGATATAGAATTTGGTGAAGGTTTTACTTTTCAGGATATTGATGATATTCAATCAGGTGATAAATGGATTGATAAACTCGTTGAAGCTGGATTAGAAGCGAAAGTTATACTCGTGATGATAGGGGAATCTTGGTTAGAAGAACGTAATGGTCAAATTCGATTATTTCATACGGAAGATTGGGTCAGAAAAGAACTTATCGCAGCTATTGAAGCAAAGAAAATAATTATTCCAATCCTAATTGATAATGCTACACTACCCATCAAAAGTAAAATTCCTGAAGAATTGCATTCTTTATTAGAATATCAAGCATTTCCTATCAGAAAAGCAAGGTGGAAACATGATATAAAACCGTTGATACAGGACCTAAGAAATATTACCAATTGTAATACTCTCGATGAAAATAAAAAGAGCTTTAGAAATCGAAAAACCAAATCCAAAGTTTGGTGGACCTTGGGAGTAGCTATCATGTCTATCATTTCAATTATCTGCGTATATAATAGTTTAGGTGTGAAAAAATCTTGGAAGAGAATGAATGATATGAGAATTTGGATGACTGAAAATGTAAATCAAGAAGTTGTGGGCTCTTGGTGTTACGATAATAAAAGTACAAATTGTAGAAAGTATGGAAGATTGTACACTTGGCAAGCAGCAAAGGAAGTATGCACAGATGGATGGAGACTTCCTAGTCTTGAGGAATGGCTAAAATTAACAAGAAGCTATGGATTTGGAGGAAAAGAGATTTACGAATCTTTAGTTAATAATCGCTCCAGTGGATTTAATATAAAATTTGCAGGAAGTCTATCTCTGGGTGAAATTGGATTTAAGGATTTGGGAGAAAAAGTGACTTTTTGGACACGAGATATAGAAAATGGTAGTGTTCAATTTTATACTTTTGATTACAACAGAGGTGTCGGTGTTTCCGGTGGTACATCATCAAAAGACGTTGCTTATTCTTGCCGTTGTATCAGGGATCATTAATATAATTTCAAAATGCAACTTAAGTTAACACTGGTTACATATATAGGTAGATTTGAATTCAAGCGATAAAGCTACGATGGTTAACAACAGATATAACGGAACTACCCCTTTGTTGTAATTCTCTATATTAATCACTGTTACGCATTGATCAATTAATTTTCAAATCCTACAATTAATTCACGAATTATTTCACCTATGAAGCTGGTTTTAGTAACAATTGGAATTCTAGTTTTGGTATTTGTCATCATGATCACTCGGTTTTATAATAAAAAAAATACAACGACAAAACATGGTCTTCCTGATGACATTTTGTTACGAATCCAGCAGAAGTTTCCAAATCCAAAGGATAGAGAGGAAGTCTTGAAAATGATGGATGAAATCAAAAAAGACGCAATCAATGTCGGTAAAGAACAACTAATTCGATCAATTTTAATTATAGCAGATAAAGACAAAAATAAAATAAGACAAATTATTGATTCGAAATACTACGGCGACCCTAGAAATATAATCATAGAAGCAATGGAGGTTCCTGGAAACGAAAATGACCATGGAATGACGTCATTTGAGAAAGAATGAATGTGACGTCAGCCAGCGGCACGACGTTTAGAGTATAAAAGACTTTAATCAACAAAAACTAACAGTGCTCGATATTTTGACTATTTTGGAGTCGTTCCTTTTCATCGATGACTAAAATTGCATT
Organism: Saprospiraceae bacterium; assembly: GCA_028279185.1. Classification (GTDB taxonomy): domain Bacteria; phylum Bacteroidota; class Bacteroidia; order Chitinophagales; family Saprospiraceae; genus JANQSS01. Next base: position 89,392 of record JANQSS010000042.1, on the reverse strand, counting down.
ATTAATACTAATATTCATAAAGTAGAAACCGTAATGTTGAATCACCTTAAGCATATTGTACTAATAGCCTTCGCCATGAATGTCCTTTTGTTATCGTGCGACAATGATAACGAAGATCTCAATTTCAAAGAAATCCTGGATGGTCAGACATTTACCTTTATCAGCACCTGTGAGGATGAAAATAGGTGCGGTTTCCAACAAAGTGGAGGTGTAGGCGGAATGTACGATCCCTATGATTACACCTTCAGAAATTATTATATTATCTGCGATAGTATGGTGGTTTTTCTAAGATGCATAATAAATGACACTGTCACCGTGAGCAGCTATGAGTTTTTTGATAGGGTTTTTAATTCTTTTGATTATATCAATACCGAAAGGTGCACGCTAATTGTCGACTTCCTATTTCTTAATCAGGATGAATTTTTAACTAATGCATTTGGATGGGATCCAGAGAATTTTTCTTTCGACGAATATTTACCACCCACCGTGATTAATTCAAGGGTTTCTCGTGAAATTGGTCTTCCTTCATGTGAGGAAGACCCTAATAGGGCCAAATTAGAATTAACTCTAGACGTCAGTTTGTTATCTGAAAAATGGCATGAAGTTTCACTGTCTAACATAACACTTGTAACAGATGTCTTTTATAGCAATTAAGTGATTTGATAAAAACGACATGTGCTTGCCATATATACTTCGTCTGAAATTCTGTCCTGCGCCTGGCGTTAAACATGACCAACATTGATTTAAAATAGCAGTCCTACAGTAGGTACAAGCAACTAGACGAAGAAATCACATTAAAACCAGGAATTCAACTCACCGAATAACCTCCGTTCACCATTATTCCATAAAACTTCTCCAAGCTATTTGTGTTCTAAAGGAGAATCATTATCTTTACAGAATCATTCGCATTTTACATTCGTGGTTTCAACACATCAAAAACTAAAAGATAAAGGGCTAAAGGTAACACCGCAACGCATTGCCATATACAATGCTGTGTTGAAGCTAAAAAATCACCCGACGGCAGAAAACATCGTCGACGCGATCAAGACGGATTACCCCAGCATCTCCGTAGGGACCGTGTATAAGGTGCTCAATGTACTCGTCGATGTTGGCCTGTTGAAAAAAGTGAAAAGCGATAAGGACGTCATGCGATACGACGCCATGCTCGACCACCATCATCACCTATATTGTAATGACACCGACAGGATCGAAGACTATGAAGACGAGGAATTGGACTCCCTTGTGAAAAAATATTTTGAAAAGAAAAAAATTAAAAATTTTAAAATAGAAGACTTTAAACTTCAAATTTCAGGACAATTTATAAAATAGATAGTATGCACAATTCAACAAATGGAAAATGCCCGTTTCATCACGGCGCAATCACAGAGGCGAGCACGAGTGTAACAGAGTGGTGGCCTAAAACACTAAATTTAGACATCTTGCATCAGCACGATACGAAAACCAATCCAAACGGTGAGGGATTTAATTATCGTGAAGAATTTAAAAAACTGGACTTAGAGGCTTGCAAGAATGACTTGAAAAATTTAATGACGGATAGTCAGGATTGGTGGCCCGCCGACTGGGGACATTACGGTGGATTGATGATTCGCATGGCATGGCACGTTGCCGGCACCTATAGAGTGGCCGACGGACGCGGTGGAAGCAATACGGGAAATCAGCGATTTGCCCCATTAAATTCCTGGCCCGATAATGCCAACCTGGATAAAGCACGGCGACTATTATGGCCCATAAAAAAGAAATATGGAAATAAACTTTCGTGGGCAGACCTATTTATTTTAGCCGGAAATATGGCCTATGAATCTATGGGTTTCAAAACATTCGGTTTCGCCGGAGGACGAGAAGACATTTGGCATCCGGAAAAAGATATTTACTGGGGGTCTGAAAAAGAATGGTTGGCGCCGACAGGAAGTGAAGGCAGCCGCTACTCCGGAGAGCGCGATTTAGAAAACCCGCTGGCCGCTGTGATGATGGGACTTATTTATGTAAATCCGGAAGGTGTAGACGGCAATCCTGATCCATTAAAAACAGCACATGACATGCGCATCACGTTCAAGCGCATGGCGATGAACGACGAAGAAACGGTGGCGCTTACGGCGGGCGGTCATACGGTGGGAAAAGCCCACGGGAATGCCGACGCTTCCGTACTTGGCGAATCGCCGGAAGGCGGGCAATTACACGAGCAGGGTTTCGGTTGGGCCAATCCAAAAAACGCTGGCCACGGTGTGGATGCCGTGACGAGTGGACTGGAAGGCGCCTGGACTTCTACGCCCGACCGTTGGAATCACAGCTACTTTCACATATTGCTCAACCACACGTGGCAGCTCACGAAGAGTCCCGCTGGAGCTAACCAATGGGAGCCGGTCGATATTAAAGAAGAAGACAAACCTGTAGATGCCTATAATTCGGATGTACGTAGAAATCCAATCATGACCGATGCCGATATGGCGTTGAAAATGGATCCGGAGTACAGAAAAATAGCACAGCGATTTTACGAAGATCCTGCGCATTTTGAAGATGTATTCGCACGCGCCTGGTTTAAATTAACGCATCGGGATTTAGGTCCAAAAAGCCGATACCTGGGAGCTGATAGCCCTACAGAAGATTTAATTTGGCAAGACCCTATCCCACAAGTTGATTACACATTAACCGATGCGGAAGTTGACGAAATAAAAAGTAAAATATTAAATAGCGGTCTCTCATCCGTGGAATTAATTAATACGGCCTGGGACAGTGCGCGCACGTATCGGGGATCTGATTATCGAGGCGGTGCTAATGGAGGTCGAATTCGCTTATCCCCGCAAAAAGATTGGGAAGGCAACGAACCTGCGCGGCTAGAAAAAGTATTGAATGCATTAACGGAAATTCAATCGGGATTAAATAAAAAAGTAAGTATTGCCGATTTAATTGTGCTGGGTGGAAGTGCAGCCATCGAAGAAGCAGCCAAAAAAGCCGGCGTCAGTACCACTGTGCCGTTTAGTCCTGGTCGCGGTGATGCAACGCAAGACATGACGGACGTCGAATCGTTTGACGTATTGGAGCCCTTGCATGACGGGTATAGAAATTATGTGAAAAAAGACTATGTCGTAAATGCGGAAGAAATGCTGCTCGATCGAACACAGTTAATGGGCTTAACGGCACCGGAAATGACGGTTCTGATTGGTGGCATGCGCGTGCTCGGAACGAATCATGGCGGTAGTCAGCACGGCGTCTTTACGGATAATATTGGTGCATTAACAAATGATTTCTTCGTCAACCTAACGGATATGAATTATTCATGGAAGCCTACCGATAGTAATTCGTATGACATTGTTAATCGTCAAACAGGCGAGACAAAGTGGACGGCAACGCGAGTAGATTTAGTCTTTGGTTCGAATTCCATCCTCCGGGCCTATGCAGAATATTATGCACAGGATGACAATAAAGAAAAATTTGTTCATGACTTTATCAATGCCTGGGTAAAAGTTATGAATGCCGATAGATATGATTTATGAAAGTAGACTTAGCTTAGCTGCTATTAGTTAATTAAAAATAGGCTGTCTCATGTTTTGGGGCGGCCTCTTTTTTTGTGGTGGTGTATGCCCTTGTCACAATGATTCAAGAGCCATCTTTCAACTTGTTCTTGCGATCAAAATTCTTTATCTTGTCTCAGCAACGATAAGAGCCTACGATCGGTGCATTACACCTATTTCCAAATCGCAGCATTTTTAGGCTTACCATTATTTAATTGTATCATATTAATTGCAACATAGTTGATAAAACAAAAACAATATAATCGTGCATATCTTACACATCCTGTTCTGACAAAGGGGAGTAAATGCATAGCAAAAAAGTAAAATCACTTCTCCAAAAAACAACTTCAGGAAAAATTGTCTGAACATGATGGTATAAGATAAAATGATGACCAAAATGAATACGGATGAAATTAATACGTTGACTCATAAGATTATAGGCTGTGCCATGGAAGTTCACAATCAGATGGGTAACGGATTTCAGGAAGTCGTCTACCAAAGAGCATTGGCTATTGAGTTTTCGATTCAAGGATTATCATTTGCAAGAGAATTAAAAATGCCATTGGAGTATAAGGGAGAATCTGTAGGGTCACGAAGAGTTGATTTCTTTGTCGAAGATAAAGTTATGGTCGAAATAAAGGCAGTAGAAAAACTAGAAGGTGTACATAAAGCTCAAGCTATCAATTATTGTGAAGCTTATAATATCGCGGACGGCTTACTGATAAACTTTGGCGGAGTACGACTGCAGTACCACAGAGTATTCAATAAAAAACTAAAGAACATATAATGAGTATCTCACTATCTTATCTATTATGTTCAGACAATAAGGAGTACATGCATAACAGAAAAGCAAAACATAGAGTGGACCGTACAAGGGTCCTTAACCCATTAGATTATCGTTTTCTTTATAACCATAGATACCCTAGCTGGGCACACGAAGAGCCAAGTGGCGATTGGCCCTACTATTTTTAGCAGGACTGCAATAATCAAGTTAGCAAAAATGAAAATTGAGTTAATCCAAGGCGATATAACTAAATTGAATGTTGATGCAATAGTGAATGCAGCAAATACTTCACTCCTTGGAGGTGGTGGTGTCGACGGAGCAATCCACAGAGCGGGAGGAAAAGAAATATTGGACGAATGCATTAAAATCAGAAACAAACAAGGTGGGTGTAAGGTAGGAGAAGCAGTTTATACGACTGCCGGCAAATTACATGCAAAATATGTGATTCACACAGTAGGTCCAAGATGGAACAATGGTAAAAGTGAAGAGACCATCAAGCTTGCAGAATGTTATAAAAACGTATTCAGAATAGCCAAACAATTAGATTTAAGCTCCATAGCTTTCCCAAATATTAGTACGGGCATTTACAAATTTCCCAAAAGACTAGCTGCCGAAATTGCTATTAATACCGTTAAACAAGAATTTACCAACGAAATTGATAAAGTAATTTTCGTTTGTTTCGACCAAGAAAATCATCGTATATATGGACAATTGCTTGGTTTATAAATCAACTCAAAATGGATAAAGAACTAAAACATGCCATTATAGAATTTCTTGAAATGTTTGAGGAAGTATTTGACAATGATTGGGTATACACGAAATCAATGATGGGAATTCATGATGAAACCGAAAAACAAAAACAATCCGCCATAGAATTTGGCCTTGAAACGATAGATATAATTTCAGATAACGGAACCTTCATAAACCCTAAAGTGACAGATGAAACTGAAGATTGGGGGAATCGTGGAGCACTTTTGAATAAATACAGAAAATTAAAAACGCTGTTAAAGTAAAAGACCAATGCTAATAAGCTGCAGCAAAGCATGTGCTGTTATCTACCAAGGTTCCGCCAAACCCATTACACGCTAGAAAAATCACATATGAAAGAAGCAACACTGGTTAAGTCAATTCTGGTATTAATTTTACTTAAAACACTACTCATTTCGTGTTCAAATGAAAATATAGATGTCCCTAAAAATTATGAAATAGAGCACTTTGAACTACTCGGGAATAAAGACACAACCATCACTACGAAAGAAAGAGTCAAAATTACTATCCACTCAAAAACTTTTGGTAATAGTCGGGATATAGTGACACTTGAGGTGATCACAGCTATAGACAAACTTAGAATGATCAGGTATAACCTTGGTACGCTTTCTTCAAACGGAAAAATATTAGAAAGCGATGGCATGATCAATATTTCTGCGAATAGGCCAATAGACGCTGAGTATCCCATTCGAATAAGTTTGCCTACCGAAGAGGTGGCCTCGAGTATGCGTCTTTTTAAGTGACGTCATGCTGCTGAAAATATTGATTGGACTGAAGTAGGTGGCATAGAGGAAAGTCAGTCATTGCAGAATATTGAACTTGGGAGACAATCTTTTATGAAGAATTGTAGTCAGTGCCATAACCCTGATTTGAGAAACAAATTAACCGGGCCGGCCTTGGGTAATATTACCAAATTTAGAGATATGGATTTTTTGCTTGACTTCACTAAAAATTCGCAGCGATTGATAAGCACAGGGCACAATTTGGCGGTTTGTCTTTACGAACAATGGGATAAAGTACTGATGAACTCGTTTGAACATTTACCCGATGAGGAATTGATGAACATATACAAGTTCATTGTGAGTGAAAGCAGAAATCTTGAAATTAGGGTCGATGAAGTTATATACATCGATAGTTGTGAAATATCAAATCGTGGATTTATTGCTTTCGACTCGACCGGGAATGCTATTGACTCAAATTCGAATGGCGGAATTATTCCAGATTCCCAAATTAGTAGAAGTTTGGAGTACTATGAATTTGATGTCAGCGAATATGGCTGGTATAACATTGATCGATTTCTTGGACAGAACTTTGAAAAAATAGAAAATATTAAAATAACAGTTGACAATATTAAAAATGTCGATTTACTTGGTTTTGTGATTTTCGTAGATAGAAATATTATAATTCCTTTAGATAAACACGAGGATTATTACGTACTTAGGTATGGAGAAGGTAAAGAGGTCGTTGAGTTTCCGCTTAACGAAAAACTTCAGGCTGTGTTCATAGAGACCACCGAAAATGAAGAATTATACTTTGGTACTAACAAGTTTACATCCAAACTGATACAAAATGTCCATCATGTGAACCTGTCAAAAATGAATTCGAATGAAATTGCTGGTAAACTAAATTGAAATACTGCAGCGAACACCGGGTAGCGCATCACGCCTTGCTATCGCTTCGGCACGCTGGCTTCCCATAACCGTTGCCTGTAATTAAAGAAACCCTAACCGAATTTTAAACTTCACAAGATAGGAAAAGTCTACTTGCTCTATTACGCCTACTTTTGTTTATGAAAAGTAATTAAATATGAGCAAGAAACAGTCTAACAAGGAGTTTTATACCGAAAGACTAAATATTATTACCGAATTCATTAATGACAATTTAGACAGTAAACTAACATTAAGTCAGCTATCCAAATTATCACATTTTTCAACTTTCCATTTTCATAAAATAATGAAAGCTCTATTAAAAGAGCCAATTGGAACATACATTGTCAGGACTCGCTTGGAAAAAGCTGCTCAATTAATTCAATATTCTAATGATTCTATTGAACAAATTGCTTATAGCGTTGGATACGAGACACCTTCGTCTCTGTCGAAACAGTTCAAAAAACATTTTGGAATTTCCCCAACAGAATATCGAAACGGAAAAATGACTATCATAAAAAAAAGTGAAAATATGAATACTAAATTAGATATTAAAAAAGCAAAAATTGTAACTCTAGAAGAAAAACATGCCATCTATGTAAAACTTCAAGGAAGTTATCAAAAACTCGACTTCTCTGGTGCTTGGGAAAAGCTATGGTCGATGGTGAAAACCCAAAAGCTATTTACTGCTGGAATTGAACATATTGGAATTCCCTATGACGACCCAAATATGACTGATGCTGACAAAATACGATATGATGCTTGCCTTGTCATTCATAAAGAAGCTAAAGCAGAAGGTGATGTTGGAACAAAAATTTTGAAAAAGGGAAAATTTGCGATGTTCCATTACACAGGAAGTTATAAATATCTATCTGAGGTTTATGATTATATTTTTAACGAATGGCTACTTAACAATGCATATGAATTAAGAGACGAACCTGTCCGTGAAAAATACAGAAACAACCCACAACGAACAGAAGAATCCAAACTAAAAACAGAAATTTATTTACCAATCAAATAATAACTACAGGCTACACGGCGTATACGCAATAGCGGTTTGAATGTTAACTCGAACCGCTATTTCATTTTAAAAAGATATATTGCAACCCAATGGTAGTCGAATATTAATCCGCTACTACTCATATACAACACCGTTACTAAGTCATAAAAACTTAAACTTGGAACTCCTTAGGTATACATTATTCCTTTTTGTTATCCTGGGCCTACTGGTATCCGGAGGCTTGTTTTTTAACGGGCCCAAGGCTAATAAATTTCTGGCCGCATATGTGTTCATTTACGCATTAGAGCAACTGGACTTTCTGTATGTTACAGGACCCTTATTAGCGAATATTCCGGAGGCCTTCATGTTATTATTCCCAATCTGCCTATTAGCCGGACCTATGCTATGGTTCTACTTTAAAACAATCGATACCGTAGAGCATATTTCGATCAAAGAATACGGGATTCATCTTTTACCCTTTTTGACATACCTGGGCTTCACTTGCTTTTTATTGACGTTTAACGCCACTGCCAGACTAGAATATGTCCATCAGAACTATGCAACGATCATCGTCCCTTTGAATTATTTTAAGGTAGTACATGTACTGTTTTATGGAGGACTGATGCTTTGGTATATACGATATAAGCCTAAGGGAAAGTCAAAAGAACGACGTCTATATCTTCAAGTAATATTACTTATTTATGGCTTAACCGCTCTTGTCTTGACTTATTTGACGGCTTGCCAATACTCCTATACAAGCTTTATATTTTATCTATTGACCAGTTCTCTGTTTGTTTGCATATTGGGTTATATCCTTTGGATGAAACCTCAATTGCTAAAATCCTGGCGCCCAAAATATCTTAGCTCCAGCTTAGATGAAAATGATCTTAATCACATTAGTGAAAAGATCCTACAATTAATGAATGCTTCGGAGTACTTCACAAAACGGGATTTAAACCTTAATCAATTGTGTCAAATCATAGGAGAAAGGAAGCACCATGTCTCTCAAACGTTTTCCGACAAACTCGACACCACCTTCAACCAGCTCCTCAATCAAAATCGAATTGAATTTGCAAAATCCCTTTTGGCTGACACGGATAAGCAAAATCTTAAAATTTTAGCCATCGCCATCGAATCGGGCTTTACCAGTAAGAGTACATTTAATCGCGCATTCACAAAATATGCCAACTGTACACCCAGCCAGTACCGCATACAACAACAAAAACAGGGGGCAAATAATTAATTGCACCGTGATTTTAGTACAAATAGCCTATATTCCTGGCAGCTGAAAATATATTTGGGTTCACCAAATCTTGTATTGTCTTATGCGATATCTAATGCTTTCACTCTTTTTCATTACTTACGCTTGCAGCGAACAAACAGCTAAAACAAAATCTGGCAATGGTTTTTCAATTGAGGAAGTGAAACCCCTCATTCAATCATTGGGAAAGACATGGGGCAAAGCACTCCGATCGAAGGACATTGCACGCTTACAAAATCTTTATGATCAAAATGCACATTACTTGCCGGATGATGATCAGGCGTTCCACGGCAATGAAGCGATTAGCGCATACTGGAAAGCCTCATTGGATTTTGTAGGAGATATTCAATTGAACATGGAAACCCTGGACGGAACAAAAGAAGTACTCTACGAAACAGGAAATGGTATAGTAAAGGTCATGAACAATGAAGGGCAGTTTGTCGATGTGCCATTTAAGTATGTCAATGTTTGGAAATTACAAGAAGATGGGAGTTATAAAGTCGTAATTGATATGTTTAATGACATTAAACCCGACGCGGTGCATTAGCGCATTCCCAATCATTTTCCTCTTCTACAGCCATACAGCGGTACGCTATGTGCCGGTATTCAAATTTTAGGTTTAGCCAAGCCATTAGAGTAGCATTTTCGCTTGCGCTTGCAATCAAAATTCATTATCTTGTCTCAGCAACTATACGACCCCACGATTAATGCGCTACACCAACTTACGACTCACTGCGTTTTCCAACTTTCGATTATTTAGGAATGGGTTCTCCGACCTCCCCTTTCCGTACATTGGTTATGGGGCATCAATGTTCGATCAAAAAAGAGAGCAATTGAGCTTTTTGGGTGAATTTGACAAGGTATACGTAACTGTTGCAGACAAAACAGTAATTAGGATATGAGATTGTTGGGGTTATAGGGAAGTTAGTGGTAATTTTTTCAAGCCACTATTAAACATGAAAAGAAACCAAAGACGAAATTTCTTGGAATTTTTGAGCAATAATTAGAAATCAAATATATCTTATAATTTTAAGCTTGACTCGAAACAAAAACATTTCAGGGTAATCATAGGCTTCTTTCTATGCCTCTAAGGTTTGGATAATAATTTTTAAAGTAGTTTAAGTTATATTGGTTGCAAATAAAGCGTTAGAGCATAGATACTATAGTTATAAATTTTAAAACATGTGTTTATAATGAAAATTATTGTATATGTACCAGGATTGGGGTATGACTACTTTGATATATCATGCGAGGCTTATGCTAAAAGGTACATGTCAGCTTTGGACAAAACAGTAACCGACCCAAAGCGAAAGTTCAAAATTGAAAGTGCGAAAGTCTCGTATGGAGATTCAAACGAATTTACATCAAATACCTCAACAATTGTCGAAATTACAAACGAAATATATATTCCGATAGTTAAATTCTTTGAATATGAGTATGGTAAGGATTTAGTAGAACGATTTGAAGGTCGTAATATTTTTATTCGATCATCATTGCTTGCGTTTGCTTTGCTTAAGAAAGCACCTAGATTCATAATAGAGATGTTTAAATCGACCAAGACATTTAATGCGTTAAAAAGATTTCAGTCATTATATTTTGTTTTCATATTTCTCATGATAGGAGCTTTTGGAATTTCTATATTGCCTGCACTTATCCCTTTTATAATTGAATTTATAAACAAGGTAGTTGAAATCACATCTCTCAAAGTTCCTCCGATTGAGTCAGTAAATCAAGGAATTAAAAAATTATCAGAATTTATTTTAGCGATATTCTCGTTGATAGTACTCTTTAGTCCTAAATTCAAAGAAATAATGTCGGTAATGGCAACAGAATTTTTGTGTCTTGATTATTATTTAGAATTTGGAGAAAATAAATTGAACTTAATAGGAAAATTAGAGTCGCTGATAGAGTTCACTTGTGAAAATGAAGATTTCAAGTCAGTTGAAGTTCATGGCTATAGCTTTGGTAGTATTCTGTTAATTGATTTGATCAAACCATATGGACATGAATCGGTATTCAGAGTATATTCTTCAATCAGCACAATTGTTACAATAGGCTGTCCATTTAATTTTATAAATGCGTATTATCCAAAATATTTTAAAGACAGAAGCTCAAATGGTGGCCAATTAAAACAGGAGTGGTATAATATTCATAGCGATATCGATGTCTTATCATCGGAATTGGACAGTGAAAAAACAAATGAATATTTGGGTAAAGGTGACATTGTGAACTTACAATTCAATGTCATTAATCCAAAAAATATTAATATAGTAGATTATTTGATGTTCTATGGATTGAGGGCGCATCGGATGTTTTGGGGAAATAAAAATAAGGCAGTTAATTTCATATCAATGATTATTAGACGTCAAATAGAAACTAAAAATAGCCACTAACTCGGTACATAAAGCAACACAGCCTCCGTTGCGCATGTATCCAACGTTCTAGGCAATTAAATCACATCAATCACTACTTAAAATATAAAATTAAAGCATGACAAAAAGAATCTTAATTACAGGAGCATCTTCCGGTTTGGGAAAAGCTGCCGCAAAACTTTTTGCAAACAAAGGGTGGAAGGTATTAGCGACGATGCGAAAGCCTGAAAAAGAGACTGAGTTGAACAATTTGGTTAATATAAAATTGCTTCCATTAGATGTGACAGATACTGCTCAAATAAAAGCAACAGTTGAAAAAGCAATCTCAATGGGAGACATTGATGTTGTTTTCAACAATGCGGGATATGGTTTGGCAGGCCCTTTTGAGGGTGCTTCAGATGAACAGATTATCCGACAACTCAATACGAACCTTTTAGGGGTAATGAGGGTAACAAAAGCCTTTATCCCTCATTTTAGGGAAAGAAAAAGTGGTCTCTTCATAACTACAACGTCAATTGGAGGATTGATAACCTTGCCCTTCAACTCGGTATATCATGCCACCAAATGGGGATTAGAAGGATGGAGCGAAAGTTTGGCATTTGAATTAAACCCTCATGGTATAAATGTAAAAACTGTGTCCCCGGGAGGTATCGCAACTGACTTTGCAGGACGTTCCCTTGACCTGACTTCACATCCGGCTTACGATGGACAAATGCAAAAGGTATTGTCTGTCTTTATGGACCCCGAACGCCAAAAAGATTATTCTACTGCCGAACAGATTGCAGAAGTTGTCTTTGAAGCAGCCACAGATGGAAAGCAAAAATTAAGGTACCCAGCCGGTGTAGATGCCAAAGCATGGTATGAGCAAAGAAAGTCAGTGGGGGATGAAGAATTTAGAAAAGGAATCAATGAAATGTTCTTTGCCTAAAATATTGAAAAACAATCAGAAAACTCGACTCCCTTATAAAGGATGAAAAAGCAAAAAAACTCTTCAGAGAAATATCAAAGAAAGAATCCTGCATGCAACAACGTAAGCCTCAAGTTTTAAACTGCCAACAGGTAACAAACTAATTTCAGCCGGAATATTTAGTAACGACATAATCTCCCCAGTCAGCAATGGACTGAACAATTGGAATTAAGGTTTTTCCAAGATCTGTCAGGGCGTATTCGACTTTTAAGGGCGGCTTTTTATGATACACCTTTCGTGCTACTATTCCGTCGCTTTCCAATTTTTTCAACTGTAAGCTCAGCGTTCGTTCGGTAACGGTTGGCATGGCCTTCCTCAATTCATTATACCGGAGTTTCCCATCCATTAAATGAAAGAGTATCACGGTTTTCCATTTCCCGCCGATGACACCCATCGTAAGACTTGCACAACAGGGGTATGACTGTCCATTGAAGACATGCTTTTCGGCAACCATTCCTTTTTTCATTTTATACTATCCTTTTTGACCGTTATTGCAAAGGTAGATGACTATACTTAGTTTTGCAACTATAAAAAATATAGTTTAAATTATGAAAGCCATTCTTTTAGAAAAAACAGGTGGTGTAGAAAATTTTACTACCGCCGAAATTGAAAAACCAACGGTAAGCGCTAAGGATGTTCTCGTCGAAGTGAAAGCACTCAGCGTCAATCCCGTAGATTATAAGGTCAGGGGAAATGAAGATGTTCTAACCATGATTTATGGAACACAACGACCGGCAATTTTAGGTTGGGATATTGCTGGAGTTGTTGTTGCTACAGGGTCTGGTGTTTCTGCTTTTAAACCGGGCGACCGCGTTTTCGGAATGGTCAATTTTCCGGGAGCCGGAAATGCATATGCCGAGTTCGTCGCTGCGCCCGAAAGTCACTTAGCAAAAATTCCGGAACATATTTCATTCGCCGAAGCCGCAGCTAGTACGTTGGCTGCTCTCACAGCCTTGCAAGTACTACAGGACAAAGTAAACGAGGGTCATCGTGTTTTAATACATGCCGGTTCGGGTGGTGTAGGTCATTTTGCCATTCAAATTGCTAAAGAAATGCACGCCTACGTAATTACGACCAGTTCGGCCAAGAACAAGGATTTCGTCCTTGCCCTGGGAGCAGATGAACACATTGACTACAGATCTCAAGCTTTTGAAGATGTGTTAGACAATATTGATTTTGTGTTTGACATGTTCAATGGGGACATTCTGCACAATTCAGTTAAGGTTGCAAAATCCGGAGGGAAAATCGTTTCTATTCCAACACCTGAATTCACGGATGAAGTACAAATCTTTGCCAAAGAAAAAAATGTTGAACTCTCCTTTCAAATGGTACAATCAAATGGCGATGATATGAAAACCATTGCCGAATTACTGGAACGACGAGCTATTAAGCCGTACATATCCAAGACATTTGGATTTGATGAAATAGCAAGAGCACATGAACAATTGGAAAGCGGAAGAACTGTCGGCAAAGTAGTTATAACCCTTTAAATCAATAAAAATTAAATTACCATGAAATATTATTCTGTATTAGACGTCACCCCTACAACCGACAGTTGGATTCCTGACTACCTGCCCATCGCAAATAGATTAGTCGTTAAACATGGCGGAAAATATTTAGCCCGTACGACCAGTCACGAGCAAGTTGAAGGAGATAAAAACGATGCCGGCCTTCGCATTGTTTTAGAGTGGCCTTCGAAAGCGGCCGCCATAGCATTTATGAACGACCCGGAATACAAGCCCCATTTACAAGCAAGAACAGAAGGGTCTACAAGTCATCATTATCTCATCAAGGCCGTGGACGAATTTGCCTAATACCAATTAAGGGATAAATTACCACTAGCACACAATAGCGGTTTAGGCCTGCAAACCTAAACCGCTATTTTTTTAATTCTGTATCCTACAAACGGATACTGCTCATCGTATTAAATATATACATCACGTAATCCGACGGGCAAAATTTTATCTAACATGAGCTGCGAATAATTGGTAAAATCACTTCTCCAAATAACAACGTCAGGAAAAATTGTCTAAACATGATGGTATAAGATAAAATGATGGTCGAAATAAAGGCATTAGAAAAACTAGAAGGTGTACATAAGGCTCAAGCTATCAATTATTGTGAAGCTTATAATATTGCTGACGGCTTGCTGATAAACTTTGGAGCAGTAAGACTGCAGTACCACAGAGTATTCAATAAAAAACTAAAGAACATATCATGAGTATCTTACTATCATATCTATCAAGTTCAGACAGGATAGGCTGTGTACTATTCTGTATAAATGAAACAAAGACTTAAACTAGGAAGTACTTAGGTATACATTATTCCTTTTTATTATCTTGGGCCTACTCGCATCCAGAGGTATGTTTTTTATTTAGCCTCAAGGTTAATAACTTTCTGATCGGCTATGCATACATTTATCCTGAATAGCAATTAGAATTTCTGTATATTACAGAGCCGTTCTTGGGCACATTCCAACCGCCCTTTTAATTGGGACACCTCGGCAAATAGATTTATGAATACATAAACGAGACCAAATCTGTTTTATAAAAAAACCAACCCAAAAAAACCAATACTCATGTACAAAACAACCATTTTATTACTAATCATTCTTTTTGCATTTCAGATCAATGCGCAGGAAAAAGAATCACCCTCGCCCATACTATTTATTTTAGATGGCAGTGGCTCTATGTGGGGCCAATTGCAGGGAAAAACCAAAAAAGAAATCGCTGCCGATGTTTTATCAACAGCGGTTAATAACTTGCCCGAAAACCAATATATCGGTCTAATTGCATACGGTCACCGAGTAAAAGGTGATTGTGACGATATTGAATTTTTAGCTGATTTAAAAAATAATTCGAAAGATAAGATTACTAAAGTCGTAAACGAAATTAATCCGCTAGGCCGAACGCCCTTGGCTCGTTCAGCAACCCTAGCAATAAATTCGCTACGAGAAAGTAAAACGAAAGCCACCATTATTTTAATAACAGATGGTATCGAATCGTGCGATGGCAATATATGCGATGTCGTGACCCAAGCTAAGGCAGACGGAATTGAATTTAAATTACATATTGTGGGTTTTGGTTTGAAAGACGATGAAACGGAGCAACTAAAATGTGCCGCGCAGGCCGGTGATGGTCAATATTATGATGCTGCAGATGCCGGAGGGTTAAGTGAAGGACTTACAGAAGCGACAACCGCAACAATTGATGAACCCGACGTTAATTTTTCAATTTACGCCTTTAAAAACGGACAGCCCGTGGATGCTATGGTAAGGGCCCATGACAACGATGGCAATCGACAACCTATAATTGTTAGAACCTATAAAGACACGGCATATGCATTTTTACCACCAGGTAATTACAATCTGGAAGTAAAACCTCTGGAAGGAAGTGATGTTGACGCCATAACGATCGATGGCGTTCAGAGTAAGGAAGGCAACATTGTGCATAAGACCGTAAGCTTCGACGGCAGCAAAGTACAGGTTACAGCAACCAATAATGGTGAAGGTTGGGACGCAACGGTTTCCATATATAATACGGCTACTGGAAAAAGGACTTCGCAAACACGAACGTATGGCAAGACGCAAACCATGGAAATCAATCCGGGCACATACGACATTACGTTTAAAGCATTAGTAATAAAAGGTATTCAAACGGAACATACATTTGAAAATGTAGAAGTCAAAGCGGGAGAATCTATTACGCTGGAGCACAACTTTGAAAGTGGAGTTGTACATATCACAACCCTAAACAACGGAGAAGGATGGGACGCAACCATAAAAATATATGACAGCGGCACGGGCCAACATATTGCCGCTGCGCGAACCTATAAAAAATCATCGGAATTAGAAGTCAGCCCGGGAACGTATGATATACAAGTGAAGGCCTTAAAAATGAATGGATTGGCAACAGAATTTACGATGAAAAATGTTGAAGTCAAGGCAGGAGAAACAAATAAAGTCGAACATAATTTTAAAACAGGTATAGCTAATCTCGGCGTATCTGAAAATGGCACGCTCGTCGATTGCACCGTCAGCATCGTGGACGAAGCTACTGGCAGTTCAATAGCTGGCGCGAGAAGTTATACGTCCTCCAATTCAAATCCAAGGCCATTTGTTCTTAATCCGGGAAACTACAAAGTGAAATTACGCGGAAGGAAAAATGGTAAAGACACCATAAAAGAGTTCTCTATTACCGTAGAAGAAGGAGAATCATTTACTAAAATGTATGAATGGTAATTTAAAAAAATGAAAGGTGCTTAATCAGTACAACGTAATTATTTTTAACATGATCATACTGCCTAAATTCCCGCTGGCGTACTGCATAACCACAACATACGGTTTAGGTCTGCAAACCTAAACCGCTATTTTTTTAATTCTGTATCTTACAAACAGATACTGCTCAGCGTATTAAACACCATTACCCTTTTATACGCAGCGCCCGGGCCGAATTTTAAAAAAAACCAATGAAAATGACACTCTCCATCATCAGTTTTTTAATATTCCTCGGATCTTGTAATGTGAAAAACGAGTCCATTTACCAAAAATTACATTCAAATATTTATAAAATAAATGATCAATACTTCTATGGCGAAAAAGTACATACATATCTTATCGAGTTAGAAGACAAAGTCCTGCTTTTTGACCTTCCGACATATTCATACGAAGTCGAAAAATTTGTCACATCCTTTGAAAAACCCCTTTACGCCATTTTATCACATGGCTCCTGCGGTATTCCGGATGGAACACGTTGGCAAGAAAAAACCGGACTAAAGGTATATGCACATGAAGGTGATACACATCATCCCTGGCTAAAAATGACACCCGATGTCTTTTTCACTAAAACACCCGATTTTGGCGAAAACATTGAAATTATTCATACCCCAGGACATAGCGCAGGCGCTATTTGCCTCTTCGAAAAAACCTCTAAGTCGCTCTTTACGGGAGATACTTTTTATGGTAATAACCATGGAGAAGTCAAGGATTTCAGAAAAGAAAATCACGCTGACTACGAAAACCCTTCGACTCGCATTGAAAGTTGTAAGAAACTGCTGAATTATGATTTTGAGCACGTCTACCCTTTTCACTATGAGATAATCGAAGGGAGTGGAAGAGAAAAATTAACGAAATATTTGCGTGACAAATAAGCCAAATTTAGTTTTTTTTAATTAGCCTTGTTTTGATCATCAAATGTTGAGCATTTCATATTGATTTGTCGTGATATGTGAAGAGATAGTAGTGTGTTGAAAATTGATTTAAAAAGTGCATTAGCCTGCTAACCTAAAACATAGAATTTAATTGGAGGCCTTTGTTCTACTTGTCACTATTCCGGGAATATTGTATTTTGGCGTTTTTGTCTCATAAACAAATAAATCGTAAAATTAAAATGGATAGATCACTAATAGCGTCAGGTAGTATTCACATTAATTCAACTTCGGAAAGAATATGGGACGTTTTGACAAATCCGGAAAAAATAAAAACCTATCTATTCGGAACAGAAGTTAAAACCGATTGGAAAAAGGGAAATCCCATAACGTTTAGCGGTGAATACAACGGACATACGTATGAAGATAAAGGAAATGTGGTTGAACATATACCAAATGAGTCACTCAGCTATAGTTATTGGAGTGGGTTTTCGGGCCTGGAAGATAAACCTGAAAATTATTCATTAGTATCACTCAGTATTACAAAGTTTGACAACAATACGTGCGAATTCACCTGGCACCAACAAGGATTTGCAAGCCAGGAAGGACAGTCACACACGCAAGAAGGGCTAAAGACAATACTTGAACAAATCAAGAACTTGGCTGAGGAAGAGTCAATGTAGCCAAAATATCTTTCTCTATGCTACCGGATGTACGAAGAATACCAGCAACCCATTCACCGCGCAAAATGTGCTTGATTCGAGTATTTTTAATTTTAGTATTTCCGCTGAATGTCATCTCACAATGTACGTTTTCCGAACGCCATGTTTTACAAAAAGAAGGCATCGAAGAAGAGGAACGTATTTGTTTAATCGAACAGTTTAATTCTCATGGTAATCTATTATTCCAGAAACTTATTGGTTACAAATATGGAGACCAAGAACATGGGATTCACGAAAGTAAATATTATGTCTATAAGGACAGTCTGCTAAAGGAAATTATAACGGTCGCAAGTCCAAAAAGGTACAGAGGTATTGATACGATGCGTGTCGTAAAAAGCTATGAAGAAGGACGGCTTGACAATGAAAAAACATATGTCTATAAATCGAAGTTGAGCGAAACGTTTAAAGGCGAGTATCCAACATTTCCAGACGACTACTCGTCAGGCGAGTGGGCCTTATATGAGGACAAGGATTTTTACTATGATAAAAACAATAATTTAATCGAAGAATATGCATTGGCAAAAAGCAGCATATCGCACAATCGATCTACATACGAGTACGACGACGAAGGACGATTGTCGATTAAAATGGCATATGATGACAGTCGACTTTTGTGGACGAGGTACTACGAATACGAACCAAACAAGGAAATCATAGTGTGTGAGTGGGAAATAACTGGAGCTAAAGAAAGTTCTGAATATTCCTTCATTCAAGCAGAAACCCGATATCTCAATGACGCCGGGCGAATTGTTCGAAAAGAATACAGAAATGAAGGAGATGGCAGAACGACAATTAAAAATGTGACATATACATATGAATACGATACGGCTAATAGAATAAAAAGAATGACCGTAAACAATTCAGGGGAGGACCCGCATTTAATACATGACTATGTATATTTAGAATGAACGCGATGAAGGTTCGCGTTAATCAATTTCATTTTTTGTATATTTAACCACGAGACCCGATAAAAAAGACAACGCTCTTTGATTTTTTCGATGCTTTCTCATTGCCACCCTTCAGATTAGCGAAATGATACACAAGAAAGAGAAAACCAAATGATGAAACTGCTTAAAACAATAGTTCAACTTCTTGGGCTCGTCTTTATCCTCCTCATCGGATTTGTTCTATTTAACCATTTCAGTAGCATAGATCAAAAAACAATTGACTCCGAAGTTCTACGTCTCAACGAATTATTAGATGAAAAAAACGCAATTGTGTGTACCCTGGAAGCAAGAAATAGAGTGTACCGCGTTGGACAACCTCCAGATTTAAAGGTACGTCTAATAAATAAACTTGACTCCCCCATCTTATTGGTGGGCAGCCTCGACGGTTCTGAGCTTGGCATCCGCCGCCCGCTGAGTTATTTTGAAGTAAGACATGCACAACTAGGAGACCTTTGGCATCAATCAGCATATTGTATAAATGTAAATCCGAATCGAGTAGAGGATTTTAAGTCTGTCAATAGTATGGATGAATTTAATCCATATGCCAGTATTGATGATTATGGATATTTTAGCGCACAACGACTGGAGGGAACAAACTTTTACTTTCCTGGCATTTATGAAATAACCTATCACTACTCTACAAGTAAAAAGCTGAAAGACGCTAATTTAAACCCATTGTTTATTTCAAATACTAATGTTCAACTTGATGAATTGTGGGAACAAGTACCTATAATCGAATTGATGAGTAATACGGTAACTATTGAATACAATTTGTAAACCACCTATGCAAACTTAAGATAGGTATCATATTATACGTCACGAAATAATGGAGTGCGATTAGTATTCAAATCTTATTAATTTATCCTGAGTATCCCAAATATTTTTCTTTCAAAACTGCCGCATGATGGTGCTCATGTCCGATAATCGATTTGAGAAAATCCTCCAGTGAAACCTCATGTTGCCTCGCCCTTCCTTTTAATGCCAACTGTCCTTTCGACAGTGTGCGCACAAAACTATTCGAAGCTCGACGCACATTCTCAAAATCTGATATAATGTCACCAAAGGTCAATTCATCAAATCGGCTGTTTGCAATTAAGACAACCTGGTCGTAACCCCATAGTTCGATGTCCATTTTGCGACTCAACATAAATGCCCGATGCATTTTGATGCGCTCATGATCGATAATATGGCCAACCACTTGCTTAATACTCCATTTATCATCAGCATATCGATAATTAGATATCGACTCGTCAATCCCTCGTAGCCATTGAAAATTGGCTCGAGAGGCATAAAGCGCTTCACACGTTTCATCCTTTACGAGATCGACATAATATGGAAATCCATCTTGTGGAGTTAATGATGCCATGTGATTAATTAAAATAAATTTGATGTCATACACATACTTATCGCTATTACTACACCCGATTTAGGTCGACAATTTGATTGACGTGATGCGCCATATGATCGACATAGTCCGTGATTAAAAAGTGCAGGTCTGCCATATTACCATTCGGCAATTCAATTTTATATGTTAACGCTTCGGTAGTTAGCTTTTCTATCACTTTGTTGATTCGCTGGTTTATCGAAACCCAAAAATCCATTATTTCGACAATGTCGGCGTCTTGATAGTAATTTGCTGTAACCAATCCCGTCTGATTGTACGAAATGATTTTATATGGCTTTGGCATAAATTGTATTTCCGTAAACCGTCGTAAATTATTAACACCAGAATCTATAAGATGCCCGAGTACTTCCTTCTTCGACCACTTTGTTGGACTAGGTCGATGGCTTATTTCCTCCGCTCTCGCCTGATTAAAATAGTTTTGCACGGTGCTGCGTAATTCGTCAAGTTGGTGTATTACTTCCTGCATGTTTTGAATTGAGTTTTGCTGGAGTCCGCTTAAATAACAACTTAAACACTTGGTACGTCTGTATTGTTGTCCGCCTCTCGTATCATGCGTTTTATGATGACGAGCTGTCCGAGGTGATAGTAAGTGTGTTCGACAATCACATTGATATTTCTAAGGACATTTCCATATTTCTCATCAACGAAAAACTCGTACAATTTTTCTTCCGGTAAGCTTTCCACTAGTGCAATATACTTTTCTGCATCTACGCAGAATTTATTTATCATATTGAGCCATTCCTCTTCTGATTGTATAGCGGGGTAATCAAAGCTGTATTTATCTCTGATTTCAAGCGGTCCCCCTTCCAATACAATTATCAGACCAGCGATGTAGTAATTCACATGAAATGTCAAATCCGCTATACTATTGAGGCCGTGCATATTGAGAATGGCATCTTCCCAATGCACATCGACGATTTGCTCTTTGAAATTGGTTCCAGTAATCCACTTCCCTTCGGTCAATACTTCTTTTAATCGATTAACAAGTGATTTGATCTGGTTCATTATCTCATCTATTTATTGTTCGAATCTATGAAATTTTTAAAACAGCGCTTTGCTTTCCGTTTCACCTCCATGGAGCTTAGTTGGGTGAGTTACTCCATAATTAACAATCAAAAATCTAATAGAGGTTTTGCTTTAAAGTCTTCCTACAGTCCTTGCGGGTTGCGTTTTATTTATTACATGAACAAGGCACCGCGTAATTTGGTCGCGGGATTAAATTCCAACTTATAGTAGAAACCCCTAAGGTTGGGGTATCGTCTTGTTCAACCTTGGGGGTTTTTACAAAATTTTGACCTTATACCAAATAAATGATGGTACTGTTTAGCACTTATAATATAAAATCAGACATAACCCGCAAGGTTTTTGAACAACTGCTTAAAAAGACACAGCTCCTTTTCAAATAAGGTGTATTTCTACCTTCCGAAACACATATTTAACTATTCAAAAGGCAAAACATCCGCCTTTACATAAGTTAACTTGGCTTTCTTCGAAGTAAATATGTCAAAGCTATAGTGGCGATTGATTAAATCTCTAAAATTATATATTAACTCCGGAAACTCCTCAATGAATTCTTCAAACGTAGTTGAATTTGATTGACGTATAAATCGATTGACGACTTCCACGGCAGCGACTGTGAGTGTCGAGTGGTACTTCTCTTTTGCGCCGGCATGTTCAACAAAATTTAGCAATTGTGTTTGAATGTTCTCCTTCGCATGTTCCAGTCCGAATGTGTTGATTTGAATCCATGCAAGTCGTACGTGTGCTTCATGCGTAAACGTGCCTGCATCAAGTGTGCATCGTTCAATTTGTTTGCAGAATGCATCATCAGACAAGTGAAGGTGTGACTCTTTATTTTTCATTGGTTAAATGCTCAATAATATTCGATAAATAACGCTCTACCACTTTTATGAGATATCCTTCCTCTACAAATTTGCCTACCAGCGTAACGCCCTTTTTATATAAGCCTGCATTATATTCAACCCATGTTAGCCTAGTCGTATTTTGATTTTGCCCCGGGCTGCAATAAATATCGATTCGTTGTATTTCGAAATCGCCCCAGACGATTAAATATTGAATATGTTTATCCGCTGGATTATGTTCTGTCACGGTCAGGAAAACATCTAATTCGCCATCTGTAGAAAACTCGACATGTCCTTTCAGCGTCTCGCCCTTTCCTTCACGTAAAACGGTTGGCTTCCATTTTTCATAGAGCAATGAACGTCCTTGAGGTTCGATTAGCGGGAAGACTTTTTCGACAGGAAAAGGGATACTTCTTTCATACACCTTTCTATAGCCTACCGTGGGAAAAGTGGTTGCTTCGCCAGACTTCTCATTATCTTGTAATTTTTCATCAACAGTTGTATCGAGTGGTCCGTGATGATTGTGCGCACCATGTTCCTGTCCATGTCCACAAGCGCACAAGAATAGAAGTAACATGCTTAGGAAAAGAAAATTTTTCATGCCTTTATCGGTTTCTATCTATCAAAATGTAAAATTAGCGCCGTGGACCGACGTTCTCATTTACATTTGTCGATAAAAACTGCTTCCTGACCCGACTTAATTGAGTAGGCGTGATGCCTAAGTACTGCGCAACATAGTAATGTGGAATTCTATTTAGCAAGCCTGGGTAATTTTTAAGAAATAGTGTATATTTCTCGAGCGCGTTTAAATTCAGGAGCGCTACTAGTCGCGCTTGAAGCTGGCTATTTAATTTTTGGAACTCTCGATTAACAATATCGGTAATTTCCTGGTTCTTATTGACCAGAGACATTACATCCGAATAGTTCGCTACAGAAATTTCGCAGTCCTCCAAAGCTTGAATAGCATAGGTTGTTTTCACATTTGGGATATAGCTTCCTATGATCATCGCTCCTTCTTGATAAAAGTGCGTCGTTATTTCATTTCCATCATCATCATAAACAAAACCACGTAAGACCCCTTTGATCAATTTTCCTATTTTCGTACAAGGTGCATGAAGTTTGAGAAAAAAGTCGCCCTGTTCTACTGCAATTGTTTTATGGATTGACTGATTTATCTCGGACTTCATTTTTTCCTTTCAACGTTTATGTAAACTTGCAAATTTTCGTTTAATACTATATTCTTTTTGAACGTTGCCATCCATCACTGGCTGATTCCCATTCATAATTTATTTTACATTATCGTTGTTTCTCCAACTTGGCAACTTCGATAGGTATAAATTTCGGCAGATAACTTGGTGTACATCCCTTCGATACAACTTCGTCTTTGTACAAACCTGTTTCTTCTCCTATGGCAATGCATCTTTTCCGGTGCATTTCCTGCCATTTACCGATTTGGCCGGCAGTAAAGTTCATCGCCCATTGAACTTGTGGTTCCTCACCTGCCATATTGGCTTCTATTGATGCCAACAACGCTTCCGTATTGGAGTGATCCGTATTTCCCATCCACCTCAACCTCGCCTGATAGTACCAAAATGTTCGCCTTTGTAACGCTGAGGGGTTCTGTTCCCACGACGTCATAAGATGTATTGTATGTTTCCCTTTCGTAAGTTGGTTTGCCATCAGCCAGTCCATAAGGTGGTTTTGTTCCTCAAATTCGTGGCTTTGAATGTCTTGATCAAGTTGATTTATGGTCTCTTGGTTTAATAGTTTATTATCCATTATTAAGATGGCCAGTTGTCGTGGTAGAAACTCACCTGTGGACCAAAGCTCCAAAGCCAATTCATGGTCTTTTTTAATTTTTTTGGCTATTTTACGTAAATCGCCCAGTTTCGTTTTTTCTTTGTCAATAAGAGCGTAAATGTCTTTTGCTTTTGTTGAAAGTTTCATGTTTTCCATTTATTTGGTAAGCGATCACATGTATTAGAGGTACAGTTTTATACAGCCTATTCGCTTCATTCAAGGTTAAGATAAGACATGTTTTAATACTGATTGTGTCAGCTTTTATCTGACGTTCAATAATTGATCTGTATAGGCTTTTGTAATGTTATCTCCTTTTCGCAAAAGAAAACATGAAAAATGTTCTGCTCCGATCCATTATTTTTTTGAAGTTTATGTGCTAATAAATACCTCGTGCGATAAGAAAGCTTCATAATCAAGCGCTGCGCAGGCGTCAAGATTCTCATCAAAATATAAAGCCCAGTGCATTACTCTACGGTGGTGAAGTACGCTTCAGAATTTGCGCCATCATATACTTCAATCCGATACTTTCCCTTTTTCAACACAAGCTCCTTCGTATCGTATTTATGCTTCAGTTCGATTCGATCAATGGGCACAGCGCTCGTTTCATTCGTACGATACGCTGAAACTATAATGGGGAAGTTTTGAGCTTGCCTATTCAACTTTACTTTCACAGGTTTATAATCTTCATCTTTATACAACCAGCTGGGCCGGCGATTTATATACGTTGTTTTAGGATGTACAACTTCAATATCCACATGCGCTGATATCTTTACAAGCTCTTCTTCTTGATTGATAAAAGTAGAAGGTTCACTTATGCATAATTGTTTTAATACCACGTGCTCGTTTTCTATAAACTTCTCCGTAAAATTATCCTGATAAATAGTTAGTGGGTCTACGCCTAATTTTCTTTTAAGATAATGTGCCATCCAGTAAAACCTCTCTCTTTTACGAATATCGGACTCAATCGCATGATGAAATCCGCACACGATTACTATTTTTGAATTTGGATTGTCTTCAATATACCTGATGATATTATCTGCTTGTATTTCGTCTCTATCCTTACCGTCAATTTTCTCACTGCGTTCATACGCAAATAAGATATAGTCAAGCTCAATTGCATTTCTTACTAATTCAGCCATTTGTGGTTCTAAGGTGTAGGTACCCGTAATAGGAGAGTTCAGTGGATAGCCCCTTGATGAGAGCGCTGAATCCAGCAGCATATTACTGTTTGATACGTTGGAAAACGTCTCAAGGCCTAAGTGGCTAAACCCTAATTTGGTTAACTCTCTTATAATCTCACTTGCAAATATTCTATGCTGGGGCTTTAAATGATTTTCACTAATTATTACGATTGAACGGTGTCTTGCCTGCTCTACTATTAATGGTAGTGCGGGTTTATAATTGAGATTATCAAGGGTTAAACTGTCAATACCCCACGAGACCGGTATATCAGAACATCGATTTGAATTTTGATAGTCACCAATCAATGAATATAAAAGTCCGGCTTTTGATGGCGTTATTTTTTCATTCGCCAAGTCGCTTTCGATCTGATAGGAAAACTTGACTTCATAAGGGTGATTTTGTGCTCGGATAATATGTCCAGCACATAGTAAAACTGCTAGTATAATGACTGTTTTCATTTCTTCTGTTACTAACAACTTACAGCAAATATTTCTAACACCTATCAAGTCTAGTCAAAAATTCTTCTCTCTTAATTCTACGAAGAATTACCTGGGGATATTAGAGGCAATAGCGTAATTAAGTAGCTTACTCAAAATGGACAACCTAAAAAACTATTGCGGTTTTGTTTTTTTGCGTGTCTCGTATTTTTTAAGATATTCGATTGTATGTTCAAGTTCGAGGTTCAGCGCCTTTTCCGAATTCAAGACATCAGATGTTAACAACTCTACAATTCCTATCACATCTACCACTTTAGTTGTTGAGTTAGTTTGAAGCATCTTATCAAGAACGGAAGTACCAAATTCTTGATTAAATTCAATTTGTTTATAGGCACTAGCTATTTGTTGTACTATCTCAAAGTCCATTTCTTGAAAAATACTATTCATTTTTGCTCCTTCAAAGGATATTGTCCTGAACTTAGACAACCCAATACCAGCCCAACCTTCTATATTCGACACATGAAATGCCTTATTACCAAAATAAGGCTT
The DNA here is from genome assembly GCA_028279185.1 of Saprospiraceae bacterium. Taxonomy (GTDB): domain Bacteria; phylum Bacteroidota; class Bacteroidia; order Chitinophagales; family Saprospiraceae; genus JANQSS01. The sequence goes on along the minus strand of JANQSS010000042.1, from coordinate 63,015 downwards.
GCTAATTTCATGTTCACTAATCTGTTTTGTAATCTTTCTTAAATTCGACTTTATTAGCTCATGGTATTCAATTGATTTCAAAAGATTTTTTTGATTGGACTTCATTTCTTCAATGATAAAATTCATTGATTTGGACGTATTTTCATTGATATGTTTTTTTGAATTCCATTCACTAACGTATATTCCTAAAAAAACTCCGAAGGCAACTATTAGAAGTTCGAATAAATACTTTACAATGTTCTTTTTCCAGTTCTTCATGTATTGTTTCATTGTAAGACGCGGTAGTTTAGCCTACCGCAACTTATGTTCAATCCGCATGTAAGATACGGCGAATCGGCTGAACGTAGGCTATGGCCCCTTAGAAATAAGTTGTTATAGAAAATCTCCAAAAAATACTGAAATGTAACGTTGCATTACTGCAATTTTGAAGTAGTCAGGTGGAATTGGGCGAGGTTACAGTTTAATGTGAAATACAACCCACAAGGTTCATTCATTCGACATAAATTAAACGCTTAATCGGATGTTGTGCAGGTAAAAAGGAAGTAAAAGCGTCACGTGCAACGCTAAAATCACAGCTAAACCTCTCGCACAAACCAGCGTTTTGCTTCTGCCTTCCGTCTTCTAGAAATCGGAATGTCCGATCCGCTCTTTAATATAAAATGATCGTCCGCCAGTCTATCGATGTATACATAATTAACTATTACAGATCTATGGCTTCTAAAAAAATTGTTCCCGCTTAATATTTCATCAAAATAACCAAGCGTCTTTGATGAAATTTTCTTTTGCCCGTTCGATAAATATATCTGTGTATAGTTTCGATCGCCTTCAAGTTTGACTATGTGTCGTAGTAGCATTTTCATTCCGCCTTCTTGCGTCGGCAAATAAAGGACTTTGTCCATTTCATCGACTGCATTCCTGTTTTCTAAAGCCGCTTGAATTTGTGCATGATGATGAAAGGCATTTTCATTGGATTGATACCTGCTCAACGCGGCAAGCAGTTCGGATTCGACTATCGGCTTTACGAGATAGTCCAACGCATTGAAACGAATAGCCTGAATGGCATAATGGCTATGTGCTGTAACGAATATAGTCTGAAAATCGATTGAGTCAAGCGCTGCCAGCACTTCAAATCCATTCATGTCAGGCATTTCGACATCAAGGAATACGATGTCGGGGCTCAGTACTCCAATCTTTTCAATGGCATCGGCCCCGCTTTCGGCGATTCCAACAACTTCAACGTATGGGGCAACCATTGCCAGCGTGTCTGACAATACAGCGGCATTAAATCGATTGTCATCTACTAAAAGACTTCGAATGTTCTTCAGCCTGGTACCCATATGATGCAAATATTATAAATCTCTTGCAACCGCAGCAGACCACTTGATAAGTCCACTGACCATTCGATAAGCAGTACTTGTATTTGCGCATCGAATGTATGCTTATTTGGAGTAGACAATAATTAAAAACTAAAAGAAAACAATCATGAAAACATTAATCATCATCATCGCCATTTTTGCGTTCAACTTTGCTTCAGCGCAACAGACGATAACTTGGAAAGGTGGTACTCCTGGAAATGAAACTGCATGGGATGAACCGCGAAACTGGGACTCGAATCGTGTGCCCGATCAAAACGATTTTGTAATTATAAATTTTGTGGACAACGGTCATTATTCGAATCCGATAATTGACAGCGAAGTGCAAGTCGCTTGGGTTCAAATCTATACAGGTGCAGACTTGACAATCGCCGAAACTGGAAAATTAATCGTAGATGGAGCGCACACGTACAGTGAAGGCATATCCTTCTACGGAGGCAACTTGACAGCCGAAGGACAAGTCGTATTAAAAGATATTGATGCCCTAGACGCCCTGGATGTCGTAAAGCTGGAAGAGCAGGATATTTATTATTCTCAGAAATTCAATTTTGCCTTTGCCTCATTGGTTTCGAAGTAACAGCGAATTGAGAACTCGACGTGGATGGCCACATAATGGTTGGAATCTTGTTTAAAAGCCAATAAGTAAATGCCGTGCCACACATACACCGACAGAAGCAGTGTCGTAATTTTGGTCAAATCAAGCTGCTTCGTCGGTGATTTTTTATATTTATAACAAGAGATGTTCCGTGAATTTTATAGTACGACGAATCGTCATATATCCACACCCATTTTGCTCGTGCTTTCGCTTTTCATCATATTCTCCTCTACATTATTTGGACAGCAGTCTTCGAACCTCGATTCTCTGACGGCGATTTGGACAGATACAACAATAGATGAAGATGTTCGTCTTGATGCACTCGTCGATGAAATACAATGTCGTTGGAATATTGGCGAATATGAAAAAGGGCTGACAATGGCAGCGTACATTATCGAAATTGACGCTGACAATTCTCATCCGCATTACAGAAGTTTTTATTTCATTGCTCAGGGAATTCAGCAACGTTCAACTAATCTCGATTCTTCAATTCTAACTCTGTTATACGCCGTAAAAATTACAAATAATACAGGTTACGAACTTGGTCGCGCCAATGCTTATCTTTCCCTGGGAGTATCATACCTGCGTAATGATAACTTGACATTGGCCACTTCAAGTTTAGATTCAGCACATGCCATTTCTTTTATATCCGAAAACTATGACATGTTGGTTGTTAGGGCATGGGCACTTCAAAAACTAGGCGTAGTACAAAAGGCCCGCGCCAACCATGTTGTTTCAGACTCCAGTAAATACCTTAACTATTATCGTAATTCACTAAAAGTATTTAAATCCATTCAGCACAATATTGGTATTTTTCAAAACCTCGTTGAGCTAGGAAGTTTCTACACATTTAACGATGTAAATTACCTCAAAGCACTTGGTCATTACAAAAAAGCCGAATACATTCCTTTACCAGAAGATCACTTTTTATGGATACGATTGTACAAGCTAATTGCCCCAATTCATCATTACCACGAAAATTATGAGGCCTGTCTTAAATATAATTTCAAGGCATTGAAGCTGGCAAAACATCATAAAGATTCGTACTGGATCAACACCATTCATTTGGATATCGGTGAGCAATACATGTATATGAAGCAATATGACAAGGCGATAGAATATGCGCATATCGTTCTGGATAATGCGATAATAACAAATGACGAATCCGAAGAAGCCTGGGCATATGCATTGTATGCTGATATTGAATTAGCAAAAGGTGATTATACCCACTCTTTAACGCATGCTAAAAAAGCATTAAAACTTTGGGATGGCTTAGGCGGTGATGATTACGGTGTAAGCCGAAGTAATCTCACCATGGGAAGGGCATACAACAAGTTAGGTAATTATAATCAAGCCGCTTATCATTGTGAAATTAGTTATAAAGATTACAACTACTGGGCAGACAAAAGTCGCGAATTGCAGTCCTGCCATTGTCTATACGAAGCCTACAAAGGGCTGGAGCAAGCAAATAAAACATTGTACTATTTAGAGCGTATCCGATCATTAGAGGAAGAGTTAAAACCGCTTGAAACAACCAGGCTGCTTCAACAACGCGAGTTCGAAAATAAAATACTTAATGATAGTCTCAAACAAGTTCAATTGAATTTTCAACGTGACCTGGCTCATGGCGTCGAGATAAAACAAAAAAATCAGTCACGCAATATCGCCATCGGAATTGGGGCAACAATTTTATTATTTGCCTTAGGACTTTGGAATCGTTTAACTCATATCCGTAAGTCAAAAGCCCTACTCGAAGAGAAAAATAAACTTATCGAAATAGAAAAAGAAAGGGCTGAGGCATCTGAGCTGGCAAAGCAACAATTTTTGGCCAATATGAGTCATGAAATACGCACACCTATGAATGCCATTCAAGGCATGACAAATATTTTATTACGACGTAATCCGTCCGCTGATCAAATCGAATACCTCGACGGTATTAAACAATCATCAGACTCCCTGCTAGCCATTATTAATGACATACTGGATTTGTCAAAAATTGAAGCTGGTAAAATCACGGTAGAGCACATTCCTTTTTCTGTGCAAGATGTCATGCAAAATGTTCGTACGATCATGCACTTTAAGGCAGAAGAAAAAGGCCTTAAGCTTAACACTGTTTTTAAGGATGAGAACCTTCACGTGATCGGAGACCCCTCTCGGCTAAGCCAAATATTAATTAATCTCGTTGGGAATGCCATAAAGTTCACAGAAAAAGGCCTCGTATCAATGACTGTTTCTATCGAACAAAGAACAAATGAGCAAACCAGTGTTCATTTTTGCGTCTCCGATACAGGGATAGGTATTGACCCTGATCGGATCGACAAAATATTTGATTCTTTCGAACAGGCGTATGTCGACACGAGTCGAAAATTTGGAGGCACTGGACTAGGATTAAGTATTTCTAAAAAATTGGTTTCATTACAAAACGGAAGAATATGGGTCAAGAGTGAAAAAGGCATAGGGAGTGAATTTCATTTCACTATTCCATATGATGTCCCGTCGAGTTCCGACATAAACATTGCTGCGGCAGACGCTGAGCGAAATGTCACCGAACCCCTTTTGGGAGCGAGGATCTTGCTCGTTGAAGATAATACATTCAACGCCATTGTGGCCCAAGAAGAACTGCAGGATGCGATAAAAGGAGTTGTCATTGATACGGCAGAAAATGGCGCTATAGCCGTCGAGTTATTGAAAGCAAAACCCATTGACGTCATTCTGATGGATGTTCAAATGCCTGTAATGAATGGGTATGAGGCAACTCAGAAAATACGTAACTTAACAAGTCCTAAATCAAAAACACCTATCATTGCGATGACGGCCAATGTAATGAAAGAGGAAATTGACCGGTGTTTTGAAGCCGGTATGAATGATTTCATTGGTAAGCCGTTCGACATCACACAGTTACTGCATAAGTTAAATGAGGCCATAACCCCGAGCAAAACAACCGATAGCTTATAATGCCCTTTACGTTAAATAATTCGACGATTTTATAAATACTTTATCATGAAAAAAATACTATTCGTTTTGTGTCTTTTCTTTTCCATGAACCTTCTGGCTCAAAATAGTGATGTCACAATCGGTACGAAACACAGCCTCGATTCTGAAATCCTAGGTGAAAACAGACCGTATTATATTTATCTCCCTGAAGGCTATAGCTCTGGTGGTGAGGCCGTAAGCGTAATGTATTTATTGGATGGAAGTTCACACTTTCACCATACTACAGGTATCATACATTTTTTACAAAACAATGGAATTATACCACCAATGATTGTCGTTGCCATTCACAACACCTCTGATCGCACAAGGGACTTAACCCCCGCCATCGTTAAAAAGCAGAGCGAAAAAAAGAAGTTTCCGACCGCAGGTGGAGCTAATAACATGTTGGCTTTCATCGAGACAGAGTTAATACCGGAAATTGAAAAGAATTACAATATAGGACCATATAAAATATTAGTTGGACACTCCTTTGGAGGGTTATTTTCCATGCATGCGTTAATTGAAAAACCTGAGTTATTCGACGCACACATATCCATTAGCCCAAGTTTATGGTGGGACGACCAGTCTTTAGTAGAGCGAGTTGAAAATTTGCTCGAATCGCGTGATGAAATCGATACCTACTATTACATGACAATGGGAAATGAAGGCGGTAGTATGCTTGGCGGAGCAATGAAAATTGCTGCCCTTTTTGAAGAACACGCTCCCGAACATTTTGATTGGCACTTTGAACCGATGGAAAAAGAAACGCATGGTTCTGTACCGCATCGTAGTACGTACGATGGTTTAGAAAAAATATTTTCGTCTTGGTACCAATCCGATTTAGCGGAAATCTATGCTAAAAAGGGTTGGGATGGTATCAATGCACATTATGATAAAATAGCAAAGAATCTAGGAATTAAAAAGGAACCATCAGAGTCGGATATAAATAGACTCGGTTACAATCTTATGGGTGCAGATCTGATGTCAGATGCGCTCGAAGTATTTAAAGAAAATATAGCTCGTTATCCTCAGTCCTTCAATACGTACGACAGCTATGCCGAAGGATTGATGAACAATGGAGATGAAGCGGGTGCGATCAAATACTATAAAAAATCGCTTGAAGTATTTCCTTGTAACGTCAATGCTGTTAACATTCTCGCTGATATGGATGTAACATACGATGCAGAAAAGGCCTTTATTGCTATGTCCGAAAAAGAACTAAAACCTTACGTGGGAACCTATGCTTTTGATCAAGGAGGAGTTGCAGAGATATTCATCGAAGATGGTGAGCTTGTGCTAAAGTCTTACCAAATTGACAGACAAACGCTTTCAGGCTATGGCGATCACCGGTTTTGCGTCAAGCCAACGAACTACCTTCTAACATTCATTCAGAAAGATGGCGAATTTAATTCCATCGAAGTACAAACCGGTTTCGGAAATACTGTAAATGGTAAACGAACGGAACCTTGATGCACTGCGTTATGACCATGTTATAGCTTTATAATAATTGACAGTATTTTGGTCCTGCTCGCATTAGATTTCATATAGAATGACCGCCTGATAAGTACATTCTCCGCTTGATAATTATTTCGCGGCTTCTGATCTGCAACATAATATATTCGAGACAAAATTCGCATACAGTAAGATTGGTCGCGCTAGATTCTTCGAAATAATACGTGAATTCATATTGGACAAATAATTTTCGCAATTACCTGTTCATGAATAGTTGATATCACGTCCTCTTCGTTTTTAGACTAGTGCATGCTTCACTCATACTCCAGTGTGTCTAGAATCATTATTATTTAATTTAACTCTAATTAGCAATGAACAATCAAAATGAACTTTTGTATCCTTCATCTATAAGCAAACCATCTAATCTCACAGAACATTCAGAATCATTAAGTCTATCGAATTTTGTTTATAACCATATGAACGATGTAATCAAGGCTCTAGCTGAATTAAAAACTGACGATTCTGAATTAAAAGACATTTCCATCCGCGGGCGAGTTTGCAATCTCAAGGAAGTCGAGAAAGTATTGCATGACATACAAAAAAATACTATTTACAAGTCAAATATTACGGCAAAATTCGATGTAGCCGGGAGGAGACCAAGTTTTAATCCACCAGAAGTCGTTTTCTTGCCAAGATTACGTCTTGAAATATCTCCTCAGTCCGAAGCCCAAAATGACATCGGAACTGCCTACTATGATAAGGAGAACGACCGATACATTGTCAAAGCCGTTTGTAAATTTCATCATGAATTTAACCATGAAATCAGCGTCGATGGGCAGGTAAAATGTATTATTCTAAATGGCAGCTCAGAAGTACAGGCCTTTGATTTCTCAATCGGTCAATTTGACGTAGGCGTTGGAGAAGATAAAATAATCGAGATTTTCGCTTTCGTCGATAAGGGATCACAAGCATTTCAACTCCTTGATGAATACACCCCGCTTAATTTTGACTTTATTTTCAGTTCGTCTGATCGTCCAGTTAGAGGAAGTAATACATGGATGGCAATGGGAAAAATTGACCTTTCCCTGAATTTCATAGGTAATTATTCTTATGACGAGCAAGTACAAATTCAGTCCATAATGAATAATGAGGTAAGCTCCATTTTTAATCAGCAAGGGTTGCTGATTGGTGATACCATGAGAAACTCCTTGCTACCCACTGATATGAATTATTCAAATTTCAAAGATATATCGTTCAATGACAACGGGCTTAGTACAGAAGCGAATCAACTCCGATCAAATTGGCCTGGACTCTCTAACTATTTGGATATATTCTTCGTTGAATCTTTTTCAAGTGTACAAAATCCAGCAATAGCCATTGGTAAAGATTCTGGATTCAGTCCAATTGACGGGCCTACAGCAAAAAACTCGGGCGACTCCGGCGTTATTATTGAAGGGAAAAATGCACAGTTTGAATTATTGTCTTCAGATAGTGTTCGACTTGTTTTTGGTGTTTATATTGCTCATTTTGTAGGTCACTTTCTGGGTCTTCAAGAATGTCCAGGAGACATGGGTTGTTCAGATAGCCCATTAAACTTCATGAAGCCACCTCCAACAACATATACACCTTTTGGATATATATTGAATCGACAGTTTACACGATTACAATTTTTAAAGGTAGCTGAACATGGTTTTATCAAGAAAGTATTAATTAGTGATATCTGATTGTCCGGATAAGCGGTTTCAACATTTGTCATTTATATAATTCGATACCTTACCTTACACTCTAAAGAAATTCGGAATTCATTTAAAAAATTTATATTTAACAGTTTTCCATACTGCGCGCAACAGTACCTTGTAGGACAATCCACCACACGGTATATCCAGCATTATAGAACAAACTATTGGGATCTCGTAAAAATATAGGGAAATGGTTGATCTAGCATTGCTAAATAAAGTCACAAAGGGAGATAAAAAAAAATTAAAGCAATACATAAATCTGTACTTACAGGTCGCATCGGAGACATTTGAAAAAATGGAACGTAATTTGACAAATCAGGATTGGGAGCAATTACGTATTCATGCACATTCTTTAAAACCGCAAATGGACTATATAGGAAATAGTGCCTTAAAAACAGCACTTATTGACATAGAAAAAGCGATAATAGCCGGTGAGGTGTTCGAGGTGCACGAATTATTTGGCCGAGCGTATAGATTGCATGAATCGTCGGCTCGAGAACTGACAATCATAATAGGTGAATTTTAAAATCAACCTTTTTTCATTTGAAAGAAATATTACAGCCGCTCAAACACCATTGTCCAGTTTACTTCCCATCGGTTATTTTTTTCGTCAAAGTAGGCTTGCTCCCATCTTGGAGAATCTGTGTTCATATCGTTCCAAGCCCATTTTATTTTTACAGTACCACCCTTATATGACTCTTCTCCATAAAACTCGGCTTTTCCGTCGGCACCAAATTTTCCTTTTACCTGTGGTAGCAACCCCAAATCCGGATAGGCGGTGGACGACCAATATATAGTCCACTCCTTCGTATTTTCATTATAGATCCGATAGGACCCGCTAGTCTCCTCCCTTCCACCTCGTATCGTACGAAATTCATCGATAATGACCATGCCGTCCATTATTTTCCATACATCTGCCTGAGCCGTATATTCGACCCAGTCATCGCTGTCTTTTAATCTCTCCTTTAATACGCTGTTACGCACACTCCATTTTCCCAATAAAAAATCAAAGTCCGTAGATATTGATGGAACAGAGATATCAGAATATGCTTTTTTGGTGGTATCGCATGATAGTATAAGTCCAGCGAAAATAATAAGTATCACCATCGGTTGGAGTAGTCTCATGGAATAAGAACTTTGTACACTCAAAAGATATCGGTTGTTTTTAATAGTTAACTAAAGAAATACCCCGGCCCGACATCTTTATTATTTATTTTCTAAAGATGAGCGAAGTTATATGTTCTTACTCCTATTAAAATTGTAAAAATCGCTGGTTTCTATTATCCCATCGGTCGCTTTTGAATAGCCCCGTGTTCCACATCAAAAGCGTACTCTCTAAAAAAAGACTTTGGCGTCATGTCAAGATATGAGGTGAAATCCCGAATAAAATGTGACTGATCAAAATAGCCAAAACGATATGTTAGCTCCGTTAACACACAATTGTTGAGCTCATTACAACATTTTAATACTGCATTAATACGTGTTATGCGTTGAAACTCCTTTGGACTAAGTCCGACTTCATTTTTAAATCGACTTCTAAAATGAGCGACCGAAAGATGATGTTGTCGGGCAATCTCGCCAATCTTTCCGGCACCTGCGTGGCTTATAATTTGGTTAATGGCATGGTCTATTAACGAGGGTCTTGTATCCAGGCATTTATTTGCTAAAAATTGCGTTATGAGGTTTTTTCTTATTTCAACATCATTGCTGAGCCAGAGACGCTCGGTTAATTCTTCTGCCGCTGAACCCCAAATTTCATTCAAGGGAACGAGATTGTTTGTCCAAGTTGAAACGGGTGCACTGTGAAAACATCGAAATTTACCTGGATGAAATTGCAGGACTAACATTTCCGATTCACCGCAACACCGCAATGAATACGACGCATTAAATGGTCCGGCTAAAAAAGCTTGTGCACGCGGTTCCCACGATTTGCTAAAGCTTGTATTATGCCATGTTTTTCCCTGTAGGTGAACTATAATATGAACATTTCCGAGTGGTACGAGTCGTACATTAGTCGAAGATGGACATAGCGTTACGTGTTTGATGGATTTTATATATTGGTTAAAATCGAACTTGTAAAAAATTTTCTTAATTCAATCTACCGTAAATTTAATGTAATTAAGGTCCTATAAAGTACAATGTCTAGGGGTTTTTATTTCATATTCTTAACCGCCAATAATTAGATAATCGCCTCAATACGCATTTGTAGTGCTTGTATAACTTCAGCTTCAAACCAGGGGTTCTTCTTTTTCCAAATATTATTTCGAGGCGAAGGATGTGGTAACGGGAAATATTTCGGTCCGTACGATTGAAATTCTCGAACCCGGTCAGTTAGAGATTTTCGTTTATCATTCAAGTAATAATCTTGTGCGTATTTACCAATCAGCAATGTCAGTTGCACTGAAGGCATTTGTTCAAGAATTTTGTCGTGCCACAGGGGGGCGCACTCTTTTCGTGGAGGTAAGTCGCCCGACTTTCCAGTACCGGGGTAGCAAAACCCCATCGGAACAATAGCTACAATGGACGCGTCATAAAATTGTTCTTCTGATACACCCATCCAACGTCGTAAGTTTTCTCCACTCTTATCATGCCAGGGTATACCACTATTTTGCACCTTGCGACCAGGTGCCTGACCTATGATACATATTTTCGAATTAATGTCAGCTGCTACAATTGGTCGACAAGGGTGTTCAAAAAAGGGCTGACACACAACACAATCCCCAATTGTCTTCAGTAGTTTTTTCATCAATCTATCTTCGCTTGCAATATGCGATTTTCCAGCCAGCCTCTCTGTTTATTTATTTCACCGGTAATATATTTTTCCATCATTAAACTGGCGATTGGGGCTGCATAAGTCCCTCCCCATCCTGCATTTTCAACGTAAACGGCTATTGCAATTTGTGGATTATCGCGTGGTGCGAAGGCAAAAAAGACGGAGTGATCATCTCCGTGTGGGTTTTCAGATGTGCCCGTTTTGCCACATACTTCTATACCTGGAATATAAGCGCCAATCCCGGTCCCTCGGCTTATTGATCGGCTCATACCTTCGATTACCGGTTCATAATGCTCTTTATCAATTGGAACTTCATGTCGAGCTGGAATTAATCGATCTTGAAAAAAATTATCGTCATCAAATGTCTTGAATAAATGCGGCTGAAAATAATGTCCGCGATTTGCCAATATGGCGGCTAGATTTGCCATTTGTAAAGTCGTTAATTCTAATTCGCCCTGGCCGATCCCATTTGATATGGTGTAGGTTGAATACCAAATTCCATTTTCTTCTTTGTATAGATTTTTGTAGAAATCCGATGTCGGTAAAAACCCGGGACTCTCTCCGGAAACATCTATTCCTAACCGCTGGCCAAGTCCAAATGATCGTAAGTAGTAATTCAAACTGTCCAGACCAACTTGCGGTTTTCGAAATCCTTCAATTTCTAATAAATTCCGATACGCTATGTAATAATATGTATTGCATGAATACGTCAACGCTGACACCAAGTTTCTTACTCCACCTCCAGCATGACAATTCCATGTCGTTTTATAATAGGTATAGCCACCGTTACACGTAATATAGTTGCGTGGGGTAATAATATTATTTTGTAATGCGATCAACGATAATATTGGCTTGAAGAGTGAGCCCGGTGGATATTTCGACATTATCGGCCGATTGAGCAACGGATTGAGGCTGTCCGTACTTAGCGCTTCGTATGCCTCTCCTCGGTTTTTACCAATCGATAATTGATTTGGATCATAATTTGGTGCACTGATTGTCGCAAGCACTTCTCCGGTATTAGGCTCCAGTGCGACGATAGCGCCACGTTTACCTTGCATGAGTTGTTCCCCATACGCCTGCAATTCGATATCCAATGTCAGTACAATATCTCGGCCACTTACTGCAGCCGTATCCAATGTTCCGCCCCGCAAGGGTTCAACCACACGGCCCAGGTTGTCGCGCAACACATATTTTACGCCTTTTGATCCGCGCAATTGCTCTTCATACTTCGATTCCAGCCCACTTGTCCCTATGTAGTCACCTGATTCATAACGCCCATCTGACTTTTCGATTTGCGCTGTATTAACTTCACCGAGGTAACCCAATACGTGAGCAGCATTCGGATACGGATACTGCCGATGACTTCGAGGCACAAAATCAAATCCGGGAAATTCATATAATACTTCCAATAGCGGAGCTACTTCATGGGCGGCTATTTTCGACAGAAAAATAAAAGGCACGCGACGTGAAAAACGTACCGAAGAAAAATCCTTATTTAATCTGTCCCGAAACTCACTTTCATCAATATTCAATAATTCACAAAATTTCAATGTGTCCATCTTAGGGTCCATTTGCCCTACGGTTACCATTAAATCATATATGGGTTCATTAAGTACAAGTAATTTTCCATTCCGATCTTTAAATAAGCCACGCGCCGGATACTGCACCGACTCGCCAATCGTAGTGGACTCCGCTTTAGTGTGATACGTGCTATCCGCGAGTTGAAGTTTTGCGGCAGAAACCAGCAGCACCAAGGTGGACATCGCCAAGGCAATTAATATCGCATTACGTCTATGTTGATGTTTTTCCACTGCTTAATGTAATATACATTAAAGTTTAATTGTTCTCCATAAAACGGCGTGTAAGCCAATGAGTAACATAGATACCACAAACGTTAATACTGTTTTTATCAAAATATCCAACACATGAGCCAGTGAAAAAAATGAAACTAAGTTGTAAACGAGTATGTGAATAAAAAGTAAAACTGCCGTGTAAGAATAATACCAGTAGTTTGATGGACGAACGCGTAGCGGTGATTCGTCAACAGCATAACCGGTGCGTGGCTCAAGTGCATTGAGAACAAGTTTGCGTAAAAATGCCGTTAACACCAGTGCGCTTGCATGGACGCCTGGGCTATTGTAGAAGATATCCACACCTAGTCCACCTAAAAAACCAAATAAAACGACAACGGCTGCTGGCGTATTAACCGGCAAAATGAATAAGAGTAAGGGGTAAATCAGTATATCGAGATATGGATCGGCTACGCCACCGAGCATGACATGTTTACATACCAACACTTGAAAAAGAACGATAATGATAGCGAATATGATATATCGGATTGGTCGCTTCATCTTTCATCGTTGCGCTTAAGTGAGTCCAATTCTGTCCGGTGAACATTTTCGATAACCTGCACATATTCAAGGCGGCCGAGGTTAACAAATAGATTTACAGCAATTTCGTGGCTATTTGACCCTTTCGGTGTGACGACAGATGACACGATACCTAGAGGCATTTGCGCCGGGAAGACGTGACTGTGTCCGCTTGTAACCACTGTATCACCTGGCAATACATCCGCGTAAGCCGGCACATCAAAGAGCACTGATTGTTGCGGGTTTGGCGGGCGCCATCGCATCAATCCGAAGTATCCCTTATTTTTTATCCGCGCACTTATATTTAGGTTTATATTCAGTAAAGAAATTACACTGGCATAGTTTTCGGTGGCTTGGTAAATGATGCCTGCAGGAAAAGTGCCGCTAAGAATACCCATACCCGGTTTAACATGTGCACCTCTTCCTTGATTTATTACATAGCGATTATACCGACCATCAATCTGATTGGAAATAACTTTGGCATTATAAAATTTAAACGATGGTTTATCTGCTGTACTGGTCAAAGCACTTTGGGAAATTATTTTTTCCAGTAAAAATGCGTTTTCCTGGTTGAGATTTCGATTTATTTCTTGCAGATTAAAATAATCATGTAACTGGTCATTCTTTTCGAGTATGGTGGCTGTGATGTTTGACGATGCATCAAGGAACGTTTTGCGTTGGCTTTGATTGTAATTTACAACGAGATATAACGCGATTATTTCAAAAACGATGAAAAGAAAAAAGCTGCTATTTCGGAGGAGAAATCGAAATAAATTAATCATAAGACGTCGGTATTACATCTATGTATTTTTAGCACTTCGGAGATAGCTAAACTCCTTTACGATCGATGAGAAAGGAAAACTTATCCGTATTTTTCAATGCGATACCTGTCCCACGTACAACTGCTCGTAAGGGATCTTCAGCAACATGTACCAGCAATTTGGTTCGTTCAGAAACCCGCACATCAAGTCCACGTAGCAATGCTCCTCCACCTGTCAAGTACAAACCTGTTTTGTAAATATCGGACGCAAGTTCAGGAGGGGTCGTTTCCAACGCTTTTAAGATGGCCTCTTCAATTTTGGCAACAGACTTGTCCAATGCCTGTGCTATCTCGGAATATCCAATTACTATTTGCCTTGGAATACCTGTCATCAAATCACGACCATTTACGGCCACATCATCAGGCGGATTAGGCAGTTCGGGAAGTGCTGACCCCACATGAATCTTGATTTGTTCTGCTGTCCGCTCACCAATGAGCATATTGTAGGCCCGCTTAATATAGTCCATGATATCAAGCGTAAACACATCACCGGCAGTACGAATGCTTTGATCGCAAACGATACCGGAGAGCGCAATTACAGCAATCTCAGTCGTTCCTCCTCCAATGTCAATGATCATATTCCCGACCGGTTCTTCGACATCCAAACCAATACCAAGGGCAGCTGCCATAGGCTCGTAAATGAGGTAAGTCTCCTTACTATCAACGTGGTCTGCTGAATCGAAAACGGCACGCTTTTCCACTTCTGTAATCCCGGATGGTATACATATGACCATCTTCATATGGGTAAAAAAGCGACGCTTATTGCCAATCATGTTGATCATGCCTTCGATCATACTTTCAGCAGCCTGGAAATCGGCAATCACACCATCCTTAAGTGGGCGAATGGTCTTGATGTTCTCGTGCGTTTTTTCGTGCATTTGCATGGCTCGGTGGCCTACGGCAATTGTCTCACCAGTGCGTCTATCTATTGCCACAATAGAGGGTTCGTCCACGACGATATTGCCATCCTGGATGATCAGAGTGTTGGCCGTACCTAAATCTATGGCCAGGTCTTGTGTAAACAGGCTAAATAACTTCATGACTTCACTGCTGCCTCCTTAACGCTCCTTTTTGATTCTAAGAGGCCAAAAATAACAATAATCGGCTTGGCGTCGAATGGCAGGAGGTAAATTATATATATGAAGTATTGAACTCTGAAAACGGCTGAATAGTATGTAGCAAAAGCTATCGTGTGAGGCAGGTGTTTGTAACCGCACGCTGGTGTTTCAAACCAAAAGTCGATACCCATTTTAAAGCATACTAACCCTATCCGTACTAAGTAAACTGTTTTCAACACGTATGCATGTGACTTCCGATATGCCGCACCCAAAAGTGAGGTTCTTATTCTAACATGCACACCAACATGAGATCGAATTGTCTGGAATCCAATAGCTAGCCGCCTTAATTTTCATTCTGGACGACAGCCAGATAGAAGATGTGTTGGATTGACAACGCAATCGGTTGGCTTCAATCCACAATATATCCAAATGCGACCACAATGCGAAAGGTTGCTAGTAGCTTGCTCTGAACTGCTCAGGTGTAAGGCCTACCACTCGTTTAAAATACTTATAAAAGTTTGTCGATTCTTCAAACCCGGAGGCATAGGCGATTTCCTTAACTGAAAGAGTCGTGTTAATCAATAAGCGCTTAATTTGTTTAATACTAATTTCGGCAATAAAATTCTTTGCTGATTTGTCAGTTATTCTTTTGGAAATGGTATTTAATGTTTTTGTGCTCACGCCCATCAATTTGGCATAATCGATAACCCGTCTGGTTTTATTCACATTTTGTTCAACGAGAAGCTGAAAATGTACAAAGTCAGAAACGTACTTTTTATTATCAGGAAGTATGTCGTGCTCTGATTTTATTCGAAACAATTTAGTAATTAATATATGCAGCTCACTGCGTATGACACCAAGTGAATGATCGTCATTTTGGTGAAAGTATTCATTTTCTATTCGAGATATAATATTGCCCGCCATGTCCATTTCGTCGTCTGTTAATTCTAGCTTAGGCAATCCTAGCAACTCGTTGAACAATTGTATCGATTTCAAGGCCTCAAGTTTTTCCAGATACGTAACTAAAAAATCGTCCGTAAATAGGAGTAAGAATCCTTTTACATTTTTCTGTTTATGGAATTTTTGAATTTGATCTTTTCTTACGGTTAAGATCGTACCTCTTTTGTACGTATAGTCGGTAAAGTCTATCGTGTGTCGCCCCTTACCATCCGTAATAACAAGGATAATAAAAAACTCAACCCGGTGCAATTCTTCTATGGAATGATCCATTCCCTCACGCTCAAAAAGCTCTTCTAATTTTATAATATCAAATGAAGAATCGGGATTTGACTGGTTGTCAAATTTTACTTTTATGGCATCATCATTCACTGAATTCCCTATATCTTATTCTATTTTAAGCAACCAGTAGTCTATGTTCGCAAGGTAGGTAAGAAAATCAATTCATGACTACAGAACCATGTAATTCTATGTCGGCAGTCTTCCAAGCCTCGTTAAATTGTTGTCTAATCTTTGCTGCCTTGTCAACCTCACCAAGGCCGGAATAGGCTAAAGCAAGGCCGTTTAACGCCCATCCGTTTTTGGGGAGCTCTTCTAAATCAGCCAAGAACGTCTCGACTGCTTTTCTATATTGTTTTGCTTGTAATTGTATGCTGCCTAAATTATGTCGTACTGAAAAAAACCAATCGGGTGGTTCATTATAATTTAATCGATCCTCAATTTCTATAACCTCTTCCAAAAGTATAATACTCTTGTCGTAGTCATTTGCCGATGCCAATATTTCGGCCTCAAGTGTTCTATGTGCAATTTGAAGCAAATCGTACACCGAATTAATATCCCAGATCGTCAAGGATTTGAATTCATCGTTGTTGGCAAAATTCTTAAGCGCAATTAATTGGTTATGGGCTTTTTCAGGCATTCCTTTTTTTAATAGTGCCATGCCTTTGGCATAGTGCAACATGGCCGTCGGGTAGGGAAGTTCTTGCATAACATTGACCATTGCCAAGATTTCATCCCACTTACCCAGTTTTACATACACATAATAAGGAATGGTAAAATAATGTTGAATTGTGCCCCAACCAGGTTCCTTCATTAACATTCGATTGGCATTGTCAGCCACTTTGTTCGCAGCGTACAGGGCCCATTTACTATTTCCTTCCAACGTTGCTGTCGCTGCCATAAAATGTATATTATGCGGATAGTAGGCCAATGGATAGGCGCCATATGCGTGGCAGGCAGTGATGTATGTACTGTCCACTTTAATGGCATTAATATTCGAAACGGTCCCTTTGTGATAATCGCCTGTTCGAATGTAAATATGAGAGGGCATGTGGACAAGGTGACCTGAATTGGGCACAAGGCCGTTGTCGAACAGTTGCGCGCTCGCTAATCCTTTTTGTGGATTGTTGGAGGCTTCGACTGCGTGGATATAAAGATGGTGAGCACCGCTGTGCATTGGGTGTTCGATTAATATTTTTTCCAGTACCTGTATAATTTCAGGCGTCCATGCTTTCGGCAGGCCATCCGCATCAAATAAATCCCAGGGATGCAAATTCATCAATGATTCAGCATAAAGTGTATCAACCACTCCATCAGACGGGTATATATCGTACAGTTTTTTCATCTCCTCAGCATACGTTAAGTCTAGTGAATAACGGTCTTCTACAGGATCAGCCACATATCTTTTTGAGAGCGCCAAAATCAAATCCTTCTCTTTTTCTGTGATACCGGTGTTTCCGGAAAGTTGCCTTTTTGCTTTTTCAATTGCTGAATAGGCTCGCGCATAATTATCACTTTCCATTCCGGCATTATAATTTGGACCCAAAACATATGCAAAGCCCCAATAAGCCATCGCACAGGTAGAATCGAGTCTGGATGCATAATGAAATGAACGCGCAGCCTCGGCATGATTGAAACCATAGGCTAAAGTCAAACCTTGATTAAAATACTTTTGAGCTAATTCGACTTGGGTAGAAATTGGGTAATGTAAATCGCCCATTCCTTCAAAAAGAGGTGCAGCATTATCCGATTCATACCACGACCGGTCTGTTGTAATTGGAACACACAAGCCAACAATTTCTTTTTTAGCTTCTACAATTTCAGATGTTGTTTTTCTACATCCAATAAAAACCACAAAAAATAGAATTAGAATTAGGTGAATTTTCATTTTTGGGCATTTAACATTCTATATTTAAAGCTACGCATTTTTTAATTGCCTGCTAAATATCAAGCCACCTAACGATTTAATACGAAACACCGACCCTGCGCTCTGATTAATCACCTTAAGCAATACTATTCTTGATGAGTTCAGTTTTTTTGTATTTTTAATAAGTTAAAATAAAATAGTCCTTTATACTATACCATAAACCTACCAGACTCTTATTCACCATAAGAAGCCGGCAAAACAACTATTACTCATATTTAGGTTATGAGAAAAGTCCATTTGCTCTGGGGGGTTGCACAGGTCTTCACATCGCTCATAATTACGCCAATAACGCTATTCTAAGAAGATTGATCATTGCTGATCATATGCATTGATTCACCATCTAATATGATCGCATTTATCCTTGCCAGGCACTTATTTTGTTATGACTGATAACGATTTTGAATGGCAACGGCATTATTCGTAAGAATGGGAAATGGAGTAAGAACCCTGCCCGTCATTGACTTACATAAACGTCATTGTTTAACAAAGCTAAACCTCCAAACCTCATCATTTTGGCTCATGACACCAAAATATTGACCTGCAATTAAGTTTGATACATCCAACTTATTTATATCGTTCTCCGCTTTTAATACAGCTTTCCCCGCTATGTCGTAAATGATGTAGGTCAGACCATAATCTGCGTTCACACCCTTTAATTCAATATATCTTTCCGTTGGATTAGGAAACACAAGAACTTCGTGGTTATTGGAAAAAGGAAGAAGAATTCCCGAATTGTCTTCAAGATAGAATAGCTCATGCGCTTGTGTCGTATCGTAAACCGAAACGACTAAATGGTCTCCCACTTGTTCAATTACGTTCCTGATTGTTATTGCACCATTATTATTCGCAATCGTATCGATCAAGCTTGCCGAAGATGTTTGAAAATCGTACTTGTACAAAAACGTGTGTGGAAACTCACGTTTAGAATAATACAGGCTGTTGCCGTATAGCGCCATTTCATTATCGTAATTCGTGCGCCCAATATTTGTAGTCGGTAATTCATATGTTGTGTCAACATCCATATCCAACACATGGATCGGATAATTAACAAAATCATTTGGGTCATGAACATGATACAATAAGTTGTCGTCTTGCAGCACAGTACTTAGACCGGCAACCCCGAATACAACTCGATTTAACGTCACAGTACTCGGGTCAAACCGGTGAATTTGCGGTCCATTTTTGATGTACACAACTCCGTTGTATTCAATTAACTCGTCAACCTCTCGTAACGAAGGCGCATCGTGAACGGTATTCAATTCTATGTCATATATAAAGGACTCGAATTGAAAATTATTTCTTCCGTTAATAAAAATATACTTGTCATAAATATAGGCGTCCTCTACTTCTGTAATATCCAAAAGAGGGCTTACCAAAGTTAATATGTCACTTAACGTATTAGTCGAAAAATTATAAAGTTGTGGCTCATAATCAGAGTTGTTCGTCCTATACAATACTGCTCCTTTAGTGCTTGCGGACAATTTGAATGAGGAAAGGTATGGCCCCATGTCCACAATTTCATTCGTTCCAGCGACTGTCAGATCTGTTCGCCACAGTTCAGTTAAATCATTATTATCTGCTAGCAATATGAATTCATCTTCGTCCACTCGTATTGGAGTTGAAAATCGCACTTCTCCTATATCTCCCAAGTCGGTCTCCAATTGAGAATTTATGTCATACACATATAAATGGTCATCATTCTTATCAAATAAGATATGGTTATCCAAAAAATATACCGCTTGCCAATCGAAGTACCCGGTAGGGGTAATCAATTCTTCTGTTCTCGCCGGTGTGCCATTTGTTTTCCATAAGGAACGCGGATGCAGCCTAAACGTTGCGAGAAAAAATAATTCTCCATTATCCATTTTTTTACCAAAAAAAGACTGCCCCAGGCCAGAAGCCGTCGCTATATGATCGTATTCCAATCCCTGTAAAAGCATCAAACCTTGTGCATGAATCGAAACGGTGCTAAAAGATAGGAATAGAATGACTACAGTGTTCAACAAGTGGCTTACTGATTGTGTCTTGTGTTTCATAGTGTTTGCGGGTAATTAAACGTGTTCAATACAAAGATAGAAAAAATTAAGAGTACGAATCAGCCCTGGTGATCCAATAATCTTTCTGCTCTATGAAAAATAGACAAACCAATGTATAGGTTCGTTTTAGGAATACGATTTACTTTATCAATGTAATCCACAAACAAACGCAACCACAGCTTTATCAAAAGTCCACACCCACTTGCAACCCAAATGTCCAAATTCTCGAGCGACTGGAATTGGCGAAAGGCACAACCCCTCCAATTTTCATTTTATTCAATCCAACGGTTGCTTCCGGCTCAAAGTATATTCGGAAACCGTCGAATTTAAAAGGAATGCATCGTAAGCCGACTTCTACCATAACGACTGTATTTGTCTTTCCCGATGTATATTCGATAGTGGGCAGAGTCGGGTCACTGCACTCTATATAAAAAGGAGTAATACGAGTACCAATAGGTATTATGGGTTGCATTCCAATTCGATATTTTAATTTATCATTCGTGTTTTTGACTAACCTAATAACCCCAAGCGGTATTCCCACGCAGCGGTACTTCGACCTATATTCCGAGTACGAATTATACATGTCGGCTTCTCCATTGGGTAATAGATCGCATCCGAAACTTACTGAATAATTGTCCACCGTCGAATTATATCTGCTATATGAAATGCCTATGTGTCCTTCGGTGCTCTCCACTTTTTTCCTAATCAGTACTTCTGCACCGTACATCGCTTGGTGATCCATCTTAATTAATTGCACTGTACTCGTATGGACCCAATCAACACTCAACCCAGCACTCAATTCAAGCTTACTTTGTACAGGGGTTATGTTGATTTGTAAAAAACACCACATTATTAGGCTTAAAGCGTATTTCATGAGACAGATTCACTATGGCTATGTAAGCTAGCAGTTCTTTACGATAGTATATCGTTACCGGGAATTGGTTTCAAGGATCGGTTTAATTGAGCGTTAAAACCCATGCTGAAGACATAATATGTTTTTCTTAATTCGCGGTTAAAGAAATACCCATTTCTAACATATGGACTCCTCAAGGCCTTAATAAAGAGTATCTATATTGGCCAATTACTCAGTGACGGAATTCAGCGAAATGAAGACCAACCTTTAGTGATTAAATAACTCCTATCCGTGTATTAAAAGGGCATCATAATCTAACCGAAAATACCTTAGAGGTTAAAATACATAAAGTCGCGATATAAGCTTCTCTCTCTAATTTTATTATGGAGAAAGAGAAAGCTGTTTCCGTCTACTTAAACTTTCTGTCGAACAATTTTTAAATAGTGTACTTGAAGGTCATTTATTTTCAACGCAATAAAATAATGCCCGTTGGGTAAGTCTCCTTCGGGTTTCCAAACTGCATCGTACTGGTTTGCAGATAGTGTTCTTTCCTCCAAAGTAGCTACTGTACGTCCCTTCATATCGAAAACCAAAAGACTTACTTTCGCCTTGTGATACACACCATAGCGGATATTAACTGTATTTGAAAACGGATTTGGTCCTGCTCGATAAATTATACCTTTATCCAGGTGTATATCACTCACTCCGGTGGCAATACCATCGCCATTTATTACAATATCCCAGGTGCCTTCCAAAATTCCGTTGGTGTTTTCGGTCAAAGGGATAATTCGGTGTTGTGCATCATATTGCCCGCTTGTTATAGAAGAGGCGGCATCTGTCTGAAGATCCGGATCACCTTCAAAATAAAGTTGTGTTGTTAATGTTGGATAATTGGGAGCGGTAATTTTATAATGAATATGCGATGGTCTGAACATATTTCCATTTAAATATTTACCCGGTTTTATCGTTTCAAACATATAAAACCCTTGATCATTTGATAGAGTCTGCCCACGTAAGTTGTAGCCCTGGTTATCATAGGCCCCATTATGATCGGCGTGCCAAACATCGATGATTGTATTGGGAATATACTCTGAACAGTCCAAATTAAACACTCGTCCACTTATTATCATCCGATTACCTGGTTCGTCCGTATTGGCTAGTTGACCACCTTGGATAACAGGTGGATTATCGGTATAGAAAGGGCCTTCTCCATAATAATCAAGTGTTGTTCTGTCACAAACCAGAGTATTTTCTTCAGAACTTGAGTTAGAAGCACTGGTTCTATGGGAAACAATTGGGGTAGTAAATGCGAGGGCAGCAAGTGAAGAGTTTTTTAAAAATTGACGTCGATCGTTAGTATGCTTTTCCATATCCAGGCTTATTAAATTTGCAATTTGAAAGGTGGCCGCATAAATTTAACACAACTCCTACCGAATGATTTAGCTATTTCAATTGTTTATTGTGCAATTTGACCTAATTCCTTTTTCAGATTCGAAGGACTTAATGTTGTGTGCTTCTTTATAAACCTGCTATAGGAGCTTTGACTGTCGAAGTTTAATTCAAACGCTATTTCCTTATGCGATAATTGTTCGACTATCATGAGTCTTTTAATTTCGGTTAGCAATATATCATGTATAACCTGAAGAGGAGACTTGCCAATATGCATACTGACTTTCTTGGTCAACTTCGTAGTTGAAACATTCAACAACTTCGCATATTCTTGTACCGATTTCATAGTTTTTATCGACTCTTGTGCCATGTTTAAGAATTGATAAGCGATGTTATCTATGTGAAATGATTCAACATTTTTAGAACTAATTTCGAAAATTTCAAATAGTATAAAACCCAATAGTCGAATCAACTTATGGTGTCGTAGCGCCGTGTTGCTGTCATGCACTTTTTTAATACTTTGGAACAGCAGTGAAATCGTATGATATTGGTCTTCAGAAAGTTCAATTTTTGTATTTAAAAGTACTCTAAAAAAATAATTAATTTTAAGCGGAGATATAGCTTGATTCAGTGCATTTTTATTAAATTGAATTAATATCCCATTTTCTTTCGGAAGTCTTTTCATCAAATGCACTTGACCTGGTGTAATAAGAAATAGTGACTTAGAAGAATTTTCGTATTCAATAAAATCAACAATCTGCTTACCCCCTAACCCTATGTCAAATAGAAGAAATTCAAAGTATTTATGCCTATGTAATTGATCAAACCTATACGGATTATCATAGCTTATTTTTTCGACCGCTATCTCTTTTCCGAGAACAATATGTTTCATTTCTGCAGTTTTATCACTACTTTATTCCTTCCTATTGGCTACTATTCACAAGAGCTGTAATGTCAACACATTTGCATGGAGTCAATCGCTAGATGAAGGCTACAGATATTTTAGTCATTCATCTATTTATTTTAGTTAAAACCGATCACATGTAATTAAAATTGCTTTCAAGGTTGGCATACTTACAACGGAGGTCCAACAAATTCTTGTCCATGCCTCAAAGAAATTTCTGCCATTTTATCAAACGAAAAGCTTCCATCTTGTAGTGCACTGTAGAAATCCCTAAACATTTCCTCAATCGTCGCTGCAGGAGAAAAAATGTACCGCAGTCTTCCTTTACTACTTCCGACATTTTTAAATGCATGCACGGTTCCTCTGGGAATAAAGGCCACGTCACCTGGAGTGAATTCATACATTTGGCCACCAACCTCTGCGATGAACTGCCCTTCCAAAAAGAAAAATGTCTCGTCCTGCTCGTGGTGTATATGTCTTCCAGGACCTACGCTCGGTTCCACGATATCTTCAAATACAGCCAGGTTTCCATTGGTATGTGCACCCGATAGTAAAATTTTCAATGTAATCGCATTGGGAAAAACCAGCGTTTCAGCGTTATTGTAAACGGTGTGAATTGGTTGCATTTATATAATGGTAAATTATGGTTTCATATCGTTGTAGCCGAAATATTATTGACTTGAGCGGCTTTGCCCTTTCTCCATCGCATACAACCTGGCCTCTGCGATCATATTTTACTCGAGTGTCAATGTTGACTTCGTTCTCATAACTCTTGCATTTGAACAACAAACAGTATACACGTTTTATTTCAATGCAAGTACACGAGTCCAAATCAAAATAAAAACTAAAAAAAGAGAAGCAGACCACTTTCTCATTCCACTTCCAACTCCGCCTCATTCACAAATTCTCCACCGAGCTCAACTTCAAGTCGAGTCAACTCTATATCGTTGATGTAGATTCGACCCAAATTAACCAATAAGCCTATAAGCCGCAGCCCCTCGCCAGCTGATGTGGAGATGTCCATACGCCCTGCATTGACAAACGTGCCTGCAACATGGCATGCCGGGGTCACATTATCATCATGCCCCTCAATATGAAATAAGGTACCACTATCAATGCGCACAAAACCAGAGACTACCTCAAGGCCTTTGATGATAACGTGCGATGCAACAGCAATGCTATCCATCGTATTAATAAGAACACGTTGACAAGGTAAGGGTATGATTTGCTGGTCCCAATTGTCAGCATCGTGCCAGGATACACCATCACCTGCACCTGTCCAGGCCACGGTATCACCCGAATCCGTTAGCCCGTCGCAATTATTATCGATTCCATCGCAAAGTTCCAATGCGCCCGGATAACTAAGCGAGTCTTGATCCTGACAGTCTATATCGGCACAAAATCCATCTTCATCATTATCGATATACGGGCCAAGGGCACTTGCAAAACAATTGGCGCAGTCAACTACTGTTACCAAATGCATGCTTATCTCATCAAAGTAGCTGTCATTATCCGAACCGGCATTCCTAACACCCTGTAATTGCACGCGCATACTCCGTGCATCTGTTGGAATCTGATGCGTTACATTTCGCTGGAGCCATGTCGCAGATGCATTTGAAATGGATGTTGACGTGGAAATAAGAGCACCGAGGCTGTCAAAAAAAGTCATGTATGCCGAAGGCACATCGCTGCCTGAAAAGTCGCGCATATACACCATCAATTCTGCGCCGACATTTCCTTGTGCAATCTGGTTCGCATATGGACTAAGGTCAACTACCTGATACGCCTCACCGAGATTGGACTCATTAGCACAAATGCCGCCAACCCCAAACAGATGCGAACCCGCAAAAGCCGGCACAGAGTTGCATTCATTGCTCATAAGCGATTCGATGTGCCCAATCCAATTTGCTGTATCATTTTCAGCACCGCCATTATTAATTAAATTTCCGGTAATTGCTGAAGTGGTGTTAATTAAATAAAAAGAAGCTGGAGTAGACCATTCACTCCATTTTAAATGTGGATCGCGGTATCGAACTCGCCAAAAATAGGAAGAATCAGCGGCCAGGTTTTCGAATGTTTCATCGGTCAAGTCATCATTCAATTGTAAATCAACTTCATCATAATCATTTTTATGTTGAGCCCATTTTTGAGCAATTATTTGATTCGGCAAAAATTGGTTGTTTCTAGCAATTTGCCAATGGCTGGCTTGATGATAGTCAGTTCCATCACTAAAGTCAGATGCCTTTAACAACAAACATGATGACTCGACCGTGTCACTGTTAGGAAATATTGCCAACGGTGTTTGTGGAGCTATTTCATTTTTTCGAACAACAATTACATCCCTAATTTCATTATTTAATGAATTAAATTCGTCCCCCCGGCTGTATCGAGTCAAACGAAACTCAGGGTCTGAGCCTGCCTCCGACTCGACATAAACAAAACCGTATTCATCCTGGCTGGTAACAAATTCCGGATAGTCCTGATTAGAAAATTCACCCCAATAATCAATATTTCCACCAGCGGTAGCGACATTAACCCACAAGTGTTGATGGTCACGCGATTGTCCACGCGAATATCCGTGTGTATGTCCATAAAAATGAATACTGGGCTTTCCGCAATTCGTTGTGAAATTTTCAAGCAATTCGATTATATCTCCGGTAAAATCACTTTCTCCTGGGGTCCACAATTCCGATTTATAAGGGTGATGCAGCTCGGCAAAAACAAAATCTATTTCTTCATTCGAACAAAGTGTGGATAGCATTTCGCCTAACCAACTTAATTGAAGTGTTTTGTCGGCTGCTCCGCTATTTGAATTTAATCCGACAATTCGCACATTCGAAATATCCTTGAACCAACATTGTTCTACCAGAGCGGGCGGTCCGTTTTCAGGTAAATGAAAATAAGAAAGAAAGTTTGGCAAACCGCCACCATGATATTCATGATTGCCTGGAACAGGATAAAATGGTGTATACGGGCTTAAATTGTCAACCGGATTAAAAAAATGATCTTTCCATTGGCCATAATTTCCACCGGTCACAACTAAATCTCCTGGAATTAATACCGCATCCAACTCCGATAACGACGTGTCAATAATCGACTGAACTACTGGAATGATTCCTTGATTAACTATTTCATGAAATTTATTCGGGTTTGATCCGTCTCGTTGCATATCACTAATCGCCATCAAGCGAACAGTTTTCTCGTCCTCGGCCAGCGATGGTGTTCTAAAGTGGTACAGTGCCGAAGCGGTGCCTGAAGCCAATTCGACACGATAATAATATTTTGTTTGTGCCGATAATGAATTAAGGTTCGCCGTGTGAATTTCTGTTGAACCGGAGCCAGTATGCGTTACGCTCGGAACTGAATCGATTAAGGCAAAAGGCGATTCACCCCATTTTACTTTTCCGGTGACAGCCACATCTGTTTCCCACATAATGACGATAGAAGCAGGCGTGGCGTCTTGTAGGTAGGGTTTTACAATAATGGTTTGGCTCGTGCTCGCAATAGTGTAAAATATCAAGAACGCAATAGTGTAAATTTTCATGTCTCGTTGCACCATCATACCATAAAGGTAATTAACGATTTGGGGTGGAGTGGCTCAGCCTGGCATCTGCGGCAGTCTATTAATGGAATGCCCATTAATCAGGTTGACCGCATTCAGTGTACCCTTTTTTTGTACCGGCAGCGATACGCGAAGTGTGCACGACATTTTGATGCAAATGCGGTCAAAGCGGTCCGTAGCCAACCTTCAGATTGCACCGGGTTCGATTCAACTTTTGTTCATGCCACATTCCATACGTGCACAAGTGTAGGATTATCAAGTCATTATACATCCACTTTCGACTATCTGATTCGATCGATCCTATAAAATAATCGCGTACGAAAAGTGTCTGATTTCTAAGCTATTACCTTATTTTTGTCTTTTTGACCAAACGAAGACTTTCCATGGAATTTTCTGTTTCGAGCGCTGAGTTATTTTATCATTTGAGTAAGGTCATCGGTCCCGTTGGCACCAATCCTGTCATGCCTATTCTGGAAGATTTCCTATTCACACTTAGTGGTGATGAATTAACAATTACTGCGACTGATTTGGAAACGACTATCACGACCAGTCTCAATGTATCATCAGACGATGACGGACACTTCACATGCCCTGCACGAATGCTGCTCGATACGGTCAAAGCGCTACAAAATCAGCCGATAACTATTGAAATCAATACAGACAACTATCACATCGACATTACGTCCTCATTCGGTAAGTATGCAATGAGTGGTCATGATCCATCAGACTATCCTGATGTACCGAGACAAGCCGATGCGGATGCCATCAGTCTACCATCTTCAATTCTATTAAAAGCAATCAGCAAGACCCTCTTTGCCGTCAGTAATGATGAAATGCGAAAGACGATGACTGGGGTGTTTTTTCAAATTGATTTTACCAAGATTACATTTGTTGCAACAGACGCTCATAAGTTGGTCAAGTTCGAATATTCCGGTTTGGAAAGTGATGTGACCACATCATTCGTTTTACCAAAAAAATCGCTTATTTTATTGAAAAGCATTATTGAAAACGAAGAGGAAGTCGCGTTTGAATTTGATAAAAGTCACGCTATGTTTACATGTGGTTCGACGACGCTGGCTTGCTTAATGCTAGATGGAAAATATCCTGATTACAATATGGTTATTCCGGCAGAAAATCCCAACACTTTGAAAGTGCGTAAAAATGACTTATTGCAATCGCTAAAACGTCTTTCAATTTTTGCGAATAAAACAACGAACCAAACTGTATTTAATATCACCGAACATAGTCTGACGCTTACCTCTCAGGATCTTGACTATAGTAATGAGGCAACAGAACAACTCGAGTGTGAGTATCAAGGTAAAGATTTATTTATCGCATTTAATGCCAAGTTTTTGATCGAAATGATTAATGCGAGTGAAACCGAAAATGTTATTTTTAAATTAGATGAACCGAACCGCCCTGGAATTCTCTTACCAGAGAACAATGAGGAGAACCAGGACTTGCTCATGCTCGTTATGCCGGTTATGTTGAATTACTAATTAATAACACAGAGGTTAGTTTAACGGAGGCCATGTTTTTGACGCGTGGGCAGTCGTTGTTTACAGTAATAATTTTTATTTTACTAGCCTGGGTGCAAACAAAATTTTCCTTTTCTCAACATTTTAAATTTT
The DNA here is from genome assembly GCA_028279185.1 of Saprospiraceae bacterium. Lineage (GTDB taxonomy): Bacteria > Bacteroidota > Bacteroidia > Chitinophagales > Saprospiraceae > JANQSS01. The sequence continues at coordinate 34,325 of JANQSS010000042.1, read as the reverse complement.
GTTGAGCTTTTTAGCTATGGCACAAATTAAATTATCACGTTCAGCCTGGATGAAATATGGTAGAAATTTTATATACAAATCGACTCATTCTTCGGCCATTTTCAGAGCGGGATATTGACTCCGCTTATGAAATGAATTTAGATTCAGAAGTTAGTCGATATACGGGCGATGGTGGAATAGTAAGTCGAGCAGAAACAGGTCGACGAATCATAGAGGATGTGATGGGTGATTACAAAAAATATGGATATGGTAGATTGGCGGTAGAAGTAAAAAATGGGCCATCTTTTATCGGATTTTGTGGATTAAAATATTTGGACGATTTCGATTTGGTTGATATCGGCTTTCGATTCATGCAAGCCTATTGGGGAAAAGGCTATGCAACTGAGTCAGCACGTGCCTGCATGGAATATGGATTCAAAAACCTGGAACTGACGAAAATAGTCGGCTTTGTCTTGCCTGAAAATAATCGCTCGATCAATGTTTTAAGGAAACTGGGCATGACTTTTGAAAAGTCGTTTGTCGAAGATGAGGAGCTCGTTCATCAATATTCTATTCTGCGCTGATGTTACACATTCATCATAAGCAACAACCGAAGTAATAGCCTGTTTCCCAAAAGATTACCGATTCTATACCCTTTCCGTACAATATTCCGAGCAAAACGTATCACGCCCATACTAGTCAAAAAGTCGGTTGCCCATTGAATTCGTCGAAATCTGAATTCCATTCTAAGAAAATCCCGTAAGATTGCAACCCCAAACACGTTATATCTATCAGCAAAAGTTACAATATCATGTCTAGACTTTCAATTATCGCGACAAATTGTCTTTCCTTACTAACAGTCCTGTTGCTGTTTACACAATGCAATACACAAAAAGTAGCGGTTGTCGAACCTACCGAAATTCGCATCACGGACACTGTATACATAAAGCCAGAACCCGAGGAGGCAGCACCAAAGCCATATCGCGCAACAGCAGATCGGCCTGTCGACCTTATTCATACAGATTTGAGCCTGACATTTAACTACGCCGACAAAGAAGTAAATGGGAAGGCTAAACTAACATGTACACCTACATTTTATCCCATCGATAATATGTCGTTAGACGCAAAAAACTTCTCAATAAAAGAAGTCACCATGAAAGGACGTCCCCTAAAATTTACCTACGACGACAAAAAGCTTTATATCGAATTTGAAAACTCTATTGAGCGTGGAGAAAATTTTGATGTCTATATCAATTATACTGCACACCCTTACAAAGGTAAAGCGGGAGGGAGCGCCGCAATTATGTCCGATCGAGGCTTGTATTTTATTGATGCTGATGAGAGCGACCCGTATAAACCAACACAAATTTGGACACAAGGTGAAACGGAAAGTAGTTCAAAGTGGTTTCCAACCATAGACAAACCCAATGAACGATGTACGCAAAAAATCCGTGTGCGCGTAAAAGATGAATACGAAACATTGTCCAACGGTCTGTTGACTAATTCGAAAAAGCATGATGATGGTACACGAACAGATACATGGGAAATGACAAAGCCACATGCGCCTTATTTATTCATGCTGGCCATTGGCGATTTTCATCGTGCTACGGATCAATGGGAAGATATTCCCTTAGAATACATGGTTGAGCATGACTATGCCCCTGACGCAAAGGCTATATTTAATTATACACCTGAGATGTTATCCTATTTTTCTAATATTTTAGATTATAAATACCCGTGGGATAAATATAGTCAAGTGATCGCGCGTGACTATATCTCTGGCGCGATGGAAAATACAACGGCATCACTATACGGTCAGTTTTTACAACGTCCGATGGGTGACCTTATTGACAATGGAAACGATAAAATTGTTGCTCATGAATTATTCCACCATTGGTTTGGCGACCTCGTCACATGTGAGAGTTGGTCAAACTTAACATTAAATGAAGGTTTTGCAAATTACAGTGAATATTTATGGTTAGCCTATAAATACGGTCGAGATGAGGGGGAATTGCATCGATTTAACGAGACACAGGGTTACCTGGCCTCCGCGGCGCAATACGCGCACCCGCTCATCGATTTTCATTACGACAACAAGGAGGATATGTTCGACGCCCATAGCTACAATAAGGGTGGGCTAGTGCTTCATATGTTGCGCGAAATTGTTGGTGATGAAGCATTTTTTACCGCATTGAATCACTATTTGAATGAAAAAGATTTCGAAGCTGCTGAAGTCCACGATTTACGTTTATCGTTCGAAGAAGTAACAGGATTGGATTTAAATTGGTTCTTCAATCAATGGTTTCTGGAACCTGGTCACCCCGTTATCGAAATGGATCACACCTACAATCCCGAAACAGGATATTTAACAGTAAATGTTCGGCAAATTCAAAATAAAGATTGGCCTATTTTTAGAATTCCTACAGAAATAGAAATTTATCCCGTTTCTGGAGGAAAAATTAAACGTAAAATTATTCTGGATAAAAAGGAAAACACATTCAACTTTGAACTAAAAGATAAAGCTGCATTGGTTGTTTTAGACCCTAAGAATATACAATTATTCGAGCGGCAATATGAGCAAAAGCCATCTTTATTGGCTTACGAAAAGGCATCTTCTGTATGGAATAAATTAGCCGCGCTTGAATTATTAGATGATGAAAAACATGAGGACCGAGCGTTTCTTGCTAAAAAAGCAATCGACGATTCTTTTTACGCTGTTCGATTGCGGACGATTCAAAGCGCATCTAATATTCCAGAAATTGCTAATCGTTTAGCAGAAATTGCTGAAAAAGATCCAAACGCCAACGTTAGAGTTGCGGCCGTTGACCAACTTGAAACTATGCCGGAAGCTTTACTGGTTAAAGCGTTAAACGACAAGAGTAATCGCGTTCGAGCCGCAGCTGCGATGTACCTTATGGAAAATGATAAAGAAAGGGCACTCAAATGGGCCGACGAGCATAATACAAGTACAAGTCAATCTTTGCTACAAGCAGTTGGCGATATATATGTCGATCAAGAGTTGAAGGGCAAAAGTGATTTTTTCGAAAGAAGTGCGGATCGCATGAGCTTTGACTCAGCGTTTCCATTTTATATTTCATGGGCCGGTTACCTCGTCAACGAAGACGCAGCTGCGGTAGCTCTGCAACTTGAGAAATGGAATGCGCAAATCAGCTCCGAGGAAACGGGTATTTATAAAAAATATGCCATTCTCACGGCTCTACAACCCTTAGCTCAATTTCTTCCCGTCGATAGCTATGGTGAGGAAGACAAAACAAAAATTCAAGGTCTGATTCAACAAATAGGAATGAAAGCGGCTATGCTCTTTCAAGGTAGTTAATACTTGAGGGTTTATCCGATGAAACCCATGGTATCCATAGTCATGCCGGTGCGTAATGCGATGCCCTTTTTACCAGCATGTCTTAACTCCATTCGCGATCAATCAATTGATTCCTGGGAATTGATTGCTGTTAACGATCATTCCGAAGACAGTAGCTTGCATACGCTGTCGCAAGTCTCCATTTTGGATCCACGTATTCATGTTTTTTCAAATAAAGGACATGGAATCATTCCTGCATTGCAACTAGCCTACAAACATGCGCAAGGTCAATATATTACTCGGATGGATGCGGACGATATTATGTCTCCGAATAAACTCGAGCAATTTATCAATGTATTAAAAACTCGTGGACCAGGCCATATTGCTGTAGGCCAAGTCAAATATTTTTCCGAAAGTCCATTAGGTGAAGGGTATAAAAAGTATGAAGCCTGGTTAAATAAATTGACCCTTTCTGAAAATAACTACGCGGATATATATAAGGAGTGTGTCATTCCGTCGCCGAGTTGGATGATGTATAAAATAGACTTTGAAAAAGTCGGTGGGTTTGATTCAAATACGTACCCAGAAGACTATGATTTGTGCTTTCGACTATACGCACATAAAATAAAAATAGCCGGAGTTAATGAGGTCGTTCATTATTGGCGAGATCATGCCCAGCGCTCTTCACGTATTGATCCGAATTATACGGACAATAGATTCTTGTTTTTAAAGGTCTCTTATTTTTTACACCTTGATTATAACGCCGAGCGGCCTTTAATTCTTTGGGGTGCTGGAAAAAAAGGAAAAGGTATTGCCAAGTTATTTACGCAACGCAATATTCCTTTTCGCTGGATAACGAACAATGTAAATAAAATTGGACATAATATTTACGGAATTAAATTGGAATATCAGGATGTTTTTTCTTCCATTATTTCACCGCAGGTAATCATAGCCATAGCCAACCCTATTGAATGGGAAGAAGCCGTTCAAATGCTTCAAACCCATGGTAAAGGAGTCACGCCTTTCTCTTTCTGTTAATACTTGTTTTTTTAGTCAGAATTTTAGAAGCTTATAATGCTGCTATGCGTCCAACCAGGCCAGGGCCGGCATAAATGAAGCCCGTATAAATTTGTACCAAATCTGCTCCTGCATCTATCTTTAGTTGAGCATCCTGGGCACTAGAAATTCCTCCAACACCCACTATTACAAATGGTGGCGGCATTTGATTCCGAATGTGTGAGACAATGGAGGTGGATCGATCTGATAGCGGCTTTCCACTGAGTCCGCCTTTTCCTATCTCTTCCACTTTAGCCAATGACGTATTGAGGTTACTTCTGTCAATTGTTGTGTTACTCGCAATTATTCCATCCACATTAGTAGATTTGCATATGTCGATTATTTCATCAATTTGCTCAAAGGATAAGTCCGGGGCAATTTTTAGAAAAATTGGTTTTCGCCTGTCCTTCATGCCATTGGCCAAATCAAGTGTTCCCAATAAAAATTCCAAAGGTTCGCGTTCTTGAAGAGAGCGTAAGCCCGGAGTATTGGGCGAACTTACATTGACAGTGAAATAATCGACATAGTCAAAAAGCATTTCAAAACAATAAACATAGTCATCTGCTGCCCGATCCAACGCTGTATCTTTATTCTTCCCAATATTCCCGCCTATAATTACGTCGTTGCGATTTTTAAATTTTCTCAATTGATTGACTAGCGACTGCACACCATCATTGTTGAACCCCATACGATTGATCAGGGCATCATCGGCAGGCAACCGGAACAATCGAGGCTGTGGATTACCAGACTGTGCTCGAGGCGTTATCGTCCCCACTTCAATATGTCCAAAAGGAAGGCGTGACAAGGCATTCAAGAATACACCATTTTTATCGAAACCTGCTGCCAGACCAACGCGATTTTTGAATCGCATTCCGGCTACTTCTACGGTGGTTTTTGATTCGGAGTTAAATGTGTACCTAATAATAGTACGAAGACCAGGAATAGATGTTACAAACGAAAACAAGCGCATCGCAATGTAGTGCGCTCGTTCAGCCGGAATTACAAATAGAATAGGTTTTAAAAAAAATTGGTAGAACATGCTCGGATGAATAGTAAATGGCCAATCATTTTTGTCTCATAAATATCAATTGTCAAACTTTAAATTAAATCGTCTTGTCATTTCCAGTATATTCGGATTTTTTTCAACTAAATATTCAAATTTTTCCTTGTTCGTAATCAGTCGCTTTTCGACTGTTTTACTTTCGTTTGATTCTTCAACATGCACATGCACATCAAGTTCAGGTTGTCCAAACGCCTCTCGTAAGTAAATAATACAATTAAATTCTTTTGTAATAGCTTCCTGAACTCGTTTATGATCCACTACAATATCGATGCGCTCTTTTTCCAATACCACTTTTGTATTTGCCAATAGTTGGCGCATATATGATGAGTCTGTTTGGACAATAAATAATTCCCAAACCTCTGCTAATTCCTGCGCATTTAATTCGCGCGCTTTTTTCTTGTTCTTTTTTTCCTTGTCAATCTCTTTGGCAATATCCTGAAGGCTGCTCATAATTGACGTTTGTCTCTTTTTTACGGGCTTTGACTCTTTTTCGCCATCTTGTTGAACGACTTCAACGGATACCGGTTCTTCAATTTTTTCCGTAGAGGGTTTGTCCGTCGTATGCTCATCAACGGGTATGGATATGTCGGGCGCTTTCTGAACGGTCGGCAACGACTCCGGTAGTTTTTCAACTTGACTTGAAAAAGGCTCAGCTATCGTATTAGCTTTTTTTTTATCGGGTACTTCCTTTGCGATTATGTCGGCTGTTTGCCCCGATACGAGGCGATTATAGTAGGCTATTTTCGTCAGGGTAATTTCGAACAGAACCTTTTTATCAGGAGAAAGCTGTGCGCGATATAGCGCATCCGTTATGGTGTCGAGGCTGTTGACGAGCAGGGCTTCAGAAGCTAGTTTTGCTTGTTCGCGATACCGAATAAGCAACTGATCGGGTAAGGTAATAAGGGGAGATAGCTTCTCAAATTTAAAAAAGAGTAAGTCACGCATATGAGAAGCGAGTCCTTTGATTACCTGCTCCGCTTCAAATCCTCTACCCACCAAACTGTTTAGCGTCATGAGCAGACTTGCGGGATCTTCAGATAAAACATTATCAAAAAGTCCAAAGTACGTCTCGTAGTCCACCATTCCCAGGCTATCTATAACCTGTTGGTAGGTCATCGTGCCATCCGATTGATTACTTAACCGGTCAAATAAGGATAAGGCGTCTCGTAAAGCCCCATCTGCTTTCTGCCCAATGACATAGAGCGCCTCATCTTCAGCCCGAACGCCCTCTTGCTGGCAAATATGGCGTAGATGTTTTACTACATCATTTACGTCGATACGTTTGAAGTCATAAATCTGACACCTGGAAAGAATTGTCGGAAGGATTTTATGCTTCTCTGTTGTAGCGAGTATAAAAACCGCATATGGCGGCGGTTCTTCAAGAGTCTTCAAGAACGCATTAAAGGCGGACGTACTCAACATGTGCACCTCATCGATGATGAATACTTTATAGGCACCTGCTGTAGGTTGAATATTTACTTGCTCCACCAACTTGCGCATGTGTTCAACCGAATTGTGGGATGCCGCGTCGAGTTCAATAATGTTGAATGAAGCATTGTCATTGAAAGCCTCACATGAATCACATGCATTGCATGGTTCTTTGTCTTCAGACGGGTTTTTACAATTCAGTGCTTTAGCTAGTATACGTGCACATGATGTCTTACCAACACCACGAGGCCCACAAAACAGAAAAGCGTGTGCAATTTTATCAGAAATGATGGCTCGTTTCAACGTATCCGTAACATGCCGTTGTCCTACGACTTCTTCAAATCGTACGGGTCTATACTTTCGAGCTGAAACAATAAAATTAGACATGTCAGTTGCGATCCTTAAATGTTGGTCAAATGTAAATCTATTCCTCGGGTTTTCGGCTTCTTCATTGCGTGTTTCTTACACCTCTTTGTATTGAGCAGCGCAATGGATCAAAGGTGACATCGTTGACAAACGACGACTATAAAATGACGTACTGCCAGTTTTAATATTTACATTGCTCAAGCGTTTATAAAACTTTAGTACAAGTGTGACTAACCCATCATCTACATATAAAATTATTATTCATTGTTTCATATGGGCATCTATTTTCATTATTGAAACCCTGTTGTATTGGAAAGGTGCATTCTGGGGAATCCAGGACATCAATCAAGCGCTGTATTACAATCTAATTATTAATATTCCAAAAATTATTGGCGCATATGTGTTTTTACTCTATATTTTGCCTTACCTCCGACGACCGAAATATCCATTAATTTCTAAAGTTGCATTGACGCTCATTTTTTTGTTTATATGGTTGCTGATATATCGATTTGTTATAAACTTCATCGCATGGCCCATTGTATTTGATACTTTTCCGGGATTTAATCCTCTGGACATTCAATTGTCCTCTTTTTCATTTTTTAAACTAATGACGCCTTTGGCATTTTTAATTCCGGTTGACTTTGCCATGATGAACATACATCAACGGCGAAAAATTCATGAGCTCGAAAAAATGAACTTAGCCAATGAAATTCGATTTTTAAAAGCCCAGACCAACCCACACTTTTTATTTAATACCCTCAACAGTATTTATGCGTTAGCTCGAAAACAGTCTGATAAAACAGCTCCGGCCATTGCGCGACTATCAAAACTTCTCCGTTTTGTACTTTATGAAACAGATCAGCACCTCATTACACTGAATAAAGAAATTGACATTATCAAAAACTATGTCGACTTGGAGGAGTTGCGGTTTGGGCAAAATTTACGCGTTCAGCTCGACATTAGCGTTGATCATTCGGTACGACAAATACCCCCCCTTTTGCTTCTAACATTCGTTGAAAATGCATTTAAGCATGGTGAGGCAGCAATGGATGAAGTGCTTAAGGTAGATATTCAAATCAGTTGTCATGAGGGACAATTGCGTTTCGACTGTATCAATCCATACAACACAGAGTCATCTGCAATTGGAAAAGGAACGGGCGTGCAAAATGCAAAACAACGATTGACGCTGTATTTTCCAGACTGCCACAACCTGAATATCGAACGCGTTAAAAACAAACACGCCGTGTACTTATGGATCGACTTAAATCGTAATGCTGAACTCGATAATAATTGAAGATGAAGTGCTGGCTGCCGGACTACTGGCTGACTATATAGAAGCGAGTCCGCGTGTCAAATTGCAAGCAACGTTCTCGGACCCGCGCGTAGCACTTCGATATGTCCAAGACGCCGAGGTAGATGTTATATTTCTTGACATCCATCTCCCTGGAATGACAGGTATGCAATTCATGGAGTCTTTGCCTGATAAAAAACAAATCATCTTGACCACGGCCTATCATCAATACGCTGTTCGAAGTTATGATTTCGATGTCGTCGATTATTTACTAAAACCAATAGAATATCCGCGCTTTGAGCAGGCCGTCGACAAACTGTCCATGCCTGTAGAATCTGACCATATCGTCATCAATGTAAATAAGTCTCGAATCAAATTGGCCTTTCCTACTATTCAATACATAGAAAGTAAGCGGGATTATTTAACACTAAACACAATAGACGGAAAATCATTTAGTACAAAAATGACCATTTCCTATATAGACACTATTCTACCTTGCGGTTTTACTCGTATTCATCGCTCATTTATTGTAAACAATGCAGAAGTACGCTCGATTACATCTGCACATGTCGAATTGAAAGACTTCAATCTTCCGATTGGCCGTAAATACAAACAAGATGCCAAGCAAATATTATTAACTACATAATCGATTACCAGGGGAGCCCTTTGAGGTCAATCGCCGACGGCTTAATTGCTTCTCCATTACACAACAACATTGTATTGGCTGGCCATACCTTCTGACCGCTTTTTTGTTGGAATAAAACCGGACAATCAACCTTATACCAATTCAATCGCTTGTAAAAAGGAAGTAAAGCATCTGCACACAACAAGAGGCCACATTGCAATTCCAACTCATCAAAAATGAATCGTCCTGTATCTCGTAACATCATAGATGCATAACCATGTCCTCGGTATTCCGGAGGTGTAATGACATTGTTCACACCTCCCGCCCAAACCAATTTATTATCGATTTGTATTTTTCGAACGACGATATTATAAAAAGATGCAATTTTATTTTTTTTACAATAAACTATTGTCCAATCAGGTTCAGCCCATTCCGTTTGTTGAACAATAGGTATACTTCCAAATTCTTCATCAATAATTCGGTTAATTTCCTTTTGGGTGGCCAGGTTTAAATCCGCGTGTTTTGTTGTTACAACCATGTTTTGATTAATTCAATAGCTACCTTATCTCCTCTTTATTCACTGTCCTTTTATCCGACATTGTCTTGATTTACTTGGTTTTCTGCATCTACATTTTCAATATTATCTGTTTGATAAAAGTACTTAGATATAAAAAGAAAAAAAAGAGCCATAATTATAAAAAAAACATTTCTATACAAACTCCAGGTTGTCCAATCATATGTAATATTCCCCTTTGATTGCATATACGCACCAAGAAGTTTTAAACCGGAACTAATGAACATGTAAATTGCCCATACCTGTAAGAGTGTGCCAAGGTGTCGACTTCCCATACGCAATAGTAACGCGGCAGTAACTGAAAGTGCCAGGGGTATAAAACTCATGAAGTTCAATGTCAGTACAACAATGAATAGGTACCAAAAAAGATAACCCACAATAAAAGACCACAGAATATGTCGAAAAACAACAGGCAATTCTATTCTATCTTTCGATCCACCTGATGAATAAAATTAATTAATCCATCGAAGTATCGTTTTTGGTCGTCATATTGTGCAAGGTGACTTCCATTCTCACAAAGCAAGAAACGTCCGTTTGGAAACTCTGAAGCCATCCATTCTTTATGTTTTGGGTCCATTGAATCATGTGTAGCTGCAATGACGAGCGTTGGTGTTTTTATTTTTTTTAAATCACCACTGCGATCCCAATCAAATAATGTTGCCCCCTTTGTAATACCAAACTCGCTGTGTCCTTGCATGTAGACATAGACGTCGTGATTAAAATTATTAAAACATCGTTGGATAGATTCAGGCCATTGTTCCACAGGTTTGCGTAAAATGTGCTCTGCATAATGATGTTTCATTAATAACTCCATATAACGCGGATTGGTAAAATCCGCGTTTTCTTCTATTTCCAGTATTTCTTTGAATACAGCGGGAGGCATTTGTGGCCCTAGTACTTCTTTCGCGTAGGAGTTATATACCGGAATGCTTGAGACCATATTGGAAATGATTAATCCTTTTAGATGTTCTTGGTATTTAAGAGCGTATTCAATTGCAAGTATGCCGCCCCACGATTGGCCGAGTAAATAAAAATTTGAGTTATCCAAGCCCAGTGCAATGCGAACTTGTTCTACCTCTTCTACAAATCGATCATTGGTCCATAATGATGTGTCTGTCGGCTGATCGCTATAATGCGAACCAAGTTGATCATAGTAAATGTATTCAATCCCTTCTTGTGGCAGGTATCCATCAAAACATTCATAAAGTTCATGTGTAGCCCCCGGACCTCCATGCAACAAAAGCACCTTCTTGGTTGGATTATTTCCAACTCGCTTTGTCCATACATTGAACTCGCCAACGGGTGTCTTGATTGGAATCATTCGTATTCCCCCAGTTGCCCTATCGGCCGGGTTCTCAAACTCCAGGTATGCGCAGCCATCTTTTTTAGGTTCAAGATTTTGCTTGCAGGCAGTGCCCATCATTATCAATACAAGAATAAAAAGAAGCTTTCGCATAATAGTACAATTAGAATGTTCTATTAAGGTAATGAATTTCTACAGGAAGTATATCCGTTAGTATGAGCAGAATATCGAGACTGCTGATTTACCGGGTTGTTCACTAGGTGAGCAGCCTGATAAATCAGCAGTCCGCCACGTTGATAATTGAATTATTTAATCGACAGGGTAACGAAATCAGCTTACAAAACGACATAGATGTAAAGGTTCCACATTCACGCGGATGATTGAAGGGCCAGATATGTATCAGTATAATAAGATAAATTATGTACAGCAACACCAATTCAAATATCATTCCCTTGACACGTCCAAAAATGTCTCTTCAAGACCAAATTATCCAACTAAGGGAAACGATATCCATGATGATCCAACAAAAAGAACTATTATCGCCCAAGCCATTTTGGCTAAAAACGAGTGGTGGCTACATGAAACTCTCCATTTCTTCGATCGTTCTTTGCGAAGCTAATGGAAATTATACGGACATACAATTAACCAACGGCGAAAGGCTTTTCATTACGAAGACCTTAAAACATGTAGAGTCTCTCCTCGATTCCTCCCAAATGATTCGTTGTCACCAGTCTTTTCTGGTGAACCAGCAGCATATAAAGTCATTTACACTTGGAAACAATCCCAAAATTTTTCTTAAAGATATTTCCATTCCTATTTCCAAGCGTAAAAAACATTTAATTATATCAACCTTATTGCAATAATGTGCTATGATTTTTTGCCCTTCGCTTTTTTTGCACGAGAGGGGCGCAAAATATAGCAATCCTCCTGTGTTATTGGTGTAAAATGGTCCGCTTCATCAATTAATATTTGTGCAGTGGCATGCTCCAATGCTGCAATCTCAACACGAACACCTTCTCCTTTTAGGTGCCGAACGAGCTCGATATAGTCCGAGTCACCAGACATGATAACGATGGTATCGACTTTACGCGCAATTTGCGTTGCGTTGATCGTAAGCGGAATGTCTGCGCTTTTATGACATGGCACTACCGAACCATGGTAATTATTCAAAAGTCTGTCTGCCAGTTTAGCGGAAATGCTTTTGCCTTCTCGAAAATAGATCAACCTGCTTAAGCCACGATGGTCGAGCAACTTCGGAATCAATGAATCAAAATCCAGTAGTGCGCTTTCCTGTTTCGTCAATGTTTGCAGGCCAATTTCAATATTATTTCCGTCGATTAATATAGCGACGGTTTGCGAGATTATTATCTCATTGTATTCTTCCATTTGTAAATTTTAAGCCAAATATCGTCATTCTACTTGAAGAGACCGTCCTGTGTTACAGATTGTAATTTCTCTTTCCTTAGCTTTGCGCTTACCTTTCGACTCGAATGATTAAAATAGAATGGATGTAAATTCGTTTTGCTCATGATGATTTGCTGAAATACAAAAACTATCAAAACGCGATGAAATAAATGAATAAATTACCAAATATCTTATTGCTATCCAGTGTCAAGCAGTTATTTCTTCCCTTCGTGGTAATTGTTACAGTAGCTATTACATTTTGCTCCTGTACAACAGTAGCGGTAAAAAATAATGTAAGCTCATATAAACCAATAATAGAAACGCTGTTTACACATGGAAACTGGTCAGAAGCAATACGTTTGATTAATGTTCAACTGGATCAAGAGGGATTGAAGTCGCCAGATATACTTTACCTACGTACATTACGCGGAAATAGTTATCGCTTTTCTGAGAATTATATCTCTGCAGAGTCCGATTTTAATTATGTTGTCAACCATAAAGATGTTGCCAATCATCCTGAGTTGAGAAGTGCTGCTTATTATGGCTTAGGTGACCTTTACTATTTAAAATGGAACTATTTTAAAGAAGAAAATACTTTAGCACGTTCACGCGCCTTCCTTGATTCTTCATTAGTAAATATAACTGAGCAAGAAAATGCGGGGCTGTTGTCAAAAACGCTCTATCGCCTCGGAACAATTATGCAAATTCAAGGTGACTTGGAAAATGGCATGAAACAATTCGAACGTGGACTTGCTCTCGCACTAACAGCTCAAGACACCGCCGGCATAATACGTAATGACACGCACAAGGCGTCGATACTCGAGCGTGCAGGTGAAATTGATTCAGCGCTTTATCATTATACAAGATCATATCAACTGGCTAAGCAAGAAAACCGCAATTATTCTGAGGCTCATGGCCTTTGCAATCTCGGTCAATTTCATTTTGAACAAGACAACAAGTCTCTAGCCAAAACCTATTATGACAAGGCTGAACTCATTGCGGAAGAATTAAATCATGGAATCGTACTCGGTCGCAGTTACTACAATCTTAGCACGTATTATTTAGACAGTGGCAGCATGGAATTAGCCAAAGAATATTGTGAAAAAGGACTTCAGGTTGTTCGTGAAAAGGGTTATAAAAATTTCGAATCAGCATTTGAAGAACTTGCTAAGAAAATTGAATCTAATTAATGGTTGATTTGGCGGCTGATATCTTATCACATCATTTGATGTTAAAAGGAAATAATATTTGCTAAATATCACTAACAATCACACCGAATATCCATTATTTGACATGATTGTCCTATTAACTCGTTACGGTTTGTGCAAGGCCTTAGGTCTGTCCACAGTAGTGGGTACAATTTATTTTCGGCATTTTAAGCCGGCTACACTGGCCAATTCGAAGCAGTTTTAGTATGTTTGAGTACGTAACTTCTTCCTGAATGGAATCATTCTTAAATAAAGTTTTATTTACAATCGGCTCGATGAAGATTACACCGTTTAGTGTAATAGCCATCATCGCTACGATTATTGTTGCTCGATTGATCATCCGGCTTGTTGAAAACCTTCTAGTACGATTTTTTAATAAAAAAGAAGTCGACTCCGGGCGCCAGGTGGCGTTTATACAGATCTTAAAATACCTTGTTTATCTTTTTGCTTTTCTTATTATTTTAAAGTCCCTGGGCATTGGTATCACCGCCTTAATGTTTGGGTCTGGTGCCTTGCTTGTTGGTATTGGATTTGGTTTGCAGCAAACGTTCAATGACTTTGTTTCCGGCGTCATTCTATTGTTTGAAGGAGGCGTCAGTGTTGGAGATGATTTAGATGTAAACGGACTCTTTGGTCACGTCACACGTATAGGAATGCGGACGACAGAAGTCCTTACCCGAGATGACGTGAAAATTATTATTCCGAATTCGATATTGGTAAGCAATAGTGTTACAAATTGGACACATAATAAACGTCCAGCTCGATTTCATGTTGATGTGGGCGTCTCGTATGAGGAGGACATCACTGAGGTCGAAAGGTTACTTCTCGAATGTGCAAATGTCCAATACGCCATATGGAAATCACCTTCCCCTTCCGTACAACTTATTGGTTTCGGTGAAAGCTCTGTAGATTTCAAACTCTATTTTTATTCACGTGAATTTATTCTCATAGAGAAGATCAAAAGCGACTTGCGAAAGCGTATTTTCAAAAAATTTAATGAACATAACATTTCAATTCCGTTTCCACAACGAGACTTGAACATTTATCGGTCAATGGATATTCGCTCATTGGAAAATTTGGACACCGAGTCGGACTAATCCCGCGAAAGAAATAAAAAACCATTCCACCGAAATCTAGCCTTTTGACTTCCGTGCTTGAATGGCCATTTCAACCAAGAAAGCAAGCGCTATGATAAGCTCATCATCGTGTCCCGATTTAATGGCTAAACCCATTCTATTTTTTGTAGAAAATGTGTGTCGTGATAATTTAGCTACCTCCTCTCCTTCCTGATAGATTGTAAACCCTCCTCTAAACGAATGTCCTTCGACTTGATACGTATGATCTGGCGTTTCAATTAATAGTTTTATCGCCAATATTCCCTTGGACTCAACGCGAGCGTATGGTTCATTTTCGTAAAATATTTCAAATCGAGGACCTGTAAATCGTATATATCGTTTGATTCTAAAAACCTCATGTCCATAGTAATCCAATATGACGAACTTCCGCTTAAAAAATGATATACGCGCCTTATATATTAATTCTTCATCTTGCTTAACCAGGTATGTTCGAGAAATAAAATTCTTCTTCGATATCGTGTACAAGTTAAAGTCCATCGTTCATTTCGATCATTTGTATAGCCTGTGTTCGAAAATACCGATCGGTAAACGAAGTAAGCATTAATTACGAAGTATGTATGTAATCTATCGACAAGTCATGAGGCTGATTGACGACTGGCCAGGTGTCCACCCAAATAGGCCATAGGGATGTAAGCCGCCACAATATCTACAATGTTCATCCACATAGGTGTCCCTAAGTCCATAGCCGTCATAAACCCTCCAATTAAGAATATTATTCCAACGATAATAGCCGCACGCATTTTATTCCCTGTGGCAAATCGGGCCGCCATATAGGCCCCGGCCAATGTTCCGATTGCATGGGCCAAAAAAGGCATAAGGAAGTGTTTCGCCTCAAAAAGATGAATGTTTGCCTTTAAGTTTTCGACGTCCATAGGGTCAATTCCATTTGGAAGTGCTACGACATGCGGACTCAGTTTAAGAATACCTATGTTAACGACCGAGCCTACAATGACTCCAGCGATTATGGCCAATATATTTCGAACAGCAGGATTCATGATTTCGTTTTGTTTTGTTGATGTGTATAAAGATACAGAAGTCGACTGAAAACGGATTTGATAAATCCTGCTAACGTTAAAACTCGGATTTCACAATATGTAACCAATAATAAAAGTTCCGACTAATCTAGCACGATCAAACTTAATTCGGTGTTATCCCACGCAGGAATAAATCTTCAGGGGACATGGTTTCTTTGCGCTCTGCCGGAGGAATTACTTTAATAAGTTGGCGATATCTTTTTCGTGCATCTATGGCAAAGGTGCTATCCTTGTAATCGATGAAAAGTTTTTCATACAAGTTTGCCGCTGCATTTAAGTCGTTAAGTTGATTTTCATACAATTCGGCCAATGCATAGATAGAATTATCCGCCCGAATATCATCTGGAAATTCACTTGCAATGCGCGCATATAAATCAGCTGCATCGTTATATTTTTCTAATTCAACGTAAGCATTTGCGCGCAAATAAAGGACATCATCTTCGAGACCATGCCCGTCGTATAAATTATTTAATATGGTCAATTGCTCAAATGCCTCATCATATCTCCGCTGAAATATTTTCAACTCTGAATCAGCATACATCATCAACGGGTGAGCGGTTGTGTCAAGCCCTAAATTGTCCATTATAAATACGGAACGATCGATCGCATCATTTGAAATAAGTTTTGTTGTCGATGCTTTTAATATATCAAATTGCTCCTGTGCCCATTCAAAGTCTCCAACATAGTACGACAATAATGCATTGCGGTATCGTGCCTCTTCACCTAATTGTTCTTCAGGAAAATCTTTATCAACTTGTGAATACAAAAGCGTGGCTTCCCAACGATCACCTTTTAATAGGTATAGGTCTCCCAATTCCAGTTTAGCATTCGCTAACACTTGTTTATTAACACCAGGCATTTCCGTCAACTCGGTTAATGTCTTTATTGCCTTTTCGTTATTTTTTAAATAGCGGTTTTGAAATCGAGCCAAGTCCAGTACTACGTAAGCCGTGCTCGATGTTCGGCCATATGAATCCAAAAAAGAATAATATTCCGCTTCCAGTGAATCAAGAGAAACACCATCGACTTGACCTGAAAGTATCTGATTCTTCTTTGTTTTTAATAGCTCCGATTTTGCCGACAGATAAAATGCGTTGTTTTTAGACTTTTTACGAATAATGTAATCATAGGCGTCAACCGCGGTTGCGTATTCTTTATGATTTGAGGCCATCTGCCCGATTTGAAAAACGCGTTGTCCGTTTTCATCTAGGCGTCTATCCAAAGCACGGGCCTGCCGTAACGCAGAAGGAAAATCTTTTTGTTGGATGAACGACCACTCTAACAACTCAGGGTAGACGATGTCATCAGGGAATTGCTGAATATATATGTACAATTTCGACTGCAAGTCTTCGTGGTCTTCCGGTTGCAATGCGCGTTGAAGTTGCGCCTTAATGCTAGGTGCGTTGCGCGCATTTTGTGCCAATGAAAGCAGGCTATATTTCACCATGCGCTTTTTATCATTGTTGTACTGCGATAGTGCACGAAGTTGGTTAGCAAAGCGTAACGTGTCATTCATAAGGCGGCCACCTTTTTCATAAGCTTCGATGGCTAAGTCATAATTGCGTAAACCCTGAAAAGCCTGTCCCAATCGGCTTATACTTGCTGCATTTGCAGGTAGTTTTTCGATGGCCTCTCGATAAGCTTCTTCTGCTTTTTCCGGATACCCTTCGGCCACGTATATCGAAGCGCGCTTAACGTGCAATGCAGCATTCGCCGGTTCTGATTTTATGCGCTTCGAAATATTTGCACGCGCTTCTTCAAACTGCTCGGATTCAATGAGTGAGGTGAAGAAACGATCATAGTAATGGGTGCGGCGCTTATCTGTTTCCCAGAGTTTCTTGTACAGTACAGCTGCTTTTTCGTACTCGCCGGTACTGTAGTACTGATTCGCTAGTTTGTCATTAGGTGCCTGAGCCATTCCGCAATGGCTGATAAACAAGAGGCATGATATAACAATTAGTGCTCGCATACGCTTAACAAAACGCAAGAATAGGGAAATAAGTGTAAAACGTAGAACGGTGTACACGCTGGTAAGAAAATGGCTAAAAAAGAGGCATTTTATGGGCCTCGCAGGGCCTTAGTCGCAAGGCACCTATAGGTGCCTGGCGACTAAGGCCTGTTAGGCGTTGATAATCAAATGCTTATGTGTTTTTTGATACATACATGATATGTCGAAGATGAAACGTCTGTTGAAGTGCAAAAAATGAACACATAACTTTCTCTCTCTCCTCCACCTCAATCTTACCTAGATCCCAACTCAACCCTATTTCGTCGAGGCAAATGACCATTTCAGCATTTAAAATGAGCAAGAAGCAATATCCTGTACCTACATTCCGTCTGTTTGGCGATTGGCTTCATATTGGATTTTTACATTCAACCAGCACCAATTATGATATCGATTTACGATATAAAACCGAAGTTTCAGGCATTGCTTACACCTATCGTGCAAAAACTGCACAATGCAGGATGCACGGCGAATCAAATCACTTTTTTCGCTATTATGCTTTCACTCCTGACCGGAGTTCTTTTTTATTTCGCAGATAATGTTCCCTGGTTTCTTTTAATTATTCCACTATTATTACTTATTCGGATGGCTTTAAATGCCATTGACGGATTATTGGCCCGACAATACAACCAGCAAACCGCGAAAGGAAAAGTACTAAATGATTTCGGTGACGTAATTTCAGACTTCTTCATTTTTTTTCCATTGCTCAAGATCGTACCGCACACGTACTTAATCGTCCTTTTTATTTGTTTATCCATTATCAATGAATTTGCCGGCGTGATGGGCGAGCTTGTAGGAAGTAAAAGGAGATATGACGGGCCAATGGGAAAAAGTGACCGTGTGCTTTTTATAAGTATTTATTGTCTGCTGACATTTTTTGTTCCGTCTTTTTCTTCAGTCATGGTTATCTTCTTTGCTATAGGCATAGGACTGCTTATAATCAGTACGTATACCCGATTGACGAAATCGATTCAACATATATGATATGCTAAATCTTGGATCGTTTCATAGTGATATAGTCATTGTCGTGGGTCTAATCTTCGGCATTCTAACAATTGCGACAATTTTATTTGCGACCTTAAAGAAACTAAATCCTGAAAAAGATTATTCAGAATTAATTCAACGAACGAAATCATGGTGGGTAATGGCAACCGTGTTTATTGCAGCCACCCTGTTGAACAATACAATTTCTTATGTAGGTATTGCCTTCCTGTCCTTCCTTGCTTTTCGAGAACTCTATTCAATTCTCAACTTCAGAAATGAAGACCGTCGTGCAATATTCTGGGCATTATGCGCTATTCCTGTACAGTTTTACTTGGCTTATATCGGTTGGTATGGCGCATTTATCATTTTTATTCCAATTGTCATGTTTCTGCTATTGCCCATGCGCATGTTGGTCGTTGGAAACATGTCCGGTTTTATAAAATCAACAGCCACGTTGCAATGGTCATTGATGCTTACTGTCTATTCGCTGAGTCACATGGCATACTTACTTTCGCTACCTGAAGTAGATGGCGTCGTTGTTGACGGCCGGGCCTTACTCCTCTTTGTGGTGTTTTTGACTGAAATAAATGACGTATTGCAATTCACCTGGGGCAAATTATTCGGAAAGCATAAGGTCGTTCCAAAAATTAGTCCCAACAAAACATGGGAAGGGTTGATTGGAGGCATATTGTGCACCATTATTTTTGGGTATTTCTTGCGGTTTCTTACTCCATTATCACCCGTGGAAGTCGTGCTGGTCAGTTTGATCATCGCGCTAGCAGGTTTTGTTGGGGATATCGTCATGTCGGCGATCAAGCGAGACATTGGCATAAAAGATACAGGTTCTACTATTCCCGGGCATGGAGGTGTATTGGATCGTATTGATTCGTTGTCCTATACAGCTCCGGTATTTTTTCATTTAATTTTTTACATTCTTTACTAAATGAAAAAAGCTTGGTTAATATTCTTGTATTCGTTTTGCGTTTATTATTTTTTAAAGATAATAGTAGGTATAAAATTCAGGCGTGCTCACTTTTTAAAGAATACAAAGCAATTTATTATCGTTGCAAATCATAATAGTCATCTGGATACCATGGCTTTACTCGCAGCGATGCCTTCTCGACTTCTGGTAAATGTCAAGCCGGTTGCGGCCATGGATCACTTTGGTAAAACAAGACTTTCATCCTGGTTCAGCCGCACGTGCATAAATGCAGTCTTGATAAAAAGACATCGCGACAAGGTCAATCCATCTTTAGATCCAATTAATGTCATGTTGAATTATTTGGACAAAGGGTTTTCACTAATCTTATTTCCTGAGGGCAGCCGTGGTATACCGGAAATTGCGCAACCATTTAAAGCGGGAATAGCCTTCGTTCTTAGACAACGACCGCACATTCCATTTCTACCTGCTTATATGTCCGGTTTAGGAAAAGCTATGCCCAAGGGAGATAATCTGATTGTACCCTATGGAGGAAGACTGGTGTTTGGACAGCTGCAGACGATTACGTCGATGTCTGTTGATGATATTTTAAATCAGATTTCAGCACAACTCAGTGTACTCAAAAAACCTCACAAAAATTGAAATTTAACGTTTGCAAATCAATGGATTATGCTTTTTTTATACTATCTTAAATCGGCCATAGAATAATCCCAGGTCGCCTTAGAAATATCAGATATTATTTTTTTCACTTCATTTTTTTGATTGCACGCACCAATTCTGGTATGCCGAATGTTCTTGGCGTTACTCAGGATGATCTTGTCATACTTTGGTTTTACCCGTTGGCATCTAACGGAAATGATAGACGCCGTGCTGCCAAAAGGTGCCAAGGTCGTTCTATCCAAAGTTAGTGAGGGCTACAATTTAATTATTAGTTCTTTTTGATATCCATTATATGGTTCATCAATATATCCATGAGGATTGCAAAGTACTTTGGTGTCAGTTATATTGTACTCTATTGGCTTATGAACGTGACCATGTATCCAATATATCGGTTGCCACTTTTCAATAAATTCATCTAGATTTGAAGCATATGCACTTGACAAAGGATCTTTAGAAAATTGAATCGGAATTGATCTCTTACTTGGGGCATGATGAGTCACAACGATATTCTTCTTACCTCTGTGTTTATTTAAGGATTTCTCTAACCAATTAATGGCGATTTTATGTAATTTATATGTATCAATAGATCGTAGTTTGGAATATTCCGGTTCGATTCTTATGTGACGATAATCATTCATTTTTTGTTGACAAAGGCTTCCATATAATATTGGATTATTTTCGAACAGACAAAAATCGGTCCATAAAGTCGAACCATGAAATATTATTCCTTCTATATCTACCGAATCGTTTTCAAGAACACTTACGTTCGTTCCTTTTGCTATTTTTCTAATTTTATTCAATTCTTTTGGATAAGCACCTTTGTAATACTCATGGTTACCTAAAACATAAATAACTCGTTTGTCAGGCATCTCGCTAAGGATCCATTCTATTCCTTTCGTTTTTATATCCACATCACCAGCGAAAATAACAAGATCGGCCTTTTGATAATTTATTTCGTGGGATCCAAATTCACGATGCAAATCACTTATTACTTGAATATTCAAATTAGTCTTTTCTTTTTTAAATCCTCACTAACTCCCTTATATACGAACAATTTACCGAAATCTTCACGTTTCAGCAATCCGTGTAGTTTCGACATGGTTGCTTATCTCCAAACTGGGTTATTGCCCAACAAAGGCTATTATCACTATTTTTTTTGCATACCGCGTTAACCTTTCTTTCCCCAGTCAGATAAAGAGGCAAAAAGCATAAATCATGAAAACGTTAATTACAATCTTTTGCCTTTGTTTTGGTCTCACTTTATCCGCACAACACAATATTTTTGAACAGGCCTTAAGCATTGATTCATCAGGTGCAGCCCCCGATGCCAGTGCTCTACTGGAAGTGAACAGTAAGTCACAAGGTATTTTAATACCAAGAATGTCTACCGCCGAGCGTATGAATATTCCACTTCCTGCGCTTGGACTGATGGTGTATGATACCCAGGAACAAGCGCTGTATCGGTTCCACGGAACATGGAAACGCGACCATGATGAAGACAGCTCCAATGAAATTCAAACACTGTCCTTGTCTGGTAGCGACCTGACCATTTCGGGAGGAAACACCGTACCCCTACCAAGCGGCGGAAGCAGTCTCTGGGACACTGGTACTGGAAGCACCATTCACTATGACGGCGGAAATGTTGGCATCGGATCTATTGCCAATTCTACGAATACGCTGTACGTGGATCAAGGCACATCAGGTGCAACCGCGCGCTTCTTCAACGACTACTCCGGCTCTTCCTCAAAATTAGGTCTTGACGTCCAGCTATCGGGTGGTAGTGGAACAAAAACCGGCATATTGGTTCAATCCACAGGCGGTTCTTCCACATCTGTAAGCGGACTGACTTCTTACATCATTTCAGGGTCAAATCCTGGGACGTACCGAAGCGTCAATGCATCCGTGTCCGGTAACGGCGTAGCACTATATGGTGCAGCTTTAGACAACAATGGAGCCGCTGCCGAATTCAACGGAGACGTTTCAATCGGACACAACACAAAAGAACATAATCAAGTCGCTTTGCATGGCCTTTCTGGCACGTCAGGTGATACAACGTCTATTCTATTTAGTGAAGATGATGACGGGACCTTCGGTATGTTCATGATGTACGAGGGAGTTGACAATCAATTACAAATATTTGGTAAAGCAATCAATACGCTATACGGACCCCATTTTTCTATGGATCGAAATAGTGGCAACTTATTCCTTCCCGGATCCATCGCAGTTGGTGGTGAATCATTTGCAACGGGCTTCGCGCTGTCGGTACATGGAAAAACAATATGTGAAGAAATGCAAATAGAGCTTGTGACAAATTGGCCAGATTATGTTTTTACATCAGATTATAAATTAAAAACCCTTGAAGAAACCGAAGAATTTATTAACGAAAATGGTCACTTGCCCGGAATTCCTTCTGCTGTCGAAGTTGAAAAAAATGGATTTGCCGTTGGTGACATGCAAAAACGTATGATGGAAAAAATCGAAGAATTAACCTTGCATATGATTGCTTTAAATAAAGAAAACCAAGAATTAAAAATCAGATTGGACGAATTAGAAAGTAAATAATTCTACAATTATTCTTTGAATACATTTTAGTTCAGGTCTGATAAAATTAAATATTATGAAAAAGGTAATCACATTTTGTTTTCTATATATACTTGCCATTCATGTAAAGTCACAGGAGAATAAATCCCTAATCCTGGAAAACACAAACGTCTCCGTGCTCGACGAGTATGCCCAAAAGTTGTCCGATGACTATGCACATGCGCATGCTCGGGCAATCGCCCGAGCAATAGCAGAAGGGCGAGACACACTGGGTGTCGATGTCATTGATGAATTGGGCGTACTTCGCTATCAGGTGGTTGACAATACAGCAGCTGCCGCTGCGACAAATACAGATGCATTACAAATTGGTGGGTCGCTCAATCTTGATCTTGATGGATCGGGATTCACCGTTGGCATCTGGGAAGCAACCGAAACAACGACGAGTGGTAATATTCCACTTACGAGTCATTTTAATCTCAATACCGGCTCCGGAGGGCCATCCCGCGTTCTTGTCCAGGATGGATCAACCACTGCTAGCAATCACGCGACCCACGTAGCCGGAACTATAGCAGGAGACGGCACTGACGATGCAAGTGCAACCGGAATGGCCACAAACGTTACGTTGAACGCCTACAACTCCGTAAATGATGAAGCTGAAATGGCCGCCGCTGCAGCGGCGGGTATGCTGGTTTCAAATCACTCGTATGGCTGGGCCGTCGGATGGAGTTGGGACGCAGTCGTCGGCTGTTGGGAATGGAAAGGGAGCCTGGCATCCTACAATGCCAATACAGAAGATGAAAACTTCGGTAGGTACAGCGAAATGTGCCGAATAAGGGACTCAATTGCATTTAATGCTCCGCAGTACTTAGCCGTGCAATCTTCAGGAAACGATCGTGACGATAATCCAGTTCCTGGCGCATCGCAAGTACGGTTAGGAGACTCAGGACCTTGTTCAACTTACTTTACTGGAATTTTTCCACCTCAGGATGCAACTGGTGGTGATAATATCCCAACAAATGGTGTCGCCAAAAACATACTTACAGTCGGTGCAATCGATGCAGCCTCAGGTAATGCTTTAGCGGCTTTTTCAAGTGTGGGTCCCACTGACGATGGCCGAATAAAACCTGACATCGTTGGGCATGGTGTACAACTCTATAGCAGCTGGTCAACGAGCAATAATGCCTACAATACGATAGGAGGTACATCTATGGCCACCCCTAATGTCTCAGGATCTGCCATTCTCTTACAGGAACATTTTGAAGACTTAAACGGGTCCGGAAACTTTATGAATAGCGCTACCTTAAAAGCACTCATCATCCATACCGCTCAGGACCTCGGTAATCCCGGCCCTGACTATTCGTTCGGATGGGGGCTTATGAATGCTGAAGACGCGGCTAATGTCATTACGGATGATGATGCCAATGACGGTTCGGCCATCATTGAAGACACGCAAAGCGGTATTTCCAAGCAGTATGGTTTCTTATCCTCTTGTGCGGAGGACCTGCAAGTTACAATGGCGTACACCGATTTACCGGGCACTATTCAGACGACGCTCGACAATACTACACCTAATTTGGTCAACGATTTAGACATCTTCTTACTCAGTGCGAATCAAAATGACCGGCCATGGATTTTGGATCCCAATAACATCAATACTAATGCTACCACGGGAGACAACGACGTAGACAATGTTGAACAAATTATTTCGTCACCCGATCAAAACCTGCAAGTTCTTCAAGTGAATAGGGAAGGAAGTTTAACCGGAGGTAGTCAGGACTTTTCGTTGATCGCGACAAATTTTGAGACCACGTGTGAAGTAATCGTACTTATTCAGGGGGGAACAACATTAACGCAAGATGAGAACTATTGCAGCACGCTTGCCTATACCTCTTCCGCCAACATTCCAACCGGTCGTACGATTACCTATACGAATCCGTCCAGAATTATTTTTACCCCAGGCTTTTCGGCAGCTAGTGGTAGTAATGTGAGAGCTCATATTACTGAAGCTTGTCAATAAAACAAGGCCTGGAATACAAGCCCGTCTTAACATGATTTATGAAAAATCGTGTTAAGACATGGGCACTGTCAAATTATACCAGATCCAAGTTTACGAATCCGGCGATTTACTGTTTGTTTTTGGTTTGCTTTTCCCATCGACTTGATTAATATAGTGCAGCATTACCGTCATCCAGAGTCCAAAAAAAATGGAAAGAAATAAAAACTTCTTGAGATTAAATCCCAGACCATCGAAATAATCCCATCCTACCATTATCAAACCAAATGGAATTCCGTTTGATAAAAAAACTAGAATATGCTTTTTCATTGTAGTATTTTAAATACCAATTAAAGTGTGTGATAATATATAGAAAAATATGAAAGACAGCTATTCGATTGATTAAATAACACCCGTAAGTATTCAGATCGCTTTGATTGTTACTTAATTGCTTGATACGTCAACGTTCGATTACTGCTGGACCCAATAACAACTAAAGGCTTCTTCTCCACATTATTTTTAAGTAAGGCGATACTTCTTGAATTAAATGGCGCGTAGAAACCACTATGCAAAACAGTTTGAGGAGTAAATCGAGCCGCACCCTCTCCCAAAAGCAAAAGGCCATTACCTGAATCATGTCGGGTCGTTTCCACTTCTGCATCAAACAAATTGCCAACGATAAGAATGTCTTGCTTTCCATCTTTATTAAAATCATCGATTGCCGTACTCATGATCGGAAACAACTGAGCTTCTGCTGGAAACGGGATAAAAGAATATCCATTCTCGCTGCTCAATAAAACACCCGATCGAAAGGACTGGACTTCCAATTGAAGGGACGCATTAATTTCACCTTCCAAAATCTGGTCAACAGATGCATTTGCAAAGGCATTAAATGTCTCGAATTTTTCGGCGATAAATGGCATTTGTTCGGACGAACACTCTCGACCACGCACAGGTACATATTTTCCCTTATACCTTTTCGCTAAAACAATATCATTTGTATTATTTCCATCAAAATCACTGCTGTATACTTTGAAAGGCTTTTGGACCGAAGGGTGAAACTTATTATTCTCCCCAAAATTGCCTAAAATAAAATCTGGTTTTCCGTCCTGGTTCAAATCTGAATCATTCACGTGCATATACCATCCTGATAGTTGCTCGGCATTTTGCAACCAATTCACATCTTCGATTAATTTTTTCCCATCGTTCTTAAAGCACCTGGGTGTCATCCATTCTCCAACCACGACCAAGTCAGGGTGACCATTTTCATCTATATCCGACCAGACAGCATCTGATACCATGCCCATGAATTCCACTTCTGGTGCTAAATCGCTCGTACGGTTTTTAAACTGTCCCTTCTCATTATACAGTAAGACAGATTGTCCCGCGTAAGGGTATCTTGATCGCTCGACAAGACCTCCGATAAAAACATCTACATCACCATCGCCATCTATATCTGCAGTCTTTACACATGAACTGTTTGTGCTGAGCTTCGGAAGTCGGTCCGAGGCATTCGAAAACCCACCTTTCCCATCGTTGTCATATAATCGGTCTTGATAGTCGCTCTTATTTTGAGATGCATTGCCTCCACTTGCTACATATAAATCAAGGTCTCCATCGCCATCTGCATCAAATAATGCACAACCCATATCCTCTTGACCAGCATGAGCCTGCCATGGGCCGGAAACGGAAGTAAATTGTCCGCGATCATTTTGAACATAAAGGGCTCCCGCCTGTCCGGTTGCTCCTCCTATATACAGATCGTCCAAACCATCTCCATTCACATCTCCTACCGCTTGATAAGGACCCCGTGTTGATTGTGAATGGGGGAGCAATATTTCATCTTTAAAATCGTCAAATGAATTTTCTTGGTGCACGAAGCCAACACCCATTTTATCGCTCACATTTTCAAATGATCGTGCCGCAAATCGATAAACGGACAATGGTTGCTTGGTTGCGTCATGATAACTTAATGTGATGCGTCTATTCCCGCTTACATTATATTTTTTTATGCAGTTGTCGTCTGGAAATATGCATATTAAACTATCAATCTGTTGATTATTCCCTAGACCAAAATGTAGATCCAATCCACAGGAAGATTGAAACCCACGTACAGGACTCAATTCTTGATATTGAATGGAACCGCCGGATTGAAAAATAAAAACTTTTGTTCCGATTCCAAGTGGATTTAATTTGCTTCCTACAATTGTAATAGATACGTGGTTTTTATTTTTACTATTATTTCTATAAACAAAGCTACGTTCATTATTATTGTTAACCACTAAATCCAAATCGCCGTCATGATCTAAGTCAGCATATGCAGCACCAAATGAAAATGTTTCTTGTCCCAGACCAGCCTCTTTCGTTTTATTACTAAATTGTAATTCTCCCGAGTTTTTGAAATAATAATTCATTGTTTTTGTCGAAGGAATCTCTTGAGATAATTTAAATAGATCGACTTTTTTATTTCCTGTATTAAGCGCTTCCATTTTTACGGTAAAATCATTGTTTCGGAGGTCACGGTTTATTCCATTTGTGACATACATATCTTTGTAACTGTCATTGTCGAAGTCGGCCAGCAGCACAGCCCAACTCCAGTCTGTGCTAGCCACTCCAGCATAGTGGGCTATATCTGAGAAGAAGCCGAACCCATTATTCAGCTGCAATACATTCGACATGTACTGATAGTTGTAACCCTTTGCGACAAAAGTCCAAAACCGTTCGGTATCCATACTAGGCATATTCGTTTTTGACCGCACATGATCGGCCGATTGCATGTCCAAAACGCTGAGGTCTACCAAGCCGTCATTATTAACATCTGCGGCATCGCATCCCATTGAAGTAAATGAGGTGTGTTTTATTTTTTCATCAAGTAAGTTCTTAAATGTGCCATCGCGTTGATTTATGTATAGATAGTCAGGTTTTTCATAATCATTGGCCACGTATATATCAATCCAGGTATCATGATTAAGGTCAGTTGCAACAACACCAAGCCCAAAAGACAGGCCAGCAACACCCACCTGATCGGTTACATCTTGAAACGTATTGCCATCATTTCGATAAAACTTGTCCGAAACAAATTCAGGCAATTCATTTGCATTCGCGTACTGAATTTTTTGATTTAAATTATTGGATGGAGAATTTAGTAGAAACATATCAAGGTCTCCATCTTTATCAAAATCCAAAAATGTCGCCTGCGTTGAATAGCCGTTATAATCTAAGCCGTATTCTTCTGATCTCTCAGAAAACGTTAAATCTCCATTATTAATAAATAGCTTGTTACGTCTAAATTCAGGGTCCATATGATCCTGTTTCCACGACGTTCTGCTCACATATATATCTAGAAACCCGTCGGCATTTATATCTACCATTGCAACACCACACGACCAACCGGGATGATTTAAAATTCCGGATGACGTAGATATATTTTCGAACTTCAGGTCGCCTTTATTGACATACAGAGCATCATCGGCTTGATTTCCCGCAAAAAAGATATCTTCCAGTCCATCATTATTGATGTCTCCAATACCAACTCCTCCGCCATAGTAAACTGCATCCCACATTAAGCCATGCACTTCTGGCGTCTCAACTATATCATTACGAAAAGAAATGCCCGATGCTGACTCCGATAGAAGTGTAAATGTCGATTGAAACTGCCGCTCTATAGGTAGCTCGGGCTTGGCGAGCTTGTCTTCTTGGCATCCGAATAAGAGGACTCCGAAGGCAAACAAGGCCATATATATAAGCAAACTGTTAATGTTCATAAAGTCGAACGAAGATAAGCCCTATCCAAATGTTTTAATTATTCAAATCATAATACCACCCCTCTAACGCTGAATTACGTGACGGCCATACGTCCCATAAATCCATACTATCGTATAAGACCATCTTTGATACATAGAAAAGCCCAGTCTTTTAAATTTATATTAACCTCCTGTGGCACGTGGCTTGTGTCTTTAATACGTTATAATCAAACAGCCATATTGGCACGAAGACAAGCACGAACAATTCTCAATATGAAAAAAACTGTTAAAACACTTCTCATTGCCTTTTTTGGTCTATTCATCGCGTTTGCATTAGCCGTTGTTATCGCACCGACTTTTTTCAAGGACAAATTAATTGTCCTTATTAAAAAAGAAATAAATGCGCGTGTTGTTGGGGAGGTTGACTTCTCAAACATCGATGTGACGTGGTGGTCCACGTTTCCGGATGTAGCAGTGGAAGTGGAGAATTTACGGGTCACAGGAAATAAAGTCGATAGTTTGCAACCTGCTTTGCTGAAAGCCGACAACATGTCACTGGGTCTTGACTTTATGTCCATTTGGTCACAAGGTGATTCACTAGAAATTAAATCATTCCATTTACAACACCCTGTTGCCTATATTCACTCGGACAAAAACGGGAATTCCAATTATGACTTAGTCGCTCTGCATGCTGAAAAACAACATGAACCATCCTCCACTATAAAATTTGACCTCTCTGAGTACGTCATTGAAAACATTGACCTTACCTATATAGATGAGGAAAGTGGCGTACACATCACAATTTCCGATGCCGATCATAAAGGCTCTTTGACCTACCAAACCAACAACTTGCTAATCGATGCTTCCCTAACCAGTAAAGCCTTTCACGTAAAGCAAAACGGTATTACTTTTTTGCAGGCAGTCACGGAATTTGATGGTGTTGTTAATTTTGATTTTAATGAAAATCGCTACACCTTTTTGGAAAACAACTTAGTGCTCAATGCGCTTCAGTTATTTGTCTCCGGCACAATCCAACAATACAATGATGAGATTGACTTTGATGTAAACGTAAATACACGTCAAAACACGTTTAAGTCCTTTTTATCTATCCTTCCAAATATGTATGTGCGTGAATTTAGTGATGTCGATGCTAGCGGAAAACTCATACTATCCGGTTTTGTAAAAGGGGTATTAAATACATCACAAGGAACATACCCTAATTATGGTTTAGATTTACAAGTGGATAATGGATTTTTTCAGTTTCCCGGCAAGTCACATGCTATATCGGACATTTTTATCACCGGAAATATTAGTAACCAAGGTGTAAAAGCCCTGCCTTCCTTGATTAATTTACCTTTATTTCAATTTAAGCTTAACAGAGAGGAAATTGCTGGAAATATTCGAGTCAATAATCAGAGTACAAATCAATTTTTCGAAGGAAAGGCAAACGGAAAATTAAATTTAAAAGACTTACATGAGGCATATCCTTTCCCTGATATAAATGAGATGCAGGGTGAGTTACATGCTGACATCATGTTCAAAGGCAATACGAAAGCCATACAAGCTAGGGACCTGTCACAGCTCATCTACACAGGGTCGATAAATGGAAAAAATGTACGTTATGCTGCAGATGGTCAACCTCGTGTTGATATTGCTGTACTCGAATCAATTGTAGCAGATGACAGGATCGTTGTAAAAAAAATAACCGGAAAAATAGGACGAAGTGATATTGAAGGAACGGCTACGATTTCACCATTGTCGCGCCTCGTCTCTGGTAACGATCAACCGATTCGAGTAACCGCTGACGTTACTGGAAGTGTTCTTGATATAAACGAATGGTTAACACCTGATGAAACGACAACGAACCTTCATAACCCATCAGACGAAAATGAACTTATTAAGAATCTACAACTCGAAATAAAAGGAGCGTTCAATTCGGTCCGATACGAAGATTACTTACTTCAAAATATTTCATCAACTTTCTCAGGTGATTTGTCACACCTCGAAATAAAACAATTTAAAGGATCGGTTAATCAAGATAAAGTTCAAGGCAATGGAAATCTCAGTAATATTTACGGTTACACTTATCGAAATGAAACGCTGCTTGGCAGTATAACCTTAAGCTCTCCCTCATTAAAGGCTGATAACTGGATGATTGAGGATGAAGTCGGAGGAGGGGGCTCTACAGTAAATACCGTCTATGCCCCAGTTCCCCAACGGATGAACATATCGATTAATGCGCATCTCGGTGAATTGGTTTATGACAATATTCATATTAATAATACAAAAGGCATAATCAAAATAAAAAATAATAAGCTCGTATTCGATGATGTCAGCGGTCAAACACTTGGAGGAGAATTCAAGCTTAACGGTTATTACGCGCACGATGGGGTAGGAGATCCCCTATTTAAATTAGCCTATGACATTCAACGATTTTCGTTCGAGCAAACCTTTGATCAAATAAAAAGCACCAAGTTTTTATTACCTATTATTAATTTTATCAGGGGAACGTTCAATAGCACGATGGTTTTCGAAGGAAGTCTTCAGCCGGGTTATATTCCCAACCTTGCATCACTCGACGGACAAGGGTTATTGGAAACTTTGCATGGTAATTTAGTCGGAAGTGAAACCCTAGAAAAAATATCAACATTGCTTCAACTTGATGAATTAAAGTCAATTCCCATTGACCGGTCGCGTAATCGATTTGCTATTAAAGATGGGGGGCTTACTATTGAACCATTTGAGCAAATTGTGCATGATATACACACCAATATTTCGGGTCATCATAAATTAGTCGGTGATATGAACTACAAAATTGCCTTAACCATACCGACTAATAAGTTTGATGACACAGGTATCCCTTCAGTAATCAACGATCAACTCGCCACAGTTCAAGATAAACTCAGTCAATTAGGCATACGAATAAAAGACACAGAGTCCATTCGTATCGATGTCATGTTAACAGGTCAACTGGCTTCCCCGGACATTGAAGTTAAACTCATTGATTTTTCAAAAGCTGCTGCAAAAGAAATCATTAAAGAGGTCGTAAATAATGCAGTGGACCAAGCAAAGGATAGTATCACAAATGTCACCAAAACAAAAATAATTGATGTTGTACAGGGCAGCAATAAAGACAGCACGCAAAAATCAATTGAAGATGCCGTAAAAGACCGTGCTGAAGCAGAAGTAAACAAAAAAATCGATGAAGAAATTAAACCAGTAAAAGATACCGTGGTTGCCAAAGTTGAGGATGTAATAAAAGATAAGATAGATGACGAATTGAAAGACAAAGCCGATGACATTCTCGATGGGTGGAATCCTTTCAAGAAAAAGAAAAAAGGCAATTAGAAAAATTCAGTTCAATCGCGGCAACTTTGTAAAAAAAGACACCCTGGCGTTTTAATTCCAAGGTGTCTTTATCAATTGTTATTTATTATTAATTAATCACAACCACCTTGCAGAACATCTAATTCTGCGCCGAACTCAACATCTAACTCATTAATTAATACTTCAGGAGCATTTAATATTACACTGGTTCCATCAAGTATTAATACGTTGCCGTTAATGGTTATCGTTTGTCTTGCCTCATATATCCCACTTAATGGGCTATCTGCCAGTGTTAAGACAAGATGATCAGGACAAGCGCTTTCGGCTACAGGCTGTGTGCAAATTAAATCTGGATATGTACCTCCACAATTGTCCGTCAAGGTATACGTGATGACCACAACCCCCATTCCGTCACATGTTGCTCCACTTATATCAATATTTGACGCTGATGCTGTTACAGTAATATTACATGCCCCAACAGAATTATTGTCAGTCACGATGTCAGGATAATCTGAAAGCGTGAGACTTTGGACAGCATTGCATTCCACAGAATCCAATTCAGGACATGAAGGAAGCATCGGCCCCTGAGGCATGTTCACTGGTTGCGTACAAATCATATCTTGGTAAGTACCACCACAATTATCTGTCACTTCATATGTTATGAATATAACGCCTTGACAACCAACTTGACTTACATCAACACTTGCAGGTGTACCTAAGTATTGGAATCCACATTGACCCTCTAATCCATTACTGGAAATGATAAATGGATAATCAGACGGCATACGGCTTGCCGCCACGTCACAATCGATAGCCTGGAAGTTTCTACAGGTAATCGGTGATGGTAATGGCGGTCCATTCACTTGTTGTGTGCATACCAAGTCTTGATAAGTACCACCACAATTGTCAGAAACCGAATAGGTTACAACTACAGCCCTAGATCCGTCGCAAACTATTCCTACAATTTCCACGTCAATAGCCGTTGCCGTTATTGTAACATTACATACTCCAATCAATCCATTGCTAGAAACGATATCAGGGTAATCAGATAACTCCACTTCGAATATTTCATCACATTCAAGCGCCGGATAATTTGGACACTGTGGAAGCGGTGGAATTACAGCAGGGCTGACAGGTTGTGTACAGACTAAGTTCGGATATGTTCTTCCACAATTATCCATCAGCGTATAGGTAACAACAACATTACCAGAACCATCACATGCAATTGAACTCGTGTTTACACTACTCGGAGTTGCTGTTATAGTTACGTTGCATGCACCTGTTTCTCCATTGGACGATGTAATATTTGCGAAACTAGCAGTGGTCATATTTTGGGCCACATCGCAACTGACAGGTGCCAATGTTGGACATTGGGGTGTCTGTGGCACAGCAGCCGCACTAACAACAAACGAACTGCTACAATTATCACTCGTACATCCATCACTTGCAGAATAGGTTGCACTAATATTCACGCCGTTCATAACCACATCACACAAATTCAAATTTGTAGGTGGTGCTGTTGTGAAACTACCTGTTGCTCCACAACCAGCATTCACAACAGTGAAGCCAGCTAGCCATGAATTATAAGCTGCTGTTAACGCGGCCTGATCAGCAAACGTACATAGAGATACATTGACGGCCTGCGGGCAATCCACATCCACTGGCCCCGCTCCGGCTATCACAAATGAACTGCTGCAGTTGTCACTTGTGCATCCATCATCCGCGGAATACATGGCACTAATGTTTACGCCATTTGTCACCACATCACAGAAGTTTAAGCTAGCAGGCGGATCGTTATTAAAACTTCCGACTGCTCCGCATCCAGCATTAGCAACCGTAAATCCAGCCAACCATGAATTATAAGCTAATGTGAGAGCGGCTTGATTTGCAAAAGCGCACTGCTGCAAATTAACTGCAACGGGGCATGTAACATCGACAACCTGGCGATTTGTTACCGTAAATGTGGAACTGCACGTCTGTGATTGGTCGCAGGCATCGCTCGCCACAAAATTTATTGTTACTACACCACCGCATGAATCCGGTGCTGTAAAGCCCGATAGATCTGTGCTTGTCGTATGACAGCCACCGATCGCACTGAAGCCGCCAATCCACGTTGCAAACGCCGCATCGATTGATGCTTGTGTTTGACACGTCGGTATTGTAATAGGTTGTGGGCAGCTTACCGTCAAGCTCGGACGCGCTGTTACCGTAAATGTGGAACTGCACGTTTGCGATTGGTCGCATGCATCGCTCGCTACAAAATTTATCGTCACTACACCACCACATGAGTCCGGTGCTGTGAAACCGGACAGATCCGTACTTGTCGTATGGCAGCCGCCGCTTGCACTA
>JANQSS010000031.1 GCA_028279185.1 Saprospiraceae bacterium | reverse complement strand
ACGTAGACGTAGCCGGAGCTACAGCGAGGCTTTGCAACGCTGAAATTGAGCAAACCTCTCTTAATATATGCGTCAATTATACCTTTAATTGGTATAATTTACCCGAACCTATCCAGAAGAAATTGTTTGTCGTGCTAACGGAATAAAATCATCGCCGGCGGTTGACTGTAATGCGATAGTACCATTTTATGCAAAATGTTAAATTTTTAAACAGGTAACCATAGCTGCATGGAAAATTATTATATTTGTTCTTTAACAATACGAATTGTAATCTTTCGCCCTAAATTATACGAATGCGCAATTCCATTTAAAAGTATTCAAGGTATGCCTTTTTGAGATCGAAAGGGTTTCCTATTTTTTAACCATTTATTCCTATTAAATGAAAAAACACAAAACACACCAGTACATGCGGACTTTGGTTTTAGGCTTCTTATTTAGCCTGATGCTTATTCCCTCATTATGGGCTCAAATCGATGTCACCACAGGTAATCAAATTACTATTGGACACAGTACTTCGGACAAGGCAAAAGTGGACATTAAAAATACGTCCGAGCATTCATCGCTTAAGCTGGAAAACTTAAAAACATCGCCAACAAATGAGGTTAGCTATGGTATCCGAAATATTGTAAACAATGATAGTCGCGCTAATATTCAGGGCTATTGGTCTGAAATTCATCAGCCAGAAGACGCGACAACAAATAATTATGCCAAAGGAATGAACATCAAGATGCATTTTAAGGGTTATTCCAAAGAAAACAATTTGAACACAGGAATTTTATCAGACGTGACGACATACTCAACTACGTCCGGATTTGTTACCGGAGTCTATACAAGACTACGTGGTAGTGGATCGATGGGACGTACAGGGATTCAAATTGAAAATACAAACGAAGGGACTGGCTCCCGTCGAGGAATGAAATTAGTTACGTCACAATCCGGAAGTGAATCTTTAGTCAGGGGAATAGATAATCATGTAGAGTTGCATGGTCCGAGTTATCAAAATACAGCACGGCATGCTACTGGATTTCACAATTGGACTAAGTTGAATAATTCCAGCACAGGCAATAAATCCGGATTTTACAATTATATGGAGGGTGACGGTTCAACCGGAGATAGAATTGCATTTTACAATAGACTGACCGGTGGTGCTTCCACCGGAGTTCGATATGGTATTTACAATCGAGTTGATGGAGCAGGCTCCAATGGCGTAGGAGATAGGTATGCGGTGTACAATCTTCTCAAATCTGATAATAACGATGGAGACCGGCATGGACTATTTAATCAAGTGGAAGTTGGAAATAATAATACAGGAATGCACTTTGGAATTAAAAATAATGCTGGTTCAAAAACGTCTAAAGGCACAATATATGGCTTACATAACTATACAACGTCAGCTGACGTTGAAGGGTACGGTATACGAAATGAAATTTATGGGTGGAATACAGGAGGCACATATTATGCGTTATATTCTACTTATCCGCAAGGTTTTCCAGCAACATCATCTGGGGACAATTATGCCGGTTTTTTTAATGGTGCAGTAGTGTTGACACAGGGTTATACGATGACTTCAGATGTCAACCTTAAAGATAACATCAGAGACATGGCATCTCAAATAGGGTTGGTCACTCAGCTACGCCCCGTAGTATATAATTATAAATCAGACGCCAAAGACGAAGACAGATATGGGTTTATAGCGCAGGAAGTACAGACAGTTGTACCAGATGTGGTTAAAATGATCAGGCAGCCAGGGAAATCAATATACGATACAGACGGATACACGATTGTAGGTGAAGAACCTGCACAAGACATTTTGAGTATGGATTATGTAGAACTCATTCCCATCCTCACTAAAGCCATACAGGAACAACAGGCTATCATAGAGAATCTTGAAACACGTATTTCAGAATTAGAAAATTAAAGCGCAAAATGAAGTATATAATAGCCGTTATTATTTGCTTAACCGCAACAATAGCAAATGCCCAACCCAAAGTTATTTTTGACTATGATGATACCGGAAATCGAATCATGCGCTATCGCGTATCGTCATTAGATTCGGATGAATATCTATCTGATAAAATTAACGAGGTCAATGACGTCGTCATCAATGATACAAAAGATGAGTTTTTACCGGGTGAAATAAATATTTCGCCCAACCCCACCACGGATATAATTGTGGTGGATGTAGTTCTTGAAGAACCTACGGCCTGTACGATCATTCTGTATGATGGGACCGGCGGCGCAATCCGCCAGGCAAAAAATGTCTATCATTTTAAAGAATTTGACATTAGCGATTTATCCGCCGGTACATATTACTGTCACATAGAAACAGAATTAAAATCTGGAATTTGGAAGATCATTAAAGCCAGGTAAGGCTTTCGTTCACTCGATTTTTTTATTACCAATAAATGCACCATGCTCAATAATATTAACACCTATCTTTTCCTATTCATCTTATTCCTGACTAGCCATGTATTTGCTCAACATCAGGATGTGATTACCCTTAGTGCACCCGAATCTGGTGAGAAAGAACATATTGCCAGACAAAAAGTCGAATTTAATGCCGGCTATAAATACGCTAGTACAAACGGCAACAAAATGCATGCTGAAGTCGATCCGGCTTTGCCGGAGGACATAAGCTATGACGCATTATTTGATGCTTCGTCATTTGATCGTCCAATCGATCAAACCAAAGCAGTTGGGTCTACGGTTGGTTCACATGGTGTCTCACCGTCAGGAGCCGCGACGTATAGCATTCCCATTTCGATTCCTCAAGGCACAATGGGTATGCAACCAACTATATCCTTAGCCTATAATAGCCAGAGTGGGAATGGTAAACTTGGGCGAGGATGGGGACTGAGTGGCCTGTCTTCCATCACGCGTGTATCAAAAAATATATTTCACGATGATGAAGTGGCTCCTATAAATGGAGACTTGACAGATCAATACAGCATGGATGGAAACAGACTTATACTGTTGAGTGGAACACATGGTCAAAACAATGCCGTGTATGGCACCCATATCGAAACCTTTAGCCGTATCACAGCCAAAGGAAGTCAGGGACTAGGGCCTCAATATTTTATTGTCGAAATGAAAAATGGTCTGACGTACGAATATGGTCGCACCGAAGATGCCAGATTTCTTTTCGAAGGAGACGCATTTACCGTATTATCGTGGCAATTGAACAAGGTCAAAGATTGTCATGGCAATTATATGGAATATGTATATAAAACGGAAGATAGAGAAATACGTATAGATAAAATCATCTACACTGGAAATACGGGAGCAGGTCTTGATCCGTATAACGAAATCAAATTTCATTACGATTATCGCGATGATAAAAATGAAGCATATGTTGCTGGTTCTGTAGTGAAATCAAATTTACTTTTAACACAAATCGATGCTAAAACAAATGGGAATGACATTTTTCGTTCGTACAAGCTATCCTATGCCTTTGATGCTACATTTTCCTATTTTCAAGAGATAGAAGAACTAGGATTTGATGGAGCGTCGTTCAACACTTTAAGATTTAGATATGGGGAAAACGCTATACCATATAGTGAATTCCCTTCAGATGCAGTAAGTAATTTCTTGCTTGCCGATTATGTTCCAGGTGATTTTAATGGTGACGGTCTTACAGATATTTTCGCCATCAAGTATCAGACGCTTGTGCAGGGTGGCGTGCATTTCACAGAGCATACGAATTACGAACTACATTTAAAGAATCCGGTTGGTCAGAATTTCTCAATGGCCTCCTCGGGTCAACTCCCTGACGAGATGTTTTGGAACGAAGATGTGTTTGACATTCAAGAGGAAAAGGTGCCGATCATGCCGTTCAAAGTGATTAACGACTTAGTTATGCATGACAAAAATCTACTCACGCATGAACGACCGGGATCATATGAGCGAGCACATGCTTCTAGTTTTGTAAATTCTTCATTTAACAAAGATAACCGACAAGATATTTTGATGCTGAATCGGACTAAAGTCACATTGGGAAATGAATTGATATTTAGATCTGATTTTGTAAAAATATATATGCCGAATGCTTCAGGTAACCTCGAAGATATCGAAATTACAAATGACCAGACTTTTAAATGGATAGAACCTGAGGATAATCACTTGGTAGTTGGCGATTTCAATGGGGATGGTGAAACAGAATATATGACGATATTGGGAGAGCTTGATCCCAATGACCCAACTCCGCCGGCTCAGGCATTCAATCACAAATTAAAGTATTCTTCGCCCAGCGACCAACAATTTAACCTGCCAGCTTCATTCTCAGCCTCAAACCCTTTGGATGATCCGGTATCCTGGGCCAAGGCACATGATATTGAGGTAGTAGATTTTGATGGGGATGGGGACAATGAAATTATGATCATAAAAAAAGCGGGTATTAATGGTATGAGTGCTGGTACCGAAATATACGATGTCGAAATTGGTAATAACGGTGTAACACTTAGTAGTATATATTCGGGAGTAGCACCGAGTGAGGATTCGAAAATTTGGTTCGGCGATTTTAATGGTGACGGTAAAACTGATTATTTGACGGCTAATACAAGTCCAAGTTCGCCGAATTGGTTTGTTTACCGATCCACAGGTACGGGGTTTACACCCATGTTACTCCAACTTCAAAACATACCACAATTTGATACGGATGGGAATTTAATTGATGATGGTTCACTGCTGATAGGAGACTATGATGGAAACGGTATGTCAGATATAATTTATTCTTTTGACATTATTCATCCGGTACTTCCGGTTGGTGACCCACAAATGGACGTTTATTATAGCTATGGAGGAGGGTTTCGATACTGGAGTAACCCAAACAATATATTAGTTGAAAATTTTGCCCAGCCAGCTTATATGGGAGACTATAATGGTGATGGGAGGCAGGAAATTTTATACAGATATGATGCCGGAACCACAAGCAACAGATTCGTCCGATTTAATTTAAACGCCAGAAACTTTATTCTTGAAGAGATATTGGATGGATTCAATAACTCAACTGAAATAGAGTATGCTTCCATGACCTACGAGGATACAAACCCAATTATTCAAATTCACGAACAAAGTAGTAATGCCGTCTATCCTTTGCTGGATGTGCAATTACCCGCCTATGTTGTGAAAAGTGTGTCTAGAGATAATGGGATTGGTGGAACTAATATTACGGAGTACAGATATGAAGGTGCAAAATCTCATGCCCTTGGCAAGGGATTCTTGGGATTTGATAAAGTACTCACTTATGATTTAACCAATTACTTTAGACATGAGTATTTATATGAAACTGATGATCAATTTTATTGTCGCAGCTTAAAATCAACAGGAACATGGTTAAGCTCCAATAATTCAGCAATTCGTACGACAGACAATGTAAATGAATTCATTGCTTTGAACAATGGGGAGACGGTATGGAAAAGAGTCTTTAGAACTTCGAGTCATGATTATTTAAAAGATCAACTAAATGTTGTGGAAAGGCTTTATGATACCTACGGGAATATTATCAATATTCAGGAATCTATTGGTAATACTGAAACCAAAGAAACTACGTATAATAATTTTAATTCATCTTGCTCGTGGATACCAAACAAGCCGGAAGATGTGGAAGTCAAGTCCACGCGCGATAGTGGAGATCCAATTTTTTATTCACGGTTAAAAAACTATTACAATTCCAGTGGGTCAGTGACCAAAACAATAAGCTATGAGTCGAGCATTGCAGAACCTAAAGCATTGATTACAGAATATTTACAATATGATCAATTTGGTCACCCATTGAGGACAACTATTTCCTCTCCATTACTTGCAGACAGAACGTCTGAGGTAACTTATGATCGACAAGGTAGATTTGTTCGAAAACAAGTTAACGCACTCGGTCAATCAAATCTAATAACGTACCACCCAGTATATGGAAAACCGATCGTATACAAGTCGATTGATGACTTGGAAACTAAAATTTCCTACGATGGATTTTGCAGAGAAAAGGTATCTACAAATTCGAGGGGACGACAATCCAAAGTTCATCGTATATGGGATATTCAAACGGGTAATGGAACATCCACTACAGTTGCGGATAACAGTTTGTTTTACATTTGGAATGAAGTGGATGGTAAACCCGACACAAAAACTTGGTACGATAAACTGGGAAGGGTCCGGCTGTCTTCAACAGAGTTGATTAATGGAGACTGGACAAATACAACTTCGACATATAACGCAAAAGGCTATGTTCAAAAATCGACGTATCCATATATGGAAGGAACTAGCCCACAAGTTGAAATTGAAAACCAGTATGATGCCTATAATAGAATAGACGTCATTTCAACGACGGGATTAAATGATGTGGATTATGACTATGTTTCGTCTAATGGAGAATACACCGTTTCAATGACGAACTCCGCTGGCCAAGAATCTTCCAGGACGACTGATGCATCTGGAAAGTTGATTGAATCTACTGATGAAGCAGGGACGGTTGAAATCAACTATTACCCTCACGGCGGTCAAAAGAATGTGTTAGTCAACGGAGAATGGACAGTACTGATGTCCTATGATCAGTATGGAAGACAAACGGCGTTGAACGATAGAAATGCAGGAACAACAATCTATGAATATAATGCGTATAGTGAGTTAGAGTATCAGAAAGATTCAAGGAATAATGAGACCGATCACTACTATGATGTGCTAGGGCGACTAGAAAATTCAGATATACCTGAAGGAAGTATTGAATACGACTATATAACAGAAGGAAGCGGCTTAAATCTGATTAAAAGAGTGACTGGTCCTGATGGTGCCGAACGCCTATTCACTTATGATCAATTCAACAGGGTAAGTAGCCGCACAGATGTTATTACAGGAACGACTTTTGTCCAAAGTTACGTTTATGATTTAGATGATAATATCAAAAAAACGACCTATCCGGGTGGATTAACCATTAAAAGAGAGTATTACTCAAATAGTGGATACATAAAAAAAGTTACTAATTCTGCAGGAAATAGTGTATATTTTCATTTGACAAGTTTAGATGCATTCGGAAATAAAACGGACTATTCATTGGGCAATGGTTTGACATCAATAATGGACTATGACATTTATGGCTATCCTAAGCGATTTACCACCGTTGGTGCTCAGGATTTAGAATTTGATTTTAATTATAACTCGGCTAACCTGAGTTCCAGGACGGACCATCTACAAGGGTTATCGGAGTCCTTTACATATGATGACATGAATCGATTGACAAATTGGACGGTGGGAAGTAATGTGAATTCGGTCAATTATTTAGACAATGGCAACATATTGAGTAAGTCCGACGTAAGCCCTGCCTCCTGGATATACAACTCGCCGCTGCAGCACCATGCCGTACAAGAAATTCCGAATCCGACAAATGTCATCCCGTCTTCTACCCAGTCGATTACATATAATACCGCACAGCAGCCCGAGACTCTTATCGATGGTAATAAAGAAATAGACTTCACTTACGGGCCCTACTTTGCACAACGATCAAAAACAGTATGTACAAGTACCAATGAACAGGCAATAACGTCGGAAACCCGATACTTCCTGGGAGACCATGAACGCAGGGTGACGACAGCCAACGTTCCGGGCGAGGGAACTACCCAAGATATATATTATATAGCTGGGGACGGGCTGAATCTGATTGTGGTAAAGGAAAATGGTGTATTTACTTATAATTATGTTTATACAGATCATCTCGGTTCTATTCTGACCATTACTGATGATCAGGGAAGCATTGAATATGAAGCAAATTTTGATCCTTGGGGGAGACGAAGAAATACTACTACATGGTCGTATGCCGCAGTAACTGACCCGCCTTCATGGCTTTTGCGCGGGTTTACCGGTCATGAACACCTTCCGAAGGAGTTTAAAACTATTAATATGAATGGTAGATTGTATGACCCGCTACTTGGACGCATGTTGAGTGTGGACAACTTTGTAGCAGACGAGTCGAGCACTCAGGCTTATAATCGCTATGCGTATGCCTTAAACAATCCGCTGAAATATATCGATCCGAGTGGTGAGACAGTGGCGGGAGGAGGTGGAATTGGAGGTGACCCTTATGAGGTATTTCTTGACTTTGAAACCTTTTATCCTGACAATGAAGCATTTGGAGACTTCAATGGTTTACAAGGGGATATTTTGGGTGATGATGTCTGGATTAATCAACTCAGACTTACTTTTACTGAAGCCATTGAAAATGCCCTTGAGAACAATGTATTGGATGATGCTCAGTTTTGGCTGGATTACGTGTTATTGGATGGTAATTTCTCATATAAGGATACGCAATTTGAGGCAATGGAGAGAGGAAAACGAATTATTGATACTCATTTCGACGACCAGCAATTAGAATTGTATGATCTAGCAGTTTCATTGGGCAATCAAGAATTTAGTATTGACTTAGCAACACTGACACTACGCGAGGAATATTTTTACCAAATTGA
Source organism: Saprospiraceae bacterium (assembly GCA_028279185.1). Lineage (GTDB taxonomy): Bacteria > Bacteroidota > Bacteroidia > Chitinophagales > Saprospiraceae > JANQSS01. The sequence continues at coordinate 2,060 of JANQSS010000031.1, read as the reverse complement.
TCAAGTGACCCTTGGAAGTGCCGGCACCGGAGCGGCCCACGGGGATACAGAACTTTTCAGATATGTTTACGATTTAATGGGTCCTCCTGGCCGAAACAGAACGGACTTAAACGACTTTACGACAATAGGCAACTTATATTTTTCATCAAAAAACCATGAGATATATAACATGGAGCACGTGCGGCTAAGAGAAAAATTGATTTCGAATGTCATTGGGACATTGGATTCAAAACGTCAAGAAATGGCTTGGAAAAGGATAAATTACTACAGAAATTGACAGCGAGAACACGAGTCGGATACCTTACTGGAGGTCTATGTTCGTTCCTACTTATGCTGATTTCGATTTCTTGCGAAAACATTTCGGAATATGAAGGTGTTTGGGCCTCTTGTGAGAAACCAGAATTTAATAATAAACCGGTTCGTGGTTTTACGACTTTTGTAAACGATAGCCTGTATTTCCAGGAATTCTTGATTAACAGAAAAGAGTATATAGGTTCCTACAAGTTGGATAAGGATGGTGAGGTAATTCTGATTGATGACAATCGTGATTCAATGGAGTACTGCTTAGAGTTAAAAACTGGAATACTAAGCGCGGTAAGTGACAAAGGGATTCAGCTAAAAATGTACCCTATAGTTACTCAAAATGAATTGAAGGATATTCATGGACTAAGTGAAATCTTAATGACCCCTATTTGGCATTATGATAGTGTAAAAGTGAAGTTCTTAGCGAATGGCATATTACTAGATGATCAATATTTTAATCGTTCTCGTCCATTCCTCGCGGACTGGAGTACACATCGGATTATAGGTGATGAAATACTCAGGATCCGGTATGCGGGAAATGATATTCATATGATTAGTTCACACATAGATTCTACGTTACTCATCGCAAATGAGATTTGTCGTCCAAATGAAAAACACAGATTTGACATAACCTCTGAGTACTCTAAAAAAGAACTTCTATCTCACATCGTAGGTCGTTGGAGAGTAAATCTATTTGAAAACTTTTCGGATTACTATATATTTAGTCAAGATGAGTTGGTAATTGAGAATGAAGTTGGGAAAAGGAAGTTAGAAATTGAAATTATCGATGAATTTAGTTGCATTCTTGTTAAACGAATTGGAGATAGAACTTATCCGAATTTTGTACTTTGGAAAATAATTCCATTATCCGAAAGCACGATTAATATTGTGAAGTTTAGGGACCCCAGATCGTATTCAAAAATTGATACAATTTTTGCAAATAAGTCCGAGAATAATTGATGGATTCAACCAGATCAAATTAATTACTAACATAGATTAAATTTCAACCAAAGGATAGTTGGCGCAGAAGTTATCACACCCAGCAGAGGTGTGATAATTTATTAAGAGAGGAATTTCTTGATTGGAATTGGAATGATGCAGTTTTTGATAACAATAGTGCTGAATCTCCACAGGATATTTGGGTTAATGGAATCCTATTTGTACCTGGAATGCCGATTAGCGCTGATTGGGATTTTGAAACACAACATACAATTCGTGCGTTAAATCTATTGTACGATTCGGGAGCAACGACTTGGGAGATAACGGTAGATTGGAAAAAGTTGTGGGGAGATAAAATAAGAGACTTTGTTGGTCAAGGAAGATATGCTCATTATCAGGTACACGTGACATCTACAGTGTATGCTAATCCAGTTGCACGCGCAAAACCGGAGGAAAGAATTCAGGAGGATTGGTTATCCATTACATGGAATCCGACTAGATGGATACATGTTTTACCTTACCGGGATCAGGTTGAAGGATTTTACAGCCCTATTGTGGATTTCGCGCATGAATTTGGTCATGTATGGGATTGGGTTACGGTGCCTGATATGATGTACGATTTGGAAAGAAGCGAGAATCCAATTACTAAGAATCCCTGGCACGAAACGATGGCCATGCGTTTCCAAAATCAAGTTGCACGTCATCTTGGTCAAGCAGATATAATCTATCACGGACAGGTAAATTATAACCCGATTTTTAACTATTTCATGATAAGGAATGGAATTTATGGATATTAAGAAATTTCCAAGGATTAAGTA
>JANQSS010000024.1 GCA_028279185.1 Saprospiraceae bacterium | reverse complement strand
AATGTATTCCGGTTCTGCTAGTACCTCTGCGCGTACTGAACAATTATGATTTCAGTCGCCATAGCATAACGTACTATCTTTCATAATAGCGATAAGGTAAACACTTTTTACATGACCTGTCACTTTCTATACTATTTCCTTTTTAGGCGCATGTAAAATCTTAAGCAACTTCTCATATCGCTTTTTCATTATTTCTTGATGTTGAAACAGACACCGACGACGATAAACGTGCCACGTACCATCTACATAAACCGTGTGGGTCGGAGGCTGACATGCTTTCAGGCACCGCCTCGGACGCTTTTTAATTCTCATTATCCGATTCGTAGGAGATATTGTTTTGTGTATATTGTGACTTATGCAAAATCTATTTGTAATTCATAGTCCACTTTAATTTCCATGACCAAATCCAGAACTCTGCCGAATATCTTAATTTGATAGGGCGTGTCAGGTAAGATAGTGGTTAACGTGTTCGGGGTCCATGCAGAAATAGTGGCAGAAGCCGGGAGAGGAATTATGTTCATTTTGTGATCTACCAAAATTACATCTTTCCAATCAATTCTAAGCTGTCGGACACAGCATAAAGATACTATGCTGATTTGGCTCGAGTTCAACGGCATGGTCAAGGCTAGAAGGGAGGGGTGGATGGCTACAGTGGCACAATGTGCCCATATTGATTCGGTAGTGGCTACGTTCGTTATCTCTACAAATATGTCGGCTCGTGAGGTTCCTCGTAGGATATTGGAGATCGGGTAAATCGGAAAACATACCCTAGCTATTGCCGAAGCATAGCGACATTTGCGAAATATGAAATACAAAATTATAATTACAACAATTAGAACCGATATTACTGCTGTCATCGCATGTAGGCTTTTTCCTGTGTCAACACTTTCGTCTATAGTGTCCGCAAAATCACTCGGTAGCGTTGGTGGTGGGAGCGGTAACGTGTCAACATCATCGAAGTTAGGGAATTGAAAATCTTGGGCTGTGGCAAAGGGTAGAGGGGCCGAGGGGGTCGTGTCTTTAGTATTATGAAACTGATATTGTTCCAAAACTTGGGAAGACAGGATTATGCTTTCAAAAATTCGGGCTCGAAAGATGCATACCACCACCAATGCTGACATTGCCACCATGCCTAGTAATGCTGCAATAAATTCGATTTTGCGCCATATAGAGGCGTATTTCAAGAAATATTTTAACTCATTTTGTGCGCGGGCGTAGGCGTTCTGGTCGGTAAACATAGTTTCTTCATTTGTAGTTATCACGTAGTCTAGCACCTTAACCACATCTGTAATCACAGCAGACGGTTTTTGATTGAGCACTTCGGCCAGTAGTTCACTATCCCAGAACCAGGAGATGTCGCGCCAGTCGTACAACGGTTTTTGTTCAATTAACATTGATAGTTTTGGTGTTATTTCATTTGCAACTTCAAGGCCAAAAGAAGCCTGTATATGATCGAAGATAATTTTGTTCAAGGTAAAGTATGTTGTAAATTTACCGTCGTACGCAAAAGCGTCTTCATTTCCTGGGCAGATAACCATAGTACGGCCAAGGTAAAAGGTTCCGGCGGATAAGTCACATTCACAAAACTCTGTTCGGTTTACCACTTTATATGTGGCGTATGGCACTTGCATTGGTCTGCGGGTGGCACCACAAAACAATAACCATGGTTTCGGTAAATTAAACAATAATAATTGATCGCCGGCATCTAAGACTCTCGGTGAATAATATGTGTTTGCTGTAAATGTCGCGTTACAGGTTTTGGTAATGACCTCTGAGTTTGCCTTATAAAATATTGCCGATTCACAAGTATGGTAGGATCTGTGCCGTAAAACGTACGAATTTTCACAATAATATGTAGCACCTATCTTATTACACAATCTGAGCTGCTGTTCATTCATTGGTATATAATTAGCTGGGGAGATGGCCATGTACGGATAAGTGTTGTTAATAAGGGTGTACTCTGAACGATGGCCATCTAAGGTTGCAGTGTCGAATGGAACAGGTACAGTATCTATAGAATACAAGTTCATGCGTTCTTGCTCTCGTAGTTTTAGAAGTATTGGTACCTGCACCAACAGCTGTTTTCTGGAATTGGAAAAAGATACCATAGGCTGCGCGTAATATTGATAAGTATGGTCAAACGCCAATTCGAACGGTGAACGTTCCTCCTCGAGCTGCTTGTTCACTGCTTTCAAAAATCTCTGTAATTCAATAGGATCTAGAATCTGGTATGTCAGACGGCCGGTACCTAAAGCATCCAGGCCATCGATAAAATGATCCAAAGTAGTGTCATATCTCGTGTAATATCCGTAATATTCTTGCAAGACCGATTTATACATCGATCCTGCAGTTCCTAAGAGAGTCACAGCCAATCTATTTGAAGTCACCACTTCCCATGTGAACTGAAATTTTTCAGTCGTATCATTCACAAAACTTTTGAATCGTTTATCTGCTCTTTTTAGTTTCTCGTCAACTTTGTTAAGTCTCCCGTCTATGTGGAGAAACGCACCTCTAAAAGCTTTAGCCATATACGACGTAGTGTTTTCGACACGGATCAAGCGTTTATTGAGTCTATTATTTTGTTCATTCAAAATTTTCATAGCCTTAGCCATTGCTTTGCTCTTTTTGTAATTTGCAAAAGTACTTATACCTTTAGTCAGTAGTCCACCTATTGCACCAATTCCTGATATGATTGCGCCTATCGGTATTGCTCGTTTTGTCCGGTTATCCATCGCATCTGTTCCGGTGTTCTTAAACACTGCTTCATTCGGTAATAATCGCGGAATCGTCTCTTCAATTTTGTATGTAATGTTTCGTTTTATCTCATGAATTTTTGTCAAGAGTGAATTGTATGCGTCTCGATATTGTTCACATACTTCATGGTGTATTGGTTCTGTCAGGTGAGAATAATCACTCTTGTATGTGTCCCTATACATTTGGTGGGTGTAGACACCTGGACTTCGTTGGTTTGCGGGGGTATAATCTTTATGCGATGGAGCCCAACTACTGCAATTTGGAAATTTCGGTGGGTCTTGTTTAAGATCTGTGGCCGACGGTAGATCTACGG
>JANQSS010000017.1 GCA_028279185.1 Saprospiraceae bacterium | reverse complement strand
CGGACGTCTGATGTCAACATTATTACATCACTCAAACGGGTCTTTAGTAAAGGCTGATGTCACCATCCGAGGTGGACTTGTTCCTTTAAAAAACGAATTTCCGTGAATTAATGGGGTAAATAACAGGGTCGTGGCTACGAATTGTAGTACATTCCTTATATGGGTAGTTGAAGGTAACAATGTATAGAGTTTCCCCTGTTTATTGTTCACATTATTGCTGACAAATGAAATAGAATAATGTAGGGTTAATAAAAGTGAGTACTTAATTAGTAAATAATTAATACAACTTGGTATTCTTTCTTTTTTAGATATGCAAAATTAGCTTAAACTGGAACGTTAAAGAATTGATAATTGAATAGCTGTTGAACGGACGTTTGTCGCCTGGTGCCAGGTAAATATAATGCAAAACTATATGTCTTAACTTGTCAGTCAAATATTTATGTGGTGAATAATTACTGGGTCGGCGTGGGTGAGGGAAAGGGAACCGAAGAAGAAGTGTGGTATGAGGTAAGGGTCACTATTTTACCGTTACTACACATGTGCTCAAGGTAATTTTGTAAAGGGAACCATATGTGGTAAAGTAGTGAAGGATGCGCAAGGCGAAGTGCTCAAGGGTATGATGAAATATAGTGTTTTAGGTGCTCAAGGGAAGCGTGTGCACCCTTGTCGACATCTGTGGTTCATTTGAGGCAGCTTACTGACTGCATTAGCAGAGGTTAAGCTGCCCTTAAAAGTTTGTGCTTACCTAAAAGTAATAAATAATTGGTCCATTTTTGAGTGAATAAGCACCCTTCATAATAAAGAAGAAAAAGTCCATATATGTTACCATTGTTGTCTGGCTCCGTTAAAAGGGCTGCATTTTATGTTGTCTGCCAATGAGGAAAATTTCAAATACATGAGGACAAGTACATTTCTGGTTCGAGGTGCCCTGCGGCTGTGTGTGAATACTTACGTAAACTATGCAACTTACCTTTTCGTACATTAATGCAACTTACATATTTTCTTTAGATATCCACAAGGAAAGGGTTCCAGGAAAGC
>JANQSS010000316.1 GCA_028279185.1 Saprospiraceae bacterium | reverse complement strand
GCCCATTGGATATTGCAAAGTCAAACAAACTATACAGTTGTGGTGAGTATCAGTGAATCTTAATAGAAATCATCAATCCATCTGAACGTATATTATATTATTATTCATACAAAAGTTACATAGTTACCACAATCAGTTTGTCCATCTGTCATTGTCATCATTGTCGTTATTGGCACGAAAACAGCCCGATCTGGAGATATAGGCACCTGGGTGAATTGTGACGATGACCAAACTATAAAAAATCACTGGCTTGGTTTGGCTTGATTTGAAATTGGACGTCATTGGCCACGGGGGCTACAAGTGGTTGGTTTAGTGTTAGTCACGCCTATCAACCACACCTACAGCCGACCATGTGCTTTCTGGCCATGTGCATAAGTAGAAATTTTTAAACAAAATGATGATACAATGTTACTACCATAGATCGGGAACTTTTCGTGGTTAAAAAAAAATCGCCATTTACGAAATTTAACATACGAAAATTTTTTCACTTACAAAGTTTAATTTACAGTTATCACACTTGTTAATGTCCAGACGGTAGTGAGAAAAATCAATCAGTTGTTTTTTTTTAGCATGTCTCTTTTGCGCTACTCGAAGCCAAAAGACAACCTCCCTGACCATAAAGGATCGCTGTCCCTCTCTATTCCTTCACCTGTTATTTCTGCAATAAATCGTGAGGTGAAGGAAACTACTCGACAAGACTTCGGCAAGAAGCAGTGTGGACCGTATTAAAAATACACTCTAGAAGAGCGTTTTGAAATCGGCATGTATGCTAGTTCACATGGCATCACAACAGCAGCACGTTATTTCTCTGTAAAAGCATTTGTATGTCTCCATCTTCATACTCGAAGTTCTCTCGAAATGTCAGTGTACGTATACTTAACACGTTAACTTGACGACCCATTACAAAAATTTCATAAGGTAAGGCATTAATTTGTACAATAGGCCAACTGGCATGCAGGGTATGTGTTCTGCTCTAGCTAATGACAGTTTCAGGCTGTAGTCTGATTTAAAGATCGCCCAAGTACAGTGAATTAAGCCAGACAATTATATGTCTGCATCAGTAAGTTTCAACTCTTGCTCCATTCTCTGAAAACCTATTATAAATGTTTTTAGTTTTTTCCAGGAA
>JANQSS010000256.1 GCA_028279185.1 Saprospiraceae bacterium | reverse complement strand
TTTTTTTACAATAATTGCTAATCGCATTTTGATACATCGGGGTATCAATAGTACCTGGGCAAATCGCATTAACGATAATATTATCTTTAGCATGGTCGAGTGTGATGCTTTTTGCAATTTGAGCAATTGCAGCCTTTGTAGCGCCATAGATAACACTGCTGGGCTTGCCAACATAAGCTTGCTCAGATGCATTGAGGACAATACGCCCAAAGCGATTTTGGCACATATTTGGCAATATGGCCTTAAGTAAGAATAATGTGCCTTTTAAATTTGTATCAATAACTTGATTAATCTGATCAATTGACGTGTTTTCTAACGTTGCAGATAAATGAATACCAGCATTTGAGAAAACATGTGTAATATTTTTATGACTGCTAATTTCAGAAACAATATTTGATAATTGCTCACAATTACTTACATCACAACAACAGTATTCTACTGACTTAAGTAGGTCTTTAGGCTTTTCTTTATCAATAATGATGATGTTAAAATTATCCTGTAATAGCAGCTTAGCTGTTGCGAGCCCTATTCCTGTAACTCCGCCAGTGATTAATGCTATTTTTTTCATTCAGCCACTTTCACTTTTTCTTATTTTGTAAGTTTGATAATAACCTATAGCATGAAGGTAAGACCACCCCGTGCGCCTCTCCATTCTGCATCAGGGTAACCGCACTTAATTATCAATGATTATATAGCCTTCAGGATATTTTTAGTTCATCTTTCACCCGTAATCTAATAATAAAGCGGTAGAGGAGAATTATGAGGGATGCATTTAATAAATGCTTTGGTGACTTAAAAGACCCACACATTGTAAAGTGTTAATACGCATTATGCTTATTATGTTTCTAGTAATGCCTGCTTAAAGTCAGTAGTATATTGTTCAGCAAATTGTGGCACAGGATCAAGGGTCGTATCTGGGTGTAAACGACAAAATTCCAATTGTAACTGTCCATTCCAAGTACTCGCTATTGGCCAGAATACTTGCCCCCTGCCAGACATAATGGCAGAAGTCACACCAAACCTTATTTCTGAGAGAGTAAAATTATCAAATTTAGACGGTATGCTAATAATGCCAGGATTGCTTATAGCTGCACTTCCATCACGTATTTTTAGCCCATTAGCTATTTCTTCCAAAGTTACACCTTGATGAAAAAGTTTCATCATCTCAAGTTTCTTCTCTGCCAATATATCTGTATTGAAGTGCCAATCAAGTTGTTGCTTAATAATTTTAGCCATCTCCCATATTGGTTTTTGTTGACCAATAGTAAATGGGTGAAAAATATCTCCGGTAAAATTGCCAAGGTCTGAATTTTCAACTGTAGCCATTAAATACGGTCTTAAGC
>JANQSS010000233.1 GCA_028279185.1 Saprospiraceae bacterium | reverse complement strand
ACCTGCTGATAGTTGGTTCGCGATTGAATATTGACGCCAGACAATACGATAAGCGTTCGTCCTACTGGTTTACAATAGTCGCCGGTATTAACGAGCGCGATGTCATGCCTTCGATCATCAAGGACAATGACTACTTTGTCCGATTGAAGGCCTGCTTGGCCAGTGATCTATAATGAAAGTAAAGCTTGTATTGGCATCTAGAACTTGCAATAGGACATTCTGCTCGCTATAGATTTCATAGCAGATCCAATCAAATAGTTCATCTTTTCCATACACGCATTAGCACCTGTTTTGAGCTATTTTAGCAATAGCCTAAAGTGAAGTTCATACCCTATAAACACGAGCTTTCCGGTTTTAACGGGCTATCAACAGGATAAGGGCTAACAAATGGATTGCCATTACTAAAATATTTCGCAGGACCGGCGTTGTATTCAACTTCATCCACTATCAAATAAGTCAGATTTTCCTTTTTAAGTATCGCTTTAACTTGAAATTTTACTCCTGGTCTCATCACTATTTCTGCCTGGTCCTTAATACCCGAGTATGGCGCGATGATTTTTCCAGATTTTACATTTAGCCTGGCAAAAACCCGATTCCGCATTGAAGGTAAATCAACAGCCCACCCTTTTCCAAAATTGATCGAGCGACTAGTGGAAGTAAAAGATCGGTTCGCAACAATATCACCAACCGCAATATCCTCTCCATAATTGGCCGTACTACTAAAACCGCGAAACGTTGATCCTTTGAAGTCCGGCATTTTACTCAATACCAAATCTAAGTCATACTCTTCGTAACCAGGCATATCGATTAGATAACTATTATCGTAATTAAGCTGGTTATTATATCGATTGGTATTAGTGGTATATGTATGAATTGTCTCTACATCGAATTTATCCAAATCATCACTTCCTTGTAGTTCACTCCGAACCTCCAATTCTCGCTGAGATATCGCATTATTTATTTTGCTTTCGTCAGAGCGTAGGTCTCCTGATGCGTTTTCCATCTCTCTTAACTGCTCTAAATATTTTTCATTGGCATATAAAAGTAAATCGTCAGCTTGAGCCGTATTTGGCAATAATAAGACAATAAACATTACGTTTAAAACATAAATTAATAAACTAAAACAACGTGCTTTCATCAAAAAAATGACTCTTAGTGGAATTAGGAGAGTAGTTTAGATAGTCCATCAAAGTATTGCGATTTGACGTAGCTTATAGAAATAGCAGGATTATTAGTAGGTCCGCTCCGTAAGGAGTGCAATAATCGTTAGGAGCTCTTTTAAAGTGTGATATCATGGTAGCTTTCATTTCCCCTCAAATAGCTAAATCCTAGGTGTCATTGGCCGAATTATTCGACAATCCTGACGATATTCGTAAAGCTATCTATACGACCAATGCAATTGAATCACTAAACCGTGTCATTCGAAAGCTCATCAAAAAACAAAAAATATTTCCACACAATGTTCCAAAATTTAAAATTGTTTACCTGCTATTGAGCAAGCTTCGAAAAAATGGTCTGGTCCCGACACTTCGAATGCCGATTAGAAATTGGAAAACGGTCTTAATTAAATCGTCCTACGACTAAATTTGAAGACCGCCTGCGGCCATAAATTATTTACAAGATCTGATATCCTAAATATGAGCCTTTACCGAAGTTATAAAACACATATTACTTAATTTGGATTTTCAATTACTTCATCTATAACAGCAACTACTCTTCTATTCTTAGCTCGACCTTGTACTGTCGAATTACTAGCAATCGGGCGAGATTCTCCAAATCCATGCGCTTTTACTCGAGATTTATTGATTCCGTAGCTAACTAATTCATTCAATATTGCCCTGGCTCTCTTATAAGACAATAAGAGATTGTAATCGCCTGTCCCTAAGTTGTCGGTATGGCCCTCAATAACGACAGTCGTTTCCGGGTAACTAATCATAAACTTCGCTAACCCCTGAATATCATGCATAAACTCAGGTTGAAGCACACTACTATTATTATCAAATTTAACATGCAGTGTATGGCGAATTGATTTTTGAATCACTTGGCATCCATGATGATCAACCCGCACACCACTAGGTGTGGCTAAGCAGTTATCTTGAAAA
>JANQSS010000220.1 GCA_028279185.1 Saprospiraceae bacterium | reverse complement strand
CGATTTATACTCGCTCAGCCCTGTCCCAAGTCAGAACAGTTAGTCAATTCTAATGACGCGCAAATACAGGTATTAATTGTTGGCCCAGAAGGGGGCTTTTCCAAACAGGAGTTACAGTTATTTGATCGCAGCAGTGTATACGAAATGCAATTAAGTGACGCGATTCTTCGAATTGAAACAGCTTGTGTAAGCTTATTAGCCAAAATTAATCATCGACAAATTAATCAAAACGGCTTACTATAAACAAAAGGTACAAATGAAACGATTGATTTAAGTGATGAAGTAGTTTGTAATTTAAAGTGGGTAGTATTCCAATTTAATTTGATTATCGATCAGGTTGTAAGTTATTAATTTATAAGTTAATTTTCTTTGATTATAGTGAAGGTTGGCTTAAATTATTTTAATAACAAAATAAGGTAGTTGTTATTGACAACCAAGATTTTAATCATAAGATGTTTAAATTTCAAAAATCATAGAGAGCGACATGGCGAGAAAGAGTGTAAAAATACAGCGTAGCAAGGAAATCATTGACGCCTTTGAGCGTTGTATTGCTAAGTGGGGTCTTGATGGAGCTTCACTTGAAAGAATCGCAACTGAATCCGGCATCAAAAGGCCGGCTTTGCGGCACTTTATTGGCAATAGAAACGAGTTAATCATAGCTTTGGTTAAGTCTATGGTCGGAGAGTATAAATTTGCTCAGTCATCCATGACAAAGATTTTACGTAAAGCTGATCGTGGCCCAGATGAACTGATCTCAATGCTATTATTCCAATCGGATTTAACATCATCAAGTCGTATCTTGGTTTTGATGAATTTGTATGCTGCTGCACCCCGCTATCCTAAAGTACAGAAAGAATTACGTGACTGGTACAAAAACTACGTAAACTGGACAGCTGATAGACTACAAGAATTCAAGCCTAAAGCAGATAAAAAATTAGTGAAAGTTGTCGCTTCAGGATTGATCGGCATTGCTTTTAATTATGCATCGCTGTCTTCACTTGAATTAGATGATGATCAGCTTGAACAGGCAGCGCAAGCTTGTCGTACCTTAATCGGTCTATTAGGTAAATAATTAATTTTTGATCTGGTACGTATGTTTTCAGGGCAGCGTACCATAAGTCAAATAATCTAATCACCCCCAACTGTGTTTTGTTGCCTCTAAAGCAGTTAATGGGTTATATAATTTTTATTTTTTATCATCCTGGCATAATAAGTGAAGTAATGCTGGGCCTATGAATAAATCCATATAGTCTTTACAGTATCCTACCGCTTAAGCTGGTAATTTTTTATACGTTACCAGTTGTTCTATTAATACAGAGGGATGTCTTATGAGCGACAATATTTTAGTTGCATTAGACGGTAGTGAATGTGGAAAGAGAGCGCTAAATGCTGCTGTAAAACATGCAAAATTAACAGGTTCCAGTCTTGTGCTGACATATGTTATTGACTGGTCTCCCTATTCATTTAACACTCCAGAAGAAAATGAACAGCGGCACAAACGCCGTGAATCTGAAATTCAACGTGCCCATGATAGCGTGCTTAACCCAGAATTGATGGCGTTGTCGGATTCGGGTCTGGAGATAAAAACAGTTGTACGACATGGAAAAATCGCTGCAACACTGGTGGACTTAACCCGTGAATATAGTATCGCGCAAATTTATATAGGCCGAATAGGTGAGTCACGCCTGCATTCGATGATCTTTGGAAGTGTCACTGCCGCTTTAGTTCAGGCTTCATCCGTGCCGGTAACAGTCGTTCCATAACACTTAAACAGCATTTCTAAAT
>JANQSS010000214.1 GCA_028279185.1 Saprospiraceae bacterium | reverse complement strand
CATTAAATTTTTGTTTTCCTTTTTGAGACCGTGTTACCACTCTGTGCATCTCCCCCCCCCCACCCCCCCCCTTCTCCCCGGTTGGTCTAAGGTGTCCATGTAATGGTACTACTGGCTTCCAAATCACACACACATTAACTAGAACGTTTTGCTTTAATGTTGTGGGGGTTAGTGATCATAATGAATGACTGGATCCCATAGCTGAGGAGCCATTGGTAGGCCTTGGCAAATTATGCTCAAATTTTTCCTTTTATTTGACCCATTTTTCCTTTCCATGCACCTATTTTTTTCTTGAACATTATGTGAGTAAAGATGGAAGAATATATACATAATTTTAGTGAAATGGAGAAACAGAGCCTTAAAGATGGCTTGTTTTGGCCTAGTAATAGTAACACTGTAGTGAGGATGTGAAAAACTCCTGTACTAATTAATGCACCATGACTCAATAATTGAATTTCGAACTTTTGCACGGAAGTAGATCTACATCTAAGACATTGGCAGTATTAAATGATCAAGTGTGCATAATCTTCCATTTTTACTCGATGTGCTCACATATGCCAGCCAAGAAAGTCTCCTTTATTAATACATCTGACAAATATTGCTTGATTCACTATTATAGTTATATTTTCTGATACTTGTATTGCAACATGAGTGATTGTTGGATGAAATCTTCCAATTAAGACTTCTATTATGAAAGAAAGATGGTTCAATAATATTATAATAATTTTTATAGTGGGTAGGTTATGGTAGCTATTAGCTGAAGGTGATGCACAGTCTCTACTTCTGACTCAAGGAAATCAAAATCAATGCTACGAAAGGTAAGAGTATATACCTATTTTTCCAGCACAATTCTTGATACTCAGAAGCACCTATTTTGCCCAAAATTACATTGGCATAATCCACCAGGGCCTAGCCATTGGGACTCTCAAACACCTGCACCCTGCACTGGTGTTTAATAATATTATTATAGCTGGCAGCTCTACAGAGTCCAAAGGTACTGTTTATATATATAAATGAGTCTCAAACATGGTGAGGGTGTTACAAAGGGGACATAGCAATTTTAAATATCATGAATCCAGTTGGTCAAGGTGAACAGCTATTTTAGTATTTTATAGCAGTTGTTATGGTGCTCAGAATTCAAATCCATTGTTCCAACTATCATTAATTTTAGTTACTTGTAACTATCAAATTGGCATTTCCACAGGGCAAAAAATTTGTGGGTGAAAATGAAAACTTTACAGGTGGACATGAGAATTCACATGCTATATATTACCCATGAGAGACACCTCTCACTCATAAGAGGTACAACAGGGTCAAAAGGTCGTAAATTAATTTTTGCTCACAAGATTGATATTGGCTTTGGTAAAGGTTTTTAGCAGGACTAGATGTGATTTTTGAAACTAGCCCCATCAATTTAGGGAGGACATCCATCACCAAAGTTCTCTCGCGTAAGTTTACTGCTCAGGATTTTTTATTAATTAGCATTCCAATCCACAAAAGATACTCTAGAGCCACTTTTGTGAGGGACGTCCCCCCTAAATCGATGGGGCTAGTTTCAAAAATCATG
>JANQSS010000318.1 GCA_028279185.1 Saprospiraceae bacterium | reverse complement strand
TTGATTCTATATATGATTATGCAAACAACCTTTTTAGACTATATATATGCGCAAAGCAATTTTATTCATAAGAAATTTAGATTGAGTAATCAAAAAAGTATCGGCCGAAGGCCGAGGGCGCCAGCTCCGCCTAAAAGTCAAAGACGTAAAGTCTGGCCCGAAGCGCCAGGAGTGAGTGTAAACTATAACGATAAGACATGCTCAGATAAAGATATTACAGTACGTTTACAAATTGATTCAGAATGGTTCAATATACGGCGTGGTAGGGAGGTTTCCCTGAACAAGTTTATCACATTGCAATTCTCGATGATTACGAAGCAAACTTATCGACCTGATCCGAAGCACATTTTAGAACATCCGGATTTACGAAAGGTTTATCCGGATCATAAGCCATTATTACAAACATGGGAAGGGGAAACAGCACTACCAAAGGTACTGGATCTAGTGATGGGCGGAGGTCAACCAGGTGCTGCGCACCTGGTCGAGGCACCAGACTTAGCGTCCTTAACGCCCACACAGGACTTAAAATATATGAACCTCGAAATACATTGCTTCTATTCTTTTGCAGATATCGTAGCTTTAATGGGTCGACGACTTGGTCAGTTCATAGCGGATAGACTTCTGAAGAGAAAGGACCTACATTTAAAAGACGTTTGGCTTAAACTTCCACTCGTCATCAAAGACGGGTTTGGGGTGTCCCGGATGGTTAGACTGAAGATAGTTGACTGGTTCGGCCCCGATTATTCTTCACTCGTTAAGACCTGTCTCGCTTACAATGTTCCCATCGAGTCCAAACATCTGATGGAATCCTATAAGACCCGGATGCATGAGGCGTATTTAGACCCGAAGACACACGAGGATATGATACGCTATGCTTTATCCGACTTATGCCTCGGTCAACTCCAGAAGGCTTACACCTCCGACTACGAACACTTGTGCGAGATGATTGGGGTCAGGGACCACCTTCCACCTCCTATGACCAAAGGCTCCAAGGTCTCACGTATGTTTATACTCTTACTCGATAAGCTCTGTAAGGTTCCTAAAGACTTCAACCAAATAGCTGACGTGGCTTCTAGTGGAAGGGTGCCCTCGGTTCGACATTTACTACGAGAGTACGGGGTGAAAGCTCTTTTGAAGAGCGACCCGGCTTTAACCAAGAGACATCTGGGTATTGTGATGGGCGGTCGTATTAAACATGAGATTCCTCACAGGGCACTATGGAAAGATGCGTTGATCATATCTATGGACCTTCAATCCGCTTATGGCACGGCTTTGATACACATGCCTGTCCCCATCGGACATCCTGTGCTGTTCTACTACCCCAAGCATCGACCTGAGGAGTGGCCAACACTTGGTAAGTGGCTGCATAAGTGGGAAGATGAGCTAGTAGAGCACTGTTGGTACGCTGTGATTGATACTCTTGACGATGTATTGTATTTTTCCCAGAATGTGGTATACTCTAAATACCTGAGGAATGATGATAATCCTGAACTAAATGTCGACGCCAAAACAAGTGATAGCTTCAGCACTGATGAAGGTCATGTAATTGGAGACTTCATGCTGCTCGAAAGCCAGATCAAAAATGGAATTCTAACAAGCACTACACTCTCCATTTTGAAAAATTGTAGCTCGAATCAAGAATGGGGCGAACTCCTCAGGAAGGTTCGAATAAAGGCTGGAATGATCTTCCCCAAGAGTCTCATGATAGACTTCACACGCGGGGGTGATGCTCCCGACTACACCCCGACTAAAAAGGGGTCTGGCGGGGTCACAGTAAGGGAAGCTCGGTCGAAGGATGTTAAAGCTGGTGCGAAGCTCCAGAACGTACTGCCTCGCTATTCGGCTGTTATACATCACATTTACCCGGGTGTTAGCCTGCGACAAAACCTCATGATAGAGGATACCTGCGGAGGCGACGACCACGACTACACCCCGATTAAAAATGGGGTTACAGCGGTCGACCACTGGATCGAAAGTCTTCGTGATAAATCACTTGAGCGGCGGATCACTACAATATGCGAGCTATCAGGTCACCGAGTCGAAGATCGGCGGCCTGGTCCATGGCTACGCTTTCCACTAGAACTCTTCATCAAACCCTTATTGAATCATAGAAAAGCCTTTAAAAAAGAAATGAAATCGCATAATCGTACCAGCCCCAAATACATGGAGCTTGACGCCAAGCAGCGTTCCGTCAAAGGTGTTATCAACACACTTTATGGAATCTTAGCGTCACCGCATTTCGATACAAGTAGTCCGTGCGCTGCCAATAATATCACCGCAATGGCAAGGGGTGCGTGCTGGCTGATGGCGGCTTCATCTGGAGGGATCAAATCGATTACCAATGGGGCCGATTCGGAATTGAATAAGGTTCGCTTTTGGAAAGAAAATGGGCCCTGCCTTAACACCATCGCCAATCTGGGTAAACCTTATAATATTCCAAAAAGTACCTTGAAGAGGACCATAGATGCTCCATTGGGTAGCGAAGGGAAACCTCAAAATAGATGGATCCTACGCCTAAGTGAGCCTCCAAAGCCACCCTTATTAGAATTTAAAGGTCAAGAGTATGAGCTTAAGGAAGGTATCTCCACGATAGAGAGCCTATATAAGGCTCACATGTTTGAATACTTTCGTAACTGTAAAAACCCCAAGGAGCTCGATTGGGCAAGACTGTTCAATATCGAGTGCAAGGTCATAGGTAAGGGATACGCGGCCCATGGCCTGGCTAACTACAAAATAGGTAAACTCTGGGATGAAGAAGAAGATATCCTCAAAGCTCGTGGCCATAAGTTATTCGCGCCACACTACGACCCCATTACGGGAGCTGAAGTGGAGCAGTCAATGAAGGTACTTCTCAATCGTCTATTCGAGGGGAAACCATTAAAAGCCGGGGTTCCCTCTATGTACTTCAAGCCGTGTTCGCCCGGCGAATATCAGGCGCGTCGCACACTCCGCGATAAAGGCATCTTACCTGGTGACAGTATCCCCAAGTCAGTGAGGCCGAAGCTCATAACTTTATCGGAATTTTCGTATAAAACCCTAGACTCCAGACTCTCCTGGGAACAACACTACAATTACATTACAAGCCGATATGGGCTAGGCCTGGAAGCTGCCTATCTTGACCAAAATGGATATTTGCATAAAGTCGAAGAGGTGAAATTCGATATTCAACAGAGAATCAGTAATATGGTGCCACCTAAAAAACTTCCCTACAACGTATCGACCAAATTTAGACAAATTCAAAACATGCTCAAAACATTAAAACTATGGAACCAAACGTCAAGCGACTCCGATAGCGATAGCGATTAGAAAGGACTTAAAGTCTGGCGCGAAGCGCCTGGTTGTAAAAGCTCGGCCAGGTGCGAAGCACCTGGTGCAGCTCCCCTTAACTTTTTTACTTTTCACTTTTACTTTTACTTTTTCACTTTTATGTGAAAGTGACTTTTTCACTTTTATGTGAAAGTGACTTTTTCACGGCCTGGTGCGAAGCACCAGGTGTTCAAATTAACTGTTCAAATTAAGTGTTCAAATTACCAGGTGTTCAAATTAAGTGTAAGCAGGTGCGCAGCACCGCCATATGTTTTAACGCCATATTACATTGGAATCCCTCCTGGTGCTGCGCACCAGTGCAGCGCACCCGCGACGGCCTGCGCAGGTTTAACAGTCTGCAGGTTCAAATCCTGCTGCAACGTATGTGAGCCTCCGGCCGAGCCTGGTGCGAAGCACCAGACTTCTTTGTCCTGGTGCTTTGCACCAGACTTCACGTAATATTTGTCATGGTGCTGCGCACCTGACTTCACGTCATATTTGTCCTGGTGCTGCGCACCTGACTTCACGTAATATACGACCTGGTGCTGCGCACCTGACTTCACGTAATATACGACCTGGTGCTGCGCACCAGCATTGCGCTAGGGGGCGCGCCAGGGGGCCCCTTGACTTCGGCCGATATTGGACGATTCGCACTTCACAACGGCGTGCGATACGTCCAATATGACCTCAGACTCTTAACACTCATATACGCTCACGAGGTGCGAACAGGGACCAAGTTCGCCCCTTCGTTCGCTATTCGCGGCAAAACTTGTGGGCCGAAGGGGCGACGGCCCACGTTTTGCTGTGGGCCCTCAACGCGCCGCGCGAATTTTTCAAATTCGCGTTTTGGGGCAGTGTTTTAGTTTTACTTGTACCCCACAAGATAAAACTCGGAAAAATAGATTGAATTTCTATGTCCTCTTTTGGCCCAAGTCCCCCCAAAAATCGCCAAAAAATGGCGAACGTGAGCCAAATAGAATGGAAAAAAATTCACCCAAATAGAATGGGGCGATTGCAAAAAATGTGACAAAAAATCGAAATAAATAGATTGGATTCCTATGACAAAAATAGATTGGGGCGAAAGCAAAAAATGGACAAAAAAAGGGCCAAAATAGATTGGACCCCTATGGTAAAAATAGAATGGAGCGAATGTGATACCACGTTAAAAATAGAATGGGCGTAAAGGGGAGGGCCTAGAATGGGGCGAAAGGGCGACACTCTCGGTGGTACCGTTATTTGAAGGTCAACTTATGGCCCAAGCCCCCCAAAAAATAACCCCAAAGGGGGTTACGTGGAACCCCTTACCCCTTTTAAATATGTGGGGCTCGCGGGCTGCGCCCGGGTGACCGGCGAGTTCGAATCTCGCCACCCACACCGGACATAATCCGGAAAAGCCTATACGAATTGATTCTATATATGATTATGCAAACAACCTTTTTAGACTATATATATGCGCAAAGCAATTTTATTCATAAGAAATTTAGATTGAGTAATCAAAAAAGT
>JANQSS010000212.1 GCA_028279185.1 Saprospiraceae bacterium | reverse complement strand
TGGCTGAGACAATACTGAGTAGACTTCAAGGTAGCATACTGGATTAAGTTTTGCGCTGATCATGAGCACAGTTTGTGATCATAGAGTACAACTTTACTTTAAAATATAGACAAAGTTGTATAGTTCTCAGCATGCAGGCTGTGGACAAAACAATGCACAGACTGATCCTTGCGGTAGAAAATTAGACCTATCTGAACCATAAAACAGTATCAAAAATCTAAATTTTTTTTTCCACTTTCGATGTGGTTAGTCTACTTGTGACAAAGCAAAAATTAACCTGAGTTGTTTTTTTTTTAATGCCCTCTCAACCATACTGTGGTTAGCAAAACCACAATGGTATGTACCGCGCTACCTACAATGGGCTATTCCACTATATAAAGATGCACACCCACGGAAGACTAAATTTTTATTTACCCCCTATTAAGGACTGTCTCACATTGATTTCTCACTATTTTATACAGATTTTCAGTGACATGTGGAGGATATTAGAAAGATATAAACTTGATTAATGTATCTTATGAAACTTCAGTCCAACCTCGCTTGGAAAAAATATTTATTAACTGCAATTAAGTTAATAACGAGTTATTAAAGCATAAAACCATGCCCATTAAAACTATAAATGCCGTTTTCCAACATTGTTGCAGCTACTTTAGGCGAACCTTAAGTTGATATATACTAACTATAGTCGATTTTCTTTGATTGCATTGAGGGAGATTCGGCAAACTTTCTTGGTTTTTATTTTATCTGTAAATATCCAGGTATTGACGGCATATTCCCGCACGTATACCGTCAGCACGTAAATATTATTACTGCTCCCTCGGCAAATTCTTTTCTATTAACTTATCCTATAACTTAATCCTAAAGACGGGAGGTGGGGACAATTCTGGAAAATGTTTTGCGACTTTTTACAGGAGCAACTGTGCGGATTCTTGTGCTGAATTGCATAGTTGTCACATGACATTCGACCTTAAAGGTTCAAACCGCTAACCGCGCGGAAAGCTCTCTGTGGCTAGGGCTAGCTTGCATGCGGTTTAATTAATACAGCTGAGCTGCAGAACGAGGTAGTAGCCACAGTGTTCGAC
>JANQSS010000309.1 GCA_028279185.1 Saprospiraceae bacterium | reverse complement strand
GACGGTATACGTGCGGGAATATACGCCGTCAATACCTCGGAAATCGGGATATTTGCAGATAAAACTAAAACCAAGAAAGTTTGTCGAATCTCCCTCGATGCAATCAAAGAAAATCGACTATAATTAGTATAATATATCAACTTAAGGTTCGCCTAAAGTTGCTGCAACAATGTTGGAAAACGGCATTTATAGTTTTAATGGGCATGGTTTTATGGCCCTTTAATAACTCATTGTTATTGCGGTTAATAAATATTTTTTCCAAGAGAGGTTGGACTGAGGTTTCATAAAATACATTAATCAAGTTTATATCTTCTTTCTTATATCCTCCACAAGTCACTGAAAATCTGTATAAAATAGTGAGAAAACAATGTGAGACAGTCTTTAACAGCACTAGTACTGAGTTTGTCTACATTTTGTTTCCCCGAGGTTCAGCAGCAGACTGATACTACAATCTGTATGCTCTTTGCCTTGGCATATGCCCACACCCTTTGTAAAGGACTTGAGTTAGTGTACGAATCATCGAAGCTTCGATCACACTTTAGCCATTGCATCGAGAGGAGAGAAATAACAAAATTTGATTGCATCTACCAGCCTGGTAAACCATTATCAACCAAGTTTAAGGGTGTATTGCTTACTCAATTCTGTAGACATGGTATGTTGTAATTCATGTTCCGAATGGTATCATTTCACTTGTGTGAACCTTGCGCCAGAATCAGACCTTGGCACTATTTGGCATTGTCCGATTTATACCAAGTAACCTGACTCATGCGATTGTTCAGAGACTCTTCTCACTTAACTCATTGATCTTTTAAGTGATCCTGATATAACAATTATGATGGTATTATTCTTAATTTGTACAAATTATGAATATCGACTTTATTATCTTCTTGCAGGTGATCGTAGCGATCAGAATCTTCACTAGCATTGGTTTTGAACTCCATAATTGTTACCTAACTTGTACCTGACGGCCACGTAGCCTAGTGTCTATACGAGATTAGCCCGCGAGGGAGCGGGGTACGAATTCACCAAGAGTACCAGAACGCTGTTTACTCTAGTACTAGATAATATTATATCTAGGATGGAACTGCATGAATAAAGCATGCGCATGCCCTTATATAGGCTAAGTAAATATTCGGCACAAAGTATCATGAATCAATAATACTAAACTGTGCTTTGCCAAGAGGCATCATCTCAATGTCAACCAAGCTACGTTCTTCTATAAATGTATCTTCCCTATATACCCCGAACTCAAATACTGCATGCCCTCCCACTGTGTAGCTATATCACTTAGCTACTCCTTTTCTATCAAGTTGTCAACATCATCCATGTTTCTTTTATTTATGTACACCTCCATGTTCTTACCTTGTATTATCTTGTATACAGTGTGAAAAAAAATTATCTCCCGTCCATTACTTATTTTATTTTTACACCACTGCACATGATTTTTTATACTACCTTTCATCCTATCTATATTGTCACAATATTTTACTTTCCACACCCTGCCTTATACCTACTTTATGTACACCACTGCACCCACGATAATTCATCATCACACATCACCTAGTCTTCTAAGGTATGCCGCCGCGTTGCTCGTCTATTGTCACAATAAATTATTAATTATCCTATTTTTTTTTATTAATTTTCTCCATGTTCTTACCTTGTAAAGAAGTATACAGCATCAAAAAAATAAAAAAAAAAAGAACGTTTCCTTCGTCTCTCATCTATTACTTGCTTTATGTATACCACATCATCAAACACTGTTTTTACCTTTCATCCTATGTGTATTGTCACAATATTCTACTTTCCATCTCTACTCTACACCACCACACCTACAATTCATCACCAAACATCACTTCATATATTATATATGGTATGCCTTCCCATCTAGTGTCGTAATACCCTACCTTTATCCCACTATTATAAATTTTGGAGTGTCATTACGAGTACATCCTAAACACGTTTCAAGACCACTTGGAAAACCATCAATCCCTCTATATAGTATGTACTTGTCTGCTCTATACTCAGCCAGGAAATTACACACTATGATTAATTTGGAGCTCCTAGAAGTACTTCAAGTGTACGTATAGTGGATTTTTGATTTTTACTTTATTTTTCGAAATACGACTGTAATTAAAATCTAATGTTTGCGACCCTTTACCAACGTTACTACCGTACCTAGACCTTGTCGCGTTACGTGCAAATTTGACGATCTTTACCTCACAAAAGCGCAACTGCACTGGTATGCGTACTCTATAGTAGGGTTACACTTCATTGTAAGCCAAACTTTGTGTGTAGGTCGCTTGAAAAAAGGCCCTTACCCTCCCACCTCTGCCTATATCTACTTTATCTGTAAATTCCATCTTGCTTCTGCACTTTTTTTTCTTATGTGTACTTGTACACTTTTTTTTTTGTTATGTGTACTTGTACATCTGTTTTTTTTTT
>JANQSS010000287.1 GCA_028279185.1 Saprospiraceae bacterium | reverse complement strand
CAAGGTTTCTAGTTGTGACTCCGCGCAGGCTTTAAAACAGCGACTCCCACTCTGCTAAACAATTATAGCTATCTTCAGGTAAATACACAGCGGCAGTTTTGCTTACCCCTTTGTTAACTTTCGCACAGATCTTTACGTCCTCTTTTCTTATCTTAGTCAGGCCCTTCACCAGTGGTCTGGTGTCATGCTTATACGCGACTTGTACCACCCAACCAGATCGATACACATTATGCAACACTCGTTGGCAGTTAACCGAATCGATGACTTACGCGTGATCGTTACATTACAAACACGCGTTCTCTTTGTTGTGGGTGGGGGGGTGGGGCTGGGGAGGAACTTCTGGAAACTCTTGCCGTGGACTTTGCCGAAATTTCGGCGTAGCCAATGATATTACGAGTAAAGTAATAATTGAAAAATGACCTCGTGATTATGACTGATACTCACATGCAGTGGGTGTAGTCGGCTAATCTATGGTGTGATAAAATGTGACCTGCTATGAGACCACTTGGGATTTTTCATCAAAATTGAGTTTTTAGCATGGATAAATAGCTCTGGGTAGAATACAACAGTGAAAGTTTCAAGAAAAAATATTGATCATACACCAAGTTTAGGCTTTTGTACTATGAAATGCTAAAATATTTGGCCATTCTCAAATTCTCAGATAATGGCCCTATAATGCCCCCTATAATGCTGAAGGTAGCCCCTATAATGCTCAAGGTATTGGCATTATTCTTGTCAAATATATTTGTACTTTGATACAAAAAAAAAGAACATGGCATCAGTTATCTAGCTAGTAGCTAGTAACGGTACCGTTACTCGGCAGAGTGATCGACTCAATCATTTCAATACGAGTCGCTCAGCCTGCATTTTATTTTTAGATTATCTATAGTACAATCCATTCTCAGACGACCTTAAAATTCAAGCTGAAACCGACATTTCGAGGCTCGCACACTGTAATTCGTTGAACTATGAACCATTAATAGTGGGGAATGGAGGTTCAAAGTTCAACGGTCGCAGTTGTAATGAGGTGCGCTCTATATGGAAACACGAA
>JANQSS010000272.1 GCA_028279185.1 Saprospiraceae bacterium | reverse complement strand
TCGTTTGTTGACTAATGGATTGATAACTTTGGCCTGATAGATAGAGCAACACAATGATTTGTTGCATAGGCCAAAGATAATGGCGCTTGGGTGGGATACATTCTGGCAACACCGAGCAGGTCGTTTGACAATGGGGGCAATAAAATCGTGGAATCGCCACAGGATTGAGCGATTCAGCACCCGGGTTCTCATAATCCGATTGTCGAGGATAACTCCCATGACGCCATACACCTGTTTTGCCACACGTTGGACAATGGGTGGGTCGATAGGCATCATGCTGACAAGCTAAGGTTTGATTATGTTGGACTAATGAAAGAATACCGGCTAGTATTTGCACCATGACTGATCCTCCTGTAACGGAATTTGGCTTTAAAATAGATTACTTTAGGATCAGTCATGACAGATTGTAAAGTCTGTGCGGGTAAGCTTTTATTCCAGCGATAGTTTAAGAGGCTATTTTGTTTATCAAAATGGCTATTTTTTTACCTATTTTTAGCTAAAATGCAATGGATTAATGGCACTAACTTAAGAAATATATTAAATAAATACAATGCGTTATAAAGTATCAATTGGCCTAGCCTTATCTAATTTGGCTGCCCAAATTTTGATTTATCCCAATCATCCTATTCTATGCAGCGGATTATTTTCTGTGATGTATCAATATAAGTATTTGTTTTTGTTAATTTAATTCCTTAAGTTAGTGCCATTAATGCAATGGATGCTTAGATAAATCATCAAATCATAAATAATATTGCTTTAAAATAGCTTAAAAAAGTCAAGGCTAGATTGAAAGATTTAAAATGTAAGTGATTATATCTATTGATGGGTTTATCTCAGGGTATTTGAGGGATAAAAAAGAAGCGTTCTCTCATATAAAGCGGGATAAAGATAGTTACTTTCCCTCAAATAATATAAAACGTAACAAAATAGAACCGTTGGATAAATACTTATCTCCCGCCGCTTTATACGATATACAGCACATTACTGATTATTATATTGAGCAAGACAATGTACAGTCCGCTATTT
>JANQSS010000246.1 GCA_028279185.1 Saprospiraceae bacterium | reverse complement strand
ATTCTAATTCAGATCCAACCGTACTATTCACATGTGGTTCTCCTACATTATTTGCAAGGGCATGATCCATCGATGCGTCTCCGGTGTCCGTATACTGTATACCCGCAAATACTGGCTCATTTTCAAAACTTGTTCCTTCAATTACTACTGGTACCGCAGATCGAGACGAGCCTTGTAAATCAGGTTGACCTCCTCCACACGTGAAAAAGTCATTGCTGAATGTCGTCATAAAGTCACCACAATTATCCGTCGTACCGGCAACAATCGCCGCCGAATCCGCTGATGAAAGCACAGCCTCTCCATTGTCGTCTACATAGACAACTATATCATTGCATACTGCTACTGGCGCCATCGTGTCTTGAACTGTTACTCCTGCCACACATGAACTCTCATTTGTCCCATCGCTATATGTAACCGTTACATCCACTACTCCTATATCCGCACACGTAAAACTAGACGGACTAAATGTACTTGTGACCGTACCACAAGCGTCTGTTGTCACCGATGTGATCGCCGAAGAATCTGCCGATGTCAAGGTATACATGCCATTGGCATCTAGCGACACCGTAATATCATTGCACATCGCATCCGGTGGTGTCTCATCACTGACGGTTATTGTGGCTGTGCAAGAAGAAACATTATCTGCCTCGTCCCATACATACATCGTAATCGAATTGGAACCAATATTCGAACAGTCCAGCATCATGACATTGTCATTGACGTCTGTGTCTGAAAAGCTAAAGCGTAGATCACCCACAGCCGTGCAATTATCCGCCGAATTTTGATTCAATTGAAAGGCTTGAAGCACGCTCATTCCGCTTGGCATGAGTACGAAGTTTCCACTTCCTACGCAAAATGCCTGAGGCGGTGTATTGTCCTGAACCGTCACGGTGGCATTACACATGGCGCCACTGAGTTCTGAAACAGCGATCGGCACATCACCAATATCAGCGCAACTATATGTATTTGGGCTGAACATCACATCCATATGATTCATTGAGCCAGCTACAATTGCAGCTGAATCGGCAGAAGTCAGCGTATAGTTACCTGTGAGATCAAGATCCACTGTGATATCAGTACACATCAAGGTTACAGGAGGGCCAGAACAACTCCAGGTTGCATTGACAACAATGTCGCCAGCTGCTGTACCGGTTGTTGTAACATTAAAAGCTGCACCAAAAGTGGTATTAAAGGTACTCGCAGCTACATAATAAGTTCCTGCCGCCAGCCCTGTTACTGTTAATGAACTAAGAAATCCTGTACCGTCGTCATCGTCACTAGCTATTAAAAATCCGTTGCTATCGTAAATTCCTATTTCTGTGTCTGTTACGGGTGCAGGCGTGCCCTCCGTGTCCAATGTAAGCGTATCAGACGCTCCATCAACAACCACCTCTAACCAATATACATCTCCGCTGCCTGTATTATTTGTGTCGGACTCCATGCCGGAACAACCACTGACGCCCATCATGTCATCAGTCGTGGGTATAGGAGGAGCAACAAACGGGTTTAATGTAATCGTCACATTCGACCATGTGGCATCGGAACCACCGAAGCTTTGATCCATGAATAAATCTAGAAAACCATCTACATCAGGGTCATACAGGCCTGGCAATCCCCCGGAGAAAGTTAAAGTAGTCGGATTCCCGTTATTAGCCCCTCCAGATGTCGGAGGATCCACTTCAAATGACCCGGCACTGGTGATTAACAGAATTTCTGCCTCACTCGACCAGGGGTTACCTCCTCCAGCTGTCCAGTCAGCTGTGATATCAAAGGAGCCGTATTGACCGGAGGTCACACTGGCTGAATTCCCAACATCGTTGACATTGATCGTTAGACCAGCGGATGTAACGTTATGCGGTCCGCTCGCAGGAAAAGTGAACTGAGCATGAAGAAAAAGATGTGTGGATAACATGCAAAGCATTAAAAGACAGCCCTTTAGCACTGTCTTTTTACTTTCCATTAAAAAAATTGTGTACTTGTTAAATTTCATAGGTAAAATGATTTTACGTTTATGTGATTCTCGGCCTTTAGTTCAGGCAAACCCCTATCCTTCGATAAGACCCAGCAATATACATACATAATATTAATTGACTTATATGAAATTTTGATTGCCGTGAGGTAGTAAGCAAGTACATAGTGACCTAGTGGACAAGTGACGGAGTAGATAGTGACTGAGTGTATTGAGACCAAATGGAGAGTGAACTAGTATGCAGTAAGCAAGTAGACTCTGGCCTAGTAGTCAGGTTGTAAGGGTATCACTGGATTAATGGGCCAATTCGGTTGTGATCAGTATGGGATGATTTTTATGAGAGATTGCAATGAAACCAGATTGATATGAATTACTTGATTTGGAAATGTGACGGATGTCTTCATCTAAAAAGATGCCAGACCGATCATGATGCACTATAGTAAATCCGTCATGGCCATCGCCCTAGGGTAACATTCCGATATCGGCATCTGACGTCACTGTTTCAACTTCGGTATGTAGCCAATGGCCTGCGGCAAGAATGTCAAGGTTTCCATCCTCTTATTCGTATTCAATACTTCAGTGCGCAAGGGAGCAAGTTGTGCAGCGCAGGTAAGTTCTAAGTTCAACGCACTTAATCCAATTTCCTCAATTAACCATCACCGAATATGAAAATTTATTCGTTCACAGATAAAGTCCTTTTGACAGTTGTTCGGAATGCAATTCAAAAAAAAGCCACTGCGGCAATTTTTTGCTTGCAGGTTAATTCACCTCTAAAAACGGCATTTACGATCGTACGCATGATTTACGGCGAATTAGGAATAAGCCATCATCGAAATTATTCTTTTATCCAAATATTTCTTATTTTCACAGCAACCAAAAAACTATTACCATGCCCGCCAATCCATTTATTGGGTCTATCTACCTATTTGCTGGAAATTATGCTCCTCGAAATTATGCCTTCTGTGATGGCCAAACGATATCAATCGCGCAAAACACGGCCTTATTTTCTATTTTAGGTACGACATACGGTGGTGACGGTCGAACAACATTTAAACTTCCCGATTTTAGGGGACGAGCTGTCATACATAAAGGGCACGGTCCGGGTTTGACACCACGGTCGCTTGGTCAACATCTTGGGTCGGAAACGAAAACATTTTCCATAGCCAATATGCCAGGACACAATCATCAAATGCCGGTTAGTGAGGATGACCCGTCTTCCGATGAAGCTGAAGGGCATGTTTTAGCCACACAAGAAAATAATGCATATTCATCATCGGCAGATGCCTTTTATGGTGCGACAACTTCTTCTAAGGGTGGTGGACAAGCAATGAATAATGTCCAGTCCTTCCTTGGTGTAAATTACATCATCTGTCTTGTTGGAACATATCCTTCTCGATCATAAATACAAATTACTATCATGGCATCACCGTTTATAGCTGAAATAAGACTTTTTGCAGGGAACTTCGCAATACGCAATTGGGCACTGTGCGAAGGTCAATTACTATCTATTAGTCAAAATCAGTCCTTGTATTCACTTCTCGGAACCACCTATGGCGGTGACGGGCGCACGACTTTTGCACTTCCTGATCTACGTGGAAGAGTTGCTATCCAACCCGGACATGGTCCGGGACTTACAAATAGAAGTCTAGGCCAGAAAAGTGGATCATCTTTCGAAACGATGACGATGTCTACCATGCCGGCGCACCACCACACAATTCCTGTTTCCTCAGATGATGCAGATTCTGATGAGCCTGCCGGTAGGGTGTTGGCAAATAAAGACGAGAACGCATATAATCAGTCGCCGGATGGTGATTATGGTTCGACCACGACTAATTCTGGAGGCGGGCAGTCTTTTACAAATGTTCAGCCCGTTATGGGCTTAAATTACATAATTGCTCTGGCGGGTCTATTTCCTCCTAGAAATTAAAAACCAAATTATGAATCGACGAGACTTTACGCGCATATGTTCAACGATTACGCCAGTCCTTCTCCTACCCGGAAGCAGCATGGCATTAGCATCAAAGGGATCTAAAGCCGTATCTTTTTTCGATGACCATCCAAAGGTTGTAAAAAAACATTATGCAAATTTTTGTAAAACATTTCGCGAACAAGCGTTGGAAAGTGGCATGGATTTGAAAAGGGCAAACTTATTTTTAAATCCTGTGGAATTAGTCGAAAAAACAATCAAGGCAAAAAAATACACTGTGACATTCACGAATATTCATAAGAATGAAATCAGTCTAGTCAATAATGGAAAGGAGAAATTAGTGATCGTTCGATAATGAATAAGCATTTTTCGGAATTTACTCCAATATTAATTACCTCGCCGGAGAAGCGATGCGGCACAACGCTTGTGCAGCGCTTGTTGTGTTCATCCGATGACGCACTCATTTATGGAGAAGAATGCGCATATGACGTAAACATGGCCATAGCTATTTTTCATCAAAAAAGGATGCAATTGGCGATTCAGGAAAAGAATAGTGATCAAATGTTGCATGATCTACTTAGCGGAAAGACGTCACAATGGATAGCCAGATTATTGCCTACCGCTAGCCATTATCTAAAACACGTCGAAGAAGGCTTCGTTCATCTACTCAATGGGTTCGATACTTATGCGAATAGTCAAGGTCGATCAGTATGGGGTGCAAAGCTTCCTGCATGGAATGCGGCACAAATCAAATTGATCAAAAGTTATATACCAAATACAAAGGTTGTGTACATAGCACGTCCCCTAAAGGACTGTGTTCGATCTGCCAAGGCACAATCCATGTTTCGTACTGATGAAGACGTTCGGTTATTTTGTCAACAATGGAAAACAAACAACATTGAGTATACGCAAATTCGAAATGAACCATGGCTACTGCAGATCGAATTTAACGATTTGATTAATAATAGTCATAAGACTATTAAAAAACTCGAATCATTTTGTTCTATAAAAAATATTCGGATAGATGTTTTACGTGATAAAGTAAATGATCAATTTGCGTTGCGCCCCACTAAGATTACAGAATATATAGATCCGGCTAATTTAAGTCAAAAGGAAAAAAATATTGTTCAAGAATTTAGTTATTTATAACCAATTAAAATTAATTATTCATGTCTCAACCATATATAGGAGAAATAATCATGTTTGCCGGTAACTTCGCACCCCGTGGATGGGCATTATGCGATGGCTCCTTGTTAGCGGTATCATCTAACGATGCACTATTTTCTATTTTAGGCACCACATATGGTGGCGATGGTCGAACGACGTTTGGCTTACCCGATTTGCGAGGTCGTGCACCCGTTCAGCGCGGAAGTGGTCCCGGCTTGCCAACATACAACTTGGGGCAAAAAACAGGTACAGAAACAAATACGCTAACACTCGGAAACCTACCTCCGCACAATCATAACATTCCGGTCTCCACGGACGATGCAAATTCAGGCGAAGCAGAAAATAAGGTAATGGCCGTAACGAATGAGGAAATTTATAATGATTTACCTTCATCCGAAACGTTATATGGAAACGGACTGGGTCAAACCGGAGGAGGCACGCCTGTTAGTAATATGATGCCATCCATTGCCATCAATTATATTATTGCATTAATCGGTCTTTATCCTTCCAGGCATTAAATCGTCGGGAATAATAAATTACAAGCGATTTGCCTTATTTGGATAAATCCTCGCCGCCTTCTGCTTGAAAGCGTTTTTCTCGACTTTTATGAAATAAATGATTGGCCATGATGCAAATTAGTGATCAGTGGAAAAATATTATTACCCAATTAAATCCAAACCAACCCGATATTCTTGATAATGTTGATGCGTTAAATTATTTTTTGACCACCCCAACTTTGCGAATAATTGGTCCAAAAGGAATGAATCCAACATTGGATTTCGAGCTTCAGACTTTAGTGGGTATTGAGATATTCACAGAATTAGAATACTTATTCATTTCGCATCATCAAATTGAAGACCTTCTTTTTTTGAAAAATGTCACAAAACTAAAATCATTATTTGTTCACGATAATGCCCTTAAAACACTTGATGGGATAGAACATCTAGCCGACTTAACCACGCTATACGCACATAATAATGATTTGGCTTCAATTGAAGCAATAAATAGATGTGTAAAGCTTACTGAATTTTCTTGTGCCAACAATCGTGCATTACCGAACTTTGAAGGCCTCGATGCAAAACACGCTGATGTCTTACAGCATTTTTATGGATTTCCTAATCCCCAAATTCCATTGACAGAAATTAAACGTGTCGAAGATCATTTGGGGATTCGGATTCGCCGAGGATAATTAACCTATTAAGGCACGCCCCGGATAGATGGCTAGGTCTTCCAATTCCTCTTCGATACGCAATAGTTGGTTATACTTTGCAATGCGGTCCGAACGTGACGCCGAGCCCGTTTTTATTTGACCTGTATTCAATGCAACTGCCAGATCTGCAATAGTTGTATCTTCCGTCTCCCCACTTCTATGACTCATCACATTGGTATATCCATTCCGGGTTGCCAGACTTACTGTATCTATCGTCTCAGTGAGCGAACCAATTTGATTCACCTTAATTAAAATGGAATTGGCAATTCCCTCATTTATTCCTCTATGAAGTCGGGTAGAATTTGTGACAAATAAATCATCTCCAACCAATTGTACCCTATTTCCTAGTTTTTCGGTCAGCATTTTCCAACCCCGCCAATCATCTTCGTGTAATCCGTCTTCAATTGAAAAAATTGGATATTTATCGCACCAAGTGGCCCAGAGTGAGATGAGGTCATCTGCCGATAACTTATCACCTGAGGATTTGTGCAGGTGATAAACGTCTTCTTCTTTAAGATAAAATTCTGAAGCGGCCGCGTCCATTGCAATATAAATATCTTCACCCGGCTTATACCCTGCTTTTTCGATGGACTGTAAAACAATTTCGATCGCCTCGTCATTGGATTTAATATTTGGGGCAAATCCTCCTTCGTCACCAACATTTGTCGAATACCCTTTAGACTTCAATACATTTTTCAAATGATGAAATGTTTCTACACCCATGCGCAGACCATCTGAAAATCGCTCCGCTCCTACAGGTACGATCATAAACTCTTGAAAGTCAATCGAATTATCCGCATGACTACCGCCATTTAATATATTCATCATTGGTACAGGCATTACCTTCGCATTGACACCACCGATGTAGCGGTAAAGCGGTTGTTCGCTTTCTTGCGCTGCGGCTTTTGCGACAGCCATGGACACACCTAGAACTGCATTTGCGCCGAAACGTGATTTGTTCTCTGTGCCGTCCAAGTCAATCATTAATTGATCGATATAAATTTGATCAAAAACATCGACACCAATGAGCGCTTCTCGAATCGTGTCGTCTACATTTGAGCAGGCATTTAATACCCCTTTGCCGAGATAACGACTCTTATCTTTATCGCGTAATTCAACTGCCTCATACATCCCCGTTGATGCCCCAGATGGAACGGCAGCCCTTCCGATAAATCCCAATTCAGTCAACACCTCAACTTCAACAGTAGGATTTCCTCGGGAGTCTAAAATTTCTCTTGCTCTTATGTCTATAATATCACTCATGAATTGTATTTAATATTTGAAGTTTAAGACGATGTGAACTTTTTGTTCCTTCTTGTTTCTCATTCATAGGAAATTATCATTAACCCAAGAAATGAAAGCTGCTTGTTGCAACAAGTAAAATTCCTAATTTTCTCTGACGAGTTGATTTTTATACACTTCAATTAATTTAATAAAATCATCGAATAAATACCGAGCATCATGCGGACCCGGTGATGCCTCAGGATGGTATTGAACACTAAAGGCCGGTCTATTTTTTAATCGCAATCCCTCTACCGTATTATCATTCAAGTTTAAATGTGTAATCTCTACTTCGTCTTTAAATTGATCAAACGCCTCGGGGCGAACACCGAAACCATGATTTTGTGAAGTAATTTCACTTTTTCCGCTGATTAAATTTTTGACTGGATGATTTATACCGCGATGTCCGTGATGCAACTTATAGGTATCGATTCCAACTGCCAGAGCCAATAGTTGATGTCCCAAACATATACCAAAAAGTGGTTTTTCTTCTTGTAAGATGAGCTTCACCGTCTCTACGGCATATTCCATGGCTGCCGGATCGCCGGGCCCATTTGAAAGAAAGTAACCATCCGGGCCCCAGGCTTGCAGTTCTCTAAATGTTGTTTTTGCTGGAAAAACACGGATCAAACAGTTTCGATTTGCCAAACATTTTAGAATATTCTTTTTAATGCCAAAATCAAGTGCTGCGATTCGATATCCAGCATCCGAATTTCCAACTTCATAAATTTCTTTTGTCGACACCTTGGAAGCCAGCTCCAGACCTTTCATAGATGGGGCATCGGCCACATATTTCTGCAACGTTTCAATTGAATCTAATTCACTGGAGATAACAGCATTCATTGCTCCTTTTTCGCGAATATGCTTGACCAAAGCTCGGGTATCGACGCCTTCTATAGCGACGATATTTTCGCGTTCAAAATATTCCTGAATCGTTTCATTTGCCTGATGGCGAAATTGTTTTTTATTGAAGTCTCGACAGATTAGTCCGGCGATCTTAATTGAATCCGATTCATCCTCTTTTCGATTAATCCCATAATTACCTATGTGCACGTTAGTTGCTATCAAGACCTGGCCGAAATAAGATGGGTCGGTAAATATTTCCTGGTACCCAGTCATACCTGTGTTGAAACAAAGTTCGCCAACCGTTGTGCCAATTGCGCCTGCCGCGCGGCCTTTAAAAGACGTGCCATCTTCTAACAACAGAAGGGCGTCTTGAGATGATTTCATGAATAGAAATTTGGTTGCGCAAATATAGTGGATTACTATATATGTTTATCGCATCGAATTATATAAAGATGACGCAGTCATAAAGTTTATTTTCGGATCGGCAAAGCTAAAATGTTGAAATGCCTGCACTCTTATCTATTTATCGCGATTGTGCGTCAAAATGCGCAGTTCATCGTCGTTGCTGACAACCAAAATCCCAATCCCATCATCAATTTTTATCGCTTTAATGTCCTTTACATCATATGGGAGTGAAATTCCGCTTTGAGTCATTAACAATGTCTCAATGGTGTTGGAAATATTTAACAATGTGCCGAAAGACGCATCTGCTCTGGACGTCTCAGGCTCAGACCCAAACATGTTTCCGGCCGTCAGTAATTGCTTTAGTTGCTTTTTGTCATCCATGATAAGCACGATGGCATTTATCGGTGCGAACTGACATGTAACCGGTAGCGCTATAGGACTAAAGGAATTTCCGTCTTTTTTAAGAATGATCGATTCAAAAGTGGTCGCCTTAAAATGAATTGCATTGTCTATTTCCATACCGATTAAGTCTTCCACAGAAGCATCTGCAAAGTCATGATAAGAGGTGAATTTGGTAGAGATAAAAGGCATTTGTTCTGATGTACATTCCAAACCGCGTACCGGTACCTGGCGATCTCCATCATACTTTGCAAGAACTATATGGATGCTTCTATTCTTGTCAAAGTCGGCAGCGTATAAATGGAATGGTTTCTCTGCAGACGCTTTAAATTTATAATTCAAACCGAGGTTTCCGACTACATAGTCCGTGTCTCCATCAAAATCTATATCAACGGCTTCAACGCTGCTCCACCAACCGATTAAATCCTTCGTTCCTAATTGCTCGGAAACTTCCACAAAAGACGCTCCTATATTCTTAAAAAAACGAATCGGCGTCCATTCACCCACCATTGTAATATGTATTCGAAGTTTAGATAATTTTGATCCACATCTTCTGTTAAGTCGTTTGAAAAATCTACATGTGTATTCTTTTTTAAAACAAAATTGGTGTGCTTTGTACTATCTTCTTGCTTGACATTGTTTTCATTTGAGCAGCTCAAAACAAATAGAAAAATATAAAAAACATAATACGACTTATAAACTTTCATCTTCTGCCCTACAGCTTTTTTTGCATATGCAATTGAATGTTTTCAGTTGCACATCTGATTGTTCAATTAATTTTCGATTAATAGTGTTTTCTTTTACCTTAAAAGTGAACTTAATTCGGTCTATTTAATAAATCCTGAGCTAAGATAAAGAAGCCGCCCCGAACGGGAAGATGTTCTTCCGGTTCGGGGCGGGTTCTTTTATTTCCCGTGATATCGCTTCCTTACGAGCGGATGCGGATCACCTGTTTTGCTATTACTTTGTCTTCGGCTTGTAGCAATAAGATATAGTGCT
>JANQSS010000239.1 GCA_028279185.1 Saprospiraceae bacterium | reverse complement strand
CGGCACAGGAATGTTTTCTTCTAAAAAGATTCACTGTAAAAATTGCTGCCAGAAAAACCACAGAGACGGAACAACAACTTACCATCACAATAGCCTCATGGCGGTCATGGTAGCACCAGATATTTCACCTGTCATTCCAATAGATATGGAGCCAATGGTCAAACAAGATGGAGAAAAGAAAAATGATTGTGAACTCAATGCAGCTCAAAGGCTACTTCCCAGGATCCGTAGGCAGCATCCTCATCTAAAAATAATAGTCGTAGAAGATGGGTTGTACAGCAAAGGCCCTCACATTAAACAACTCCAAGGATTAGACATGAGCTATATCATTGGAGTGAAGCGAAAAGATCATAAATTTCTATTTGATTGGGTCAATTACGCCGAAAAGGAGCAATATGAGTATGAAGACAAAACTGGGACTATTCATCTTTATAACTATGTCAATGAGGTTCCGTTAAACGATAAGCATTCTGAAATTAAGGTTAATTTTCTAGAATATTGGGAAATAAAAGGAGGCAGGAAAAAGCATTTTACTTGGATAACAAATATAAAAATTTCACGATCAAATTGCAAAGAGCTAGCTAAAGGAGGACGAGCGAGATGGAGAATTGAAAATGAGACATTTAACACTCTTAAAAATCAGGGCTACAATTTTGAACACAACTATGGCCACGGCCATGAAAACTTATGCACAGTGATGAGCATGATCATGCTATTTGCTTTTTTAATAGATCAAATCCAACTACTTGGATGTAAGGTTTATCAAACAGCAAGAAAATCAGCGAGAACTTGGGAGGGGTTATGGGAAGAGATGAGAGGACTTTTTCTTTACTTCATGATAGAATCGTGGGATAAATTTTTAATCACAATAGCAACTAGACGGCAACTTGGAGACACATCCTCAGGATCCCTGCAAAGTCAGTTAAATTCTAGCTAGCCTAAGAAGTGCTTTAAGAGGGTTAGTAAAATAACCAGACGAAGCCAACAGTTTACACATATTT
>JANQSS010000200.1 GCA_028279185.1 Saprospiraceae bacterium | reverse complement strand
AATATGGACAAACAGAATAAAATAGATGTTAGCAGGTTAAATATGTAATTAGCTAATTATGGTTGTTGTGTAATAAATTATATGCATTCTTAACACAATCACTCTATAACACTTGTATGATCTACACCTATATCTGAAATCATCTATTGTGTTGAGAGCTAGCCTCGTCCCCAGGCCACTCCCAGCTTTTCAACGTTGTATGAGAAAAACGGGAGGGCCTGGGAGATAACATCACGTGCCGAACGTCATGAATACATCATAAATAATAAGCGTGGGCGCTGGAATGTTGTGGGTAATGCAATGATTGGCAACGCCAGTTAGCTGTCGAACACGAACGAGCGAGGCTTTGCCCATGAAGCACGCTTGCATTTTCAGGGAGAAGAGTGAAGGCTGACAATGGATAAAGTAAGCTATAGTACTCTAGGATAGAGTTTTAAACGTTTGAAAATGTAGGCCTCTGGTAGTAATGGTGAGTACTGGTCTTAGGCTGCTTGGCCTCTACTGGGCTCTGTTTGCTGAAAGGTTTGATGTTCGGCGCTCGCAATCGGATGCTCTCTAAAATGGCAGTGAAGGCAAATCATACGCGTGCACAAAATTTCAAAATATTAGCCTTGTAGAACAATGACTGCATGGCTAGCACTAACCTCAAAATTGCACTTCGCCCACGCACTCTAATCATGGTTCTACCATGGTTCAACACTCTACGTCACTCACGTGATGTTATCTCCCAGGCCCCCCCGTTTTTCTCGCGCAATGTTGAAAAGCTGGGAGTGGCCTGGGGACGAGGCTATTTAGAGCAACGAATATGGTTAAAGCTTAATGACAAAAAGTCATCAATTTTAGCTAATTTCATCCAAATATTGATCATCCAATTAAGGACGATTCTAAATCTGTTGTAATATCACCCAAATACTGACAACCAAAATCATTCAATTGAGGATGATTCTAAATCTGTTCTAATTTCATCCAAATATTGACAACCAAATTCATCCAAATATGTATGATCCCAACTACTGACAAACGAAATCATCCAACTGAGGATGATTCTAATCAATTCCAAATTTCACCCAAATAGTGACAACCAAAATCATCCAAAAAAAAAGAAAATAACACTAGGAACACTAAAGCAAGATATATATACCTCCCCATCAGCAGTGTGTTGTGCATGACTCGTGAGGGAG